>CBDFJM010000001.1:0-78045 GCA_965248595.1 Dehalococcoidia bacterium
TGCATCTCCTTGGGATTGTCGTAGATCTCCACGTGTATAAAGCCGGCGCGGTTGCCGTAAGCCTTCTTGACGTCTTTGACCACGTCTACCTGTGGCCCGCATGTGGCGCTGCTGCAGAAGGCTGGGGTGGCAAAGGTCACTACCAGGGGCCGCTCCATCTCCAGGGCCTGGGCAATGCTCAGGGCGTACAGGTCAGGATCCGGATTCGGGTCGCTGGTCAACTCGTCGAGCGTCGCCACGTCTCGGGATGTGCGGTTCTGGCTGGGGGGTGCCGGTGCGCCGAGAGCGGGTGTAGCGCTCTGCTCCTGAACCTGGAATGCCAGCCGCGCTATCTCCTCCTTCATGTCACCATCTGCGGGCGTGATTTGGGCTAGCCATGTGCCTGCCTTTGAGAAATCCAGTTGGGCAGTGAACACACCGCCTGGCCCGGCAGGCCACTCGCGGAATACGGCCTGCGCCTCACCCTGGGGAATGGGAGTGCCGTCCTGGACGTAGGAGAGGCTCACCGCTGCCCCTGAGGCTTTCACGGGCGCTCCTGTGGGCCCCAGCAAAGCGAACACAAGCCGGTTTGCGCCTATGGCGAGGTCGCTGGTACCCAGGAGCGCTCTCAGATTGAGGGTAGTGACCTCTGGAGTCGGGGTAGGGGTGGGTGTGGCCTTACCACCACAGCCCGCCAGGAATACGGCGGCCAGCAGTACAAGGATGAGGAGTGGCCTGGCTGCTATTCGGAAAACCATTACTCTCCTTTGGCAGCTTTGACAGTGCAAGTGCCGTTTGCTTGGGGTTGGTAGCTTCACACTAGAAGTCTGCCAAGACCAACGTCTTCTTCCCACCCTCCCGCCCTGAAACGTTGTTATGCAAGGTTGGTTTTGGTGAATGGTACGCCTAGACGCAGGCACACCACACACCAGTGATGGGAGTGCTTCGCCGCCTAGCTCCCTAGCCACCCCGGTGCCGGTACACTTCTACCGCCACTTTTCCAAGGATGGCACCCTTTATGGGAGGGGATACCTTGGCCACCCGTACCAGCACAGCGGATACAGGAGGAAAAGATGCCAGGATACGCTGGGCAACGGCCTCGGCCACCGCCTCCAGCAGATTGAACCTTTCCCCTTCTACCACTGCCTTTACAGCATGGTACAGGCCGGTGTAGCTGACGGCGTCCGCCAGGTTGTCGGAGTGCCCGGGAGCAGTGAGGTCAAGCTCTGCCTGGATGTCAACCAGAAACCTCTGGCCCATCTCCTTCTCTTCCGGGTTAGCGCCGTGGTAGGCGTAGAAGGCCATGCCTTCAAGGAGGATGTAGTCCCGAGATGGTATTGAGTAGCTCATGCGCGGCAGCTTCTATGCCCTGCGCCGTGACATGGAGTCCGCCAGGGCCAGGAGGTTGTGTGCCCGCTTGACCACGGGCACATCTATCATTTTACCATCCAGGGAGGTGGCGCCGGAGCCGCGGGACTCCGCCTCTTCAAAAGCGGCTATCACTCTACGGGCGTACTCTATCTCCTGGGGCGATGGACTGAACAGGTCGTTAATGGTATCCAACTGGCCTGGATGGATGGCGAACTTGCCCTTGAACCCCAGGGGTACCACCGAATGTATCTCGCGCTCAAGCCCCTCTTTATCGCGGAAGTTCACGTATGGCGTATCGAAAGCCAGGACGCCGGCGGCCTGGGCGGCCACCGTCACGGCTGCGCGCGGGTAGGCTACCTGTGCGCCATCCTCGGAGCGTTGCACACCCATGTCGTTGGTGAAGTCCTCGGCCCCAAAGGCAACGCCCACGATGCGCGGCGATGCGCTGGTTATCTGATAGGCGTTTACAATAGCCCTGGCGGTCTCCAGCCACGGTATAAGCTTGGTATGGCCCAGAGGGAGGCCGGCCTGGCACTCCAGACCGTCCAGGAGGTCGCAGAGCTGGCGGATCTCCCAGGGGGAGTCAATCTTTCCCACGGTGACGCCGTACACCTGGGCGCATACCACGGCTGCCAGGTCCTCTTTGGCCAGGCCTGTATTCAGAGCGTTGATGCGGGGGATGACGGTCTGTCCTTGGTGCGCCAGGGCCTTTACCGCCTCTCTGACCAACTGGCGGGCGTGCTGTTTCTCTTTGTCCGGGACCGAGTCCTCCATGTCCGGGACCAGGGCATCGGCTGGCAGGGTGGAGGCTTTGTCTAGCATGTCCTCCCGGTTTCCTGGGACAAAGAGCAGGCTGCGGAATATGTCCAAATCAACCTCCTGAGAACTATTCCAAGATTATAATGCCAACTGCTCCTAGAAGCTAATCTGCTCTAGTGACAACAAGATGGGCTGTGCTCCGCTCATCCACTCCGACACGCACAGGGTGAGCGGGTGATGTCGCCAAAGCCAACCTGATTGAGACCGAATGGTACAACGGAGCGGCGTAAGAGACTATAATAGCAATCAGCTTTTGTGTGGAAGGTGCCTAGTGCCCAAAGAGATCAGAGTCATAGCCGTAGAAGGCCTGCCGGAGTTCACGCCAGGCATAGACCTGGCCCCCCTTGTGCTTCAGGCGGCTCAAGCCCAAGGCACTCCTCTGGAGGAAGGGGACATCGTGGTAGTCACTCAGAAGGTGGTCTCCAAAATAGAAGGGAATCTGGTGGACCTCTCCACCGTTACCCCTTCTCCCCTGGCGGAGCTTTGGGCGGAGACCTATGAACGGGACCCACGCGTCATCGAGGTGGCGCTCGGGGAGAGCCGCCGCATCTCCCGCATGGCTAATGGGGTCATTATTACTGAGACAAAACACGGCTTTTACTGTGTCAACGCCGGGGTGGACGCATCCAACGTCGCGGGCGCCATGGTCGCTTTGTTGCCCAAGGACTCAGATGCGTCGGCGGAGAGGATACGCGAGGCCATACACAGTGCCGCTGGCCTTCGTGTGGCGGTGGTCATCACCGATACGTGGGGAAGGCCGTGGCGGGATGGGGTAACCAACGTGGCTATTGGGTCGTCGGGCATCACCATTTTGCTAGACTACCGGGGGTTTACGGACCCGTATGGCTACGAGCTGTCAGCGACGGTTATCGCGGTGGTGGACGAGCTGGCGGCGACGGCGGAGCTGGTGATGGGAAAGCTGGACAAGGTGCCAGTGGCGATAGTACGAGGCTACAAGTACGAGCCTTCTAATACATCAAAGGTGCGAGACATGATACGGCCCCCGGAAATGGACTTGTACCGCTGAAGACGTGTTGCCACCGCTCATGGTGAGTCGGTTGAACCATATGCGCTGGCGCGATGGCAACCGCGGTGCCCCGGCCACAAAACGAAGCGGGGCCCCGATGACATCGGGGCCCCGCTTCTTCGCCTTGTTTAAGGTAAAGGCCGCTTCAACTGGAGAGCACGGCCACCTGTTCCAATTTCTCCCTGACTGTCCGTTTCATGGCCCGAACCTTATCCAGCCCAGGGTACTCACCCCCCTCAACCTTGCGGTCGAAGAGTGTTTCATTCTCTAGCATAACCTCTAACCGGCCCCCGTCCACGGGGGTCAGCGCGATTCCCAACGTACCCTTGAATTCAGACCAGAACTCGGTGGCGATCCACGCCGCCATAGGGAGGTAACCTCAACCTAGGCAGTACCTTATCTCCATTTGAAGCTTACCTGTGTTATCTGCCATAAGCATCACCTCCTTTATGTTAGGAACATTGCTAACGTTGGCAGCTAGTATACGTCACGGATGGTATTCTGTCTACCATTATTTGGGAAAGGTCACCGGTATTCTAGGCACACGGCTCAGTCGCTAGCATCACAGTTCACCTTGACATGCTTCCAGGCCTTGCTTATACTTGCCTCACTTAACAGATATACGGTAAAAGCTGTGAACGGGAGTAGTAGACCCCCAGCGAGGCCCAGAGAGCCGGGGCAGGTGGAAGCCGGCGCCAGGCGCAGGGGTGGAATGGACCCGGGAGCTGCAATCCGAGTCCCGACGAGTCGGGAGGTAGGCGTTGCCGGAAGGGCATCGTTACAGGCCCAGGCGTTGATCCACACCCGTGGACAGGCGCTGGAACAAGGTCCCGACACGTCGGGATGAAAAGGGTGGCACCGCGAATAGCCCCATCGCCCCTTACGGCGATGGGGTTTTGTTTTGCTTCAGTGCGATTCTAAGGAGCAGAATGAGAGTTGATGGAGTCCGCCGCCTCACTAAGTTCTGGGAACGTGATAGTCATGACCAATTCGCCAACACGGAAGCGCATCCTAACCGGCGTGCGGCCCACCGGGGCGCTGCACCTGGGCCACTACGTGGGTGCTCTGGAGAACTGGGTGCGCCTCCAGGAAGAGTACGACTGCTTCTTCCTTATAGCCGACTACCAGGCCCTGGGCGACCACCTGGACGATATCCCAGGCATAGGCCGCTCCGTGACGGACGTGGCCCTGGACTGGCTGGCGGTGGGCCTGGACCCTGAGCGGAGCACCTTCGTGGTGCAGAGCTACGTGCCGGAGCACGCGGAGTTGGCCATGCTCCTCTCCATGGTGACCCCACTGGGGTGGCTGGAGCGCAACCCCACCCTCAAGGCGGAGCGGGAGCAACTTGAGGGTGGCGGAGGCGAGCGCGTGTCCGTTGGCTTCTACACTTACCCCATCAGCCAGGTAGCGGACATCCTCCTGCCCAAAGCCCACCTGGTTCCCGTAGGTGAGGACCAGATTCCCCACATTGAGATGACGCGCGAGGTTGCACGACGGTTCAACCGCCTGTTTGGAGAGACCTTCCCCGAACCGCAAGGTCTCGTTGGTAGAGTGGCTCGCCTCCCTGGCACCGACGGCCAGGCCAAGATGAGCAAGAGCCTGGACAATGCCATCTACCTGTTGGACGACGAGGAGACAGTCAACCACAAGGTGCGCGGCATGTATACGGACCCAACGCGCATTCGCGCCGACATTCCCGCCGATCCGGAGGGCAACCCCGTCTTCGCATATCACGACGCCTTCAACGACGACAAGGCTGAGGTGGAGGACCTAAAGGAGCGGTATCGCGCAGGCCGTGTGGGAGACGTGGAGGTCAAGCACAAGCTGGGTGTGGCGCTGAACCGGTTCCTGGCTCCCATACGAGAACGTCGCGCCTACTACGAAGAGCGCCCGGACACGGTGCGGGAAGCGCTGGTGGAAGGCTCGCGCCAGGCGAAGAAGGTGGCCGAGGCCACCATGCTGGAGGTGCGTGAGAAGATGGGGGTTCTGTACTTTGGGAAAGCGTAAGCCCGTCATTCTGGGCGTCACATTTATGTCATTCTGAGGAGTGCAACGACCGAAGAATCTTGTCAGCCGTGAAAGACGCAGAGATGAAAGAATACTATGCTTACATCATGTCAAGCTTTTCCAAGAGGCTTTATGTTGGTGTGACGGACAATCTTCAACGAAGGGCTTATGAGCACAAGAATAAGCTACTGTCTGGCTTCACCCGAAGGTACAACCTCACGTGGCTAGTCTATTATGAAGCTACTAGCGACGTTAACGCGGCCATAGCTCGTGAAAAGCAGATCAAGGGGTGGCTGCGCAGCAAAAAGGTGGCACTGATAGAGTCGTTCAACCCGGAATGGGATGACTTGAGTGAGACATGGTTTGAGAGAGTTACCGTTGGGCGAAAGCCAAACGTGTCTGAAGGCCAACAAGATTCTTCGCTTCGCTCAGAATGACAAAGGCGAAGGCGACCACCACAGGCCCTGTCATTCTGAGGAGTCCCGACACGTCGGGACAACGAAGAATCTTGTTAGCTGTATAAGCGGTTAGGAAAAGAAGGTACCCCGTCCTATGGCTAGTAATCGAATCAGGCCAATAGCAATATGCGTCTTTAGAAAGGACGAGCGGATCCTTGTCGCTGAGGGTTATGACTCGACCAAGGAACAGCCGCTTTATTACCGACCGTTGGGCGGTGGAATCGAGTTTGGTGAATACGCTGGCGAAGCGGTGACGAGGGAGATTTGGGAGGAAATAGGTGCGGAAGTCATAAACCTGGAGTATTTGGGGGTCCTCGAAAACATCTTCACACTTGAAGGTGAGATAGGGCACGAGATAGTTTTCGTGTATCGGGCAGAGTTTAAAGATGGGGCGATGTACGAGACAACCTCCATTTATGGTAAGGATGATACAGAGGACGGCTCATTGCAGTCTTTTGAGGCCCTATGGAAGCCCATCAGCGAGTTCCAGTCCGGACAAGCCCGCCTAGTACCAGAAGGTTTGCTAGAACTGCTCATGAAGCACCCTACCACTACTGTTTTGGAGCGTAGTTAGTAACTGCAATTTATTGAACTTCAGATGACCATGTACTCCCCCACCCTAGCCCAAGTCAACGCCCTCAAGCCCAAAGACGGCAACCTGGTGCCTGTCTACCGGGAGATCAACGCCGACCTGGAGACCCCCGTGTCGGCGTATCTGAAGATTGCCCGCGGGCCGTACTCCTTCCTGCTGGAGAGCGTTGAAGGAGGCGAACGCCTTGCCCGCTACAGCTTCATCGGCACCGAGCCGTCGTCAGTGCTGAAGTCGGGGCCTGGGCAGCCTCTGGGAGCAACAGACCCGCTGGCGCACATGCAGCAGGCCCTTGCCAAGTACAGGCCGGTGCCTGTCCCCGGCCTGCCACGGTTCCACGGTGGCATGGTCGGCTACCTGGGCTATGATGCGGTGCACTACTTTGAGCCTCGTGTGCCCCTGGCCCGTCGTGATACTTTGCGGCTCCCGGAGTCAGTGTTCATGCTCACGGATACGCTGCTGGTCTTCGACCACCTCCAGCACAAGATACGAGTGGTCAGCCATGCCCACTTGGACGACGGAGTGGAGCAAGCCTATGCCCGTGCCACGGAGCGCATTGAGGAGATCATAGAGAGGCTGTCACAGCCCCTGGCCGCGCGACATCCTTCCACAACGGCATCGGTTGGTACGGCTCCGCAAGTCGCATCCAACATGACTCAGGAGGAGCACGAGGCTATCGTCCTGCGAGCCAAGCAGTACATCGAGGCAGGCGACTGCATCCAGGTGGTGCTGTCCCAGCGCTTGTCTCGACCCACCAAGGTGGCCCCATTTGACCTGTACCGGTCGTTGCGGGCCATCAATCCATCGCCTTACATGTACTTCCTGCAACTGGACGACTTTCATGTCATTGGGGCGTCGCCGGAGATGCTGGTGCGCGTGGAGGACGGCCTCATAGACTATCACCCCATCGCCGGAACTCGGCCCAGAGGTGAGGACCCTGAACGGGACGCCGTTCTGGAGAAGGAGCTGCGGGCCGACGAAAAGGAGCGGGCGGAGCACATCATGCTGGTGGACCTGGGCCGCAACGACGTTGGTAGGGTCAGCACGCCAGGCTCGGTCAAAGTCACGCAGCTCATGGACGTGGAACGGTACTCCCATGTGATGCACCTGGTATCCCATGTCCAGGGACACCTGCGTCCCGACCTCAGCGTATACGACGCCCTGCGCTCCTGCTTCCCTGCTGGCACAGTCTCGGGCGCGCCAAAGATAAGGGCGATGGAGATAATCTCGGAGATGGAGTCGGACCAGAGAGGCGTATACGCCGGAGCCGTGGGCTACTTCAGCTTCTCCGGCAACATGGATACCGCCATCGCCATACGGACCATCGTGCTGAAGGACGGCGTGGCCCACGTCCAGGCGGGTGGCGGCATCGTCTACGACAGCGTGCCGGAGACCGAGTACCAGGAGACGCTGCACAAGGCCAGCGCACTTCTGCGGGCTATAGAGGCTGCGGAGGGAGAGAGGTGAAATATGAGTGCCTCACGTGCAGAACGGCAACAGGGACTCGCGGCTGAAAATAGGGTGCAGAAAGCATTAGAAAGAGAGTTCGGAGAGCGCTTTGAAGAGAAACAGCTAAAGGTTGGTTTCAGGTGGAATGGCGAGCCAGCGCTTAAGAAGTTTGACGCTGTCTACGAAGAGAGCATCGTTGCCATGGTCAAGGATTATTCCTATAAGAACGAGGCTGGCAACTGGACCCGCCATGCTCGTGTTATGCGAGACCTGTATTACCTCAGCTTAGTAAAAGCCCAGCGACGCTATATGTACCTTTCTGTTGACTTCTATAAGTGGTTCGTTGAGCGGTCAGATGCTGCAATTGCTCCTGGTGTTGAACTGCGCGAGATTCCTTCCAATTAACGCGCTGCTCTTTTTTGCTCATGATAAGCTCGTCCAACTGAGAGCCTCAAGAACGCAGGGAGTACGGACACAGTCCGAGGGCGGGTGGGCGGGCAAATATGAACGTATGCGGTGCAGCCCCCGCAGGGGAGAGAAAATGATCCTTCTCATAGACAACTACGATAGCTTTACATACAACCTGTACCAGTACCTGAGCGAACTGGGCGCTGAAGTACAGGTGGCACGCAACGACGCCATCAACCTGGAGGACATCCAGGCCATGGCACCGGAGAAGATAGTCATATCACCTGGGCCTCGCACGCCCAGCGAGGCAGGCATATCCAACGACATCATCCGCCATTTCGGGCCGGAGACGCCTATCCTAGGCGTATGCCTTGGCCACCAGTGCATCGGCGATGCCTATGGCGCTACCGTGGGCCCGGCAGGCGAGATCATGCACGGCAAAACGTCGATGGTCCAACACGACGGCAAGGGCGTCTTCCGGGGCTTACCCAACCCGCTAGAAGGCATACGGTACCATTCTCTGGCGGTGTATCGCGACACCCTGCCGCCGGAGCTAGAGGTCACCGCCTGGACGGATAGTGGCGTTGTAATGGGCCTGCGTCACAGGTCGCACCCCGTGGAGGGAATCCAGTTCCACCCGGAGTCCATCATGACCCAGGCGGGCAAAGAGCTACTGAGGAACTGGCTGGAGGGGTAGGAGGTATAATACGGGAGAGCTAAACAGGTGATCAATGGAGGATGGGAATGCGTAACGAGTTTACGGCCGTTGTTGAGCGAGACGACAAGTGGTATATAGCTTACTGCCCTGAGATTCCCGGTGCCAACGGCCAGGGCAGTACCAAGGAAGAGAGCTTGCAAAGTCTCCGAGACGCCATCGCGCTGATTCTGGAGGACCGGAGAGAAGATGGGCTCCGTGGGATTCCCCAGGATGCCGTCCAGGAAGTAGTCGTAGTGGAATGAGGCGAGAGGCCCTGCTGAGGCATCTCCGGAGGCATGGCTGCCATCTCAAACGAGAAGGGCGTTCTCACTCCTTGTGGATGTACCCGCAGACCGGAGAGGTAGAGGCGGTGCCAAGGCACTCTGAAATATCCGACAGGCTGGCTCGGAAGATTTGCCGTGGGCTGTCTGTGCCGGAAATAGGACGGTGACCCAGGCGGGCAAGGTGTTGGTTTGGTAAGGAATGGATGAAGGAGCAGGGGGTCTTCGTCCCGGAGTTTTGTACCGTTATTGACCATTGGGTGCGCCTAGACCAACTATGACTTATGACGGAAAACCAACATACCACTTGTGAAAAGCCGAGAATGCAGGACAGACTTCATGGAAATCTCTCTGAAAATCTATCGACATCGTCATCACCATGTAACCATCCCTAACGTTCAGATTCAGATGCACGAAAGGGACACTGGGAATGACTGGCTGATTCGAGGGAGTATCGATATTGCATATTTCTTGCGCTTTGGAGAGTTGATCAAGAACCCTCATGGTGGTGAGAGCTTTGAGGCCGATCTTATGTGTCGGCGACTAGAATGCTCGCTATTAGTTGGGGCGCGTCAATTTGTACAGTTTGAGCCAGAAGGAGGTGCATTCCTTAGCAAGCTGGAATTCGCCCCTTTCGAAGCGTCATTCCTCTTAGGTAATCTGCCTGATTTACAGGAGGGGTCTAGCGTTGCTGATTGGTTTGCTGCGTTTTCGCAGCATAATTGGCTTCGCCGGGCAGCAGAAGATCTTCATACCGCTATGAAGCTTCCCTCAGAAGATATGCTTTTCATGTTCCGAGCTTTCGAATGGCTTCAGAAGGGTCTGGAGTGCGGCTGGTCAGACTTGGGGGCTAAGGTCGATGTCCCACAAGTCAACCTTACCCGTCTGAAGAAGGATGCCAATTCTTGGGACACTGCGGCACGCCATGCCGTTCCTTCGGGACACAAATTGCATTTTGGAGAAGATGCAATGCCTACGTGGATACAGGGTGCTCTTCATGCCATAGTCCACGCCCGAGCCGCTGTGGATACAGGTTACGCACAGTGGCTGAAAGACAACAAAGACCCCTACCCAATCTAGCAAGAGGCTCCACCATGATCCGAGAAGCAATTGACCAAATCGTACGAGGCAAAGACCTCACCGCCGAAGAGGCCGCCCAGGCCATGAACGAAATCATGGAGGGTGAAGCCACACCCGCTCAGATCGCCGCATTCGTCACCGCGTTGCGCATCAAGGGCGAGTCGGCGGAGGAGATCGCGGGCATGGCCACCGTCATGCGGCAGAAGTCGTTGAAAGTCGTTACCGACGGCTTCCTGGTAGACACCTGCGGCACCGGCGGCGACGGCCATAACACAATGAACGTCTCCACTGCGGCGGCCATCGTTGCGGCGGCGGCGGGAATCAAGGTGGCCAAACACGGCAACCGTGCCGCATCCAGCACCTGCGGCAGTGCCGACATCCTGGAGGCCAACGGCGTCAAGATTGACCTGAGCCCGGAGGGCGTGAAGCGGTGCATAGACGAGGTGGGCATCGGTTTCATGTTCGCGCAGGTGTTCCATCCGGCCATGCGCCACGCCGCAGTGCCGCGACAGGAGATTGGCATTCGCACCGTGTTCAACATCCTGGGCCCACTGACCAATCCCGCGGGCGCTCATGCCCAACTGCTGGGCGTCGCCGACCCTGGCCTGGGCGAGAAGATGGCCCTGGCGCTGGGACAACTGGGGACGCAGCGGGCAATGGTGGTGCACGGCACGGAAGGCTTGGACGAGATATCCATATCTGGGCCTACACGGGTATGGGAGCTTATGGACGGCAAGGTGCGCGCGCATACCATCACGCCAGAGGAGGTAGGGCTGACTAGCTCGCCGCTGGATAGCATCCTGGGTGGGTCCCTGGAACGCCACCAGGAGATGTTCCTCGGCGTGCTCCAGGGTGTGCCCGGGCCTGCCCAGGACGTGGTAGCGCTGAACGCCGCTGCTGCACTGGTGTTGGGCGATAAAGCCCGTGACCTCGGGGAGGGCGTAGCCATGGCAAGAAAGGCCATCGCCAGCGGCGCTGCCATGAAGAAGCTGGAGGACCTGGCCAAGCTAAGCCAGACGTTGACATGAGTCCCGTATGCGACAATTGTTGTCAATATCCCGTGAGATGGGGTAGTTTTATGTCATTCTGAGGGAGTCCTTCTTGGGAAGGACGACCGAATGAATCTAAAGCGCGCGGGCTAGAGCACCAGTTACACTATTGTTGAATACCTAACCATTGTTTCATAGGAAATACCCTAGATTCTTCGCTCCGCTCAGAATAACAACTACTACTATGCCCACCATCCTCGGCCAGATCCTTGTGTCCAAGCGGCGGGAGCTAGCGCGTCAGAAGCGGGAGGAGCCACTGTCGGAGATGGAGCGGCGCGCCAAAGAGACGCCGCTGCCGCTGAACCTCTCCGGCGCTCTCATGGGGCCTGGCATCCGCCTCATCGCCGAGTGCAAGAAGGCGTCGCCGTCGCGGGGCCTTCTGTCGCCCAGCTACGATCCCGCAGCTCTGTCCCGCACGTATGCAGAGAACGGTGCCGCCGCAATTTCGGTGCTCACCGAGTCCGACCACTTCCAGGGCAGCCTGGAGCACCTGGCGCTGGTGAAGGAGGCGGTGGGTGCCGCCGGCCTGCCGGTGCTGCGCAAGGACTTCATATTCGACCCGTACCAGGTGTACCAGGCCCGTGCCTGCGGCGCAGACGCCCTGCTGCTCATCGTGGCCATGCTGACTCCGGCGCAGCTACGGGAGCTACTTGGCGTCGCGCAGTCTATATGGTTGCAGACGCTGGTGGAGGTGCATTCCGAAACGGAACTTGAGTCGGCCCTGGACGCCAGGGCTGAAATCATCGGCATCAACCACCGCGACCTCAAGACTTTCCAGATGGACATGGGCCTGGCGGAGCGGTTGCGGCCTTTCATACCCAAGGGCAAGGTCGTGGTGGCCGAGAGCGGTATCCACAGCAGGGATGACGTGGCCCGCATGAAGAAGGCCGGAGTCAACGCAGTGCTGGTGGGCGAAGCCCTCATAACATCGCCTGATGTGGCCGCCAAGGTGTGTGAGCTGGCGTGGGTATGAACAGCACGTGCCCAGTCTTGTACCGCTTGCTTGTATCTTGACTGAGGTGGCAATCTTAGTAGGAGAGGTGGGACAGGCCAAATTGGCCTTGACTCGGTCAGGTCGGCCAGATTCAGGGCCGCCTCAATCAGAAGGCGGGCCATTGGAGAGGCAACCGGGCACGGCTCACGAAAGCTATTCAAGTGAGCGGAGGACGTTTGAAATGCGAAATCGGGTCGTCACCAAAACCTATAGAGGAAACCTAGCGCAGGCGACAGCAGCCTTTCAAACTGACTCTGCCCAGATGGCAGCGCAAGGTTATGACCCAACGGCACAAGTTTGGGCACCCGGTTCGTGGGGCTGCGGCGCATTTCTGGTGGCCCTTCTAATGTCATTGTTCTCATCGGTATTTTGGTTTTCATTTACATGCTTATCGTCAAACCAGGAGGGACGCTATCCGTAACGTATGAGCTGCGTTTGGAACGTGGCCTAGGTGTGTTGGGGGATAGGGTGGTTAGTCAAACGCCAGCATACTGCCAACGTTGTGGAAGTGGCCTAATGGCGGCAGCTAGATTTTGCGATACTTGTGGGGCGCCCGTTGACCAAGGCGGACATTCAGCAGGTATAACATGACCGACTTTCGGAGCTTCCGGTCCCTTGGCGACTCCTGGGCGACGTAAACGCTGTCCAGAAGAGCAATGCAGGCCACCGCGTGGCCCGACGTTGCCGCCAAGGTCCGGGAGTTGGCTGCTGTACAATAAGGTGTCATCTGTTCGGGAGAGGCCGGAGAGGGCAAAGCCCTCTCCGGCGGGGGTCTGGGGGTGTTCCCCATACCCTTTTCGTTCCCCGTCTCCCTCCGAGGGTGAGGGGGACACAGGGAGTAAGGGTCCTTGATCCGCGTCAAGATATGTAGCATCCAGGAGACCGAGCACGCCCTGGCCGCAGCCGAGGCTGGCGCAGATTTCGTGGGCCTGAACTTTGTCCCAGGTGCACGGCGCTGCCTCTCGGAGCAGAAGGCCAACCTGATAGTCAGAGCGTACCGGCAGAAGCATGGCCGCGGCAGACCAAGGCTGGTTGGCATCTTCGCCGACCAACCTCTGGAAGAGGTGAACCGCATCCTCGACGACTGCGACCTGGACATGGCCCAGCTCAGCGGCAACGAGCTGCTAGAGTACTGCCTGCAACTGAGTCGCCCCGTCATCAAGGCGGTGCACGTTCCCCTGGGCCAGCGCATCCCAGAAGTGTTAAGCACCCTGGAGGCCGTTCTTGGTAAACTGGAAGCGGTGAACATACTACCCTTGCTGGACCCCGACGTGGCGGATGCCCACGGCGGCACCGGCGCCACCTTCGACTGGAACATCGCCGCGCAGCTGGCGCCTCTCCATCAGTTCCTGATGGCAGGCGGCCTGACGCCGGAGAACGTGGGTAAGGTGGTGCGCGACGTCGGCCCCTGGGGCGTGGACGTCTCCAGCGGCGTGGAGACCGACGGCATGAAGGACCCGGAGAAGATTAGGGCGTTTGTGAGTCAGGCACGTGCCGCAGAGGAGTAGGTATGAGAACAACCAATGTTTTCCCTGACAAGCGTGGCCGCTTTCTTGACGGTGGCGGGAAGTTCTCCCGCTCATCCTGAGCCAGTCGAAGGAAATGAGCGGCAAGGAAAGTTTGCAATATGTCCTTCTATGTCTACATGCTACTGTGCTCAGATGGTTCATACTACACCGGCCATACAGATGATTTACAGAGGAGGTTGGCGGCTCACCAAAGAGGTGACATATCGGGCTACACGTCAAAGCGTAAGCCAGTCCAGTTGGTGTTCGCTGAGGAGTTCGCTTCTAGAGATGAGGCCTTCAGGTTAGAGCGGCAGATCAAAGGGTGGACTAGGCACAAGAAGGAGGCGTTGATACGGGGGGATTGGAACCGGCTAAGGGAATTATCAAAACCCATTGGCATCCCCGCTCATATGGTTCGACTGGCTCACCATGAGCGGGGATGGGAGGCCGTGTGAACAAATCCACCAGTCCTGATCCCCTCGAAAGACGAAGAGGAAGACTTTTGAAATGAGAGCTTTGAAAGAACCCCAACCACTCCCTGACCAGCGTGGCCGCTTCGGCGAGTACGGGGGCCGCTTTGTGCCCGAGACGCTCATGGCGGCGCTGGAGGAGCTAGAGGCTGCCTACGCCTCGGCCCAAGAGGACGCAGCCTTCCAGTCGGAGCTAGCGTCACTCCTCAAGACGTATGCCGGGCGTCCCACGCCCCTCTACCACGCCGCCAACCTGAGCAGTCGTCTGGGCGGCGCGCAAATCTACCTCAAGCGAGAGGACCTGGCCCACACCGGCGCGCACAAGATCAACAACGCCCTGGGCCAGGGGCTACTGGCCAAACGCATGGGCAAGCGCCGAATCATCGCCGAGACGGGCGCCGGCCAGCACGGAGTCGCCGCCGCCACTGTATGCGCCATGCTGGGGATGGAGTGCATCGTCTACATGGGCGACGAGGACATGCGTCGCCAGGCCCCCAACGTGTACCGCATTAGGCTGCTTGGCGCGGAGGTACGCCCGGTGTCCAGCGGCACCCGTACCTTGAAGGACGCCATCAACGAGACCATCCGCGACTGGGTGACCAACGTGGAAACAACCCACTACCTGCTGGGCAGCGCCGTAGGGCCGCATCCCTACCCCATGATGGTGCGCGACTTTCAATCGGTGATAGGCATTGAAGCCCGTGAGCAGACCCTGGAGTCCACGGGCAGGTTGCCTGACTACGCCATCGCCTGTGTGGGTGGCGGCAGCAACGCCATCGGCCTGTTCTACCCGCTCCTGGCCGATGAACCGGTACGCTTGATAGGCGTCGAGGCCGCAGGAGAAGGCATAGCAACGGGCAGGCACGCCGCAACCCTGGTGGCTGGCAAGCCTGGGGTGCTCCACGGCTCCTTCTCCTATCTACTTCAGGACGACGATGGCCAGGTGCGAGAGACCCACAGTGTATCGGCGGGGCTGGACTACCCAGGCGTGGGGCCGGAGCACTCCTATCTCAATGACATTCACCGGGCGACCTACGTGGCGGTGACTGACGCCCAGGCCCTGGAGGGGTTCCGACTCCTGTGCGAGACAGAGGGCATCATCCCAGCCCTGGAGCCTGCCCACGCCATCGCGTATGTGGCGCAGTTGGCTCCCACGCTAAGCACAGACACTATCATCCTGGTATGCCTCAGCGGCCGTGGCGACAAAGATCTGCAAACCGTGCAGGAGAGTACATAGAGGCTTCTTCGGCTGTGGGGGTTATAATTGGAGTGCTTCTGACGAAGAATACGGGAGGTATTCCAGTATGGCTACAATGATGCGCGGCGAGATGGTAGGAGTGGTGGACGGGCCAGCAATGGTCCTCACCGTCAAAGGGGAGGAGCGGAAGCTGGACCTGGCGGTGGACGTTTCCCTGGCCTGGATATCTCAGCACATGAACCAGCAGGTAACGGTGATGGTGGACAACAACCGCATAGTGGAAGTCATGTGATGTCCTGTTTGTACCCGGCCGTCTAGTCCCGGGTAACCCCACCGCTGATGCTATCCGGCCTTATCCTCAGTATCACCCGCACTTCGGCACGCCTGTTGTTGTACCTTTCAGCGCCCGTGTATTTCCTGGCCAGGAACGAGATGTGATCTTCGGCGCCATCCGTGGTGATCTCCACCACCGTGCCCCGGACCATGAGCGAGCCTGCCTGCGGGCTTGCGGGGTCCGTCATTGAAATGGCAACATGGGGGTTGCGTTTCAGGTTCCGCGTCTTGACCCTCCCCTCGGCGGTGTTGACCAGGATTTGCTGGCCGTCGGTGTCCACCCACACAGGCGTAACCTGTGGCGACCCGTCGCGCATCACAGTTGCGATGTGGGCGAGGACCGGTTTGCGAAGTAGCTCCACTGCCTTTGCTGGAAGTTTTGTCTCCATATTGATCTGCCTTGTAGCCTTTCTTTAGGGGTTAGATATTCGGATACCGTTATTCTACTCAAACCCAACCTCCAATGGAACCCATGTACCGGTCCCGGTTGCTTCTTTGCTTCTAGGTGATAGCACTTGTCTTGGCACTAAAGTGCCAGGTTTAGGTTTAGCTAACCCCTGCTTTAATCGGTGAAGTGGCCCCCCATCGCAAAGTAAAAGCAGCCCGCGTACCCTCGCTCTTTCCCAAGGTTCCTAGCTATGCTATACTCGGGCTGTCTCGGAGAGAGTTACGAAACTAGCTATGAACCAGCAAATCAGATTTCTCGACAATGGCACAGTGACCAGTGCCCAGGGCTTCCAGGCGGGAGCCACCTTCGCCGGCATGAAGACATACTCCGAGGACAAGCTGGACATGGGCATCGTCTACTCCACTCTTCCATGCGTCTGCGGCGGCGTCTTCACCACCAATCGGATCAAGTCGCCGTCCATCGTCCTCACAAGGCAACACGTTCAGAAGGGGGCGGTGCGAGCTGTGGTGGCCAACAGCGGTATAGCCAACACTTCTGTGGGGGAACCGGGCAAGAAGGACGCCAGGGAGGTGGTCAGGCTTACGGCAGAGCAGCTCGGCTTGCCGGAAGAGGAGGTCGCCTTCCTGAGCACCGGGATTATCGGAGTCGAGTTGCCCATGGCCTTGGTCAGGGCTGCTTTACCGAAGATTCAGCTCTCTCCCTCGGGTGGCAATGCCTTTGCCCGGGCGATCATGACCACCGATACACGACCCAAGGAGGCGGCAGTGGCCTACGACTCTGGAGAGCGCACCGTTACCATTGGCGGCGTGGCCAAAGGCTCCGGGATGATCCACCCCAACATGGCTACGATGCTCTCCGTTCTAACCACAGACGCCCCTGTGGAAGCCTTGTTTCTCCAGCGGGTAATAAAGGACGCCGCCGACCGCTCATTCAACATGATCAGCATTGACGGCGATTCCAGCACCAACGATACTCTGATGGTCTTGGCAAACGGGGCTGCCGGTGGCGCGGTCCTAAACGAGGAATCGGAGGGAGCCACGCTGTTCCACAAGGCCGTCACCGAGCTGTGTGTCTATTTGGCCAAAGAGGTAGTGCGGGATGGCGAAGGGGCCAGCAAGCTCTTTGAGGTCATAGTGGAAGGCGCCAGGAACGAGAAAGAGGCGCGCATGGCAGCCCGGACCATCACCAACTCCAACCTGGTCAAGACCGCCGTCCACGGCAATGATCCCAACTGGGGGCGTATCATTGGTGCCCTGGGACGCAGCGGCGCTCACGTGCGGGAAGAGCGGCTGGCCCTTTACGTTAACGACGTGTGTCTTATGGAGAAGGGGGTGCCCATACCGTTCTTCAAGGACGCCGTGGTGCTCCAGATGAGAAGCCCAGAGTTGTCCTTTCGGGTCCATCTCCACCTGGGCAAAGGGAAGGCCACTGCCTGGGGATGCGATCTCAGCGAGGCTTACGTAACGTTCAACAGCGCCTACACCACTTAGCACTCATGTCCCTGACTTCACAAGATCAACCAGTTGTCTGAGTAGGCTACCTCATGCTTGCCAATTCCAGGCCAATTGTCGTCAAGATAGGTGGTAGCACCCTGGGAGCGTCCGATACATCGCTCCAGGACCTGGTAGCGCTCCAAAAGCAGGGGTGCCGGCCAGTGGTGGTGCATGGCGGAGGCCCCGCCATCAGCCAGTGGATGCAACGGCAGGGCCTGACCCCGAGGTTTGTGCGTGGGCTTCGGGTGACCGATGCGCCCAGCCTGGAGATTGTGATAGCAGTGCTGGCGGGACTTATCAATAAGCAACTTGTGGCAAGGGTGATGGCTCTGGGCGGGCGGGCTGTAGGGATCAGCGGCGCCGACGGGGGTGTCCTGCAAGCCAGGCCGGCCAACCCGGAACTGGGGCTGGTTGGGGATATGGTGGGTGTAAACCCGGAACCCGTGCTGGAGCTGATGCGGGCAGGCTACATACCAGTGGTGGCTCCGGTGGGCATCCATCTGCCCAAGGAGGCCGAGAATGAGTGTACACTGTTGAATATCAACGGAGACACCGCCGCCGGCCATCTGGCCTGGGCTCTGAATGCGGACAACCTGGTCTTTCTCACAGACGTGGAGGGGGTGCTGGACTCTTCCAAGCGCCTGATACAGAGGGTAACTGTCAGGGAGGTACGAGGTCTAATCTCATCGGGAACTGCGGACGGCGGTATGATTCCCAAGTTGGAGGCCTGCGTGAAGGCCCTGGAGCGGGTGCCCGTGGCCCGTATACTGGACGGACGACTCCCGCAGGCACTGCTGGATGCCATCAACGGTCAAGGTGGCGGCACGTGGCTGACGGGGACGGCATAGGAAAGGATGTGAACTAGCGTGCGTGAAAACGGCGGGATTCCACCATTTGCTGGCTGGGAAGGTGCCTTGGAGTTGCCTGGACAGGCAGGCGCATGGATTAAGCTGGGCCTGGTAATTGGTAGCGTTGTTATTCTGCTGGTGGGCCTCAACGTTGCGCGAGCCATATTTACCGACTGGCTATGGTTCAGTAACGTTAGCTTTCTGAGCGTATTTACCACGATTCTGTGGACGCGCGTATGGATGTTTCTTGTCGGGGCCGGACTGTTTGCGTTGCTGATAACGCCAAGCGTCATCCTGGCGCGGCGCCGTGCCCGCGGGGAGTCCATACTGCCACTGCCCGCAGAATTCCTAAGCTGGCTGGACCGACTATTGGTGGTGGGGATCATAGTTGCTGCATTGATCCTTAGCATCGTCTTAGGGGTTGCTACCTCCAGCAACTGGGAGTTGGTACTCAGGTTTGCGCACACCACGCCCTTTGGCATACTGGACCCGGTGTTCCAAAATGACATATCCTTCTTCGTTTTCACGCTCCCAGTGCTGGAGATGATTCAGAGCCTGTTTCTGACTGCTTTCATTGTGCTTATAGTGGCCACAGGGCTGGTGTATATTGCCCACTATTCGCTGCGCGGCATACCATTTGCGGTCACGCCTTGGATTAGAGGCCATCTGGCGACTCTGGGGAGCTTGATATTTTTCGACCTGGCGTTCAGTCACTTACTAAACCGTTATAACCTGCTCTTCTCCGAAAGTGGTGCCGTGGTTGGGGCCACCTATACTGACATTCATGCCAGGATGCCGGCCCAGCTGTTTCTTACCGCCGTTGCGGTGGCAGCCGGCATCCTCCTTTTGGCTACTCTGCTGCCCGCGCTACGGGGGCCCCGGGGCACCCGCCTGTTTATCGGAGCCGTAGCCCTATGGGTTGGCTCCTTCATTCTTGTGGGCAACCTGTACCCCTCTTTCGTGCAGCGCTTCACCGTGGACCCAAGTGAGCTGGAACAAGAGAAGATCTATATAGCCAGGAACATTGAGTTTACCAGGGCCGCGTTTGACCTGGACCAAGTGGAGGAGCGACGCTACTCAGCGCAGTCGGAGGTCTCAGTGGAGGACGTACAGGCCAACCAAGCAACAATCAACAACGTCCGGTTGTGGGACCCTCTACCGCTTATGGACGTCTATAACCAGATCCAGCATCTACGTTTGTACTACAACTTCAAGGACGTTGACGTGGACCGGTACGTAGTAGACGGCGAGTACCGGCAGGTCCTCATTGGCGCTCGCGAGCTATACCCTCAAAACCTGCCCCCTGAAGCACAGCGGTGGGTCAACCAGCGGCTGCAGTACACCCACGGGTACGGCGCTGCAGCCAGCCCTGTAACGGAGTTCACCGGCGACGGCAAGCCAGTGTTCTTCGTCCAGGACATTCCCCCCAAGGGTCCAATAGAGATCACCAGGCCAGAGGTCTACTACGGCGAGAACACAAGCAACTACGTTATAGTCAACAGCCTCCAGGCGGAGTTTGACCGTCCTACGGAAGAGGACCTTCCCATATATGTCAGGTACGCTGGAGATGGTGGTGTACAACTCAGCGGTCCGCTGCGTCGTATTTCCTACGCCTTGCAGTTTGCCGACATCAACATCCTCATAAGCAGCCAGATCACGGGCGAGAGCAGGGTCCAGTACAATCGCGACATTCAGGACAGAATCGAAAAGGTTGCGCCTTTCCTGATGCTGGACCGGGACCCATACATGGTGGTGGAGGACGGCCGAATGGTTTGGATCCAGGACGCCTACACCACTACAGACAGATATCCGTATTCCCGCCCCTTCAACGGGTCATTCAACTACATTAGAAACAGCGTGAAGATAGTAGTTGACGCCTATCACGGCACCATGGAGTTCTACGTGATTGACCCAGAGGACCCCATAGTACAAGTCTACATGGGTGTCTTTCCAGAACTGTTCAAGCCCTTGGAGCAGATGTCGCCTTTCCTGCGGGCTCACCTTCGCTATCCAGAGGACCTCTTTAGCGTCCAGGCGGACACCTACCTCCAGTACCACATGTCCGATCCCACGGTGTTTTTCAACAAAGAAGACCAGTGGAGCGTCCCTCAGGAGGTCTTTGTTAACAAGCAGCAAGCAGTGGAACCCTACTACGTCATAATGAAACTACCGGATGAGGAGCGTGTGGAGTTTGTGCTGATCCTTCCGTTCACACCGGCGCAGAAGCCCAACATGGTGGCCTGGTTGGCAGCACGTATGGACGACCCTGACTACGGCAAGCTGGTTCTCTTCGAATTCCCCCGCGGTGTACAGCTTGACGGCCCGAGTCAGGTGGAGGCTCGCATAGATAACGATACATTTATTTCCCAGCAGTTCACTCTATGGAGCCAGGCAGGCTCTGAGGTAATCCGTGGAAACCTGCTGGTGATTCCCATTGGCGAGTCCATACTTTACGTGGAGCCTATCTTCTTGCAGGCTCAAGACCTTGCACTTCCTGAACTGAAGCGCGTTGTTCTGGCCTCATCCAAGAAGGTCGTCATGGAGCCAACTTTCGATGGTGCATTGGCTGCGCTCCTGGGCGAGCCTGCAATCCCTGTGACTCAGCCGCCCTCCGGACAACCACCACCCACGCTATCCGATGCTGCCCAACGGTTGGAGCGCGTCCAACAAACGCTCCAGCATCTGAAGGATGGGATCACCAGCTTGGAAGAGGCGGTGCGTGAACTGGCCGAAATCCTTCAGGGAGAGCAGATATGACCTCTTGGCAAGAGGTAGAGCGCAAGTACTACATGCAGGCCGTCCGACGCCAGCCCGTGACCATAGTCCGCGGGCAGGGCACCAGGGTGTGGGATGAAAGCGGCAAAGAGTACCTGGACTTTACTGCTGGCTGGGCGGTGAACAACCTGGGCCACTGCCATCCCGTCATAGTGGATGCCATTCGCGCTCAGGCGGCCACCCTCATGCAGACATCCAACCAGTTCTACACCGTGCCGCAACTCCAGCTAGCGCAGATCCTGGTGGAGAATAGCTGCATGGACAGGGTATTCTTCTGCAACAGCGGCACGGAGGCCAACGAAGGTGCGACAAAGCTGGCCCGCAAGTACGGACGGCTGCACCGCAACGGAGCCTACGAGGTCATCACCGCCCTCAACTCCTTCCACGGGCGAACCCTGGCCATGGTGGCCGCTACCGGGCAGCCTCACTACCAGGCGAACTGGAAACCCCTACCCGAAGGGTTTGTAAACGTGGAGTACAACGACCTGGAGGCCATACGCCGAGCCACCAACGACAAAACCTGCGCTGTGCTGCTGGAACCGTTGCAGGGAGAGGGCGGCGTCAACGTGCCCGCCGAAGGGTATCTGAAGGCTGTGAGGCAATGGTGCGACCAACAGGGCCTGCTTCTGATGTTCGACGAGATCCAGACGGGCCTGGGCCGCCTGGGCACCCTCTTCGGCTACCAAGCCTTCGACGTGGAGCCCGACGTTATAACCCTGGCCAAGGGCCTCGGCGGTGGCGTGCCCATTGGCGCCTTCCTGGCCAAGGAGCGGGCCTCTGTGTTTGAACCCGGCGACCACGGCTCCACTTTTGGCGGCAACGCCCTCACCTGTGCCGCCGCCTACGCCTCCGCACAGTACGCTATAGACAACGATATACCTTCCCAGGCCAAGACTATGGGGGCGTACCTGAAAAATGGACTGGATGAGTTGAAGTCCCGCCACCCCTACATCACTGATGTCCGGGGCATGGGGCTTTTGCTGGCCGTAGAGTTCAAGGATGACATCTCTGCCAAGGTGCTAGCCGCCTGCAACCAGGAGGGGTTGCTGCTCAACGGCGTTCGTCCCAACACCATCCGACTGATGCCGCCTCTGACCATCTCCAAGGAGGAGGTAGACCAGGGACTGGAGCGACTGGAGAGTGGACTGGGTAAGGCGTTAGACAATGCCTGAACCCAAGAAAATAGTGCTGGCCTACAGCGGTGGGCTGGACACCTCTGTCATCCTGCACTGGCTGGTGAGCCAGGGGCACCAGGTAGTGACCTTCATGGCCAACCTGGGCCAGGGCGAGGACGAAGAGGCCACAGGGAAGGCCCGCGAGATGGGCGCTACCCAGACCTACGTGGAGGACCTGAGGGAGGAGTTCGTCACCGACTTCATCTTCCCCGCCATCCGCGCCAACGCTGTCTACGAGGGCCGCTACCTCATGGGCACTTCCCTGGCCAGACCGCTCACTGCCAGGGCCCAGGTCGAGGTCGCACACAAGGAGAAGGCCCAGGTGCTGTCCCACGGCTCCACGGGCAAGGGCAACGACCAGGTGCGGTTCGAGTTCACCTACAACACCCTGGCACCGGAGCTTGAGGTCTACGCCCCCTGGCGGGATCCTGTGTTCCTACAGAAGTTCCAGGGCCGCCCGGACATGCTGCGCTACGCCCGCAGAAATGGCATCCCGGTGAAGGCCACTCGCCGCAAGCCCTGGAGCAGTGACTCCAACCTGATGCACATCAGCTACGAGGCAGGCGAGCTGGAAGACCCCAGTCGCCGGCCCAGGGAGAGCATGTTCCAGATGACCCGCTCACCCCACCGTGCCCCCAACCGGGAGACGGAACTTCAGATAGAGTTCAGCCAAGGCAACCCCGTAAAGGTGCACAATATCAGCGATGGCACCGTCCACTCGGGGGCGCTGTCGCTGTTTGCCTACCTGAACCAGGTAGGCGGCGTGAACGGCATTGGCCGGGAGGACATGGTGGAAAACAGGTTTGTGGGAATCAAGTCGCGCGGCGTGTACGAGACGCCTGCCGGGACCATCCTGCACAAGGCCCACCGGGACCTGGAGGGCGTCACACTGGACCGAGATGTGATGCATCTGCGGGACTCGCTTATGCCTCGCTTCTCGGAGTTGGTCTACAACGGCCTCTGGTTCTCGCCGGAGACGGAACTGCTGCGCGGCCTGTTCGATAAAAGCCAGCAGTACGTAACAGGCACGGTGACCCTGAGCCTGTACAAGGGCAACGTTACAATCAAGGGGCGCAAGTCTCCTGTCAGCCTGTACGACCAAGCTATGTCCAGCATGGAGGAGGCAGGCGGATTTGACCCCACCGACTCCACGGGCTTCATCCGCATAAACGCCCACAGGCTGCGAGCCAGCGCGCTGCAGGCGAGGAAGAGGAGCTGACCCCCTTGGAACCAGATAAGGAAGTTGGCCCTGACTCCGCCTCCACCTACACATCCTCCATCCACTACGACCGGCGGCTGTATAAGCAGGACATTGCTGGCTCGGTGGCTCACGCCCGAATGCTGGCACGCCAGGACATCATCTCGAAGCGGGACGCCCAGGCCATTGTGGACGGGCTGGTGGCCATTCAAGCAGAGATCGCCGACGGCACTTTCCCTTGGAAGGAGGAGCTCGAAGACATCCACATGAACATCGAGGCCCGGCTCTTCGAGAAGATTGGCGACGCCGCTGGGCGGCTGCACACCGCTCGCTCCCGCAACGACCAGGTCGCCGTGGACATGCGCCTGTACGCCAAGGAAGCCATACACGAGACGGTGGTGCGCGTAAGCAATCTCCAGCGGGCTTTCCTGGAAATGGCCCAGACCAACAAGAACGTGCTCCTCCCTGGCTATACTCACCTTCAACGCGCCCAGCCGGTGCTACTGGCCCACCATCTGCTGGCCTATTTCCAGATGCTCCAGCGAGACAAGGAGCGGTTCCAGGAATGCCACCATCGTGCTGACGTCCTGCCTCTGGGCAGCGGCGCCCTGGCGGGTGTCCCCTATCCGGTGGACCGGGAGTACCTGGCCCGGCAGCTGGGATTCTCACGCATCAGCGACAACTCCATGGACGCCGTCTCCGACCGCGACTACCTGGTGGAGTACATAGCCGATGCCGCACTCTGCATGGCCCACGTATCACGCCTGGCGGAGGAAATCGTGATTTGGTCTTCCCAGGAGTTCGACTTCATCCGCTTGGAGGACCTGTACACCACGGGCAGCTCCATCATGCCACAGAAGCGCAACCCCGACTTCGCGGAGTTGGCTCGGGGCAAGACTGGCCGGGTCTACGGCAATCTGATAGGCCTGCTCACAGTGCTGAAGGGGCTTCCTCTCACCTATAACCGCGACCTCCAGGAGGACAAGGAGGGGTTCTTTGATACGGTGGACACCCTTCAGTCCACCCTGGAGGTGATGGCCGGCATGGTGGGAACCATGCGTGTGAACACGGAACGAATGCGGCAGGCGGCGGAGGAAAGCTACGTACTGGCCACGGACCTAGCCGACTACCTGGTGGCCAAGGACGTCCCATTCCGGGAGGCCCACAGCATCGTGGCCAAGCTCTCGGAGTACGCCTCTGCACAAGGCAAGCTCTTCAAAGACCTGACCCTGGAGGAGTACCGGGGCTTCTCGGCGCACTTTGGCCAGGACGTGTATCAGGTCACCCTGGAAACGTCCATCGCCGCCAGGGACGTGCCTGGCGGGACCGCACCCGGCCAGGTGGAGCGCTCCTTGGCCCAGGCAATGGACACACTATCAAAGGGCGATACAGGCTAGAGAAAATGGCCAACCCCACCATCAAGATAGCTACCTCCATCCTGTCGGCGGACTTCGCGCGGCTGGGTGAGGCCGTGGCCGAAGCCACCAAGGCTGGCGCCGACTACATACACGTGGACATCATGGACGGCCAGTTCGTCCCCAACATCACCTTCGGCGCCGCCATGGTCAAGGCCCTGCGGTCCTCGACAACGCTACCCCTGGACGTACACTTGATGGTGGTGGAGCCGGAGCGTCACATCCAGGCCTTCGCCGAGGCTGGCGCCAGCATACTCACCGTCCACGCCGAGGCGTGTACGCACCTGCACCGGGTGGTGCATCAGATCAAGGAGGCGGACGTCAAAGTGGGCGTGGCCATCAATCCAGGAACGCCCGTTTCGGCGGTGGAGGAGGTGTTGCCGGACTTGGACATGGTGCTGGTCATGTCGGTCAACCCAGGGTTTCCGGCGCAGGTCTTCATTCCCGGCTCCCTGGACAAGGTCCACCGCATGAGGCGACGCATAGACGTTATGGGAAGGGACGTGGAGCTGGAGGTGGACGGCGGAATCAACGAGTCCACAGCCGCATCGGTGGCGCAGGCAGGCGCGCGAGTGCTGGTGGCAGGATCAGCCGTGTTCAACGAGCGGGAGAGCGTGCAGCAGGCGGTGGAGCGGCTAAGGAGAAGCGTGGGACAGGCCAAGGGCTGAAGGTCGAACAGGCTCTACGCCATTGTCTTTTGGTAGGTACGCAGGCAGCGGGTGCACAGCCGCACGCGCTGCGTCCGGCCATCTATCTGAAGGCGGGCCTGGTGAACGTTGGGTAGCCAGCGCGTATTGGTGCGCCGCTTGGAGTGGCTGACGTTGTGGCCAAACTGGCCGTTCTTGCCGCAGACCTGGCACTCGGACATGGGAACTTCCTCTTTGACGACTCTATGGCCTTTCGTTACAATCCGCAGAATAGAGTATCATAGCTTCCAGTGATGAGCAAGCGAGGTCTCATGCCGCGCAAGTCCCAATCCGCCAGCTCCATCCTCACCGGCGACGACGTTCGGCGGATGTTCATGGCCGCGCGGTCATCTCTGGAGATGAACGTCACTTCCATCAATGCCCTCAACGTCTTCCCTGTCCCCGACGGTGATACCGGCACCAATATGCTCCTGACTCTCAAGGCCGTGGACGAGGAGCTGGAAGGGCTGGAGGGCGCCGGGGCCGGCGTGCTGGCCACGGCCATAGCCAGGGGCACCCTCATGGGTGCCAGGGGTAACAGTGGCGTCATCCTGTCGCAGTTCTTCCACGGATGGGCCCAGAGCTTTGCCGGTGTGGACACCTTCGGCGGGCCTGAGATGGCTCGCGCGCTGCAACGTGCCGCCGATGCCTCGTACAAGGCTGTGACCAACCCGGTGGAGGGGACCATCCTCACCGTGGTCAAAGAGGCCGCCAGAGGGGCAGAGGAAGCGGCGGCTGGCGGGGAACTGAGCCCAGTTGCGGTGTGGGAACGGGCCTGCCAGGCGGCCCGCAAGGCTCTGGCGGAGACCCCGGACCTGCTGCCGGTGCTCAAGGAGGCGGGGGTAGTGGACGCCGGCGGCCTGGGCCTGGTGGCCATTATGGAAGGTATGCGTTGCTACCTGTGCGGTGAAGAGACGGCCCCTTTGGATGTGGACGTTGGACGGGTAGCGCCCGCCGCTATGTACCTGACGGCTACCGAGGAGAAGGAGTACGGCTACTGCACCCAGTTCCTTCTCCAGGGAAGCGGCCTGGACGTGGACGTGGTGAGAGGCCGCATGGTTGCCATGGCCGACTCCACCGTTGTAGTGGGCGACACCACTGCTGTCAAGGTGCACGCGCATACCTACGACCCAGGGGCGCTCATCAGCTATGCTATCTCCGTGGGAAGCATGACCCAGGTGAAGATTGACAACATGGACGACCAGCACCAGGAGTTTCTGGAACTGCACCGGGAGCGCCAGCAGGAGACGATGCCTCTGGGAGTTGTTGCCGTGGCCGCGGGACAAGGCATCCTACGAGTCCTCCGCGGCCTGGGTGCTATAGGCATCGTCCCCGGCGGGCAGACCATGAATCCCAGCGTAAGGGACATGGTTGACCACGTTGCCCAGGCCGGCGCGGCACAGGTCATCCTGCTTCCCAACAACCCCAACATCGTCGGCACCGCTCAGCAGGCGACATCGGTTTCGCCCAAGCCGCTACACGTGGTGCCTACGCGCTCCGTCCCTCAGGGCGTGGCCGCCCTTCTGGCCTTCAATCCGGACTTGGATGCGGCCACCAACCTGGCCCAGATGCAAGAGGCCGTGGCAGGCGTGCGCTCTGGAGAGGTAACAAGAGCTGTGCGGGCTACCTCGGTGGGTGGAGTCAGCGTACGGGAGGGCGACGCCATAGCTATGCTGGACGACAAGCTGGTGGCATCCTGCGCGACCACTGTCGAAGCTATCCAGAAGCTATGTCTATTTGCCGCGCCCGGCCCCGGCGCTTTGATCACTCTCTACTGGGGTGGTAGCACAGAGGAGCAGGAGGCCCAAGAAGCGGCGGACAGCCTCCGCTCCTGCTGTCCTGGTGTGGAGTTGGAGGTGGTCTTTGGTGGCCAGCCGCACTACGACTACCTGGTGTCCATAGAGTGAGGTTGTGCTTGCAGAGATCCGGTAGGAACGCGTTCGGCGATTTCAAATCATGGGGAGTCCAGAGGGGGCATTGCCCCTTCTGATGGGGGTCTGGGGGTATCCCCCAGATATACCTCTTATCCCCCTTCCTGGATAGGAAGGGGGCAGGGGGATGGTTGAAGGAGATGTCATGGCAGTAAGAATCGTTACAGATAGCACCGCGGACCTGCCCCTGGAAGTAGTCGAGGAGCTTGCCATCACTGTCGTTCCGTGCAACGTGCACTTTGGGCAGGAGACGTTCCGGGATGGCGTGGACATGGACACCGACGGTTTTTACCAGCGTCTCACCTCGGAGTCCCAGCTACCTACCACGTCGCAGCCATCGCCAGGCGTCTTCCTGGAGGCATATCGTGGCCTGGCAGAGGCTGGCCATCAGGTAGTATCCATTCACGTCTCTACCGACCTGAGCGGCACCGTGAACTCTGCTCTACAGGCCAAGGAGCAGCTTCCGGACGCTTCCGTGGAAGTTATTGACTCCCGACAGGTGAGTCTGGCGTTGGGCTTGGCGGTCACCGACGCAGCCCGCGCCGCCAAGGATGGCGCCTCTTGGGAAGATACCATCCAGGTCACCCGCCGAGCCTTGGAGAATGTGCGGTTTTTTGCCTTGCTGGATACGTTGGAGTACCTTCGCCGAGGTGGCAGGGTAGGTAAGGTGAAGGCGTTCGTAGGCTCGCTCCTGCGCGTCAGGCCGTTGATCACAGCGAGCGGTGGTTCGGTGGAATCGGTGACAAGCGTACGCAGCCGGGCAGCGGGCCTTCAGTATATGGTCACCCTGGCCGAAGAGGCAGCTCCCCTGCATCAGTTGGCGGTGATGCACGCCACCACCCCTGACGAGGCCACGGCACTGGCGGAGAGGCTCCGTTCCCTGGCTCCTGGTGGCTCCGTTATCCAAGCACGGGTGGGTCCTGTGCTGGGCACCCACGCAGGCCCGGGCTCTATCGGCATCGCTATTCAGTCGGAGAAGGGTTAACTACGGCATTCCTATAACCAGCCACGACTAACCAGCCACGACGGGGTGCAGGGGCAGAGCCCCTGCTGGGGGCTTGGGGGTATCCCCCAATTTCCTCTCTTCCCCCCTCTCCTGAAGGAGAGGGGGCCATGGGGTGAGGTATTTGCTCCCCGCAGGCAATGTGCTTCCTTAGCAGGAGCCTCCGTTCTTGTAAAAAACTAATCAGACGGGGCACTAGCCATTTCCAACAAGGACGACAGCCTGCCTTCCAAGCAAGGCCGCCGTGGCCCAGCTAGAACCGGCCGCGACCACCTCACGGCTTTCCTGCGCATACTGAAGCTGGAGCAGTCCCGCGGCTTAGACGACCAGGCTGTCTTTGGTGGCCTGGATAAGTTCCTCGCCCGCTGGCAGGCGACAGACAGCGCCCATTCCGCGTTTCAGCGCCTCGCTCAGGGTAAGCTCCTTGAGCTTCCCTATGCTGGTCTCTCCACCGAGGCTCGTACCCGGTGGGTTGGCGCGGTGCTGGAAGCCCTGGGAGCCGTTGCCACGACAGCTCCCACGGTCCCGCCAGAGCCGCTCCGCCGGAAGATTGCCGCCCCACCTGCCAGCCTCTCTCCAGACCAGCCGGCCACCGCACTCCGCAGCGTCACTCCCAGGGTGAGGCCGCCGATGGACAAGTTTGGCGTCAAAACGGTGCGTGACCTGGTCTACCTGTTCCCTCGCCGCCACAACGAGGTCCGCCAGGTAGCCCAGCTACGCCCTGACGAGGAGCAGACGGTTGTCGCGACTATTTGGGAGGCGCGCCGCACCCGGTTGGGCCGCTCGTTGCAGGCGGCGGAGGCTGTGGTCGGCGACGAAACGGGCAACATACGGGTGGTCTGGTTCAACCAGCCCTACCTGGCACAACGCTTCAAACCCGGCAGCCGGTACGTTCTGAGTGGACGCGTGTCCATCCATCGCGGCGGGCGGGTGTTGGAGTCCCCTGAGTACGAAGAGATGCGCCCCGACGGAGGCATGGAGCCTCTCGTGCAGCCTGGACGCCTCTTCCCCGTCTATCCGCTTACCGAAGGCATCACCCAGCAGACGCTGCGCCGCATCGTCCGAGAGGCGCTGGCCCGCAGCGCCGACGCGGTCCAGGAGACACTGCCACAGGACATCCTCCGCAGGCAAAGTCTCCTGCCTGTGCGCCGCGCCTTGTGGCAGGCCCACTACCCAGATAGCCCGCAGGCCTACGAAGCTGCAAGGCGACGCCTGGCCTTCGAAGAGCTGTTCCTGCTGCAACTGGGTGTGCTGGCACGACGCAGGCAGGCAGAGTCAGGCGCTACTGGATTGGTACTGTCACCGCCCGCGGGCGTTGTGGATGGCTTCCTGGGCTCTCTACCCTTCCAGCTAACCCAGGCCCAGCGCCGCGTCCTGGGCGAGGTGCTGGCTGACATGGCCCAGGGCAGCAGCCCCATGAGCCGGCTTCTCCAGGGCGAGGTTGGCAGCGGCAAGACCGTTGTTGCCCTGGCAGCGTTGCTGGTGGCCGTCGCCTGTGGCTACCAGGGGGCAATCATGGCGCCCACCGAGGTCCTGGCCGAGCAGCATTTCCTTACCGTCAAGAGACTGCTGGAGGGACTGGCCCGTCCTATGGAGAAGGAGTACCTGCTGTCCGTTTACCTGGACCCATTCCCACGGCCTGTCATGGTGGGGCTGCTTCTGGGAAGCATGACCGATGCCAGAAAGAAGGAGGTACGCCGTCTCCTGGCCGCTGGCTCCCTGGATCTGGCCATAGGCACCCACGCCCTCATTCAGGAGGATGTGGACATTCCGAAACTGGCCCTGGCCGTGGTGGACGAGCAGCACCGCTTCGGAGTCCTACAGCGGGCTGCGCTGCGACAGAGGAGCCAGAAGCCCCATCTGCTGGTGATGTCGGCCACGCCTATTCCGCGCACCCTTGCCCTCACCCTGTATGGCGACCTTGACCTTTCCACCATAGACGAGCTTCCCCCAGGGCGGCAGCGGATCCGCACACGGGTTGTAAGCTCTGACCGCCGCACCCCGGTGTACGACTTCATCCGGAAGGAGGTCCAGGCAGGACGGCAGGCCTTTGCCATCTACCCCCTTATCGAGGAGTCGGAGGCCATCAACGCCCGCGCCGCCGTAAAGGAGCGAGAGCGACTGGCCTCGGAGGTGTTCCAGGACCTGCGCGTTGGCCTCCTGCACGGCAGGATGCCCATGAGGGAGAAGCAGGAGGTGATGGACCAGTTCCGCCGCGGCGATATAGACGTACTGGTGTCCACCCCCGTGGTGGAGGTGGGCATAGATGTGCCCAACGCCACGGTCATGCTCATCGAGGGTGCCGACCGGTTTGGCCTGGCCCAGCTACACCAGTTCCGGGGCCGTGTGGGCCGCGGTGAGCACGCCAGCTACTGCATCCTGGTGGCGGAGTCGCCATCGGAGGAGGCGTTAGAGCGCCTGTCGGCCATGGAGAAGATAGACGACGGATTCAAGCTGGCGGAGGTGGACCTGGAGCTTCGTGGCCCTGGAGACTACTTTGGCACGCGGCAGAGCGGCCTCCCCAACCTGCGCATGGCCCGCCTCACCGACGCCGAGCTGCTAACCCTGGCCCGGCAGGAAGCCCTGGCGCTGCTGGAGGTGGACCCGGAGATGGTGTCGCCGGACCACGCCGCCCTGAAGGAGGCGATGGCCCGCTTCACCGCCTCCGTGGGAGGTGAGGTGGGGTAAGGGGTTGCAGCAGGCCATACGAACGCCGTCCGAGGGCGGGTGGAGACAAAGACCCGCATTTCACCTCTGCCAGTTAGTCTTATCGTGGTATGATGTCCTTCTACACATGTTGATGAAGCACCGTATAGCCCAGCTTGTCGCCCAGGCAGTGGAAGAAGCCCAGCGCCAGGGGGGCCTGCCCGCTGGCCCTATCCCGGCCATAGAGGTCGAGCACCCCCAGAACGTCGAGCATGGCGACTTCGCCACCAGCCTGCCCCTGCGACTGGCCCGCGCCGCCAGCATGAACCCCATGAGCATCGCGGAGCGGCTTGTGCCATTGGTCCCCGCCGACGCCACGTTCCAGCGCGTCTGGGCGGCGCCGCCCGGGTTCATCAACTTCGCCGTTACCCAGCAGTGGCTTCAGCAGCAGGTGGAAGCCATCATAGGAGAGGGCGACTTCTACGGCGCCATGCGGCCCGATACTCCTCAGCGCATACAGGTGGAGTTCGTCAGCGTCAATCCCACGGGGCCAATACACGTTGGCCACGCCCGCGGAGCCGTCCTGGGTAGCGGCCTGGCCAGCATACTGGAGGCCGCCGGGCATACCGTCTCTCGCGAGTACTACATCAACGACGCCGGCTCCCAGATGAACGCATTTTACGGCTCCCTTTACGTACGCTATCGCCAGGCCCTGGGCCAGGAGGCGCAGATGCCTGATAACGGCTACATGGGGCCGTACATGGAGGACCTGGCACGGGAGTTGGTGGCGGAGGAGGGAAAGAGGTTCCTGGAAATGCCGGAGTCGGAGGCTGTGGCCGCCATTGGCGAGATTGGCCTGCGCAAAATGCTGGCAAGCATCCAGGAAGACCTGGCCAGCATTGGGGTGGAGTTCGACGAGTGGTTTAGCGAGCACACCCTGTTTGAGAGTGGCGAGTACACAACGGCAATGGACCAACTGAGGCAGGGCGGATACCTGGGACAGTGGGATAACGCAGTGTGGTTCACTTCCACTGCCCTGGGCGAGGACAAGGACAACGTTCTGGTCCGCGCCACCGGCGAGCCGACCTACTTCGCCTCGGACATAGCATATCACCACAACAAGTTCGTCGAACGCGGCTTCCACCGGGTCATCGACATCTGGGGCGCCGACCACCAGGGCCACGTCTCCCGGATGAAGGCTGCGGTAGGAGCTATGGGCATTGACCCAGCGAGCCTCACCATTCTTATCTCCCAGCTTGTCACACTGAAGCGTGGCGAGGAGGTGGTTCGCATCTCCAAGCGTACGGGCGACCTCATTACCCTACGAGAGCTGGTGGACGAGGTGGGCCCGGACGCCTGTCGCTTCTTCTTCCTGTCCCGCTCTCCGGACAGCCGGATGGACTTCGACCTGGAGCTTGCCAAACAGCAGTCGGATGCCAACCCGGTCTACTACGTCCAGTACGCCCACGCCCGCATAGCCGGCATCATGCGCCTGGCCCAGGAGCGCCACCTGGACTTCAAACTAGGGGACGTGGCATTGCTGACCCACGAAGCTGAGGAGGCGTTGGTTAAGAGGATGTTGTTGCTGCCAGAGCTGGTGGAACAGATAGCCGAGAGCCTGGAACCCCACCATCTGCCACGATATGCCATGGAGCTTGCCACTGCCTTTCACTGGTTCTACCAGCAGTGCCGCGTCGTCTCCAGTGAACCGGCCGACGAGGCCATGACCCTGGCGCGCCTGAAGCTGGTCGAAGGGTGCCGCATCGTGCTGGCGCGTTGCCTTTCCCTTATGGGCATGTCCGCGCCGGAGCGTATGTAGGCTGCAATCCAAGGTGGGAGAAGTTGAGTCGAGAGCCGCGCTCGGAGTGGTGTCTGGCGAGTTTGGGAATCCGATGACAGTCGAGAAGCAGTAACCTGCCCAGGACTCATGTTTCGTAGAGTCGCTCGTGAAGCTTGATCAGAGCAAGGGTGTCTTGGCCGCAGTATGCCAACAAGTCTTCCTTGAGGCTCTCGATCTCCTCATTGCTGTACCGCCCCAGGGCCATGAAGGCGAATGCCGCACTTGCCGAATCCCCGTCCTTGATGTCGAGCGTATCATAGGACATGTCGGGCTGAAGAGCGGGAAGAGTAGCTTTCAAGGACGTGTGGCCATGGAAAGCCGGGTGATAATAATTGTCTCTGATCACGGCCTCTAGATTGAATATGCGTTGAGTTAGACCACTCAGTTTTCCTGCCAGGTCTGGGAACAAAGTAGCGAGTCCATTGATAGTAGTCTTCTCGAAGTTAGAATAGGTAACGATGCTGCCTTCACCTTGTAAGTCGGTAATCAACCTCTGTGCGAGGTCCCGGCGGCTGTCGCGATTGGGGTCGCAGAGATACTCCATATGGGAATGGACATTGCCGACTGCGGTGCACTTGTGAATCGAGTACTGTGTAGGGATCTGAGTGTATGGAGCGGTTTCTGGGTATAGCGGCAGTGCAGTCATCATGGTCTCGAAATCAAGGTAATGAGCGGGCCACTGAATTGCGGTTAGACTCTGTTTGAGGTTGGCGCCGACCCAAGGTCGTCCCGTGACGACGGCCTGCCTAATCCGTGACTGTATAGTAGTAAGCTCAAAAGCCTGAGGAATCTCCTCTATTCGTAAGACCCCAAGATCCTTGAGAGCTTCCACCTTCTTTGAGCTGAGTCTGGGGATGTCGAAGATGTGGTTATCGATGCCTTTGCCGAGACAATCTGAGAAGAATTCGCAGTTCTTGCAGGCCGGTATCAAGGTGGGTTTGGGCATGCTGGCGGCAGAGGTGCCGTCGCGGATGATGTCCCAGTATGGTTGGAACTGGATCACGCGTGCCTGGGCATCCTCCGTGCAGTCATATTCGGCGAACACCTTGGAATCCTCCATGCCCAGTCTGAAGTCTTTCGAAATGAGCAGCAGAGACGCTTTTGATATTCTTAGCCCGGCCCGACTTAGTACCATCAACGTGTAAGCAATGTCATCAATCAATTCTTGCTTGAGATTGACGTTGGATTTCACCTCTATAAGATGCCAGGAATCCCCGATCCTCCTAAGGACATCGGCTTTGGCCGCGTATTCATCCACGACGAAAGTGGCCTCAAACAGGACTGATGGCCCGCTGGCACGGACGAGCTTGGTCGTCTCGGCAGCATCACTGGCAAGGTTGCCCATGGATATGATTACGCCCTCGGGAAATAGCTTGCGGGCTCTCCGCCCGATTTCTGCGCCCTGTTCCATCCTGAATTGCTGCGCGAGTGTGGGCGATGTGGAGGCCACTCCGTCCAGTGGCTCATCAGCGCGAAGGCGCCAACCTAACGTTGGACAGACGGCTGCATTCAAGAACAAATTCTTGGAGATCGTCTCTTTCATCACACCCTCCATGTAACCGTTCCAAAGCCGCTTGTCCCGTTTTTCAGCACATCGCGCCACGGCGAGCCGACCACTTTCGGATAGCTTATCAGGAGAGCCAGGCTGGCGAAATCTCTCTGCGGCTTCCCTACCCCACCTCGCATGCCCTGAGATGGAGCACTTCCACCAGAGCATGCCCTGAGTTCGCCGAAGGGTGGGGACACCGCTGCTGCCGTCGGAGGCGGAGAGGTGGTATCTACACCGGCTGAGAGCCAGCCGTCGCCAGCCGCTTCCTCGCTTCGTTGTAGACGTCGGCGGGCAGCGGACCTTTGCTAGCAGCGGCGACGTTCTGCGCCAGGTGGTCCGGATCCAGCGTGCCGACTATGGTGGTGCTCAAGTCCGGGTGACTGATGGTGAACCGGAGCAAGAACTCGAACTGGCTCATGCCATCCAGTAGCTCACCTAGTTTCGCCTCGTCCCAGGTCTTCCACCTGTTAGGTTCAGCCAGGCCGTGACCAGGTTCGCCGCGAGCGATGCCGCCACGAATTATGGTGCCCGCTCCAGCCTTGGCTGCCTGGGTGATGAATGCTTCATGTTCCCGCTCCAACGCCGAATACGGCACCTGGAAGGCATCAAAGGCCCCCATCTTTATGAGGTTGGCAACATCAGGCAGCACAGTAGAAACACCTATGGACCGTACCTTGCCTTCGCGTTTCAGCTCCAGCAGCGTCTGGACGGCCTCATCCCGCGTATCATCAGCGGGAGCCCCGTGGAACTGAACGAGGTCCAAGTAGTCGGTCTTCATCCGCTTCAGGCTCAGGTTAACGCCGTCCACAATGTTCTTGCGATCGTAGATGTGCCGTGGTCCCGCTCCTGTTCGCACCGACGCTATATCGGCGTTGCAGCCGCATTTAGAGGCCAGGTAGTATTCGTGGCGGCGGTGAGAGATGTAGCTGCCTATGAGTTCTTCACTCACGCCGTAGTCAATCGAGGTGTCGATGAAGTTGATTCCGCCATCCAGCGCTGCGTTCAACACCTTCTCGGCCTGGCCGGGTGCCAGAGGGCGCCCGTTGCGAATGGGGGCGCCCGGGCCGCGCAACTCCATGGCCCCAAAACCGAGCACTGTCACGTCAAGTCCTGTCCGTCCGAGCTTTCTTTTCAATAGGTCTGCGATGAGTTGCCTCCTTCATTCATGTATTGGTGTGCGGCTGGAATTATGCGGGGCTTATATGACTGTGAGACTGCCGAAGGGCGCACACGTCAATGACTTCGGGGCCAGCCAGGCCTGCCGTGAGCGTAGCCGAACGGTCGGCTGTGGTGCGGGCCATCATCAGCACGCAGTGGAACGCCTGGCGGATAGCCTAAGCTGGCACATGGCCGCTACGCCTCCACCGCTACGTATTTCGCCTTGGTATTTGGCTCAGGGATGGGTAGCTTGTCTTCAATCAGACCTTGAAGATGGAACTCTATGGCCTCGCGCATGTTTAGCGAAACTTCTTCAAGGGTATCCCCAACAGCCACGCATCCTGGAATATCAGGGGAGTACGCAGAGTAGTTGCCGTCCGCTTTTTCTATTACGACCAAATAACGACGGGTCACTGTTGATCCCTCCCTAGTTGCGCCTGCTTGAAAATGCTGTTCAAAGTGCCGGGTGCCAGGTCTTTACTCAGCTGGCCTGGTACGGTTACCAGCCCTGACTTTCCTGGATGCTTGTACTGGCGGTGGCTGCCTCTAGTACGAGCCAGACGCCAGCCGTCGGACTCAATGAGCCGTATGACCTCGCGCACTTTCATTGTAGCAGGGCCTCATCCCGCCGTCTCCCGCGGCCTGTATTGCAGCGCCTCCGCCAAGTGTACTGCGCCAATGCCTTCGGATCCCCCTAGGTCGGCTATGGTACGCGACAACTTCAGCACGCGGTGGAAGGCCCTGGCGGATAGCCCAAGCTGGCGCATGGCCGCCTGAAGCAGCCCGCGAGTGCCCTCGGTGAGAGGGCAGAAGTGCCACACCTCCTGGGGACCCATATCGGCGTTGCAGGCCATTCCCATACCCTGGAAACGTCGCTGCTGTACCTCCCTGGCCTCCTTAACCCGTTGCCTGACCGCTTCCGAGCCTTCCGCCGAAGGTGCAGCCACCAGCTTCTCGTACTCCACCCTCGGCACCTCCACAAACATGTCTATGCGGTCAAGCAGAGGGCCGCTGATGCGCTTCTGGTAACGGGTCACCATGCCGGGCGTACAGGTGCACGACTTCTGGGGATCGCCATGGTAGCCGCAGGGGCAGGGGTTCATGGCCGCCGCCAGCATGAAGTTGGCGGGGAAGGTTAGCGTGCCCTGAGCACGGCTGATGGTCACCACCTTGTCCTCCATGGGCTGCCGAAGCACCTCCAGAACGCTATGTCCGAACTCCGGAAGCTCATCCAGAAAAAGCACTCCTTGATGAGAAAGGGTGATCTCTCCCGGATGCGGCCACCTTCCGCCGCCCACCAGGCCAGCATGAGAGATGGTGTAGTGGGGCGACCGGAAAGGCGGTTGGACTATGAGCGGGGTATCCGAAGGCAGCAGTCCGGTGACGCTGTATATCTTGGTTACCTCCAGGGACTCCTCTGGAGATAGAGGTGGCAACACCGATGGGATAGACCTGGCGAGCAGCGTCTTTCCGCTGCCTGGCGGGCCGGTGAGCAGCAGATTGTGTCCACCGGCGGTTGCAACCTCCAGAGCACGCTTGGCGTGCTCCTGTCCCCGAATGTGGCTGAGGTCTACGCCATCATAGTTTGGCTCCGCCGGAGATAGCTGGTCGGTGGAGCGGTGGTATGGCGATAGAAGCTGGTCACCCCGCAGGTGGGCCGCCAGGTTCACGGTGATGCGCCGCATTGGAAACTCGCAGCCGGAGTTGCGGATGGAGGCGCGCACCCGCTCCCGTGCCTCCTGCACCGCGGTGTCAGGCAGGCCAACGATGGTGAAGGCAGGCAGGCCAGGAGAGATGTCCACCTCCACCTCTACCACGGCACCTTCCAGGCCGATAACAGCGCAGGTATTTACCTTGGCATGCACGGTTATATCCCAGCCTCATCAGAGATGGCTTCAGTTGGTCTAGTTTGCTTCATAATGGCATAACGGAAGTACAGGGCACAGGCCACCCGCACACAAGGGTGTTTTGCTTTCCCACCCTCCCTCCTGCGTCCATCCACAGAAGGGTCAGGCTAGGTCCGACTTCGTCGCGAACTCGACAGCGTCGAGAGCTCCCACTGTTGGCATGTTCTCCGCAGCAAGTAGACCTTGTTATGCTATCGGCCCGCGTGGCACAGGTACGCCAGGGATTTTCATCTGAATGCGGTTCACAGTCTCCCGAGTGGTGAAGTACAACGTCTTCCAGTCATCACCGCCCCAGGCCATGTTAACTACTGGAGCGGTAATGGTCCCAATGTGATTGCCGGCAGGGTCTATGATCCATAGGCCTCCGGACCCTCCGCAGTAGACGTTTCCCTCTATATCCACCTTCATACCGTCGGAGCCTCCTGGTCTTTCTCCCCTCAAATCACAGAAGATGCGCTCAGAAGGGAGGTTCAGCAGCCCACTATCTACTCCATATCTGGGGGCCTGCAGATCGAAGGCCCGTATGTACCGGCCTGCAGTTACATATAGGATTTTCTCGTCAGGCGAGAAGGCCAGGCCGTTAGCAGGTGACAGGGGAGCCGGCGCACCCGTTATCAGCAGGTTGATGGTGCCCAGGTCAGGAGTAACCTTGTATACTCCAACAAAGTCCAGCTCGGAAACTACGTTGAACGTCATCAGGTCAGTAAAGTATATGCTTCCGTCGCTCCTGACCACCACGTCGTTGGGACGGTTTAGTCTATGACCCCGATAGCTGTTGGCGACTACAGTGATGCTCCCATCGGGCTCCGTGCGCGTAACTCTCGAGTTATGCTCCTCAGGGGTGGCTCCGCCGTGCTCGCAGGCGATCAGTCTGCCCTGCCGGTCCCTGGTGAGGCCGTTGGCGTAGTTGCTGGGTTTGAGGAACTCCGTTACGCCATCCACGGGTGACCATTTCATCCTCCTGTTATTGATGACGTCACTGAATAGCAAGTACCCCCCATCCTTCCACCACACAGGCCCCTCACCCAGGGCAAAACCTTTGCCCAACTCCTCGTATTCCTGACCCGGGTCTACGATACGGTCCAGCGCTGGCGCAAGCTTCTCGATAGCCATGTTGACCTCCTGCGATTCTGAATGTCGTGGCGAATTATACACTACCTGGCGACCGTACCATTGGGAGCCACACCGTGAAGAAGGTGGACAGGATTGAGACGGTGCTGGCCCACGCCCAGATACCTGACAACCGGTTCTTGACAACCGCTAGTTGGGGGAGGGGTATGATGCGAGCGAGGAAGGACATGACGAAGACGCTAGTGCTGACGGGGAAGATTGTGGGGGCACTGGCCATCTTTTTGGTGACGCTGGGCATTTCTATGAACCTAGCCGGGGGCGCAATTGTTGGAATTTGGCTAACCAGCGAAGCAAGGTTTCAAGGCCTCGCTCCTGAAGGGCCCGGATTGCCGCGGCAGTATTGGATGCTTTTCTTCACAACCACTGTATACCTTCTGCCGCTCCCGATAGCTAATGTGCTCCGCTGGAGAAAGTCGCTACGGTGGATTACCGTGCCTCTGTTTGCTTCTGGAGTCCTGTCGGCGTTTATTTTCTTTGGCCTGTTGGCAGCACCGTTCTTGGAGGAGTGATTCATGACTGACGTAACGGACGTGAACATTATGTCGGTACGCTGTGTCCAGTTGGTGGGTCTTTGGACGCACCGTGAAGGTGTGTAGGAGGAGCTAAATCATGGCAGCGGTTGTTCTCAGCACCCAGTTGCTCAACGAAAGCCCCGAACAAATGTTCAGGCGAGCGCAGCAGGCGGCGCGGCAACCTGAGTGGTCTGCGATTCCCTGGAGGTCCGAGCCGCCTGGGCGGCGGCCAGGCGTGCCACGGGCACCCTGAAGGGCGAGGCGCTGACGTAGTCCAGCCCCACCTGATGGCAGAACTCGATGCTGGAGGGGTCACCGCCGTGTTCACCGCAGATGCCCACCTCTAGCTCCGGGTTTGTCTTGCGTCCAAGTTCAACCGCCATCTTGATAAGCATCCCTACGCCTTCCCGGTCCAACACCTGGAAGGGGTTTTCCGGCAAGATGCCACGGTTAATGTACTGGAGCAAAAACTTCCCTTCGGCGTCGTCTCGGCTGAAGCCGTAGGTGGTCTGGGTCAGGTCATTGGTGCCGAAGCTGAAAAACTGGGCGTGCTGCGCTATCTGGTCGGCGGTCAGGGCCGCCCTGGGAAGCTCGATCATAGTACCAATCTTGCACTGTACCCACACACCCTTTTCCTGTTGCACCCCTTCGGCTACTTGCTCCAGAACCTCACGCACAAGGCAGAGCTCGTTGGCATGGCCCACCAGGGGGACCATGATCTCCGGACGCGGGTCCCAGCCTTCCTTTGACAGGTCACAGGCGGCGGTAAGAATGGCCCGCGCCTGCATCTCGTTGATGGCACCATACAGCAGGCCCAGGCGGCATCCCCGGAGGCCCAGCATAGGGTTTATTTCCCGGAGGTTTTCCACCACGTGCAAGACACGCTCTTTCTCTTTGAGGGTTTCAGGGTCACTGCTGGTATGACGGAGGTCCTCTACCTCCACGAACAGGGACTCGTAGCGAGGCAAGAACTCGTGCAAGGGTGGGTCAAGGAGTCGGATGATAACCGGCTTGCCCGTCATGACCTTCAGGATGCCTTTGAAGTCCTGGACCTGGAAGGCGAGAAGGTGGTCGAGAGCCTCGTGGTATCGCTTCACGTCCTGGGAAGCGTCCACCGCGGCGTGTTGCTCCGCTAGCTGCGCATCCAGCGCTTTTCGCCGGTCACTGGTAGCGCCCTCCATCTCCTGCTGGAGCTGCTGGAGCCGGTCTTCCAGGTTCGTGGCTCCGGCAGCGGCCATGATCATCTGCTGCACAATGGGCAGCCGGTCCTCCTGGAAGAACATGTGCTCAGTGCGGCACAAGCCAATCCCTTCGGCGCCGTACTCCAGGGCGCGCTGGGCGTCTTCCGGGTTGTCGGCGTTGGCCCAGACGCCCAGGCGCTTCACCTCGTTGGCCCAATGGAGCAACGTGTTCAAATCCTCTTCTTCGGAGAACTTGGAGTCGGTGGTGGAAAGGCTCCCAATGAACACCTCACCCGTGGCGCCGTCTATACTGATCTCTTCCAGATCATGGACAACCCGGCCATTCAGCGTGGCGGTCCGGGCATGATAGTCCACCACCATCGCCTCGCACCCGGCGACGCACGGTTTACCCAGTCCCCTGGCAACGACGGCGGCATGGCTGGTGGCACCCCCGCGGGCGGTAAGCACACCCTTGGCCTTCAGTATCCCGTGGACATCATCAGGGTTGGTCTCTGCCCGGACCAGGATGACGCTTTCTCCCATGTCTCCCAGTTCCTCAGCCTGGTCTGGGTCGAAGACCGCCTTGCCGCTGGCGGCTCCTGGTGAGGCGTTGATCCCCGTGGCCAGGAGCTTGCCCTGGGCTATAGCCTGGTCCTTGGCCTCTTGGTCAAAGCGTGGTAGCAGCAACTGGTTGATCTGCGCTGGCTCCACCCGCTGGAGGGCTTCTTCTTTAGTGATTATCCCCTCATTCACCATGTCCACGGCTATCTTCACCGCCGCTTGGGAGGTGCGCTTGGCGGAGCGAGTCTGGAGCATATACAGCACACCCCGTTCCACGGTGAACTCTATGTCCTGGGCATCACGGTAGTGCGTCTCCAAGCGCTGAGCGATACTCTCCAACTGACGATATAGCTCAGGCATGGTCTGGGCCATCTGGGCGATCTTCTGCGGAGTGCGGATGCCCGCCACTACATCCTCTCCCTGGGCATTGATCAGAAACTCACCATAGAGTGCCCCTTCGCCAGTGGACGGGTCCCGGGTGAAGGCCACTCCTGAACCGCTGTTTTCGTCCATGTTGCCGAACACCATGGCAACAACACTGACGGCCGTGCCCAGGTTGTGGGGTATTCTATAGAAGTTGCGGTAGTCAACGGCACGCCGGCCGTTCCAGCTAGCCAGGACGGCTTCGGTGGCCTGGCGTAGCTGCTCGTAGGGGTCTTGAGGGAACTCATTGCCGGTCTCTTGCCGCACCAGCGCCTGGAACTGCTCGGCCACCTTCTTCCAGTCCCCAGCTGCAAGGTCGGAATCGCCAGTAGCTCCAACCTTCTGCTTGTAACCATCCAGGATCTCCTCAAAGGAGTCCCCGGGGATATCCAGTACGATCTTGCCGAACATCTGGATGAAACGGCGGTATGCGTCGTAGGCGAACCTTTCGCCTCCGGTAGTGCGGGCCAGTCCCTGGAGGGTGAGCTGGTTCAGTCCTAGATTCAGGACGGTGTCCATCATGCCCGGCATGGAGACGCTGGCACCGGACCGTACGGAAACCAGAAGTGGATTGCTGGGGTCGCCGAACCTTTTTCCCGTTTGCCGCTCAATCTCCTTCATGGCCTCCATGACCTGGTCCCACATCTCCGTAGGGAACTCTTTATCCAATGCGTAGTAGGCGTTGCATGCCTCGGTGGTGATGGTGAAGCCTGGCGGCACCGGAAGCTGGGCGCGGGTCATCTCCGCCAGGTTAGCGCCCTTTCCACCCAGCATGTCCCGCATCTCTGCGCTGCCCTCACGGAAGAGATAGACCCACTTCTTCTGTGTTTCCTTGCCAGCCATCCAACAACCTCCTGCTGGAGATTAGGCAACCCAAGCGGAGTGCTCTAATCAGATAAGCCATCTTGGGAAGCTAAACCATACTATGTGACATCTTCCAGATCAGATCGCTCAGACCGGAAGATGAAATGCCACCGATACGGGTTGGACAATAGCACCATCTTCTTATGAGGTCAACCTGCATCCAGCGCTCCCAAACCAAGGTAGGAGCAGTCAGGAGCAGTCGTTATGCCCCAAAGCCTGGGAAAAGAGTATACGCATCATTCTGCACGAGTATAACCCTCCGGTACGCACACCGGCCCCTGTGTAGGCCCCAAGATGCGCTTGAGCTACTTGGGCTGCTCTTTGTCGGCTTCCCTGGCGGCTTTTCCAGCGCCGTCGCACGCGGCCATCAACACGGCCCACTCCCGGTCCACCCCTGCCTGGTATCGCTCCAGGGCATGTGGTTCTCAGGGCGTAGCAGGTGGCTAAAGCTCCAGGGTCGCTTTAGCCACTCCTCGACAGGTTTCTTTTCCCGCGAACGTTGGTTGAGCTTCCAGACGCCGTGCTCAACCTCGTATATGGGCCAGGCACAGGTTTCCACAGACACCTTTCCTAGCTGGATGCCAGCATCGTAAGGGGTACGCCATCCTCTGGGGCAGGCCGCCAGCACGTTGATGAAGGCTGGGCCTTCCATCTCCAGAGCCATTTCAACCTTTCTCATCAGGTCTTTCAACAGGTGCGGAGATGCCTGGGCCACGTAGGGAGTGCCATGAGCCGCTATGATACGCGTCATGTCTTTGCGCGGCTGGGTTTTGCCAAGGTTCTGAGTCCCGATGAATCGGGACTCAGAATGACATTTGGCAGCACTTCACCGACTCATCACACCATGACAGGGCTGCGGATAAGGCAGTTGAGTAAGCTGATGCTATGAGAGCAGCGTCACGAAATAAGCGTTGGTGGGGCCTTGGCCTGATCTTGTTGGGTGTGGCGGCCTGGGCACCCTACGGAGTGCTGAAGTAGGGCTGAACTGGGATGTAGCTGTTTATCCGTTCCTCGCCTGGCATCTGGCGGGCGTTATTCCTGAGTTTCTGCTCCGGCACGGTGACATGCTTCGGAGGTGGATATCCCACGGCAGGCCATCCGGGGAAGGTTAGCCGCTAGTATCTGAGTTAGAACAAGCATGTAACCCGAGGGTCGGCCTTCTACACGTCCGCCCCTGTCGAGATGCCGACTGCGTCGAGAGTCTCGATGGAATCGGACTTGCATGCCCTGAGCCGAAGCCCTTCATCCGTTCTTGCCTCAGTATAAACTCCGCGAACGGCTTGTTAAAAACCCAGCGTTTCCGCCACAAAGTGTGCCTGGAAATGGTTGACACCAACGGTAACATGGCTGTAAACTTGCACGTGAGTAAACACTCACATGCTTACGAATAAACATCAAAGTTCATGGGTGCGGCGGAGGGAGCTGATTGATGAGGCGCGCAAGATCGTTGCGTCCCAGGGGATGGAAGGCCTAACCACCAAGAACTTGGCTAGAGCAGTCGGCATTTCTGAGGGGGATATCTACCGACACTTCACTAGCAAGAACGAGATTATCGTGGGCCTTGTGGATGAAGTGGGCGAGGTGATAGAAGAGCTAGTTCGAAAAGTGGAAGAAGATGCTCAGTCGCCCCTGGAGAAGCTGGAAGCCCTTTTGAAAGGGCACCTGTCTTCCGCAGAACGGCGGCAGGGTGTTTCTTTCCTGGCAATAGCAGAGGTGCTAGGCGGTGGCCATCCAGACCTGCGCGACCGCATGCAAGGCGTAATCAACAGCTATCTAGCAAAGGTAGGGGAAATCTTGGAAGACGGGGTACGACATGGCCAGATCAATCCTGAGTGCAACAGGGATGCCGCAGCTATCTTATTCTTCGGCCTCATTCAGGGAGCAGGGACCCTTTGGCGCTACTCAAGCCCAGATTTTCCACATGCCGAGCGGTATCAGGAACTGTGGGAAACATACAGGGACGGCATCGTTTGCCACAGTTAGACCTCGTAGCCCGTCTCTCAACGCCCCCACTGCAGTCACCTGCATTTGCTCCGTGGCCGTAGCCCAGTACAGCTAGTACTTGCCTCGTTAGGAGGGAACATGACCCAAACCAACTCAAAGCTATCTGTGTCCAACCTGTGGAAGGTATTTGGTCCAGATCCGAGTCGAATCTTGCAGCCTGACTGGCGCGACAGGAGCCGCAAGGAGATTCAAGAGGAAACAGGCCACGTCATAGCATTGAAAGACGTTACTTTTGACGTGCAGGACGGAGAGACCTTTGTTGTTATGGGCCTCTCTGGAAGTGGCAAGTCAACCCTGGCGCGCTGCCTTTTGCGGCTCATAGAGCCGTCGGATGGCCAGATCATGGTTGATGGTGAAGATATAGTGCAGTATGACCATCGACGCCTTATTGAGTTCAGAAGACACACGGCTGGAATGGTGTTTCAGCGGTTTGGACTGTTTCCTCACCGGTGTGTCCTGGATAACGTGGCCTGGGCATTAGAAATTCAGGGAGTTGATAAGAAAACACGGGCCAACCGGGCACGGGAGCTCCTGGAAACGGTTGGACTGACGGGATGGGAGGACAGCTATCCATACCAGTTGAGCGGCGGAATGCAGCAGAGGGTCGGGTTGGCACGGGCGCTGGCGGCGGACCCTGAGGTCTTGATAATGGACGAACCTTTCAGCGCCCTGGATCCGCTCATCCGCCGGGAGATGCAGGACGAGCTCATCCGGCTCCAGTACCAGATCAATAAGACCATTGTCTTCATCACCCACGACCTGGACGAAGCGCTCAAGCTGGGAACTCGCATAGCCATAATGAGGGATGGTGAAATCATCCAGTCTGGTACGTCAGAAGAGATCATTATGACTCCCATAGACGAATACGTTGGCGAGTTTACCAAGAGTGTTCGCAAGGCTGATATCCAATCTGTGTCATCCATCATGAACCCACCCAAGACCCGTGTATATACCTGGCAAGGCCCCCGCCTAGCCTTGCACGAAATGCGCGAGGCAGAAGAGGAGTTCGCGTTTGTGGTGGACAGCCGTGAACAGTTATTGGGGGTCATCACATTGCAGGCAGCCGGCGATGCCGTGAACGTGGTAGGCAGGGTGCGCGATCTGATAGAAGAGGCCCCAATGACATTATCTCCTGATGACCTTGTGGCGTCGCTTATTACCAAACTCCTGGACTATGACTGGAGGTTTGAATCCCTACCCGTGGTGGATAGCGAAGGTAAACTTGTGGGTGAGGTGCACCGGACAGCGGTGCGGAGCATCGCCGCCGACCTAGCCGTGCTTGAGGCAGAAGACCTAGCAGCCCAGCCGGGCTAGGGAATCCTCGGTATCCTTGATCAGGGAACTGTGAGCAGCTAACCCTAGTCTGGGAACACCTGCTATAACAAATAGGGTTGGCGCAGGGAAGGATGTGAGTCGTGAATATAATACAAACGGAAGAAGGATCCACTGCCACCCAGGAACAGTCACTCGAACCTGCCCAGTCTGGTGGCGTGGTTTCGCGAGCCAAGGCGTTGCCCAAATGGGGCCTACTCGGACTCTTCATGCTTTTGATAGGCAGCCTGTTCACCTCTGTTGGAGAAGTTCCGGAGAACTGGATAGTAGGGCCCAAAGTCGCCCGAGCAGTGGACGTCACAGTGGATTGGATGGTGGTCAACTGGGACCCATTCTTCAGCGCCGTGAATATCATAGTGCTTCGTTCTCTGTTGCTACCGCTGGAGAGATTTCTTCTCTCTTTGCCATGGTGGCTAATAGTTGGCGTGGTGGGGCTAGCGGCCTACCGCATCGTTGGAGTTGGTTTTGGACTTCTGGCAACGGGCATGGTTTTGGTATTGGTGTTCTTCGGCCTGGCGGACCACGCCATGACCTCCCTGGCCATCGTGCTGACCTCCACTGTGCTGGCCGTGGCCATAGGGGTCCCAACTGGCATAGCGGCTGCCAAGAGCACACGCTTCGATGCCATGCTGAAGCCGGTGCTGGACACCATGCAGACCATGCCCAGCTTTGTCTACCTTATCCCCGTCCTGATGCTCTTTGGACTGGGGAAGGTGCCTGCGGTGATCGCTGTTGTGATTTACGCCGTGGCTCCTATCATACGCTTGACCAACCTCGGCATCAGGCAGGTAGACAGCGACATCGTAGAGGTAGCGCGTGCCTTCGGTACAACACCAATCCAACTGCTGGTCAAGGTGCAGTTTCCCCTGGCGATGCCCACCATCATGGCTGGCCTCAACCAGACCATCATGATGGCTCTGGCTATGGTGGTCATAGCCTCCATGATAGGTGCCAGGGGGCTTGGCACCGAGGTGCTCAACGGTATCGCCCGCCTGGACATCGGCCGTGGGCTGTTGGGGGGCATTGGTATAGTAATTATGGCTATTATCCTGGACAGGATCACGCAGGCCTTAGGCAAGCCCCGCCGGACGGCTAGAGCCCAGGCACAGCAAGCTCCGAGTATCCCTGGCAAATAGTAGTCGGATTGGCTACTAAACGGTTAGATGGAGGGACAAATATGTTGAGAAGGATATTGGAAAGTAGGCTCAGACTGGTTGTCATGATGATTGTGGCCGTGGTCGCCATTATCGCCGCAGCCTGCGGTGCGGCGGAAGAGGAGGCAAAACCCACCATTCGCTTTGGGGATAACACGTACGAGTCGTTGTGGATCAACAACGCCACTGCCCAATTCATCATCGAGAATGGCTACGGTTACCCGACAGAGACGGTTGAGCTCACCACCCAACTCGTCCAGGTAGCTCTAGCAGAGGGCGACGTGGATGTATGGATAGAGCTGTGGTATGAATACTATCCAATTTGGACCGATGAGAACATAGCCTCGGGCAACCTCATTGAGCTCGAGAAAGTCATGTTTGAAGGCCCCGGGTTCTGGATAGTCCCCACATATTTCGCGGAGGAGTACAACCTCAAGACAGTGGAGGACATGAAGCGGCCAGAAGTGATTGCGGCGCTCGCTGATCCGGAGGACTCCAGCATGGGCCTCTTCACCAACTGCTGGATCGGCACGCAGTGCTCCAAGATAAACCCCGCCAAAATGAGGGCCTATGGCCTGGACAAGCTCTACAACACCATAGAGCCGGGGACCGGGGGGGCCATGCTGGCCGCCATGGCTGGCGCACATACGAAGGAGGACCCAATCTTCACCTACTACTGGTCGCCTACATCGATTATGGGCGCCTATGACTGGACCGTCCTTGAGGAGTCGCCCTATACCGATGCCTGCTGGGATGAGGTGGTCAAGGGGAAAGAAGACGAGACATACACTCCCAAGGAAGCATGCGCCTACAGGACCTCTCTGGTTACGAAGATCATTCACCACGGCCTCGTCGACAAGGCGCCAGATGTGGTGGAGTTCCTTGAGAAGTTCGCCACAGAAGGAGCCCCTCTCAGCCGCACGGCGGCCTGGGCCAACGAGAATGACATTACGGACTGGGACAAGTCTGGGGTGTACTACCTAAAGAACAATGAGGACCTGTGGAAGACCTGGGTGCCTCAAGACGTCTACGAGAAGGTGAAGACGGCCCTGGATAAGGTGAGTGTGTAATAGCTAAAGCGAGTATCCCATCGGTACAAGTACCGTTGCCCAATGGGTTCCTTGTCATGTCATTCTGAGGGAGTCCCGACTTGTCGGAACGACCGAATGAATCTTGTCTGCCTAAACTTTCATAGGCCTAGCGAAGGGCAGTTGCCATTAACGGCACGCAACATGCTGCGGCCCGATTTATCGGGGCGCAGCATGACATAGAACGGATACCTGCTTTCAGGGGATACTCACCAATTAAAAAGCATAGGATTGCTATGGACGAACTGGCGAAGATTGGCGTGGTCCTTGGGGTGGCAGCGCTGCCATGGGGAGAGGTCCTTTTTGCCATCCCTCTGGGTATAGCCCTGGGCCTGCACGGGGCGGCTGTGTTCACCGCAGCGGTGGGAGGCAACGTCGCCAGTGTTCTAGCCGTGGTATTTGGGCTTAGGCGGTGGCCCTGGGTACGCGGGCATCTCCTACGACGGGGCCGGTCGCACAGGGTGGCCCGGGTAATGGCCAAGTATGGCGTTGCCGGACTGTCAATTCAGGCACCCATTATCTCCGGGGGGCATATAGCAGCTATGGGGGCACTTTTCTTAGGCGCCAGCATGAGATCAGTCGCCGCGTGGCTGACTATTAGCATCGTATGCTGGGGTGCTGCAATCACGTTGCTGGCGGCTCAGGGGAAACAACTGGTCTTTGGCCTCTTCGGCTAGACCAAATGACTTGGTGATTTACACGAATCACTCGGATTTGAGGCGGCGGCCACATCGGAGGCAATGGCCCTGGACTTGAGAACGCGTCCCCAGGATGCCACCAACGCCGAGTAGTCTGTCAATGCCAGTTATATTCCAAAATCAGTCTGGAACTCGTATCATTAGTTGGTTATGATGTGGGTCCTGCTGGTATGGCCATATAATAGAGCAGCCGCGGTCGGCGATTGAGCCGACCTGCCAGACAACAACTGACTAGAGCATGCACTGCCCGTCGTTCTCGCTGGTTTTGTCTATCCAACTAACTTCTAAACATCAAATTCAAGGATGGTAGCGTGATTTCTGACTTTGCCCGAGGCTCAATTCTCTGGGAGATGGTTGTCGCAGGCGGTATCTTAGCTGCGACGATAGCAGTTGCCTTCCTCATTCAACTGCTCCTGGCTCGTGTGGTCAAAAGGCTGACAGGCAAGACCAAGACCTCATTGGATGACCTTGTCGTGAAGGCAGTCAGCAGGCCGCTGCTCATTTTTGTCCTCATCCACGGCGTTTTCCTTTCCCTGACCTCAACTACACCCCTCGACAGCTTGCAGAGCTATGTCAACCGGGCTTGGCTCGTGTCCGCTGTACTCGTAGTCCTGTACGCGTTCCGGAGCGTGACCAACGCCATCATCCATTGGTACGGAAGCGAGGTGGCAACAGGGACTCAGTCACGTGTGGGTGAGAATCTCTTGCCCCTGGTGCGGCGGTTCATCAATGTTTCCCTGGTAATTTTGGGGGCGTTGCTGATCATGGATGCCCTGGAAATAGAGATAAGCCCACTTCTAGCCGGCTTGGGAATCGGCGGACTGGCGGTAGCCCTGGCGCTTCAGCCTACCCTGAGCAACTTCTTTGCCGGTACCTACCTCGTGTCGGGGAATGTGCTGAGGGTGGGAGACTTCATTGAGATGGAGGGGGGTGTACGTGGATACGTAGCTGAGGTGGGGTGGCGCAGCGCCCGGATTCGCACTCCTTACAACAACCTGATGGTCGTTCCAAACTCGCGCATTGCGGACAGCATTCTCACCAACTACTCTGAGCCGTCTATGGAGATGGGAATGTTGGTGGAGGCCGGGGTGAGCTACAGTAGCAATCTGGCCCGCGTGCGAGATGTGGTGATGGAGGAGGCCTCGAAGCTCATTGAAGAGATGCCCGAAGCCGACAAGAGCAACCCACCCTGGTTCGGCTTCTGGAATTTTGGAGACTCCAATGTGGATTTCTGGGTCTGGCTCCAAGCGAAGGACCGAGGCACCTCATTTGCCCTCAAGACTGAGCTGATGATCCGGCTCCACGAACGGTTTGCCAAGGAAGGTATTGAAATCAACTACCCGATGCGCAAGTTGGTCTACCCACCTGACGCTGATAATCGCAGTTCAACGTCCGCTGAACACATGTGATAACGTGATGGGCAGGACCCGCCCAGGCGCATGCCCACGCCGCGACCATGCAGGCGTTTGGCCCGCATGCACAGGACTCGGCTTCACATCTATTCACACCCGTACCCAGCATGACCAATACGCCTTGCTCTGGTCAGCCAGCCCTCTGAGCCAGGAGTCGGAAAAAATCGTAGCCAAAAGCGCACCCATAGGCGATGGCTACAGCCATCGCCGTCTTTCCTGCCCACGCCGCCGCGAGGAACTTCCATAGAGGCATTCGGGTGGCTCCGGCGGTCAGCCCCACAATGTCAAAGAATGGGTTGGGTATCATCCCAAAGGCCATCACCACCAACCAACCTCGCTTCTGCATCCACGGCTGAACCCGGCGATAGATACGATTGTCCCTGGCCAGGTTGCTACCACTGAATCCTGCTAAATAGCCTGTGAGCTCCCCCAACGCCATGCCGACGCCCGACACCAGTCCCACCAGGACCGGTGTCAACGCAATTCCGCCCGAGCACACAGCAACGATGGCCGGCACCGGCAGAATAACTGTCGCGTTGCCCAGAAGAGACACCAGGAAGAGGGCTGGGTAGCCAATGGCCTCCTTCGCTGAAAGCCTCAGCACGTTCAACAACAGGAACGCCAGGGCTGTCAAGGCAATCACAGCCACCAGGGCAGCAAGGCGGAGATGCCTCTCCTGGATTCTGCGCCACCACCGGCGGCGCTGGGTAACGGGGGGCGGCTGGTCTTTCATCAGGCTTGCTATGCGTCCTTTACGACCGCTGCCTTGTCCAGGAAAGCCGAAACCACGTCGTTGAAGGCATCAGGCTGCTCCATTTGCGGCCAGTGCCCACAGTCGGGCAAGATGTGGAGCTGTGCACCGGGGAACCGGCGGGCGAAGCGCCGGGCTTGTTCCACAGGGAGTATCCTGTCCTCTTCTCCCCATACCACCAGCGTAGGTGCGGGTAACGAACTATCACCATGTTGAACCAGAAGCAGCGAAGAGCGCAACCCCATGGGGCCTATCCCACTGCGAAGGGCGCTGAGCACAGCGCGGATGGCCCCAGGCTGCTTCAGCAAGTTCAATAACTCCAGCCGCACCCGGGGGTCCACCCGCTCCGGATGGTGGAACAGCCTGGGCGCGAACCGCCCGCCGGTGGCGACATCCGCGACGGCCAGCAGGCGGCCGATTCCAGGAAGGGCCGCCAGGCGAAGGGGCCATGCCACCTCTTTACCCATCCCGGGGATATCCAACAGCACCAGAGCCTGCGCCCAGCCTGGATGGCGCATTGCCCACGCCAGAGCAAGGAATCCACCAGTGGAGTTTCCCATCAGGATAGGACGCTCCAGGTGCAAGACATCAAGAAATTGCTGTAGAAAGCGGAGGCCGAACTCCGTGTCGTACCTGACTTCAGGCTTGGCGGAGTCGCCGTGCCCCGGCATGTCCGGGGCAAACACCGCGTACCGCTGGGAAAGGGCATGAATGTTGTAGCGCCATGCCACCGCCGAAGCGCCAAGTCCGTGCAACAGTACCACGGGAGGCCCGTGGCCCGTGGCCAGGTAGTGGACCTCGCCTATGCCCGCAAGGTTGACATTGTGATGGGACGCCTGGTGATTCATGGTCGTCTGCCTACTGTACCGACATTCACTATAGTATCATTCGCATCGTTGCAGCGGCCTACTGGCTGAGCAAGCTTTTAGGTCTGGGCGATAGGCGCTAAGTCGCTCTATATGCCTGTATTCGCAACAAGCATAATCTGAGTTCTTCGTCCCTCAGAGTAAACTCCGTGAAGAATCTGGATGGGTGAATCTCCCCATTGGATTCGCTTGGGCCATCTGCCTCAGGCGGACTCCTCAGTATGGCATGAACTGAGCTACCGTTCTGGCGGTATAATCGCCTCGTGCATTGACAGCCAAGCTATCCAAAGGTACACTTCGTCCACTGGAATGATACCTGGTATCAACATGGTCACTGCCAACGAAATCCTGGAGAGAATTGAGATGGGCGGGCACCGGCCAACTGCTAGCCGGCGCCGCGTGCTGGACGCCGTTGTGGCCCGAGGTGATGGCTTCACCACCGAGGAGTTGGTGGCAGAGGTCAAGGGCCTGGGAAGGGCTACGGTTTACCGGACAGTTCGCCTCCTGCTAAATGAGGGACTGCTGTGCAAGCTATCTTTGCAAGACGGCGCACCCCGGTACACACTCTCTCAAAAGCTCGGCCACCATCACCATCTGGTGTGTGTTAGCTGCGGCGTGGTCCAGGAGTTTCGCCAGTCCGTCATAGAGCAGATGCTCATGGACCTGGAGGCTGACGGGACAGGCGCTATTATGGGACATCGCATAGAGGTGTACGTGCTCTGTTCCTCCTGTCAGAAAAAAGAGGAATCATTGCCTGGGCATAGCCCCAGAGTTGGCGTGCTGGCCTAGATCCAGCTTGTGCCGGTTCCCGTGTAACCAAACTGAATATCAGCCTTAGAGCAAATGAGACTAAGTATCAAAAACTTCTCGATAAGGAAACCTTGCTGAACGCCTGGGCCTACACCATCCTCAGCGTGGTCATGATCAGTCTTATCTCATTGGTAGGCGTGGTGGTGATTATGCTGGGCCCCCGTCGTCTGGACCGCATCATTCCTCTCCTCATCAGCCTGGCCGTGGGTGCTCTCTTCGGCGACGCTCTGGTACACCTCTTGCCACAAGCCTTCAGGGACTCCACCTCCCCTGCCCTCGTATCATTGTATGTCCTTCTGGGCATCCTGTTGTTCTTCTTGCTGGAGCGGTTCCTCCACTGGCACCATGAACACCATGCCCAGTCACTGAATCCAGTTCATCCTGTAGCCTACGTCAACCTGGTCGCCGACGCGTCCCACAACTTCCTGGACGGGGTTATCATTGGCGCCAGCTATCTGATCGGCACACCCATCGGCGTAGCAACAACACTGGCTGTGGCTCTTCACGAGATACCCCAGGAGTTGGGCGACTTCGGAATCCTTGTGCACGCTGGCTTCGCGCCACGCCGGGCCTTGCTAATGAACCTAATTTCGGCTCTCCTGGCGGTGGTGGGGGCTGTGACCTCCCTGCTGCTGGGGCCGGTGGTCAGCGGCTACACGGTGTTCATGCTGCCACTGATTGCTGGAGGCTTCATATACATAGCTGGGGCTGACCTGATCCCAGAGCTCCACCATGAGCACGAATTGCCCGGCTCCTTGGCCCAGTTCGCTATGATCCTGGCAGGAATCGGCCTCATGTACCTGCTGCTCCTGGTAGAGTAGTCCTGCGGCGGACATCCTGGTAGGGGCGCTCATCGTGTTTCCCGTGCTGGCCGGTCAATCAATGCTAGCCCGCTGCTTTGCTCATGTGTTGGTCGCTCTTGCCTCCGAGCTCGCGGTAGGGGATGTGGGGCGCACGCGAACACCGCGTAATCGGTTCCTCCTGAGGCAGCCGAGGATGCCCACCGGTAAACCCTCCAGGACTCGATTTGCTAGGGGAGCTTTCTTCGCTTGGCGGTCGCGCGGAATCGTTCCAGGCCGGACTACCTACGAAGGCATCGGCATGTATTCGTGAACTTCTATTGAGACGCCTTCCGTCCAATCGAGGTGTGGATGCCCGGCAAGGAGCGCTTTCGCTCCTTCCATATTCTCTGCTTGCAGTATAGAGAATCCAGCGACCCCCTTGTCGCTTGCAGAATTGCCTGACTTGGTTACGGTCTGGCCACCGATGAGCGGCGAGCCCCAGTCTACCAGACCATGCCCTTCTGCATGTCTTCTGGGGTCGTCCCTGGGGTGGCTTCAAAAGCGGCTGGTGCATGATAGATAACGAGATACTTCTTCATTGTTCCGAGTCTCCTTTCTACACATACGGGTTGATTCGGGCCATTTTGCCTGGCACCATCGACAAAGCAACAAGGGAATAACACTAGGGTTCAATCAGAGTAAGGGGGCCCTCATTTGCGCCAGGTGCATTCGCGCGTCTTGTTATCTTCCCCAACAATCGTAGCACGCCTAGCGTCTTATGAACACCCGACGACCCCTTGCTGCCCAAAAGTTGACTTGCCAACGAGCCAGGAATGGAAAGTCCCGGACGTCGCTCAGAGATCAGTTATGGCAAGAATCGGACCTAGACGCCAATCGGCTGGGGGCGCAGGATGGCCCCAGGGCGTTGCCGGTTATGCCGTTTTATAACAAGCAAGGTTATCGAACCATTTAAGCGGAGTCGTAGTTCTGGTTGCATTGGGCTGGTGGGGGAATGGAAACCGTGGACTTGAGTCCACGGTTTCTCTCTATCAAGAGCCGCGCCGTGCGCTATCCAACATGGCATCTACCTGCTGTTTATCCTCGGTTGTAAGGTGCCAGTCGGCCCCTGCGGCGTTGGCCACCACCTGCTCCGGCTTGGTGACACCGGCGATGACACTGCTTACCACAGGCGTGGCCAGAAGCCAGGCTATGGCCAACTCCACCATGGAGTGCTCCCGTTCCGCAGCAAAGGCCTCAAGCTGTTCCAATAAGTCGAAATTACTTGGGGTAAAGGTACCTTCCGAGGCCCGATGGTTGCCAGCCAGCCTGGTGCCTTCAGGGGCAGGTTGCCCACGGCGGTACTTGCCGGTGAGAAACCCGCTGGCCAGGGGATAGAAGGGCAGAATACCCAGACCGTAGGCCTGGGCGCAGGGGACAACTTCACGTTCCGCTCTGCGGTCGAGCATGTTGTACTCCGGCTGATCGCTGATGAATGTTTCCAGGTGCAGTGCCTTGGATGTCCAGATGGCCTCAGCCAGACGCCATGCCGGGAAATTGGAGCAGCCGATGTACAGCACCTTGCCTTGCCTGACCAGGTCATCCAGTGCGCGCAAGGTTTCCTCAATGGGCGTGCCGTAATCCGGACGATGTATCTGGTACAAGTCAATGTAGTCGGTCCCCAGCAATCTCAGGCTTTTCTCAACTGCCTCTTTGATGTGAATGCGTGAAGTGCCGCGCTGGTTCGGGCCTTTGCCTATAGGTGCGTGGAACTTGGTGGCCAGCACCACCTGGGTGCGCATGCCATTTATTGATTTACCAATGTACTCCTCTGATAAGCCATTCCCGTAGCTGTCTGAGGTATCCATCATGTTGATTCCAAGCTCTATTGCCTGGTGAATGACCTTGTCTGCTTGTTGAGCGTCCATACGCCCGCCGAAGTTGTTGGTGCCCAGTCCTACAGCCGATACCTGCAAGCCTGAGTTTCCCAGCCGACGATATTCCATAGGATGACCTCTTCCTAGTAGGTTACGAATTTTAGCGTATCTGGTACTGTACCAGATGGCATCCGCCCAGGGCAATGACGGCTTCCAGCGAGGGACCCCAGGCCGAGATTCGTCCAGGAGCTAGTTAGCGCTACACCTTCTCACCTACGTGGATAGCCACCATGCCCATCCCTGCGTTGCGGTAGCTTACGTTCCGAAGGCCAGCGTCCTCCATAAGATGGATCAGCTCTCCGGCCAGAGGAAAGGCATCCACGGATCTGGGTAGGTACGTGTACGCTTCCCGCTCCCCCGTCAGGAAACGGCCCAACACTGGAACCACGCGGCGGAAGTACAGGTTGATCAGCCATGGAGCTAGCCCCTTGCTCTTGCGAGGGACTATTTCCAGGATGACCACGCGTCCACCAGGCTGCACAACCCTGGCCATCTCCGCCAAGGCCTTGGGCACGTCTCCCATGTTGCGCAGGCCAAAGCCGCAGGTGGCACAAGCAAAGGCGTTGTCCGGGAAAGGGAGCGCCAGGGCATCGCCCTGTAGGAATCCACTGGTTTTGGATGAGTTCCGCCGCTGTGCCTTCTGCCGGGCCAAGTGCAACATCTCCGGCACAAAGTCCAGGCCTATCACCTGTCGCATGCCTGGCCGCCGGGCCAGGGCAATGGCCAGGTCGCCCGTTCCGGTGGCTACGTCCAGGACAACGCCATCCAGGTCCCGCGTTGCCAAAATGGCCGCCCGCCGGCGCCACCAGTGATGCATGCCCACGGTCATCACCGTATTAAGCAGGTCGTAGCGACCGGAGATACGGGCGAACATAGTCGCTACGTGGCTGGCACGGGCTTCGCCATCGAGACCAGGCAATGGGTCCACTACATCCACAAGTTTTCTCCGATGATCGATGTTCTTCCTTTAGGCTGAGAGGCAAGATACCAAACTACTCGCTGCGCGAGTAATAGATTAGCTTCGCGTTCATGGCGGAGCCGCTGGCCCCAGAGATGCCCACTAACACAGGGAGAGCTTTCTGACATTGCATAACCATGCAGGTATCTTACTACGGACAAGGTTTGCCCTGCACCCGCGCCAGGCGGTTTGCTTGACTTTATTGCGCATGATATACTCGGCCATTCCGATAGCACAGTATACCCTGGCTTGGGAAAGGACGGGCAAAGATCATGACACTGACCAGAGAGGAAACGGTAGCCAGGTTGGAGCGAGGCTTCAATCCAAGAAACGTGGCTGTGGTGGGAGCGGCACGCCACAACAACTTCAACTGGCTGCGGGCACATTCGGCTTTCCAACAGAATCACGGCAAGCTGTTTCACGTCAACATAGACCAGAACGAATGGCCAGGGGCCGAAGAGTTGGGGGTTCCAAACTTCTCCAGCTTGCTGGACATCCCTGAGCCGATAGACTACGTCACGATTTCAGTTCCGCGCCAGGTGGTGCCCAGGGTGGTACAGGACTGCATCACAAAGGGCGTGGCCGTGGTCCACGTGTACACGGCGGGTTTTGGGGAGTCGGGGGAGGCGGAGGGAATCAGGTTGGAGCAGTCCATTGTGGAGATGGCGCAGAAGGCAGGAATGCCGATAATCGGCCCCAACTGCATGGGGCTGTTCAACCCCGCAGTGGGCATACGTCAGTCGGCGGGGCAGTACCACGAAGAGAGGGGATATCTGGGCTACATATCCCAGAGCGGCAGCCAGTCCACGGGCCTTGTGGATGAGGCCTATAGCCACGGCATCAAGGTCAGCTACTGCATTAGCATGGGCAATGGCGTCGTGGTGGATGCCCCAGACCTGGTGGACTACCTGGCTCAGGATGAAGACACCAAGGTGATAGGAATGTACCTGGAGGGCGTAAGAAACCCATACAAGTTCTTCCAAAGCCTGCGTGAAGCCGTCAAGAGGAAGCCTGTCATCATCTGGAAGGTGGGCCAGACCGAGGATGCGGCCCGGGCCACCGAGGCTCACACCGGAACGTCTTATGTTCGCCGCGAGCTGTGGGACGCTGTGGTGACCAGGTGCGGCGCTGTGCAGGTGGATAACATGGCAGAGATGATCGACACTGCCAAGGCCCTCTCTGTGGTTCCACCAGCCATCGGTGTCAAAATAGGTCTCTTCGCCCTCTCCGGTGGCCACTCCACGGAGATGGCCAACGTCTTCTCCAAGAGCGGGTTCAAGGTAGTCCCGTTTAGTGAACGGTCCAATGAGGAGCTAGCCTCCTTCCTGAGCCTCATTGGCGGCAACTATGTGAACCCGATACAGGTGGGCGGAGAGAATTTCGACCGCATCGTGGACGTTCTGAGTAGAGATGAGAACATAGACGTGGTTGCGGTAGAGGTATCCACAGGCCGGCTTCACCAGAACCCGGAGATGATGGAAGGCAGGATTAAGGCGTTCAAGGCGTTTCAGGCCAGTTCCGCCAAACCCATCATCGCTGTTCTAAGCTCCCTTTTGCCCAAGACTGACTCTACAACCCTGGAGTCCGTGGAAAGACGGTTCAGCCAGGAGGGGATTCCCGCCTTCCTGGGCTTTGAGAGGGGCGCACGCGCCCTGAAAAACGTGGTGGACTACCACTCCCAGAGGGTCTTCCTGGGCGAGTAGCATTTCCCGTTCTCCATCCCTCCGGACCTCAGAGGAAGGAGCCGCGTGGATACAACAGCTGAAGAAGGCACCCAGCCCCGTCGAAAGCCTCGCATCTTCTACGGGTGGTGGATCGTCTTTATAGTCTTCCTTTCGGACGTCATCCAGGGGTCCTCCGTCTACGCCTTTCCCATATTCTACAAACCCATGGCTGCGGCCTTGGGCTGGTCCAGGACCACCGTAGCCCTTGCTCCCACTCTGCGCTCCTTTATGAACGCTTTCATTGCACCATTTATAGGGCGGCTGGTTGACATCCGTGGGCCCAGACTGATCATGCTGGTTGGCGCTGTTCTTATAGGTGGTGTAAGTATGGCCATGGCTGGAATTCGTGAAATCTGGCAATACTTCCTGGTATACAGCGTGATAGGGTCTGTGGCTTTGGTGGCCGAAGGGAATCTGGTGACCCAGTCCACCGTGTCCAAGTGGTTTATTCGCAAGCGAGGCCGGGCTACGGCCTTTACGACTCTAGGGGTATCTCTGGGCGGATTGTTGTTTACACCTGTGGGCGCATTCATTGTTGTTCAATACGGCTGGCGAACAGGGTGGGTAGTCCTGGCAATCATGGCATGGGTCTTCCTGGTTCCCGGAGCCTTGTTCATGCGGAGACAGCCTGAGGACTACGGGTTGCTACCCGACGGAGCGACCCCAGTTCCCGCGGAAACCAGGGCTGGCGAAGAACCAGGCGAGGCTGCCAAGAAGCCGGCGGCAGGCCTGGAAGACGTCTGGACGCTCCCGCAGGCCATCCGGTCGCCCACCTTCTGGTTGATCCTGATGGCGTTCAATCTAGGTGGCATTTCCATTGGGTCAGTTACGCTGCACCAGTTCAACTTCATCACGGATAAGGGTTTTTCGACGGTCACCGCGGCTACCGTGGTATCGCTGTACGCCTTCCTAGCTATCGTGGCCAAGCTGATTTATGGATTCGTTTCCGAGAGGATCCACATCCGTTACCTGGCCATCATATGCATGGTTGGTGGCAGCATCGCCATCTCCATATTCAATTTTGCTACCACTGCCCAGTCTCTGTATATCTACGCCGTGGTATATGGACTTACTCGAGGCGCTTACATCCTGGTAACCCCGCTGGCCTGGGCCAACTACTTCGGCCGCACGTTCCAGGGCACAATACGTGGTTTCACCGCTCCATTCAACCTGATATCCAACGCCGCCGGCCCTCTGATGGGCGCCTGGATCTTCGACCAATACGGGAGCTACAGGATAGCCTTTTTGATCTACTCTGGCACGTTCCTGTTAGGTGCTTTCCTCATGTTCCTGGCAAAGCCCACAAAGCCGCCGGTGCTGAAGCAGGGCACGGCACCCGCCCCTACCCAAACTCCCTAACAACTCTTGGTGGAGGTATCTCGCTCATGGGGTTCGACTGGTCCACCATGAGCGGAGGTGCTATGAGGTCTATTGCGTAACTTGATGAGAACCATTGGATTGGCGAGTGTTGGTTTGGCCATCCTTTTGGGCGCCTCTGGTTGCGCTGGTCCCGAGCCGCCACCCACGGCACCGTCGGCGGATATTATTGGACGGCTGGGGTTCGACCCCTCCACCGTTGCGTCTGAGCACGAGGGGAAGATAGGAGTTCCCGGCTTGCCAGCAGGGTTTACATACAAAGATGTCGTTCCTCCCGGCACTTACAACGATACGTACGTCATAGCCCTTGACCCTACTGAACGGTACTTATTCTTCGTAATGCAGATCCAGTACCCGGGCGGCTCGGTCTACCGTGTAGACCTGGCCACGGGAGATGTCATCCGGCTTACCTCCGGTTTGCACAGGCCGGGAGGGATCGCTTACTACCAGCCTGCCAACGTGCTCCTGGTGGCGGAAGAGGGTACCGGCACAGGTCCGCAGGAGAGGCAACTGGGGTTCTACAGGGCAGTCAAACCTGATGTGTCCGACCAGCCGACGCCACCGCCGCTGAGGGCGATGGGCCAGTACCGCGGCAAGGGGATAGAAATTGTTAGTTCTGACACTATCTACCTGGGAGAGGATCAGCCGAATGGGGGGCCTATTTATAAGTACGTGCTGGAATCACCGCCAGACCTCGCTACAGGAGCCCTGTACGTATTCAAGGAAAACCAGGGATGGATAAGGACCGCCATCCTTGAAGCCCCGGACACCGGCAAGGAGGGGACAGACTTCTATGCCGGCGAAGATATGCACGTTGGCCCAGATGGCAAACTGTACTTCGTACTTAGTGCTAAGGCAGAGACAAGAGTTGTCGCTATTGACCTTGATACTGCCAAGGTGACGGACTTTGTTACTACCAGGACTATGTTTGCAGACGTTCGCCCGGGCTTCGAAAGTCCTGACCAGCTTGCTTTCGCTCCTAATGGCACCCTATTCATCACAGCTGGCGGGGACGTATGGGCAGCGTTGCCAGATGGCCCGGATGAAGACACCCTTTCCGATGGGGTGTATCGCTTCCTGACCGGCCTCGGCAGTGCCCAAGGAATTTGGATCACTAGAGATGGCGGCACCTTTTATGTGGCGGCTAGGGGGCGCGCAGACGCCATCCTCGCTATTTCGGGGTTCAAGTTCCAGTGAGGTCCAACTCAGATAGTAGCAATCCGTTGTGTCTTGCCAAATCCCAAAGCACCCAACTCCGCTAGTGGTATAATTCCTTTGCGTCCCCAGGCGACATGAGCGGGGGTAGCTCAGTGGTAGAGCTCCTGCCTTCCAAGCAGGTTGTCGCGGGTTCGAATCCCGTCCCCCGCTCCATTTCTATCCGACGTTGTCAGTCAAGCCAGGAACTCGCCGTGTCTTCAACCAAACAGAGCGGACCCTGGTACTGTCTGCGGCTGCTGGGATGACAACAGCGTTTTAGGCAAGGTAAAGGCAAAGGTGCTCCCTTCCCCCGACTGGCTGCGTACCCAAATCTTTCCACCGTGCGCCTCCACTATGCCTTTAGCTATGGCGAGGCCCAATCCTGTGCCACCCGACTCTCGGGAACGAGCATCGTCTGCCCGGTAGAACTTCTGGAAGATATGGGGCATGTCTTTTTCCAGGATACCGGTCCCCGTGTCGGTGATTTCCACCTGTACTTCGCCGTCGCTATCCTTGGCCTTCACCATTATGGAGCCGTCTGGCGGGGTGTATCGAATCGAGTTTTGAATGAGGTTGTACAGCACCCGCTGGACTCTCCGCACGTCCAGGTACAGGGGCGGGATGGCTTCATCCACACTTCCGACCAACCTCACGTTCCGTGAAGACGCCTGCATTGACATGCCTTCCAGGGTGTCTGAAACCAGGTCTCTCAATGAAGTCGTCTCTAGGTGCAACTCTAACACGCCTGTGTCTAGCTGTGTCAGATCGAACAGGTCATTGATCAGATCGCCAAGGTTCTTCACTTCATTCTGCGTGGTGCGCATGTAGCGACTCACCGTCTCGGCATCTGTCACAATACCGTCGTTGATCCCTTCTATCATTGCACGGATGGATGCCACTGGTGTTCTCAGATCGTGCGATACGGCTCTGAAGAGCTCTTTCCGTGCCTCTTCCAGGTCCCGCTCGCGCTTCAAGCTGTGTGCCAGGCGTTGGATCATACCGTTGATAGCGACGGCTACCTGGTCGATTTCGTTATCGGAACGTACTGGCACGCTCACGTCAAGGTTGCCAGCGCTCACACCTTTGACGCTTTGAATGATCTCACCAACAGACCGGATTGTCGGCTCCGAAATGACGTATATCACAAACCCGCTGATTCCCACAGAAAATGCCAGCAGTCCTCCCAGAAGCGCGAGGTCGTGGGCCGAAAGGAACATCATATATGCGGTGACTCCTCCGTTGGCAAGAGCCAGAATCGCCATCAAGGCAGACGCCACGACCATTTGTGCCCTGAACGACTTGAACCCCTTCGGCAGCCCGAAGTACGCTACCCCTAGTCCGAAGATCATGGTGATGCCCCCGGACATGAGTAGGAACGCGGTCAAAGCAATCAGGTCGCTTGCCGGCGGCGACGCTGATACTTCGACCACCATCAGCGCCACTGCGGTCATTGCTGCCAGTGTAACAACGGCCAACCCAACTTTCCGCATGACTCCTCTTTTCCTCGCCCGTTATGCCTCTAACTTATATCCTACGCCCCAAACCGTTTTGATGTAGCGGGGTCTCTCCGGATCGGCTTCAATCTTCTCTCTAATGCGGCGGATGTGTACCGTTACCGTGCTGAAGTCCCCTTCGTACTGGTAGTCCCACACCTGGTCCATCAGTTGTCCGCGTGAAAACACTTGGCCTGCATGACTCGCGAGGAAGTGCAACAGGTCGAACTCCTTGGCGGTCAGTGTAGCCTGTCTACTGTCAACCACAACCTCACGAGTCCGGGGGTTTATGCTCAACTTATCAACACCTTGATCGGCTTGAACGGCCTGCTGAGCGGACCGGCGAAGGACGGACTTCACTCTCGCCACCAGTTCTCTGGGGCTGAACGGCTTGACCATATAGTCATCCGCCGCCAGCTCCAATCCCACAACGCGGTCGGTCTCCTCGCCGCGTGCCGTCAGCATGATAATCGGCGTAGAGCTTTCTTTGCGTATTTGCCGGCACACCTCCAGCCCATCCAGCCCTGGAAGCATGAGGTCCAGCACCACCAGGTCGGGAGTCCACTCACCCACGAGCTTCAAGGCCTCTCGACCGTCGCTCGCTGTGGCTACCTCGTAGCCAGCGTGGAGCAAGTACCCCTCCACCACTTCCGTCACCATTCGCTCGTCATCTACAACCAAGATCTTCGACGACATGTCCTCATCACCAGGCTCAATAGGTGGCTTCGAAGCCGGTCTTTCAGCAGTAGTATACATCTTGTTCCTTTTGGAGCATCCGACTGTAAATCGAAAGCAGAACCGGCCCCTCCATCAGTGGGAGCGGCCGGCCCTGCCGCATTCGTGCTCTCGCGAGAACCCTAGAGCTTATCCGTGCCAGATGGCGGTGTAGTCCTTGTCCCCAGGCATCGATTGCGCACGGCATAGGCTCTCTCCAATTGTCAGGAGCCCGGTGACCATGCTACCGGACTCCTGACGTCTGTGGGTACCGGGGTCTTGCTCGTACTGGTGTAGACCGTCAGCGATAATGGGACACATATAAGGGTAGGAAAACCCGAGAGTCGGAGGGTGGTGTGAGCTCCTGAAATGAGGGTAGAGCTACCCACAGAAAGGAGCAGATGTGTCCCAATTAGAAGTAAGCAAAGCAGAGGCTGCCGAGGAACGAAGCGAGCAGACCAGGTCTTTCGTCCGCACAGTGAAGGCGGCTGCCCGACGTAAGTACACCTCGGAAGAGAAGATCCGAATTGTTCTGGAGGGCTTCCGCCGCGAGGTCACAGTCAACGACCTGTGCCGGCGGGAGGGGATCAAGCCCCACTCCTACTACTCGTGGACCAAAGAGTTCATGGAGGCGGGCAAGGAGAGGTTGACCCGTGACTCGGTTCGGGACGCCACTCAGCATGAGGTAGGGCAGCTCAAGCGAGAGAACGGGGAACTCAAGGAGCTAGTGGCCGATCTGTCGCTGGAGGCGTACCGTCTCAAAAAAACGGCCATCCCCATGCCCCAGGACGCCACCGGTACCAGCGGATGAGCGCCCCGGAGAAGGCAGAGGTAGTTACCAAAGTATCCTCGTCTCCCCTCCACAAGCGAAAGGTCCTCAGAGAGCTGGGCATCCCTAAGAGCACCTACTACCGGTGGCTCAGACGCCAAAACCAACAAGGACTTGAGGACCGACCAGGAGGCGATCAGCCACCATGGAACCGTCTTACTATTCAGGAAGAACGCTCAGTCCTGTTATCAGCCAGAAAGATGCCAGAGCTGAGCTGCCGTCAGCTGGCCGCGTGGATCACCGACAACCAGGGCTTCTCAGTCTCAGAGTCCAGCGTCTACCGTATCCTGGGCAGGGAGGGCCTAGTGAAGAGGCCTGAGATGCGGTTGGCCGCGGGGAAGGAGTACCACCGCAAGACCACAGGGCCTCACCAGATGTGGGCCACCGATGCCTCATACTTCAGGGTGGTTGGTTGGGGCTACTACTACCTGGTCACCGTTATGGACGACTACTCCCGCTTCATCCTGGCTCACAGGCTTCAGCAAGATATGACGGCCGACTCCTTCATCGAGGTGGTCCAGGATGCTGTGGACACGACCAGCATGGACCAAGTCCAGTCACAGACCGCACCAGGCTGCTGAGTGACAACGGTCCAGGCTATGTCTCAAGAGCATTCAGGGACTACCTGGGGATGGTTGGCATCAAGCACATCCTAGCAACTCCTTTCCACCCTCAGACCAACGGGAAGCTGGAGCGCTACCACCAGACCATCAAACGGGACGTCAACCAGGTGCCTTATGAGTTGCCCGCCTACCTTGAGGCTGCTATCGCGGCCTTCGTCAGCTACTACAACTACCGGCGCTATCACAAGGCTCTGGGCAACGTGACACCATCAGACGTGCTCAAGGGAAGACGGCAAGAGATCCTACAACGCAGGAAGGAGGTGAAGGCTCAAACCACCGAACGGCGACGACGCTACAACAGGGCCCTCAGGGAGCTCACCAGACCTCCATACAGCCCCTGATCTCTCGGCTCCCAATGTGTCCCACTTTTGCTGGCTGCTAACAGGCAATTGACCGTTTGGTGAGCACCGAATGCCAATGTATAGTAGAGTCCCAGGAAGTGGTGTAACAAGAGTAGAGGGTCTGGATGAAGAGAGACCACCACGTCATCCTTAGCGGGCAAAGACGAGCCTGAGAAAGGAGGACAACGGTGGTCAAGGAAAGGATGGACCTGCTTGAGCTAATGCGCAAGAGGGGAGTCGACGGTGACGTGGACTTTCTACGAGAGGCACTGAGAGTGCTGGTCGAGGAGATCATGGAGGCTGATGTGTCATCGAGGACCGGCGCTGGGTATGGAGAACGCAACCCTGAGCGGGTGACCCAGCGCAACGGGTACCGGTCTCGAGCATGGGACACTCGCGTAGGGACCATGGAGTTGCAGATACCCAAGCTGAGGGAGGGGAGCTACTTTCCGAGCCTGCTGGAGCCACGGCGTCGCAGCGAGCGAGCTCTGCTGGCGGTGATCCAGCAGGCGTATGTGGAGGGTGTATCGACGAGGCGAGTGGATGATCTGGTCAAGGCTCTTTGGTGCGAGGGTATCTCAAAGAGCCAAGTGTCGCGTATCTGCCAGGAGCTGGACGGGGTGGTGGAGAGCTTCCTGGGTCGGCCGCTGGACGGCGGATCATATCCCTACCTGTGGCTGGACGCACTAACCCAGAAGGTCAGAGAGGCCGGTAGGATAGTCAACGTCAGCGTGGTGGTGGCGACGGCGGTCAATAGCGAGGGCAAGCGTGAGATCGTTGGGATGGACGTGGGTACCAGTGAAGACGGCGCCTTCTGGTTAGCCTTCCTGCGCTCACTGTCGGCCAGGGGCCTCGGCGGGGTGGAACTGGTGGTATCGGACGCTCATCAGGGACTCAGGGATGCCATCGCAACTGTCTTCGGTGGGGCCAGTTGGCAGCGGTGCCGCACCCACTTCATGACCAACCTGCTCACTCGGGTCCCCAGGAGCGCTCAGCCCTGGGTGGCCACCATGGTACGCACCATCTACCAGCAGCCGTCCCCTCAGGAGGTGCATGCCCAACTCGAGCGGGTGATTGCTCAGCTCCAGGACCCGTTCCCACAGGTCGCCTCTCGACTGGACGAGGCTGGACCCGACGTCCTGGCCTTCTCCAGCTTCCCACTCGCCCACTGGAAGAAGATCTGGTCCAACAACCCCCTGGAGCGTCTCAACAAGGAGATACGGCGCCGCACCGATGTGGTGGGCATCTTCCCTAACCGCCCAGCTGTCCGTCGCCTGGTCGGCGCCGTCCTAGCTGAGCAGCACGACGAGTGGGCCGTCGGCCGTCGATACATGACACAGGAGGTAACCACCTCCAACGAAGCTCTACCCAGAGCCGAACTCGCAGAGGCAGCGGCCTAGACGATATCAACAGGATGACGTACTCTTACACCACTCTATGGGACGTGACCCCTTACGCGCATCTACCTCCACAACAACGAGCTCGCCGGCCCGATTCCGCCGGAGCTGGGCAACCTCACCGGTCTGACCATCCTCTCCCTCTACAACAACGAGCTCACCGGCCCGATGCCGGCTGAGTTGGGCAACTCGACCGAGCTGACGGAGCTCTACCTCTACAACAACGAGCTGACCGGCCCGATCCCGCCGGAACTGGGCAACCTCGGCAACTTGACCACGCTCCACCTCAGCAACAACCAGCTCGCCGGCCCGATCCCGCCAGAGCTGGGCAACCTCACCGACCTTACGCAGCTCTACCTCAGCGACAATGAGCTCACCGGCCCGATCCCGCCGGAGCTGGGCAACCTCACCGACCTTACGCGCATCTACCTCCACAACAACGAGCTCGCCGGCCCGATCCCGCCGGAGTTGGGCAACCTCACCGGTCTGACCATCCTCTATCTCTATAACAACCAGCTCGCCGGCCCGATCCCGGCTGAGCTGGGCAACCTGACCAACCTGACGGTCTTAAACCTCCACAACAATGAAGTCACCGGTCCTATTCCTCCCGAGCTGGGTGAGCTCACTGAGCTAGTCGAGCTTACCCTGAACAACAACGAACTCACCGGTCCTATCCCTGATGGGCTGGGCAACCTCATCAACCTGACGGTTCTCAGCTTGAGTGCGAATGGGCTGAGTGGTCCGCTCCCTCCCGAGCTGGGGTACCTGACGGACCTGACCGAGCTTCACCTCGGCGGCAACCGGCTCACCGGCCCCATCCCCGCAGCATGGGATGACCTGACCGCGTTGACAGTCCTCGACCTCGGTGGCAACCAGCTAACCGGCCCCATCCCCGTAGCGCTGCGTGACCTCGTCCACCTAACAGACCTCGATGTCGGCCGCGACAGAACCACGAGGTCCGACCTTGTTGAATTGGGCGATACGTCGACGGCCGAGCACACGGCAGAGACCACCGGGCCGATGCCCTCGATGACGAATGATCGTGGCCCACAACTTTCTGCGCTAGCCCTGGCGCTCGTAGCCATCGGCGGTATGGCGATTGGCGCAATCACCGGAGGCATCGTAGTAGCCGGGGTGCAACGTAAGTGGGGCTGGACGAGGTTCTTTTGGGGAGCCGACAGTCTGCCGACAACGATGGCACGAGGGGTAGCCACGGCGGTGCGTTGGCTGCATAGCTCGCTCGATTCCACAGCTCGTGCCCTCACTACGGCCGCGCGTATAGCGGCGCTATGGGTGTTCAATAGTTCACCCAGATCCATAGCCCACGACGTGACCGCCGTGGTCCGAAAGGTGGTGCGAACGGTGAGGCGAAACGACTAGAGGCGGCCGCCTGGCGTACTACGTGTTCTCCCAAGCCGACATCTCGTTCTGGGAAAGTACTGGGACCCGGCGATAGGTTGGCAGAGAGCGAAGACCTCTATACAGGAATGACGGGGTGTGTGGAGGCGCCCCGACGTTCCGAAGCCGTAACGAGGTCAACGACGATGGCCATCGCCTTGGTTTGTGAAATGCGCGGTCTTTCTGGACGGGTCCCTTAGTAGCGCCATCTGTGGATGGTGGCCATGCGCACCATGCTTGGCAGACGACGCGCTCTGAGTACGGAGGGAGACAGTAGTCCCTGGGCCATTGGACTCCTTCCCCCACGCAGCGACACTGCCATGTGGCGGTTGCCGCCGCTGCCTCGGTTCGTTCTAGCCCTCAGTTTATGGCTCTCTCGAAGAGGCAGCGGCGGCACTTTCTCAGCCGGATGCCGTTCGTCGATTCGGCGGAATTGGCGCTCATTCTCGGCGAGCCTCACGCCACGGTTCACCGCGCCCTGACCGGTCTGCTGGCCCACGGCACCGTCGGGAGGGTGAGTAACGGCACCGCCCAACTGCCTTCGAGCCAGAGATACTATCTGACGGCCAAGGGCATCGGCGAGACCGCCGGGATTCTCGGCTTTGTGATGCCCTCGGACTTCGTGCGGGCCTACCCTTTGTCCAGGGAATGGCTGACGCTGCTCATCCGCAGGATGGACGCGGTGGCCGCCGTCTACCGTCTCGCCGCCTCACTGTCCCCCGGCATCGACGGCCTCCGGTCTCACGTGGAGTTCCACCGCCGGGGCCGGTTCGACGCCACGGTCACACTCCACGACGGCCGCAGCTTCGGCGTGGTGCGCCAGGGCCTGGCCCTGCGGTGCCGGTCGCTCTACGACCGGCTGAGAGCCATAGCGGAATACGACTACACCCGTCGCCCCGACACCGTTCTGATCCTGACGCCCAGCATCTGGGAGGAGAGGCTGACGACGAGGTTCTGCATAAACCTGAACCTCGATGACTGCTACGTCGCCGTGGAGACCAGGGACGCGCTCGAAGGACGGGACCTTCGCCTATGGCGCAGATACTCATGGGTCGGCAACTCGTACCACACGCTGAAGGACGTGAGCGCCCACGGCAGCCCCGGCGGAGGGCTTCGCACGCAGTCGCCGGGTCGGAAGCGGGCATCGCTGCCCCGTCCCGATCGCATGGCGCAGGCCGCGCCGGCCTTCGGCATCACACCCTCGGAGAAGCGGACACTCGACCTCATCACCGACCACCCGACGATCCCCCGTGAGCACCTGGCGACTTGGCTCGGCGTCTCCGAGGGACGAGTCAGCCAGATGATGCACAACCTCGTGAAAACCTGGGGCCTCATCGAGCGTCACGGCAAACGAGGCGACGTTCGCTACACCCTGTCCGCCGAGGGTATTCGCTACATTACGCACCGGGACCGCGCCGAGCTTCCCACCACGCGGGCCATCTGGAGCACGGCCCTTACCACCGACAAACAGGGCCGGAGACGACACGTGGGTCACCGCATCGAGACGTGGGCGCGGCAGACGAAGCACGCAGACGGCATCACCTGGTTCCTGTCACAGCTGATGGCAGAGACCCGGGAAGATGCATCGAGCGAACTCCAGTGGTCCGTTCCCACCGCCAGGTCGGACCGAGCCTACAACTGGGGGGAGTCGGCCATCGCCCCCGACGCCGTGGGGCACCTGATCGCCGGTGGCCTTCACGTGCCGTTCTATCTTGAGCACGAGTTGCGCGCCCGCCACCCCAGGGGAGTCCTTGCCCGCTTGAGACCATACACGAGCTACTACTGGTCCACCGAGCCGGGAGAAGACCAGCCCCCGTTCCCGGTCACCCTCTTCGTCGTGGACACCTACGTGCGCACGGCGTCCCAGTTGGCCACCATGTCGCTGCCCATCCTCGTGTCGTGCATTCCAGTGCTGTCACGCACAGGAATACTTGGAAAGTCCTGGCGTCCCCTCTGGGAGGCTGAGTCCCCCCGACTGGCGCTATCTGGCCTGCGGGCCTACCGATGGGAATCCCTCTACCACCGGATGCGTCCTGTAGGAGGGTGACACGTAGATAGCGATGCATCGGCGCTATCTGCCCTCCCTGCTGGTTGGGGGCTGCAAAGTTGCGTTCGCGGGGTGATTTTCAGGGTCCGCCGATGCTCATTTCACCCCTGTTTTAGCTACGAAAGGGGGTTGACGCATCGTATGACGTATCAAGGTCCAAAGTGGGACGCCATGCTAAAATATGGGGCGGGTCCGAAGACACCTTGATTGCACGTTTGCACCCCTGACGTGTCAGCCTAAAAGGAGGAAGCAGCGATGGACGAGCCTGTCCGCTGGGTGACGAAAGCGGAGGCGGCGGAGGAACTGGAGGTATCCCTCTCGACCCTCGACCGGATGATCGGGAGGAGAGATGTCGAGGTCCGCTGGGAGGGCCGCCGGGTGTTCGTGCGGATGCACGGGCTGGAGTACCTGAGCGACGAGGAGCTGCTGCGCCGGGCCATCATCAGGGAGGAAGAGCTTGAAGCGGACCGTGCGGGAGTTGGAACAAAGCGCCTCGGAGTTGCAGCATGGAGCATCCGAGTTGGAGAGGGAGCGGGACGAGGCCAGGGAGTCCGCAATCCGCCAGCAGACAGGCCGTATGCGGAGCTTGAGGAGGCGTACCGGAAGGAGACCGCCGCGCACAAGGAGACGAAGGAAGTTGTTTATCGCATGCTCCGCGTGACCGCCGTCGTGCTGCTCGTCATCTGCGGTCTGCTCACGTGGCGACTGTTCATCTGAGAATTGACCGACGAGCCTTGACCCGCGCATGGGTGACGGATATACTGACTCGTAGCGCCTCTAACAATGACTCGCAAGGAGGTAACACGACATGAACCAACTTACGCTCAGAGGATTCGACGACGAACTGAGCACCATTATGCATAGCCTCGCAAGGCAGGAGGGAATCTCTCTGAATCAAGCTGCGTTGAGGCTGCTCAGGAAGGGTGCCGGTATAACGGACCGCAAGGGGAATCCGAACGCAATAGGGTCTTCGTTAGACGACCTGTTCGGCGTATGGAGCCGAGATGAGGCAGAGGGTTTTGATGCTGCCCTTGAGGTCTTCGAGACTGTGGACGAGTCTGCGTGGGCATGAGGATTCTACTGGACTCCAACGCCTACTCCGCGTTCATGCGGGGCAACCACCAGGTGAGAGACCTGATACAGGCTGCTGAGGAGGTGCTGTTCTCGGCTGTTGTGGTAGGTGAGCAGTTATTCGGCTTCCGGCAGGGTGCGCACTTCGAGCAGAACCTTGCGGAACTTCGGTCCTTCCTCGAACGTCCCTACGTGTCCTTTGTTCCTGTGGGTCCGGTGACTGCGGACCGCTACTCACGGGTAATGTCAGGGTTGAAGGCCAAAGGGCGGCCAATTCCGACAAACGATGTCTGGATTGCGGCCCATGCTATGGAAACGGGCGCCGATCTCGTTTCAGCCGATGGGCACTTTGAACACGTTGACGGGATTGTTTGGGTCCGGGTGACGGGGGGTTGAAATCGAAAACAGCGATCACATGCCAGATTGGGAGGACAGCATGAAGAAGAACCTACAGCCGCTCACACCGGCGGCGCTGTACGCGAGGGTGTCCAGCGACCGACAGGACGTTGACCTGTCCGTGTCCGCCCAGCTGAGGGCGCTCAAGGACTACGCCAAGGCCAACGGCTACCTCGTCGCCCGCGAGTACGTGGACGAGGCCGAGAGCAGACGCGTAGCCGACCGGCCACAGTTCCGGGAGATGATCGAGGAGGGGAGCAGGCCCAACGCTCCGTTCGAGGTCATCCTCGTCTGGAAGTTTTCGAGGTTCACCCGAAAGCGGGAGCACGCCGTCGCCTTCAAGTCCATGCTGATGAAGCAGATGCAATTGACACAGGTACTTCTACAGGGATCGCCAGGTTGATCCGCACCTGATTGTGCTTGTCGATTATAGCGTCATCGAGAACCAACTGGAGGACGGCCTTACGTTGCTCGGGTGTCATGTCGTCCAGCCCATCGCCAACCTCCCCAGCCCAGGCCAGGACCGCCCCCATCGTAGCGCGTTTTTCAGCTCCGCTCGCCGCCCTGGCCCGGAGGTCATCGAGTTGCTTCCCGGCGAGTTCCAAGCGTTCGGTGATGAATTTGCGCTGATGGTCAAGTTGGGCCTCGGTGATCTTCCCAGATACATACAGTCTGATAGCGCGGTCCTCCTCCATCTGGACAGACCTCACTTGGCGCTCCGCTTTGCTGATCTCCTCATCAAGGGCACCGCTGTCCTGAGCGTCGAGGGACTCGATCCCCGCGACAATCAAATCGGGGTTCTGAAGGACGCGGCTGACCTCGCTCCACACCAGCTCCTCCAACGGCTCAGCCCTGAGGTAGGGTCGCTCCCGGCAGCGTAACCGCATCGAGTGCATCCCGGTGCACTTGTAGTAGCGCCGAGGATTGGCCGGATCAAGCTTACCGCTGCGGGGGCTGCTGCCGTTCCAAGCAGACCTCCCACCGAAGTGGAGACCGCATTCGCTGCATCTCAGGAGATGCTGCAATAGATAAAAGACCTTCGTATTCCTCTTGGACCGCATGAGCCGTTGCTTCTTGAGGACCTGGACCATGTCCCAGGTCTCTTGGTCTACCAGGGGTGGAATCGGCACTTCTATCCAGGCGTCCTTCGGCTGGTCGAATACCTTCGTTCCATCTTCGGTGGAGACTTGCCGGGTCTTCCCGTAGCTCCAGATGCCCAAGTAGCTGTCGTTTCCCAGGAGGCTATGCACCTGGGCCTGACGCCAGTGTTCGCCGCCCTGGGCGGTGGGAATGCCGTCGTCGGTCAGTTGCCATGCGATCGCGGGGGAGCCCATGCCCTCGTGGACGTATTGACGGAAGATTCGGCGGACGATCTCGGCCTCGGCCTCATGTATCTCTGGCCTGCGGTCGTCTCCAATGCGGTAGCCGTAGGGAAGGCCGCCGGAGGGTATGCGTCCTTGCTTGGCAGTCCCGCGCTTGCCCAAAGACGACCGCTCGCGGAAGTTGTCCAGTTCAATCTTCCCGATGGCCGCCATCAGGCCGAAAGTTTTCATGTCGATGGCATCCATGACGGCCTCAAGCCGTATCTGGTGAGCCTCCACCACCTCCATCAGAGCGGCTGCGGGGTACATCCCTCTACTCAGCCGATCGGACTTCCGGCAGACGATGGTGTCAAATAGTCCCTGCTTGGCGTCGGAGAGCATCCGCTGGAACTCGGGGCGCTTCTTGGTCCAGCCCCTGCCCACCTCCTGGTAGCGTGCTGTGATGGTCATGCCCTTGCCCTCGCAGTAGGCTTCCATCTCGATGGTCTGCTCGGAAAGGGAGGTCTTGTCCTCTGTGTCTTGGCTCTTGTCCGAGACGCGGGCGTAGATGGCCGCCCTCTTGCCGTGCTCCTGTCTCTGTGCCCTGGTCTTCGCCATGATTTCCTCCTATTATTCCTTCTTCCTTAGAACATCAACAAGAGACCCGCCTCCTGTCGGGAGCGGGTCTGCGAGTAGTACAATCACATCGCATCACCTGACCCTTCAGGTGGAGCCACGGCCCGGGGTGTTAGTAGCATCGCCGGGCCAACTTCTACCCAGCATTCTACTCTGTGGCCGGGGCACCGTCAAAGGGCCATTCTCAAATGCGCTACGCTAGGCCCTCTTTGTTGCATCGCAGGCTCCACGGAATCGACAACGAGTTCCATTGGCACAATTTCTAATGGGTCTGCCGTTCCCGCTCGTTGCGTTGCCTCGCTCATTCTTTCGGATTCTCTACTGTCAGCGTGCCGCTACTTAGCGGAGCCTCTGACGTTATCGAGCCGCGCGATTCTATCACCTGCCGCGTTCGGTCAATCTCCGCTGCCAGGAGCTCCTCGTTGGGCAGGGTAATTCGGTACTCCGCTGCCATCACGTAGTTTGGCAAGCCTTCGAGGGCATATCGCGCAAGCGCCTCATCCTTTTCTGAGCAGAGGACCAGTCCAACGGGCGGGTTCTCGCCCTCGCGGCCCCAGTGCGCCCGCGCATAGTTCAGGTAGAGGTGCATCTGCCCGGCGTCGGCGTGAGTGAAACCACCGATCTTCAAGTCGATGACTACCAGACATCGCAGCCGCCGGTGAAAGAACAGCAAGTCGACCCGGTACCATTTGTCACCGATGCGCAGACGCCTTTGGCGGCCCATGAAGCAGAAGTCACCGCCCAGTTCCAAGAGGAAGGTCTCCAGGTGGCGGATGAGCGCCTCTTCCAGATCGCTTTCCGAGTACTCGTCCTTGAGGTCGAGAAATTCGAGGACGAACGGGTCTTTGATCTCCACGCGATCTTCGTGACGGGGCTTCTGCCCCTCCGTCAGCATGGCGGCCTTGTTCTTCGATAGAGCCGTGCGCTCGTAGAACTGGGAATTGATCTGCCGGTCGAGCTGGCGAATCGACCACCCTCCTCGCAGCGCCTCTGCTCCATAGAATTCACGGGCGCTGGTGTTCTTGACCGATAGCAGCCGCACGTAGGCGGACCAGGGCAGCGGAAAGGCCGCGAGAAGCTCTCCCAGGCGTATTTCAAGGAAAGTGGCGTCGGATTCGCCAGACGGCGTCGGGCGTATCCGACGCCTAGGGGATCGAGCCAATTTGCCAGACAGCACCTGGCGAATCTGATCGGATGGATATGAGACGTAGAAGAGACGCATGTATTGGATGTTCTGACGGGAGAAGCCGCGTCCAAACCGCTGGGTCAAGTCCGCCGCCAGTCTTTCCATGAGCGCGGTTCCGTACGTAGCCCGCTCTTCTCCTGACTGCTCGAACTCAACGATGCGATGCCCGATCAACCAATACGCGGCAGTCATGGCGGCATTCACCGAACGGGTTGCCGAGTCCCTGGCGGCATCGACAATCTTCGACACATCTCCAAAGACCACTTGATACGGAGCATCAAGCTCGCCAGCTGCGACCTTCTTTTTCATGACCCGTTCCTCCGCTCTTTCTGCCATAGCGCCCTCCTCTCCGCAGCAGTGAAGCGCCTTGGCAACTCGAAAATAGCCTCCCCGCCGTCTCGTCGTGAATGCTGCCCCTTAGAGCCCACAGTGCCCTTCGCACTCGTTTCGGAACCCGTCCGGGTGGAGGCCATCCCGTGGCTCCGCCTCATCGAGGCTGACCGCCTGCGCGAGGGGCACCCGTCGAGGATGCAGGTAGGGCTCCTTGGCGAAGGCCAGCTTCCCCCGCATGTTGGCGTCGATGTCCACGGCCTCGGCGAACAGCTCCGGCCACCTGCGCTTGGTCTCGACCCACCGCTGCCGTGACTGGTATGGGCAGCCAATGCAGGCCGAACGCTCCAGTGGCCGGTCGTAGCGGGCCTGCCACCACGCAATGCATTGCTTCCTGGACATCCCAGCTTCGATGAGGGGGTAACGGTTCTGTATCCATCTATCGCGAGAGGGCTTCATGCGGATGGCCTCTTCGGTGGAGATGCCCAGCCACAGCTCGACGGCGGTGCCGGACGGAACACGTTGTCCTTTCGTGAGTCCCAGCAGCTCGCGTATCTTCCGCTGAATCGGCCTTATCTTGTAGTGCTCGGTACATTGGCGACGACCCATCCCGTCGCCCTGTCCGTTCCGCACTCCTTCGCGGGCAGGTCCCTTGCGGTATAGGGGAAGGTCGATGAAGCCCCGGTTGCCGGAGTGGTTGGTGAGGGCCTTGACGTCCTCGCGGAGACTCCGCCCGTTGTCCACGGCGTACAGGGGAAAGCTCAGATTCCTGGACAGCCAGTCTAGGTGGGTGTAGATGGTGGGAGGCTCCCAGTGGGTGTCGGGGAAGATGGCGCAGTCGGGGATGGAGTCGAATGCTCCCTGGCTTGCCATGAGGGCCATGACCGAGGACTGGACGCCTCCGCCCAGGCTGATGACGGTCAGGGAATGGGTGGGCTGCATCAGGCTTCTACCTCGCTGCCGTCCTCTGATGAAGAGTCCGCATCCGGTGCAGGGAGCTTGTCTTCGGTTGCGTACTTGACGAGCAGGGTGAAGAGGCGGCGCAGCCGGTCCTGGGCGTCGGGGCCGGGGTTGAAGTCGATGCTCACGACCCGCAGCTCACCGGGGTCTTTCCTGGCGCCTTTGGGTTTGTGCTGGTTCTTGGTCTCTTCCATATCGGTCTTTCAGTGACGCCGACGCTGACCATGTGGGCCGGTTGCACCGAGCCTGCGCTGCGTCTGTTGGTGTCGTTCGGAGCCACTGGCCTTTCGTTCATCTTTGTGAGCGAACGCCCGTTCTCCTTCAGTGTGAGCGGCCCGGAGATTGGGCGTAATCCCCTATAGGGGTGTTCACCCATGAACCCCCTTATAAGACCCTCCCAAGATGGGGCCGTCTGTGATGTCATAGCCGTGTACAGAGATTTGAGTTTGTTCCAAAAAGGGAAATCGGGGTCCTGAGCAAGCTGAATCAGGGGTAAATCAGCCCCTACAGGACGGAAACAGTGAACACTTTGTCGAAAGGGCTGGTTCCAGGGGGTGGCAGCAGAGTCCGTAGTGGGGACCGACATCGCTGCGAGGCGTGGAAACGGGCCTCATTGCAGGAAAAGCGGGCCAAAACGACATCGTTGCAAGGAAGGAGGGGTTTGTTATGAGTTCGAGAGGAAGGCCGTTGGAAAGAACGAGGAGCATCGAGGACCTGCACGAGCTAAGGCTCATGGCGCTGCTTCACGACCTGGTGAGGAAGCATCGGCGCAAAGGAGCGGGGGAGATGCTGGGCGTCGATCCCCGGACGGTGAAGGCGTGTCTGGAGCAAGGAGCGCTCTCCAAGTGGATGCGGACCGCATTGGAAGCCCAGCTGCTGTCCAGGGAGAAGGCGGCGATGGCGGCACAGCAGGAGCGCATCGAAGCCCTGGATCAGCGCATGGAGGCGTTGGAGCAGCAGATCGCCAGCGGCCTCGGAGAGATGCGGACCACTATGGAGGGCGAGATCAAGGCGCTCAAAGACGAACACGCGGGGGCGCTGCGGCGTGGGAGCGGCGTCTGGCCCAGGTGGAGGCGGGATACGGCGGAGCGTCAGCGGCCAGCGCAGAGAAACAGCCCGTGACGACGGGTGTGACCCGGCGGCGGTATCACGAGCTGGTGACCGTCGAGCCTGCTCTCGATGACGAGGAGGTCTTCGGTGCGGCGTGGCCGCTGATCGACGAGTGGCGCACGCTCAGAGCGAGTCATCCCATCGGGGGCAAGAGTCTGTCGTGGCTGGTGACGCACGAGCGTATCCTGGAGATGGAGCTGGCCATGCTGGAGAAGCACGGGCTGACCTTGCCCCCAGAGCCCATGCCGCTCACGGGGCACTGGAGGAGAAGGCAGCTATCCTGGCGCTGGACGGCGCTCTACGACACCCAGAGGGCGCGGGTCAAGCGGGAGTTGCTCAGGTGGGTGCGCCGGATCCTCACCGTGGGCCTGTGGCGGAAGTAGACGCTTTCAGGGTGGTGATTAGGGTTTCGTGGAACTTTTGTCGAACTAGAGTGAACACTTTGGGCGGTGAGGCCCAAAAGGTATTGCCAACGGGGCAATGGGGCGTAATACTGAGATTGTTATCAGGTTTTTCCAGTGTTTCTTTGCCATAGAAACCTGGGGGTCCTTTCCCTGAGCTCGGGATGTACCAGAGGGATCGAGCCAGGCTCTCCCAACGGTCGCCCAAGAGGGATGCTTCCACAAAGGCCGGAGTGCGTCCTGCGTTTCGACCTTTCGATACGACGGTTGGAGTGCCCCATGCCCTCTGACCGCCCCCCCATGCCTGCGGCATAGCCCTTCAGACAGCTAGGCCGCAGCTTCGACACGCGCTGGTCTACGGTCTCGTCCGTCAGGCTGGCCGCTTCACGTCACCGCAGCCTCCCCAGAGTCGGTAGGCCATATAGACCCTGGCCGAGCTGCGCCCTTTTACACCCGCGTCTGTTCTGTGGCCACATCCTGGGACAGCCGCGCCGCGTCTTCGTAGCTCCCCAGAAGTCGCCTCGATATTGACCCTGGCTGAGCTGCGTCTTCTTCACAACCACACTCCGTTCTCCGCGTCAGGCATCCGACTGTGGGCGGAGTGTGTCCATCGACAGTCAACCCAGTAGCGAAGACCCGCGCCACGGATGCCGGTGCGGGCAACAGACATAAGAAGGAGGTGCGCATGCACATCAAGGAACGGGTTCCACGGGTCCTGGCCGCCGTCGCCGGGACCGCAAGAGCCATGCGGCGGCACAAGCGGAGGACGCTGGCGGCAGGCGTGGCGTTGCTCCTGGTAATGCCCCTGTTGACCGGTTCAGGCGTTGACGCCTTCACCGTCAACGCCCTGGCCCTAGGCGTGGGGGCGCTGATGCTCCGGCGGTTCATGGGCGCAAGGAACAGGAAACAGGCGATACAAGCACTACGGCAATCGAAAGTAGAAAGCACCTGTCTTGAAAGTCAAGAGGAATGGCCGGCGACTGCCGGAGTCAGGTCGCACCAGGGGGAGCGATGCTTGAGCATGGAGTTGAGGATAACGAGCAGCTTGCGCATGCAGGCTGTGAGGGCCAACTTCTTCGGCTTACCAGCGGCCAGCAGCCGCTGGTAGAAGTCCCGTATGAGGGGGTTGAAGCGGCTGGCTACCAACGCTCCCATGTACAGGGCGGCTCGGACCCGGGCGCGTCCACCCCAGACGGTACGTTTGCCCCGCAGCGTGCCGCTGTCCCGGTTGAAGGGAGCCACACCCACCAGGGCGGCGATCTCCCGGCGGTCCAACGTGCCCAGCTCCGGCAGGTGAGGAGGG
>CBDFJM010000002.1:0-51640 GCA_965248595.1 Dehalococcoidia bacterium
TCCACACCCTTCATGCCCCTTACGCCCTCACATGTTCCAATTGTTGCAGAGCTGATACGTCAGGATGTCGTAGTTGATACGCCGCACACTGCCCATTCCGACCGCTTGTCAGGTGCGGCTCCTAGCGACAGCCGCCCTGCTCATGACCTTGATGAACAGACCCATGAGGCCACGAGAGAATGTTCCATCAGTGCACCAGAACCGTCCCCAGGGTTTCCTATAGGGCACAAAAGGGCACTCCCTTCACCTACCGTGTCAGCCCCCAACAGGCCGAAACGGGACAATTGTTGCAGCGCCCGGAACCCTCCGGAGGCTGCATAGATGCCGAATCCCTTGGCAGAAATCGCCCACCCCAGAGCCCCTGATGCACTTGACGTGTCACCCGTTTCGGCGGACGCCTGGCGAACCCCTGACAACTGGGAGATTTCCTACGCCTTCAGGTGACATCTACTACTTGCGGTAGAGTTACTAACTTCCTATAATGGTAGAGATAATCACTCTCAGGCTCATAGCGAAGGCTAGGAGGCTCGACATGGCAATAGACCGGCAGCAGAAGTACCGGCAGATGGCCGCCCAGAGCAAGTACCAAAGGCTGTACACTCATCTGTGCAGCCTGGCGGCGAAAGAGTGGAAGGTATCTTTCTCCGAGATCGAGTCCATCTTGGGCTTTGACTTGCCACCATCCGCCCGTCTCCACAGGCCCTGGTGGGCCAACCAGGGTGGCGGCAACGGCCACAGCCAGGCCCTGGCCTGGACCGCAGCCGGATGGGAGACGGCAGCGGTGGACATCGATACAGAGACGCTGCTGCTCCGGCGCAGGCCCTCCGAGACCCTTCGCAGGCTCGAACTCGACGAGCTGTGGCCTGTCCACCGCGTGGGAGCGTGGCCGGCAGGACTGAGCCTCAGGCGAGAAGACCTCTACGAGGAAAGGGTGTAGCCGCCCGATGTTCATCGATATCAACATCCTGGTGAAGTCCCGCATCCTCGAAGCCCCCGACCATGACATCGCCAGGGTGAGGCTGGAGCGCGCCTTCCGGAACCAGGAACCGATGAGGATCAGCCGTCAGATTCTGCGTGAGTACCTGTCGGTGGTTACTCGGCCACTATCCTGGCCCATCCTTATCACGCGTGATGACGCACTGGATGACGTGAAGAGATTGATGGACGCCTTCGAGATACTGGAGGACGGACCCGTGGTGACTGACATGCTGATAGAGCTGTGTCGAGAGGTTTCTGTGGGAGGAAGACAGATCCACGACGCCAACATCGTCGCGACCATGCTTGCCTATGGAGAGGGCAAGTTGATGACGTTCAACACGGCCGACTTTCGCCGTTATGGTGACCGCATCGAATTGGTGAGGGATTAGCTGAGGGCATATCCCGATTCGATTCGGAAGAACATCCAGAACAGTAGGCAGTTTAGCTACATCGGCACTAAGTAGGAGTACAAAACATGAAACACACCCAACCCCTAACACCGGCGGCGCTCTACGCCAGGGTGTCCAGCGACCGGCAGGACGTTGACCTGTCCGTGTCCGCCCAACTGAGGGCTCTCAAGGACTACGCCAAGGCCAACGGCCACTCCGTAGCCCGCGAGTACGTGGACGAGGCCGAGAGCGGGCGCGTCGCCGATAGGCCACAGTTCCGGGAGATGATCGAAGAGGGGAGCAGGCCCAATGCGCCCTTTCAGGTCATCCTCGTCTGGAAGTTCAGCCGGTTCACCCGCAAGCGGGAGCACGCTGTCGCCTTCAAGTCTATGCTACGACGCAAGGGCATTAGGGTCGTCTCCATCACCGAGCACGCAGACGACTCTCCCACAGGGAAACTGATGGAGGCCATCATCGAGAGCGTGGACGAGTTCTACAGCGAGAATTTGGCGCAGGAGGTCGTACGGGGTATGCGGGAAGCCGCTTCGAGAGGCTTCTTCCTAGGCTCCAAGGCCCCCTTCGGCTACAAGCGCGTCAAGGCAAACGACGGAGCCAAGGAGCGTCCCACCCTGGAGGTTGACCCAGCCACCGCTCCCATAGTGAAGGAGATCTTCGAGAGTTCGCTAAGGGGCAACGGCCTCAAGGAGATATGCAGGGAGCTGAACGACCGGGGCATCACCAATAGGGGAAGACGCTGGTACAAGGGAGGGCTCTACTACCTGCTGACCAACGAAGCCTACACCGGAACCGCAGTCTGGGGCAGAATCAGCAAGGGAGAGAAGGCCCAGGACCCGGTGAGAGTTGAAGGAGCGTGGCCCGCCCTGGTGTCGAGGGAGCTGTTCGACGCCGTTCAGCAGGCGATGCGGGACCGAGCACCGAAGGTGCGAAGACCCGCGAGAGTGGGGAGCAGGTTCCTGCTGAGCGGTCTGCTGAAGTGTGGAGTGTGCGGCAGGCCCTACTCCGGCCAGGGGGCCAAGAGCGGGCAGTTCGCCTACTACATCTGCGGCACACTGTTCAGGGAAGGCGCGGGGACATGCAGCGCACGCTACCTGAACGCTCCCAGGGTGGAGGAGTTCGTCGTCGAGAAGATCAGGGAGCGGATTCTGACCGAGGAGACCATCGTTGAGTTGGTGACGTTGGTGGCCGAGGAGATCGACGCTATGGCCGGTGAGTTGGCCGGCAGGCTGGAGGTCATCGACGCCGAGCTAGGGGACGTGAGGAAGCGGCTTGAGAGGCTCTACGAGGCCCTTGAGACGAGCGAGTTGACGTTGGAGGTCCTGTCGCCTCGCATCTTCTCTCTGAGGCACCGAGAGGAGCAGCTTGAGGCTGCGAGAGACGACGCCGCCACTCAGTTGGAGCAGCGGAGGGTGGAACTTCCCACCACCGAGGACATCAAGGGGTACGTGGCGGACTTCCGGGAGTTCCTGCAGGAGGGGACGTTCCCGGAGCGAAAGGCCCTCATCCGCAACTTCGTGGAGGGCATTGAGGTGGTTGGAGACGAGGCCACGCTGACGTACACCATACCCATGCCGTCGGATGGAGTGACTAAGGAATCGGCCTCGGTTCTCGATTTCGTCCAGTCCGGCCCACCATACTTGACGGTAGACAGTACCGGGCTGTGTAGAGCAAGCTCCTCGGCGTCCTTTCCAGGTATGCGGCTGTCGTCGGGCATGGGGATAGAGTAGCGGACAACGGCGTTGCCGGGGCTGACGACAATCTCCTTGACGAAACTCTCGATGAAGGCCCGCGACTCGGTGAGCTCGCTCGTCCTGAGGAACTCGCTCATGTCGTTGGCGTAGGCGGTGATGGTCTTCACGTCGTCCAGCACCACGTGCCGCTCCAAGAGGAGCGCCCTTGCGTCCTCGGCAGAGACCTCAAGGCGTTCCTGACGCCCCTTGTGCTCCCTGATGCGAGGGAGGATGTCCTCCATCTCCATATCGGTGGTCTCCACGAGTGTGTAGAGCCGGTCCAACCTTCGCCGCACCTCTGCCAATTCCGTCTCGATAGTTTCCAGCTTCTGGCGTTGCTCTTTGGCCACGCCGTCCATCTCCTCGTCCACCAGCCGCACCAGGTCTCTGATGTTGCCCTCGGTGAGGATATTGGAGCGAATCTGATCGACGATAAGAGTCTCAAAGTATTTGGCGTTGAGCCTGGGGGCGTCGCAGGCCCCGCTGCCCCGCTTCATCAGCGACTGACAGACATAGTAGGAGAACTTGCCGCTCTTGGAGTCCTGGCCGGAGAGCGCCCGGTTGCACCGCCTGCACTTGACCAGCCCGCTGAGCAGATAGGAGCTGCCGACGCGGCGGGGATGGACTCTCTTGGGCGCACGGGACCGCATCAGCTTGTTCACCCGCTGGAATTGAGACTTGGAGACGATGGCGGGGAAAGCCTTCTCCACCCGCACCGGCTCGGCCTTGTCCTTGGCCTTGGTTCCCCAGACCAGAGCGCCGGCGTACGTCTCGTTTCTTAGGATGATGTGCACCCCGTTCTTGGACCAGAGCCTGCCCGTGGGGTTGGCGATGCCCTCGTCGTTGAGGGTCCGGGCGATGTCCGTGATCCCCTTCCCCGACTCGGCCATTCCGAAGATGCGCTTCACCACGGGAGCGGTTGCGGGGTCGGGTTCCAGGGTGGGACGCTTCTTAGCCCCGTCCTGCACCATGAGCTTGTTGTAGCCGTAGGGCACCCGGCTGGCCACCCAGAAGCCCCTGGACGCGGCCTCCCGCATCCCACGTGTAACCTCTTGGGCAAGATTCTCCGAGTAGAACTCGTCCACACTCTCGATGATGGCCTCCATGAGCTTTCCCGTGGGGGAGTCGTCGGCGTGCTCGGTAATGGAGACAACTCTGACCCCCTTCTTGCGCAGCATGGCCTTGAAGGCGACGGCGTGCTCCCGCTTGCGGGTGAAACGGCTGAATTTCCAGACCAGAATCTCATGGAAGGGGGCGTTGGGGCGGGTGGCCTCTTCCAGCATCTTTCTGAACTGGGGCCGGTCGGCGGTGCGTCCGCTCTCGGCCTCGTCCACGTACTCCCGTGCCACGAGGTAGCCGTTCCTCTCGGCATAGTCCCGAAGCGCCCGCAGCTGTGCAGCCACCGACAGGTCTACGTCCTGGCGGTCGCTGGAGACCCTGGCGTAGAGGGCCGCCGGTATCAGATCAAGTCGGTCAATCATCAGCCTCTCCTCCTTCTGTCTGGTCATGTCCCGTCTGTCGGGTTCGCAGTCTTTCCAGTCGTTCCCTCCTGCGCCACTCCCTCTCCTCCATATACAGGCGGATGGCCTCCCGGAGCAGCTCGCTCACAGTACGGTCCTCCTCCTTGACCACCTGCCTCAGATGTTGGGCCATCTCCGGTGGCAGGGAGAAGGTGATGGTGTCGGTGTTTCTCGACTTTGGGGGCATGGTTTCTCTTCTCGTCTGTGTATATAGCACTGCGTCTTACTATATACCACCGGGCAACCGATATTCAACCGCCAGCAGGGAGGAGCCGACGACAAGGCTGGCGGGGTCCGGGTGCTGCAACAAATGTCCCGTTTCGGCCTGTTGGGGGCTGACACGGTGGGTGTAGGGAATGCCCTTTTGTCCCCTACAGGAAACCCTGCGCACGGGTTAGGTGCATTGGTGCAACATGCTTCCGTGGCCCCAGAGCACTGGTCCGTCGAGGCCCTGGTCGGGGTGGCTGTCGCTAGGAGCCGAAGCTGCCAAGCGGTCGGGATTGGCAGTGTGCGGCGTATCAACGATGAGATCCTGACGCATCAGTTCTGCACCAAATTGCAATCGTGAGGGCGGAAGGGGGGTGAAGGGTGGAGAAGCCCTCCAAAAGGGTCCCAGCAGCCATCCTGGGACACCCCCTACAGGAAGTGGTCGAAACGGCGGAGTTGCACTTATGCAACTGGGTACAACGACCTCAACTGCATGCGGTCGGTGGGGTTTAGCCCGTCTGATGACGATGCAGTCGGAGACTCTCACCATGAGTTGCCCAGGATGCCACGTTCGGCGAGGGCCTCCACGTTGGAGGTAAGAAATGGCACGCTCCTTGCCCTGGCGGCGCTGGCAAGGAAGGCCTCCTCGTTGCCAGGAGTCTCGAAGACGAACAGCACCCAGGACAGGAATCCGCCGTGGTCCCGCTCCGCCCAGCCGCTCTGGAAGTACCGGTGGTAGGACTCCAGGCGGGCGGCGACGCGCCTCGGTGTGGTTGCCCGACGCTCGAACTCCAGCAGGTAGGGACGCCACCGGCCCCGGTACTCCAGGGTGAAGGAGGCGTCAGGGAGTATCACGTAGGTGATCCAGTCGTAGCGGTAGCCGATGCTGGAGCGGGAGGTGGGCAGCAGGTCGAACAGGCCGTGGTCCGGGGAGCGGGCGGCCTCGGCGGTCAGGGCGGCGGCGAAGCTGGTGACGCCGGCGTGGTGCCGTAGCTGGGATGCCAGGGCGCGCAGCGCGGTCCCGGCGTAGACGCCAGGGTTCGAGTAGGAGGGTTCGGCGCTCCAGCGGTCGAGGGTGAGCCCGACAGCGGCCCGGTCCCTGCGGGCCAGGTAGGTAAGCCCCTCGTCGGTGAGCATGTGCAAGGGGCTGTCCGCTCGCACGAGACCGTGTTGGCTCAGGGAGCGGAGGACCTGATTGACCCGACGCAAGGTGACGCCTCCCATCAGCCCTGCAAGCTGCTCACGGGTGCACAGGGGCCAGGCGGCCAGTAGGTCGAGGGCGTCTTTGTCGGCGCGGGTCAACTGCACCGAGAGGGCCGACGCCAGCTGCTGCGACGCTTCGGGCATGGAGGACTGCACTCCGGAGGGATACAGGGCGCCGGGGTTCGGCTTCGGGTTGCCGCGGAGGAAGGAGTAGGACGAGGCCAGCAGGCGGTCCATCCAAGCCAGGATATCGGGCAGACTGGTGTCCGGGGAGACCAGCACGGGAGGGTCGTCACCGAGGCCGCTCCCACACTGCTGCCAGACGACTCCTTTGTGGTCTCCGGCCAGAAGCTCCCCTTCCGTCGCCACGAAGGTCCTGTGGTGCTCTGACGGGTCGCCCAATGCGCGGATGGCTCTGCGGGTGGCCTGGTCTGCGTGGGTCAGGACGAGGGTGACGAAGGGCCTGTCACTACTGTCTAACCGCTCGATGCTCCTGATGCGGTAGCGGAGGTTGGCGGTAGACAGCACCTGCCCCTGACGAATCAGACCGATGGAGCGGCCCCCGGAGAGGGTGAGCAGCATGTCGTAGGGACCTCGGCGGTAGTGGTCGACACGTACGGGTTCAGTGTGCGTGTCGGCGTCGGCGACCATGGCAGCAACGCGGTAGAGCACGGCGATGGCGTCCAGCCGCTCGGCCAGCAGCCGGAACCACTGCCTCGACACCGGGTAGGCCCGCAGCATGTGCGCCCGGCCCTTGGTGGCTATACCCCCGGCGGTGACGCCCTTCTCCGTTGGGAAGTACCGCCGCTGAGGGCGCGTCCCCAATACGCTCAGATGGTGCGTCGCGGAGTCCACAAGGCCGCGCCCGGTGAGCTTCTTCAAACGCTCTCGCAGGGTGGAGGCCGGAATGCGGCCCAACCGCGACAGCTCGTCCACGGTGGTCAGAGGCGCGGCACAGAGTAGGAGGAGTGCCTCCTCGAGACTCTCGCGCAGGGGACGCAGAGCAGGGTCCGGCCGCAGGCCCTCCAAATCGATGATGCTTTCTAGCGTGGCTGCCTCAAGCGCCGCAATGGTCCCACCGACGGAGTTCAGGACGGCGGAAGGCACGGCGCGCCCCATCTGGCCCCGTTCGAGGAAGCTCCAGAGGGTGTGGCGGGACACGCCGAGGTCCTCGGCTGCCTTCCGCCGTCCATGCCGCCACCCGTAGTAGCGCACGTAGTCCCGGACGGCCCGCTTGAGGTCCGATCCGGCCTGTGTCGTGGCGTTCGACGTGTGCCTGCGTGTCTCCTTGACAATCAATCGACTGCTCCCGTTCGCAATGGGCGAATATCTCATTGTGAACGGGAAACTCGGCGTATGTAATGCCCTGCAAGCCCTTGTGTAGAAGGTGGTTTTGTGGTATCGCGATCAAGATTGGATATTGACGTAGTTCTGTATTTGCATTAGATCTGAAGGATGGTCATCAATAAGGAGAGAGTGCCGTGGAAGCCAAAAAGAAGCGCCTCACGCTGGACCTGGACCCTCCTCTTCAGCACGGTTGAAGGTGGTCGCAGCCCTCAAGGGGATCAGCATGCGCCAGTACTGTCAGACGGCTATAGACAAGGAATTGGCAAGGGACGAGGCCCAGACGGTCTAGTGCCTCCCGCCCAAAGGGGAGGCACTAGACCGTCTCGATACGCTCCAAGCGGAGATATTCGGTGACAGGGTGCTTTCTGGAGACTCGGTGGAGTTTATCCGCGAAGCCCGTGAAGCCAGGAGCGCCTCTTGCACGGCTTCGTCGTTGTAGATGCGAGTCTGGCCTTCAAGTGGCTTGTTCCAGAGGAGAACTCGGACAAGGCGAGAGAGCTTGCTCGGTCGTGGGACAGTGAGGGAACACAACCCGTAGCGCCCCACCAAGCTGGACAAAATCGAGAACTTTCGTGCTGAAGTGAGATAGGATGGGAAAAACGGACACCAAAGTCGGATAAGATAGAGCGACGGAGGTGTCAGTATGAAAGGTGTCCCTCAAGGAAGATACACGAGGGAATTCCGCCAGGAAGCAGTGAAGCTGGTAACGGAAGAGAGGCTATCATTGCCGGAGGCAGCCCGCCGGTTGTCCCTGGCGCCATCGACGTTAGGGTACTGGGTGAAGGCACAAAGGGCCGGCAAACTGGGAGATGTCGGCAAGACGTACAGGCCCTTGACTGAAGTAGAGATGGATTTGGCCCGGACTAAGAAGGAACTGGCGGAAGTGAAGATGGAGCGGGACATACTAAAAAAAGCGGCCGCGTACTTTGCCAAGGAGTCGCTGCCCGGTACGCGGCGATGAATGAGTTGCGGCTCAAGTATCCAGTCCGGATGATGCGACGGATTATGAATGTATCGGCCAGCGGCTACTATGCGTGGGTGGACCGGCCGCTGTCCAAGCGGGCACAGGAGGAAGTGCGGCTGGAGCTGGAGATAATGGCGGCCCACCAGCGGAATAGACAGACCTATGGCCCGGAACGGTTACAGCGCGATCTGGCGGAGCATGGCGTTCGGGTGGGTGTTTGCCGGATCAAGCGGATCCGGCAAAAGCTCGGCATACGCTGTAAACAGAAGAGGAGATTCAAGACTACCACTAACTCCGCGCACAGACTGCCAGTTGCGGATAACTTGTTGGGCCAGCAGTTCAAGGTCAGTCAGCCCAACGCCGTGTGGGTGAGTGACATCACCTATATACCGACTGATGAAGGCTGGCTATACCTGGCGGGCCACAAGGACCTGTTCACCGGAGAGCTCGTGGGCTATGCCATGGGAGAGCGGATGACCAGGAATCTGGTTAGTCAGTCTCTATTCCGGGCGCTGAGAGCCAAACGCCCCGCGAGGGGACTGATGCATCACTCTGACCGGGGCTCTCAGTATTGCTCCCAGGAGTACAGAAATCTTATGGAGCGCTCTGGCCTGAGATCATCCATGAGCGGGAAAGGGAACTGTTTTGATAATGCGCCGATGGAGAGCTTCTGGGGAACACTCAAGCAGGAGCTAGTCCATCACCGTCATTATCAAAGTAGACAGGAAGCAATTCGAGATATTACAGAATATATCGAGATCTTCTATAACAGGCAGCGCCGCCAGGCCAGGCTGGGATTCCTGTCACCTGCGGCCTTTCAACAAAGATTCTATGCAGGATTACTCGCAGCTTGAAAGGTTTGGTGTCCACTATTGCCATCCGACCCCAAAGTTCAGGTTGGCGGTCTGACAAAGCGTGGAACAAAACGGTTGGCTATAGCGTCATATATACACGATGAAGTCGGATGAGGGATCAGCTGATTAAGTGGCGACGCACCAGCGTATCTGGGGTTGGCGGTTGCATTTCGAACCTCAATAAGGCTTCAGGATTTCTAATGCGACAGCTCTCCCCGCCACTTACCATCGCCGTTTACGGGGAGTTGACTTTAGAGATATCCTTTCCTAAATTGTAAAGAAATCCCCTGTTGTTCTTCATCTGCACCTGTGCCATCACTGTCTACAGGACACTTAACCAATGCGATTACGCAGACTGAGCAGAGTGAATCCTTACACAATTAAGTACCCATCGGTCTCTCGGTGGTTTAGAGAACCAATGCGATGCTTAGTGGGTGGGGAAGCGATTTCACAAGGTCGCGAAGCAACTGACAAAACCTGAGATGGAACCACCTGGAATCTTCAAGAAGGTCTTGACCATGTGTTTCATAAGCAAACTAGTGTCTGCGCTATTCGCAATCTTGGCATTGTCGGCATGTATCTCACCCGAAAATCAGGACCAATTGCCACCGTATGTCCAGAGAGAAGCTGATGGCGCAGTTCGAGTCGATTTGGAGATGGCAAGCGATGGCTCAGCTAGGTTGAACCCAAAGAATCAAATTGAACTCAACTTCAACGACAGCAACCTGAGATTCGGTTTCGCCACGATGTCCAGTGCTTTGGAGCTCGGCCGGACATCACTTGAGGATCCCCCTATGAAAATATCGCCAGTATTATCGCCGAGGGACGGGGTTAGCGACTTCTTTGCCGTGATGTGGATGGAAGGCGACCCTGCAGAGTTGCACATAGAAGTGTTCATTGACACCGACTGGCGGGATGAAATAGGAGACGATATTTCTATCCATAGCCAGGAGATTGTCGATGGGAGGGTGAGATTTGGTCGCATTCCCATCGATTTCTCAGAATCCATTCAGGGCGTGTACAACAGAGAGTTGGTGTTTGTTGGGGTTGAGGCTATTCTCCGGTATGGAGGCCCCAATGTATTCATCACTAACATTGGTGGAGACACTATTGATCTCTTGAACGTGATAAGTCGCTTGGAATTGGAAAAGGGGGATGTTTACGCGAGCCTTGGGGGCAATGTGGGGCAAGCAGACGTGATCGAAGTTGATCCGCAAGGTTTAATGCGATAGCCCTACCCCTGGCAGGCGCTGTAGAAGTAGGCGCTGCGCCCCCTGATCACCAGCCGCTTCATCGGCTTGCCGCAGTTGCTGCATGGCTCGTCCACGTACTCCCTCGCTACGGCGCAGCCGTTCTTTTCCGCGTAGTCTCGGAGCGCCCTCAGCTGCGCGGCCACGGACAGGTCTACGTCCTGCCGGTCTCTGGGCACCGAACGAGATTTCGGACGAAGGGATTATTGTGATTCCCTTTCTGCTAGGCCACTTCTTGCGCGCATTAGGGCTGATCCTCGTCGGCGCCTGCTTGTATCGAACGGGCTTTATGAACGGCGGCATGCCTGCGAGGACGTATAGGCTAACCGCAATGTGTAGATTGTCAGCGATAGTGGGACACCAGAGGGGGTAGGAAAACACGAGAGTTTGGAGGCGGGGTTAGCTCCCTGGATGAGGTAAAGTACTTCAGAGAGGAGCAGAAATGTTCCAGACAGAGACAGGTAAGGCAGTGGCCGCTGACGAGCGCACAGAGGAGACCAGATCCTTCGTGTGAAGAGTCAGGACAGCAACCCCGCGCAAGTATACGCCGGAGGAAAAGATTCGCATCGTATTGGAGGGGTTCCGCCGGGAGGTTGCCGTCAACGAGTTGTGTAGACGGGAGGGGATCAAGCCCCACTCCTACTATGCATGGACCAAGGAGTTCATGGAGGCGGAGAAGGAGCGGTTGACCCGCGACACTGTGCGGGATGCCACCCAGCAGGAGGTACACCAACTCGAGAGAGAGAACGTAGAGCTGAAGCAGTTGGTGGCGGAGCTGTCTCTGGAGGGGTACCGTCTCAAAAACACGGCCATCCCGATGCCCCACGACGCCACAGGTACCAACGGATGAGCGCTGTGGAAAGGCGGAGGTACTTGCCAGGGTAGCCTCGTCCTCCGTGCCCAAGCGGAAGGCGCTGGGCGAGCTGGGAGTCCCCAGGAGCACATACTACCGGTGGCTGAGGCGGAGGGAGCAGCGAGGATTACAGGATGATGCGGAAGGAGGCAAGCCCCCGTGGAACAGACTTACTTCCCAGGAAGTCGACAAGGTTCTGTCGGCAGCCAGGGAGATGCCGGAGCTGAGTCCACGACAGCTGGCCTCGTGGGTCACCGACAACATGGGGTTCTCGGTATCGGAGTCTACGGTCTATCGCATCCAGCGCAGGGAGGGTCTGGTGAAGAGGCCTGAGATGAGACTTGCCGCGGGTAAGGAGTACCATCGCAAGACCACGGGGCCCCACCAGATGTGGGCCACCGACGCCTCCTACTTCAGAGTGGTGGGTTGGGGCTACTACTAACTGGTCACCGTCATGGACGACTACTCCCGTTTCATACTGGCCCACAGGCTTCAGAAGGATATGACATCCGACTTCTTCATAGAGGTGGTCCAGGAGGCCGTGGACAGAACGGGCATGGACCAGGTCCCGATAACGGACCGGACCAAGCTGCTGAGCGACAACGGTCCCGGCTATGTATCCAGGGCCTTCAGAGACTACCTGGGCATGGTGGGCATTAGGCACATCCTGGCAGCCCCTTTCCATCCTCAGACCAACGGCAAGCTGGAGCGCTACCACCAGACCCTCAAGCGGGACGTGAACCAATTGCCCCATGAGTTGCCATCCGACTTGGAGGCGGCCATCGTGGCCTTCGTCAGCTACTACAACTACCGACGCTATCACAAGGCCCTCAGCAACGTGACGCCCTCGGATGTTCTCAAGGGAAGGCGGGAGGAGATACTACGACGCAGGAAGGAGGTGCAGGCCCAAACGATCGAACGGCGAAGACAGCACAATAGGGCCATCAGGGAGCTTACGAGACCTCTATCCGACCCCTGATCTCTCGGGTCTCAAAGTGTCTCACTTTTGCTGGTTGCCAACAGACCTAGACGAACACTCGGTGACAAGCTGGCGTGCAGTTCTTGATCTTGAGAAGGCGTCAGAATTGTACGGCGGTTGCGTGTCATACCTCGAATCGCACGGAGCAAAACCGAGCGAAGCAAAACGGCGTGCCAAAGAATATGTCGTCGAAACTATCTCCGTGATGGACTATGGTGGGATAGGACTGGCCTGAGGGTATCGAGAATACAAGCTTGACAGAGTACACCAACGCTGAACGATACCTTGGCCCACGCGAAGGGCCAATGGATAGCGACTGGCCCGTGATTCGGTACGTCCTGTCCCAATTGGAGCTAGGGGAATAAGCCAACTATGATGGACTGTTCCGGGGCGCCGTGGCTCACAGCACAAGCCACAACTCAAAGATGGTTCTGTCTACCGTCAACTTAGGCCCACAATCGGGGATTCGAACTCCTAGGCTACCCTTGCAGGTATCGCCTAGCTCAATATTCGTTAAGCACGGCCAACGTTGCAGGTTTGCCCCAGGCGTACCGCACGGCCCCCAACTCATACGCCCGCCTCGTTGACGGTATCCGTCGCCGTGCTACAATGGCGAGTACTCTGCCCTGCAAAGCTGACCGGTACACCGTTATGGCGTCTACTCAACAAAACCAGGACTTCCCCAAGGCCTACGACCATCGCCCCGTAGAGGAGCGGCTGTACCGCTTCTGGATGGAGCAAGGCTACTTTACACCCGCCATCGACCCTGACAAAAAGCCCTTCGTCATCATCATGCCGCCGCCCAACGTCACCGGCGGGCTTCACCTGGGCCACGCCATCACCGCTACCCTGGAAGACGCCATGGCCCGCTGGCACCGCATGAGGGGCGAGCCTACCCTGTTGCTACCAGGCAGCGACCACGCTGGCATCGCCACCCAGGTGGTGGTGGAACGCACCATCGCCGAAGAGGGCATGACACGCCACCAGATGGGGCGGGAGAGGTTCGTGGAGAGGGTATGGGAGTGGGTGCGCAAGTACGGGAGCATCATCACCAGCCAACACCAGCGTCTGGGTGCCTCCTGCGACTGGAGCCGGGAACGGTTCACCCTGGACCCGGGCCCCAGCCTGGCGGTGCGCACCACCTTCGTCAACCTGTACCGCAAGGGCCTCATCTACCGGGGCGAGCGCATCATCAACTGGTGCCCCCGCTGTGCCACGGCGTTGTCCGACCTGGAGGTGAAGCACGCCGACGAAAATGGCAAACTCTACTACATCCGCTACCCCTATGAGGACGGTAACGGCTACCTGACTGTCGCAACGACCCGGCCAGAGACACTCATGGGCGATACCGCCGTGGCTGTAAATCCTGCCGACCCAAGATACCGCGTCGGCAGAATGGTAGTGCTACCGGTCGTGGGACGCCCGATTCCAATCATCGCAGACGACGTAGTGGAAATTGGATTCGGTACTGGTGCCATGAAAGTCACGCCTGGCCACGACGCCACGGACTTTGAAATCAGTCAGCGCCACGGCCTTACATTGGTCAACATCATGAACCCTGATGCCACTCTAAACGAACAAGCAGGTCCCTACCAGGGGCAAGAGAGATTCGCCGCCCGCGAAGCCATCGTCGCCCAACTGGATAGAGAAGAGATACTAGACAAGGTTGAGCGGTTGCAATTTGCCATGCCTCATTGCGACCGCTGCGATACCATCGTGGAGCCAGTGGTGAGCAAGCAGTGGTTTGCCCGCACGCAGCCCCTGGCCCAGCCTGCCATCCAGGCTGTGAACGACGGCCGCATCCGCATCATCCCCCAGCGGTTCACCGGCGTGTACATGAACTGGATGGGGAACATCCGGGACTGGTGTATCAGCCGCCAGCTATGGTGGGGCCACCGCATTCCAGTTTGGTACTGCGACCGGTGCGGCGACCTGACCGTGGAGATAGAGGACCACACGCACTGCGCCCACTGTGGGTCATCCAACCTGACCCAGGACCCCGACGTGCTGGACACCTGGTTCAGCTCCGGCCTATGGCCCCACTCCACCCTGGGCTGGCCTCAGGATACAGAGGACCTGCACTACTTCTATCCCACCAGCGTCATGGAGACAGGCTACGACATCCTGTTCTTCTGGGTGGCCCGCATGATCATGCTGAGCTTGGAGAACACAGGCCAGGTCCCATTCCACACCATATATCTGCACGGCCTGATCCGGGACGCCCAGGGTGCCAAGATGAGCAAGAGCCGGGGCAACGTACTCGACCCCCTGGAAGCCATCGACACCTACGGTGCCGACGCCCTGCGCTTCGCCATCACCACAGGCACCACCCCCGGCACTGACAGCCGCCTGAGCCCGGAGAAACTGGAGGCCGCCCGCCACTTCGCCAACAAGCTGTGGAACGCCACACGGTACGTGGCCTCTACCCTGGAAGGAGCGGATAACCTGGAGCGATGGTGGTCGCTGCCCAACGCTTCCCACCGGGAAGATCGGTGGGTCCTCAGCCGCCACCACCGGATGACCCAGCGGGTGGACCAGCTCCTGACCGACTTCCAGTTTGGCGAGGCGGAGCGAGAGCTTTACGACTTCCTGTGGGGAGAGTTCTGCGACTGGTACATAGAGATGGCCAAGGTGCGCCTGCGCCAGGGAGACACGGCACCCTTGCCTGTGCTGGCCTACGTCCTGGAGCGTACCCTGCGCCTGCTACACCCCTTCATGCCATTCATTACCGAGGAGCTATGGCAAAGGTTGACCCAGGCGTTGCCTAAAGAGAGTGGATTGCCCGACTCTATTATGATCGCCCCATACCCGGAGGCCTCGGAGCAAATGCTGGACAGCGCCGCCGAGGATGAGATAGAGATGGTAAGAGGTATTGTTCAGGCCATACGCAACATACGCGCCGAGTTCAAAATAGAGCCTCGCCTGCCCATGGAGGCACTGGTGGCGCTGCCACCAGTGCCGGCGTCCGTAGTGGTGGAAGAGGCGGAGGTCATCCGGTCCCTGGCGCTGGCGGAGCCTCTGCGCATCCTGGACCAGGACGCTCCATCTCCCACCTCCCACCAGACGGTAACGCTGGTAGTGGGAAAGGCAACAGTCTACCTGCCCATGGGAGACGCGGTGGACATTGCGGCGGAGCGGCTGCGGCTGCAAGGAGAGTTCGCGTCCACTCAGGCAGCCACGGACCGGCTGGCGCAGCGGCTAGCCGACCAGCAGTTCCTGAGCAAAGCGCCCGAAGAGGTGGTGGAGAAGGAGCGCGAACGCTTGACCTCCGCCCTGGAACGGGTTGCCAGAATAGGTGAGTTACTAGGCCAGTTGGGCGGGTAAAAGCTAGAGGAGTCTGGAGTCCCGACCTGTCTAGGTACTACTCACTTGGGGTTGGCGAAAGGAAAGCCAAGACGTATGTTCCCTACCCTGTGGAAATCAAATGGAACCTCTCTGGCCTCCGCCAGGGCATTTGCCTCACCTGCCACACCTCTGGTATTCTAGTAGCTGTTGTTGTTACCCCTTGCGACGGGAGCGCGCCATGCAACCAGTATTTCGAGAAGCACTCAAACTCAGCCAGAGGGGCGAACCCTTCACCATTGCCACGGTAGTCCGCACCAAGGGGTCCTCTCCACAAAAGCCTGGAGCCAAGCTGCTGATCCGTCAGGACGGGTCGGGGGTGGGTACCCTGGGTGGCGGCTGCGTGGAGGGCGACATCTGGTTCGCCGCCAAGGAGATCATGCGGGATCACGGCGGCTCCGAGTACCGGGACTACTACCTGAACGAGGAAATCGCAGCCCAGGACGGCCTGGTCTGCGGCGGGACCATGTACTTTCTCATAGACCCCATCTGGAACCCACAGGAGTTCCTGCCCGTGGCCCAAGATATCGTTCGGGCCTACGATGGAGCTGACACTGCAGCCCTGGCTACCCTTATCAAGCCGGGCACGGCCGGCGGCTCCACTGGTGCCAAGCTGCTGATCCGGAGCGATGGTTCCCTTAGCGGGACCCTGGGCAAGCCCGAGCTGGACCAGTTGGCGGTGGCTACCGCGAAGCGTCTGGCCGCCTATGGCCAGTGCGAGCATGTGCTGACCAGCGACGGCACGGAACTTTTTGTAGAGGCGTACACCTCGCCTCCAACGGTGGTGCTCATGGGTGGGGGCCACATTGGCAAGGCTCTGGCTCCCCTGGCCAAGACGCTCCAGTTCCGCTTGTTCGTCCTGGACGATCGTCCGGAGTTCGCCAACCAGGACAGGTTCCCGGAAGCCGAGGCGGTAGCGGTAGCCGACTACGCCGGTGGACTGGACAGCTTCCCAATTACCAAGAACACAGCCATCATCATCGCAACCCGTGGCCACAATTTCGATGACCTGGCCCTGGAGATGGCGGCACGGAGCCCCGCAGGTTACGTTGGCCTGGTGGGCTCCCAGCGCAAGGTCATTCTCATCTACCAGGAGTTGCTGAAACGGGGAATACCTCTGGAGCGCATTAGAGCGATTCACTCGCCCATAGGTCTGGACATCCGGGCGCGCACGCCAGAGGAGATCGCCATCAGCATCATGGCGGAGCTAGTGCAGTTCCGACTGGGAGGCACAGGCCAGTCCATGAAGCTGCCAGAAAAGCAGCTTATGCGCGTCTACAACAAGGTGTTGAAAACGCAGGCCAAGGCGGCGGTTGCAGCCAGCTAGGGTCTGATGCCACTGACCAGGCAATAGTCGCTGCCGGCTGTCATAGTCCTCACTACAGTGTCAACACTTGTCCGGCCCAGCAAATAGCCTTCCCCACTTCTCAGCCATCCTTTTGGCCGCCGGCGAGTCCACCCGCATGGGCCGGCAGAAGGCCATGCTACCCTGGCGCGGCACCTCTCTTATCCAGTACCAGATACAGTCGCTGCTGCATGCGGGCGTCTCGGAGGTGGTTGTGGTGGTGGGCTACCGCGCCGAGACGTTGCGCCCCCTTGTGGAACGGTTCCCTGGTGCGAAGACCGCTCTTAACCTCCGCTACCGTACCGGCAGGAGCAGCTCTATCCGGGCGGGCCTGCGCAAGATAGACCAGCGGGCACAGGACATCCTGGTACTTGGAGTGGACCAGCCCCGGTCTGCGGAGACGGTCCGGATGGTGATGGAGGTTCACCGGCGGCTGGGGTCGGTCATCACCTATCCCGCCTACCGTGGCAAGGGAGGACATCCAATCATCTTCTCCAAGGCCCTGCTGCCAGAGTTGATGCGCATAAAAGAGGTGCGGCAAGGGCTAAGAGAGGTGGTGGAGCGCCATATGGCGGAGGTTGTGCGGTTGGAAGTGGATATCGCAGAAGTGGTACTGGACCTGAACAGGCCCGAGGAGTACCAGCTGGCGGTGGAGGAGGCTGGGTTTCCTATAGAACATTCTCCTGGCGCAGCTCCTCCAGCTCGCGAGGAGTGAGCCCCAGGAGCCCAGTGAGCACCTCTTCAGTGTGCTGCCCCAAGTCTGGAGCGGACTGGCCCACGTAGGCAGAGGTGCGAGACAGGCGTAGCGGCGACTCTACCGTCTTGAGGCTGCCCAGCACCGGGTGTTGCACCTCTGTGATAGCGCCCCGGTACACCACTTGGGGGTCTTTGGCCACATCGGCGATGGAGTTTACTGGGCCGCATGGAACGTTCAGCGCCAATAGCTCCTCCAACCACTCCCCGGTGGTCTTTCGGCGCATAACTTCGCTGAGGATAGGCTCCATCTCTTTGTAGTGCTGGCTGCGCAGCCAGCCGGAGGCGAACCTCTCATCATCTATCAGGTCCACCCGCTCAATAGCGGCGCACAGAAGCTCCCATTGCTCTCCTCCTGCGGTGGCCACCACAATCCAGCTATCCTTGGTCTCGAACGCCTGGAACGGAGTGTAGGACGGATGGCGCGACCCCAGGCGGACAGGCACTTCACCAGTCGCAAAGTATCGTGCGAAGGCGTTCTCCTCGATGGCTACCTGGCACTCCAGCATGCTGAGGTCCAGCATCTGTCCTTTTCCGCTGACGGCGCGTTCCTGGAGGGCTGCCTGGATGCCGATGACGCAATAGAGGCTGGCCACCATATCTCCCACGGACGCTCCAACCCGCACGGGACCGCCATCAGGCTCGCCGGTAATGCTCATGATGCCTCCCATGCCCTGGATGATTATGTCCAGAGCAGGCCTCTGGGCATATGGGCCAGTCTGGCCGAAGCCAGATATGGAGGCGTAGATAATGGCCGGGTTGTGACTTTCCACCGCTGGATAGTCCAGGCCCAGCCGGGCCATGCTCCCCGGGACGAAGTTCTCCACCAGCACGTCGGACCGCTTTACCAGTTCCAGCAGGATTTCCTTGCCCATAGGGTGGGCCAAGTCTAGCGTGATGCCCCTCTTGTTGCGGTTGATGCTCAGGAAGTAGCTGCTGTATCCATCGGCCAGAAAAGGCCCGTTGCCCCGAGTGCCGTCACCGCCAGAAGGATGCTCCACTTTGATAACATCGGCGCCCAGGTCGCCCAGTATCATGGTGGCAAAGGGCCCTGACAATATCCTGGTTAGGTCCAGCACGCGGATTCCTTTCAGGGGACCGGACATAGGTTCCTCCTTGGGCATGGCGATAGTAGCAGCATGGTATCATGCTGAAGGGGTGGCGGAAAGGCAATGCCCCTACCTGGGGATTCTACGGGTGCAGAGGCTCGATGCCATTTCGATGCAAAGTATCAGGATTTCATACGGTTGTTAAGCTCGGCAACCTGCATGCACCTTAGCCAGCATCAGTGCTATCCTAAGTGCGAGGGCGATGCGCACCGGGCTATGCCCTGTCCATCGCCCAAAGGCGGAATCTCGCTTTCCCAATATATAAGCGATGCTTTTAGGAGGTAGGAAGCATGGCCACCTTCCCTCAACTGAGACTGCGGCGGCTGCGCCAGAATGAAGCAGTCCGCAGCATGGTCCGAGAGACCCAGCTTACTCCATCGGACTTCTTGTACCCGCTTTTCGTGATCCATGGCCGGGACCTCAAGGTCCCCATAGAACCCATGCCAGGCTGCTACCAGTTGTCCCTGGACCGGCTTCTGCCTGAGATTACTGAGGTGGCAGAGCTAGGCATACCAGGGGTGCTGCTCTTTGGCATTCCGGCCCGCAAGGACGCCATAGGCTCCGAGGCCTATGCCGACCAGGGCGTTATCCAGGAGGCCATACGAGTCATCAAGCAAGCAACACCCCAACTGGCGGTGATTACCGACGTGTGCCTGTGCGAGTACACCGACCACGGCCATTGCGGCCTCCTACGGGGCGACACCGTGGACAACGATAAGACATTGGAGCTCTTGGCTCGCACCGCCGTCTCCCACGTGGAGGCAGGGGCAGACATGGTGGCTCCTTCCGCCATGATGGACGGGCAGGTGGCGGCAATTCGCAGCACCCTGGACGGCTCTGGCCATGCAGAGACACCTATCATGGCCTACGCCGCCAAGTACGCCTCGGCCTTTTACGGCCCCTTCCGGGTGGCCGCCGAGTCGTCGCCTCAGATAGGCGACCGGAACGGTTATCAGATGGACCCAGCCAACGCCCGCATGGCGCTGCGTGAGGTGGAGCAGGACATCCAGGAAGGGGCGGACATAGTGATGGTGAAGCCCGCCCTGGCGTATCTGGACGTCATCGCCCGGGTCAAGGAGCGGTTCGACTACCCGGTGGCGGCATACAATGTAAGCGGTGAGTATGCCATGGTGAAGGCGGCGGCGGCCAACGGATGGCTCGACGAACGGCGCGCGACTCTGGAGGTGCTGACAGCCATCAAACGTGCCGGCGCTGACCTGATCCTCAGTTACCACGCCAAAGATGCCTGCCGCTGGCTGGTGGAGGAGAGGTAAGACTCATCTCTCCATCAACAACATCATTGACACGGCTTTGGCCAGAGTGCTAATATGCCTTGATGTTAGCAGTCGCCCAAGCCGACTGCTAACAATGGTTTCTGGCAGGAGGATCTAGTGCCTCTCTACGATTATGAGTGCGCCGCGTGTGGCAACCAGTTCGAACTGCGTCAAGGGTTCAATGCCGAGCCTGTGGAGACTTGCCCAAGGTGCCAAGGTCGGGCCCAGCGCCGCTTTCACTCGCCGGCCGTGATATACAAGGGCAGCGGCTTCTACACCACTGATTATGGCCGCAAGCACGTAAGTGAGCCGGCCAAGGCCAGCGAGCCTGCCTCTCCAGAGGCGTCATCATCTCCGGCCACTCCTTCACCCACGCCCGCTGATGATAAGCCCGCCGAGGGGTCCAAGGAGGCCCCCAGCGTCACGGAGTAACCCTTGCGCGCCCTTATCCAGCGCGTCGTCCAGGCCTCTGTCTCCGTGGACCGTCAGGTGGTGGGTTCCATAGGGCAGGGGCTTGTTGCTTTCCTGGGGGTTGGCGTTGGAGATACGGAAGAGGACGCCGGCTACCTGGCGGAGAAGATAACCCACCTCCGAATCTTCGGCGATGCCGAGGACAGGTTCAATCTGTCAGCGCTGGAGACAGGTGCCCAGGTGCTGCTGGTCAGTCAGTTCACTCTCTACGCCGATACCCGCAAAGGCCGGCGACCCTCTTTCGTGGGCGCTGCTGCTCCCCAGACTGCGGAGCCTCTATTTCAACGTATGGCCTCTCTGCTGCGCGAGCGTGGATTACACGTAGATACGGGGCGCTTCCAGCAGCACATGTTGGTTTCCCTGGTCAACGATGGGCCAGTGACCATTATGCTGGACAGCGCGGACCGCCATAAACCCAGAAGAGGATAGATAGGGAAGCCGGCCCTCTCCCCCGGCGAGTCCCCACCCTCTGCGGGCGAACAAGACCAACCCCGCTCATTTCCTTCGACAGGCTCAGGATGAGCGGTACTATTACTCCGCTCGTGGTGAGCCTGTCGAACCATAAGAGCGGAGTTCACCAGCGCATGGAAGGAGCAAATGCTTCGCTCACGTCTTTTGGCAAGCTTAGGATGAACGAATCCCAAACCCCCTTTAGACCTGGTAGTCCAGGCTGATGTCCAGGGCGTGAACGGAGTGGGTAAGCGCGCCAACGGATATCAGGTCCACGCCCGTCTCCGGTACGGCTCGTACTGTTTCCAGGTTTATGCCGCCGGAAGCCTCGGTCACGGCACGGCCCTTGGCCATGGCCACTACTTGGCGCATCTCCGCCAGGCCCATGTTGTCCAGAAGCAGGATGTGGGCGCCGGCCTCCAGGGCCTCGCCAGCGTCTTCCACCGACTCCACCTCCACCTCCACCTTCAGTGTGTGGGGAGCGCGCTCCAGGGCCTGGCGCACCACCTCTCTTAGCGTCATACCCCGGGCCCGGAGTGCAGCGATATGGTTGTCTTTGATTAGAATACCGTCGGCCAGATTCAACCGGTGGTTGTGGCCGCCGCCCATCCGGACAGCGTACTTGTCCAGGTAGCGATGCCCCGGCAGCGTCTTCCTGGTGTCCAGTATCTGCACAGGGAACCCCTGGACGGCTCGAACGTACCGTGCTGTCTCCGTGGCGATTCCGCTCATGCGCTGAAGGAAGTTCAAGGCGGTGCGCTCGCCTCTCAGGATGCCGTTCAGAGGGCCTCGGATTCTGGTGATTGGGTCTTCCAGGTTGATGGTTGCGCCATCTTCCAGCAGCGTCTCGGTCTCCAGGGACGGCTCTACCCGGGCAAAGACGGCGCAAGCCACGGCGATCCCTGCCAGGATGCCAGGGGATTTGGCCACTATGACGGCTTGGCCCTCCAGGTCTGCTGGAATAAGGACGTTAGTGGTGTGGTCCTGAGAGGCCAGGTCCTCCTCCAGCGCCTTATCAATGAGGTCCAGGATTTCGCCGGTTATGGTAAGCATGGTCACCTCACTCGGAGCGGGAGAACATTATGTGCCGCTCCCACTCCTGCTTGGAATCTGGGTAGTCGCTGCGATAGTGAGCGCCCCTGCTTTCCTGCCGTACAAGCGCCGCCTCCGCTATCAAGCGGCCTACCAGCACCAGGTTGGCCAGCTCCCTCGACGGTCCCGACAGGTCGGGGTTGGTGGAGTGCAGAGCGTGTTGCCAGCGGGCCAGAGTCCCCGCCGCCTGGTCCAGCGACCCGCTCTCCCTCACGATCCCCACGTTGGCCCACATGAGGCGCTGCAAATCGGCTAGCGATGGAGGCTGGGTCGCCAGCGGCTCGCGAGGGCGCGATGGCATAGTGGTGCGATCCTCGGGCAGGGGTGGGCTGTGCCTGGTAGAGGGGTCTGCGTCGCCCAAGATCCTCTGAATAACCCGCCTTCCAAACACCAGCGTCTCCAGCAGCGAGTTGCTGGCCAGCCGGTTAGCGCCATGGACGCCGCAGGAGGCAGCCTCGCCGCAGGCGTAGAGGCCGGGAACATTGGTCTCGCCCCAGGTGTTGGTCTTGACTCCGCCCATCATGTAGTGGGCCGCGGGAGCCACAGGGATGGGCGAGGTAGTCATGTCCAGGCCGTGCTCCAGGCAGAAGCGGTATATGCTGGGGAACCGTGCGGCGGTCCGAGAGACGGGCAGGTGGGTGACATCCAGCAGGACGTGATCCTGCTGCGTTTTCTGCATCTCCTCGGCGATGGCCCGGCTGACCACGTCGCGTGGGGCCAGCTCCGCCATAGGATGGAACTGCTCCATGAACCGCCCGCCGTGGACGTTGCGCAGCACGCCTCCCTCGCCGCGGACGGCCTCGGATATAAGGAAGGCCGGTGCTCCAGGCAGGCGCAGCGCGGTGGGGTGGAACTGGTAGAACTCCATGTCCACCACCTCTGCTCCGCTCTGAAAGGCCAGGGCAACGCCATCGCCTGTGGCCACGGAAGGATTGGTGGTATAGAAGTAGAGATTGCCGGCTCCACCGGTCGCCAGGATTACCGACCGCGCCTCCACCTGGGTATACACGCCACTGTCGTCCAGGTACTCCACACCACGGGCACCACCTTCGTCCAACAGCACGCGGGTAGCCAGGGCGTGTTCCAGGACGGTTACGCGGGAACTGGAGGCCAGCCCCGCCAGGGTCAACTCGATATGTTCCCCCGTGGCGTCGCCGCCGGCATGGAGCACCCGCGAAACCGTGTGTGCGCCTTCCATGGCCAGGGCTATCTCTCCATGGAGCGTATCAAAGGAGACACCCAGCCGGATGAGGTCGGCGATACGGTCTGGGCCGTCCTGGGTGAGTACCCTTACGGCTTCAGGGTCGCAGAGGCCCGCTCCAGCGGCCAGGGTGTCTTGCATGTGGAGCTCCGGGGAGTCGGTGGGGCCAACGGCTGCTGCAACACCTCCCTGGGCGTACCTGGAGTTGCCGTCGCCAATGTTGCCTTTGGTCAGGATGACCACGGTGCCGCGCTCCCTGGCCAGGAGTGCCGCGTACAGGCCCGCGATGCCGCTGCCTACTATGAGGAAGTCAAAGGATGGCATGGTGAGGTTAGTATAGATGGTGCTTGGGGCAATGCCAACAGTGTTGGTGAGGATTGGGCCAAGCGAAGCACTACCTGCTGACCGTGGCAGACAGAAAGCTCGAATTCCCTATGGTGGGCCTGACCGTACAGAAGCCAGGACTTTCGAGATGACATTACGGATGTCGGCCTGAGTTGGCCCTTCGCTTGAACAAGCTCATGGCCCCTTCGAAGGTCAGTGGTCCATAATCAATATCAACACGTCTTGACAATTCCGAGACACCATTTATTATTGATTTATGAAACGATACTGTATCGTTTCATAAATACCGGCTATGGGAGGCATAAACTCTGATGCTCTGACAGAACACAAGTACCGCAACTAATGGTGGAAGATGGGTATGCTGGCGCTCGGCGTGGCGATCATTGGACGCCTAGGATGCCTTGACAATCTATAAAGGGAGACTAAATCATGAAAGTTGGCAAGCCACAGGGAATAGCAGCAGTAGTCTTCGGGCTAATACTCCTTACAGGCGGAGCCCTAGTGCTGATTAACGTGCCAAGTTGGGGGAGGTGGATAGCAGACTATCCCCAACAACTGGCTAGTGTGCAAGTACCACCAGAAGCAGCTCCCATTGTTCAAGGCATGCGAGGAGTATTTGGGCCCCTCCTCGAACAAGTCGGTGGCTATATACAGAAGATTGGTTATTTCGTGGGTACTCTCTTAACAATCGTATCGCTTGGTCCTATTGGTATAGGTTTTAAGCTCATTAAAGGGGACGGAGAGTAGACTAGCACTTGCCATCTCTGCCCCTCAAGGAAAATAGTCTGAAGTCCAACAAATTATCGCGCAGCCACATGAGCAGGAGGTAGGTGTACGGTGTAGGGTGTCAGCGCAATTGGACACTATTGAGGCCTAGAAAACCGAAGAGGTTGGGGGTGGTAGAGGCTCCTTCAGAGGGGTAGATTAACCCTAAGTGAAAGGAGTCATTGATGACCCAGGTAGAGGATCAGGCCAGCCAAGCTGAGGAGCGAAGCCAGGAGACACGAAGCTTCGTGCGTCAGGTCCGTGCAGCGACCCGCCGTAAGTATACCCCTGAAGAGAAGATCCGCATCGTCTTGGAGGGGTTCAGACGGGAGACTACCGTTAATGACCTGTGCCGACGGGAAGGAATCAAACCCCACTCCTACTACGCCTGGACGAAGGGGTTCATGGAAGCTGGGAAGGAGAGGTTGACTCGGGACAGTGTGCGTGATGCGACCCGGCAAGAGATAGAGCAGCTCAAGCGGGAGAACAGTGAACTGAAGCAGCTGGTGGGTGAGTTGTCCCTGGAGTTGCACCGCTTCAAAAAAACAGCTCTGCCGCCCCTACACGACAACGGCACCGTCGCATGAGCGTAGTGGAACAATCGAAGGTCGTGGCTGAGGTGGAGCGACATGGTAGAGGGAAGAACAGGCGACTCAGGGAGCTTGGCATTTCCAGGAGCACGTATTATTGGTGGAGGTGGAGGCACCGGCAGGGTAGTTGGGAGGGTACGGAAGGAACTGAGAGGCCCTGGAATCGCCTGCGTCCAGAAGAGGAGGCAGTAGTGCTGGCGGCAGCCCGTGGGATGCCGACCTGGCGAAGCCGGCAGTTGGCGGCTTCGCTCACCGACCACAGAGGCCTATCGGTCTCCGCCTCCACAGTCTATCGTATTCTGAGACGGGAGGGTCTGGTGAAACGGATCGAATACCAGTTGGCAGCGAGCAAAGAGTACCAGCACAAGACCACAGGGCCCCACCAGCTGTGGGCCACCGATGCCTCCTACTTCCGTGTAGTGGGATGGGGCTACTACTACCTCGTGACGGTGATGGACGACTACTCCCGGTTCATCTTGGCCTGGAAGGTGCAACGGGACATGACGGCCAACTCCCTCATAGAGGTGGTCCAGGAAGCTGTTGACTCTACTGGTATGACTGATGTACCTCTGGAGGATCGGACCAAGCTCCTCTCAGATAATGGCTCAGGTTATGTATCGCGGGCCTTCCGCGAGTACATGCGGGTGGTGGGCATTCGCCACGTCCTGGCAGCACCCTATCACCCTCAGACCAACGGGAAGCTGGAGAGATATCACCGAACCCTGAAAGACGACATTAACCAGGTGCCATACGAGGTGGTGGAAGACCTGGAGGCGGCCATCCGGGACTTCGTCGAGTTCTACAACTACCGAAGATATCATCAGGCGCTCAGGGTTGTAACTCCGGCTGACGTGCTGGAAGGCCGTCTGGAGGCAATTCTAGCCCAGAGGAAGGAGGTACAGCGAGAGACTTTTGACCGGCGGAGGCGGTACAATCAGGAGGTCAGAGAAACCCTCAAACCAGGAGCTTCTTCACCCCAATCTCTCGGACCCAGAACTGTCCAAAACCGCTGACACCCAACAGTGTACGGGCCAGCATTGGCACCGCACCGCTCATTAGCGTAGGCGTCGCGGTGGTTGGCATCCTGATTGTGCGGCGATTCATGCCTGCTCGTTAATTATCCTATGTGAACGAGATGCTAGCAAAGTATCTTCAAGTGGAGTGATGCATTGATGACGACAGAACGGAAATGGCGCGGCCGACCCCGGAACCCTGACGCTGATCGCGTCATTCTAATGTCGACACTCCGGCTACTGGCGGAGCGAGGCTACGGAGCCATGTCCGTCGCGGGGGTAGCGGCCGCAGCAGGCGTTGGCAAGACTACGCTCTACCGTCGGTACAAGGACAAGCGTGAGCTGGTGGTAGCCACCCTCTCCATGCTAAGGCAAGAGCTACCGCCGTTGCCGGACACCGGCGACGTGAAGCAGGACCTGCTTAGTGCTGCCAATGACATACTCCGATATCTCCAAAGCATGAACGGCTTCGCCATCGTAGGCGGACTATTCGCGCAAGCAGGACAGAACCCGGAGTTCCTGGCGTTGTTCCAGGAGCATATTTTTCTCCCTAGGCGCGCATTGCTTAAGAGCCTGCTGGAACGCAGTATCCAGCGTGGCCAACTCCGTGGTGACGTGGATCTGGAAGCGGTTGCGGACTGCATTTCTGGATCTTTTTTTGCGCGGCACGTGAGCGGACTGCCCAAGGATGAGCGGTGGATTCAATCTGTGATGAAGGTTGTGCTGGATGGCATAGTCCAAGCAAGGGGATGTAGCAAGCAGCAGAGGGCATGATTATCATGCCAGAGATGATATCAACGAAGTGGCGCGGTAGCTTTTTGGCCCTTAGGGTTTGATGGGGCCAAACGGGATTCGGACCTTACGCCCGCTCTACCATCATATAGCAGTACCGCTCAAAGCAGTTAAGCTTGGCATAACGGGCTACACGAAATCAATTCACGTGGGTTTACCGTACAGACAGCTCCCGTAACGGCCAAAGTTATGTGGAGCTTTAGCAACCATAAGCGGGACGATGTCGCCAAAGGCGGTCACGCTGCGTTACACCACCTCTAACATCCGTTCCAGGGCGATGCGTGCGTAGCGGGCGGTCTCATCGTCCACGGAGACGCGGTTGAGGACGCGGCCCTCCACCATTTCTTCCAGCACCCATGCCAGGTAGGCGGGGTGGATACGGTACATGGTGGAGCATGGGCAAATGACCGGGTCCAGGCAGAACACCGTCTTGTCCGGGTTCTCGTGCGCCAGGCGGGACACTAAATTGATCTCCGTGCCAATGGCTATAACGGAGCCAGGAGCAGCCTGGGTTACCGTGCGGACAATGAACTCCGTGGAGCCGTCCATGTCCGCGGCCTGCACTACCTCGCGGGTGCACTCCGGATGGACGACAACTTTAACGTTGGGGTATCTACGCCGCGCCTCTTCTATCTGCGACACCTTGAATCGCGTGTGGACGGCGCAGTGCCCCTGCCAAAGGATGACCTTGGACTGCTGAACCTGGCTCGAACTGAGGCCACCCAGGGGCTTGAACGGGTTCCACACCGCCATCTCTTCCAGGGGGATGCCTACTTTTATGCCTGTATTGCGGCCCAGGTGCTGGTCAGGGAGGAAGAGGACCTTGTCGCCACGTTCAAAGGCCCAGCGGAACACTGCCGCGGCGTTGGAGGATGTGCAGACGATGCCTCTGTTCCTGCCGCACATGGCCTTTATAGCCGCGGTGGAGTTCATGTATGTGACGGGGATCACGCCGCTACCTGCAACCTGGCTCAACTCGTCCCAGGCGTCTAGGGCGTCCTCGGTGGGGGCCATGTCGGCCATGGAGCAACCGGCGTTGATGTTGGGCAGGACCACCTGTTGGCGTGGGTCGCTTAGGATGTCGGCGGTTTCGGCCATGAAGTGGACGCCGCAGAAGATAATGTAGTCCGCATCCTTCTGCCGGGCAGCGTTCTGGGAGAGCATGAAGGAGTCGCCCTTGAAGTCGGCGAACTGGATGATATCCTCCCTCTGGTAGTGGTGTCCCAGGATGACGGCCCGCTTGCCAAGCTTCTTCTTTGCCGCGAGGATGCGCGGGTAGAGCACCTCCGGCTTCATGCCCATGTACTCTCTGGGCAAACGCTGCCAGCGTATGTTGGCCTTCAGCTCCTCGACAAGGGGCTTGCTATCCAGCGACTCATCGGTGCGGCAGAAGGCTGAGTGCTCTATCTCGGTGATAGGTATGACAGGTTCGCGAAGTGTAGCAGCCATCGTATTCACCCCTCCACAGGTAGGAGGCACAGTAAAAACATCAGTATACGACATTGGTCAAACTGGGACAACTTTCACAGGACGGCCAGCGTTGATTGCCAAGGGATGGGATGGTGATTATAATTGCTAGCAGCTTTTCCCCTGGAGGCGATCGTTGAAACCTTTCTCTTACGTAGCACCCAAGAGCCTTCAAGAGGCCTTCGATGTCCTATCCAAGGCCAACGGCGCTGGGCAGGTACGTGCCCTGGTGGGCGGCACCGACCTATTGGACCAGGTAAAGCAAGACCGCCGGACTCCATCGGTGGTCATGGATGTCAAACACATACCGGAGATGATGCGTCTGGAGTGGGTCCCAGGCGAAGGGCTGCACATAGGGGCAGCCGTTCCATGCACGGACACCGCTGCCTTTCCCTCCGTTGGGGAACTCTATACCTCAATCCAGGAGTCATGCCTTCTGGTAGGCTCCATTCAAATCCAGAACAGGGCCAGCATTGGGGGCAACGTCTGCAACTCGGCTCCCTCGGCGGATACAGTACCACCCATCGTCACCTTTTCTGCCAGGGCAGTGATTGTAGGCCCCAGGGGCCGCCGCGAGGTGCCCATGGAGAGCTTCTTCACGGGTCCCGGGCAGAACGTCTTGGCGGCTGATGAGGTCCTGCTGGAGACTATTGTTCCACCGCCACAGCCCAACAGCAGCGGCCACTATCTCAGGTTTATACCCCGGAATGAAATGGACATTGCCGTGGTCGGGGTTGCCAGCATGCTGACCCTGGCTCCCGGGTCCCAGCAGTGCACCCAGGCCCGCATTGTTCTGGCATCGGTAGCTCCCACCGCCGTCCGCGCCACGGCCGCGGAAGCCGTCCTGGAGGGCAAAACGGTGACAGCCGCCCTTATTCAGCAGGCCGGCGAACTGGCAGTAGAGGCTGCCAAACCTATAACAGACGTGCGCGGCACCATAGAGTACCGCAAAGAGCTGGTCAATGTGCTCACTCGCAGGACTCTGGGACTTTGCATGGACTCCCTGGGCCACAAGGTATAAGCCGGCTTTCGGCTGCTAACTGAGTTATAGAACTGGAGGTAGAAGTGCCAAAGATTCCTGTTACCTTTACCATCAACGGCGAACCTAAAGAGATCCTGGTCCAGCCCTGGCAATCGCTGCTGGATGCCATGAGAGATGAGCTTATGCTCACCGGCACCAAAGAAGGGTGCGGCAACGGCAACTGCGGGGCGTGCACAGTCATCCTCGATGGCCGTGCAATAAACTCCTGCTGCATGCTGGCTGTGGAGGCGGAAGGCCAGGATGTAGTTACCGTTGAGGGTCTCGCCACTGACGGCAAGCTAGACCCTCTCCAGCAAGCGTTCATTTCACATGGCGCCCTCCAGTGCGGCTTCTGCACCCCTGGATTCCTAATGTCCGCACGAGCGTTCTTGAACGTCAACCCGCATCCTACCGAGCAAGAGATACGACTGGCTATCGCCGGCAACCTGTGCCGGTGCACCGGATACGACAAGATAGTCCGGGCCATTCAGGCCGTAGCTCAGGGAGAGGCATAGCATGGCAACCACTGCTGATAAGCCTGGTACCAAGTACATCGGTAAGTCGGTAGAGAAGGTGGACGCCGTGGAAAGGGTAACAGGAAAGGCCACCTTTGGAGCGGACATCCATCTGCCAGGAATGCTCCACGGTAAGGTGCTGCGCAGTCCCCATCCCCATGCCTGGGTCAAACGCATAGACGCCAGCAAAGCCCTGGCCCTGGACGGTGTGAAGGCGGTGGTGACCGCCGCTGACTTCCCTCCTATGGATACAGCCGGCGGCACCATAGGTGGCGAGTTGCTGGTCGCCGTCATTGACCTGCGCAAAATGACCCTGGCCCATGACAAGGCCCTATACGACGGCCATCCTATCGCCGCGGTAGCCGCCACCACTCCCGAGATCGCTGAACGCGCCGTGGAACTCATAGAGGTAGAGTACGAGGTGTTGCCGCCGGTGGAGAACGTCCTGGACGCCATGAAACCCGATGCGCCCTTGCTCCACGAGGAGCTCTACACCAAGACACTGGGCGAGAAGCCATCCAAACCTAGCAACGTGGCAGCCTACATCGAGTCTGGTCGTGGGGACATGGAGCGTGGCTTCGCTGAGGCCGATCTGGTCCACGAGACCACCTACTCCACCGTCATGGTGCACCAGGGATATATAGAACCCACCACCGCCACGGCCTGGGCCCAGCCTGATGGCAAAATGACGGTGTGGTCCTCTACCCAGGGCATCTTTGGTATCCGCAGGTCGGTGTCGTCGCTACTGGACATACCACTGCACAGGATAAACGTGATTCCCATGGAGACAGGCGGCGCGTTTGGCGGAAAGATATATGCCGTCCTGGAGCCTCTGGCGGTGCTGCTCTCCAGGATGTCAGGTCGTCCGGTCAAGCTGGTCATGTCTCGTGCCGAAGTGTTTCGGGCCACAGGGCCAGGGTCCCCCATGCACGCCGTAATCAAGACAGGGACCAAGAAGGACGGCACCCTGACAGCATGCTACGCCAAGATAGTGATGGATGCAGGCGCCTTCCCGGGCGCACCCGTGGGTGGAGCTGCGGCGGTCAGCTTTGGCCCCTACAAGGTGGAGAATCTCAAAATCGAAGGCTATGACGTTGTAACCAACAAGCCACGAGTGCAGGCATACCGCGCTCCGGGTGGCACACCCATCGCCTTCGCCATAGAGAGTCACATGGATGAGGTGGCGGAGAAGCTGGGCATAGACCCACTGAAGTTCCGGGCGACTAACGCACCCGAGGAAGGGGACAAGGCTACCAACGACCAGCCCTACAACCGCATCGGGATGAAGGAGATTGTGAAGCGAATCTCCAACCATTCCTCCTGGACCACGCCCCTGGAGCCTGGCCCTCACCGGGGCCGCGGGCTGGCATTCGGCTACTGGCAGGGAGCCACTCTTACCTCCAGCGCCTCCCTTATAGTGAACCCCGATGGTACCATGACATTGAACAGCGGCCAGGTGGACCTGACCGGCACCCGCACCACTGCACGGCAGATCGTCGCAGAGGAGATGCAGGTGCCAATAGAGAACGTAGACGTTCGCGTTGGAGACACCGACTCCTCGCCCTACACAGACCTGAGCGCGGGCAGCAGGACCGCCTACAGCTTTGGGGCGGCAGTCAACGCAGCGTGCAAAGACGCCATCGCACAGCTAAAAGGCCACGCCGCCGCCCAGTTCCAGGTGGATGCTAAAGAGGTGCACTACGCCAATAGTAGGTTCTGGGTAGGAGAGAACCCGGAGCAGACCGTTGACCTGAAGACCCTGGCAGGCAACTCCCTCCGTCGGGCTAGCGGCCCCATCTACGGCTACGGCACTGTCACCCGCTTGCAAGCGGCCCACCAGTTCGCCGCCCACATCGCAGACGTGGAGGTGGACCCGGAAACAGGCAAGGTGACCGTCCTACGCTATACCGCCTTCCAGGATGTGGGAAAGGCCATCAATCCAGTCCAGGTCGAGGGCCAGATGCAGGGCGGCGTGTCTCAGGGCGCGGGATGGGCGCTTACTGAGTACTACCACTACGACAAAGGTGCCCTGCGCAACCCCACATTCCTGGACTACCGCATGCCAACGGCCCTGGATCTGCCCATGATAGATTGCGAAATCATTGAAGTCCCCGCCTCCGACGGCCCTTATGGTGTGCGAGGCGTGGGAGAGGTGCCCATAGTGCCGCCAGGGGGTGCCCTGGCCAACGCCATTTACCACGCCACAGGCGCCAGGCTGTACAACCTGCCCATGACCCCGGAGGCCATCTTTTCCGCCATGAAGAGCAAGAAGAAGGCGTAGGCTAAGGAATGGCACTCGAGAATGTCGGATGTAGCGTACAGCATGGAGGCTTGACAGAGGAAATTCACGGAGATAGCCTGCGCGGGTCGGGCAAGGCAGAACGGTGAGGGCGGCCATATGGAATTCAGTATTGAGGGCAATCCAGAATACGGGCAGTTGACGGCTACCCTTTCGCCAGGCGACAGGTGCATTGCCGAGGGCGGAGCAATGGGGTGGATGAGTGCCGGCACAGAAATCAAGGCTCGGCTGCTGGGGGGCTTCCTAAAGGCCCTTGTGAGAAAGACATTCGGGGGAGAGTCGCTGTTCGTCGGTGAGTATCAGCATCCAACGGGAGGTAACGTGACCTTCTCACCGGCCAGGCCAGGTACGGTGCTTCAGCGGACTTTACACGGCGATACGTTCATGTTGACGGCGGGCTCTTTCATGGCCTGCACCCCAGGCATCAAGTTGAAGACCAGATTCGGGGGGTTGAAGGCTACGTTCTCCGGAGAGGGAGCATTCTTCATCGAATGCAGCAGGGAAGGTGAACTCTTTTTCAACGCATTCGGCTCTGTACTCGAGAAGGAGATCGATGGATCATTCGTCGTAGATACTGGCCATGTGGTCGGCTGGGAACCTGGGTTGCGGTACTCGGTCAAGGGAATGGGAAACCTGAAAAGCACGTTGCTGTCTGGTGAGGGACTGGTCTTGAATTTCTCAGGGACGGGCAAGGTGTACGTTCAAACGCGGACGGTCCGTGGAATGGCCCAGTGGCTTTCGCCGCTGTGTCGCTAGCAACGTGGATGGCCAATAGAGGATAAATAGCCGTGGATATCCAGATGTCGGAGCGAGGGGCCTTTGGCTGGGCACTGGTGAAGCTGAGTCCGGGCGAGGAGTTTGTGTCCGAATCAGGGGCGATGTTCCGCTCATCAAGCAATATAGATATCAATGTGACGACGCGGTCCGGGAAGCGCGGAGGACTCCTGGCGGGGTTGAAGAGGAGCCTTGCGGCGGAGAGTTTCTTCCTATCCACGTACCGGTGCTCCAGCCAGGAGGATGGCGAGGTCGGGTTGGCTCCGACGATGCAGGGAGAAGTGTCGCTCATAAATTGTGACGGAACGGGTGCGTGGATATGTACGGGAGGGAGCTACCTGGGCTCGGCGGGAGGAATGGAAATAGATACGGCATTCCAGGGGTTGCAGGGGATGTTCTCAGGGGAGTCCCTATCGTTCCTGTCGGTGTCGGGCCAGGGGCCGCTACTGGTGAACGGTTTCGGACGCATCAGCGAGCTGGAGGTGGATGGAGCGCTGACGGTTGATACGGGGCATGTGGTAGCTTTTCAGGACTCGTTGGACTATAGCCTGGGTAAGGCATGGGGTAGCTGGCTCCAATCCATGCTGACGAGTGAAGGGATTGTCCTCAAATTCAAAGGGACGGGGAAGATCTACGTCCAGAGCCATAACCCCGATGAGTTTGGGAGATCTCTTGGGCATATGCTGCCAGCCAGGCCGCGGGGGGGATAAGATGGAGTATGCAATTGAGAGCAAGCCAAGTTACAGCGTGCTGGAGCTCAAGCTAGAGCCAGGCGAGCAGGTGGTCACGGAAGCTGGCGCAATGGTCTGGATGAGCGATACGATAAAGGTGAATACGTCCGCCCGAGGGGGCGTATTTTCGGGATTCAAGAGGGCAGCGCTCACGAGTGAGAGCTTCTTTCAGAATACGTATGAGGCAGAGCGCGGGCCTGGGCTCCTTGGCCTTGCGCCGGGCCAGCCAGGGGATATCGTCGCGTATGACATGCAAGGTAGCGAGCTGTTGCTGGAGAAAAACGCTTACCTGGCATCCAGTCCGGGCGTAGAGTGTGACGCAAACTTTCAGGGCCTCAGGGGACTGTTCAACGAGGGGCTATTTGCTCTGACGGTAAAGGGGACCGGGACCCTCTTTTTCACCGCCTATGGCGACGTTGAGGAGGTTGAGGTGGACGGCTCCTACATTGTGGACAACGGACACGCTGTTGCCTGGGAGCCGAGTCTCCAGTATAAGATCACCCGGCCTCGCAAGATTCGATCGTTTTTGTTTAGCGACCAGCTGATGCTAGAGTTCAGCGGGCATGGCAAGGTATGGGTTCAATCGCGAAGTCCAAGGGCGTTGGCCAACTGGGTTTATCCTTTCCGCCCTAAGCCTCCCTCCAATAAGTCAGGCAATTCGCCTCTTGGCAGTTTGGGCGGTTTGGGCCGTTTCTCCCGCTAGCCGAGGCCATGCCCGGTGGCTTTTTTGTTCCAGGAGGCCCGTACATGAGTGATAACCTGGTCATCGCAGGCAAGAGCTTCAAATCGCGCCTAATAATCGGCACCGGCAGGCACCGCTCCATGGAGGAGATGGTAGCCTCTATCGAGGCCTCCGGCACCGAAATCATCACCGTCGCCATCCGGCGACTGGACCTGGACGATCCCAACAAGAAGACAATGCTGGACTACCTGGACTGGTCCAAATACACCATCCTGCCCAATACCGCCGGCTCCAAGACACCGGAGGAAGCCCTGACCACCGCTCGCCTGGCGAGGGCGATGGGCCTCTCCGACTGGGTCAAGCTGGAGGTCCAGCCCGATCCAAAGTACCTCTTCCCGGACCCGGTGGGCACCCTCAAAGCCGCGGAGGCCCTGGTCAAGGAAGGCTTCACCGTCCTTCCATACATCCACGCCGACCCGGTCCTGGCACGGCAACTGGAGGAGTTGGGGTGCGCCACGGTCATGCCCCTGGGCTCGGCCATCGGCTCCGGCCAGGGCATGCACACGCAGGAGGAGATCAGGATTATCATCGAGCAGGCCCACGTGCCTGTGGTGGTAGATGCCGGCCTGGGCGTGCCCTCGGACGCCTCCCTGGCCCTGGAGATGGGCGCCGACGCCGTGCTGGTCAACACCGCCATAGCCCAGGCCAAAGACCCAGCAGGCATGGCCAAGGCCTTCCGCCTGGGTGTGGAGGCTGGACGCCTGGCATACCAGGCAGGCCGCATCCCGGCCAAACCCTACGCCGCAGCCAGCAGCCCCGTGGAGGGCGTCGTCCACGCATGAGCACGACTCGCCCAGCAGCGCTTCCCTATCCCGCTCTGTGCCTGGTGACTGACCGCAAGTACGTGCGCGGGCGGTCGCTATCGGACCTGGTGTCCGAGGCCGTGGAAGGTGGTGTCAACATCGTGCAGCTACGGGAGAAGGACATGGCTGCCGGCGAGCTTTTGGCCCTGGCAGAGGCTATGCGTAATGTGACAGCAAAGGCTAACGCGCTCTTTCTGGTCAACGACCGTGTAGACGTAGCCCTGGCCATTGGCGCCGACGGCGTTGAGCTTGGTGAAGAGGCCATGCCAGTGGCGGCGGTCCGGCGCATCGCAAGCAGGCAACTGCTCATAGGCCGTTCCGTCCATTCCATGGATGGCGCGAGAGAGGCCGAAGCCCAAGGCGCCGACTTCCTGGTTGTTGGAGCAATCTTCCCTAGCGTGTCCCATCCAGGGGCCGTCCCCGCTGGCCTGGAACTTCTGGCCCAAATCCAGACGGCTGTTCATATACCATTTCTGGCCATCGGCGGAGTGGACGTCACCAACGTTGCTAAGGTCATAGCGCAGGGAGCCGCAGGGGTCGCGGTCATCACCGCCATCCTCGACTCCGAGCATCCACGTGAGGCCGCCAGAGAACTCAAGCAAGCCATGATGGCCGCAGTGCTGCCAGAGGGCCTGCCGGCGCGCTGACGCCATGATCACCCTTACAGTCAACGGCAAGCCTACCGAGCTACAGCATCCCGTACCGCTGTTGCAGTTCCTGCATAATAGAGGCGTAAACACCCAGTTCATAGCCGTGGCCTACAACGGCACCGTCCTGCGTAAAGAGGAGTTTGGCACCGTAACACTGTCCCAGGGCGACGTTGTAGAGATAGTGAGGCCCGTGGGTGGAGGGTAGGCCGCCTTGGCCCGAGGGAAGTGCAGGAACTTGGGATACCGGACTCCTAGGGGGCAGGCGCAGCGATCAAGGAGAAATGTATGAATGACCAGAAGGGACGCGTACTGCTGGCCGGCACGCTAATCGTCATCGGCATCCTGTTGCTCCTAGCCAATCTGGATGTCGTTACCGTGGACATTGGAGACTTCCTGGGCACCTGGTGGCCTGCCGTACTCATCTTCATCGGGGCATGGCAGCTGGCATCCAGACGGGGGCGCTCCGTCGGCGGCCCCATCTTCCTCATCACCATGGGTGCCGTCCTGCAAGTGATCACCCTGGGATGGGCCACCTGGGACATCCTATGGCCCGTGGTGCTGATCGCCGTTGGGCTAGGGATCCTGTTGCGGGGCGGCCGGTTTCGTCAGACATCCAGCCGGAAAGTCACGGACGACGCCGTACAGATATCCGCTACGTTCAGTGGAGTGAATCGCCGCATCACATCCGCCAATTTCCGTGGCGGCAGTGTTACAGCGACCTGCGGCGGCATCGAGCTGGACCTGAGGGATGCCGGGCTGCAACAGGATACCACCCTACAGGTCACATCCCTCTTCGCAGGAGTGGAGTTGAAAGTACCCGAGGAGTGGAACGTCCAGGTCCACGGGTCCCCTCTGTTCGGCGGAATAGAGGATTCCAGAAGCAAGAGTGCATCTCAGGGGCAACAACCGGGCCCTGTCCTTCACATCCAGACATCCATTACCTTTGGTGGCCTGGAGATCAAACGCTGAAGCTCAGGTTTCCCTCGACCACGATAGGTGGGTGGCTGCCCGGCCTGGATTCGAACCAGGGACTTCAGCTCCAAAGGCTGACGTGCTACCGCTACACTACCGGGCAACATGGAGAGGGCCATCCCTACTTATCCTACCCTTTTGCATAAGGCATCGGCAAGGTCTGGAGTAGGCACGCCGCGTCCCGGCCCTTTTAGCAAACACCGTGCGCCAGTTGTCCCTCTTGACATTGCCCCTGAACCGCCAGACAATGGCGGTCGAAGCGACGCACATATGCTTTTAGTAGGTGAGTGGTGCTTCATCTGTCAAACACCGTGGTAGCTCTTACCCTGGCTGTTGCACAAGTTATGGGGAGGTAGGCAATGAACTTCGACTGGACGCCAGAACAGGAAGCCCTTCGCGAAGAGGTCCGTCAGTTTATTGGAGAGAACGTGACCGCGAACTTGGGAGGGGAGTTGGGCGAGGAGAGGGAAGAAGGTGGAGGCCGGGCGCGCGCCAGGACCTTGCGCAAGAAGATAGCCGAAAAAGGGTGGCTGGCCATTAGCTGGCCCAAGGAGTACGGGGGCCAGAGCGGAGACCGCATGAGCCAGTACATAGTCGAGGAGGAGTTCGCACGCGTTGGGATGGGCGTCGGAGGTGGTGGAAGCGGTGCCGGAGCCATTCTGGGAGCGGGCACCGAGGAGCAGAAGAGGTACTTTGTACCCAAGGTGATTGCTGGAGAGGTGTCCTTCTGTCTGGGTTTCACAGAGCCACAGGGGGGCGCAGACCTGGCCGGCCTCCAGTGTAGAGCGGTAAGGGACGGCGACTTCTACATCATAAACGGCCAAAAGATGTTCACCTCCGGTGCCCACAATGCCACCCACATTTACCTTATGGTCCGGACAGACCCCACCGCAGAAAGGCACCGCGGCATCACCATTCTCCTAGTCCCCATGGACACCGAGGGCATCACTGTGCGTCCCCTCTGGACAGTCCAGAACGATCCCCCTGCACCTCCAGGCACCACCTACGGGATGGGCAGGACCAATGAGGTATTCTTTGAAGACGTACGTGTGCCTATCTCCTGCCGTCTCGGCGATGAGAACATGGGGTGGTACATAGGAGCCCAGGGACTCAACCTGGACAGAGTGGGTGCCTCACGATACCTGATATCCGTCCACATGGACGAAGACATCATCAACTGGGCCAAGGAAACCGACCTAGGCGGTTACTCCCTGAAGGACGACCCGGCAGTCAGGGACAAGCTGGCGGAGCTGTGGATAGAGGCCCAGGTGTGCCGACTGATGACCATGCGAAGCATGTCCATAGTGCAGAGTGAACAGGACTTCACATACGAAGGCTCTGCGGAGAAAGTGTGGGCACCCGAACACGGCGTCACTGCCTCCGAGGCCATCAGCCAGATCCTGGGGCCATATGCCCAGCTTCTGAACGGTTCGGAAGGTGCTGTAGAAGACGGCATCTACGCCCACAACCTCATGGGTGCTTTCCAGTCAGGTATCAACCACGGGAGCGTCCAGATCATGAGGGACCAGGTGGCTCGTCGTGGCCTAGGTATGCCGCGCGGCTAGCCGCGCGAGTCCCTGCCCAAACATACTGGAGGAACTTGTGAGCGCCCCTTGGGACACTCGTCAGTTCTCTGGTGCCAGAGAGAGGTAGCGCCATGGATATATTGCTGAACGAAGAAGAGGAGATGCTGAAGAGGAGCGCCAGGGAGTTCCTGGAGGCTGAGTGTCCCCCCAGCCTGGCGCGAGACATGGAGAATGACCCCTTGGGGTATCCTCCGGAGCTATGGAAGAGGCTGGCAGACCTGGGCTGGCTTGGCCTGGCCCTGCCGGAGAAGTACGATGGACAGGGGCTACCCCTGACCCACTTGGGGATAATCCTTGGGGAGATAGGCCGCGCCATAGTCCCTTTGCCACTTCACAGCACCATGACCGCCGCCCTAATCATCGCAAAGCACGGCACGGAAGCCCAGCGGCAGGAGACCCTGTCTGACGTCAGCCGCGGCGCAACGATTCTCACATGGGCCTTTACGGAGCGGGACCCACGCTATGTCCCGGAGTCCATTCAGATGCAAGCCGTGGCCCGCGGCGATGATTACGTCCTCAACGGGTCCAAAATGTTCGTGGACAACTTCAATGTCGCACAGAAATGCCTGGTGCCATGTCGCACTGCTCCGCCATCATCCGGCACGGACGGGATCTCCCTCTTCCTGGTTGACACCAGCAGCGCCGGCATATCCCAAACGCCGCTGGCCACCATGGCCAAAGACAAGCAGAGCAAGGTGGATTTCAGCAACGTTCAGGTTCCCAAGGCTAGCCTGGTGGGCAAGCTGAACGAGGGGTGGCCCATAGTGGAGTACATGCTGGACATGGGCACTGTCCTGCTTTGCGCCCAGATGGAAGGGGCAACCAGGAAGGATGCGGAGATGGCCACGGACTACGCCAAGCACCGCATAGCCTTTGGGCGACCTATCGGAGCATTCCAGTCCGTCCAACATATGTGCGCCGACATGCTCATTTGGGTGGACGGTTCCCAACTCCTTACCTACGAGGCATTGTGGAGAATGGACCAGGGACTGCCTGCCAGCATCGAGGTGTCCCAGGCCAAGGCCTTCTCAAACGAAAAGTGCGAGGCGGTGGTCAGGTACGGCCAGATGATCCACGGCGGCATCGGCTTCATCATGGAGTTCAACCAGAACTTGTGGTTCCGGCGGGTCTCCGCCTGGACCTTGAGGCTGGGCACCACCTACGAACACAGGGCAAAGATCGCCAGGGCACTTCTGGACCGGCCGGGACCGGTCAGGTTGGGTGAGTCACAATACGAAGCGGCCCCTTCCCGTTAAGCGAGCAAGATTCATCCCTGGGCCCATCTTAAGCCCGGCTAGAAATAGGAGAGTAACCTATGGCCATAGATCCAGTTTGCGGCAAAGAGATTGACGAAGCGGCGGTGCGGGCCGTCACGGGCCAGACCGCATATGGTGCCCCAGAGGTGGACCCCACCAAGGGCACGCGGCGGTTTCACGAAGGCGTGTGGTACTACTTCGACACCCTGGATTGCCGGAGCAAGTTCCTGGCCAGCCCAGACACATACATCAACAAGGCTACGAGCTAAGGCCTGTCCGAAAAACCCTCTTGCCAAGGGAGAGGTAAAGCATGGCAACCAATTCCTACCAATTGCTCCGTCGAGCCACGGAGAGACCCCTCATCAGCAGCCGCTTATTGCCGGTGTTGGCCTTGCTCGCAGTGGTACTCCTAGGGGCCGCCTGCGCTCAAGAGAAGCCCACTGCCACCCCAGAACCCCCAACCCCCACCATGGAGGCAGGCGACCAAGAGGCAGGCCATACGGAGGAGATGGTGGCCCAGGGCCGGCAGCTGTTCCTGAGCAAGAGCTGCTCTGCCTGCCACGGCCAGGACGCCGAAGGCTCTGCCATCGCCCCTCCCTGGCAGGCCATAGCGCCCAGCAGGTGAAGGTACAAGTGCGCAACCCGCTGGCCCAGATGCCCGCCTTCAACCAGGTGCAGATCACCGACGCACAACTGGACCAGATCGCCGCTTACATTGAGAGCCTGGCCCCAGGGATGGCCTATGTAGAGCCTGCCGAGATGCAGGAGGCGGTCGCAATGCACCACTGGATGGCCCTGGCCTCTCTGGCAGCCGGCAACATGCCCGAGGCCTCCCACCACGTGGTCCACATCATTGACCTGGTAGCAGACAACCCAGAGCATCTGGCCCAGATGGAATCGGTCCTGGAGGCCATCAACTCTGGTAACGTCCACGGTGCTGAACACCCCATTGAAACCATGCTGGTGGGGACCGCGGAACGCGACCTGACCCTCACGCAGATGCACATCCGCCTGGCCCTCTACAGACTGGAGTCCAGGCAGATGGAGAACCTCCGCCACCACCTTGAACATTTCATCAACGAGGCTACAGGTACGGATAAGAGCAAAGGGCAGGAGATCCTAGACTTGATAGGTGCGAATGACCTCGCCACTGCCCGCCATGAGATGGAAGAGCTTTTGGGTCTGGAAGGCCATACCCACTAGGACAGGCCCGCGAGACAGAAAGGGATGAAACGGGCTGAAGCCGATTGACCATGCCTTCTGCCGCAACCTATAATTTGCTCACTCACAACTTGGGCGAGCCGCCATTTAACTTAGAAATGATAACCTAAAGCAAGAGGCCCTGCTGTTTAGGCAGGGCCTCTTTTATTCTCTGCCTCTTAACAGGTAGATAGTGGAAGGAAGAATTGGGTTAAAGCTTAATGACCTCAGCGGACACTCTGGCAGGAGGCTGGTCAAGCTTCCGGCCCGAAAGTTAGGGGTATGCCCGCTGACCGACCTAGGAGTACTCACCTTCCGGCGAGGGTCTCCCTAGAAAGGAGGTGATCCAGCCGCACCTTCCGGTACAGCTACCTTGTTACGACTTCGTCCCAGTCATCGGCTCCACCCTCGGCCGCTGCCTCCCTTGCGGGTTAGCCCACGGACTTCAGGTGTTTCCAACTCCCATGACGTGACGGGCGGTGTGTACAAGGCCCGGGAACGTATTCACCGCAGTATGCTGACCTGCGGTTACTAGCAACTCCACGTTCATGCAGGCGGGTTGCAGCCTGCAATCCCAACTGGGGCCGGTTTTTAGGGATTGGCTCCAGCTTGCGCTTTCGCGACCCGTTGTACCGGCCATTGTAGCGTGTGTGTAGCCCAGGGCGTAAGAGCCATGCTGACTTGACGTCATCCCCACCTTCCTCCCCTTTTTGTGGGGCGGTCTGGCTAGAGAAAACAACTAACCACGAGGGTTGCGCTCGTTGGGGGACTTAACCCAACACCTCACGGCACGAGCTGACGACAGCCATGCAGCACCTGTGCTCGCTCCCCGAAGGGTCCCTGGCCTTTCGGTTCGGTACCACGAGCATGTCATGCCCTGGTAAGGTTCTTCGCTTAGCATCGAATTAAACCACACGCTCCGCTGCTTGTGCGGGCCCCCGTCAATTCCTTTGAGTTTTAACCTTGCGGCCGTAGTCCCCAGGCGGGATGCTTAACGCGTTAGCTTCGGCACAGGGGGGGTCGATACCTCCCATACCCAGCATCCATAGTTTAAGGCGTGGACTACCCGGGTATCTAATCCGGTTTGCTACCCACGCTTTCGCGCCTCAGCGTCAGGTACAGTCCAGAGAGCCGCTTTCGCCACGGGTGTTCCTCCCGATATCTACGCATTTCACCACTACACCGGGAATTCCGCTCTCCTCTACTGCCCTCTAGCCTGGAAGTATCCCTCGACCGCTCCCGGTTGAGCCGGGAGATTTCACAAGGGACTGCCCAAGCCGCCTACACGCCCTTTACGCCCAGTAAATCCGGACAACGCTAGCCTCCTACGTATTACCGCGGCTGCTGGCACGTAGTTAGCCGAGGCTTATTCCTGGGGTACCGTCCTTTCTCTTCCCCCAGAAAAGGGGTTTACAACCCTAAGGCCTTCTTCCCCCACGCGGCGTCGCTGCGTCAGGCTTTCGCCCATTGCGCAAGATTCCCTGCTGCTGCCTCCCGTAGGAGTGGGGGCCGTGTCTCAGTCCCCCTCTGGCTGGCCGTCCTCTCAGACCAGCTACCCGTCATCGGCTTGGTGGGCCGTTACCTCACCAACTACCTGATAGGATGCAAGCCCATCCCCGGGCGATGCCTCTTGCGAGACACCTTTGCTGGCGTACCTTGTGGCACGACAGCACATGCGGTATTAGCACGCCTTTCGGCGAGTTATTCCCCACCCAGGGGTAGGTTGCTTACGCGTTACTCAGCCGTTCGCCACTGATCCCCCGGCGAACCGGGTTCACCGTTCGACTTGCATGCATTAGGCGCGCCGCCAGCGTTCGTCCTGAGCCAGGATCAAACTCTCAGCGTGTAACCTTACCTTCCTTCCACTATCCACTTGTTAAGGTGCAAGAGACAGCAATGTCGGCCAAAGCCGACTTGCGGAGGTATTCTAGTCCCTGGCCCGTGGCCTGTCAAGAGCTTTACTAGCCAGTTGAGGCAACGAACCATACGTACCGCTAAAATGACCGCCTACATAGCACCATAGCCGTGGAGACCCAGGCATGGTGCTATGTAGGCGATTATGTGGTCCTGTTGGATGCAACGAAAGTTGGCACGGAGCGAGTGGTAGCCCTACACCTGGACATGAAGGCTGCTGAGAAAGAGGATTGTCGAGAGTTCTGATAAATCGGACTTGTCGAACCACACGAGTGTAATAGGGCGTCGACTTGTTAGCCTGGCAACGATCATCAGGACGAGTGCGCAGCCTTTACAAACCTAATGGTTATGCGATAGACTACGGTTGCTGGGGCGCTTGGGGAAAATTCCCCCTCGCCCTGGCTTGTTGTTTGTCTCCACGGTGGAGAGGCGGAATTTATGACACAACGTGAAACTTTCCTGACACCTGACGGACTATCCAGGCTAGAAGTGGAGCTTGAGCACCTCCGCACCGTGCGCCGGCAGGAGGTGGCCCAAGGGATTCAAAGGGCCAAGGAGCTTGGCGGAGCCGTGGACAACGCCGACTACGAGGAAGCAAAGAACGACCAGGCCTTTGTGGAGGGCCGCATCCTGACTCTGGAGAACACCATCAAGAAGGCTGTTATTATTCCTGATGACAGGGTCTCTTCCGAAAGCGTGCAGTTGGGCGCTTTGGTGACAGTGGTAGACCCTCAAGGAAGAACCCTTACATATACCATAGTGGGGAGCACCGAGGCGGACCCCCCCCAGGGGAGGATTTCCAACGAGTCGCCGGTAGGCAAGGCCCTCCTGGGGCGTAAAGTGGGTGAAGCGGCTGAGGTGACCACTCCTGCGGGAGTCGCCAAGTTCAGTATCATCAAGATTGAATAGTCTTGTAGTCTCACGGAGGTCTCTGTCTCAGAGAAACAGGAAACATGCCAGAGAGGGGAAAACAGCTCACAAGGTCGCGAATGGAGAAGCTTCAGCGGCTTCTAGACCAGGGAATAGACCCCTATCCCCCACGCTACCGCCGCTCTCACACCAACGAGGAGGCGGTAGCGTTGTTTCAGGACACGGAGGCCCGGCAGGGCCCGGGCACCAGGTCTGAAGAGGTGGCGGCAGCAGGCCGCATTACTGCCTTGCGCCCCATGGGAAAGGCCGCCTTCCTGGACATACGAGATGCCTCGGGACGGCTCCAGGTCCATCTGCGGCAGGACATCCTGCAAGACCAGTACATGCTGGTGGATGATCTGGACCTGGGGGACTTCTTGGGCGTGCGCGGCGTCCTCTTCAAGACGCGCAGCGGTGAGGTCACACTTGAAGCGCAGCAGGCTACGCTCCTGTCCAAGTCTGTGCGCCCTCCACCAGAGAAGTGGCACGGCCTAAAGGATGTAGAGATACGCTACCGCCAGCGGTATCTGGACCTCATGGCCAATGCAGAGGTGCTGCCCATTTTCCGGGCCAGGAGCCAGATCGTTTCTGGCCTCCGCGCCTTCCTGGACCAGAAGGGGTTCACCGAGGTGGAGACTCCAGTGCTGGTGCCTGTGCCTGCGGGAGCCATGGCCCAGCCCTTTGTCACCAAGCACAATGCCCTGGACCGCACCCTATACCTGCGCATCGCCACGGAACTGTACCTGAAGCGGCTGATAGTGGGTGGCATGGACAAGGTGTACGAGATAGGCCGAGTGTTCCGGAACGAAGGCATTGATATGGACCACAACCCCGAATACACCTTGCTGGAGAGCTACGAGGCCTACGCGGACTATGGCGATGTCATGTCCATGCTGGAGGAGATGGTGGCTTCGGTGGCACGAGGGGTTACAGGCTCCACCACTGTCACCTTTCACGACCAGCAGATCAACCTGGAGCCGCCGTGGCAACGGGTCTCGCTGAAGGAGGAGCTACTCCGCATTGGCGGAATAGACATCGAGGCATACCAGGATACATCCGCCCTTCTGTCCGCCGCACGGAACGCGGGTGTGGACGTGGAGCAGCGGGCAAGCCGAGGAAGGATAATGGACAAGCTGCTGAGCGCCCTGGTGGAACCCAAGCTCATCCAGCCAACGTTTCTGGTGGACTACCCGGTGGAGATGTCGCCCTTGGCCAAGTCCAAGGCGGAAGACCCGCGGTACGTTGAGCGGTTCGAGGCCTTTGCTGGCGGCATGGAGATAGCCAACGCCTTCACGGAACTGAACGACCCTCAGGTGCAGCGGCAGCGGTTCCAGAAGCAGGAGGCTCTGCGCAACCAGTTTGGCGACGAGGAGTTCGACAGGCTGGACGAAGATTTCCTGGTGGCCCTGGAGTACGGCATGCCGCCGACGGGCGGGCTGGGCATGGGCATTGACCGGCTGGTGATGCTCATCACGGGCCAGCAGACCATCCGGGACGTGCTGCTTTTCCCGCAGCTAAGAAGCAAGTAGCCGCCCGCTGGCAACTCCCTAAAGCGCCGCTGGCACGTCCCAAGTCTCCAGGGCCTGGAGCATCACCCCCTCGGCCTTGGTCTTCTTCTTCAGCAGCTTTGTGAATGCCTTTGGGTTCTCCACGCGGTCTGGGCCAAGAATCACCGCCGCCTCCGCCACGTTGGCGTGGACATCGTGTGCTAGACTAACCCCATTCCACACAAAACTGGAGAGAGCATATGGCCTTACCTCTATTAGACATCCGGGTAGTGGAGATATGTCAGGTGTTTGCTGGCCCAATGGCTGGCATGCTTTTGGCGGACCAGGGCGCTGATGTCATCAAAATAGAGCCATCGGACGGCGACTCTTCTCGTCCGGCCGTCCCCTACCTGCCAGAGGTGGACGGCATGAGCGTGCGCTATGTGTCATTCAACCGCAACAAGCGCTCCATTGCCCTGGATATCGGAAAACCCAAAGGTCGTCAGGTGGTCTACAACCTCCTGCGTCAGGCCGATGTGATGTTGATAAACATGAGAGTCGAGGCGCGCCAAAGGGCGGGCATGACCTATGAAGACGTGGCTGCTGTCAACCCCAAGGTTATCTACGCCGCCATAACCGGCTATGGGGAATATGGGCCAGCGGCCCGCCACATTGTTTACGGTGTGCTGCCCCCCAACACAGCGCTCTATCACTTTGATATGTCGGCACCGATGCTCCTGGTCTATGGAGTCATGCTGGCGTTGCGCCAGAGAGAGATCACAGGAGTCGGGCGGCCAGCAAAGTTTTGTTGTAGGGCTTTAGCCCGAATCCACCGATGCGGAGCGGCCTTGGGGTTGGAACAAGGGGTGAGGGCCGTGGGACGCGACGGTCCGCGCTCGATTCCGATAAATGGGGCCGGTGGCGGCCTTTGGTTGGAGTTGGTGGCGCCGATGGCGGTCCTGGGCAGCGGCGCTGGGGCGGGGTCGGCGGGACAGCATGCAAGGGAAGACAATCGCGGACCGGGCCGGTGCGACTCTGTGGGGTGGTTGAGTAGTCTGGTGGACGTGTCAGGCGCCGTCGGTGCCGTCAGGCAGGCAATGGCAGGGCTCGCAATCGAGCCAGGGCGCGAGTGAACTGGGTTTCCCAAGGCCAGCCCTGTGGCAGATGCAAAGTGAGGCGGCGGGCCGAGCGGGTGAGCCGTCCGGCCAGGGAGAAGAAGCGCCGCCGGAGGGTCCTGGTGGTCACCACCCCCTCGCCCAGACCGATGCGCGCAGTCCAGCGGGCCAGGTTATGGGCCAGCACCTGAACGGCCAGCCAGGCGCCGTTGGCGGGGAAGCGGCCCGAGGGGAAATGATTGAGGCCGACGCCGTGTTTGAGGTCTCGGATGGCATTCTCGATCTCGGCGTGGCGGCGATGGTCGGCCTCCAGTTCCAAGGTTTCCCCGTCCCGGTAGGTGATGAAGCCGTGATAGCTGTAGCTGGCGAAGAGGGCCAGTTGGGAACCGGGCGTGGGCTTCACCCGCCGCACGATGAGCCGCACTGGGGCGGCTTCGGGCTCACCCTGGAAGGGAGTGTAGGTGGTCTCGGCCACGTCGGCGCCGCCGTCCATCCAGTAGGGGACGGGCGTCCAGTCCTCCTCGGGAATCGCCTCAATCAACTCCCTGAGGCGGGCGTGTTGGCGGATGGTGATGGAGAAGCGGACATCCATCTCGCGGCAGACGACGACCAGGGCGTGGGCATAGAAGCCGCTGTCGGCCCGCACCGTGAGTTGTCCTGTAGCCCCAGCATGGCGCACCCGGCCCACGGTCTCCCGCAGGAAGTGGGCGGCGCCACGAACGGTGTTGGCCCGGCCCTCGCGAAGCCGAGACATCAGCACGTCGCCGGTGCCGGCGGCGATGGCCAGCAGCGGGTGATAGCCCCGCTGGCCAGTGTAACCATGGTGACGCGCCCCCTCCTTGGCCAGTCCGTAGGTCTCGCACATGGTGGAGTCTAGGTCGATGGTCAACGGCCCTTCACCGGGTCCCGCACCAGCGGCCCAGGCCCGGGACAGCAGCTCCCGGCTCACCCGATCCAACTGGCGGACGTGGCCCCACCGGAAGCTGCGCAGGAAAGTTCCCAGGGTGGATGGCGCCTTGACTACGCAGCCGATGGCGCCAGCTGTCCCGCCGGTACGCAACACGTCGGCGTCGTCAATGAAGTCGCCCCCAGCCAGCGCCGAGGCCACCAGGCTCAGCAGCTTGTCTCCCGGGTTCGCCCGCCCCGGCGCGTCTCCCAGGTCGACGTGGCTGTCGACGACTTCACGCAGGCCCAGGTGCTGGGCTAGGGTCACCGGGAGCAGCAGCTCAGCATTGGCCACGAGGCGGTGGTCGTCAAACGCGATTTGGATGCGATCGGGATGGTTGCGTGGTAGCATCTATTGGGTGCTCCTTGTTCTGGGGTCGGCTTTGCTGTTTCAAAACCATTATCCCAGATTCACAGGAGCACCATCTTGCCGCTTCAGGACACTGACCCGACGCCCTCCTTCGGTGGATTCGGGTTTAGACTCGGATGCTCCACCACAGGATACAAAAGGTGAAACTCACTCGATGACATTTGCCTCGGACTTGTCTAGCGTAGACGCTTGTTCTGGGACCGAGGCCGTGCAGTTAGCACACGTCTAGGATCCAGCAGGTCACGGACTGCATCGCCCAGGAATGCGGCGGCCAGCACTGTAATACTCAGTGCCAGCCCCGGAAAGACCGTAGCCCACGGCGCAGCCTCGAAATACTGGCGTGCTCCCTCTTGAAGCATTCTGCCCCATGAAGGAAAAGGTGGAGGCACTCCCAGGCCGAGAAAACTGAGAGCACTCTCCGCCACCAGAGCAGCTCCGAAATACCCCGTCAACTGGGCCAGGACCGGGGGAAAGCTGTTGGGCAACAGATGTCTCCAGATGATGCGGTAGGAACCTGCCCCAATGACCCTTGCCGCCTCCACATAGGCTTCTTCCTTTATTGAAAGCGCACTGGCTCGCGAAAGACGGGCAACCTGGGGAGCTAGCCCCAGAGCGATGGCGATGGCTACCGAGGTTGGAGAGGACCCCATGGCAACGACCACGACCAGGGCCAACACCAGGAAAGGGAAACCTAGCAGGACGTCTACTGCCCTCTGGACTGCCAGATCAAACGAGCCTCCCCGGTAGGCCGAAGACACACCAACGCAGATTCCGGCGAGAGATGCCACGCTCAATGCAGCGGACGCCACAAATAGGGAAACTCGTGCGCCGTGGACCACGCGGCTGAAGACGTCCCGCCCGAAGCCGTCCGTTCCGAAGTAGTGGTCTGGCCCCGGCGGCATCAGGCGCTGACCCACGTCCTGAGCAAGTGGGTCTATAGTCGCAATGAGCTCTGCCAGGACGGCCGCGGCGACTATCGAGACGAGGGCCGCCATGGCGAGAGCGGCCAGCGGCCTGGCCTGTGCAAATACCCAGAAACCACTCAGGGCCTTCGCAAGCAACCCGGTGAGAAATACTCCGGATTGCGGGATTCTGTGATTACGACGCTTCATAGCTGGTCTTCACTCTGTGAGGTCTATATACCAAGCACCTTTCTCAGGAGGTGTGAGAGATACGCGGGTCAATGAGCGAGAAAATAATGTCGACGACCAGATTGATGACAAGGGACAAAAGCACCAGCAGTGACGCGAGGCTTTGTATGACAGGGTAGTCGCGGACCAGGGCCGCCTGGACAATGCCCCGTCCAATGCCCGGCAATCCAAAGATAGTCTCCAGAATAAGAGCCCCGCTGAGCAAGCTGCCAAACTGGAGGCCGATCATCGTTACTGCGGGGATCAGGGCGTTGGGTAATGCGTGCCGCAGGACGATGGCATGCTCTGTAAACCCCTTGCTCCGGGCCGTGGTGATATAGTCCTGGCCCAGGGCCTCCAGCATACTGGAGCGGGTCACTCGAACAAGGTGGGAGCTGTACTCCCAGGCGAGAATTAGGGTAGGCCAAGCTATCATTTGTATATGGTTCCACGGGTCAGCCCAGGGTGTTGAGTAGATGATCGGGGGAGACCAGTGAAAGAAAAGCAAAAAGCCCAAGAGTACCAGGAGGGCGACCCAGAAGTTAGGGAGGGCCAGGCCACCTAGGGTTGCCCATCGGATAATGTGGTCGGGCCACCGGTAGCCCCATACAGCAGAGAGAACACCCAGGGGCACCGAGATGAAGATGGATAGCAGGACGGTGTAACCCGCAAGCAAAAGCGTTACCGGGAGCTGCTGACCTATGATGGACCGAATGGGTTCCCTGCTCTCAAAGGAACGGCCTCCGAACTCACCGTTCACCATACTCCAGAGCCATCGGCCGTATTGCACATGGAGCGGGTCGTTCAAGCCCAGCTCTTCTTGCAGTGCCTCCCGCACCTCAATGCTAACGGGGACGTCCCCAGTGATGGCCCGGACGATGTCGCCTGGCAACACCCGCATGACAACGAAGACCACAATAGAGGCGGCTAGAACCGTAGGAATAATGAGGCTGAGCCTCAACACTATGTATCTACGCATGTTATTCAGATTATGGCCTGGTATCGGCTACCGTCTTCGGTAAGCTATTCACAGACTCTCCTAAGGAGTGCCATTCAGCTTATTCAGCCAGACTGTGGCGAAGTCGGTATGTGTGTGGCCGTCTTCCATTGGTATGACGAGACCATTGACTTGGGAGCGGTATGGCACCACATTTATAGATTCGGCGATCGGGATGATGTAAGTCTGCTCCACAAACAGATACATTTCGATGTCTCGCCAGCGCTCGATCCTAGAATCGAACGATAAGGCATCTCGCAAGCGCTGGTACAGTTCGTCCACTCTGGAGTCCTCATGCTTGGCGTAGGCGTCTGGATTCCTGCTAAACCGGCCGTAAACCGACTCCGTACCCTCGGGTATAGGTGATGGAGTGAGACGACCCTGCTGGCTGTCGTAGTCCAGGCTTGCCCGTCCCCTGTTCCATTCCCCCTCGTCCACTATATGAAGCTCGAGGTCAATATCAAGGCCAGCAAGCTGGGCTTTGAGGAACTCGCATGGCGCAGTGTTGAGAGCGCGGCACAGATGCCCCATGGAAAAGCCGTCGGCATGGCCTGCTTCCGCCATCAGATGCCTGGCCTTTGCCCGTTTGTCCTCTAAGGGACCCAGATCAAACTTGGGCCAGTTGATGAAAGACGTCCGGATCTCTGGAATGGGGATATTGGGTGGCATCAGGTCAGGGGAGGTATAGCCAAAGCCGCCCAGCGCAGAAGGGATGGCTGCCTGCTTATCGATCCAAAGCGCCATGGCCCTCCGCACCTGCGGGTCCTGCCAGGGTCCCGGCTTCAAGACGTTGAACGCGAGGCGGAAGTTGCCTCCATCCATCTCGGCAAAGAAGACATTATCCCCCAAGTCTCGGTCGTAGCCCTGCTTCCGGTCTGCCGTCAGGTAGTGCGCCTGGCCACGGGCACCCCCATCCAGCCGGCCAGTGCGAAAGGCCACATCCATCGCAAACGGATCGGGCATCATCACGTAGTCAATGCCGTCCAGGTATGGAATGGGACCGTCGGCGGCCTTCTCCCAGTACTGGTCGAACCGGCGCACGCGGATGACGCTTCCTCTTTCGTACCTCTCTAGTTTGAACGGTCCCAGACCAACAAGCCCAACATCCAGGGGGCTGATGCTCACCTCCCCCTGCTCGATCCTAGCCTGCATCAGGTGGCGTGGGTGTGCAATCTTGAACCGCGGATTAGCCAGAACGTCAAGAAAGTGAGGGTTGCGGTGGCGAAAGGTTATTCGTATCCTGTTATGTTCCAGCACCTCCACCTTTTCAACTTCACCAAACTCGCCCTTGAAGTACGCGGGGGCACGAACCTTGTCTCCCACCCTAGCCCCGAAGTAGGCCAGGTCGAACCAGAACTTGGCATCCTCAGCAGTGAACGGGGTTCCGTCATGCCAGTACACACCGTCCCGGATGGTAAATGTCCATTCGGTGAATCCCGGGTTTGCAACCCAGCTTGTGGCCAGGTAGGGGCATACCAGGTACATGTTTTCCCGGCAGCGCATGACCAGGTTTCCGGGCCCAAACAGTGTGCCGGCGACGTGGTGAAGAGCGATGCTGCTGGTGCGTAGTGGTTCAAAGCCCGCGGGGGGATCGCCCCGGTTGGCGAGCATCAGAATACCGCCGTACTGTCCACCAGACTCCTGTGGGGTGGCATGCCCAGAAGCAGAGTTCTGGGTCGCCACTGGGGCAGGAGTTCCCTGCCCACTCGGGGTGGATGTAAGCCAAATGCTGGGGGTGCGCTCGAAATCTAGATCGGGCGGCAGTTCGGATTCTCTGGTGCAAGAGAGCACTAAACTCCCAAGGGCAATAAATGTCAGCAGGATTGCTAACCGCAAAGAGGTGTCCTCCTGTAAGTTGTATCCTATCAAGTGGCAGCAGGAGGATGCTAGTGGTGTAACCGGGTTTCATCTGGGAAGTCGTAT
>CBDFJM010000003.1:0-76886 GCA_965248595.1 Dehalococcoidia bacterium
CGCGACTTGAAGGAGAGGACGGAGGACAACGCCGCCGGTAGGCGGGCACGGGGCATGGACTCCATGAGTCCTGACACACTGCTCATGTGGTCTCCACCCAGGAAGCCGCTCATCGCCGCCATCAACGGCTATGCCCTGGCAGGAGGCTGGGGCATCTCTCAGATGTGTGACCTGCGTATTGCGTCCGAGACGGCCATGCTGGGCATCACCGAGCCACGGGTGGGCCTGATACCCCCTTTTGCCGTGCAGTTGAACCGGATAATCCCGGAGGCGGCGGTGATGGAGCTAGTGCTGACGGCGGAGCCGATTCCTGCCCTGCGGGTGCTGGAGATGGGGTTCCTCAACAGGGTGGTGCCTGCTGACCAGGTCATGGAGACCGCCAGGGCCATGGCCCAAGCCGTCCTGAGAAACGCGCCGCTCTCCGTCCGCGCCTTCAAGGAGGTGGTGGCCCGGTGCAGAAGCCTGTTGGAGCAAGAGGCGGTGGCGGCCACAGAAGAGGTGTACGACCGTCTGCTTATGAGCCAGGACTCCAAAGAGGGGCCCTTGGCCTTTGCGGAAAAGCGCCCTCCCAAGTGGCAGGCGGCATGAGCGTCGGACCGCACAGCTACGGCTCGGCCGTGGTTGGCCCCGGTGGTGAACTATCCTGCGAAAACCCTAGCTCTGTGGCCAGGGTCTCCAGCGTGTAACCCTCCTTCCTTATGCGCAGGTCAAAGTAGACCAGCGTTGCGCTAATATACGCAAATGGAGTAACCACCATGCCTATCAGGATGCCCAGCACATCGCCAAGGAACTGGTTCTGAAGGCTTATGAAGTACCCTGGCAAGGCAGTCACCAGAAGCAATGCAAAGAACGTCGTGCCGATTCCGAAGACACGCCACCGACTCCCATGCACCAGATCGAAGCTGCGCCTTAGCGCGTCGGCGGGTCGTCTGCTCTCTATGACGATTGCCTGGACGTAGCAAAACCATATGACCGCCACAAAAACAAGAAGGGGGATGCCGATGAATAGTAAGCTCAGGAGCAATCCGGCCAGCATGGCAGACCCCCAAACCAGGGAAGCCAGTAGAAGGCTGGGGGCGTTGTTCAAAGCCGCTACGAAGCAGGTGACGGCGTTGGTCTTCAAGCCTATGTACCATCTGCCCACCCCGTAGGCGGCTGCAGCGTAGGCCAGAAGGCTGGTGAACAGTCCGGCCAGGGAGATCGCCGACACTACCGAGAGGTTTGAAAAGAAGAGGGCTATGAAGAGAGGGATGTTGGCCATGAATGCGAGCCACAACATTACTCCAAAGTTGCCTATGTATACGGCCAGGGTCTCTCTGATCAGCTCACCCAGAGTCCTGGGCACCAGCCTGGTGGTTGGCTTCCCTGCATAAGGGTACGGCTCCTGCGGCTCTTCTGGCTCGGAGGAAGGCTGGTCATGGCGGACACGTTGCCCTTCTCCAGGCGCTTCCAAGAGGGTCCCGCACCTGGCACAGTATCTGGCGTTGTCTGGGTTGTAGGTTTGGCAGCTGGGACAGTTCACGCCGTTATGATACCTCTGTCTGGTGGAAGAAGATATGTCGCGGTCAACTTGATTCAGGGCTTTGCAGATATCCGCTGGCGTCGAAGATGGCTCGGCCTGTCAGTCCCACCAGGCTGGCAGGCTTCACCGTTGGGTGCAGGTCCAAGTACATTCTCACTATCTTGTAGCCTAGAGTATATCCTGTCCATATGGGAATGCGGTCTCCGTCGCCGAACAGGAGCCGCCGTATCTCCGAAGTATCGGAAGCAGCCAGCCTGCGCCGCACCTTTGGCCACACCGATTCCTGGGCCTGGGGTGTCAGGGCATGGGTCCAGGGAGGCTCCTGGTCAGGGTATAGCTCCAGGGCAAAGGCGTCCGCAATGCCTTCAGCCAGCATGGCGTCCAGCAGGGTCTCAGCCTCCTGTGTCTTCTGGTATACGAGTTTGCCTGCTGCCATGCCCCGGGGGAAAAGGAGGTTTCTCACCAGGTGCAGGTACTCGTGGGAGACGGTGTAGGCCAGCCACCGTTTCCACTCCTCCGTGGGCCAGAGGAAGATGAGGGTGGCCTGGGAGCCTATGCTCAGGCCAATAACGCCCTTCATCTGAGAGGTGAGGACGCGGCTCTGACCGTCGCCCGGCAGCAGCAGGACGCGGGCCGCCAGGTCCGGGCGTGGTAGGGCAAGAGCGCATTTCTGGAGGGCTTCCTCAACGAGACCCTTTGCTCCTCCCGATTCGATGGCCTCCAGGGCGTGGCCCAGCATTTGCGGGTCTGGGTCCCCCAGTTGAGTCAAGGCCGTCCGCTGTCCCAGCTCCGCGAAGGACGCATGGGTGCCCGACAGCAGGTGCTGGACGTATGTGCGGACGTTGGCCTCCAGGGCGTCTAGCATGGCGTCGGGAGGAAGCCCTTCCACGTCTCGGATGAACTTCCGTATAACTCTGTAGGCGGGGATTACGGTGACGCTCATTGCTGTAAGGGCGAGGCCAGCCTTCAGTTGGGGTAGCCGATGGGTCCTGGCGACGCCATTGTAGAGCAGCGGTGCGCCTTTTGAAAGAAGAGAGGGTGGAGGCTCCCGGGTAAACCCCGCTCATGGTGTGCCGGCATCAACGGTCGTCGCTCTCCTACTCCTGTGGTAGACTAACCCCATCTTTTTCAGCCCAGGTGGTCTCCGCAACGGCGGAATTACTATCATCAGGACAAGCAAGGAGGGCGAGCATGACGTTACCGTTGTCTGACATCAAGGTTGTGGACTTCTGCACCGTACTGGCAGGTCCCTTTGCAGCAATGCTCCTGGCGGACCAGGGGGCCGACGTAATCAAACTGGAGGCTCCTGAGGGCGACTCCGCTCGGCGGCTGGTCCCAAGCTATCCCGGCACCGGTGGCATCAGCCTGGGATTCCTGTCGTTCAACCGCAACAAGCGCTCCATTATCGTGGACATCACCAGGCCGAAGGGACGCGAGTTGGCCTATGACTTGATCCGGTGGGCCGATGTTCTGGTAATCAACATGCGGGTGGGAACGCGCCAGCGGCGGGGCTTCACCTACGAGGACCTGGCTGCTATTAACCCCAGGCTCGTCTACGCATCCATAACCGGCTACGGTGAAGAGGGACCCGATGCCAACCTGCCCGCCGCCGATATTACAGTTCAGGCCAGGGTGGGAGACATCGCAGGGCGCCGCCTGCCGGGTGGTCCCATGCCTGCCCACACAAACCTTTTTCATTTCGATATGGCCGCATCTATGCTGACGGTGTACGCTGTGATGCTGGCCCTGCGCGACAGGGAGCGCACAGGCCAGGGACAGAGGGTTGATCTTAACCTTCTCCAGAGTGCCCTGGCATGTCAGAACATTCAAATGACGCAGCGCTCCGGAAGCGGGGATAGATACGCTCTTTTGCCTACGGGCTTGCCCATTCAGTACCTGTGCAGCGACGGGCGGTACCTGTTGAGCCAGTCCATTTCAGCCGCCAGGTTGGAGCGTTTCTGCCAGGTCGTGGGGCTTAACCAGGTGTTGGAGGACCCCAGGTTCGATACCCCCGAAAAACGTGCGCAACACCCTACGGAGATTGCCGACATCATCGCACAGCACCTCTCTACCCGGCCTGCCTCCGAATGGGAGGCGATGCTCAAGGCCCAGGAGGTTACAGTCAGCGTGATAAAAGATATATCTGAGGTGAACGACGACCCTCAAGTTATCGCCAACCAGATGATGACTCAGTTTGAGCAGCCGGGCTTTGGCACTGTGAAGGCGATAGGCCAGCCATTCAAGATGTACGGGAGCTCTGGTGAACCCTGGCTGCGTCGCCACGCTCCTACCCTGGGAGAGCACAGCATGGAGGTACTCCAGGAGTTGAAGTACAGCCCAGAGGAGATCGAGACGCTGAAAGCCGAAATGGCGATAGGCTAGAGGGCTATTCCGCAAACCCTTATCCCCAGTTCCCACTGCCAAGCCTCGGTCTGTCGGGACTGTACTTTCTTGCCTACGGCAATCTTTAGGGTGCCAGGCCTATCCGGACGTCGGCTATGGCAGCGTTGGTTCTGTCGGAGACCCCTAGCTTGCCGGTTACGCCTTGGACGTGCTTCTTGACCTGGCGGGTTGCCTCCTTGCTGGGACAAAGATTTCTTTACACGACGGCTCATGACGGATACAATGCGCCTGTTATGGCCCTAATGGAGGGCAAACGCAGAGGGTAGAGGAGGGACGCATGAGCGAGTTAGACAAGATGGGCCTGGATGGGAAAGTCGCCATAGTAACGGGTGGTGGCCGGGGCCTGGGCAGGGAGATGTGCCTGTACATGGCCAGAGCCGGCGCGGATATTGTTGTCACCGCCCGCACCGTCTCGGAGATTGAGGCGGTGGCCGAAGAGGTGCGGGCCATTGGCCGGCGTGCGCTGGCCATCCGCACCGATGTGACGTCGCCACAGCAGATCCAGGCTATGGTGGACCAGTCCATTGCTGAGCTTGGCTACGTGGATGTCATGGTCAGCAACGCCGGCGGTGGCGGAAGCTCCAAGCCCATCTGGGACACCGATATTGAAAAGGACATGGCCCCTGCTCTGGCCCTTGACTTGTACACCCACTTTTACTGCGCTCAGGCGGTCCTGAAGCATATGGTGGAGCGCCATACTGGCAAAATCATGTTCAATGGCTCCGCTGCTTTTTGGAACAAGGGTGGAAGGCAAGGCTACATCCACAGCCTGGCGGAGGGTGGCACCGCCAACCTGGCCAGGTCTCTGGCCATAACCTACGCCCAGGACAACATCCAGGTCAACGTCCTGGGCACAGGCCTGTTTAACACCCAGTATCTCTCTGGAGGTCGCAGACAGGCAGACGGCGCTGTAGCCCAGCGCCGCCCACCAGATCAGCGTAACCAATTCCTGGCAGCCAAGCGGATTGCCGAGGCGTGGGAGGAGGCCCCCCTGGTGGTCTTCCTGTCCTCAGACGCATCCAACTACATCACCGGGCAAATTGTGTATATAGATGGTTCCATTCAGCCGTGCGGCTTCGCACCAGTCAATTATGCCCCAACCATACCACTGACCCGACGATAATTAGAGGAGGAACAGAGCAATGATTCCAGAGTTTTTCCGTCTGCCAGGTAAGGTTGCTTTGGTAACTGGTGCGGGTAACCCTATGGCCAAGGCCATTGGCGAAGCCTTTGCTGAGGCCGGAGCCGATGTGGTGGCGGTGTCGCACCGGGCCGAAGCGGCCCAGGCCCTGGCCGAATCCGCCCGCGGCCACGGGCGGCAGAGCCTGGCGGTGACTGCCGATGTGACGCGGTCCGCCGATGTGCGCAGGATGGCGCAGGAAGCCACAGAGCGGTTCGGAAAGGTGGATATTCTGCTGGCGGGGGAGGATGCCATCTTTGCAGCCCCCGTGGATGACTTGGAAGAAGAGCAGTGGGATACGGTGATGTCGGTCAACGCCAAGTCCGTGTACCTTTGTGCTCGTATACTGGGGAGCGAGATGGTGACCAATGGCAACGGACGCATTATCGTTCTGGCCCACGCCCTGGGCCTGGTGGGCGTTCCCAACACAACGGCATACTCCGCCAGCCAGGGAGCCGTTCTCCAGTTCACCAAGAGCCTGGGGGTGGAGTGGGCCGCTAGCGGTGTCACGGTCAATGCTATAGCAACAGGATGGTTCGCAGGGAGCTGGGAGACTCCTGGGGGGGACCCCCTAGCACATTTCATCCCTATGCGCCGTCGTGGCCAGCCTGAGGAGCTGGGGCCCGTGGCGGTGTACTTGGCATCCGATGCCGCCAAATACGTGACTGCCTCCACATATATTGTGGATGGCGGGCAGATCTGCCACGCGTGACGAGGCCGGTTGCCCGTGCCCTAAGCGACACTATGATGTAAGCGGTCCGAAGGAGTGCCCCCAAAGGGCAGTTGTTCGAAACAGTTGCCAGAATGCGGTGGTTCGAGCGCAACTCATCACTAGAGCGTGTTGCACATTAGTTAGTCGGATGGGAACTTCACGCTCGCGAATAGCCCATCAGGCACTCCTCCATTGTGGGTACTTCGGTTGCCCCTGAGGCTGCGACTGCCCGGCCAATCATCGCGGCCTGATCCCCGGGACTAGTTCGATGCGCACTACTTCCTCAAGTGTGACATCCCCATATCGGTTGGTAGGAATAGTGACCGTACTGAATCCAGTCTCTCTATCTTCGAGATTGATCAGCTCGACAAACTCCTTAAAGCTAAACGATCCAAAGAAATCATCGCGCTCTGGATCGAGCTCCCGCATCGGAGAGCTCAGGCATAGTGGGGAGCGGTGTCCTGCCCCAAATCTCGATAGTCCCCTTTTCGTAATTGTAGACAGTTAATGTTTGGAACCGGTGCCGTACAAGTAGTTGTTCTGGCAACGCCCAAAGTGACACGTTTTGAGTGCCGTCATGGTCGGGGTCGAAGAGATCGGTCACGTCCCGTGGTGTAAGAGTACGTCATCCTGTTGATATCGTCTAGGCCGCTGCCTCTGCGAGTTCGGCTCTGGGTAGAGCTTCGTTGGAGGTGGTTACCTCCTGTGTCATGTATCGACGGCCGACGGCCCACTCGTCGTGCTGCTCAGCTAGGACGGCGCCGACCAGGCGACGGACAGCTGGGCGGTTAGGGAAGATGCCCACCACATCGGTGCGGCGCCGTATCTCCTTGTTGAGACGCTCCAGGGGGTTGTTGGACCAGACCTTCTTCCAGTGGGCGAGTGGGAAGCTGGAGAAGGCCAGGACGTCGGGTCCAGCCTCGTCCAGTCGAGAGGCGACCTGTGGGAACGGGTCCTGGAGCTGAGCAATCACCCGCTCGAGTTGGGCATGCACCTCCTGAGGGGACGGCTGCTGGTAGATGGTGCGTACCATGGTGGCCACCCAGGGCTGAGCGCTCCTGGGGACCCGAGTGAGCAGGTTGGTCATGAAGTGGGTGCGGCACCGCTGCCAACTGGCCCCACCGAAGACAGTTGCGATGGCATCCCTGAGTCCCTGATGAGCGTCCGATACCACCAGTTCCACCCCGCCGAGGCCCCTGGCCGACAGTGAGCGCAGGAAGGCTAACCAGAAGGCGCCGTCTTCACTGGTACCCACGTCCATCCCAACGATCTCACGCTTGCCCTCGCTATTGACCGCCGTCGCCACCACCACGCTGACGTTGACTATCCTACCGGCCTCTCTGACCTTCTGGGTTAGTGCGTCCAGCCACAGGTAGGGATATGATCCGCCGTCCAGCGGCCGACCCAGGAAGCTCTCCACCACCCCGTCCAGCTCCTGGCAGATACGCGACACTTGGCTCTTTGAGATACCCTCGCACCAAAGAGCCTTGACCAGATCATCCACTCGCCTCGTCGATACACCCTCCACATACGCCTGCTGGATCACCGCCAGCAGAGCTCGCTCGCTGCGACGCCGTGGCTCCAGCAGGCTCGGAAAGTAGCTCCCCTCCCTCAGCTTGGGTATCTGCAACTCCATGGTCCCTACGCGAGTGTCCCATGCTCGAGACCGGTACCCGTTGCGCTGGGTCACCCGCTCAGGGTTGCGTTCTCCATACCCAGCGCCGGTCCTCGATGACACATCAGCCTCCATGATCTCCTCGACCAGCACTCTCAGTGCCTCTCGTAGAAAGTCCACGTCACCGTCGACTCCCCTCTTGCGCATTAGCTCAAGCAGGTCCATCCTTTCCTTGACCACCGTTGTCCTCCTTTCTCAGGCTCGTCTTTGCCCGCTAAGGATGACGTGGTGGTCTCTCTTCATCCAGACCCTCTACTCTTGTTACACCACTTCCTGGGACTCTACTCAGGTCATAGACACTATGTGGTGAACACTAAGTTATGACTGTGTTATGGACACTACGTTGTGAACACTACGGCATGTACAGTTCATGTACAGGTCATGAAGACCAGGTCATAAAGACTGGGTGATGAAAGACAGGCCATAGCCTGGCTATAGAGAGACGTGGCTAAGCCCGAATCCACCGATGCGCGACGGTCCGCGCTCGATTCCGATAAATGGGGCCGGTGGCGGTCCTGGGCAGCGGCGCTGGGGCGGGGTCGGCGGGACAGCATGCAAGGGAAGACAATCGCGGACCGGGCCGGTGCGACTCTGTGGGGTGGTTGAGTAGTCTGGTGGACGTGTCAGGCGCCGTCGGTGCCGTCAGGCAGGCAATGGCAGGGCTCGCAATCGAGCCAGGGCGCGAGTGAACTGGGTTTCCCAAGGCCAGCCCTGTGGCAGATGCAAAGTGAGGCGGCGGGCCGAGCGGGTGAGCCGTCCGGCCAGGGAGAAGAAGCGCCGCCGGAGGGTCCTGGTGGTCACCACCCCCTCGCCCAGACCGATGCGCGCAGTCCAGCGGGCCAGGTTATGGGCCAGCACCTGAACGGCCAGCCAGGCGCCGTTGGCGGGGAAGCGGCCCGAGGGGAAATGATTGAGGCCGACGCCGTGTTTGAGGTCTCGGATGGCATTCTCGATCTCGGCGTGGCGGCGATGGTCGGCCTCCAGTTCCAAGGTTTCCCCGTCCCGGTAGGTGATGAAGCCGTGATAGCTGTAGCTGGCGAAGAGGGCCAGTTGGGAACCGGGCGTGGGCTTCACCCGCCGCACGATGAGCCGCACTGGGGCGGCTTCGGGCTCACCCTGGAAGGGAGTGTAGGTGGTCTCGGCCACGTCGGCGCCGCCGTCCATCCAGTAGGGGACGGGCGTCCAGTCCTCCTCGGGAATCGCCTCAATCAACTCCCTGAGGCGGGCGTGTTGGCGGATGGTGATGGAGAAGCGGACATCCATCTCGCGGCAGACGACGACCAGGGCGTGGGCATAGAAGCCGCTGTCGGCCCGCACCGTGAGTTGTCCTGTAGCCCCAGCATGGCGCACCCGGCCCACGGTCTCCCGCAGGAAGTGGGCGGCGCCACGAACGGTGTTGGCCCGGCCCTCGCGAAGCCGAGACATCAGCACGTCGCCGGTGCCGGCGGCGATGGCCAGCAGCGGGTGATAGCCCCGCTGGCCAGTGTAACCATGGTGACGCGCCCCCTCCTTGGCCAGTCCGTAGGTCTCGCACATGGTGGAGTCTAGGTCGATGGTCAACGGCCCTTCACCGGGTCCCGCACCAGCGGCCCAGGCCCGGGACAGCAGCTCCCGGCTCACCCGATCCAACTGGCGGACGTGGCCCCACCGGAAGCTGCGCAGGAAAGTTCCCAGGGTGGATGGCGCCTTGACTACGCAGCCGATGGCGCCAGCTGTCCCGCCGGTACGCAACACGTCGGCGTCGTCAATGAAGTCGCCCCCAGCCAGCGCCGAGGCCACCAGGCTCAGCAGCTTGTCTCCCGGGTTCGCCCGCCCCGGCGCGTCTCCCAGGTCGACGTGGCTGTCGACGACTTCACGCAGGCCCAGGTGCTGGGCTAGGGTCACCGGGAGCAGCAGCCCAGCATTGGCCACGAGGCGGTGGTCGTCAAACGCGATTTGGATGCGATCGGGATGGTTGCGTGGTAGCATCTATTGGGTGCTCCTTGTTCTGGGGTCGGCTTTGCTGTTTCAAAACCATTATCCCAGATTCACAGGAGCACCATCTTGCCGCTTCAGGACACTGACCCGACGCCCTCCTTCGGTGGGTTCGGGCTAATATGTAGCCCTCCAGCGTTGGATTCCGGCGTACTAGGTAGTACGCCAGGGAGAGGGCGGCCAGGAAGGCGAGCGGCTGAAAGGCCAGGAACACTGGAGACAAATACTCCTGCCCAGACAAGACAAGGTAACTATGCATCGTCAGGGTTCCGGCAGCTATCCCCACTATGCCGCCCCAGCCGAAGAGCAGAGAAATCGGGATCAGAAAGGCCTCCCAGTACACTCTTATGGATGCAACATCCAAGTCAGGGACCCCTTCGCCCAATAACGGGTACGCAATGGTAAAAGACGCCAGTGGTGCCAGCCAGCGAGGTGCCGATCGGAGTTGGAGTCCTAGGTCCAGGGCAACACCATTGCACCTATGCGCCGAGACGTATCATACCGCGCCTCATAAGAAGCATCAGAGGGAATCCCACTAATACTATAGCTATCCACACGTTGCGAAAGACGCGGAGTATCGTTTGTGGGACATCTTCCCCCACCAACATCGCCTGGTAAGTCCCAAAGCCCAGAGAGACTCCGAAGGTCAGAACCACAGCGCCGGCAAAAATAGGGATGGCTCCATCCCCCTTACGGGCCACTTTTAGCCCCAAGGCACCGCTGATCAGCACCGTGGTCCCCGCTCCCAGGCCATCCAGAATACCCAGGGAGTCTGGTAAAACCAGATGACCAATGCCGCACCCAAGAGCCAAGGCGACCACACCAGGCCACCCGAATAGGATGCCAAAGGGCAGGAGGATGGCAGCAGCGTGTAGGTAGAGTCCGGACACGCCCGGATAGAAGGGCTCAAAGAGCACCATCTTTGTGACAAGGAATAGCCCCAAGACTATTGCCAGAAACCAGGTACTATGATGCCGGCGAGACCGCATGTGCTACCTCTACGGGATCAAGGATGTTGCCAGCAATAAATATCCAATTAGCGCCACACCCAGCTCAAATATTGGATGCACGCCCAACGTGAAGGATGCAACCCGCAGGATGCGTGCCTACACCTGATCAGAGTGCGGCCTGTACGAGAGAGCCTCAGCCCGGTGCACCACTCCACTCTGCTCCGATTACGCTAGATGCGCAAAGGTATGTGCCGGCTTGAAATCCAGTTGGAAGGCCCGGCCTATCTACTCTTGCCGCCAACGTCAAACCACCCCTTCAACGCCTCCACCAGGCCGGGGATAGAGTGGACCTTGGCCTCCACATGCACCTCCAGGCCAAGCTCCCTGGCCGTAGCCGCAGTCACAGGGCCAATGCATGCGATGGCTGGCTTAGCCAGCAGTGATACGTCGCCACCCAGCAGCTTGACCAGGTTACGCACAGTGGACGAACTTGTGAATGTAATGGCATCTATCTTGCCCTCCGCCAGCAGGGCTAGCGCCTTCTCCTGCAACTCCTCCGGCACCAGAGTGCGGTACGCCACTACCTGGGTCACCTCTGCGCCCATGGAGCGCAACTCCTCTGCCAGCAATGACCGGCCCTCTTCCGCGCTGGGAAGAAGGGCGTGGTCGCCGGGCCGTATCCGGCCTTGCAGTGCCTTCGCCAGGGCTTCCGAGACATACTTCCTAGGCACTATGTCTGGGTGGACTCCGTGGCTCGCCAGGGCGTCGGCGGTGGCGGAGCCTATGGCTGCCAGTCGAACGCCTCCCAATGACCGCGCATCCAGTCCTTCCCGCTCCAGGGCTTGCCAAAAGGCAACCACACCGTTGACGCTTGTGAACATCACCCACTGGTACGAGGATAGCTCACGAGAGGCCTGGCGCAGGAGCGTATCGTCGGTCAGGGGCGCGATCTGGATGGTTGGCATCTCCAATGTCTCTCCACCTTCACGGGCCAGCAGGTCAACCAGTTGGCTAGCCTGGTCTCGAGACCGCGTGACCATGATGCGCTTGCCTGAAAGCGGGCGGTTGTCAAACCAGCGTATGTGCTGGCGCAGGCCCACCACCGACCCAAATACCGCCACTACCGGCGGCTCCAGGCCAGCCTGCTGGCCCCGTCCCATGATGTCCGCCAGGGTTCCTTCCACAGTGCGCTGGTGGGGTTCGGTCCCCCACTGGACGAGGGCTGCCGGCGTATCCGCCGACATACCGTGGGCTAACAGTGCCTCCCTGACTCTGGGGAGGCTCTCCCATCCCATGAGCACCACAAGAGTGCCGGCGCCAGTGGCCAGCGCCTGCCAGTCAATCAGCGACTCCTCTTTGGACGGGTCTTCGCTGCCGCTGACCACGGTAAAAGAGGAGGCGATTTGCCGGTGGGTAAGCGGTATTCCAGCGTAAGCGGGTACGGCTATGGCCGACGTGATGCCGGGGACCACCTCGAATGGAATGCCCGCATCCGCCAAGGCCATCGCCTCTTCGCCGCCACGCCCAAAGACAAATGGGTCGCCGCCCTTCAGTCGCACGACGCTTCTTCCATCCCTGGCGCGCTGGACCATGTAGCTTATGATCTCGTCCTGGGTGTTGGACTCCCGTCGAGGCCACTTGCCCACGTACTCCACCTCGGCATCCGGGCGGGCGTGGCGCAGAAGCCGCTCGTTCACCAGCCGGTCGTAGAACACGGAGTCGGCGTGCTGAAGCAGTTCCAGGCCGCGCACGGTGATTAGGCCGGGGTCGCCCGGGCCTGCGCCCACCAGGTATACTGTCCCTGGCCTGGCGATCACGGAGCGTCCCCTGTGGTGTTCACCAGGCGCAAGGCTCCTGTCTCCATCAGCTTGCGGTATGCATCGTGGGCAACGGCCTCTGGGTTGGCTGCTTTGCCGGAAGCCGTAACCTTGTAGACCTGCGCTCCAGTCTCCTCGGCCAGCATTGCCGTGATGGTTAGGGAGTCGCCTGTCACTGAGGCGTAGGCCCCAAATGGGGCCTGGCATCCGCTTCCCAGGCTTGCCAGCAGGGCGCGCTCAGCTTGCACGGAGGCTGCTGTATCGGCGTCCTGGACTCGGCCTACCATTCCAGCCACCTCTTCGTCATCCTGGCGTATCTCCAGCGCCAGCGCCCCCTGGCCCGGGGCGGGTAGCATCGTTTCCGCATCGAAGACCTGCGTCGCCTCGTTCTCCAGACCCAAGCGCCGCAGCCCTGCCAGAGCCACCACCACGCCGTCCAGGTCATTGCCCCGCGCCTTCGCCAGACGGGTCGCAACGTTGCCCCGCACGGGGGTCACCGTGAGGTCGGGGCGCAGGTGTAGCAGTTGGGCGGCTCGCCGTGGGCTGCCAGTGCCTATGCGCGCCCCCTGGGGTAGCTTGTCTAGAGGCAGGTCCCACCTGTCCACTAGGGCGTCGCGCGGGTCCTCACGGCGCGTCACGGCGGCGATGACAGACCCGTCCGGCTGCGAGGTGGGCATATCCTTCAGGCTGTGCACCGCCAAATCTATCTCATGACGCAGTAAGGCGACCTCCAGCTCTTTCACAAAGACCCCCACGCCCAGGCGGACGATGGGGATATCGGGGTGTATGTCTCCGCCGGTGGCCACGGTGGTCACTCGGAAAAGCACAGTGGGAAACGCCGCCTGAAGCAGCACCAGAGCTTCCTGCGTCTGCCTCATGGCCAGCTCACTGCCGCGGGTGCCCATAACTATTGTTCTGTTTGGTGATGCCAAACTAGCGCCATATCCTTTACGCCTAAGAATGGCATGTTGTACCGGTTGTAGCCACTACTCCCCTTCTTTGCCCAGGTCAAACAACTCCCGCGTCACCTGGGTGTAGGTGGGGTTCCGCTTCTCTTTCAGCGAGGCGATGGGCTGGTGCATTAGCTTTTTGACCAGGGCCTTGCTGAAGGCCGTCAACCTTCGTTGCTCCTCCTCGTCCAGGCTTGGTAAACGCTTCATCACCCTGGCCAACTCCCGTGCCCGGAGGCTGTCAGCCCGCTCCCTGAGTGCGGCCACCGTGGGGATAACTTCCAAGGAGGATAGCCACTCCATGAACTGATCCACCTCCTGCTTCACGATGGCCTCCACCTTCTGGGCCTCCTGCTCTCGCTGGCGGCGGTTGGCCTCGGCCACGAGTTCTAGATCGTCTATGTCGTACAGGTGGACGCAGGAGAAGTCCTTCACCGCCGGGTCTATGTCCCGCGGGACAGCGATGTCTATGAGAAGCAGGGGCCGGTCATTGGCTACCCTGGCCTGCGCAACCATCTCCTGCGTTATCACGTAGCCTGGCGACCCCGTGGCGCTGACCACAATGTCGGCTTCTTCCATCATGTCACCCAGGCCGTTGAAGGGCACGGCCCTGCCGCCAACCTGGATGGCCATTTCCACGGCCCGCTGGTAGGTGCGGTTGGTCACGGCAATGTCCCCAACTCCGGCATCGGCCAGGGCCTGGGCCGCCAGTCTGCCAGCATCTCCCAGACCAACCACAAGGACCCGCTTGGTGCTCAGATTGCCCAGGGCGCGACGGGCTATCTCCACGGCGGCCCGGCTGACAGAGAGAGCGTTCCGCCCGATGTCTGTCTCCCGCCTGGCCCGTTTTCCCACACGCAGAGCATGGTGGAACAGCCTGGCGAGAGTGCCCCCAGCCAGTCCGGTGCGGCTGGCAGCGCCGTAGGCGTCCCGTACCTGTCCCAGGATCTGTGCTTCGCCTATTATGAGCGAGTCCAATCCAGAAGCCACGCGGAACAGGTGCCGTGCAGCCCTCCGCTGGCTGTAAGCGTACAGGTGAGGTTCAATCTCGCGGCGGGCCACCCGGTGGAAGGCGGTAAGAAACCCCTTCAGACTCTCCGTGCCCTGAACTGCCGAAGGCACCAGGGCATACACCTCAGACCGGTTGCAGGTGGAGAGGATAACTCCGTTGCCCACCCTGAGGCGCAGGGCTCCCAGGGCCTCGTTCATCTCCTCCGGGCCAACCGTCAACTGCTCGCGCAGGGCCAGGTTAGCCGTCTGATGATTGAGTCCTATGGCCACGATCTTCATGATCGTATCTCCTGAGTAGAACCGGTTTGCTGCTGGAGCATGTGCAGCAGCCTCTCCTTGGCTTCATCCTGCCGCCCGGTATGAAACATGTCCAGCAGTTCGTCGTCCATGCACTCCTGCCATCGCTCCGGGTCGGGCCGTACCCCATCCCTGCGCAGCGTCAGGCGGACCTCCGAAAGCATGTCCGCCATCTCAGCCCACCGTAGTATGGGGCTTTCGCTCAACTCCTCTCGAAGCCGTCTCGCCAGAGCAGGGCTGAGTCCGGAGGTGGATATGGCGAAGGTGACTTCACCGCTCCGCACAATGGCGGGAGCAATAAAGCTGCACAGGTTGGTCGTGTCCACAACGTTCAGCAGCACCCCACGCCGCTCTGCCTCCTTGGCCACCTCTGTGTAAACCCTGGGCTTATCATTTTCGGCGACGGCCAGAAAGATGCCTTCCAGATCGCCCGCCTGGTACTCCCGGGAGATCCAGTCAATCAAGCCACGACTGGCCAGGTCTTGAAGCGCAACGGTAATCTCGGGGCTGATAACACTTACTTGGGCGCTGCATTCCAGGAGCCCGATGGCCTTGCGCTCCGCCTCGGCGCCGCCTCCGAAGATCACGCACCGGCGACCTTTCAGGTTCAAGTAAACAGGATAATAGGATGGCATGGAGTCCTCCCTAGACGAAGTACCTTACCCGGGTCTTTTTGTACTCGCGGTAGCTGTACAGCACCTGATACTCGGTGATGCCCGTCTGGTGCGATATCTCGCGGGCAATCTCTTCGCACCCCTCTTTGGACGTGGCGTGGACCATGCTGAAGTGGGTGTACGGCCAGTCGGGGAAGGTGGGCCGCTCGTAGCAGTGAGTCACAGCGAGATGGGCCGCCATGATCCGTCCTACCTCCTCGGAGCGGTCGGGTGATACCTTCCACACTGCCATGCCGTTGGCGCGAAAGCCCGCCCTACGGTGGTGCAGGACGGCGCTGAATCGGCGCATAAGCCCACGCTCTTGGAAACCCTTGCCGTAGGAGAACAACTCCTCCTCGGTGATGCCCAGGCGTTTCGCCATGCCCTCAAAGGGACGAGGAGTGAGCGGTACATCCTCTTGAAGCTCGCGTATAATCTGGACCTCAAAATCTGTGACCGTCTCCACCTTGTTCCAGTTGGCCTGTCCGTCCTTAAAGCCATCGGGGCTGTAGTAGTCGTAAGCGGCGCCTTGCTCCTCCACCATGTCGAAGTTCACGCCTATCTTGAAGAACCTGATGGTGGGCATTATGCGGACGGCTTCGGCCCTAGTTTCCTTGGCCAGGCGGTCCACCGTATCTTCTAAAACCTCGCCAGGAGGCACCGCAATAGTAAACCACAGATTGAAGAATCCGTTGCGAGCGTAGTTATGGCTGACGCCTGGGTGCTGGTTGATGTGGTGGGCCGCCCTGGTAAGCGACCCGTGAGGAAACCGCGCAGCCACCAGGCAGGTCTTATAGCCCAGGCGCCGCGTATCGAATATGGCGCTGATCTGCCGCACCACGTTCTTCTTCTTCAAGACGGCCACGCGCTGGATGGCATCTTCTTCTGGTATGCCAAGCTGGTGGCCAATGATCTTGAACGGGTCCGATTTCAGTGGAAAGGACGACTGGATGATATTGAGCAGTTGCCGGTCTAACAAATCCATCTGGGCTGCCATATTGCTCCTAAGCTATTTTGATACTCGTCCTCGACAGTTGGTAGAGCCTCGTGGCTAAAGCCCGCTCATATGGTTCGACGGGCTCACCATGAGCGGCGTAATAATCTCGCTCATCCTGAGCTTGTCGAAGGAAATGAGCGAGGCACACTCAGCTGCCCTGTTGCAACGCCGTGGTCGGCCTCCTGGCAGGCTCGGACAATGCCCTTGAGGACTTGGTCCGTCACCGTATTTACCTGTTCCCATTTCCGGTAAATTGCTTTTGGTGAGTTGTCGGAGGTTTTGGTGCCCTGAAGCCCTTCGACCAGGGAGTTGCGAAAGAAGATGAAGGCCTGGGTAGCCTCCTCCAGGGATAGTCCCAGGCGCGCCGTCTCCGTTCCGTACTCCTCGCCCACTAGACGGGCCGATGCCAGCAGCTCCGACCTATGTCCCTGTCCGCCCAGGTAGTCGGCGGACAGGGTAAGGAGGCGATACCCAAACAGCCGCATGCGCCCGCGGTCCTCCTCCTGGATGTGCTCGTACCAGCCCTGGTGGGCCATGGAACGGTTGTGCAAGCGCCGCCGGATGTGCCGCAGCGCGGCCTCCGTCACCTCGGACCGCGTATCTTCCTTGTTGACAGTGGGCGCGCCTTTCACTATGGCACGCAATTCCTCCTGGGAGAATCGCCGGTGGCCTCCGGGTGTACGATAGGAGCGTATGAGGCCCCGGTCTGCCCAACGGCGTATGGTGGCCTGGTCTGCCTCCAGCACCTTGCAGGCGGCGCCCAGTGGCAACCATTGCCGCTTGTTCGATTCAACGTCTTTGATCATAGACCAAATCTATACAATTCTGTACTATTATAGTGGCCGACATGGTGCGACACTTAGAATATCAGGCCGCCAAAGCGCCCGTCAATGGGTCAGAGTAGCCTTGTACAAAAACGTTGCTGGAAGCAGGAAGGTGCAAGAAACCTGGGTTTCCTGCCAGGGGTCTAAGGGGGTGTCCCCCTTTCCAACAACGTTCCAGGGTGGGAGGGTCGGAAGGAAGACGTTGGAGTGACCCGCTCATATGGTTCGACAGGCTCACCATGAGCGGGGAAGAACTCCCACCGCTCGTCCTGAGCTTGTCGAAGGATGCGAGCGGTGGGAGGGCACTGGGAACTATGTCGGTGTATTTTCTCAATAACCACTAGTGCTATGACAAGCCACAACCACGCAAAAGCAAACAAAACCGGCCCTTGGAAATGGTAACACCACGTGAATCTTGAGGGACAGAAACGCCGACTCCTGTCTCGACTGCGAAGGGACATCTCCGATCAGCGGGTGCTGGAGGCTATGGAAAGCGTCCCACGCGAGGCCTTTGTGCCAGAAGCCAGCCACCACTTGGCCTACGAGGACATTCCTCTGCCCATAGGCGAGGGGCAGACCATCTCTCAGCCGCTTATCGTGGCGTTGATGGTCGCCTCCGTTGGATTGAAGTCCTCGGACAAGGTGCTGGAGTTGGGCACAGGTTCCGGCTATCAGACCGCTATCCTCTCGCTCCTCGCTCGCGAAGTAATCAGCACTGAGCGCCTCGTGCCCCTGGCCGGCGGTGCCCAGGCACGCCTGGTTGAGCTGGGCTACCGCAACGTGACGGTGCTGCCGGCTGGCGACACCCTGGGATGTCCGGCGGAGGCCCCCTTCGATGCGATCATAGTGGCGGCAGGTGCGCCGCGCTTGCCCAGAGTGCTGCTGGACCAGCTATCCGAGGGCGGACGCTTGTCCATCCCAGTGGGATCCCGCCGCGAGCAGGACTTGCTGGTGGTGGAGAAGACCCACGACGGCTACTCCGTCAAGAGCCTGGGGCCATGCCGGTTCGTGCCCCTGGTAGGCCCCAGCGCGTGGGAGGACGACGGCGAGGAACACGATAACGAGGCGGAGTTTATATAGCGGGCCAAGGCTCAGTCACCGTGATATACTCCCGGCGAAATGCGCCAGCGCCGATGGAAATCTCTACTTGGCATATGTGGCTTGGCCACGGCTACGGCTCTGCTGCTGGTTACAAGCTCTGGACTATCCATGCCCATGGCCCAAGCGCAGACACCGACACCAACTCCAACACCTCTACCAACTTTCACGTTCACGGTGGACTCCACTGGAAACGGCAGTGATTCCAATACTGGCGATGTCGTATGTGATGACGGCACAGGCTCATGTACCTTGCGGGCGGCGATTGAACAGGCCAATGCGTGGGTGTCTGGCGCACAGTCCTTCAAGGACACCATCCGTTTCAACATCCCTGGCCCTGGTCCTCACACCATCCAGCCCACGTCTGCCCTGCCTACCATCACCGATCCTGTGGTCATTGACGGCTACACCCAGCCTGGGGCCAGCCCCAATACCAACGGCCCTGGCCTTGGCCTGAACACCGTGCTCAAGATTGAGCTGGATGGAACAAACGCGGGGGTGGGCTTCACGGCGAACGGGTTGTGGATCACGTCAGGAGCCACGACGGTGCAGGGGCTAGCAATCAACCGATTCGACGGGAGCGGAATCAGGATTGAGACTAATGACGGGAACGTTGTTCAGGGCAACTTCATGGGAACAACCCTCTCAGGCAATGCTGCCTTCGGTGGTGGCGGTATATTCATCGGTTTCGACTCGTCCAACAACATAGTGGGTGGTGCCACCCCTGAGGCGCGTAACGTGATCTCAGGAAACGGGCTCGGTGTCTTCATTGTGGGAACGGCGGCATCCGGCAATCTCGTACAGGGCAATCTTATCGGCACCGACGTCACGGGCACCGTAGCTCTCGGCAACACTGGTAACGGTGTGCAACTAAAAGGTGCGGCCGGCAACACCATCGGGGGCACGACGGCCGCCAAAGGTAACGTCATCTCAGGGAGCGGCAACGAGGGTATCTGGATCTTAGCGAGCAGCGCGACTGGGAATCTTGTGCAAGGCAATTTCATTGGTACCGATGTCACAGGCACGCTGAACGTGGGAAACACCTTAGCAGGTGTGAAAATCGACCTCGGCGCGTCAGGTAACACCATCGGAGGGACCACAGCCGGTGCGGGTAACACCATCGCTTTCAACGGTGGTGACGGAGTCTTCGTTGAAACAGGTACAGGCAACTCCGTCCTGGGCAACTCCATCTTCTCCAATACTGGCCTTGGCTTAGATTTGGACCCTGATGGAGTGACTCCCAACGATTCTACGGACGCCGATGCAGGTGCCAACAACCTCCAAAACTTTCCTGTGGTAACCTTTGCCACCACCGGCAGCATCATAATCCAGGGAACTCTCAACGGTGCGGCCAGCACCCAGTTCAGGCTGGAATTTTTCTCTAGCCCCTTTTGCGACCCCTCTGGCTACGGCGAGGGCAAGACTTTTCTTGGCTTCAAAGATGTGACCACTGACGGTACTGGCAATGCCAGTTTCACCGCCAACTTCGCAACCACGGTCACCGTAGGAAATATGGTCACGACCACGGCTACCGACCCAAGTAACAACACTTCGGAGTTCTCGGCGTGCACATCTGTTGGCGCCATACCGACGCCAGCCCTGACCTCCACGCCCACACCCATACCAGGCGTGACCCAGTGGGGCCTCATAGGCATGGCGGGCCTGCTGGCTGGGTTGGCCTACCTCACCCTGTGGCGCAGAGGGGTCCCATCCTTGTAGGGCATAGGGGCACAAGGCCTTGCGCCCCTACTGAAACGAATCCTCATCGCTACCTCTCCCCTGCTATACTATCGGCGTACTCTCGACAAAGGGTGTGAAAGGCGTATGACTACATCCGTCGCAACTGAATACGAACCCGTCATAGGGCTAGAGGTCCACGCCCAGCTGCTGACCCGCAGCAAGATGTTCTGCTCCTGCCGGTCGGACTACCAGGGCGCGGAGCCCAACACCACGGTATGCCCTGTCTGCATGGGTATGCCGGGCTCGCTGCCGGTCATCAACCGGCGGGCCGTGGAGTACGTCATCATGACCGGCCTCGCCCTCAACTGTGCCATCGCGGAGCACACCAAGTTCGACCGCAAAAACTATCCGTACCCTGATCTTATGAAGGGGTATCAGATATCCCAGTACGACCAGCCCATTGCCGGCGAAGGCTGGATGACTCTTCTGGTGGACAGCCAGGAGAGACGGGCTGGCATCACCCGCGTCCACCTGGAGGAGGACGTAGCCAAGCTGTTCCATCGCGCCGACCCTTCGGGCGAGACCTACAGCCTGCTGGACGTGAACCGCGCGGGTGTGCCCCTCATGGAGATCGTCGGCGAGCCTGACCTCCGCTCCCCAGAGGAAGCGCGGCAATATCTGGTCAACCTGCATTCCATACTTCAATACCTGGGCGTATCCACTGGCAACATGGATGAGGGTAGCTTCCGGTGCGACGCCAACATCAGTATGAGGCCCAGGGGGAGCACCACCCTTGGCACCAAGGTGGAAGTGAAGAACATGAACAGCTTCCGCTCCGTGTTCCGCGCGTTGGAGCACGAGATCGAGCGCCAAGGGCGCGTGGTAAGGGAAGGTGGCCGCATCGTTCAGGAGACACGCGGCTGGGTAGAGGAGCGGGGCGTCACCGTATCCCAGCGCTCTAAAGAGTACGCCCACGACTACCGGTACTTTCCGGAGCCGGACCTTCCGCCTCTGGCCATCAGCCGCCAGTGGGTGGATGAGATACGGTCTCGGATGCCGGAACTGCCCGAGGCGCGGCGCAGCAGATATATGAAGGAGTCCAGCCTTTCCGCCTACGCCGCCGCCCTTCTGACGGCATCAAAGACGACGTCAGACTTCTTTGATGCGGCCGTCGCTCTAAAAAGGCTGGACGGAGACGCCATTCGCCAGCGGGCCAAGGCTGCCTCCAACTGGATGGTTGGAGAGGTGGCCCGGCTTGTGAACGCCTCGGACGTGGAATTGGAGACGAGCCGCCTGCGTCCTGCGCACCTGTCCGAGCTGCTGGACCTGGTGGACTCGGGTACCCTGAGCACCACCATGGCCAAGACGGTGCTGGAGGAGACCTTCGCCACGGGCAAGGCCCCCGGGGCCGTGGTGCAGGAGAAGGGCCTGACCCAGATTACCGACGCATCTTCAATTGAGCCGGCGGTGCAGGAAGCCCTGCAAGCCAACGCCGCCGCCGTTGCCGACTACCTCAATGGCAAGGAGACCGCCATGCGATTCCTGGTGGGACAGGTCATGAAAGCTACTCGCGGTAGTGCCAATCCCGCGCTGGTGAACCAGGTGGTGAAGGACAAACTGGAGGCCATGAGGGAAGGGTAGCAGACTTCTGAAGAAGGGGAGTCCAGATGGGCGAAGGGGTTTTGTAACCATCGAAGGTAGTTACTTGACACTACACAAACTCCTGCTACTCTAGATACCTAGAGGGACCACATGCAGACCTATCTCAACATAGCTGAAGTTATAGTCGCGGTCGTCCTGATCATTGCGGTGCTTATGCAGGTCAAGGGAGCGGGTGGCGGAGTCTTCGGCGGCGGCCAGACCGCCTTCCGCACTCGCCGGGGCGTAGAGCGCATCCTGTTCCAGTTCACCCTGGTCCTGGGCGGCATCTTCGTCCTGCTCGCCATCATTAGCCTACTGATAGCGTAAGGCCGGCTATGTCCGGCCCTGTCATCACCCTGCTCACCGACTTCGGCCTGGCCGACGCTTATGTGGGCGCCATGAAGGGCGTGGTGTTGGCGGCCAACCCCCAGGCGACCCTTGTTGACCTCACCCACGACGTTCCGCCTCAGGATGTCTTGCAGGGGGCCTTCCTTCTGGGTACAGCGTGGCACTACTTTCCCGCCGGCACCATCCATGTGGCGGTGGTGGATCCAGGGGTGGGCACGGAGCGGCGCGCTCTGCTCCTTGAGGCCCACGGACACCTGTTCCTGGCCCCCGACAACGGTCTGCTGACCTTCATCCTTCCTTCACAGGATGCCGATACGCCCCTTCATCAACCTTACCGTGCCGGGCTTCCCCAGGGCTTCCGGGCATACACCCTGACCAACTCCCGATACTGGCGCCATCCTGTTAGCGCCACCTTCCACGGCCGTGACATCTTCGCACCCGTAGCGGCGCATCTATCTCAGGGTCTTGCGCCCAAGGATGCAGGAGACCCCATGGACAGCCTCATACGACTGGCCATTCCCGTTCCCATCTGGCGGGATGACCGGCTGGCGGGCCACGTGCTTCACGTAGACCGGTTCGGCAACGTGGTCACCACCCTACTGGAAGCGGCGCTGGCTGGTTGGGAGAGCCTGGTTTTGGAGGTAGGAGGGACCACCGTGCGAGGCCTTGTCCACACCTATGCCGAAGCCGATGGCCTGGCGGCGCTCATAGGCAGCCACGGCTATTTGGAGATAGCCATGAGCAACGGCAGCGCAGCCCAGGTGCTGGGCGTGAAGGTGGGAGACGAGGTGAGGGTGAGAAGGGCCTAGCCCTGGGACTCTTCCACAGGTCGAGAGTCGCGACACAGTCGAACTTGTAGAACCACGAGGCGAGATATAGCTGGTTCACAACGCTAGGTCGTTAATCAGATCCGCAACGCTCCCCACTACCGCATCCGCCTGCTCCTTGGGAAGGCTCACAAACAAGTGACCAGCGTGCACAATCTTATTCCGCATTCCGACAAGTTCGTTCAAGCCCAGTAAACTAGGGCGAAGACTTCGGGTTTCCTTCTCTTGGAGGGCTTGCTCAATGGCATTTCGCAATTCGCCAAAAGAAATCCCGTCCTGGGTCGGATAGCCCAGGCGGTTAAGTTTTAGCTTCAACGCAGCTTCTACCAGAGTAAGCGCAGCTATTGCGCGAACCCAATGAACGTTTAAGTAGAGTCCCAGGAAGTGGTGTAACAAGAGTAGAGGGTCTGGATGAAGAGAGACCACCACGTCATCCTTAGCGGGCAAAGACGAGCCTGAGAAAGGAGGACAACGGTGGTCAAGGAAAGGATGGACCTGCTTGAGCTAATGCGCAAGAGGGGAGTCGACGGTGACGTGGACTTTCTACGAGAGGCACTGAGAGTGCTGGTCGAGGAGATCATGGAGGCTGATGTGTCATTGAGGACCGGCGCTGGGTATGGAGAACGCAACCCTGAGCGGGTGACCCAGCGCAACGGGTACCGGTCTCGAGCATGGGACACTCGCGTAGGGACCATGGAGTTGCAGATACCCAAGCTGAGGGAGGGGAGCTACTTTCCGAGCCTGCTGGAGCCACGGCGTCGCAGCGAGCGAGCTCTGCTGGCGGTGATCCAGCAGGCGTATGTGGAGGGTGTATCGACGAGGCGAGTGGATGATCTGGTCAAGGCTCTTTGGTGCGAGGGTATCTCAAAGAGCCAAGTGTCGCGTATCTGCCAGGAGCTGGACGGGGTGGTGGAGAGCTTCCTGGGTCGGCCGCTGGACGGCGGATCATATCCCTACCTGTGGCTGGACGCACTAACCCAGAAGGTCAGAGAGGCCGGTAGGATAGTCAACGTCAGCGTGGTGGTGGCGACGGCGGTCAACAGCGAGGGCAAGCGTGAGATCGTTGGGATGGACGTGGGTACCAGTGAAGACGGCGCCTTCTGGTTAGCCTTCCTGCGCTCACTGGTCGCCAGGGGCCTCGGCGGGGTGGAACTGGTGGTATCGGACGCTCATCAGGGACTCAGGGATGCCATCGCAACTGTCTTCGGTGGGGCCAGTTGGCAGCGGTGCCGCACCCACTTCATGACCAACCTGCTCACTCGGGTCCCCAGGAGCGCTCAGCCCTGGGTGGCCACCATGGTACGCACCATCTACCAGCAGCCGTCCCCTCAGGAGGTGCATGCCCAACTCGAGCGGGTGATTGCTCAGCTCCAGGACCCGTTCCCACAGGTCGCCTCTCGACTGGACGAGGCTGGACCCGACGTCCTGGCCTTCTCCAGCTTCCCACTCGCCCACTGGAAGAAGGTCTGGTCCAACAACCCCCTGGAGCGTCTCAACAAGGAGATACGGCGCCGCACCGATGTGGTGGGCATCTTCCCTAACCGCCCAGCTGTCCGTCGCCTGGTCGGCGCCGTCCTAGCTGAGCAGCACGACGAGTGGGCCGTCGGCCGTCGATACATGACACAGGAGGTAACCACCTCCAACGAAGCTCTACCCAGAGCCGAACTCGCAGAGGCAGCGGCCTAGACGATATCAACAGGATGACGTACTCTTACACCACTCTATGGGACGTGACCCAATGTATTACATTTTTAGCTAGCCAGTTAACTGTTAACTGTAACAGTAAACGACTAGCTAACGACAGTTGACCAGTTGCCAACTAACGGCAGGCCGCTTCGAGCTCGTCAAAGAGAAAGCTGGTCGTGGAGACCTGGGTGCTGAGGCGCTATCCTGTCCAGGTCGTTCTGACCAGGTTGGAGATCAGGTCATGGACACTACGTCATGGACAGTACGTCATGGACAATATGTCCTGGACAGTAGGTTATGGACACTACGGCATGTACAGTTCATATATACCAGGTCATAATGACTGGGTGATGAAAGACAGGCCATAGCCTGGCCATAGGGAGACGTGGCTTATTCAGGGTAGGTTCCGCGCGGGCTGGTTCCTTTGGCGGGTACCTTCAGGCAGAATAATACAGGTACCTAGAGTAACTAATGTAGCCCTGTGAATGGTATTGAAGTTAGCGAAGGCTTGACGTAGGTGAGGCCTGGCTCAGTCTTCGGTTCGCTGGTCCCATAGGAGGGCGGAACCGGACGGCATTAATCAGGGAATCCGAGCTCAGTCCAAGGCCCTGCGGCCAAGACGTACAATATCAAGCAAGGTTGTCCAACCATACGAGCGGGCGAGGTTGACGACCTGGATTGTATTTACGCCCCTGGCAATATCGCCGCAGTAGCCGTCTGAATGACCTTTACCAGAGGCCCCGGATAGACACCGATGAGGACCGTGCCAGCTACCAAGACGCCCAACAGGCCACCCGTAACCCATGTCACACGCACAGGCGTGGTCTCCTTGGTAGGCTCGATGTACATCTGCCGGACGACCACCAGGTAGTAGTAGACCGAGATAAGACTGTTGACAATGGCCAGGCCCGCCAGCCACAGCATGTCGGCCTCCGCTGCGGCTATGAACAGGTAGAACTTGGTGATGAAGCCCGCGAAGATGGGCAGCCCCGCCAGGGAGAACATAGATACGGTCAGGGCCATAGCGATGAACGGATTGCGCTGGGCCAGGCCGGCGAAGTCGCTGACCTCATCCTTGCCCGTGGAGTTATAGAAGGCGATGATCGCCACGAAGGCCCCCAGGTTGGTTATGCCATACCCCACCAGGTGGAGGATGATGGCGTTGGAAGCACCCGGGGAAACGGTCACGTCCCCGTTGGAACTCACCAGGCCCAACGCCGCCAGACCCACCAACAGATATCCAACCTGGCCGATGCTGGAGTAGGCCAGCAGCCGCTTGATGTTGTGCTGGGCCAGGGCGACAAGGTTGCCCAGGGTCATTGTTGCCGCGGCCAGGATGGCAATCACCATTTGCCACTCCTGTATGGCGGGCAGGAAAGCGGTGGCGAAGAGGCGCAGCACCAGGGCAAAGGCGGCGGCCTTGGAACCCACCGCCAAGTACGCCGTTACGGGTAGAGGCGCACCCTCGTACACATCGGGGGTCCACATGTGGAAGGGCACCACCGCCACCTTGAAACCCAGGCCCGATATTATGAACACCAGGCCCACCAGGAATAGCGGCTGAACGGTAGCCCTGCCCTGAAGGTGGGTGCTGATGGACTGGAAGGTGGTGGGCGATTCTATGTTGTCCAGCACCACGGCCCCATACACCATGCTGATGCCATACAGGAGCAACGCCGAGGCAAAGGCACCCAGAAGGATATACTTGGTGCCAGCCTCGTTGGACTTGGGGTCCCCCCGGCTATGGGAAACCAGGACGTAGAGGCTGAAGCTCAGAAGCTCAAGGCCAATGTACGCTGTGAGTAGCTCCGTGGCGTCCACCATGAGCATCATGCCAAGGGTGGAGAACAACACCATGGCGTAGTACTCGCCGGGATGCGTCAGATACCGTTTGACGAAATCCACCGAAGCCAGGATGACCAGCACGCCCAGGGCCATAAAGGCGACTTTGAAGAAGAGGGCAAACCGGTCCACCATCAAGATGCCGTTATAGAGAGGAGTGGCGTCCTTGCCTACAAGGAAAACCAGCGTGAAGACGATCAGTCCAACCAGACCCACCACGGCCACCACAGCCAGAGCATTCTTCCTCTCCGCGGGCAAAAAGAAATCGATGGTAAGCACCACCAGCGCCAGCGTGGCCACAAGGACCTCCGGCCATAGCAGATGAATGTTTGCAGTCAGGTTTTCCATGCGTTAGATGCCCGTCACGTGTTTCACGAACGGCATAACGCCGCTGTCGATGACCCGGATGAAGTAGGTGGGATAGACGCCCACAAGCACAATCACCGCCACCATGGTGCCAGCGACAGCCGCTTCCAGCCGCGAGGCGTCGGGAAGGCGTTGCCACTGGTCTGGCAGAGGGCCAAAGAACACCTTGGCCAGCAGCCGCAGGATGTATACGGCCGTGATGGCGGCACCGATGACGCCCAGCACGCCAAGCACGGGGTATGTCCTGAACAGCCCGATGAACACCAGCAGCTCGGCTACGAAGCCGCTCAGCCCTGGAAGCCCCAGGGATGTCAGCCCCACCACCGCAAAGAAGGCAGCGGTGACCCCCATACGCTTGGCCAGCCCCTCCAGCACACCGATGTCCCGGATATGCGTGCGGTCATAGATAACACCCACCAGGGCGAAGAAGAGGGCCGTCATAATGCCGTGGGAGAACATCTGGAGCACAGCGCCACCCACACCCAGGGGCTCCAGCGTCGCAATGCCCATGAGCACGTAACCCATGTGGCTGACGCTGCTATATCCTACAACATACTTCAGGTCGCGCTGCCCCATAGCGGAAATGGCACCATAGATGACGTTCACAGTCCCCAGGCCAATGAGAACTGGCATCCAGACTTCCGCACCCTGTGGCAGTATCTCCATGGAGCGGATCACGCCGTAGGCACCCAGCTTCATCAGCACACCAGCGTGGACCATGCTTACAGCCGTGGGCGCTGCCACATGGCCATCGGGCGACCAGGTGTGGAAGGGCCACAGGCCGGCGAGCACACCAAAGCCAACCATAAAGAATGGGAAGAAGAAACGCTGGAAGCCCAGGGTGAACTCCGCATTCTGGAGGTCCCGGAAAAGGAAACTGTGCTGGTCGCCGGCCACGTACACCGCCAGGATGGCTATCCACGCCAGGACGCTGCCCGCCACCAGGTATAGCATCAGCTTCATTGCGCCGTACTCCTTGGTGCGCAGAAAGGTGTGGAAGTCGGAGGAGCTGCCCCAAACGCCAATGAGCAGGTACATGGGCACCACCGCTAGCTCGTAGAAGAAGAAGAAGAAGAACAGGTCTTGGGATACAAACACGCCAAAGACCCCCGCCACCAGAAGAAGGTACAGGACAAAGAAATCTTTGGGGCGGTGAGCAATGTTCCACGACATCAGGACACCAGCGATGAAGACGATGCCCGTAAGCAGGACCATCAGTACAGAGATGCCGTCGACGCCCAGGCTGTAGCTGATACCCAGCACAGGCAGCCACTCGAACTCGTTGATGAACTGGAAGCCACCGGCACGGTCGTCATAGGAGAGAAAGGCATAGACCGCCAGAAGACAGGATAGGGCGGCCACCCCGGTGGCGTACCCGCGGATCAGTCCATGCCGCTGCCCTGGGAGGAACATAAGCCCTACCCCCCCTACCAGGGGCAAAGCTATGAGGATAAACAAGACCCAGTCGTTCAATTGACCCTCGCTAGATAATTCTGGGGATGACCAGCCACCAGAACAGGGCTACCAGCACCACGCCCAGGACCATGGCCAGGGCGTAGTTGTACAGCATCCCTGTCTCTATGTAGCGGATACGGAACCCTGCGTTCCGGACGGTGTAGGCGGTGCCATTGATGGCGCCATCGTTCACCACCACCCGGTCGAACACCGCCACCAGGCCGGAGAAGGCCATCACCACCCTGTCAATGGCCCACTGGTAGATGTTGTCCAGGTAGTACTTGTTTGCCAAAAGGCGGTGTAAGGCCCCGAACCGCTGTATCAGCGGCTCAGTGGATATGGCGTGTCGCTCGTAGATGGCGTATCCCAGGCCCAGGCCGCCCAGCGCTACAACCACCGATACGGCGGTCAGCCAGAGGTTCAGTTCGAACTTGTGCGCACCGTTGGTCAGGAAGGAGATGAACCCTGGGTAGCCCCCCACGCTCAGGGCGATGTACCCCGCGCTGAAGGCTCCCACAGCCAGCACCAGCATGGGCAAGGCCATAGACCGCGGAGCCTCGTGGGCATGTTCGTTCTCAGGCTTCAGGTCGCCCCAGAACACCAACAACGTGGCCCGCGCCATGTACAAAGCGCTGAGGAACACAATCCCCAAGGTAATTACCAGGAAGATGGGGTTGCGCCCGTGTAGCACAGCCAGCAGAATCTCGTCCTTGCTGAAGAAGCCGCTGAGGAGCGGGAATCCCGCCAGGGACAAAGCTCCAATGGCAAAGGTGTAGGCCGTAATAGGCATCCGGTGGCGCAGGCCGCCCATCTCTCGGATGTCCGTCTTGTTGGCGCTATGCATCACGCTGCCCGCACCCAGGAACAATAGAGCCTTGGAGAAGGCGTGCACCAATAGGTGGAATATGGCCGCACCCACGCTGCCAGCGCCAAGGGCCAGCATCATGAACCCCAGGTGGCTTATGGTGGAGTAGGCCAACACCCGCTTCAGGTCTGTCATCACCAGGGCCATTGTGGCTGCCATACCAGCGGTGATTAGGCCAATGATGGTCACCACCAGCAACGCTGCGGGAGCTGCCTCAAAGAGCGGAAATGTCCGGGCCACAAGGTAGACTCCGGCGGCCACCATGGTGGCCGCGTGGATCAGTGCGCTGACGGGCGTTGGGCCTTCCATAGCGTCGGGTAGCCACACGTGGAGTGGGAACTGCGCCGACTTCCCCATGGCACCTATGAATATCAGGATGGCCGAAAGGGTGAGGCTGGCGTCTGTGAGCAAGCTGGGCTCTCCGGCAACCAGTTTGTAGGCCTCGTCAAATATGGCCGACATCTGGAAGGTCCCGGTGGCCTTGAACAGGATGAGGATGCCTATGAGCAGGCCCACGTCGCCAATGCGCGTGGTGACGAAGGCTTTCTTGGCCGCTTCGGCGGCAGAGCGGCGTTCGTACCAAAAACCTATGAGCAGATAGGAACCCAGGCCCACAATTTCCCACGCGATGTATAGAAGCAGGAAGTTGTCGGCCAGCACCAGGGTTAGCATGGCAGCAGAGAACAGGGCATGGGCGGCAAAGTACCAACCGAATCGCGCCTCGCCGGCCATGTATCCAACGGAGTAGATCTGGACGAGCAGCGCTACGAAGCTGACAAGGCCTAGCATGACCAACGACAGGGGGTCAATGGTCATGCCCAGTTGGATAGCCTTGTCGCCCGAGGCATCGCCTATCTCAAACCAGGTGCGGGCAAAGCCATAACTTCCCGCGCCCTGGCCCAGAAAGTCCGCCAGCACAAACCAGAACACGGCAAAAGCGCCGCCAATGGCCAGAATGGCCAGGAAAGCGCCCTTGCCGGGCAGGTACCTGCCCAGGAGGACTATGAGGCTAAAGGCAGTAAAGCTAAAGGCTGGTGCCAGCCAAGCCGATTCCATACTTAATCCTCAATGACCCTCACCCCATCCCTCTCCCGAAATGGGAGAGGGTGCAACATTCTCCCTCCAAGGCCAACAAGATCGTTTGTTTGACTCCCTCAATCTGCTGCAAGACTTCTGTGTTCCAGAAACGTAACACCCGAAACCTCTGAGAATTCAGCCGATTCGTGCGTGCCAGGTCGTACGCTGCATTGTTCCCATGCTGTCCACCATCCAACTCTACGATCAACCGTTTCTCAAAACACACGAAATCGGCGATGTAGGGACCAAGCGGTTGCTGACGGCGGAACTTATATCCTCCAATCTGACGTCGGCAAATATGCCTCCACAAAGCAAGCTCGGCTTCGGTTGGGTTCTTACGTAATTCTCTGGCTTTGGCTGTTGTCATCTGCTAACTAAGTTGGCGCTGGCTTCACCCCCACTTTTACTCTCCCACGTCAAGGGGGAGAGTAGAGAATACCTTCCCCATTCATGGGGGAAGGTAAGGATGGGGGTCATCTCCATCTCACCATTTCATCATGTTCAACTGGTCCACGTTGACAGACCCCCGGTTCCTGTACAGTCGCAGGATTATGGCTAGGGCCAGGCCAACCTCCGCTGCCGCTACCGTTATGACAAAGATAGCGATGATCTGGCCCAGGAACTGCCCGTGGTCCAAGAAGGCGGCCACCCCAATAAGGTTCACGTTCACCGCGTTCAGCATCAGTTCGATGGCCAGAAGGATAAGCACGGCGCTGCGCCGTGCCAGCACGCCATACAGACCTATACAGAAGAGGCCCGCGCTCAACACCTGAAGATGCACCAGCGTAATCAATCTCTATCTCCTACCCGGGCTATAACGATAGCGCCAATCAGGACCACCAGGAGCAGCACCGATGCCACCTCAAAGGGAATGGCCCACTGGGTGAACAAGGAGGTTCCTATCTCCTGTACGCTGGGGCCCTGGCGCTCCGCGCCAGCGGGCGTTCCAGTTTGGACTATGGCTGCCGCAATAACGCCGAATAGGCCCAGGGCCGCCAGGGCCGCAACAGGCCACTGGGGGTTCTCCATGGAACCTCGGAACTCCTGGAGGCGGGTAAGCATCAGGGCAAACAGAACGACGATGACGATAGCGCCGCCGTAAATGAGGACCTGTACCAGTGCCAGGAACTCTGCGAATACCAGGAGATAAATGCCAGCCACGCCCATCAGCGAAGCCAGAAGAAACAGCGCGGCATGCACAATGTTCCTGGTGCCAACCACCCCCACAGCCCCTCCTAGAGTGAGAGCGCCTGCCACGTAGAACAGCACCAGTGAGGTCATACGGACGCCCCTTCTTTCGATGCCTCCTCCGCGGTCTCACCGGCCGGATTCCATCCTGCCTTCTGCTGGTACTCCAGTCCCATCTTCAGAAGCTGCTCCCTGTTGGCCCGGTTGCCGTCGCGAGCCACAACCGAGAGTTCGTGCTCGTGGCTCATCAGAATGGCGTCGAAGTTGCAAACGTCCACGCATATGCCGCACACAATGCACCGGCCAAAGTTTATCTCGAACTCCCCCACAATCTTGCGACGTTTGCTCTTTCCTTCCTGAAACAACGGGTTGTCCTTCATGGTGGCGGTCATACATTGGGTGGGACAGTAGCGGATGCACACCATGCAGCCAGTACAGTACGGTTCTTCCACCTTCTCATCCCAGGTGAGCACAGGGAACCCCATGAACCGGGGAGCCACAGGCAAGTGCTCCTTGGGATATTGGGCGGTTACGACCGGGCGAAAGAACTCCGCCAGCGTAGTCATCAGGCCTTTCAGATTACCTAACATCGGGCACCTCCGTCCTCCGGTAGGCCCTGGCCCGGGCCAGCCGTTCCTCCGCCGTAGCTCTGGCGGGCTTAGTCACCGACCGGTAGATGGCGTATCCCACGGCCACAGTCATCGCCAGTGAAATCACGGTCAACGAACCACTGGGCCAGCCATAGAACAGGTACACAGCGGTGATGCCAATGTTCACAAAGGAGAGGGGGATAAGCAGCTTCCAGCTAAAGGACATGAGCTGGTCCACCCGCAGCCGCGGGAATGTCCCACGGAACCAGAACATGACGAATACCACCAGGTAGGTCTTGGCCACCACCCAGAGAAAGCCCAACCACCAAACGTCCGGCATCAGTGGGAAGGCCCAGCCACCCAGGTACAAGATGGCCACCAACGCGCCTATGGCGAAGGTGTTGATGTACTCCGCCAGGAAGAACACCGCCCAGTGTGCTCCGCTGTACTCCACGAAGGGCCCCCCTACTATCTCCGATTCGGCGAAGTAGATATCGAATGGCGTGCGCCCCACCTCGGCGATGCCAGCCGTTAGGAATATGGCCAGGCCCAGAGGCTGAAGCGCCGCATAGGGAATGGCTCGCTGCGCTTCCACGATGGTGACCAGGTCCATGGACTGGGCGAGCATGGCCACGGCAACCACAGCCATGATTATTGGGATCTCATAGCTCACCAGTTGAGCAGCCGACCGAAGGCCCCCCAGAATGGCGTACTTGTTGGCGGAACTCCAGCCCGCCAGGATCAGGCCCACTATACCCAAGACGGAAAAAGCGATGATGAAGAGGAGGCCCATGGGCATGTTTCGGACAACAACATCCCTGGCCAGTGGAATAGTGATCCAAATGATTAAGGCTGGAGCGAAGACGAGCAGGGGAGAAACCCAGAAGATGGCCCTGTCTGACCAGCCTGGGACCAAGTCCTCTTTGAGGATGAGCTTCACGGCGTCGGCCACGGGTTGCAGCAACCCGTGGAACCCCACGCGCATGGGGCCCATGCGACGCTGAACGCGGCCCAGGATCTTCCGCTCAAACCAGACCAGGGACAGCACGACTACAGATAGGGCTGTGAGGAGGCTGAGGATTTGGATGATTACCACCAGCAGGTCCAGGGCCTTCATCGGTCCACCTCTCCCAGGACTATGTCCAGGGACCCCAGGATCATCACACAGTCGGCCACATAGCAGTCCCGCATCATGTGCCTCAAACCCATCAGGTTACAGAAGGAGGGCGGACGCATCTTCACACGGTATGGCCTTTCCCCGCCATCGCTTACCAGGTAGACGCCGAAGTCACCCCGTGGGTTCTCGGCGTGGACGAATACCTCGCCCTTTGGGGGCCGGGCAATGCGGCGCACCTGCGCCATGATGGGACCCTGGGGCATCTGCTCCAAGGCCTGCTCAATGATACTCAGGGACTGGTACATTTCCTGAATACGAACGTAGTAGCGGTCCCAGCAGTCACCTCGGTCCCCCACCGGTATATCGAACTCCAAGCGGTCGTACACCAGGTAAGGCTCTGTCCGGCGCACGTCGTATGGGACGCCAGTGGCGCGCAGATTGGGGCCAGTGAGGCCCATGCTAATGGCTGTCTTGGCATCTATGGTGCCCACGTCCCGGGTCCTGGCCAGGAACACCTCGCTGAATGTGAGCAGGCGGTCGGCCTCCTCCACACCCTGGCGGATCTCCCCAAGCAGCCAGCGGATGCGCTCTAAGAAGTCCGAGGGGACCTCCTCCTTGACGCCGCCGACTCGGAAGTAGTTGTGCATCATGCGAGCGCCACTCACCGCCTCGAAGAGGGACTGGATACGTTCCCTGTCCCGGAAGGCGTACATGACGGGTGTCATGGCACCGGCATCCAGGCCAAAGGTGCCATAGAACAGCAGATGGCTGGACAGCCGGTTCAGCTCACATAGGATAAGCCTGATGTACTGGGCCCGCTCGGGCACCTCCAGCCCCGAGAGCTTCTCCGCAGCCATGCAGATGACCAGCTCGTTGTTGAAGTTGGAGAGGTAGTCCAGGCGGTCGAACAGGGTGATGATCTGGCTGTACTGTTCCCCTTCGCACAGCTTCTCGGTGCCGCGGTGCAGGTAGCCTATGTGGGGCTCAACGTCAACAATGCGCTCGCCGTCAATCCACAGGACCATACGGAAGACGCCATGAGTGGCAGGGTGCTGAGGCCCCATGTTCAGCATCATCTCTAGGCTATCGAGCTGTCGGTCAGTTGTCATGGTCTATTCGGCCTACGTCTCTCATATCCACGTCAATCATGTCATTCTGAGTCCCGATGAATCGGGACGAAGAATCTAAAGTTTTTGCCTTATTCATGTTATCGTCCCTTGAACGGCGACCCTTGAAAGCGCCCCAGATTCTTCGTCGGCGGAGTTTACCCTGAGTACAACGAATGGGCTCCTCAGAATGACAGGGAGAAATCACCACTCCTGGTAATCGTTGAAGGGAAAGCTTTTGAGGCCCGGATACCCTTCGAACCCCTCATAAAGCAGCAGGGGCGCCAGGTTGGGATGCCCATCGAAGACCACGCCAAACAGGTCATGCCCTTCCCGCTCATACCAGTCGGCGCCAGGCCAGACGGAGATGAGGGACGGAACGTTGGGGGCCTCGTAGGGCACCGTGGTCTTCACAACGAACCGGTGGTTCTTTTCCAAGGAGTAGAGATGGTATACAACCTCAAAGTGGTTCTCGTAGTCCACCACCGAGAGGCACAACAGTAGGTCGCAAGCGGTGCTTGGGTCGTCCCGGAGCGTGCGACCAACCTCTACCACCTGGTGAGGCCGGATGGTGACAACCACCTCGTCCAGGGTGGCGCCCATCTCCGGCTGGAACTCCTGGAGGGTCTCTTCAAGCAACGTCGTTAGGGCTTGCCCTTTTTCGTTCAGGGCAGCCTGAGCTTCGGCTGGCGCTGGGTGTCTAGCCCTTTCGCTTGCCACGAGCCCTCGCGTCCTGTTTGATTTTTTCTTGGAGTCGCATAATGCCCTCCATTAGGGCTTCGGGACGGGGCGGACAACCTGGGATGTAAATGTCTACCGGAACAATGTGGTCCACGCCCATCACAACGGAGTAGGAGCGATAGTAGGGTCCCCCAGTGGAGGCGCAGCTCCCCATGGCGATGACCCATTTAGGGTCCGGCATCTGCTCATACAGCAGACGGATGGGGTCCGCCATCTTCTTTACCACTGTGCCAGCAACTATCATAACGTCGGACTGCCGGGGCGATGGCCAGGTCACAACGCCGAACCGGTCGAGGTCGTGGTGGGCCATGTAGGTGCTCATCATTTCAATGGCGCAGCACGCCAGACCGAAGGTCAGCGGCCACAGGGACGAGGTGCGGGCCAGGGCAAAGAGCTGCTCTGCCTTGGCGGTAATTATGCCCGGTGTCCCAGACTTGTCGAAGGGACTGGGTGCTGGGCGATTCCCTTCGGGCACGGCCTGTCGCGTCTCCCAGGTGGGGCTCTCCAGAGGTATCTCCAGGGCATGACGCCGGTTAGTGTCCCACCGCTCCGGCTCCATGGGGGGCTTCACCGCCATTGCAGCACCCCCTTCCGCCAGCCGTACAGGATACCGAAGCCCAGGATGGCGATGAATAGCACCATCTCGTAGAAGACGGCGTTGGCTGCAGACTGAGTGAACAGTGTCCCCACTCCTTGCTTCACCTGCATGAACACTACCGCCCAGGGGAACAGGAACACGGCTTCAACGTCGAAGATGAGAAACAGGATGCCGAAGATGTAGTAGCGGATATGGACCTGGGACCAGGTGTAAGGGGCAGGACGGATGCCGGACTCGTATGGGATAGCTTTGTCGGCTGAGCGGCGCCTGGGCGCTAGCATGGCCGACAAAGCGAACATGATGCCCATGGCTAACACACCTACCACACCGGCGATAATCGCCGCCGCCCAGTTGAGTGCGTATCCTTCAGGCAAAGCGCAACCCCCTTGAGACTTGTAAGGAGGATCACTGGGGTACAGCCCGATTGGTGCCGTCCAAGAAAGGAACTATATCATCGGCAGGCAGACTGCGTCAATCGAGAAACGTAGCAACAATACTCAGTTCGACCTGCCTCCAGGGGGATTCATACCGCACAGCCGCGCACGGTCCCACGAATGTTTCCGTGCTCACCGTGCCAAGAGTCGCAAGGGTGTTTGGCGTGCTATAATTACACCTTATCTGCTATTCGCGGCATTTCACCCTGGCATGGCGAAGAATGCCGCCAAGAAAACGAAGGGTGTTCATGGCTAGAGCTACCATCGAGCGCACCGAGTTCGCCTATAGAGACCGTGGGCAGGGCGAAGCGGTCCTTTTTGTGCGTGGCTGATGCATGGCTTCTCGCTGGCTAACTTCAATAGTTCCATCTTTAGGAGGAATACGTGGCAGTAATTAGAGATGCAAACGTAGTATGGACAGGCGACCTAGCTTCAGGGAGCGGTGTGGTGGATGCCGTTACCAGCAAGGCATTCAACGCGCTTCCCGTTACCTGGGCCTCGCGTACCAAGGCCGCTGATGGGCGCACCAGCCCCGAAGAGCTAATCGCTGCGGCCCACGCCAGTTGCTTCGCCATGGCCTTCTCGGCCGGCCTGGGCCGGGGTGGCACGCCACCGCAGAAGCTGGAGGTCAGCGCCACCGTCACTTTTGATAGGGTAGAGTCGGGCTGGCGCGTCATCTCCAGCGCCCTAATGGTGCGTGGCATAGTGCCCGGCATGGAGGAGGCTGCTTTCCAGGCGGCGGCTGAAGCGGCCAAAGACGGCTGTCCCATCTCTCAGGCCCTCAAGGGCAACGTGGCCCTCAGCGTGGAGGCCACTCTGGAGGGATAGGAGCCAGGGAAAGAGACGGCAGCGTGTGTTACACTTCTTCCCCGTTCTCGCCGAAACTGTGGTTGGTGTAGACGCCCACGTCGCGGCCCTGGTGAACGTGCACGATGAACTCTTCCCGGGCAATCCCCACCACGTCCAGCAACTCGTCGTCAACGGTCTGGATAAGCTCCTCTATCATCTCGCGGGTCAGGCTTTCCGAGACGCAGAGGGTGCCATGGACAGCGCCGTTGGCAAAGTGCAGGTCCAACCGGCCAACGGGCGCGTCGTCTTCCAGTATGTTGTACGCTTCGGAGTTAGGCGTGCGGCATTCCCGTTCAAAGTAGTAATCAGCCATGAGTACCCCCTAGTTGTCTAGCTGCGGACCTGGCCGGTACCCAGCACCGTCCATTTGTACGAAGTCAACTCCCGGAGTCCCATAGGCCCACGGGCGTGCATCTTGTTCGTGCTTATAGCCACCTCAGCGCCGAGTCCAAACTGCGCGCCGTCGGTGAAGCGGCTGCTGGCGTTCACCATTACCACGGCGGCATCCACCTCATCCAGAAAGCGCATGGCGGCGGAGTAGTCCTCGGTCAGTATGGCTTCCGTATGGCCGGAGCCGTACCCCTTGATGTGTTCCAGCGCCTCGTCCAGGGAGTCCACGACCTTTACCGCTGCGGTGAGGGATAGGAACTCCTTGCCCCAGTCCTCCTGTGTGGCGGGAAGGATGCGCTGCGATTCCATTGGTCCCAGGATGCTCATTGCGCGGCTGTCGGCGTGAATCTCCACACCAGCCCGTATCCATGCATCGGCTATTTGGGGCAGGTACTTGGGCGCTACCTGCACGTGTACCAGCAGCGTATCCAGGGCATTGCAGACGGTGGGGCGCTGCACCTTGGCGTTGAAGGCGATGTCCGCCGCTTGTTTCAGGTCGGCGGTGCGGTCCACGTAGGTGTGGCATACGCCTATGCCGCCGGTCACCACTGGCATGGACGCTTCCTGGGCCACGCGGCGGATCAGCTCTGCGCCACCCCTGGGGATGATTAGATCAATGTACTCCTGCATGGCAAGCATCTGCCCCACCAGGGCGCGGTCGGTGTCTTCTATGAACTGTACGGCGTCTTCGGGCACTCCCGCCGATGACACAGCCTCTCGCACCAGGCGGGACAGGGCTGTGTTGGAATGGATGGACTCGCTGCCGCCCCGGAGGATAACGGCGTTGCCGGACTTCAGGCACAGGCTGGCTATGTCCACCGTGACATTGGGGCGGCTCTCGTAGATGGTGCCGATGACGCCTAGGGGCACGCGACGCTTGCCCAGGATGAGGCCGTTGGGGAGGGTACGAACGTCGAACTGCTCACCGACGGGGTCGGGCAGCGAAGCCACATTGCGCACGTCGGCAGCCATGGCTGCCAGCCGCTCCCGGTTGAGCAGCAGACGGTCTAGCAGCGCCTCGCTGAGGCCGCTCCGTTTCCCTGCGTCGTAATCCTGCTTGTTGGCGGACAGCACCTCGTCATGGTGGGCCGCCAGGGCATCGGCAACTTTCAGGAGCGCCTGGTTCTTTGCTGCAGTGGAGAGCCTGGCCAGCTTGCGAGCGGCGGCCCTGGCCTGCTGGCCTAGGGCTATGAGGTTTGGTGAAATACTGGTCGAACTCATTTCAGCACTCTTTGACGTCGTCCTTCGGCAAGCTCATGACGCACGGGAACCCTGTAATCCATTCGTGGTGAGCCCGTCGAACCATGAGCGGACGTTTGGTGTTAATGGCCGTCCCTTCCACTATAGCACCGCCAGGTTGTTGCGGTGCACCACTTCGTCGCCGTACTGGTGGCCCACGGCTACTTGAATGCGGTCCGAGTGGAGGCCCTTGATGGCAGCGACGTCCCCGGCCGAGTAGTTGGCCACGCCGCAGGCAATCTTCTGCCCCTGGCGGTCTACGATGAGAACCACATCCTGGCGGTCGAAGTCGCCACGGGCTTCCACGACTCCAGCCGGCAGCAGGCTGCGATGTTGAGAGCGCAGGGCCAAAGCCGCACCATCGTCTACCATGATCTCGCCCCGGGCGGACAGGCCGCTGAGGAGCCACCGCCTGCGGCTCTCCATCTTGCTGGCGCTGGGCGAAAAGAATGTGCCCCGTTCCTTGCCCGCGGCCACATCCAGCAAGACATCCTGTTCCCGACCACCGGCGATAACCACGGCTACCCCCCAACTGGTAGCCAGGCGCGCTGCCTCCAGCTTGGCGGCTATCCCACCACGGCTCCAAGGATGCCGCTCCTCTTCCCTGGCCAGGTCGCGGATAGTCTGGTCTATTCGGTTCACCCGGTTGATCAGCCGTGCCTCAGGGTGAAGGGCTGGGTCCGCGGTGTACAGGCCAGCGGTGTCGCCGAGCATGACCAGGAGGTCGGTGTCCACCAGGTTCGATACCAGGGCTGAAAGGGTATCGTTGTCGCCGAACACCTCGTCGCCTATCTCCTCGGATGTCACCACGTCGTTCTCGTTGATGATGGGTATCACCCCCAGTTCCAGCAGGCCCAAGAGCGAGTCCCGCACGTTCAGATAGCCCTGCCGGTCCGAGATGTCGGCGCGGGTGAGAAGGGCCTGAGCCACCAGGACGTGGTGACGGCCAAACAACTCCTCGTAGGTGTGCATCAGGCGGCTCTGACCCACGGCAGCTAGCATCTGGCGGAATGGCACGTCGGGCCGGCCTTTGGGCTGGCCCAGGGCCTGGCGTCCGGCTGCCACGGCCCCGGAGGTGACCAGCAGAACCTCGTGGCCTTCCTGGCGCAGGTGAGCCATCTGGTCGGCCAGGCCGGTCATTACCGCCACATCCAGGTCACCGGTGCCGCTGGCCAGGACGCTAGTGCCGGCCTTGACCACGATTCGATGGAAGGCGGTCTGGCCGGCAGAGGAGGATATGGAGTTTTTGAGGGACAATGGACAAATCCGTTGCGAGATTAGGTATCAATCATATCAGCTAGACATAGGACCAACAAGGAAACTGGCTGAAACCGCCACCGGAATCCCTGCTTGCCGGGACTCCGGTCTCCTCTTTTTGGGCCGGTGCTACTCACCGGGAGCGGCCAATCCTTGGAGAACGGGTAATATTTAGGGCCACTTGTGCCTTCTCCAAGTCGTCAACTCCAATGACCAGGCGCGTGCTAGTCGCCAAATACACTAGATCGATATTCGCCCCTGCGTCGGCTATTTGACGGAATATTCTGGCGGCCTCACCCGGCCTGTCCTCCACTTCCATCACCAGCACGTCCCGCTCACCACGTGTACTTATCCCCACCTCTCTAAGGGCACGACGGGTCGCTCTGGCATTCTCCGCAAGTATGTGGATCAGGCCTTTTCCGCCTACCGGGAACCCGCACATGCCATAGATGTTCACACCAGCTTTCCCCAACGCGTCTGCAAGAGCAGCCAGAGTGCCGGGTTGGTTATCCAAGTATATTGTGAGGTCCTTGGGCATCGTTACCTCCTAGTCATTGCGAATTGCGTCTATCCGTTGGATGCCTCATTATAATGGGAGGTCAATGCTTTGTACTATCCCACCTCCCTCACGTTGACAGGTCAAACCCACATCCGTACCATGATGGTCTTATGGACGCCTTCTCAGCCAAGCACGTTTTTCCCCAGACAGCGGCCGTAGCCGCCAGCGGACACCTTGTACTGGGCGGATGCGACGTGGTGGACCTGGCGGCGGAGTACGGCACACCACTGTACATCTTCGATGAGCAGACCCTTCGAGAGCGGTGCCAGGCGTTCCTGCTCGAGTTCCAGGGTCGCTATCCCAATACGCGAGTGATATACGCCTCCAAGGCATTCACCAACCTGACGCTGACCAGGCTTCTGGTAGAGGAGGGCCTGGGAATGGACGTGGCCTCGGGTGGCGAGATGGCGGCGGCCCGCGCCGGCGGTATGCCGCCCTCCGAGGTCTACTTCCACGGCAACAACAAGAGCCGCAGAGAGATGGAGGAGGGTTTGGCTTGGGGAGTAGGGCGTATCGTGGTAGACAACTTCCACGAGCTGGGCCTGCTGGACCAGGTGGCCCAGGAAGCCGGGCGTGCTCAGGACATAATGCTCCGGGTGTCCCCAGGAGTGGACCCCCATACCCACGCCTACATTTCCACAGGGAGCCTGGACAGCAAGTTCGGCTTCCCCATCGGCACGGGGCAGGCGCAGGAAGCGATACGTCAGGCGCTCTCCTGCTCCCACCTGCGCCTGGTGGGTCTCCACTGCCACATAGGGTCGCAGGTGTTCGAGACCCAGCCGTTCCAGGCGGCCATCCGCGAAACCCTGGAGTTTGCCGCCAGGATGCGAGAGGAAGGGCTGGAGCTAACAGAGTTCAGCCCTGGTGGAGGTTTCGCCATCCCATACACGCGGGATGAGCAGGCTCCATCCATCGCGCAGTACGCCGACTCTATCACTTCCTCCTTCCGCCAGGGGTGCCAGGAGTTGGGGTTTGGCGAGCCTGCGCTTGTCATAGAGCCGGGTCGGTCCATAGTTGGGCCAGCGGGGATCGTTGTGTACACTATAGGCGCTCGGAAGGCCATCCCAGGCATCAGGACATACGTGAGCGTGGACGGAGGCATGGGCGACAACATCCGCCCCGCTCTGTACCAGGCTAGCTACGAGGCGGTGGTGGCCAACCGGATAGACCAACCATCGGCGGAACGGGTGACTATCGCCGGCAGGTACTGCGAGTCCGGCGACATCCTTGTGAAAGACGTGGATCTCCCCATCACGGAGCCAGGGGATCTGCTGGCCTTGCCTGCTGCGGGCGCCTACTGTGTGCCCATGTCCAGCAACTACAACATGGCCCCCAGGCCCGCCATTGTCATGGTGAGGGACGGTGCCGCCAGGCTTATCCGCCGGCGGGAGACCTACCAGGACCTAATGGCGGCGGATACGGTGTAGCCAGTCCAGGAAACCCAGCCACCTTATGCACAGCATCATTCGTCTAGCCAGGGAGCGGGTACATCGTAGCGTCTTCAGGGACCGGCGACGGGAGCCTGAGATAGAGCGCTTTTCCCGGCGTGTGTGGCCCTGGCGGGAGTCCTGCTGGCACGCTCGGTCGCTTTGCTGGCCACCCTGGACTTTCTGAGCACCTACGCTCTCCTGGAACTCGCCAACAAGCGGTATGTCTACGAGAGTGGCCCTCTTGCCAGTTGGGCCCTCCACACTGGAGCCTTTCCGGCCCTCCTGGTAGTGGACATCCTGGCTGTTGGCATCCTGTGGCTGCTGGCAGCCGGCGCCAGGGCCGTGTACTCGCAGGCAGGCTGTTACGGCTACGCCAGGGCCGCCTATGTAGCCACGTTGCTACCGTAAACAATCTGGTGCTAACAATAGCGTAGATATCCAATATTATGGCTCCCTGGACAATCCACGGACAGGAACATCTGACCCTGGCCCTAGACCGGGGCCTCAGTGAGGGCCACCTTGCACATGCATACCTGCTTGTAGGCCCGCCCCACGTTGGCAAGGATACCCTGGCGCTCCAGATGGCCCAGGCTGTCAACTGCCTGCGCGATGACCCCCCCTGCGGCCAGTGCACCCAGTGTCGCCGGATTGAACGAGGCATCCATCCGGACGTCCAGAGTATAGCGCCTACCCAGGATGAGAGAACGGGCCGCCTGCACACCGAGATTCTCATAGACCAGGTCCGCGCCTTGGAGCACGCCACCGCCCTGGAGCCATACGAAGGGAGATACCGCGTTTTCATTTTTGAGGGAGCGGAAAAACTAAACCAGGACGCGGCCAACGCCCTGCTGAAGACCCTGGAAGAGCCACCGGCGCACGTGCTTCTGCTGCTCACCACCACCGAAGAGGAGGCGCTGCTTCCTACGATCCGCTCTCGGTGCCAGCGGCTGGAGCTGCGACCCCTGCCCGAGGATAGGCTCGTGGCCCTGCTTACCGGAGAGCATAACGTCGCACCGGAGGACGCCAGGTTGCTGGCACGTGTATCCGGCGGCAATTTTGGGTGGGCGTTGGCCGCCGTCGCCAATCCCAGGCTGCTGGAGGAGCGCCAGCGAAGGCTGGAGACCCTGCTGTCAGTGGTGGACGGGGGCCTGGAGCGGCGGTTCCAGTACGCTCAAGAGCTGGCCCAGAGGTTTGGCAGGGACCGCAGCGCCGCCCGGGAGGAACTGGGCTTCTGGCTACTGTGGTGGCGGGATCTTCTGGTGCTCATGCAGCAAGCGCCGGAGCTGGTGGTCAACGTGGACTGTCGGCAAATCCTAGAAGATAGGGCAGGCCGCTTTCAAGCAGGAGAGGTCGCCACGGTGGTACGGGAGTTGGTGGCAACCCTGGAGCGTTTGGAGCAGAACGCCAACCCCCGCATCGCATTGGACGTACTGATGCTGACCCTGCCTAGGGCTGAGCAGATAAGGGCCAGCCAGGGCACGGCATAGTTCCCAGGCCCAGCCCTCACTCCGCCCACGGAATGAACTGTAGCCACTCCTTCTGGAGAGGGCGGCGAAAGAACATGTAGTAGGGATTGGGGCGGGGTGCCCTGGGTTGCCGCCGCAGTCTCATGCCCGCCTCTAGGAGAGTGCGGCTCGCCTTGCGATGGTTACATGGAATACATGCCGCCACCACGTTCTCCCAATCGTGGGTGCCTCCACTGAACCGAGGGATAACATGGTCCAGTGTCAGGGAATGACTCTCCTTGCCGCAGTACTGGCAGGTGTGGGCGTCACGAGCGAATATCTCACGGCGTGATAGCCTTCGCCCAAGGACGGGCCGCCGCACCATGTATATCAGCCGGATAACAGATGGAGCCACCAGAATTACCGTGGGAGTTCGCAACTCGCCCCGGCCGTTGACCAGCAACTCAGCCTTGCCACGGCCCAGCAGCACCACCGCCCGCCGGACGTTGCACACGTTCAACGGTTGATAGTTCTGGTTCAAGACCAGAACGGGCGCGTTGACCAGTCCGTTCACCATATACTGTGAAGCCTTTCCCTTACAGGGTGGTGAAAGACATATCTGGGGGGCTTCCTGTCTGACTAGACTCTGGCCTCCCCATTTTCAGCAGCCTGTTACGGAGATTGCTGCAGGTCGATGAGCTGTTCAATCTGCCCCAGTGCAACTTTGAAGTCTCCTGGAACGAACCCCAAGGCGTCGGCCGGTATTGCATTGGTGATGTCAATAAACACCGGCACCAGGGTGGACTCCACCAGGGTTGTCTGAAGAGAGCCGCGCAAGCCTGTCATGGTTACCACAGTGCCAAGAGCTCCCTCAGTGGGCAGGTCGGTTCCGAATCGAGCCGTAATAAGGATCAACGCCCCCGCCAGGGCCAGGCCAAAGACCAGGCCCACCACTATGGACCCGAGGGAGTCAACCCAGCCCAGGAAGACCAGGCTCAACATCTTCTTGGCGACGCTTTTGGCCACCTGAGCACCGAAAAAGACCCCAACAACGATAGCTACGTAGGCCAGCACCGTGGCTATGGCGTCGCCCGTGCCCTGCTCGGCGATCCAGGCAGCAATGTCGTCACTGAAACGGCCCGCAACGAAGATCCCCACGACGACGCCAATAGTATTAAAGATAGCCCCCAGGAGGCCGATCTTCCAGCCAATGATCAGCCCCATGAAAGCGACCCCGGTAATGCCGTAATCGAACCAGTTCATGCTGCCTTCTCTTGCGAGGCCTCCGATGTCCGCAGCGCCACTTCCAGAACCCGGTCCATGTCCTTTGAATAGATGAACTGGATATCGCGCCTCACCTTGGCGGGTATGTCTGCCACGTCCCTGCGGTTATCCTCGGGAAGGACGAATGTCTTGATACCGGCCCGATGTGCCGCCAGCACCTTCTCCTTGATTCCGCCCACTGGTAAGAGCTTGCCCCTCAAAGTGATCTCGCCTGTCATTGCTACGTCCTTGCGTACTGGGCGGCGAGTGAGCGCAGATACCAGGGCGGTGGTAAGGGCTGCGCCGGCTGAAGGGCCGTCCTTGGGGGTGGCCCCCGCTGGAACGTGGATATGAACGTCCAGAGTGGCAAAGAAGCCGTCTTTGACATTCCACTCCTGAGACCTGGCCCGCGAGTAGCTCAACGCAGCCTGGGCCGACTCTTTCATTATGTCTCCAAGATGGCCGGTGAGAATGAGATTGCCCTTGCCCTTAAGGAGCGCCACCTCCACCGACAGGACATCGCCGCCCGTGGGTGTGTACGCTACGCCGGTGGCGACCCCCACCTCGTCCTGCTCCTCTGCCGTGCCCCAACCAAACCTGGGCGCTCCCAGGTAACCTGGTATGGACTGCGGACGAATAAGGCTGGAGGTTGTCTGCCCCTCGGCCACGTGTTTGGCCACCTTCCGGCAGATGGAGCCTAGCTCCCGCTCCAGGTTACGCACTCCTGCCTCCCTGGTATACTCCCGAATAATGCGCAGGATAGCCTTGGGGGAAAACCGTAGCTGACTTTCGGCTAGGCCGTGCTCTTGCACCTGCCTGGGCACAACGAACCGCTTGGCTATCTCCAGCTTCTCTTCCTCCGTATAGCCGGGCAGCTCGATAACCTCCATGCGGTCGCGCAGGGCTGGAAGGATGGGGTCCAGGACGTTGGCCGTGGTGACAAACATCACCCTGGACAGGTCGTAAGGGACCTCAAGGAAATGGTCGCTGAACGAGTGGTTCTGCTCTGGGTCCAGCACTTCCAACAACGCCGAGGATGGGTCGCCCCGGAAGTCCATGCCCACTTTGTCTACCTCGTCCAGCATGAAGACCGGGTTGACGGTGCCGGCGCGGCGCATGGTCTGCAGTACCCGGCCAGGCAGAGCGCCCACGTAGGTGCGGCGGTGGCCGCGTATCTCCGCCTCGTCCCGGATGCCTCCCAGGCTTACGCGGACAAATTTGCGGCCCATAGCGGCGGCGATGGACTTGCCCAGGCTGGTCTTGCCAACACCCGGGGCTCCCACAAAGCACAGGATAGGGCTGCGCAGCTTCCCTTCGGACAGCTTCCTGACCGCCAGATACTCTAGAATGCGCTCCTTCACCTTGGCCAGGCCGTAATGGTTCTCATCCAGAACGCGCGCGGCCTGCCGTATGTCCAGGTTGTCGTCGGTCTGGGTTTTCCAGGGCAAGGAGATAAGCCAGTCCAAATAGCTCCGAACCACCGAGTTTTCTGGGGAGACTGGGGATATCAGGGCCAGTCGCTCCAGCTCCTCCAGTGCCTTTTTGCAGGCCTCTTCCGGCATACCGGACTCTTCTATCTTCGTCTTGAGGCTATCCACCTCCCGAGCTTGAGAGTCCGTCTCCTGGAGCTCCTTCTGTATGGCCCGCAGCTGCTCCCGGAGGAAGAACTCCCGGTGACTCTTGTCAACGGAGCCCTTTATCTCAGAGTCAATGCGGCCCTGCACCTCCAGGACATCCACCTCCTGGGCCAGGTGTATGTTCACCATGTGCAGCCTTTCCCCGGGTTCCAGGTTCTCCAGGACTGCCTGGCGTGCCTCCATGGGTATGTTGAGGGAGGAGCAGACCAGGTCCGCCAGATGCCCGGGGCCACCGGCATTCATGGCGGCCACATAGGAGTCCCAGAAGAGGTTGGGTGAAAGGCGTACGCACTTCTCGAAGAGGGCCAGCACAGAGCGCATAGACCCTTGGGTCTGGAGGGTATCTATCTGCGGCTCTAGCATGACCTCTGCTTTGGCCCGGTACCAGGGCTCCGTCTGGGTCACCTCGAGGATCCTCACCCTCTCCTCGCCCTCCAACCACACCGTGGCCGAGCCGTCGGGCATTTTCAACATCCGGCCCACAATGGCTATAGTGCCCACTGGGTAGAGGTCAACCACATCGAATTCGCGGCGGTCAACGTTGCGTCTGCCCACCACCAGGATCTTGCGATCGCCAGAGATCGCCTCTTCCAGGGCGCGCTGGTAAGCCGGGCGCATCACCATTAGCTGGGTAAGCAGCTTGGGAAACACCAGGGTATCCCTCCTGGGGAGGAGAGGCACCTCCATGGTCTTTGTTGTCTTTGAGTCTGCTTCAGCCGCCAGGTTAGTTGTCAAAAGGGGTCACCTTCTTGCCGCAAAGGCTAACAGGCCTATTTTAGCTAGTGTACCACAGGCCAAACTATCTGAAAACGCTGCCACGCCCAGTGCAGCCGCTCGTCCTGAGCCAAGTCGAAGGGCATGAGCGGCCCGATCCAGGGTAAGGATATTCCGCCCGTATGGTTCGACAAGCTCACCACGAGCGGAATATCCTTCTTGCGAATGAACCTGCGCGTTGGCTGCTATCGCCCCGACCCACCCTCCTGATAGGAGGAGGCCCCACCCCTGAGCCTCCGACACAGGTACACCAGCAAGGCAACGGACGGGATGCCCAAGGCAACGCTCCCCAGCACATCGCTGGGCCAGTGGGCTCCCAGGTACACTCTGGATGCGGCGACGGCAAGGACCAGCAAGAGCAACAGCGCCGCGACCACGCTCCGGAGCCACTTTGGGCGTATGCCAGGCACTACCAGCGCAAGCAATAGCCCTCCAAAGACAACGGCGTGGAAGACGTGGCCACTGGGGAAGCTCCCACTGGAGCCGCTTTCCATTACGCGCAGCAGCTCCTCGGTCGGGCGAGGGCGGCCTACCAAAGACTTGAGAACCTGAACGGCTCCCTCCATTACCACTTCTCCCAGGAAAGCAGCAGCCTCCGGCCAGCGCCGCGCCAGGGCAAAAGCGACTAACAGCGTCACGATGCTGGCTCCCGCCTCGTAGGTCATGCCAATGAAAGTCACCGCATTCATGATGGTATCCAGCCAGGGAGTGGCCACAGACTGGACGCCACGGGCAACAGGCAAGTCCCCCGGGAGACGCGGCTCAAGAGCTGCCGCCACGGAGAGCGCCAGCCCAACCGCAAGCAACAGCGCCATGCCGGTAAGGACGGCGCGACTGGTCAAGGGAGGGAAGCCTGGGGATCTGGACAAGAGAACCTCCTGTACGGTGCTAATGCCAGTCAATATACACAGCCCGCTCCTCCAATGACAAGCGGGGCTACAGGCAGCCCAAAGGCGTCAACGTGGTATCGTCAAGGCCAGTGTCGCTACAGCCGAAACCTTTGCACATCTGGCAACAGTGGACGGAATAGTGTCCGCCGGCCTATCTGATATGGATTTGATACGGGAATAGTGAAGGTGATGTTATAATGCGCTGACGGATCTGGGACAGGGTCGGTGAAAACAACCCGTTGGGGATTCGGAATGTCTGAAGGAGTCAACATGGTCAAAAGAGCCACACTACCTGCGCTGCTCGTCGGCTTGGCCATATTCCTTGGCGCAAGCTGCGGGCAAGGCCAAACCAAACTGGTGGTGCCGCTTTTATCCCTACCCGGATCAAACCAATCGGGCACCGCTGAGTTGGTGGCTGCTGAGTTGGTGGCTAAGGGTGACAAGACCAAGGTCGTGATTAAGGTGGCCCCTGCTTCCCCCGATGGAACATCTCAACCGGCGCACATCCACTTCGGTACGTGTGGGGCGCGGCTGGGACAAGTCCACTACCCCCTTGCCAATGTTGTGGAAGGGAAGTCGGAAACAGTCGTGAACGCGCGGCTAGAGGACCTGCGGGACGGCGATAATGCCATCAACATTCACAAGTCACCGTCCGAGATACAGATATATACCGCATGTGGCAACATCTCTCAAAAGTGAGCGCTCAGGCCGGCACCACAAGGCGGGACGAGACAGAGCCATGGGGGTATAGCTACCGGCCTAATGCAATGGAGTGCGGCTGTGGCGGATAGTATACGCGGCTCTCTTTCCACAAGGCGGTTTCCCCTCCTAAGGAACTTCGTTATTGCTAGCGTGATAGCCATTGGACTGGTCACGCTGGTGGTGAGCTACCTCTTCGTCCGGTTCAGCGAAGCCTCATTTAGAGCGAGGGTAGAGGACCGGAGCTCGGAAGAGGCCGTGCACTTTGCCGAGATGTTCCATAAAACTGTCTGGATGCCCAGCTTACGAGATACTCCTGATGGCGCCATTCAAGATATCAACCTTTCCATTGTGGACGCCTTTGCCCATGATATCGCTTTTGGGCTTAGCATCGTGGGTGTCACCATAGTTGATCTGGACGGCGTACCTGTCTACTCCACAGACCACAATGTCGCTGGGTCAGGGAATCTGGCCGATCCCACTTTGTACCAACGCGTTGTGAGGCAAGGTAGGCCCTACTCCGTGCTGGAGCAAAGTCAGAGCATCACATTGCCCACGGGAGCGCAGGAATCCCTTGATGTGATCAACACAATTACTCCGCTGGTCGACGCATCCGCTGAGGCGTTGCTAGAGGGCAAGGTCGTGGGCATTCTGCAGCTATATCAAGACGTAACCACGGACCTGGCTTCCGCCAGAGTCCAGGCTGTGCGGACCGCTATAGTCGGGGCCGTCGGGACCGGGGTGGCCCTGTTTTCCCTCCTGTTCTTGATCGTCCTTCGGGCCGATGGGGCACTCCGCCGGCAGGAGCAGGAACTGGAGCACGCCCATGCCCAGAACATAGAGTCAGCTAAGCTTTCAGCCATGGGACTCCTGGTTTCGGGTGTGGCCCACGAGCTGAATAACCCCCTAACGGGTGTCTCGGGCCTGAGCGAGCTTCTGCTCCGTCGCAACCTCAGCGACGATGTGAAAGAAGAGGTGAGCATGATCCACGACGAGGCTCTGCGCTCCCTGCGGATCGTCCAGGACCTGCTTGTCTTCGCACGCCCCAGCGGTGTGGCTGCCAGAGAACCCATCTCCCTTAACACAATCGTGGAAAACGTGCTGAACCTGAAGAAGTACGATCTTACTACACAGAACATTCAAGTGGAGACAACACTGGCCCCCCGGCTACCCTTGGTAGTGGCCAATCTCCACGCCATTCAACAAGTCGTTTTGAACCTGGTGGTCAACGCTGAGCAGGCGATGGTGGACCTGCACGGAATGGGCCTCTTGCGAGTAAGAACGGAGCAGGCAGGGTCAATGGCACGCGTCGTTGTTAGCGACGACGGCCCTGGAATCCCCAAGGAAAACCTTGCCAAGGTATTTGACCCGTTCTTCACAACCAATGCCGATAGCGGGTGTGGAGGTTCTCGCGGCATCGCGAAGGATCGGAGAGGCGGCAGCCCGACCAATAGCAGAACCGCTCATATCCCAATCCGGACCTGTTCCAGAAAGGGAGCCTGATGAGCAGCCAGCCTAAAAGCATACTGGTAGTGGACGATGAGAGGTCCATTCGCTACCTCCTCTCTAAACAATTGGAAGAGCTTGGGTATCAGTGCGAAACAGTCCCCAGCGGGCAGGAGGCTCTGGAACGTTTGGCCCAGCAGGGGGTTGATCTTGTCATGCTCGACCTCAGGATGCCAGGGATGTCAGGACTGGAAGTCCTGCGACGAGTGCAAGCCGACCATCCCAGCACTCGCGTGGTAATGCTCACCGCCATCGTGGATACTGGCCTGGCAACCCAGGCCCTGAGCCTTGGGGCCGACGATTACATGACAAAGCCCTACACCCTGGATGAGCTAAGGTCTAGAGTGGAGCGGGCGCTGGATAAGAAGGACTCCTTGGCCGAGGGTGGGGTGGCTGACTCGTCGCTGAAGGCGGAGGAGAGAATGCTCATCAATGAGCGAGAGGTCACCGTGGATTTGATCAACCAGCAGGTAAGCGCGTTTCAGCAACTTACCGAACCCGCGGACAAGGGCAAGCAGAGCGCCAGACGTCGCTGGTGGCCTTGGAGTCGTCGCTGAGGTTGGGACTCGGCCCAAGCGCCAAACCGGAAAGGTCTAAGCCTAAGACGCGGTCTTTGTCTCACTCTGCTGCAAGGCCTCCACAATCCTTTTCCCAAAGAACTCCTCGTCAGCAATGATGTGCTCCAAGACTTTGCGTGGTGGCCATTCGCCCTCAGCGGGAGCCCGCTCCATGTCTTCGTCCGACAGGCCCAGGAGCAGACCTTCCAGTTCGCCTCGAGACCTCTGCAAGCTGTGCAGGATAAGCTGGGCCTCACTCTGGTGAACTTCCAAGGCCGACAGTGTCTTCACCAACTGGACAGTGTGCTCCGCCTCATGGGATATTAGAAGATAGAACATGGCCCTCACGTACCGGGGAATGCGTCCGGCCACGGGCAATGTCATCTGCTCCTCTTTTACGTCTATCAGCTGCTCTTGAAGCCGCGCCCGTGACTCCCTGAGTTTTCCACCATCTCTGCTAAAGCTCCCATTTAGGTACCTCCTGGTGTTGGTGCGTGAGATAGCATATGTTACCACGCTTCTCTTTCCTTGACGCTCCCAACCACCCATGCCACAATGGGCCATCTGCTGCGGAGAATCCCCTTGACCAGATTTGCCAGTTCTGTCCTGGAACACATAGGTAACACGCCCCTGATGCGCCTGTATGCCCTGGAGACGCCCGGCTCTGCGCAGGTGCTGGCCAAGCTGGAGAACCTGAACCCCGGCGGCAGCACCAAAGACAGGGCGGCCCTGGCCATGATCCAGGACGCTGAAGCCCAGGGCAGGCTGAGGCCTGGCATGACTATTGTTGAGCCTACGGGCGGCAATATGGGCATCTCCCTGGCTCTGGTGGGGGCCGCCAAAGGATACAGGGTGGCCATAACCATGCCTGAGAGCGTGCCCATGGAGCGCCGACGCCTGGTGACGCGCTTCGGCGCGACTGTACATCTCACGCCGGCCATCACCGGCATGGAGGGAGCCATTCAGGCGGCCCAGCGCATGCTTGACCAGGACACCAGGATGGTGATACTGGAGCAGTTCTCCAACCCCGCTAACGCCAGAGCGCATCGGGAAGGCACGGGGAGAGAGATCCTGGATGCAACCTCTGGCCGGGTGGACGCTTTCGTGGCCGGGGTGGGCACAGGCGGCACCATTACAGGCGTCGGCGAGGCGCTGAAAGCCGCGAACGCATCTGTGCTGGTGGTGGCTGTGGAACCAGCTACCTCTCCGCTGTTGAGCCAGGGCCACGCGGGCGACCACGGCATTCTAGGCATTGGGGCCGATTTCGTGCCGTCCCTGCTGGACCGCGCCATCATTGACGAGGTTGTCACAGTCGACACTAAGGATGCCATAGACACCACCAAGCGGCTGGCCCAGGAGATGGGGCTGCTTGTGGGCATCTCCTCTGGGGCCAATGTGATGGCTGCCCTGCTGCTGGCGAAGCGACTGGGCGAGGGCAAGGTGGTGGTAACGGTGCTGCCAGATACAGGCGAGCGGTATCCCATGCTGACCGTGTGAACTCAGGGCGCCGAGCTTCCGAGCTGCGTAACAGCCCATGCTACAATAGACAATGTTTCCCAGCCTGACCCAGGAAGGAGCCTATGCCCCAGGAAGCCATCCGGCTCACCAGTCTGGCCCATTGCGCGGGTTGAGCCTCCAAATACAGTCCTGAGGACCTGGCGCAGGTTCTGCGCCAGCTACCCAAGATTACCGCCCCGAACCTGCTGGTCGGGACGGAGACAGGCGATGACGCTGCCGTTTATCGTCTAACGGAGGAACTTGCCCTGGTGCAGACGGTGGACTTCTTCCCTCCCATAGTGGACGACCCAGACCACTTTGGCGCTATTGCAGTGGCCAACGCTGTAAGCGACGTCTACGCCATGGGCGGCCGGCCCCTGCTGGGGCTGAACATCGTGGCGTTTCCTATGGAGCTGTCCAAGGATATTGTGGCCAATATATTGAAGGGCGGCTACCGCAAAGCCGCCGAGGCCGACCTCCTAATCGTTGGTGGCCACACCATAGACGACAAGGAGCCGAAGTATGGCCTGGCTGTAACAGGCCTGATCCGGCCCGGAGAGCAGGTGACTAACCGTGGAGCCCGGCCCGGAGATGTGCTGGTGCTCACCAAGCCCATCGGCACAGGCATAATCACCACCGCCGGGAAGGACGGCGTGGTGAAGGAAGAGGTGCTGGCCAACGCCATCGCCGTCATGGAAACACTGAACAGGGGCGCTTCAGAGGCTATGACGCACGTAGGCGTCAATGCGTGCACGGACGTCACAGGCTTCGGGCTGCTGGGCCACTTGAAGCCCATGATGACAACCAGCGGCACCGGTGCCCGCGTCTTCTGGTCCAAGATACCTCTGCTACCCGGCGTCCTGGAGCTGGCCAAACAGGGAATCGCCCCCGGGGGCACCCAGAGGAACCTGGCGTCTCTGGGGCCCAAGGTGCAACATCATGAATCGCTTTCCCAAGAGGCAAAGGTTATCCTGAGCGACGCGCAGACCTCCGGAGGGCTATTGATGTCAGTGCCGCGGGAACGGCTGGACCGTCTGTTGGAGGAATTGGAGAAACATGGCGTTGCTGGCACTGCAATCATCGGCGAGGTGTACGAAGGAGACGCCGGGGCAATCCAGGTACTTCCATAAGTCACGTGCCATGGAGAACCCCACGGAGCGATGTTAGAGTTAGAGAAACAGTATGTTGACCAGATGGTAGCTCACGCCCTGGAGGACAACCCCAACGAGTGCTGCGGAATCCTGGCGGGGCCTCAGGGCAAAGGTGGTAAGGCTCTACCAGATGACACCGCTGCCGTCCACGTGTTCCTCTGAAACCACACGGGCGTCCATCTCTGATCTGCATGGAGTGTAAGTGGATGACTGAAAATCTTGCACCTGTTGAAATTCCGCGGAGGATCCTGGAAGAGGTTTATAGAGAAGCCAGGAAGGCGTTTCCCTGGGAGTCCTGCGGGTGGTTAGCCGGATCCCAGGATGGCAACAAAGCAGAGACCGTCCGGCCTTGTGTGAACGCAGTGATGCTGGGCGCGGGTGGCACGGTGCCCGGAGGGAACGCGGAGACAGCCTACCAGTTCACAGCCCAGGATGCCATTGCCCTCGACAGGAGCTTTGACACCGATACGCCCGCGATTGTCATTTATCACTCTCATCCCAACGGACGGGCGTATTTCTCCCAGACAGACCGACAGGTAGCAGAGGGGCCATGGGGTGACGGGCCAGCATATCCCGTACAACACCTGGTGGTGGGCATCAGCCAATCGGGGGTGCACGAGGCGGCGCTGTTTGAATGGTCGGAGGAGAATGCAGACTTCGCGGAGATCGCGCGCTATGATGGAGCGGACATTTGAGCAATGCCGTCATACGGGGCTCCTACCGTCCTGAATTGCCTTTTGACCAACACGGTCCCGCGGTGCGGGCCTTCAAGATCACGGACGGGCAGGTGATGGAGGAAGAGCTAAAGGCCAGATAAAAACAGCCCACGGATTGGGGTTTGGCAGCCCCGACGCGTACCGGCCCTGACGTGCTTGGCATCATATTGAGTGTTCCAGCAAGCATGTCGTGTATAGAACCATCCACTATCTGTTGGCGAATCGGAGGCGATTTTGAAACTAGGTGCTATCTTCCCCCAAACAGAGCTCGGCTCCGACCCCGCGGTCATTAGAGAGCACGCCCAGGCCGTAGAGGAGATGGGGTACGATTTTATTGTGGCTTTCGAGCACGTGGTCGGGGCTGATCCAGCCCAGCATGAGGGCTACCGGGGGCCTTATACTCACAAGTCCCTCTTCCACGAGCCTTTCGTGCTGTTCGGATACCTGGCAGCCGTCACGAAGAGGCTGGAGCTCGTGACAAGCATCGTCATTCTGCCGCAGCGTCAAACGGTGCTGGTAGCCAAACAGGCGGCAGAGGTAGACGTCCTTAGCGGAGGGCGGCTGCGCCTTGGAATCGGCACCGGATGGAACGCAGTAGAGTACGAAGCCCTGGGCCAGGACTTCCACACCCGGGGCCGCCGCAGCGAGGAGCAGATCGCTCTCATGCGGGCATTGTGGACTCAGGAGGTCGTTACCTTTGAGGGTCGCTGGGATAAGGTTACCGCGGCAGGGATTAACCCTCTGCCCGTGCAGCGCCCCATCCCAATATGGCTGGGCGGAAGAGCGGAGCCGGTAGTCAAGAGGGTAGGCCGCCTGGCTGATGGCTGGTTTCCTCAAATGCCCCCCAACGAGGAGGCCCATCAGGCGCTGGAACGAATGCGGGGCTATGCGAGAGAAGCTGGCCGTGACCCGGCCACAATCGGCGTGGAGGCGCGAATTGGCGTCCGAAACTCCACGCCGCAAGACTGGGCTAAGGCATCGGCAGACTGGCAGAAGCTGGGAGCTAGCCACCTGTCGATGAACACCATGGGTGCCGGCTTCACCTCCCTGAACCAGCACCTGGATGCTCTACGCCAGTTCCACGATGTTGTGAAGGGATAGCAGCCCTCCGTCAAAGGCGGCTTTGCCACTTCGGGCGCTTTGCACGAAAAATCCACAGAGGCCAACGTAGTTCTTCCCACCCTCCCGCCCTGGAACGCTTTTAGAAAGGGGGACACCCCCTTGGACCCCCCAGCAGGAAACCCAAGTTTCCTGCACCTTCCTGTTTCCAGCAACGTTTTCGTGCAAGACCCCACTCCGGGTTACTCATGCGCTGAGCCTGCCAGGCTATCGCGTTCGTTTGATGGCATTAATCAGCTAGCCCTCAGCTTGGGATTTGATTTATTTTTTGGGAGAAACAAATCCGAGTTTCGTAGCGGGAGAAGGCTGGCGTGGATTGCGCGGCCTGGAGTTGCGGGATATGGCAATGCGAGGGCCATGACAGGGTGATAGGCGCAAGCGAAGGGCATGGGATAGGGGGATGTGGCAGGGTGGCGTCAAGGCTATGTGTCGGGACCCGGGCCGTGCGGCCAGTTCGCCACGACACGGTTGGCAGATGCCGAGTAGTGCTACAATGGGGTTCACTGGTGACTGGGACGGCTATGTTTTTATCAACGGTTGACATAGGAAACGCCAGCTAAATGACTTCCTCTTCCACAACGACAGCGATTGAGCCAATACGCCGCGCCTTTCCGGCTGAAAAGGCCAAGGCCTGGCACTTCAGGCTTCATCCCTACTACACAAAGCAGCCATCTAATGTGGTGGCTGGGTACATTCGTCATTTTTCACCGCCAGGTGGCCTAGTGGTTGATCCCTTTTGTGGTACAGGCGTCACCGGGGTTGAAGCACTTACCAACAGACGCCGCGCTGTATTGCTTGACCTGGACCCTCTAGCAGCGTTCATTACCAGGCAGACCTTGCTCTCGCCAGTGGATTTGGATGCTTTCTGGGATGCCTTTCGCCGGGTTGAGCGCGAAATGCGCCCTATTGTTTCTTTCCTGGGAAAGGCAACCCCAGAAGAGTTGGACGATTATAAGATAGATGCCTGGTATCCACGCGGCGTCAAACTCCCCTCCAACGCTGACCGTGGCTATGAGGAAGACCTATTCAGCAAGCCATCGCTGATCGGCCTGGCCCATCTCAGGGCGGCCATAATGCATGTCAGAGATGTTGAAGCTCGCGAACTCTTGCTGTTTGCTTTTTCTGGCATCCTTGCCCGCGCCAGTTTGACCTACAGCATTGACTCCAAACATGCTGGAGGAGGAGATAGTGGCATATTTAAGGTATACAGGTATTAGGTCCCCCCAAGCCTGATTATAGAGACGTTTGGGGGCTATTTGCTACAAGGGCGCGCCTTGTTGCAAGTGCCAAGACGCGGGGAAGCGCTGGCTTCGGTGACTATCCAATAGAGGGAGAAACCTTTGCGGTACACTGTGACTCGGCGGAAACCTACTGAAGTATGTAAAACCTAATAGCGTAGACTACATATATACCGATCCGCCGTATGGGGCGCACATAGCCTACCTGGACCTCAGCACTATCTGGCATGCGTGGCTTGGGTTACACGTTACCCAAGAACAGAGAGCAAAGGAAGCAATTGAAGGTGGAGAGCAGCAGTTTGATGAGAAACACTATCTTGATGTTTTGGACCAAAGCTTTAAGGCCATGTTTCTGTCACTTAAGGATGACTGTTGGCTCTCCCTAGTTTTCTATCACAAACAGACAAACCTTTGGTACTCCATACGGGACATGCTTAGATACAGTGGGTTTACCTACGTTAACACCGTGGCTCAGCCACTGTCTAAGCAGACCTTTCACAAGGTCAAGAATCCCCTAAGAGTGCTTGGTGAAAGAGAAGTGGCTCCGGAAATCTGAACAGGGGGATAAGTGGAATCGCTGCCTGATTGAGGGCATGATAGTGCTCTCGGAGACAGGAGCGAGAGATGAGCAGACGACCCCGCCGTAACCACTCGGCAGAGTTCAAGGCGAAGGTGGCTCTTGCCGCAGTGCGCGGCGACCGGACACTTTCGGAGCTGGCAAGCCAGTTCGATGTGCACCCGAACCAGATCACGCAATGGAAGACCCAGTTGCTGGATCGGGCGGCGCAGTTGTTTGGGGCCGGGACAGGGCAGGCTGAAAAGCCGGTAGATATGAAGGTCCTTCACGCTAAGATCGGTGAGCTTGCGTTGGAGAACGATTTTTTAGAGGCCGCGCTCACGAAGGCGGGATTGCCTGGCGCAAGGCGATGATCGACCGCGATCACAAGCTGCCTCTCGCCCTCCAGGCAAAGGCAGTGGGCATCAGCCGCGGGAGCATCTACTACCGGCCACGGCCGGTGGGCGAAGCCGGTCTCGGACTGATGCGCCGCATCAATGAGCTGCACCTTGAGTATCCGTTTGCAGGCAGTAGGATGATGCGAGGCCTGCTCCGCCAGGAGGGACTCTCCTGCGGGCGTAGACACATCGCCACACTGATGCGGCGTATGGGCATTGAGGCGCTGTACCGCAAGCCCAACACCAGCCGGCGACGGCCCGGCCATACGGTGTATCCGTACCTGCTGCGCGGGCTTGAGGTGAGCAGGCCCAACCAGGTGTGGGCAATGGATATCACGTACATTCCGATGGCCAGGGGGTTCGTGTACCTAGCCGCAGTGATGGACTGGCATAGCCGCAAGGTGCTGGCCTGGCGGGTATCGGTCACAATGGACACAGACTTCTGCGTGGAGGCGCTCGAAGAATCCCTGGGACGCCACGGCGCGCCGGAGATATTCAACACAGATCAGGGAAGCCAGTTCACAAGTGACGCCTTCACCGGCCTGCTGAAAGCCAATGGGATCCAGATCAGCATGGACGGGAAGGGAAGCTGGAAGGATAATGTGTTCGTCGAACGGCTGTGGAAGAGCGTCAAGTACGAGGAGGTGTACCTGAGAGCCTACGAATCGGTCCCGGAAGCCAGAACTGGACTCGGGCGGTACTTCGAGTTTTACAATGCCGGACGGCCCCATTCGAGCCTTGGGGGAATGACGCCGGACCAGTTCTTTGACAGAGCGCCTGCCGAGTCCGCGGCGGCCTAACGCACGGCAGCGCGATTCCACTTATCAAACCGGGCAGCGCTGTTCAGACAAACGAGACCACCTCTTTGGTCTCCTACAGTCGGGGCAAAACCTGCTGTTACATGCTGCGTTTCTACGGCTCCATTCCGAACGATGTCTTGCCTCCCATATATACGAATCATACACCCACTAGCTATTCCTCACTACGAGGCCAAGGCTAGGTTACTAGCCACCAACACGACTCCCCTAACGGAACAGCTTGCCCATACTCGTGGAAAGGCCCCGCGCTAGCATAGGCCACCCTGGCCAAGTCAAGAACAGATCGTAGCTGAGGTCGTTCAAAACCGCGACTCAATGGACTTGGTCCCTTGACCAGAACACTGTCAGCCTCTGAGGGTCTGATAGAAAACTTGAGCCGGTCGTAGCTGCCTCCTAAGTCTGTTGGACGCTAGCTAAACCGGCTTCGGATATAGATTCGAGATGCGGGTGTCAAAAACTTATGGATGGTGGGCCTACGTGTACTGAACTGCGAACTTTTCGATTGGCCGTAAAGCTGTGAGGCTCGACCAAAACCGTTGCAGCTCCCCGAAAGCCTCAACGAAGAACAACGCTGACATTACAGGTGGTCTCCCTCAGAATGCGAAGCATCAATTCTTGGACCATCGTTTTACGGTCGTCAGAAGGTGGAGTGCTGCGTCCGCGACTCTTGGGTCTTCTTCTAGCCGCAGGGAAGCCGCTCTGCCTTCAGGAGAGTCGGACGTTCTTTCCGAATATAGGGTAATGCTAGCCTGGCCATTACCGTCTATTACAAGTTCATAGTTCTTGACTGTCCTAGTTGGCAGGTATAGGGCTACAGCGATCAAATCTCCTTCACTGCCGTGAGGATGGCGATTAAGCAAGTACACGATGGTATCTTGGTCTATCCACGTCTTCATCCTTTCAGGAAACTCTTCCATGACCTCTCTTAGACGCTGTGCGTCCCGAGCCTCATGGTCCACGGCAGGTTCCGATTGTCCGACTACCGGAGCGCTGGCTGGAGTTGGAGTTGTCCCTGCTGTACCTGATGGTGTCTCTGCCTGTGTCGGCGACACAGTGTCCGACCCCACTTCACCTGTAGCTGTTGGTGTGCTTGATGGCGTCTCTACCTGAGTCCCTGCTCCACCGGCCCACTCCACATCGCTGGTAGGCGTTGGTGTGCTTGATGACACCTCTGTCTGGAGCGGCGTCCCAGCGCCAGAACCGGCGTCAATCATAGCTGTTGGTGTGCTTGATGGCGTCTCTACCTGAGTCCCTGCCCCACCGGCCCACTCCACATCGCTGGTAGGCGTTGGTGTGGAGCTTCCGCAGGCAGCTACCGTCAAGGCCACCATTCCAACTACGATGGCTCCTAGAAGTCGCATGATGCCACCCCCATTAAGTCGAGAATCGAATACTTTCTCTAAATAGGACGCTCTTGCCGGAGGAATAGTTCCCGGGGAGTATAATTCTGCCCCTTCTTTCTCCAAGCAAATTCTGTATCAGCGGCTACGTTGGTCCACGGCTCTCAGTCGCTCAGCACTCTCATCAGCTGGACTCCCGTTCTAATTAGGTATACGCTTCAACTGTCAATTCCGTTCCATGAACTAGCGTCTCCTAAGCGAACTAGTGCCCATCTACTCCCAGATGCCGTCAGGGCTCACCTAATATAGGCAATGACCCCCGTTAATAAAGAAGAAGCCCCACGCATACGGCGCAGGGCAGGAGTCTAGTCTTCAAACGGTGGCTGGCCCGGCTCATGCCAGATCGTTCACGATGCGGTCTCTGAATTGCTCACCTCATCCCAACGAGCCAGAAACTTCTACCTCTAAGCAAACCTCCATCTCAATCGGAGAAGCCCCTCCGTTACTCAACCTCAAACTCGTCTATTCATCACAAACGTACACATAGGTCGTAAAACCGCCGAATTGAGACGCCTCTGTATCGTCGGGATATTCATTCTCTGCCCAAACACCATAGAGGAAATTGCCGCAGCCTTCATCGCTGACGTCCTCGCTGTATGACGGGTGTTTTCTAAAGAAGCTATTTCAAGGTTAGCGAACCATTATATCATGTGTCTCAAAAAACTTGTGTCGGAGATTATATGTTCATGGATTCGTTTGTCTCAACTGGTGGCATGGACTAGCCAGGCGGCCTAGTGAGTAGTCACCTGTGCCCGATACGCTCAGCGGTGGGAATCTTCGTGTGGGCCAGCTTCTGAGCATTACAAGTAGCTTCTTGTCCTTTGGGGAAGGCTACGCCGCCGCATGGTGAACGCATAGTATGGATAGTCATTTATCGACGCGACGTGCAGCTATAGTCACGTCCTCGCCCAGCGGGGGTTCTCCTCAATGCGTCACGACGCGAGCAGCAGGGGGCGAAACTCGTCTCTGGCCTGCTCGCAGACTTTTTGGGCCTCATCACTCATTACCTCCGATGAGACGAGGCACATGAGTCGCCATACCCTTTGGGTCTCAGGTTCTGAGACCTTCCAACTGTGTTCACTTCCCCCTGACCTGTTGCAGGGTCCAGAATCCGTTGTCAAATATGATACAAATGTATCATGCGGTCGGCTCACAACAGTGATATCTTTAGAGTTGCCAACGTTTAAGGGGAGATGGCGACGAAGCCCATTGGTCAGTAGTGGGTCGCCAACGATGCGCGTCAGAGATATGGCGACGAATTAGAAACACTCCCATTCAATTAGGACAAGACGACTTCAATGCCGATGGATGCAAATTTCTGAACCTGATGATTCCTAATCATTTCGCCAACGGAGGTACTTGAGCAATGGCTTCTCTTTTTTGCCCGGCCAATGATATTTTTCCAGGTCCTACTCCTGTTAGGCAGTGCGGTAATTCTACTGCTGACAGTGCCCAAAGCGATGGCTCACAATTATTCTCCCAGTTTCATTTGGGATACTGACGACACGATTACCGTCGAGAGCCGAATTCCTCAAAGTACGGATGTTCACTCCGCCGCTGATGACTACGACAACAATACTGACCTTAACGTTAATCGATGCACACCGAATGGAAACTGCGGCAATGTGATTCACTACGACGGGAACTACGGGTCGTCGGAGCCTCCCGCCTGGGCAGATCCGCTGTCACAAATGGAGCCATGCTCTGATGACGACCACGTGCTGAATGGCTACTGCAATGAGACCAACCATAAAGTCGATTTCTCATACATTTACTACAATACCCACTCGTACGCTACAAACCTTGTCGCTTACTACGCCCGGCACGAAATGGGCCATGTGTGGGGTCTGGACCACGTCGCATGTTCCACCGCTTCCGTGATGTGGATAAACGCCTGCTCGGGTTCGGTCTGGGGAGTGCTAACCAGTCACGACAGGTCGGACGTGAACAGCAAGTATTAACCCAGGTTTGTTCGGGTTGCCCGAGGCACAAAATCCCTCATTTAAGGAGACTCTCGTGGAAGCATCATCCGGAAGACTCAAAACGCCAGCCCGATTCCTACTCCCGCTCGTCACAGTGGTGATGGTCGTCCTCGCTCTATATTTCTTGATCGTCTCTGCCCAGAATGCTGCGAACCCACTCGTTGGAGCTAGCCTCGCCGTTTGGGCACCGGAGCCGGGCAGCATACAGACGCTGGTCAATCGGTCCGACGCCATCGTCATCGGTCGCATCGACAGCATTCTTGCCGAGCGTATCGAGGGACCATACGGCGCTTCAGAAAACACTGATCAGCGGGATGTGCCCCAACCTGCTGAATATCCCTACACGTACTACAGCATCGCCCCTGATGTGGTAGTCTTGGACGATGGTCTGGTTCGTGACAACCTCGTGATCAAGCTCAAGGGGTTCAAGAGCAAGCGCGGGTCATCACCACTGCGGATATCGCTGCCCGACGTCGGGGACGAGTTCGTGTTCTTCCTCAGCCGAAACCCCGACGACAAGAGCTACAGCTTCCTGGGCCCGTGGGCGCTGGTTGACGTTTCAGGGCCTACAGTCGTCCAATACGGCGGCGCCCGTCCGGAACCTACCTTCGCACCTGACGCCAATCCCGCTAGCTTCGCAGCGATGGTGGCCCTTGCTACACACGACAGGGTGCCAGCCTCTCCGCTTGGCGACACCAATTTGTTGGTAGACGAATAGAGGAGGTGCTGTAGCCGATCCCCCGGCTCACACCTTGATGCATATGATTTGATACGGGCTGGCGTAGCCCGGGGGGTCGCCGCTCTCCTGATCCAAAGCGGCTCCCATGGTCGTCGAGTAGAGATGCGTTGGCAGCTCCCCTGCACGCTCTGAGATAGGCCCAAGACCGCTGATACCGCACAGTCTTTTTGACAAGCTCCCATGGCTTGCTACAGTGAGGATGCGACTACGCGTTTCCTATGACTACGGCTGTAGCTCCAGGTCATCGTGGACAACGGCCCCGAATTCGCCGGAAGGGTCTTGGATGCATGGGCCCTACCGGAGCGGTGCGACTGCACTTCATCGACCCCGGCAAGCCCATCCAGAACGCATTCATCGAGAGCTTCAACGGACAGCTCCGCGACGAGTGTCTCAACGAGCACTGGTTCATGAGCTTGCCCGCTGCCCAGCGCATCGTGGCGACCTGGCGAGACGACTACAATGCCATCCGGCCCCACAGCGCCCTGGGCAACCGGACACCAGAGGAGTTCGCACAACAGATGGTCAGGAAAACGCCGGTCGGACTCTAAGGATCCCTAGACCTAATCCGGGGAGCAGGTCAATACCACCGAATGGTCCACTCCGTGAGCCGGGCTACTGAGACTTTGAATGTGATCTCAGTTTACTAGGTTCGAGAGCGCAACTTCACGCCAGGATGTAGGGTATAACCCAAAGAAGCCAGCCGACATGAACTTCTGAGTCGTCTCAGTATCGGCCATGCTATTCGATTCCATGGATGGTCTTGAAGACGCCAATGGCAGTTAGCAGCTGCTCCCGGGTGAGATCGTGACCATAAGCGATGAGGCTAGGTCCGTCGAACCTGGGGAAGCTGATGCCGGCGAACCCTCCGGAGACGTCCGTGGAGACAAGTAGCTTGGCATTGACTCCTCCGACCTCATGGTAGAGGACAGTGTAGTCGCTCTCCCTGTTTGAGTGGGGGTCGGACTAGGAGGCAGCTGACTAATATCTTTCCTGTAGTAGTCCTGCTATAATAGGTTCCTAGCGACAGGAAAAACTTACTCAGGCTCTTCGAAGCAGTTGGCTGTGGCGCTAACCGGTGCCACCATGGCCAGCTGCGATTTGGTTACCTTTGACAGATTTCTGTGATAGGGACACTTGGGTATTTGCAGGAAGGCCCTCTCGGGGGCCGATAGGCCGGAGCTGAGCGTAGGCCGGAGCTGAGCGAAGGGAGCACCGCAACATGACGTTTCATGCGGTGGGTTACGCCAACAAGAAAGGGCCGTGTGATATATCTGCCGCCGCCTTGCTCTGCTTGAAGGGCAGCGGCCGTCGTCATGCCTCTCTGTACTTCAGGAACCGGGCCACGAGATCGGCGCTTACAGCATTCGGGTGCGGCCATTCCATATGCGGTGGGCTGGAGTTTCTCGTTGATGACCATTGGCATCCTTGACCTGTTGAACCAAGCGCCATACGGTGCCTATGCCGTGGACATGAGCCAGACCATCTTGTTCTGGAACCCCAGCGCCGAGCGGATTCTCGGCTTCAAAGCGGACCAGGTGATTGGGCGTCGTTGCTACGAGGTCTTACGAAACCTGCCCGAGGAGGGTTCGACCCCTATATGCATCGAGAGCTGCCCCTCCATCCGGCTCGCCAGGGAAGGGCGCATCCCGCCGGTAGTCCACGTTCGGATGCTCTGCGCCTCAGGTCGCCGAATGCGAGCTACTATCACCCCAATAACGATTCCGGCCACCCGATCCAATGATTCGATACTGGTACACCTGTTCCACGTCGAGGCAGATGACGAACGGGCTAGAAGGGTCGCCAGTTCCGTCCAGAATGTGCTGCTGAAAGGGAGTACGTCGGCACCATCAGCGGACCCGATCACACAAGCGGCACTCAGACGGGTCAGTCCCCTGACGGCCCGTGAGGTGGAAGTGTTGCATCTTCTGGCCCTGGGACTTGAGACCAAGGAGATCGCTGCTGAGCTGCACGTTAGCAGCAACACTGTTCGCAACCACTTCAGCAATGCCCGGGGGAAGGTGCAGGCGAAGACGAAGCTGGGCGCGGTGCTCGCCGCCCAGCGTCTCGGTCTGATCTAGCGCCTTTCGCCTCCGCCTGTGTCGACTCCACCTCATCCGGGCTGAATACCGGAATCTCTTGAAGGAAGATAGTGCAAATGCATCAGTTAAGAACCGTCTCCGGTATAAGAAATATTTGACTCTGGCTCAGGATTGGGCCGGGTACTCAGGACCCTACCACAGTCACTTCCTTGAGTGAAAGCGAGGACAATGTTTTGACTCTGGCTTCGGATTGGGCCGAGTACTCAGGACCCTATCACAATCACTTCCTTGAGTGAAAGCGAGGACGAAGTAATGACTAAATGGACGATAAAGAGCAAGCCAACCTTCTTGGTGTTGGGAGCAGCGCTTACAGCACTGTTCGTAGTTTCTTTGCTTGTATACACGGACCAAGCTGGGGTTCAGGCCAGTTCAGGTAATCTGCTTCCAAGCATGACGATGGTGTACGAAGTGTACGGCCCCTCCATTTCCGTCGGGGAGCGCTCTATCGAGCCCTTTAAGGAGTTGCATCGCCTCGAATACCAGTCGGAGACTGAATGGGTCGACACCGTGATCGAGTCTCCGTCGGTCGACCTTGGCCGGTATGGCGTCGGGAGTAACGTCGGCTCGTACACGAGGTTGGATGGCAGAGCTATCGACGAGTACGATGCAATGGATGGCAGCATGGAGGAGAGCGCCGTCTCCGAGGACAGCATCTTCGTGCCGAACTCGGCTTTCGCTTACGCTTTGGCAACGCCTAACTCCATGGACGACACCCCGGGGCTCTCGAAATCCCAAGTAGTCAGCAGTGCGACAGTGTGCTTCAACGGCGATTGCGAAGAGAATGCGCGTGGGGTTCTGTATAGCGGCGACGGGTTCGAGCTAGTAATGTTGATGAACGACTCTTGGGGCATCCCCCTTAGATTGGGGGACGGATTCCTGGTCAGGGAAATCGAGATTCAGGTCGTAAAGCAATAGCCCTACCGCCCGGCCCTGGGCATGGACTCTGGACGCTGCTTCCAATGCTTCTCGAAGAGGGTGCCGTAGGCTCCCCGCTGGGTGTAGCCGATGGCATCGGGCTCGGAGTCCATCCCGCACAGCATCACCTGCTCCTCGTAGGGAGGCAGCCCCGATGCCACGTCGGAGAGTCTGAGGAACACGCTATTGCCTATGAGGTGAAACAGGGCGGCTGGGGCGAGCCCCGGCCGTTCCCGCACCACCTTGCGGTATCTCCGCCTACGGCTGAACCGTCCGTCCTCCACCGAGTCGTCGTCGTCCTTGCCGATGGTGTGCTCCTCGAAGCCGTAGCGGGATATCCACCTTCCCTCCTCGGAGCGCCCGAACTCCGTCCTGATGGCCGGGCTGAACCGGTAGAGCAGGTGGAACAAGGTGCTCGAATACCCTCCAGAGAGGGTGCCGGTCAGGGTGAGGGAGCGCCCGCAGGAGTCGGCGAGGACGCCCGCTGCGATGCCCTGGGCGGAGCCCCTTCCTTTGTACTCATGCACCTCGTCTGTTACGAGCAGCTCGAAGAAGCCCTTCATCCGCTTCTTGATGTAGTCGGCGAGCGGGTATCGCTTCGGCCCGTTGGGGTCGGCTTGCCAGAGGGCGGAGCCGCACCCAGCGCAGGTGCGCCGCTTGCGCCCCATCTCCTCGGCGGTCAGGGGCACACCGTCCTTGTCCACGATCTGGCTGGCCCGTTCTCTTGACATGATGGCGAAGAGGGGTCCTGGGCCGGTGGAGAGGCGCAGCTTCTCCAGGTCGGTGATGGAGGCGACGATGGCGACGCGGGCCTTGGGCACCGTCTGCTCGACCTCCCGCTTCCACTTCCGGGTCAGGTGCGGGGGTGTGAGGACGAGCACCCGCTGGAAGCCAGCGGCGTAGGCTGCCGATGCGCCGAGGAAGGTCTTGCCGGTGCCCATCTCCCCCACGATGTTTGTGCCCTGGTGGGCCTTGAGGGAGAGGGTCACACCCCGTATGGCGTCGGCCTGCGCCCCCAGGGGGGAGCGTAGGAGTTGGGGCAGGCCGACGCCGTTCTGAGAGGGCCGGTAGAGGGGCGGGTAGGACTCCACCACCCGCTGAGCTATTGCGTCTCGGTAGGTGTCGATGAACTGAGCGAGGTCCATTGGTCGTCTCCTTCCTTATATATAGATATGTATGCCGGGTTCTTGTGGGTTGTAGCAAGAGGCGAGGCCCCGCTGGTCACTGACACCAGTGGGGCCTCGTGATGCGGCTCTGGGTGAGCAGTCTTATGCGGCGATGTCGGTTATCATGCCGTCCTCCAGGTCCAACGCGACGACAGTGGTGCGGAGCTTCTCCCGGTAGGTCTCCTTATCGGGGGTCTCCTCCACCAGGACCAGCTCCTTGGTGGTCTTCCCCTTGACCAGGATGCGCCGACCGTCGGCCTGGAGCTGGAGGTTGTCCAGGAAACCGGCAGCGATGAGCATGGCCATGTGTCCGCGACGGAGCGGCATCAGTGGACGGGTGCGTTGGTCTTTGCTGGGCCACAGCGCGTCGGTGACCTCGGCGTTGGCCCACAGGCCGGAACGCCTCGCCTCGGCAGCAGCGGCCACGGGATCGACGTTGCGGGTGGCGAACAGGATGTCGCCTGCATCGGCGGTGGATGGGGTGTAGACGGGGTAGTTCGAGGAGACCAGCGGTCTTGGCTCCCCCTCCGACCACTCCCGTATCTCCCTCTCGACCTCCACGTCCAGATGGGGCTCCAGTTGCCGGTAGCCCATGACCACCACCTGGTCGAATGCCTCACGCTCAGGGTGCGGGAAAGCCCAGCACCTCAGCCTGGCGTAGTATGACGCCAGGTACTTGGCGGAGACGGCGAGACGCTGCCGGGGCACGATGAACACCAGCAGCCCTCCCTGGTCCAGGTAGCGGGTGACGTGGGTGAGAAACGCGTGCTCCGTCCGCTTACTTTCCGGATCGTGGTCGTATGGAGGGTTCAAAAAGCAGACGCCGAACGCCTGGTTGCCGATGGAGGTCTGGAACAGGTCCGCCGCCAGGGTGCGGCGCAAACGGCCCGCCGCCTCTTCCGCTCTCTCCTGGTGCAGCTCCACCCCGTAGGTCTCGATGGGGACCGTGTTGACGCTGGCCAACCGCTCCGCCAGTTGGGCCGCCGCTTCCCCCGCACCGCAGCAGGGGTCGAGGATGCGGAGCGCCTCCCGGTTCCGGTAGTAGGAGCCCGAAGGAACCCGTATCAGCGAGGCGATGAAGTCAACCACCCGTTCTGGCGTGGGGTAAAAGCCCCCTTTACTCTGTGCTGCTAGTCTCATGACGTCTCTCCTTTCTCATGGTCGGTCGATATTGATGGGCCGAACTTGCAGGGTTCGGGGTTGCAGAAGTAGCAGTCCCTCCTCGCCCTGGGCGGTGGGACGTAGTCCTCGGCGGACAGCGCCTGGAATATCACCTGCACCCCGCAGGAGTTGCAGTGGTAGCTCTCTCCGGTATGGACATCCTTGTCCGGCTCCTCAATCTGGGCGGACCGCTCCTCGCAGTGCGGGCAGGTGAAGAACAGGGTCTGGTTTGTGGTCATAGTGTTTCTCCTTTCATCGGCTACCGCCTTCAGGCGGCGAGCCGCTTTTCTGACTTGATTCCCACCACCTCTCCGATAGCGCGGGTCCGCTGGTAGCAGAGGACCTGGCGGGTGCCGGCAGCTTCTGCGCAGGCGGTACAAAAGGCTGTGATAATCTCGGCGTGTTTCGCCACCGGCATCCGTCTGACCAGCACGTAGCCCCCATCGACTAGCGGGTGGCGGTAGAGGGTTACCCTGGGGTCGCGCCTCTCTGCCTCCGTCGCTGGCCGATAGAAATGCGGTTGCGCGGAGGTGCACAGGTGCTGCGTGTGGTCGTGCCGGCAGAAACGGCAGGTCGTTCCGTCCGGCGAGAAGCGCTGCCAGGCTTTGAAATGCCGCTCCTGCCTGCGTTTGTTTGTGCGTTTGGCAATTGTCAGCGTCTTATCCATACCCTCCTCCGTTCACTGCTGCCACGATGGACTCTTCCTCTCCGGGTAGGGTCAGCGTCCCAGAAGCCACCGCCTCCGAGAGGTCCTCCTTGAGGGATTCGGGGTTGGGGTTGCAGCGGTAGGCGACCACTCCCGTCGATTGGAGCTGAGTGGTCTCCTCCTTCTGAAGGCCCCGCCGCCACAGCCAGTCTGCCCAGGAGGGATGCAACGGCAGTGGGCTCCTCTTGTCCAGGAAGCGGTAGTGGAGCCTGGGGGCCTCGTCTTCCGTCTGGGCCAGGAGGAGGAAGGTGTCGTGTTCGGAGGCGTACTGGGCCATTTTCGTATAGACCAACGCGTGCCAGCCCCCACTCACCGGCAGCTTGGCGATCTTGGTCGTCCACGTGCCAATTGTTTGGTACGGGATACCGCAGCGCTCATACCCTCCCGAGAGGGCCATCCCATCCGCGCCCTGGATGAGGTGGGCAACATCGGGCGGTTGCTTGAGCAGGGAGGCCCAGATCGCCTTGAGCGCCGTCTGGGAGCCCACCATCGAGACGAACCAGAGGCCGTCGGTCGCCTCGTCGCGGGCGAAGGCGTCGGCGGTGGCCGAGAACCCCCCGGCGTTGATGGTGTACAGGGCTTCGGGGTCGAGTGTGTGGTCGGTTGCAAGCATGGGTATGTCTCCTTTCGGTAATTGGAATGCTGATGCGCGGAGGCGCGGTGACTCCGTGGGGCCGGTAAGGGTCGTTGCTGGGCTGCCTGGGTTTTCCTATAGGGTTAGAGGGTGGTGATGAGGCCGCGCTCCTTGAGGCTGACGGCCTTGTCCCCGCCGATGACCACGTGGTCCAGTAGCTCGACCCCCAGGAGCTTGCCCGCCTCCATGAGCTTCTTGGTAATAGCCACGTCAGCCGGGCTCGGTTCGGGGTCTCTGCTGGGATGATTGTGGACGACGATGATGCTTGGAACCGCCTCAATGACGGCGGGCCGGAACACCTCCGCCGGTCTGACGGTGATGGAGCTCACGTCGCCCTGGTAGACGACCCGCTGGCCCACCACTTCGGTCCTGGTATTGAGGAGCAGGACCCGTAGCTGCTCCTGGGCGAGGCGGGCCATCTCCGGCGCTAGCAGCAGCCGCACCGCCTCGGGCGAATAGACCGCCGGAGGGTCGGCGGGGCGCGGTGGATGGGTCTCCACCCCGTAGCGCACGGCCAGCTCTCCCAGGATGCTGACGTTGCGCCGGAGGGTCTCCAGTAGTGTGTCGGTGTAGCGTTCCGTGGTCATAGGGACCTCCCGTAGGTGTAAGTGGACTGAAACGAGAAGCGGGGCCGATCCCAAAGGTGGGAACGGCCCCGTGGAGCGCCTGCGAAACGGCGGACGGCAGTAGGTGTTTCTGGCCTAGAAGGGTGACTTGGCCGTCACCGGTTCCTCAGCAGCCGCGTCCTCAGACTCCTTCGCAGAGCCATTCCCGTTGCGAGAGTCGAGGAAGACCACCTCGGAGGCGTGAATCTCGGTGCGGTGCCTGCGCTGTCCGTCCTCGGTTTCATACGAGTTCTGGGCCAGCTTGCCTGCGACGTACAGCCGGTCCCCTTTGGCGACATACTGGTTCACCGCTTCGGCCAGGCCGGACCAGCAGGTGATACTGTGCCAGTCCGTGCTCGTCTCTCCGTTCTGGCGGTGTCGGTCGGTGGCCAGCCGTAGCTGGGTGATGGCGGTGCCGCTCTGGGTGTATTTCATTTCGGGGTCTGCTCCGACCCGTCCCAGTAGCTCTACCTTGTTGATTGTGCGTGCCATGTCGTTTCTCCTTTGTGTGTGTAGTAGTGCGGCGTTGCCGCACTCGAATGGAAATGCAGCGCCGTCCCCTTCCGAAGGGAACGGTCTTGTCCATGCGCTCCCGTTACAGAGCGTCTAGCTCACCCGCACGTACTGAGACACGGCCTCCGTCACAATGTCGACGCGGGTATCCGGGTCCAGCAGCGCGTTCAGCTTGCGGTAGTCGACCGAGAAGCGGCGGGTCTGCACCAGGCTTACCGACCGGCCCTCGACGCTTGCTTTGGTCATCCCCCGCTGCCGCATCCACGACTTGAGGGTGTCCAGCGCCCGGCGTTTGGCCTGTTCCGGCTCCCGAAGGGCTTCCTGCGCTTCCAGGTATGCCCGCGCCGCCTCCCGGGCCTCCTCCGCGCTCACCTCCCTTCCTTCTATGTCCGGTGACTCGTCTGTTTCTCCTCTTTCCTCGGCTGCTCCGGGCTTGCACGTGTTCAGGAACGGGCAGCTCCGGCACTGCCAGCTACCGGCGCGGAAGTCCCGCTCCGGCAGCTCGTCCGGGTCCTGTCCGTGGGCGGCGTAGTGGTCGGCCAGCTCGCCGAGCCGGAATGTAACGGCCTCCATCGCGTCCTCCACGCGTTCGGCGGGAATCGTCTCCGTGTCCCAGGCTCGGCTGCCCGTGTCCATCGTGGCGATCACCACATCGCGCTTCTCCCCGAATAGCCCGTAGGTGTAGAGAGCGGCCTGGGCGACCGATTCGGGGTGACTCCGCTCTGCGCCAAGGGTCTGCCAGCGCTTGTAGGCTTCCGGCCCCCTGGTCTTGACCTCGACGATCACCTCCGGCCCTCCGAAGAAGGGGAGGATGCCGGTGGCGTCGGGGTGGCCGGTAACGCGGAGGTTGGGGGTGATCTGGGCCGTCACCTCCCTGGGGTTGTTGGGGTCCACCGGGGTCACGTCCCAGCTCGCACGCTCCATCGCCCGCAGCACCACCTGCTCAAGGGCCTGCCCCGCCTCCATGACGGTCAGGGATTCGTCGCTGGGAGGGTTGGTGGGCTGATGTTCAGTGGCGGCATACCAAAGGGCTCTGCGGCAGCTGCTGGCGGCCGATGCCCGCACCACCAGCGCCCCGTCGCCGTCGAAATGGGCTGCCGGTCGTGAGTAGACCTCCGACCGGTCGTTGGTCAGGTCCTCGTTCTGGCTCATGGTCACTTCTCCTTTGCTCCTGAATATGAAGAGCGGAGCCGCCCCCGTAGAGACAGCCCCGCCTTTGCGCAACGCTCGGTTGTCTGTGCAGCTCATGCGGCTGCCTTAGCTTCGGTTCCTTCTTCCTCTCCTCTCTGCTTCTCCTCTCTCTCCTGCCTGGCCTTGAGGAAGCCCCGCAGGATGTGGGCGATAGCGTCTCCTAAACCGAGCACCCATATGCTCGACCCATCGCTCAACTGATTGGCGAAGGGCTGCATCTCAGCTATGCCCTGGCACTGGTCCACGATCTCGGCGACGGGCGTGCCCCTCCGCAAGTGCAGCGAGACGAGTCGGCAGGCCAACTCCGTCACCCCGGAGGTGAAGGAACCCGCCTTGCCGATGCTTCCGAAGACCTCGAAGGGCTCACCGTCCTCGTCCAGGGACACCGTGATGTAGAGGTTCCCGTGCTCGGTATGGAGCTTGGTCGTGCTGCTTGGCAGCGTCCTGGGCCTGGGCCGTGTCGCCGGGGTCATGGTCCCTCCCCCTTCTCAAGGAGATAGGGAAGGGCTGGGGCGTAGCGGTCGAAGAATTTGGCGACCTTGAGGGCACACTCCCGGTCCCTCTTGTCGCCGATGCCCAGCAGCGTCTGGACGATGACCTCTTCGCAGTCCTCTTCGGCGTAGGTCGGGGTCAGCAGCGTCTCTTGGACGGCAGGGGGAAGGGAGTCCCACCGCTCCCAGCTCAGCTTCAGCCCGCCGTGGCTGGCCGTTTCGATCCGCACCACGCCCTCGGCCAGTGCTACGACGTCCTGGGGAGGTCCCCACGGGGTATACATAGTGTTCACTTTCATGTCGTCTCCTTTCGGTCCTGTAGATGAAAACGGGGCTGCCCCGGTGTGCAGACAGCCCCGTTACGTGGGCTCGCTATGGCGCGTTGGGCTCATGCCGCTTCCGCCGCCTCTGCTTCCCGCGTCTGCTGGAGCTTCCGGGTCGCCCCTTGCACGAGCGGCGTCAGCTCCGATGCCGATACCGCCTCAAGGTCCTTGCCCGTCTTGCCCTTGACCGCAGCCCGCACCTGCTTCTCGTCGAACCCCTGCATCGCCCCCAGGTCGATCAGCGTCGCCCGCAGCGGCGGAGCAAGGGAGTCGGCTGCGCTTTCCTGCTTCGCCGGTTGCCCGGTGGCCGCCTGGTCTCCGTAGAGGCAATTCCCGAACTGGTCTCCGAAGCTGCGCAGGGCGCGTTTGAGACCGTCGGTAACCGACCCTTTGCAGGCTGTGTCGTGACCCTCCGCCGTCTCCTCCGCCACGGCGTGGAACCCGATATCCGTGCGGGGCGGAGCGCCGGGGACGGTGACCCGCACCGGAGCGCTGTAGGCGCGGATGCGGCTGATCTCGCCCGTCTTGGGGTCGACCTGCTCGATCTCCCGCAGGGTCACGTCGCCCACCACTTCATAACCCCAACCCGCTAACCCGAAGATGCGGTTCGCCTGGTCGATGACGGTGTGGCCCTCGATGTAGTTGTAATTGCGCCCGGCCCGTCCCTTGCGCTGGGAGACCAGGCTCGGGTCGAGGGGCTTCTCCAGCTCGCTCACCACCTTGGGGGACAGGCTGTCCCAGAGCAGGTCGTGCTCCGGAGTGATGGCAGCGTCCGGGTGGACGCCGTTGCTTCCGTTCTTGGTCGATGAGGTCGTCATTGTGCTTCTCCTTTGTGATGTCTCTGCTGTTTCTCTGGTCGGTGCAGGTTGCCCCTATGGGGAGCCCGTAGGCGGGGCAAGCCCCGTCATTCATTGGGCATAGCGCCTCCTTGGGTAATGCTGTAGGGGGGTCGATGGCGCAGGCACGGAGCCTGCAAGACGGCGGGCGGCGTGGGCACAAGAGCGGGCGGGAGGCCCGTGTCGAAGGGGAACTGTGTGCTACCTAACGGTGCGGGATGCCCGTGCAAGCAAGCCCCGGAACGTGGTCTGTCCGTGGGGCGTCGTGGCGAGCTCGGCCACGTCAGCGGCCACCCCAAACAAGCGCACCGTGGCGGCGCGCCGTCCAAGCAAGCTTTCAAGCCGCTCGGCGGCCTCGCGGCCCGCATCGTCTGAGTCGAAGGCGAGGAACACGCGAGGGAAGGCAAGCAAGCTACCTGCCACCCGCTCCATGCCCTGTGTCCCCAGGGCTGCGCAGGCGGGGAGGCCCCACTGCTCAAGGGCAAGCCAGTCGAACACCCCTTCAGTAAGGACCACCCAAGACGGCGCAAGGCCAAGCCGCCCAAGTCCAAGCACCGGCTTGGGTCCGGGCAGCGCCTGAAACCTCGGCGTCCGCTCCGGGTCAATGGCCCGGCCCACAAGCCAGCGGGCGCGGCCCGAGGCCAGGTCGGGAACCACCACCATCCCTGCGAACCGCTCGCCCCGCTCGGTGAACAGGCCCGACGCCCGTATCCGCTCGCCGCCGAATCCGGCGGCGCCAAGGTACTGGCGCAGCCCGTCCCCCGGCGCGTAGCCAAGACCCAGGCGGCAGGCGGTGTCGAAGCTGATGCCCCTGGAGCCCAGATACTCACGCGCCTCACTGCTGCGCAGCATGGACCGGAGGTAGAACCTCGTTGCCGCCGACAGCGCCGCCGGGTCCCGCTGGGGAACCACGGGAGCAGCGGTACGCCGTGGCGCGGCCTGTGTCCTCGACCGGACGGCTGGGCTGGGAGCCAGCCCAGTCCCACCACCCAGCCTCTGTATCGCCTCGGGCAGGGTGAGGCCCTCGGCCCGCTGGATAAAGTCCAGCACGTCCCCACCAACTCCACAGCCGAAGCAGTAAAACCTGGACGTGTCGGCGTACACCGTAAAGCTGCCTTCCGACTCCTGGTGGAAGGGGCAGACGCCCTGACGGACGCGGCCCCTTCCCCTCAGCTGCACGCCCGCAGCCTCCACCACGTCGGCCAGGGAATGGCGGCTCTTGAGCGCCTCCAGGTCAACCTGTGTGTTGGCTACGACCATGACCCACCTCCTTTCAGGGGCTTCAGGCCCCGCAGGCTCCTCGCGGAGACCACCTTGCCCGGCTGCCACCCCATCCCCAGCACAGCCAGGACTTTCACGGTCCCGTCGCCGTGGGGAGCGAGCGCCGCAGCTCTGCCAGCGCCCTGGCTGTAGACCAGGGTCTCGCTTTGCCCGAACCGTCGTCGCACCAGGTCCTGCCACTCGGCGAAGGCCCAACGCGCCTCGCGCACATCCGCCGTGGCGGTGTCCAGGTCGGCTATGAGCGTCAACGCACCGTCGAGGTTCCCCGCCTTCCGCAGCCGCCGTGCGTCGTGGACCCTCCGGGCCACGGTCTCCTGGGGCTGCTCGCGGTTGCTGGCAAAGAGGGCATCCATCACCCGGTCCACCAGCTCCTCCAGACTGCGCCTGGGCCTTTCACCCACCACCATCGTTCTGTTGTTCATCACTGCCGTTGTCATCACGACCTCCTTTCTACTTTCGATTGCCGTAGTGCTTGTATCGCCTGTTTCCTGTTCCTTGCGCCCATGAACCGCCGGAGCATCAACGCTCCGCATCCAAGGGCCAGAGCGTTGACGGTGAAGGCGTCAACGCCTGAACCGGTCAACAGGGGCATTACCAGGAGCAACGCCACGCCTGCCGCCAGCGTCCTCCGTTTGTGCCGCCGCATGGCTCTTGCGGTCCCGGCGACGGCGGCCAGGACCCGTGGGGACTGTTCCTTGCTGTGCATTCGCACCTCCTTATTTGTGTTGCCCGCACCGGCATCCGTGGCGCGGGTCTTCGCTACTGGGTTGACTGTCGATGGACACGCTCCGCCCACGGTGGGATGCCTCACGTGAACGCAGCGTGACTTGTCCCCGGCCTGGTCCGCGCATCGAACGCAGAGGGGCCAGGGTGGAAAAGACGCAGCTCGGCCAGGGTCTCTTCGTCGCAACGCGAGTTCAGGGGAGCTACGAAGACGCGGCGCGGCTGCCCTACGACGTGGTCACAGAACAGACGCGGGTGTAAAAGGGCACAGCTCGACCAGGGTCAATATGGCGTACCGATTCTGGGGAAGCTGCGGTGACGCGAAGCGGCCAGCCTGCGATGCAAATGGCAGACCGGCGCGTGTCGAAGCTGCGGCCTAGCTGTCTGAAGAGCTATGCCGCAGGCATGGGGGGACGGTCAGAGGGCATGGGCACTCCAACCGTCGTATCGAAAGGTCGAAACGCAGGACGTACTCCGGCCTTTGTGGAAGCATCCCTCTTGGGCGACCGTTGGGAGAGCCTGGCTCGATCCCTCTGGTACATCCCGGGCTCAGGGAAAGGACCCCCAGGTTTCTAAGGCAAAGAAACACTGGAAAAACCTGATAACAATCTCAGTATTACGCCCCATCGCCCCGTTGGCAATACCTTTTGGGCCTTACCACCCACATCACTTGCACTCATGCAGCAAACATGGCGCGGAGATGACGCAGCGCCTACTTCCACCACAGTCCCACGGTGAAGAACCGCCGCACCCACCTGAGCCGCTCCCTCCTGGTCCGCGCCCACCGGGTGTCGCTCAGGGCCGCTTCTATCGAGCGTCGCTGCCCGTTCCTCCACACCCCCGCGAGCGGCTGGGTCTCGGGCGGCAGGGTCAGCCCGTGCTCCTCGGCCATAGCCAGCTCCAGATTCAGGATGCGCTCCTCCGTCACCAGCCACGACAGGCTCCTGCCGTCGTTGGGATGGCCTTCCCTGAGCCTTCGCCACTCCTCGACCAGCGGCCACGCCGCGCCATAGACCTCCTCGTCGTCTGGCGCAGGTTCACGGGTCACCAGCTCGGGATACTTCCGCCGAAACATGGTATTACCAACCGGCTTGCGAACCGCATTAGCCCCGCTCCCCGACCCCTGCCCGGCCCCGACCTCAGCCACCCGTCGCTCCAACTGGCGCAGAGCCCTGGTGTGCTCCTCTCCCAGGGCCTTCACCTGGCCCTCGACGAAGGCTCGCACCTTGCCGAGACTGCTCTTGATCTTCTGTTCCAGGCCCTCCACCCGCCCCTCCAGAGCTGCGATGCGTTCCTGCTGCGCGGCCATAGCTTTGGACTCCCTGGACAGGAGCAAACGATCCAACGCATGGCTCATGCGCGGCGAAAGGCTGCCGGTCTCCACGGCTCTAGCCAGGGTCTTGTAGTTGACGCCCAGCAGGTCCGCCGCTTCCATGCGCCCTTTCTCGCGTATCACGTCGAGCAGCAGCGCCATGAGCCGCAACTCGTGCAGGTTCTCCAGGCTCCTCGTCTTTTCCATCGCTACAGCCCTCTCTTTCATCGGTCCCTCACTCCCACTTCCGAAAAGGAAACTTCTCCACGACGAAAGGGAAGTCGGCTCACAAATCGGCACTTCCTTTTCGGGAATTTCCCTAGCCCGTCCTGGCACCACCCCCTGGAACCCGCTCTGGACACAAAGTGCTTGCTGAGATGGTCCTATAGGGGGTGTTTTCTCCCCGAATTAGCTTGCTCAGGACCCCGACTTCCCTTTTTGGAACAAACTCAAATCTCTGTACACGTCCATCACACCACGAAGGCCCCTGGGAACGTCAGGGCTTGAAAGGGAGGGTGAGCGCGCCCTCCCTTTCAAGGGATTATGTCCCGCCCTCCGAGTCGTCAGACTCGATTGAAGGAAAACCTTCCATCAATCCAAAGGAGGTGAAGAGTTGGCACTGAGATCGACCCTGAAATCCATAAAGGCGATGCGGCTGACGCTCATCGCCGGGGCGTTGCTCCTGGCGGCGCTGGTGGCCATCCCCGCAAGCAACCTAGCGTTGGCCGCACCCCTACAGCAGAGCGGCGGGTTCACCCTGGTCAACGAGGACGAGGAGTTCATCAAGCGCCACGACGACGGTAGCTTCGAGGCCAAGCCCATCTTCAGCGCGAACCCCACCTGGGCAGGCTACGGGGTCAAGGACCCGGTGACCGGCGAGTGGCTTACCGCCCTCTACTTCATCCAGGACGACCCCGACGAGAAGGACGAGGGCTGGGAGTACGACATCGACTACCCCGAGTACGACGAGCAGCCCGAGCTGGAGCCGGACAGGGCGTACACCCTGGTCCTGTACGTCTTCCACGAGTATGAGCTCTACGACTTCGAGGTCATCATCCCCGCCCATGAAGGTTCGGGGTTGTGGGACAGGGTGCTGAACGCACTGAACCCGTCCCGCTGGGCCAAGGCATTTGCGGGTTGGGTGGTGGAGGGCATCCACGGAATCCTGTGCAGCGTCCTGAGCAAGGTCACCGGCTC
>CBDFJM010000004.1:0-132224 GCA_965248595.1 Dehalococcoidia bacterium
ATGCGAGTGGATATGGAGGTCGCAACTGGGTTGGTCCCAGAGACGGTATCGGGGTCGGTTACGGTAACCTTCACCTCGTATGTAGTGCCAGGCTGAAGGCCCAGGATACTGGCGCGCCACTGGTCCTTGAAGGTGTTGGTGTAGACCCTGCCAGCGTTGGGAATGGTATCTCTGCGGTCCACGGTCATCGCCATGCCTTGCTTCCAGGTGCCACTGGCCACCCGGTACTCCAGGGTGGCCAGGTTGTTCCCATTGTCATCGTCCTGGAAGTCCAGGTAGACACTGATGGACTCGTATGTGGAGGCGAGCGATAACGTGGGACTTACCGTCGGGTCCCCCGCGGCATGGACTGTATCGGAGCTAGATGTCAGGAGAAGCAGTGAAACCAGGCTGACCAAGGTGCGGAAATGCTTGGCATATCGTAGGCGTTGTCCCATGGTGTCCTCCTTACGTGTCCAACCTTGGGAACTAACTTTGTACGCGGGCGTGAGGCCGCGACTCCAGGACTTAAGAGTTCCTCTTGGGTTGAACGGATGATAGGAGGTGCATCTAAAAACTACGTGTAGAGAACCCGAACAAGGGATAAGGGAATGGCTGGTTCTAGGCGGATATCTTAGAGTTGCTTTATGGCGTAGGACGATCTCCTCAATCAGAGAAAGTATGTCCACATTAAGCTGGAGGCCTTCTTGCACTAAGAAGATGGCCCTGCGGCCGCTGGAGCGAAAAGCTGATGAGCGGGTCCGATGTCATGCCCCGCCTAGTGCATGGAGTTCCACGCATGCAGGTGGTGGCACCGAGGTGGTCCCAGTATTTTGTACAGGTGGCTAAGCGAGAGTCCTAGCCATAAACTGAGCAAGCGACTGCAGGGAGGGCAAGATAGGACAGAACAGCGATGGAAGCACAACACAGTGGTCAAGACGAAGATGGCCTAGGCGACGGGTGACGGTGAAGCCGATTCCGTTGAGGCGGCTGACGCCTGTGATAAGAGCAACGCGGCCCGAAAGCGGTAGCTTTGGTGGCGACATGCAGAAACCTCCCGAAGTGGGTTGTGGTGTAGTTGCGGGAAGGGATCTAGTTCTGCATTTCAGGCGGATTGGAATCCGAGACGGTGAATTCTAGTCCCAACGCCTCTTTCATGCTACATTCCGAAGGCGGTCGACCTATTCGCAGAGGCCGAGAACCACGATCCTAGATCCAAGGATTGTTGTAGGTGGCGTGCGGTCATCCCAGAATGACATAGGGAAACTCCGCTCATCCCCTTCGACAGGTTCAGGATGAGCAGGTGTTGTTTCTAATAGCTTCCGGGCGGTGCGCGTTCGGAAACGGCTTGTACACGCCGTACCTGTAGAAGCTATAATACGACTAGCCTATCGCCTTTGTAGCCCACTGGAGAGGTATCATGACACCCGAAAGAATTCGCAAAAGCAACAAGGAGAAAATGGTATTTGGCGTGGCCGGCGGCCTGGCCGAATACTTCGACGTGGACCCCGTGCTGGTGCGTTTGGCCTTTGTGTTGGGCACCTTTGCCAGTGGCGTTGGCCTGATCACCTACATAGTCATGGCCTTCCTAATGCCTCACCAGGAAAGCAGCGCCGCACACACTGCTGACGTGGTGAAGGAGAACTGGCAGAGCATTGGCCAGGATGCCGCCGAGGCTGCCCACCGGGCAAAGGAGGCGGTTCAGGGCACGCCTTCCGCGGATGAAGGCCTGGGAACGCCGGGACCGTCCACGGGACACGTTGAGCGATCCCGCAATCATGCTTCCTTGGGGCTTTTGCTCATTATTCTGGGGGTGATGTTTTTTCTGGCTAACCTGGGGGCGTTCTGGTGGTTCCGCTGGGGTGCCTTCTGGCCCGTGTTGCTCATAGTCATAGGTGTGGCCGTTATCATCGGACGGGTGCGGAGGACCTGATGGCTCAAGAACCCGATACGCCTCAACAGCAGTTGCCTGAGTCGCCTCGCAGGCGTCAGCAGGGCATCCCAATGTTCGCCATCGTCCTAATCATCGCGGGTGTTGTCCTCCTGTTGCAGACCACGGGCGTAGTATCGTGGGGTCTGTGGGCCAACCTGTGGCGTTTCTGGCCAATCATCATCATTGCCATCGGCACCAACATTTTCCTGGGTCGCCGTGTGTGGTGGCTGCGCTGGGCTGTTCATTGGCACTGTGGGTGTCGCCTCCATCCTGTCCACCGATGAGGAGCCGGTGATCACACGCATGACCGAGCCACTGGATGGACTGAACTCCGTTGACGTGAACATCACCTTCGGGGCTGGCGAATTGAGTGTGAGGTCATTGCCTGCCGGTTCATCGAACCTGGTGGAAGGACGGTTCGAGACGCCAGGCCGGGAGGCGGTAGCGACCCTGAGGCGATCCGGGGATACTGGCGACTTGGTCATCACAATGGAGAACCGCCGATTGGCCCGCTCCCTCTCCAGTGCGGACTGGGACATAGCCCTCTCTCAAAGTCCAAGACTGTCCATAGACCTGGAAGGGGGCGCTGCCGGTGTGGAGATGGACCTCCGAGACCTCCAGGTCAACGAGCTGGACCTAGCCATTGGCGCGGCGAGTGTTGATCTCATCCTGCCAGCCAAAGCCGGAGACGTGAACGTGCGAATAGACGCCGGGGCCGCGAGTATTGAGGTCATCATTCCGGAAGGGGTTGCCGCGAAGATCAGCAAGGACGCTGGCCTGTCCTCCTTTGACATCGACCGGAGCCGCTTCCCTCTTTCCGGCAACGTGTACGTTTCTTCTGACTTTGAGACCGCCGAGAACCGCGTGACCATCGACTTTGACATCGGCGCGGCCAGCGTTACCGTACGGTAGGGCAATTATCCCTCGAAGTCACGTACGCTGAACAGGCATTGGGTTTCTCTGTCATTCTGAGTCCCGATTCATCGGGGCGCAGACCGACATCAGTAGGTGCAGGACGAACGGAGTGAACAGCGACCGCCCGAATTATTCATGGAACTTACAGGACAGAACACCAGCACTGCCTTGGATCAGCCTAGTCGGCGGGCGTGGCTACCCAGATCATCTCCGTGCTTGACTCGCTCAGGGGCTCCCGGTCGAAGGAGCCGTAAACCTCCTCCACCTCGTATCCGCTGGCCGCCAGCAGGTGCAGGACTTCGAACCGGTAGCTGTAACGCATCTGGGAGTCCACATGCGACCTGTGCACCACCTCTCCGTGCTCGTTCATCTCCTCAACAATGGTGCGGTTGTTGATCACCTGGTTGAAATTGTCATATTGAGGCTGGCTCCAGACTATCAGTTGGTGGCCGGTCGTCGGATCCACCACCTCATGGTCGAAACGAGGGGTAGACGAGTCTCCCGTCAGCAACTCCGGGTCGGGGACGAAGAGGTCAACTATGAGCCTGCCGCCGGGCGCTATGTGAGCCCGGATGGTTTCCAGCGCTTGGTGCTGCTCGGCCACGGAGAGAAGGAGCTGGAACGACCTGAAAGGAATTATCGCCAGGGGGAACCGCTGCGCCAGGGAAAAGCTGCGCATGTCGCCGTGGACGAACCGTACCCTCTCAGAGCCCAGCTTGAGCCTCCGGGCCTTGGCCCGGGCCAGCTTCAGCATGGCAGCAGAACTGTCCAGTCCAACCACCGGAACGCCCGCCTGGGCGATGGGTATGGCTACGCGCCCCGTGCCACACGCCAGCTCCAACACCGGCCAGCCGGAGGCCAGCGCCTCCTCAACCCAGAAAGGTATGTCCTCCGTGATGGTGTGAACCCGGTCATAAGTATCCGCCCAGGCGTCGCCGTAGGAACTCAATTGTTCATCACTCTTTGGCCAGTTGCTGCAAGGCGAGGCGGACCTGCTCTTCCAGGGAAAGCCCGGCATCATCGCCCAAGGCTGCTATCGCCTTTCGCACCTCCGGGGCGGAGTAGCCCAGGGCCTGGAGCGCGGCGGCGACGTCTCCGTGAGAATCTCCCGCTGCCGCAGGGGCCGCAGCCTCCCATTCGCGCTGCAGCTTGGCCTGAAGATCCAGCACAACCCTGGCCGCCGTCCGCTTGCCGATTCCTCGTACGGATGATAGAGCATCGGTGTTGCCGGAGGCGATAGCTATGGCCGCCTCGTCAGGAGTCATGGCCGATAGGATGCCCAGGGCATTGCGCGGGCCCACGCCGCTGGCCTCCAGGAGCAGGTCGAACAACCGCTTGCCCTGGAAAGTAGGTAACCCAAATAGCATTGGGACCTCGTCTCGAACCAGCAAGGTAGTATGCAACGTGACCTGCTGACCCACGGTTCCCAGGGTCTCTGTTACTGGGCCAGGCACGTACACCTGAAGGCCTATGCCGCCCACCAGGACGACCACGTGGTTGGCGCCTATGGACTCAAGGGTTCCGTGGACGGAGGTGATCATATGGGTTCTCGGTCTCTATCAAGCCGGCTCTTCGAAGGGCCTGGCAGTGGCACAACGCTACCGCCAGGGCATCGGCGGCGTCCTCAGGCTCTGGTAGGGCATCCAGGCGCAGGTGCTGCACCAGGGCCTGCTGAATCTGCTCCTTTGAGGCACCTCCATAGCCTGTCACGGCGTGTTTCACCTGCGTAGGTGTATACCTGACGACCGTTATTCCACGGGCGGCGGCAGCCATGAGGGCCACGCCCTGGGCCTGACCCACGGCCATGGCTGTCCTAACATTCTTGGCTACAAAAGGCTCCTCCACGGCCACCTCGCTGGGAGCATGCAGGCTGGCAAGCTCCACCAGTTCAATATACATGTGGTGCAAGCGCTCCCCCAGGGGAAGGTGGGAGCTGGCTGTGATTACGCCCCAAGCCATCACCTTGGCATCATCCCAAGCGCTGGCCTCTATTAGGCCGTAGCCCATGTGGAGTGTGCCGGGGTCTATGCCGAGAATACGTGAGATGGCTTTTTCACCCATCTGGAAGCTGGTCCGCCACCCGTAGGAATCCTGGAAGTCGAGCAGCCTAGCTTGCCTTTTGGTACTCCTCCAGCGCCTCATCAGGGAAATCGGCGTTGGTATAAACGCGCTGGACGTCGTCCATCTCTTCCAGACGGTCCATGAGGTGCAGGGTCTGGGTCGCCCGCCTGACATCCAGGGACATTGTGGTCTTGGGCACCATGGAAAGCTCGGCCCTGGCTATGGTGACACCGGCCACCTCCACGGACTTACGCACCTGCTCAAACGTCTCGGGAGAGGTCCGAATCTCCAGGGTTCCGCCTTCTATATCGAAGTCGTCGGCACCGGCGTCAATGGACTGAAGGGCCAGCTCCTCCACCTGCGCCGGAGAAGCATCCACCACCACTATCCCCTTGGACTCGAATATCCAGGAGACACAACCGCGCTCTCCCAGGTTGCCGCCGCCACGAGTAAAGGCGTTCCGAACCTCCGCCACTGTGCGGGTGGGGTTGTCCGTGAAAGCCTCAAGGAAGATTGCCGCGCCGCCTGGCCCGTACCCTTCGTAGGCCACCTCATCCATGGCTGCTTGAGCGCCATCGCCCAGGCCAATGCCACGCTTGACGGCCCTCTCCACGTTGTCCGTGGGCATGTTTTGGTCCCTGGCCTTCTGGATGGCCAGGCGGAGGCGCACGTTCAGCGCAGGGTCATCGCCACCCTGGCGAGCGGCCACTGCGATCTCTCTAGCCAGCTTGGTGAAGACCTGACCTCGACGGGCGTCGGTAGCCCCTTTGGCACGTTTGATGGTGGACCATTTAGAGTGTCCTGACATAGCTTTTACCCGTGGGTTATCATTGCGAAAGACTCACCTAATTCTAGCACTGTGGAAAGGGAAGGGTCAAAGAGAGCGTGTTGCATATTTATTGCAGCTCGCCTGTTCTGTTTGCATGTAAATCATTCACCCCCTTGGACCTCCGCTGTTGGTGTCCAACCTGTCGTTCCATAGAAGTTAGGAGTTCACGTTTGCTTTTAGTTGGCAAACGACAAGCGGCGGGCCGTAGCTGGGGAGCCAGACCCGCCGCTTCATGAGCGCACCATGCGACTGTGGCGGAATAGGTAGACGCATCGGATTGGAAATCCGACGGCTCGGCGAGGGCCTTGTGGGTTCGAATCCCACCAGTCGCACCCGACTTTTCAGCCTGGTTTATCAGGAGGGTAGAACCATACCCATTTCCACGCACACCTTTGGTGCGCATAAACTCTACCGCATTCGTAGGGTCGGTTGCAAGTCCGACGAACCGTGTCTGCAAATCAGGTTGCCACGGCCCAGTGCATACGCTACAGTGTGGCCCAACCCTGGCAATTGGAGACGCCCATGACCACAGACACGCGTGCCCTGGAATCTGAGTTGCGGCAACGCATCGCCGGAGAGGTGCGCTTCGACGCCTACTCCCGCGCCATGTACAGCACCGACGCCTCCATCTACCAGATGGAGCCTGTGGGCGTCATCATACCCCGCGACGCCGATGACGTGGCGGCGGTAATAACCACCTGCGCTCAGGCTGGCATGGCGGTGCTGCCCCGCGGCGGCGGCACAAGCCTGGCGGGCCAGACGGTGAACCACGCCGTCGTCCTGGACTTCTCCAAGTACATGCGCAACGTATTAGAGGTGAACACGGAGGAGCGGTGGGTCAGGGCCCAGCCAGGCATCACCCTGGACGAGCTCAACAATCACCTGCGGCCCCATGGCCTCCACTTTACGCCAGACCCCACTACCAGCAGCCGCGCCACCGTGGGTGGAGCCATCGGCAACAATTCGTGCGGCGCTCACTCGGTGGTGTACGGCAAGACCTCCGACCACGTGAAGGAGCTGAGGGTGGTGCTTTCCGATGGCCAGCCCGCCGCCTTTCACTCTCTCGACGGTGCTGCCCTGGAGGCGAAGCTGGCCCAGCCGGGCCTGGAAGGCAGCATCTACCAAAGCGTGCCGCGCATCGCCGCGGAGCAGCGGGTAGAAATAGAGCGGCGCTACCCCAAGCTCAGGCGGCGCGTCTCCGGATACAACCTGGACCTAATGCTAGGCGACGCGCCTGCAGACCTAACCAAACTGGTAGTAGGCTCCGAAGGCACCCTGGTGGCAGTGACCGAAGCCACCCTAAACCTGGAGCCCCTGCCCAGGATGAAGGCCCTGGCAGTCCTTCACTTCCGCGAGCTTGTGGAGGCGATGGAGGCCACCGTGGCCGTTCTGGGACACGCGCCCTCGGCAGTGGAGCTGGTGGACAGGATGATAATCCAGCGCAGCCGTGAGTCGCTGGGCTTCGCCCGGCGCACCACCTTCGTGGATGGAGACCCGGAGGCGCTGCTGGTGGTGGAGTTCTTCGGCGAATCGGACCAGGAGCTGCGAGCCAAAATAGACGCCCTGAAGGAGGACATGCAGCGCCGGCGGCTGGGCTACGCCTGCGTGGTAGCCACAAAGCCAGAGGAGCAAGCCAACATCTGGGCCATCCGCACCGCGGGCCTGGGGCTGCTCATGGGCGTAAAGGGCGACACCAAGCCTTTGCCCTTCGTGGAAGACGCCGCTGTGGTCCCGGAGAAGCTGCCGGAGTACGTCCGCCGCTTCGACGAGGTCGTACGCTCCCACGGCACTCAGGCGGCGTACTACGGGCACGCCAGCGAAGGCTGCCTGCACATCCGTCCGCTTATAAACATCAAGCAGCAGGACGGACTAGACAAGCTGGTTGCCATCGCTACGGATATCAGCGACCTGGTCCTGGAGTTCGGTGGGTCACTGAGCGGCGAGCACGGCGATGGCATTGTGCGAGGGGTGTGGACGGAGAAGATGTTCGGCACCGCACTTTACAACGCCTTCCGGGAGCTGAAGCGCACCTTTGACCCCCAAGGGATCATGAACCCGGGCAAGATAGTGGACTGCCCTCCGCTCACAGAGAACCTGCGCCTTAGCCCCAGCTATCGCGCATTGGAGCCGCCGACCATCCTGGACTTCTCCGCCGACGGAGGATTCGCGCGGTCAGTGGAGCTGTGCAACGGCGTGGGAGCGTGTCGCAAGACCCTGGGAGGGACCATGTGTCCCTCCTACATGGTCACCCATGAAGAGGAGCACTCCACCCGTGGCCGGGCCAACGCGCTCCGTTCAGTGCTGTCTGGAGCGCTGCCGGCATCGGAGTACACCAGCAAGCGGCTGCACGACGCGCTGGACCTGTGCCTGGAGTGCAAGGGGTGCAAGGGTGAATGTCCCTCCAACGTGGACATAGCCAAGCTGAAGTACGAGTTTTTGTCCAGCTACCACAAACGCCACGGGATGCCCCTGCGCTCCCGCCTGTTCGCTAACGTGAATGTCGTTAGCCGGCTGGCGTGCCGCTTTGCGCCCCTCTCCAACTGGGTAGTGCGTAACCCTTTGGCTAGGCTGAAAGGCCACTGGTTCCTGGGCATCCATCGCAAACGGACCCTTCCGCAATTCGCTGGTACTACTTTCCCCGAGTCCTTCAAGAGAAGCCATGCCCTTATGACTTCTGCGCCAGGCAGTCCGAGGAGCAGGCCAATCACATCGCCCTACCCGTATATCCCGGCGGAAAGGTTAGACCCGCAACGTACCGTGGTGCTGTTCAACGATACCTTCATGAACTACAACGACCCTAATGTAGGAGATTCCGCTGTGGAGCTGCTGGAGACAGCAGGCTTCATGGTCTTGCTGGCCAACCCCATGTGCTGCGGCCGGCCTATGATATCCAAGGGGATGTTGGACAAGGCCAAAGAGAACGCCAGCTACAACATAGAACTCCTCTATCCCTATGCCCAGGCAGGCGTGCCTATCATTGGGTGCGAGCCTAGCTGTCTGCTGGCCCTGCGCGACGAGTATCCAGACCTGCTAAGCAGCCCGGAGGCCAAAGCGGTGGCGGACCACTCCTACCTGCTGGACGAGTTCCTGATGAAGCTCTACAGCCAGGGCCAGCTAAACCTGCGCTTCAAAGAGACGCCTGGCAAGGTGCTGTTTCATGGCCATTGCCATCAGAAGGCGCTGGTGGGGACCGCCGCCTCGGTGGCTGTGCTGCGGCTTATACCAGGGCTCCAGGTGGAGGAGGTTGACGCTGGCTGCTGCGGCATGGCCGGGGCCTTTGGGTACGAGAAGGAGCACTATGACATTTCCATGGCCATAGGTGAAACCCGCCTGTTCCCTGCGGTGCGGTCTGCCACCGAGGCACGCATAGCCATCACCGGCGTCTCATGCCGCAACCAGGTCCAGGACGGCACGGGCCGCCGCCCGGAGCACGTGGCGGAGATACTGAGGGGGGCACTGATTAGAGAATAGCGAAGGCCAAGCCGAAAGGTCGAATCCATTGAGGTGGGTCTAGGTGTACAGAAGCGAGAATCTTAGAGTGAGACTAGCTCTTGTCATCCGGCGCTTGACAGAGACGGTCAAGATTCTGTAATCTTTACCTATAAGGTGTATGGGTGGACGTTAAGTTTGCAACAAACCGTTTGGCTGCTGCGAATCTTAATCTTTCTGAGGCCGCAAGGCTCTTCGGTGTTCCCCTAGGCCGAAAGTACATCCAACGAGTAGCGGTCCTGCGGGCCGTCGAGAAATTCGCACATCTCTACGGGCACCGAGCGCTGCGATTGCACCCACTGCTAGGCGACCGTAGCGGACAGTATGCGCTAACCCTTACTGGCAATTACCGCCTCATCATCGAGAGAACCAACGAGGAGTCGGTCCAAATCCTGAGTGTGGAGGACTATCATGGCGACTAAGACGAGTGCTTACCCCGACGTTGCCATCCCACCCGGTGAATACCTTGCGGAGGAGATCAAAGCAAGGGGCATCTCTCAAAAGGAGCTGGCCAAACGGATGCGACGGCCCGCAAATACCATGAACGAGATCATCAATGGGAAAAAGGCCATCACCGCTGAGACAGCCTTGCAGCTTGAGGCTGTAATGCCGGAAATCCCGGCCCAGTTCTGGCTAAACCTGGAAACCGACTACCAACTTACGAAGGCCCTGATTAGACGCCGACACGAGGTGCCGTGACTATCACCGGCGTCTCCTGTCGCAACCAGGTCCAGGACGGCACGGGCCGCCGCTCTGAGCACGTGGCAGAGATACTGGGGGGGGGGCACTGATTAGAGAATAGCGAAGGCCAAGCCGATAGGTGGAGCTGAGTGAACTTCTTGCCCCCTAAGCTCTAGCTCTTGTCCTTGCGTCGCCCAACTTGCAAATCTGCTGGAGGAGTATCCAGTAGCAAGGTGAGGAAAAGATCAAGCTGTATCTGGACCAGCGGGGCTGTGGCGTCCATTGCCCTCTCCCTGTACTACCGGCTGCCCATACCGATTACCTGGAGCATTCCGGGACTGATCTACCTGGGGACTCTGGCCGGCGAGTTTACTTTTGCGGAGATGGTGGGTGCGAACCTGGCAGCGGGCATAATGATCCTGGTGCTCAGCCTGCTTGGCGTTGGCAGACGGATTATGACCTGGCTTCCGGTGCCCATTGTTATGGGCATGTTCGCCGGCAGCATTTTGGGCTACGTCACACGTCTGGTTGGCGTTACCGTGGGAGATGTCGCGGTAGCAGGCCCAACGGTGGCAGGATATCTGCTGGGTAGATTCATCGGGAAACCGAGGGTACCTCCCGTTGGACTCGCAGTGGTATTCGGCGCTATCGCCGTCCTCGTTGCGGGGGAAGCCACACCGGAGGCAATGTCCTGGAGCCTTCCCACCCTTGCTATTCCCGACATGGACTTCTCCCTGTCAGCGATCGCCGCGATCAGCCTGCCAATGGTCATACTGGCCCTCGGCCTGGGAAACGTGCAGGGTCTGGGCTTTCTTATCGGGCAGGGCTACAAGGTGCCGGTCAATCGGATATCGGTCGTGGTGGGAGTGAACTCAATTATCAATTCCCTTCTGGGCGGGCACCCCGCCATTGTAGCCCGCACGGGAGTTGCCATCCTCGCCGGCCCCGATGCCGGGCCGGCGCCTCAGCGCTACTGGGCCAACCTTATCGCAGCGCCATTGACATTGACAATAGCGCTGGCCGCGGGGCTGGTAATCCCTATCCTCGCTGTCCTGCCACCGGCGTATGTGTTCGCTTTGGCAGGGTTGGCTATTGTTGCTTCTCTGCAGGACGCCTTTGAACGCGCTTTCGGCGGCACCTTGCGTTTTGGGGCGCTGGTGGGTTTCGCCGTAGCCGCAACCCCGTTTTCCTTCATGGGAATCACATCGGCTTTCTGGGCGGTGATTGCCGGCCTCGGTGCCTCCTTGATAGCGGAGTGGGGCCAACTTCTGACCTATTGGCGAGAGAGCCAGGGTATGTAGTCAAGGTCGCCTGACCCGACGGACCTGGAACATCGATTGCCGGAGGGCTACCTTTACTTACCCGAGGCAGCAACTGAAGAATCCGGTCACCCTACCGACGCCCGGCTGAGGCCTATGGGCCAGGCTATTCCGGGGTCTCCCACAGGGTTCTCTGGGCTGCCTCGGCGCTACCTTTGTATGGAAGGCCCAGGTGCTCATAGGCCAGCCGGGTTGCCACGCGGCCCCTGGGGGTGCGGCTGATGAACCCCAGTTGCATCAGGTAAGGCTCGTACACGTCCATGATGGTGTCGGCCTCTTCGCTGATGGATGCGGCAATAGTCTCCAGCCCCACCGGGCCGCCGTCGAACTTCTCCACGAGAGTCCGCATCACAAGGTGGTCCACGTCGTCCAGGCCCAGTGGGTCTATCCCCAGCCTGGAGAGCGCATCCCGCGCCAGCTCTCCCGTGACCACGCCGTCGGACATAACCTGGGCGTAGTCGCGCACCCGTTTGAGCAGTCGGTTGGCCACCCTGGGAGTCCCACGGGCGCGTAGGGCCATCTCCTCCACGCCGTCGGGCTGCACCTGGACTCCCAGGATAGCCGCGGAACGCCTCAGAAGGGTCTGGATAGCATCCTGGTCGTAGAAGTCAAGCCGGTACACCATTCCGAAACGGTTCCTGAGAGGAGCGCTGATCATGGCGTACCTGGTGGTAGCGCCTATGAGAGTAAATGGGGGCACTTTGAGGTTGATGCTCCTGGCACCCAGCCCCTTGCCCATGACCCAGGAGAGGAAGAAGTCCTCCATGGCTGGATAGATGACCTCCTCCACCACCCGGCCCAGGCGGTGGATTTCGTCAATGAATAGGATGTCCTGGGGCCGCAGCCCGGTGATGATGGCCGCCATGTCCCCAGGGCGCTCGATGGCGGGGCCGGAGGTCACCTTGATGTTGACGCCCATCTCCGCGGCGATTACGCTGGCTAGGGTGGTCTTCCCAAGGCCGGGTGGGCCATAGAGCAGAACGTGGTCCAGAGGCTCTCCACGCTGCTGCGCCGCCGTCATTGCGATGCGCAGGTTCTCCTTCACCTTCTCCTGGCCCACGTACTCGTCTAGCTTGCGCGGACGCAGGCTGGAGTCCAGTGGGAGGTCCTCTTCTCTAGGCTTGCCAGATACCAGCCGTTCCGTCATGGCCTTCTGCTGCTCCGGGAAACTATGTAGGCATGATAGCATGCCTTACGCGGTGCTGACTGTCTGGACAACATGGGTTCTTGTGTCCCGATTTCGAAGTTCGTTGGGAAAAGCTCCTCTTTGGGGTGCAGGGGGCTGTGCCCCCTGCCGGGGTAGCGGGGTGCGATGAGCTTTGCTCATCGAGACTCTCGACGAAGTCGGGGGGGATGAGGTATCTGCTGGAAGGAAGCGCAGGCTATGTCTTAGGCGCTTCTGCCTTGGCCCGGTTGAACAGCTTTGGCCACAGAATGGCCACCGCCAGGGCCACCACACTCACGATGAGCAGGACCAGGGCCTGGGTAACCAGGCCGGAGACAATGTGGTTGATGGCTGTTTGGGAAACCGAGATGCCTTTCTCAATCATCATTAGGGCGATTCCCGTGACGTCCCGTTTCGCGTCTGCAAACACGTCATCCAGCATAGGCTGGACTATTGTGCTGTATGCTAGCCCGAAGGCCGCATAAGCAAAGGTCGCCCCAATGAACAGGGGTATGGCGGCCCAGGTCAGCCTGCCGCGCCAGCTCTTGCCACCCAAAAAGCCGATGGCCGCCAGCAGAACGCCGGGTACCAGCAGGAGAAGGAACCACAGGCTCCGTGCCAGCCCCAAATATGTGCGCACGTTATCAAACTGGGCAAGCTGGGAATCTCCAATCGCATCCTGCAGGTCGGCTTCGGTGAAACTGGCCCCGTCGCGTGTCCTTTCCAGCATCTGGTCCAAGGTATCCGTTCCAACATCATCTCGCAGACTGACGTCGGTATAGGTCACTCCTTCGCGGGCCGCATCCAGGAAGCTGTTCCAGGAATCCTCCTGGTCGGTATTCAGGGCCTTTAGCAGGTCGGCGTCCGTGAACTTGTAGCCGTTGCGGGTCGTGTCCAAGGCTGTATCCAGCTTCTCCTCATCATTGGGACCCAGGACATTGCGCATGTCAACGTCGGTGAACACGAACTCGTTGGGGATAGCGTCGCCTATAACATTGCCCACCTGTCCCGCGATGTCTATATCGAAGGTTTCTTTGAGGGTCTCAAGCGTGACCCCGTTTATGACTAAGTCGAGGCTGATGCCCAGTTGCTGCTCTATCTGCGCCAGGGTAATGCTTCTAACCGGACTTTCCTTCCTCATGGGCGCCGTGGAACTCAACCCGTTTCTGGGCACAATTGCCTTGGCATTGAGTGTCCAACGCATGTTGATAATCAAGCTGCTTTTCGCCGTGGCACTGGGAGGGGCGCTGTGGGAACGGCGCGCCTTCCGCACCATCCGAGTGCTGAACTGGGCCATGGCGTGGGTGGTAATGTACAACGCGCTGATTATTACCTACGCCCTGAGTTGAACCGGATGTCTTCATCGACATGGGCATCTGAATCATGTACCATCATCCCGATACAACACGGCGGCAACTTCCCAAGGTATAGCGGTTATCAGGAGAGCGTAACCCCATGACCAGCAATACCAACGACCAGTGGCGCAAGAACACGCTGGAGCCATCTCTAAAACGGGCGCCAGACCGCAAGGAGCGGTTTGCCACCGACTCCGGCATAGAGGTAGCGCCGCTGTACACGCCCGAGGACAACCAGGGCCGGGAGTATGCAAGCGACGTAGGCTTTCCTGGGGAGTATCCATTCACCCGGGGCGTGCAGCCCAGCATGTACCGGAGCCGCTTGTGGACCATGCGACAGTACGCTGGTTTCGCCTCCGCCGAGGAGTCCAACCGCCGCTATCGTTACCTTCTCAGCCAGGGCCAGACGGGGTTGTCCGTCGCCTTCGACCTGCCGACTCAGACGGGGTACGACTCGGACCATCCTCTAGCCCTGGGCGAGGTAGGCAAGGTAGGCGTGCCCATTGACACCCTGCGGGACATGGAGGTGCTTCTGGAGGGTATCCCGCTGGACCAGGTGAGCACCTCCATGACAATCAACTCCACTGCATCCATCCTCCTGGCGATGTACATGGCGGTGGGGGAAAAGCAGGGCGTGTCGTCCAAGGAGCTCCGGGGCACCATCCAGAACGACATATTGAAGGAGTACATCGCCAGGGGCACGTACATCTACCCGCCGCGGCCCTCCATGCGTCTCATCACCGACGTGTTTGCCTATTGCACCAAGGATGTGCCCCGGTGGAACACCATTAGCATCTCCGGCTACCACATGCGCGAGGCTGGAGCCACGGCGGTGCAGGAGCTGGCATTCACCTTTGCCAACGCCATCGCCTACGTTCAGTCGGCCTTGGACGTTGGCCTTGGCATAGACGACTTCTGTCCCCAGCTCTCGTTTTTCTTCGTGGCCCAGAACAACCTCCTGGAGGAGGTGGCCAAGTTCCGTGCTGCCCGTCGCATCTGGGCCAGGATCACCCGCGATAGGTTTGGAGCTAAAGACCCCAGGTCCTGGATGCTCCGGTTCCACACCCAGACGGCGGGCGTGACACTCACGGCCCAGCAGCCGGATAACAACGTGGTCCGCAGCACCATCCAGGCCCTGGCCGCGGTGCTGGGCGGCACCCAGTCCTTGCACGTAAACTCCAAGGACGAGGCCCTGGCCCTGCCCACCGAGGCGTCGGCGCAGCTTTCGCTGCGGACGCAGCAGGTCCTGGCCCATGAAAGCGGCGTCACGGACAGTGTGGACCCGCTGGCCGGCTCATACTATGTGGAGCACCTGACCAACCGGCTAGAAGAGGAGACCCTCAAGTACATCGAACGAATTGACGATATGGGAGGAGCCGTGGCTGCCCTGGAACAGGGCTACCAGATGCTGGAGATCCAGGAGTCAGCGTACCGTCACCAGTTGGAGGTGGAGGATAAGAGTCGCATCGTGGTGGGCGTCAACGACTACGTCACGGAGGAGCCACCTTTGCACGGGCTGCTGCGGGTAGACCCTGAGCAGGCGCGACTCCAGGTGCAGCGGCTCCATCAGGTGCGCCAAGAGCGCGACAACCTTGCCGTGAAGGCAAGCCTGAAGCGACTGGAGGACGTGGCGCGAAGCACGGAGAACACCATGCCAGGCATCCTGGCGTGTGTAGAGGCATACGCCTCCATTGGCGAGATCTGCGATGTCCTCCGGGGCGTCTTTGGGGAGCAGCGGCCCATGACTGTGATATAGGGAGGTTGGCCTCTGCATGACCGACTCTCTTCTTCTCTCAGAGCAGGAGCTTATCCTACAACGCACCGTAAGGGAGTTCGCGGAGCGCGAGATAGCTCCTCGCGCCCGTGAACTGGACGAGAGCGAAGAGTTCCCGTGGGACAATATGAAGGGCCTGGCAAAGCTGGGCCTCTTTGGCATTACCATAGACCAGGCATATGGCGGCACCGGCGGCGGGTCCAAAGAGGTGGCAATCGTCGTTGAGGAGATCGCCCGGGCGTGCGCTGCCACCGCCGTCATCTACGCCGCGCACCTTTCCCTGGCCGCACAAACAATCTACCGGTTTGGCAACGAGGAGCAGAAGCAGCGCTTCCTGCCCCCTCTAGTCCGTGGTGAAAAGCTGGCCGCCTTTGCGCTTACCGAGCCTGGCGCCGGCTCCGATGCCGCTGCGTTGGTCACCACCGCCACCAAGGGTAAGGGACGCTATGTGCTCAACGGCTCCAAGCTCTTCATAACCAACGGCGACGTGGCGGATACCATCGTTGTATTCGCCACCCGCGACCGCTCACTGCGCACCCGCGGTATAGACTGTTTCGTGGTGGAGAAAGGGACACCGGGGTTCACGGCCCGCAGGCAGACGGGCAAGATGGGTATGCGCGCTTCCAGCACGGCCGAGTTGGTGTTTCAGGACTGTCCCGTGCCTGAAGAGAACCGCCTGGGAGAGGAAGGCACCGGGTTCTACGACGCCATGCAGGTCCTGGAGGCCAGCCGCATAGGCATTGCGGCTCAGTGTGTGGGCATCGGCCAGGCGTGCCTGGAGGCTGCGGCCCACTACGTCCAGCGCCGTCAGGCCTTTGGCCACCCCATCGCCGATTTCCAAGCCATCCAGTGGATGCTGGCCGACATGGCCACGGAGATGGATGCCGCCAGGCTGCTGACCCGCCGGGCCGCCATCCTGAAGGACCAAGGTATGCCCCACGGCGCGGAGTCGGCCATGGCAAAGCTGTTCGCCTCGGAGGCAGCCAACCGCGCGGCCAGCAAGGCGGTGCAGGTCCACGGCGGTTACGGGTACTTCAAAGAAAGCCCCGTGGAGCGGTACTACCGGGACGCCAAGGTCACTGAGATATATGAAGGCACCAGCGAGGTGCAGCGGCTGATCATAGCTCGCAGCGTGCTTCAGTCGCTGGGCGTGTGAGCAGGCCACTGGCCTCTTCGATTAGAGGCGCTAATATGTAGCCGTCTGGAGGCGGTACCCATGACGCAACGTGACATTATACGAGTCCTAGTAGCCAAACCTGGCCTGGACGGCCACGATAGAGGGGCCAAGGTGATAGCCCGTGCCCTGCGCGATGCGGGTATGGAGGTCATCTACACTGGCATCCGTCAGACGCCGCAGATGATTGTGGAGACTGCGCTGCAAGAGGACGTGGACGTGGTGGGCCTCAGCATACTATCAGGTGCCCACCTGGAGTTGTTTCCGCAGATAATAGAAGGCTTGCAGGAACTAGGAATGGATGATGTCATCGTGGTGGCAGGAGGAACCATTCCTGACGAGGACCGGGAGGCATTGACGGCCATGGGTGTCCGGGGAATCTTTGGCCCCGGTGCTACTACCAAGCAGATCGGCGCGTTTATCCGCGAAGCGGTGGAAAAGAGGCGGCATGCCACTCCCAGGCAAGGGTAAAGGCCGGCGTCTCGCTCAGTGAGGGTGGCGGGCCAGTTTGCTTGTACATGGCCAACGGGACGAAGAGGTGGCCGCCTCCACTCCAAGTTGATTTTGCACCCCATCCACAGCCTTCTTTAGTGCAGCCATCCGCGCCCGCCCTACCAGGTTTCCACGGGCGAAGGCGCCTTCGCAACGACAGGGGCAGTGGTGGGCGTTTGCATGTTCCCTCAAGGCAAAACAAATACAAATAGGAATGCCAGCCCTTGACATGCCGTGCTTGTGCTCATATAGTATTGAGCTTTGTAGAGGTCTCAGGCTGGCTGGCTACAACTGGTGAACGATGCAATTTAATGTTGCCCACCTTCTAAAAGAATCGGTGGGCGCAAGTCAACATCATACCCTGGATGCCACGTTTGCGCCTCTGGGCGAGACGGGGACCAACCGCGTGCATGGGCAGATAAAGTTCATGCGCGTGACCGATGGCATATGGGTAAGCGGAAGGGTGGATTCAAACGCTGTCTGCGCGTGCAGCCGCTGTCTCAAGGGGTTCTCACTGACGTTACAACTCGATTTAGATGAGATATATTTGCCGGTGGTGGACATCATCACGGGTGCGCCTTTATCCTTGCCTGAGGATACCGATCCCAGCTTTATTATTGACGACCATCATACTTTGGACATCACGGAAGTCGTGCGGCAGTCCGCAATCGTGACAATACCCATGAAACCTCTGTGCAGGCCCGACTGCGCTGGCCTGTGTCCTGAGTGTGGGTCTGATCGCAACCAAGCCAGCTGCGCCTGCCAAAGCGCTGAGAGAGACCCAAGATGGGCATCCCTCAGTAGACTGTTATCCTGAAAGGCACGTCTCTGGATCAAACCATGCCACCACTGCCCAAGAAGAAGCGAACCCCAGGGAAACAAGGAAGGCGGAGAAGCCATTTCCAGCTTCAGCCCATTTCCCTTTCCCTATGTCCCCATTGCCGGACTCTCAAGCCGTCTCACCACGTGTGTCCCACCTGCGGCTACTACGCAGGGCGCGAGGTTATTGCTATAGGTCGAGAGGAACAGCAAACGGAAAGGTAGGTATGGCAAGCGCTTGCAATAGGTATACCCGTAGCACCGCCAGCAGCGTTCTAATGAGTGCACTGGCGGGTTCGGTCTAGGTATCGTTCTTTATAGGAGTTTGTAGTGGCTATATCTGTAATAGACCTAAAGAAGCAAATCAACGGTTTTTTGGGGCCGCACGCGGCCTTCCTGTTCCCGGGTCAGGGGTCCCAGGAAGTCGGAATGGGGAAAGACCTGTACGAGAAGTCCGCTGCGGCACACCACGTATTTGAGGAGGCCGACCAGGCCTTGGGTTTCTCTCTTACCACGCTCATGTTTGAGGGCCCGGCGGAAGAGTTGCAGCGCACCATCAACTCGCAGCCCGCTATCCTGACGGTCAGCCTGGCTTGCCTGGCCGCAGCCGAAGAGGAGGCAGGTGAACCCCTGGGACGTCACGTCCGGTTCGTGGCGGGCCACAGCCTGGGAGAATACTCCGCTCTGGCGGCGGCGGGTGTGCTGGAGGTTTCCGAGGCCGTATGGCTGGTGCGGGAAAGGGGCCGCGTAATGCAGGAGGCCTGCGACCAGATTCCGGGGAGCATGGCTGCCATACTTGGCCTGGAAGATGCAGCGATAGGGGAGATCTGCCGGGAGACAGGCACCCAAGTTGCTAACATCAACGCGCCGGGTCAAATTGTCATTAGCGGGGAGAGCGAGGGAGTGGCCAAGGCCATAGAGATGGCCAAAGGACTCGGAGCCAAGCGCGCCATAGCTCTGTCTGTGAGCGGTGCTTTTCACTCCTACCTTATGGCGCCGGCCCTCAACGACATGATAAAGGCGCTGGATGCAGTCCACCTTAGCAACCCCGTGACGCCCGTCATCGCCAACTGCACATCCAAGCCAATGACCTCCGTCACGGATGTCAAGGAAGAGTTGGTCCAGCAGTTGTGTGGGTGTGTGCGATGGCGTGACAGCATATCCTGCATGATGGAGGCTGGCGTTACCAGTTTCGTGGAGTTCGGTCCAGGGCGGGTCCTCAGCGGCATGGTCAAGCGCATTGCGGACGACGCCCACATAACCAGTGTCAACGGCATCGACTCTGCCCATAGCCTCCTAGGCGGGAGCTAGGGACGGCGGGGCGTAGAACTTGTGGTAGCAGCGCGTTCTTTACCAGAGGAGTTGCATGGGTGCCAGCGGTCAGCGTGATGCTCGGCGATGGGCGCGGCGGGCTCTCCTTCAGGTGCTTTACGAAGTGGACTCTTCTGGGCATGCCCTGGATGATACGGTGCCCAGAGTACTGGGGCGGACGCGGCTCAACAAGGAGACCCGCGCCTTTGTCCAGCAGTTAGCCACTCAGGTGATTGCCCACCTCCGGGAGCTGGACAAGGAGATTCAACGGCATGCCCCGGCCTGGCCGGTGAAACAGCTTTCCGTAGTAGACAGGAACATCCTCCGAATTGCTATCTACGAGATGGAACTGGCCAAGGACACACCACCCAAGGTTGCCATCAATGAAGCGGTGGGCCTGGCAAAACAGTTCGGTGGAGATGGTTCGCAGCGGTTTGTCAACGGAGTCCTGGGAGCTGTGATGAGAGAGCTGGAGGCCCAGTTAGTTACACAGTAACCACTCAAAATGTCAGAGAAACGGGGGTGCAGTCGTGGCCACAGTGTTGGAACGAGTACAGAAGATAGTAGCCGACAGGCTGGGAGCAGACGAAGAGATAGTTGTGCCTGGGGCGTCGTTTACCGATGACCTCAACGCCGATTCTCTGGACCTGGTGGAGTTGATAATGGCCCTTGAAGAGGAGTTCTCTCAAGAAGGCCAGCAGTTGGAGATCCCCGACGAAGATGCAGAAAAGATTACCACGGTTCAGCAAGCTGTGGACTATCTACAGGCGAAGGGAGTCCAAGACTCCTAGCAGGTTGCTGAAAGGCCCTCTTCGACCATCCCCTCCGACCTTGTCCCGATAGGTCGGGATGAGCGTAGCTCTGATTTTATCGGGCGTCCTTGATGGAGTCGGCACTCGACCTAGTCGGAGCTCCGGGGCTTTGCCCCTTTGTACTCCCTTTTCCAGCAGGCTATAGAGGTTGTTCGAAGAATCCAAGGCCGCCGGGCGTGCCTGCCGGCCAGTCCGGCAAAGTTGACCTCAACGGTCAACAATGTGCTACAATCTTGACAGTGATGAGAAGCTAATCTGTATTGCGAGGTGGAGCATGACCCAAGAGGTACAAATCACCAGAGATCAGGTGTTGGAGAAGCTGAGAGAGGTCTACGATCCGGAGATCCCCGTTAATGTGGTAGACCTGGGCCTGATATACGACGTGCAGGTCAGCGATAAGAACGAGGTGTTCGTGCAGATGACCCTTACCGCAGCCGGCTGCGGCATGGGACCGTATATTGCGCAACAGGCGGAGTGGTCTGTTGCTGAGTTGGAGGGGGTGGAGGATGCCACGGTAGAGATGGTCTTTGATCCGCCCTGGTCTCCAGACCTGATTACCGAGGAAGGCAAGCAGCTTCTGGGCATGTAGATAGGTTGGCCTCTTTCTCTGGATAATTCTATGACAGAAGAGCGGAAGGAACGAGTTCAAAGCCCTCAGGACCGTGCACGGCTGGAGGCGCTAAAGCGCAGTTGGGCGCAGAAAAGGGAAATCACCGACCGCCTGAGCCACATAAAGACCAAGATAGGGGTGTACAGCGGCAAGGGTGGGGTGGGCAAAACCACCGTGGCAGTAAACCTGGCGGTTACCCTGGCTCAGAAAGGGTACCAGGTGGGCCTCATGGACGCGGACATAGACTGCCCCAACGCCTCTAAAGTAATTGCCGCCACTCAGCCCCCTATCCAGGAGAATGGCAGGATTATTCCTCCGGAGGTCTTTGGCGTTAAGGTTATGTCTATGGCCTTCTTCCAACAGAACGAAGAGGAGGCTATCATCTGGAGGGGGCCCATGGTCCATAACGCCATAAGCCAGTTCCTTGAGATTACCGACTGGGGAGAGTTGGACTTCTTGGTTGTTGACCTGCCGCCTGGCACATCGGACGCGCCGCTGACGGTCATGCAGACTCTAAGTCTGGATGGGTTCGTAGTGGTAACCACGCCTCAGGCCCTGGCCAAACTGGACGCCAAACGCTCAGTCAACATGATACGGAAGATGAACGTGAACATCCTGGGAGTTGTAGAGAACATGTCGGGTGACATATTTGGGTCCGGCGCTGGAGAGGAGCTGGCTAAAGAGACTGACACACCGTTCCTGGGTCGGCTGGAGCTTCGTAGAGAGTATCGGGATGGCACGCGTCCCACGGTGCTGGTGAACAAGAAGGTGAGCCAGGAGTACGACCAAATCATTGGCAATGTGCTGCCACGCCTGGAGGCATTAGCGCAACCTGCCGATTGATGAAGGCGTCTAGCTAGACATACTATGACAACGGCTCCCTGCGCAGTGGGCCGTTTCTATTCTATATGCAGGCGCAAGAGATGCCCCTCAACTGGCTGCCAGCTATCTGGGGACAGGTCCTGCCTGCGGGTGCCCTTCCGTGCCCACCCAGACCTCGCCGTTCTCAAAGACCTCTTTCTTCCAGATGGGGACGTCCTGCTTGATGCGGTCAACCACGTACTGGCAGGCGGCGAAGGCTTCGGACCTGTGTGGGGACGCCACGGCGACAACCAGGCTGACCTCGCCTATCTCCAACCGGCCGAACCGGTGGGCGATGGAGACGTCGGTGATTCCCCAGCGCTCGCTAATCTCCTGGGCGATGCGGGCCAGCATCTTATCGGCCATGTCCTCGTAGGCCTCATACTCCAGGTAAAGGACGCGGCGGCCGTCGGTCTCGTTGCGGGTGGTGCCCAGAAAGGTTACCACGCCGCCGTTGGCGTTACCGTGGACGGTGGCTGAGATGGCCTCGGGGTCCAGGGGCCTTCGGGTTAGCAGGATCAAAGGGTGTCTCCAGTCCGGATATTGGGAGCGCCGCCGCTGACAGGCGGAATCAGCGCCACCTCGTCACCGTCGTGCAAGAGTTGTGACGGCTGAACGTAGTCGGTGTTGACCGCCACCATGGTGTGGGCGACGCCCTCCAGCAGCGCGGGGTATTGGTATGCCATCTCCTTCATTAGGTCTGCGACGGTGGAGTGCTCCGGTAGCTCCAGGGTCACCTCGGAAGCGCCCACCTTCTCGCGCAGGATGGCGAACAGCCTCACCCGTGCTTTCACAGTGCGATTTGTCACAAAGGTATTATACGCAGCTTTGAAAGCGGTGGTCTACTGCGGAGGCCTTCCGGGCGTTTGGTTGGGTTGCCTGGAGAGTGCTACAATACGACCGTTGGTAAGCGGGGGTAGCTCAGTGGTAGAGCATCTGCTTCCCAAGCAGAGGGTCGAGGGTTCGAACCCCTTCCCCCGCTCCATTCTATCTACAACGACATGATAGCTGGATATTGCCACCTCGGGCACATGACGCACACCGCACCACAAGAGGATAATTGAACAGACTCTTGGAGGTGCTGAATGGCCACGCGAATCACTGCCGCGTGCGTTACCACGGGCTCCATTGCTCCATCATTTCGCCGTTCTTTGGAGGCCAGCAACAAATCTCCTAGGACCGTCGTGGGGTAGTCCGAGGCCGTAAACCTCCTCTCCCGTTTTCTGCTCGATAAGGGCATGCCTCTATTGGCTGGGCTTGGGGTCAATATTAGCCTGTTGCAGAATTCAATGTCTCGGTTTACAATCCGCCTGACATGGCCCCTAACTTCTTCGTGGATAAGGGATTCAAGTTCTTCACTATGCGCTGGGCTAAATGGGTGATAGGAGGCGTCCAGAATGGTCTGGCTGGCATAAAGAGATAATATCCCTAGGCACAACAGGGCTTTGCAAGCAGGGGGTCAAGGGTTCGAATCCCCTCAGGTCGACCACTCTTATTTATTGTGTAAACTGGAGGTTTTGTCAAATGAACGCTGTGAAAGATCTTCTGAAATCTGGAAAGACCGTCATCGGAACGGGCGGGTCTGCGTCTGGCGATATGGCCATGCTGGCTGATGCCGGTTTTGATTTCCTACTTTTTGATACCCAACACTCACCCGTGGAGGTCAAACAGTTAATCCCAGCCCTCCAATCGATGCAAGGAAAGAAGGCTGCGCCGATCATCCGTGTTAGTGCAAACCGTGCAGATCTAATCTGCTTCGCTCTGGACGCCGGTGCTAGAGGCATCATCGTGCCCATGGTCAACACAAAAGAAGAGGCCATGGCTATGGTGAGGGCCTGCAAATACGCCCCACTTGGTGATCGCAGCAACTCAGGGGTCCGTGGTGAATGGGGTGAGAGTAAAGACTTCCGCGGTTATCTGGATATGGTTAATGACGAGCTTTTAATCATTCCGATGATCGAGACACAACAAGCTATCGCTAATATAGACGAGATACTCAGTGTTCCAGGGATAGACGTCCTCTTAGTTGGCCCATCAGATCTCTCCATCGAACTTGGTGTGCCGCTCGATTATCCGTGCGATACGTACCAACAAGGGTTGGATAAAATTGCTGCTGCCTGCAAAAACCACGGAGTGGTACCAGGTATGTTCTTCATCCCGCCCGGCATGGACCCCAATTTCTACGTGGACAAGGGATTCAAGTTCTTCACCGTGCGCTGGGCTCCATGGGCGACAGAAGCCATCCAGACTCGTCTAGCCGGCATAACGAGATAATATCCCTAGGCACAACAGAGCTTTGCAAGCAGGGTGGAACCGTCATAGGTGAGGGAGATCGGCAAGGTTGCCGAGTGGTTGCTGGGCCTTCATCCCCTAGTGCCGTTAATGCTGACTCCATGATCATCGGATGGTAGTAAGTGATAACCCTGTCAACCCTTGACAAGGTTATCCGCCGACGTTATTCTGAAAATCGACAGGTAGACGCTCGTTACTCGCCGAGTTACGGGTGACCATCGGAAAAGCGGGCCAAGCGGCTCGCTTTTCTTTATTCGCTATGGAGAAGTTACGGCAAATGCCCGGCTCAAACTTAAGAATCAGACCGTATCGCGAGCCCGATCATGCGGCAGTGATAGACCTTTGGAACGTGGCCTTTCCCGACCCAACCTGGTGGAATGATCCATCGACGATCATCGCAAAGAAGCTGGCTGTCCAACGGGATCTTTTCTTAGTGGCGGAGTTGGGCGAGGTACGAGTTAGAAGAAAGAATTAGCATGGGGAAACTGGTTTCTAAACGACTGGGGGACATCCGCTGAGGGCGCTGCCCTCTGAAATATGCAACACGCTCGGACTGTCCATAGGGGCCGACCCTCACGGTGATCAACACGGTTCCGCCTCCGCCACATTGTTAGTCATGAGGATATGGCCTCGGAGGGGTTTTGAATTCCAGGACAGGCTGGTTTGCGAGCCACGCTATTAGTGCTATATTTGCGGCGCTCGCAAATTCTCCCATGTTGGGAGGTGGCAATGTCTCAAGATATCGATACCAGTCCTTCCTCCAATGTTAACTGGCGAGAACCCACGACAGAGGACAAGAGCAAGAGGCGTTTTTGGGCGGGTGGCAGGCGACTGGTATCTGTGTGTGAACTTGGCTGGCAACCATTTGGGAGTCAGAGGGGTCAGGTAGTAGTCTGCTTGTATATCCTGAGAGGAAGAGTCAACGCTAAATGGTGGGTGGCGAGCTACGACCAATCCCGTTGGATCGACATCAGGTTCGGCGGACTTCCGAATAGTATGCACCTGAAGCTAGGGTACGCCTTGAAAGGGCGCTCTTGGCTGTCTCGTGAAGAAGCTCAAAGCACTCTGATACTGGAAATACTGAGAGGGAGAGTTCTCGCCATGCAAGTTGAGAGAGAGGAGAATATGGAGGCGGCGGTTCACGCGTGGTTCGAGGCAAAGGAGAATGCCCATTAGTAGTCTGCAAAAAGGTTGCCACCTGGCGTACCCTTCGGCCAGTGTAAGCGCACAAGACCTGTGATATTGACACCCTGTTTCTGCACTCATACGATGCACCCAGGTTATTCCAGGGGTATGCCCAAGAAAGGGGTGTGGCTTGCTGTTCAGCATAGATGGGTTGGTTCCCAAGGTCCATGAGTCTGCCTTTATTGCTCCCACGGCGGTTCTGATTGGCGATGTGGAGGTGCAGGCCAACGCCAGTGTATGGTGGGGGTGTGTGCTCCGAGGCGACGCTGGCAAGATCGTCATCGGCGAGGGGACGAATGTACAGGATGGGTCTGTCCTTCACGAGGCGACCATCATTGGCAAGGAGTGCGTCATTGCCCACCTGTGCCTGGTCCACCGGTGTGAGGTGGGCGACAACGTGCTCATCGGCAACGGCGCTCTGGTATTCGGCCCCGTGGTGATTGGCGCAGGCTCTGTGATTGGCGCTGGGGCGGTAGTCGTGCCCAGCACCAAGGTGCCGCCCAACACTGTGATGATGGGGGTCCCAGCCAAGCCCGCCGGCGAGGCCGCCGAGCGCCATCACCAGCAGACGCAACGGCTGGCAGCGATGTATCAACGGAACCGGGCGCGGTACTTGCAGGGTCTGACCCCCGTGGGGGACTGGAGCCAGTGGTTAAAAGTGGTCGAATAAAATAATGGAGGGATAGAAGCCATGTTTACGCGCATTCATCACCTGGGACTGGTGGTAGACGATCAGGAGGCTGCCAAGAAGCTGTGGCTGGATACATACGGCTTCAAGGTGGACGAGTCGCGGTCGCCGTTGCCAAAGGGACGCCACGTGGACCTGGACGACGTCAACATATTGGACATCCCGGTGGGGGAGAGCGAGCTGGAGGTCAACGTGGCCAACGACCCCAACAGCGGCACCGGACGGTTCCTGGCGCGGCGAGGGCCTGGGCCGCACCACATTTGCATGTACTCAGATGATATTGACGCTGACGCCAAGCGGCTGTCGGATGGCGGACTGCAAGCTGTCGTGTCGCCGAGAGGAAGTCGGGACCAGAATGGCGGCTCGCGGGTGGCCTTCTATCACCCACGGGGCAACCTTGGCTTCCTGCTGGAAGTGTGGCAGAACATGCCGCTCGACGGTGTTGTGCCGCAGCCGCCCAGGGGCATAGGGGGCCGCTTGACCAAGATCCACCACATAGGCGTGGTATGCGCCACTCTGGAGGAGGCGAGGCACCTGTTCGTGGACGTTTACGGCTTGAAGGTGGACGAGGCGCATACACCTTTGCCCGATGGCCGGCATGCGACCAACGACAACGTACGCATCCTGGAGTTCCCAATCGGCGAATCGAGGATCGAGGCCACGGTGCCTCAGGACGAGACCAGCGGGACGGCGCGGTTCCTGGCGTCGCGAGGGCCAGGGATACACCACGTCTGCTTCTACTCCGAGGACATAGAGCACGACGCCAACCGTCTGGCGGCGGCGGGCCTGCAGCAGATAGGCACGGTGACGGTGGCGGAAGATGGCAAGGCCAAAGTGGCGTTCTTCCATCCCAAGAGCAACTTTGGAATCCTGGTGGAGTTGTGGCAGGACGTGGCGGATAGGTAAGGGGATGGAGGGCATGCAGGCATACAGACGGGCAAAGGCGTTCATGGCAGTCTGCTAGGCTGCTGGTGATGGCGTGGGATAGGTGAAGGTCGTAGGAGAAGCAATACGTCCCTAGTCGCCGCCAAGCTCATCCAGGAGATTGCCGATAGCAGGCTAAGTGCGAGGGCCGTTGACCATGGGACGTAGGTGCTAGCTAATTCCTACGTGATTGACAGCTCATATATGTAGGCCGCGCCGGTGTCCGCCCCTGCGTCATCGTCTCTGGGAGCGCCCGCCATAGCCGTTGTTCCGTATATGGTTACCGACTCTCCGTACCGGTCATTCTTCGCTCCGTCGCCAGCCGTGAGCTTGGCCTCCTGAGTCCATGTAGTGCCGCTCCGTTGAAAGACGTAGGCAGCGCCCGAGTCATGTTTATTACCATCACCCAGGGAAGCACCTACAACGACCAGGTTGCCACTGATATCTACCGAAACTCCAAAGGAGTTCCCTCTTTTACCGTCGCTGGCCTCAAGCTTGGCCTCCTCGGTCCAGGTGCTGCCGTTCCACTTGAAGACATAGGAGGCACCAGTATCTTGGCTTCCCAAGGTTCCCACTCCGAATGCCCCCACGATGGCCGTATCTGCTTCAACGGAGACAGAGAAGCCAAATTTATCGTCCGTGTCGGTGTCGCTGCCGGTCAGCTTTTGTTCCTGAACCCAGGCGCTGCCGTTCCACCGGAAAACGTACGCCGCTCCAGAATCGGTGCCTATGTAGTCAGCGTAGGCCGATCCTACGACAATCACATCGCCGTTGAGGGAGACAGAATACCCAAATAAGCCACCAGCGATGCCATCGCTGGGCAGGAGCTTGGCCTCCTGGGCCCAGGCGCTGCCGTTCCAGCGGAAAACGTATACCGACCCGGAGTCCAGGCCCAGGTCGTCGTCAAAGGGTGAACCTATCACGGCCACGTTTCCAACAAGAGACACAGAAAAGCCGAACTGGTCGGCCTCTGCAGTATCGCTGCCTATCAGTTTGGCTTCCTCGGTCCAGATGCTAGAGGCGCGGCGGAAAACGTAGGCCGAACCGGAGTGAGACCCGTCGTCGTCGTCAAAAAAGGAGCCGATGAGCACCACGTCTCCATCTATGGCAACGGCCTGGCCGAAGAGGTCGTTGGCCGCGGCGTCGCTGGGAACCAGCTTTGCCTCCTGCGGCCAAGCGCTTCCGGACTTGGTAAATATATAGGCTGCGCCAGAGTTCGCACCCGCCGGGGTATCGGCACGATAGGCCCCCGACACTGCCGTTTCGCCGCTAAGAGCCAGGGAGTTGGACACCCTGCCGAAGAGGTCATCTGCGGCGGCATCGCTGGCCACTATCTTTGTCTCCGATGTAACTGTTACAGCGGCCAGTACAGTGGCTACCATGCCCACTGCGGCCAGCAGGGCGACGGCCAGGGAAATGACCCGTGTGAGGGCCTTACGGTTGTTCATGTTGCTTACCTCCATAATGCATACGCTCGCCCGCGGCTGGGCGGATTCTTTCAAGTTTCCTCCGATTCATGTGTGCTAGCTAAGTAAGAATGGCTATCTTAGCAGGCCAGGACGACTAATGGTAGTAATCAACTGACTTATGTAGGCCATCGAGTAGAGTCCCAGGAAGTGGTGTAACAAGAGTAGAGGGTCTGGATGAAGAGAGACCACCACGTCATCCTTAGCGGGCAAAGACGAGCCTGAGAAAGGAGGACAACGGTGGTCAAGGAAAGGATGGACCTGCTTGAGCTAATGCGCAAGAGGGGAGTCGACGGTGACGTGGACTTTCTACGAGAGGCACTGAGAGTGCTGGTCGAGGGGATCATGGAGGCTGATGTGTCATCGAGGACCGGCGCTGGGTATGGAGAACGCAACCCTGAGCGGGTGACCCAGCGCAACGGGTACCGGTCTCGAGCATGGGACACTCGCGTAGGGACCATGGAGTTGCAGATACCCAAGCTGAGGGAGGGGAGCTACTTTCCGAGCCTGCTGGAGCCACGGCGTCGCAGCGAGCGAGCTCTGCTGGCGGTGATCCAGCAGGCGTATGTGGAGGGTGTATCGACGAGGCGAGTGGATGATCTGGTCAAGGCTCTTTGGTGCGAGGGTATCTCAAAGAGCCAAGTGTCGCGTATCTGCCAGGAGCTGGACGGGGTGGTGGAGAGCTTCCTGGGTCGGCCGCTGGACGGCGGATCATATCCCTACCTGTGGCTGGACGCACTAACCCAGAAGGTCAGAGAGGCCGGTAGGATAGTCAACGTCAGCGTGGTGGTGGCGACGGCGGTCAATAGCGAGGGCAAGCGTGAGATCGTTGGGATGGACGTGGGTACCAGTGAAGACGGCGCCTTCTGGTTAGCCTTCCTGCGCTCACTGTCGGCCAGGGGCCTCGGCGGGGTGGAACTGGTGGTATCGGACGCTCATCAGGGACTCAGGGATGCCATCGCAACTGTCTTCGGTGGGGCCAGTTGGCAGCGGTGCCGCACCCACTTCATGACCAACCTGCTCACTCGGGTCCCCAGGAGCGCTCAGCCCTGGGTGGCCACCATGGTACGCACCATCTACCAGCAGCCGTCCCCTCAGGAGGTGCATGCCCAACTCGAGCGGGTGATTGCTCAGCTCCAGGACCCGTTCCCACAGGTCGCCTCTCGACTGGACGAGGCTGGACCCGACGTCCTGGCCTTCTCCAGCTTCCCACTCGCCCACTGGAAGAAGATCTGGTCCAACAACCCCCTGGAGCGTCTCAACAAGGAGATACGGCGCCGCACCGATGTGGTGGGCATCTTCCCTAACCGCCCAGCTGTCCGTCGCCTGGTCGGCTCCGTCCTAGCTGAGCAGCACGACGAGTGGGCCGTCGGCCGTCGATACATGACACAGGAGGTAACCACCTCCAACGAAGCTCTACCCAGAGCCGAACTCGCAGAGGCAGCGGCCTAGACGATATCAACAGGATGACGTACTCTTACACCACTCTATGGGACGTGACCACACATTGCCGGGGTCAAGAGTTGCTTTGGCGTCAAGCAACGCTTCGCAATCGGCGATTAGGCCGGAATTGGCGGAAGGGTCGGGTACGGCAACGCTGTCGTCGCACCGCGACTGCGCCTGTGCCGTACTAGGTGATGCAATGGCAAGCGCCAATGTCAGGAAGAAAACAGCGATGAGCAAGACCCGTCGCCGGCTGGGGTTGCGTTTGCCGAGGCCAAACTCGGGGAGGGTAGGTATGTTACAACTTGTCACCAAGGTCTTCCTGTTCCGTAGTTTCACTCCGACGGATGCGACAGTAGCTTCCTCTCCTATCTCCGGCTACGTCGCACCACAATTATGAGAACGACTCCAGCGACTACCCCAATCACTACCACGACGATAGCCCGCCAGGGGAATCCTTCGTCCCCGCCGTCCGCCTCGGACGGCGCTGGCTCCGCCGTGGGTGTAGGCGTAGGAGTAGGTGGAGGCGGCGCTTCTTCAGTCTCGCCTCTGCCTGATTCCGACCAAGGGCTGACTCCCTCGGAGTTGATAGCCCGCACCTGCACCTCGTAGCCGGTCTCAGGCTTAAGATCGCTCAGGGTCATGGATATGCCGGTGCCGCCGTACCCGACGTCTTTGAACTCCCCGTCAGCTTCACGGTATTGCAAGTCGTAATCCGTGATCTCCGGTCCCTGGTTATCGGGCGCCGTCCAGTTTACTGCCAGGGTAGAGTGGCTGGTGGCCTTGAGGTCGGGTGCTGCTGGACGTGCCGGTGGCTCATCAACGTTCTCAACGCTGATGGTAACTATGATCCCATCGACACCCCCTCGGCGGTCCCGGGCGCTCACCCGCACCGAGTATTCGTTCTTGACCTCGTAGTCCAACGCTGTCTTGGTGGTGAGCTGCCCTGTGCTAGGGTCCACGTCGAAGGAGGCTCGATCCATTCCCCACAGCCAGTACTCCAGCCGGTCATTATCCGAGTCCCTGGCGTTCACTGGGTCCCCCACAGCCATGCCCACTTCTGCGTTCTCCGGGACGGTGCGGGTGGTGTTGAGGCCCTCGTTGAACCTAGGCGAGCGGTTGGCAGGTTCGTCGTCCACCGCAGTGACGGTGACGGTGACCGTACCGGTGTCCGTATCCCCGTTCCCGTCCGACGCCACGTAGGTGAACGAGTCGGACCCGTGGAAGCCGGCGTTGGGGGTGTAAGTGATCGTGGTGGCGCTGCCCGACTTGATCACCGCCGTGCCGTTGCTGGGCATGGTCACCGAGGTCACCTGGAGCGTGTCTCCTTCGAGGTCCGTGTCGTTGGCCACCACGTCGATGTCGACCGCCGTGCCCTCTGCGGTCGTAGTGGCGTCGTCCACCGCCGTTGGGGCGGTGTTGACGGGCGTCGCGGTCACGGGATCGCTGGCCTCGCTGGCGCCCACGGTGTTCCTCGCCCGTATCCAGAAGCCGTACTCTTCTTCATTGGTGAGGTCGTTTACCGTGTAGGAGGTTGCGTTGGTTGCGCCGGCCTCGCTGTCGGGTATGGCGGTCCAGCCCGAGACGCCATATACGTAAGCCGAGCCGGAATCCGCGCCCTTGTCATCGTCCCAGTGGACGCCCACCACCACCGTGCCCCCGCCCGCCGCGATCGACCACCCAAACTGGTCGCCACTGGCACCGTCGGTGGCGGTAAGCTTGACCGTTTCCGTTGCATCGGCCCATACCGAGTCAGTGGCCTTGGTAAACACGTAGACCGACCCGGAATCGTTAACAGAGTCACTGGCATCATCCGTGTGAGCGCCAACCACTACAGTGTTGCCGTCCACTGCTACCGACCACCCAAACTGGTTTTTTTCAGCATCGGAGGTCGCCAACTCGGCCGTCCTCTCGGCATCTTCCCATCCCCCACTGGGCTTGGTGAACACGTAGGCGCGGCCCTGACTGCCAGAGTAGGCGGAGGCGCCGACCACCACCGTGCCCCCGTCCACCGCCACCGCAGCGCCAAAAGTGCCGGCTAGGCCGGCGGCTCCGTCGTCGATGGCCCCGGGGGTCAGCTTGGCCGTTTGGGTGGCATCGTCCCATCCCGCTGCGGGCTTGATGAACACGTAGGCGGAGCCGTAACCATCGTTGTTGGGGGCGCCCGCCACCGCGGTGTCTCCGTCCACCGCCACAGATTTCCCAAACTCGTCGAAATCGTCCCCGTCGGAGGCCGTCAGCTTGGCCGTATGCGTGGCATCGGTCCATACCGAGTCAGCGGCCTTGGTGAACACGTAGGCCGACCCGGATCCATCGTCTTCGCTGGCGCCCACCACCACAGTGTCCCCGTCCACTGCCACCGATTGTCCGAACCAGTCGCCTACCACCCCGTCGGAGGCCGTCAACTTGGCCGTCTCCGTGGCTGTGGCCCATCCCGTACCGGGCTTGGTGAACACGTAGGCCGAATCGTCATAGCGGGCACCCACCACCACCGTGTCCCAGTCCACGGCTACCGACCAACCAAAGATGTCACCAGCCTCCCCGTCGGAGGCGGTCAACTTGGCGACCTGGCTCCACGCTCCCGACGAATCCTTGGCCAACACGTACGCCGCGCCCTTCTCGCTTTCGTCTTCGTAGGCGCCCACCACCGCGGTGTCTCCGTCCACCGCCACTGAATGCCCGAATAGGTCGCCAGCCACCCCGTCGGAGGCGGTCAGCTTGGCGATCTGCGCCTGCAGATATTCGTACCCGGTGATGCTGGTGTCGGATGGGTCATTCCACCCCAGCGTGACCTGTGTGCTCTTGACGGTGGCTGTAAGATCGCCGGGCTTGGAGGGCACAGTGCCCTGGGCCTTACCCACCTGCGGCACGGCTATCAATAACACTGCGACGGCTGCCATCGACAATAGTACCGCCGCTAGCAGTATCCATACGGAATTCCCGTGCTTGAACGCGCGTAAACTTTTCGTAAGGCCAACTATCTGCGTTGCGATGTCGGGTCCGCTCATTCGCATTTCGTCTTCACAATTCCCTCGGAACGCCAGTCCCTAAAGAACTCCAAACAATCTGAGGGCTGAATCAACCCCAAAAGATGCAGAAGACGGTCGGCTAATATTTCGGATGATTCGACCATGCGGGAGTCTAGCCTTTCCGTTCAGTAGAATCAAGTGGACCCCATCATCAGGACAGCGGTGAGGCTAAAATAAGAGAGTCTACCGCTGGGGTGTCTCGTAAACCTTCATCCGATGGTAAGGCTCGTGGATGTTCCAGTAAACACCTTTGTGAGCTCACTGCATGGAACACCCCATGCTCACTTGAACGCCTTGCACCTCAGCATGCTGGTGAAGGCCTCGCTGGTGAACTGGCTGCCCTGGTCGATGTTGAAGATCTGTGGCCGACCCTTGCTCAAGGCCTCTTCCAGAGCCGCAACACAGAAGTCTACCTCCAGGGTGTTGGACAGCCGCCAGGCCAGCACGTAGCGGCTGTGCCAGTCCATGATGGCCACCAAGTATAGGAAACCCCGAGCCATGGGTATGTAGGTGATGTCGGTGGCCCACACCTGGTTGACCCGGTTGATCTCCAGCCCCTGAGCAAGTACGGATAGACCTTATGCCCCGGGTTTGGCTTGCTGGTGTTGGGACGCCGGTAGATGGCCTCCAGGCCTATCAGCTGCATCAGCCGGCGGACCCGCTTGCGGTTGACCTGGTGTCCGTGATTTCTGAGCCAGGCAGTCATCCTTCTGGATCCGTAGAAAGGTGTCTTCAGGTACTGTTGGTCTATGAGGGCCATCAACTCCAAGTCCTCGGCGCCGGCCTCGGTTGGCAGGTAGTACAACGAGGAGCGGCTGATACCCAGCAAGGCGCACTGGCGCACCAGAGACAGCTTCGGTTCTTCTCGGTCAATCATGGCCCTGCGTTGGGACCGGCTCACAACCCGAAGCTCCGTGACAAAAATCCCGTTCCACCTTGAGCTGCCCAATCTGTTGGTAGAGCTGGGCAGTGAGGACCTCTTGGTCCTTCTCCTGGCGTCCAGCACCATTTTCAAAGAGGTGCGGCGCCCCCTGAGTCAAGGCCTTCTTCCAGGCATGGATCTGGCTCGGGTGGACTTCAAACCGGCTGGCCAGCTCTGCAATGGTGTGCTCCCCATGGAGCCCGGCCAAAGCCACTTTGGCCTTGAAGACTGGGCTGTGCTTCTTACGTGTTTGCTTCATGTCCTGCTCCTTGCTTCCGTCCTATTTTAGAAGCGGGACTCTCTCTTAGCCACCTGTCCGAATTTTGGGGTCCACCTCAGTTGTGGGAGCCTTTTCTTTTGATTATTGTTACCTCATTTGCAAGAACGCTCCCCTTCGTATATTCGCGGGGGGAGCGTTCTTATGCCTTATTACAACCCCAGCCCTCTCCTGGCAATCATTCTGGTTTGATAATCACCACTTGTGGCCAAAGCCTGAAGCTTAGCCTTCGACCCTGAGGAGAGGTGTCCCGGCTTGCTGCTGGCCAGGACAATAGCGGCGTTCCGATAGTATTCAGTGGTCCCTGGTGCCGCCATCCCGACCGCCGATTTAATTCTTGCGTGACTATTCATTGTTGAAATCTCCTCCAGTTCATGTGTGAATTCTCAGTCAATCGGAGTTTCGCGCCAGCGGCTAACTACCCATCTTAGCTTTCCTCCTTTTCTTAGTGGTTTTTATTTGCCGAACGCGAGCAGTAGGCATTCCAAGTAACCTACTGGCCACGAAGGTGCACCAAGGCGCTATCAACCTCAGGGGTTCGCGGTAACTCATAGCTCAAGCTGACAAGAGTCCCTGATGTTTCTACAGGATTGTTTGGGTTCTGCCTCCTCAGATTTTCTAAGAACTCTTCACGTTGAGCTGCCAGCGATGGGTTATTGTAGGTTTGCATTGCCGCCGCTCCTGCCGTTCTCAGGAATAAAGCTCAAGCGCTGTCATTCAGATCTACCTTCTGCGACCGATCATTCCAGGCCTCTACGTCAACCTTTTCCCAGAAATCTCCCATCCGACCGCCTGCGTAGTCGTTTAGCTTCCCCAGTGGCACGCCGAATACCAGCCCATAGCTAAAACGATGGCCATCGAAGTTGACCTGTCCATCATACCGTTCCCCCCTTTCCCTCTCCTCTATCTCGACTCCAACGCTCAGATTTGCCATAACGACCCTCCCCTTTGTAGTGTCGGCGAGATAATTGTATCCTTGGTAGGGAGCCGGAGTCTCAAGGAAATATCAATCCGCTATCACATTTCTCTCAGCAAGGCAGGTATAAACGATGAAGGGTACGACGAATGACGGACAGCAGGTTCACTTTAGCCCATATCGGCTGGACATACCTAATCTGTGCCTATGGAAAGGAGGAGAGCCGCTCGATGTGAAGGACAAGCCCCTTAAAGTGCTCTGGTATCTGATTGAGCACTCCCCTCGTGTCGTGGCCGTACGGGAAGTTATTAAAGAGCTTTGGGAAGAAGGGGAAGTTCAGGACCAGGTGCTAACGGAGGCTATTCACGAGCTTCGAAGGTCGTTGGGGGACAAGGGAAACGATGTTGGAAAACCATACGCCGAGCCACTCCCAGCGGTGCAGGCCCTAAAGCCAACTTCTAATGGTAGTTTCAACGAAGTGAATATCCTTCCGCAGGAGCCGGGAGGGGGGCTGACCCACGGCTCCTGCAGTTTATCTGAGGCTACAAGCCTTCGGCTTGCGCCTCATCCCTGTATACCTTATGCTTCAATAGGTTGCTTGGACCCGACGCTGACTTCAAGACAGCGGGCCACCGTAGCTCAGTGGTAGAGCAGCTGTTTCGTAAACAGCAGGTCCTCGGTTCGAACCCGAGCGGTGGCTCCACCACTGCTAAAATGGTGAATGCGTTACGTTGGTTGATGTCATTCCAAGATTCCTTTTCTGGCCCCGCCTGATGGCGGAGGCATGGATGCCGCATCCTGCAGGGTGCGGCGCTGGAGCGGATTTTGGGATAGGTCAATAAATAGCGGCATCTCCCGCTAGAGAGGCTGGCAAATGAGCAAACTACTGGAACGTCTGGACCGGATAGCCAAAGGTACTGCCCCGGCCCTGGGGTTTGCGCCTCAGGGAAACAGGGAGAGTGTTCCAACCCTGGTGCTTCTGGCCTGGTTGGCAGGAAAGGACCAGAGGCACAACTCTTCGCTAATCAAAGCGGGCCTGGATGCTATTTTACTGCCTGGCAGCTCCGCGGGGACCGCCGGAGCGGCACAACAACTCAAGTTGCTGGAGGGGGCCGTCTGGGGTGTGGCCGTAGAAGAGTCGGGTCAGGAGGGCTTGCAAGCCTACAAAGACCAGGGATGCGATTTCCTGGTCTTTGGCATCGATGGGACCAGGGTAGACGCTTTGGAGGAAGGCCAGTGTGCCAGGATTCTTCGCATTACAGCGGACCTGCCCGAGCCCCAGCTACGGGGCTTGGAGGACCTGCCCGTAGACATCGTCATACTGCGCAAACCGGCACCTGAAGGTTCCCTGAGTCTGGCGCACCTTCTGGCCATATCCAACGTTCGCTCGGCCACGGGTCGCTACCTGTTGCTGGAGTGGGACGCCGAACTCACGACCAGGGAACTGGAGCAACTCCGGGACATGGGGGTGGACGGCCTGGTCATCACCGCGGAGGAGAGTCAGAGCAAAGCTATCAGGACGCTGCGTCAGAGAATAGACGTTCTGCCTCGCCGTAAGCCGCGGGGAGAACAGAAGTCAGTTCCCCTGCTGCCCAGGGTAGGTGGGCTAGAAGGCGCCCGGCCCGGGCGTCACGAGGAGGAGGAAGAAGAGGATGATGAGGGGTGGGATGAGCCGTAGAAGGCCCCAAACAAGCTCCTTGCGCTGACGAAGTAATCGGCCCGGCAACGGCGGGCCGATTACCTTATTGCTTAGCAACCATATCCGCCTGCGCAGGCACCGTAATGCCAGGGTAACTGTTGGAACTCACAGGTCCGGCCATAGGCCCGTGTCCCTTGTCTATGCGCCAGATAGCTGGGAATGCCACGGCTGCAACAAGAGTCATAATACCCAGCCCCACAGCTCCTACTAACAGGGCAGGTCCAATCCCAAACCTCTCTGCCAGGATGCTGGTGGGGAAAACTCCCAGTGGCATCAGGCCAAATGTCATCATGGACAGGCTCGAGACGCGGCCCCGCATCTCATCCGACACGGCGAGTTGCACCAAGGACATGTTCATGGCCATGAAGGCGGTGCTGCCAAAACCTATCATAGCTAGCAAAGGCAACACCAGGCTCAGGTTTGTGGAGAGAGAGAACAGCCCTATGAAGATGGCCCAGGTCATAGCGGCGGCCAGCAGTATGAGTCCCTTGTGGCGCATGTCGCCCAGGCCAGCCAGGACTAGCGACCCGATGAGCGCCCCAACGCCCATGGAGGCCATCAGCAGACCCAGTCCCTCAGGACCTCGGCTCAGAACTTCAGTGTTGAACACGGGCAAAAGGAACTGAAGAGGCATTCCAAAGACCAGAGGCACTAACCCCATGAGCAGAAGGCCCAGTATCGTAGGGTTCCTCACTACGTACTTCAGTCCGTTTCCAATGTCTCCAATCATGCCGCGCCGCTGGGTTATTACTGTGCGGCCTTCGTGGCGCAGCAAGAGCAGCGTGATCACGGATATTACATAGAGCAGGGTGATAATGTAGAAGACTATACCTACTCCCAGAGCGGAGGTCCTGTCTCCTCCCGCTACCAACGCAATAAGTACCCCTGCCAACGCCGGCGCCAGAATTCGGGAAAGGTTCATGCTGGCGGTGTTCAAGGCCATGGCGTTGACTAGATTCGCTTCACCCACAATGCCAGGAATGATTGCCTGGCGTGCGGGCATACTTAGAGCCAGGACAGTTCCGTTTAGCAAGCCAAATAGGATGAAATGGGTGAAGGTGACGTTACCGGTAATGATGATGGTGGCCAGGGCAAGGGAAGCCACAGCGTTGAGGCCCGTGGTGCCGATCATCACCCACTTCTTCAGGAGCCGGTCTGCCATGACGCCACCAAACAGGGCGAAGACAAGTGTGGGAGCCATGAAGGAGAGCGTCACCCAGGCGAGGGCTATGGCTGATTCGGTCATGTCGTAGATCAGCCAGCCGCGCGCCACCATCTGCATTTGCATTGCAAACATGGCGCCCAGGTTGCCCAGCCAAACGAGAAGGTACTCTCTGTTAGCCAGCGAGGCGAACATGGTCCTCGAGAATCCCAGAGACCCTTGCCCCATATCTCCGTGGCCGCTTGTGGCCATGTCACCCGGACCATCTCGGGGGGCAGGAGCACCAGGTTTTCCGTTATTCAAGGTTCTCGTCACTAGCGGGGTAATGAAAAACTCTTCCGAGCATATTCCTGGCCCCCCTTTCCTTACGGTCTACTCATGACAGGTCCGACTTCGTCGTGACTTCCCGACTCCATCAAGGACGCCCGATAAGATCGGCGCTCGACCAAGTCGGAACTCTAGCTAGGAAGGGTGGGAAGTTGTATTCAGGGTATACCTCAGCAGATTCAGCGTCAACGGGATGGGCGGGACTTGAAGCTGCGCTACGGAAAGCGTCTATGCTGTTTGGCGATGGGATGGGTAAGGGCAACGCTCTCCCCTGCTGCTGCTCATTTGCGAGCCAACTTTGGAGTATAATCATAAGACTCTTTGACTGAAGGCAGAGGCACGCACTGGCCCCGATTAGAACTCTTGAAAGATTTCCCGGGGACATGGCTACCCTTGTTAGGGTCTCATCAACAAAGAGTATGGGACGTTGCAATATCTTCTACGAGGAGTGAAAGGCAGGATCTTTTGTTCAATTCCACAGGCCCATCGTTCCCGTGGAGAGGACCATTGTGATAGCCACAGCCACGGACGTTTCCCTGGCGGGCCTTCAGCCTGATGGGGTGGTTCGCTCCTCCAACGCTCCCGTTCTCCGCGTCGCCGCGCTTATGGCTGGGGGTTCGCTTCTGGCTGCCTCGGCGGCAGTGCTGAGCATCGCCAGGGAGTTTCCACATCCCGGCCATCAAGCGGTGGTGGCCCTGGCCACTTTCACGCTGGCGTTGATGGTGCTGGGCAGCACGTTGGGAATTACTGGTAGGAACCGCGCCCCGGCTCTACTCCAGTTCGGGGCATACACCGTGCTGGTCATGGCCCTTCCCATGGTGAGGTACGTCCCTTTTGTATACAGGTTTGTCTACCTGAATGATCTGGAGTCGTTCTTCCCGCCGCTGTGGCCATACTGCGCCACCATTCCTCTTCTCTTCGTACTCCTGGGCGAGCTGCTCTTTTCTCGCCGGCAGAGGACCGTCCCCGTGCTTCTGGTGGCGGCGTCCTTGGTCCCAGCCGCTATGCTCCTCTTCTTCTCCTCAGAGGCGATCCAGGCCATGGCAGCTACCCCGGCCGGTGTTGCATTGCCGTGGAGGGTATTCCTTGCCCTGGGCATCTGCATAGCAACCAGCGCCTTTGTCGTCTTGGCAACAGCAGGGACAACCCGGGGACTGTTATGGCCGGGACTGATGGTGCTGGTGAGTATTGGCCTCTCCCTGGAGGTTGTGTCCACCTTCTCATACGGGAGTATCTCGCCAAAGATGTTCGACCTTGGTCTGCCCGGCCTCTCGCCGTGGGTCGCCGTTGCTGCGGGAACGGTGCCCGGGGCGCTCACGCTCCTGTTAAGCGTGGCGATCGTAACCGCCCACGCCTCTCGCCGGCGTGAGAAACAGATATTGGGTGACGTGCCGTGAGACGGTTGTACATGGTTCTATTGTTGACAGGCATAGCCATCCTAAGTGGTGTGGCCTCGGGCTTCGCCATCTTCTATTTCCTGGTTTATACGCTGATAGGGGTCATATTGGTAGGATTTCTATGGTCTGCGACGAATCTCGTTGGGATCCACGTCTCTGCCAAACGCGCGTCTGGGCTGGCTAAAGTGGGTGAGTTCCTGGAAGCTGAGCTATTCATCCAAAATCGCAGTCCGTTGCCGAAGTTGGTGCTGGAAGTAAGAGATATGGCCGATCTGCCTGGCCAAGTGACTGGCAAGGTAATGAACCTTAAACCTTTTCAGGGGGTCCGTTGGCTTGCCAAGTCCCCGTTGAAGAAGAGGGGGGTGTACAAGCTGGGGCCGGCCCGGGCCTACTCTACCGACCCCTTTGGCCTGTTTCGGCTCAGCCGCGCTTTCCCTGGCGTGGACGAGGTTACGGTCTACCCCGCCACCGTTGACCTTCAAGATTTCCAGCTTTCTTTGAGCGACACGTTCCACCATGGTGTCAGGTATCTGCAGAGTCACGAAAGCGCCTCTTCCGTATCCAACATACGGGAGTATAACCCGGGGGACGGCTTCCATCGTATCCACTGGGCATCCACGGCTAGAACGGGAAGGCTAATGGTCAAGCAGTTCGAGAACGAGACTAGGAACCACGTGTGGGTTGTGCTGGACATGCACCAGGACGTCCAGGCCGGCGGCGAAATAGACAATACTGAGGAGTGGGGCGTCACCATAGCGGCGTCTCTGGCTGAGAAGTTCCTCTCCATGGACTGGCCGGTAGGTATCATGGCCCACGGGGACCACCGGTATCTCCTGACGCCCCAGCAGACCCCCAACTTTCACGAGGAACTGCTGCGCGTCATGGCAATGGCCCGGGCCACAGGCAGCAGGCCCTTGATGCAGGTGCTTAGACAGGAGTGGGACTCTTTCAGCCCGTCGTCCCGTGTGGTGGTTATCACACCATCAACTGACTCTTCGTGGCTCCAGGAGCTGAGCGGCCTGCCCTCATACAGGTCCAGGGTTGCCGTGGTGTTGATAGATGCTCACTCGTTTGGGGGGCACCGGAGCTCTCAGCAGGCCCAGGGCGTGCTCCAGCAGGATGGCATAATCACCTACGTGGTGCGCCAGGGCGAACCCCTGAGCGTAGCCCTGGACTACAGGCGAACGGTGGCTTATCGCCCAGTCATGGCTACCATTTCAGAAGGACACTAGCTTGGCAACAAGAACGGAAGCCATAGCCCGAGTAACAGTTGTGCGCTGGGCCCGTACCCAGGACTGGCTTACCCTGCTGCTGGTGGGAAGCGCTGTGGTATTGGTGGTGCACTCCATTGAGGTGGCGCAATGGGTGCCCATGCCCTGGCTGTCGCTAACGGCTGCTCTGGGCGCTCTGGCGGGGCTGCTGGCCGTCCGCCTGCCTTGGAAGTCGTGGCAAGGGCACCTCCTGGCCTCGGGTGTGGGTGGCCTGGTTGTGTACTTGCAAGGCAGCACCATTGCAGATGGGGAGACCTTTTGGGCCAGGCTTGGGGAGCTCAACGCACGTCTGGCGGCCTGGTGGACAGCTCTGGTGGGTAACGACATCAGCACTGACACTCTTCCATTCGCATTCATTTTGACTGGCCTGGCCTGGGCAGCAGGGTACCTGGCCTCTTGGGCGATATTCAAGCGGGGCAACGTATGGCTGGCGGTGCTCCCCAGCGCCTTTGGCCTGGTGATGAACCTTACCTACTTGCCAGAGAGGTACTATATCCATCTGTTCCCGTTCCTGCTGGTCACAATGTTGCTCATGGTGCGCCTGCACTCTGTCCAACAGACAGTCCAGCTGGCAAGGCAAGGTATAGACCACCCTCGCTCTCTGCGCATCCTCTGGCTGATGGCTGGCCTGGTCTTCAGTTCCCTAATTGTGGGGGGTGTCTTCCTTCTTCCCCCAAATCACGCCCGGCAAGAGACCCTGGTAGGGTTTTGGAACGCATCACGGCAGCCCGTGGAGTGGTTCCAGGGAGAGTTTGGGCGACTGTTCTCTGCCGTCGGTGGCAAGCTGTCCCTCTCCACCAGGCGGTTCAATTCAACCTTTCCCATCCTTCCCGTCCGACCCACCGGCACGGAGCCTGTGTTCTCAGGAAGCGTTTCCTACCCCGCATATTGGAAAGTGAGGGCGTATACCAGCTATAACTCCGGCGGATGGACCACTGACGACACCGTCATGGAGCCAGCTATTAATCAGCCGCCCCTGCTAGATGAGTTTGAGGACACGGATGAAGAGGAGATCTCCTACCAGGTGATCGTATCCTCCTCCACTCCTTACATGTACGTTCCTTCGCCCAGTAATTCGTGGGTCAACGTTCCGGCCCAGGTAGAGAAACACGACGGGGCAACGGTGTATGCCGACGCCCTGACGATACGCCCCGACAAGAGGCTGGAGCCGGGGGACAGCTACACTGGCAGCTTCCCAAGCCCCTTCCACACGCAGGGTATCTTGCGTTCCACCAACCGGGAGTACCCTGAATGGGTGAAAGACCGGTACCTTGGGATTCCTTCGTCCCTTCCCCAACGGGTCGGGGCGCTGGCCCTTCGGTTGACACGTGACGCCACGGACCCGTATGGCAAGGCTGTGGCTATCGAGAGGTACCTGAGGTCAAACTACAATTATGGCAACGCTACTTCAGTCCCAGGATTTAACGAGGACAGGGTTGACCATTTTCTTTTCCAGAGCAAGGTTGGCCACAGTGACCACTTCGCGTCTGCCATGGCGGTAATGCTGCGGGCCGTGGGCGTCCCCGCCCGCCTGGTTAGCGGATTTGGCCCTGGCACTGCGGAGGAGATAGGCACGGCCTTCACCGTCACGGAAGGCGACCAACATTCTTGGACCGAAGCCTACATGTCTCAGGCGGGGTGGGTAGAGTTTGAGCCATCGCCCATCTATCCCCTTCGGCCCCGCCAGACCAGTGACCTGGCGGGGTTCGGCGCTGGCCTGACAGGGTTCCTCTCCGAGGGTGACCTACTTGAGGAGCCAGAGTTCGACATCGATGATGAGGAGATCGACCCCGGAGGAGGCAGGCTGCCGGACGGCATGGGGCTAAGGCCGTTTCCATTGATGCTCCGCGTATCTCCCTGGAGCTCTGGGGGCGTCTTTCTCATGGCGCTGATGGCTATGTGGACCGCGGGGCTGGTGTTGGTGTGGCGTCGGTATTTCCTCCAGCTACCGCACCCAGAAATGGCCTACGCACGAATGCACCGGATGGCCAGGATTCTGCTGGTGGAGCCTCCACGGGGGCACACGCCAAGGGAGTTTGGAACGGCCTTAGCCTCAGCTATTCCTGGGGCCAGGGAAGACATCCTCTTTATTTGCGACGCCTTTTGCAGGGCCCGTTATGGGAATGCGGAGCTTTCCGAGCAGGATGGCCTTGGGCTACGTCTGGCCTGGAATCGAGTCCAGAAGAGTATGGTGCGCCACACACTGAACTGATGACAAGAAGTCATCCAACAAATCATCTTCTACCCCTGCCGACAGCATCGTATTGGCATCGGGCCTTCTAGTCTGGGATACGTGGAGGACCGGCTACGTCTGGGCTGCTGTGGACGGTGCTCGCAGCCTCCATACATCGGGAATAGCCACCGCGAGAATTATGGCCGAAAGAGCGGCAAGTGCGGTGAAAGACGCCACTGTGGGGGAGAACCCCCAAGCTCCGATGGCGGGGCCCATCACCAGGCTCCCTATGGGCTGGAGCCCCATACCACTCATTCCATATACCGCCAGGACGCGGCCTCTGGCTTCGTTGGGCGTATGCAACTGGTACAGCGTCTGGTTCATTGCCAGATTATAGGAGTTGAACAAGCCTCCAAAAACGAGAATACCGAATGACAGAGGTAGCCATGTGGATTGCGAGAAGAGCATGATCATTACTATGTAGAAGAAGACACCTCCCAGCATGAGCATTCCGCCCCGTTGACCGCTGCCACGAACCGCCAGCAACGCTGCGCCTACCAGGGACCCAAAACCCACCGCCGACATCAGGAACCCGTAGGCCGAGGCGCTCTTGCCTAACCCAAGCACATCCGAGGTGTATATAGGTACAAAAGCCATGTACGGATACACCAGAATAGTGGGAATTATGTGGAGCACCAAGAGGCCCAGCAAGACCCGGCTGTGGCCTACCACCACTAACCCTTCCATGTAGCTGCGCCACCCATGTGCCGACTTCTTGGACGCCGGGGCCGGCGGCGCGGGCCTGATGCGCATAGTCAGGAAGAAGGCTAAGATCTTCAGGCTAGCAAGTGTCACAAAGCAAGCGCCAACTCCCACCCAGGCAATAACCATTCCCGCGATGGTTGGCCCGGTGACTCTGGCAAGGTTGTTGGTGACCGCCGTAAGGGCGATGGCGTTCTCCAGTGTCTTAGGGCCAACCTGGTCGTACACCAGGGCAGAGCGCGCCGGCTGATTGAACGCCGCCGAAGCGCCTTCTACCAAGGCGAATAACCACAGGTGCCACCACTGGACAATGTTCAGGATGACCAGCAAGGCCAAGAGACTCGCTTGGACCACGGCCAAGGCGGTGGACCATAGCACCAGAGTGCGCCGGTCGTACCGGTCCGCCAACATTCCCGCTGGAATGGAAAGCGCCACCACGGAGACGCCGCGAATGGCCGCCACGATACCCATCTGAATTGGGCTTTTGGTGACCACATACACCAGCCACCCAATGCCTATCTGCTGGAACCACTGGCCAAAACCGAGGCTGGTGGTGCTGAGCAACAGAAAGCGGAAGTCGCGATAGCGCAGAGAAGCAAAGGCCTTGGCGGCCCAACTGGTAATCTCTCGCTGTTTTGGAGGGCCAGATGCAGGATCCATGATAGCGGCACCCTTTCTGGAAGCCAACTTTCGGCCTGGCGGTGAAATTATATAGAGTAATTCCTCCGATTGCCATGTAGTCCACCCGCCTCAAAAAAAGGAAAGAGCTACAAGAGCCACTTGTTGTAATTTTGTTGTAGACTTACCGTATCTTTTCTCTCACAAGTCTCTGAAACCAGGGCACTATTGCGAAAGAGGAGGCAAAACATGGCGTTACCACTTGAGGGTATACGGGTAGTGGAGATATGTCAGGTGTATGCGGGGCCTTACGCTGCCATGATGCTGGCGGATCAGGGTGCCGATGTCATCAAGCTGGAGCCACCCGAGGGCGACTCCAACCGCGCAACGGCTACAGCACCCTATCCTGGCTTTACCTTGCCTTTCCTGGCGTTCAACCGCAACAAACGCTCCATAGTGGTTAACTATCAAACGCCTCCGGGCCGCGATGTGGCCTACAGGCTGTTAAAGCAGGCAGACGTCCTGATCATAGCTACCAGGACAGCGACCAGGGGTCGATGGGGGCTTACGTACGAGGAGCTGGCCGCTGTCAACCCCAGGCTCATCTACGCCTCCATCACCGGCTATGGGGAGCAGGGACCTGACTATGACCTCCCTGGGATTGATCTGGTCGTCCAAGCCCGGTCGGGAGATGCAGACTTTCGCCATTCCCCATATGGTACTCCTCCATCTTCGTTGAGCCTCTTTCACTTCGACATGGCCACCAGCATGCTGACCGTTGGTTCCGTGGCGCTGGCCCTGCGTCAGAGGGATAGCACGGGACGCGGCCAGAAGCTGGAATTGAGCCTGTTGCAAAGCGCTCTGGCATCCCACGCCGTAAACATGATGCACGTGGTGGGGACTGATAATGGAGGTCCCATCAAGAACGCAGGGGCAAGGCGGGTTTATCGTTGCAGCGATGGCCGGTATATCTTTGCGTCTCCCATAGCTGAGAGGTGGCCTGGTTACTGTCATGCCCTGGGCTTGGACCAGCTGATAGAGGACGCGAGATTTGACACTGGTCCGAAGCGTCAGGAGAACGCTGATGCCCTGCAACAGATCATCACTGAGCAACTCTCCACCAGGCCTGCAGCAGAGTGGGAGGCCAAGCTCAAAGAAGCAAACGCGCAAGTAAGCGTGGTCAAAGAGATGTCGGAGGTCCGTGATGACCCCCAGGTCATCGCCAATCAGATGATGACCACCTTTGAGCAACAGGGCATTGGCACAATAGAGACGGTGAACATACCATTCAAAATGTCGGCCAACGCTGGCGAATCCTGGTTCCGCCGGCCCGTGCCGGGGCTTGGGGAACACACCAACGAAATAGTCGCTGAGCTGGGCTACAGCCAGAAGGAGTTGGATGCGCTCAGGGCTGAGGGAGCTGTCAGTTAAGGACGCGAGCTTTGTGGTACCATATCTTAGTCCCGTTCCCACCACAATCCCACTGAGGAGGACCCATGCTGGACTATAAACCCAACGTCGTCCTGTCAAACAGAGAGTACAAGGTCGTAGGCACCAGGCCACCACGTCACGATGCCCTGGACAAGGTGACTGGGCACGCCAGGTTCGGAGCGGATGTCCATCTTCCAGGGATGCTGTACGGACGTGTCCTGCGAAGCCCTCATGCCCACGCCACGATAAAGCAAATAGACGCCAGCCGCGCCCTGGCTCTGCCGGGAGTCAAGGCGGTGGTCACTGGCCGGGACTTCCCCCAACCCTCCGGCAAGATTGCCGACATGGGAGAAGGGGCATTCATGAACTTCAGGTTCCTGATTAACAACTGCCTTGCCTACGACAAAGCGCTTTACAAGGGACATGCCGTGGCCGCCGTGGCTGCCGCCACCCCGGAGGCCGCCGAGGAAGCCCTTGCGCTGATAGACGTTGACTACGAGGTCCTGCCGCATGTTCTGGATGGCCGGGAGGCCATGAAGTCCGGCGCTCCAATCCTGCACGAAAAGCTCAAGACCCAGGGCAGCGGCGGTATGCGGGCCGGAGGCTACCGAGCCGACGACGAGGAAGGGGAAGGCACCAACCTCGCCAGCCAATTCGAGTTCCGCCTGGGTGATTTGGAGAAAGGCTTTCATGAGGCAGACATCATCATAGAGAAGGAATCCCATACCGTAGCGGTACATCAGGGATACCTCGAGCCTCAGACGGCCACAGCCCAGTGGGACGCAGATGGGTTTGTGACCATCTGGTCCAGCAGCCAGGGTCAGTTCGCCATGCGGGACCAGACCGCCACCATCCTGGACATTCCTGTCTCCAAGGCAAAGGCCTACCCGATGGAGATAGGCGGCGGGTTTGGAGGCAAGACCAGTGTGTACCTGGAGCCTGTGGCAGCCCTTCTCTCCCAGAGGAGCGGAGGGCATCCAGTAAAGCTGACTATGAGCCGGGCCGAGGTGTTTGAAGGAACAGGCCCCACCTCGGGCACGCATATTCGGGTGAAGCTGGGAGCTACCAAGCAGGGACGCCTGGTTGCCGCCGAGGCCCATATGGTCTATGAAGCCGGCGCTTTCCCAGGCTCGCCTGTTTCACCCGGGGCCATGTGTATCTTCGCCCCATACGATGTACCCAATGCTTACGTGGAGGGGTTCGACGTAGTCGTCAACTCGCCCAAGACAGCAGCCTATCGAGCACCTGGCTCACCTGCCGCCAACTTCGCCATGGAAACAACGGTGGACGAGCTATGCGATAAGCTGGGCATGGACCCTCTGGAGTTCCGCATCCTGAACTCATCCAAAGAGGGCACACGCCGTGTCCCAGGGCCCGTATTCCAGCGCATCGGCTGTTTAGAGACACTTCAGGCCACCAAGGAGCACCCTCACTACGGTGCTCCGATGGAAGGGCCGTATCGGGGCCGCGGTGTGGCGTCGGGCTTTTGGTTCAACGGCGCCGGCCCTGCCAGCGCAGTAGCCAGCGTCAACGCCGACGGCATCGTCAGTCTGGTGGAAGGCTCACCAGACATCGGCGGCACCAGGACTACTCTATCCATGCAGCTTGCAGAGGTGCTAGGCATACCCGCAGAAGACGTAAAGCCGTTCGTGGCCGACACCGACTCCATAGGCTTCACCTCTACCACAGGGGGCAGCGGCGCGACGTTCAAATCGGGGTGGGCGTGCTACCTGGCCGCCGAGGACATCAAGATGCAGATGAAAGAGCGGGCGGCAAGGATATGGGAGGTCCCAGTGGAGGATGTGGAGTACGAAGACGGTGTCCTGGCCCACAAATCGGACCCGGAGTTGAAGCTGACCTTTCAGCAACTGGCCGCTCAGCTGCTATCCACAGGCGGCCCCATTGTAGGCCGGGCCACGGTAGACCCTCGTGGCGTGGGCAACGTCTTCACCACCCATCTGGCTGACGTGGAGGTGGACCCGGAGACGGGGAAGGTGACTATCCTGCGGTATACCATCGTTCAGGATGTTGGCAAAGCCATCCATCCCACCTACGTGGAAGGTCAGATGCAGGGAGGCGTGGTTCAGGGTATAGGATGGGCGCTGAACGAGGAGTACGCCTTCAACGACCAGGGCCGCATGTTGAACCCAACTTTCCTGGACTACCGCATGCCCACCAGCCTGGACCTGCCCATGATTGACACTGTCATAGTGGAGGTGGCCAACCCCGGCCATCCCTTTGGCGTCCGTGGTGTGGGCGAGGTGTCCATCACCGCACCCATGGCGGCCATAGCCAACGCTATCTACGATGCGATAGGCGTACGAATGAACCGGTTGCCTATGTCCCCAGGGCGCGTTTTGGAAGCCATGCAGGCCAACGGCAATGGCCGAAAGAAGTAACGACTGATTGCCCCTGGTGCATTTCATAGGAGGGTGCAGGGAACCAGGGTTCCATGCCGGGGTTCTAGGGGGTGTCCCCTATCTTTATTCTTGCTTCCCCTCTTCCTTGAGGGAGAGGGGAATACAGGGAGTAAGGGTTCTTATACCAAACCATGCCTGAAGTGTGGATTCCATTGATGATGCAGGACCTGGCTGGCGGCCGGCAACGGGTGCAAGTGTCCGGCAGAACGGTGCGTCAGGTCGTGAACAGCCTGGTTGATCTGTTCCCAGAGCTGAAGGACCGGCTATGCCAGGACAATGAGATCACGCCGGGGATCGCCGTGGTGGTGGACGGTGAAGCCAGCGGCCTGGGAATGCTCCAGCCGGTGAACGAGGACAGTGAGGTCCACTTCCTTCCGGCCATTGGTGGCGGCGCAGCGTGAGGTTTGCCTCAGAACCCGGCGAGTGAGAGCGTCTAATACCCCGCTCATGATGGGTTGAGCACACGCCACCCACATCAATCCTTCCATCCGGAATTACCTTACTTGGAATAGAGGAATGGGTCCGTCGCCTCGAGGAGGTGGCGGCATGACTAACTCGACGCTAATTCTAGCAAAGGCCCAGGTATTCATCACCTGAGTCGGCGACTGCCTTATTATTTGACAATCGATGAGGCTCACCGCCTCATCGGCACTGCCAAGAACGAACGGAATCGTCTCTTTCTCAGGTTACTCTGGGAGACTGGCTTACGAGTCAGCGAGGCCACACACGTCAGATTAGGGGATGTGGGCAGAGACGGTGTCCGGGTTCTGGGGAAAGATCGAGTGGAACGCGTGGTATTCGTCCAGGACCGCCTAATTACCTACATCCTGTTCTACGCACAAGAAAACGCGATGGAGCGATACGACTACCTTTTCCCCTCAAGAAAGGGAGGCTGCATTACAAAGCAGAGAGCAGCCCAGATCATCAAAGATACTGCCGGCAACGCCAAGTTGGATCGGAGAGTCCACGCTCATCTGTTACGCCATGGGTACGCCATCAATTTTCTGAACTGCGGTGGAAGGCTTGATGCCCTTCAGGAACAGTTGGGGCACAGGGACATCAATACAACGAGGATCTAACTTCGGTTATCGGATGAAGACGTAAAACGTGAGGTGGGCAAGATTGAGTTCTAGTTGCCGTTTCTGGCCTATTGGAAAATTATCTCGTCAATGCGGCACCTCTGGCAGCATGGCACTAGGAATTGCTCGCAACCCTGTATTCTAGGTTGAACTAGCCACCATGCGAATATCAACATCAAGACCGCGTAGGGGAAAAAGGCGATCAAGACGACACTTACGGCACGCCCTGTGGATGTGTAATCCAGGCCTTGACGGACAGCGACGACCATGGTGACTAACTGCCAGAGTGATACAACTAAAAATATCAGGCCGCCAATGCCAGGAATGAAGGCGAATACCTTCAGGACACCCGGAGATTGAGCGAACCCCAAGGCCCTTGCGAGTTGGGCCCAGTTGGCATCGGTTTCAGGGGTTTTCAGCATCCTAGTCCCGACAAAATAGGTTATCCAAGCCCATAGTGCCCAACCGACCAAGCCAAAACCTATGCCGCTTATGAAACCAACGACGCCACCATTAATGGAGCCAATTCCAGTGGCAATAGCAACCATGCTCTGCGCAACGTCTATCCGCAGGCAGCAGAGCAACGCTGCTGGAACCACAAGATCGTAAACGTGCTCGCCAAGCTTCCAAAGCGACAACAGGACCAGGCAAAGCTCATGCTGCGTACTATCCCCTACGCGCCGACTCGGACAGAGGCTGAGCGGCTCAGGACGGTGTTCACCAGGTGGTGCGGCGACCATTCCTACGAGGCGGCCTCAGAGGCCTTGGAGCGGGACTGGGACCGCATGGTCACCTTCTATGACTTTCCAAAGGAGCACTGGGGGCACCTTCGCACGACGAACCCGGTAGAATCACCCTTCGCGGCGCTCAGACTTCGGACCGATGCCGCCAAGCGCTACAAGAGGGTCGATCGGGCGATAGCGGTGATCTGGAAAATGTTGATGGTCGCCGAACAGCGCTTCAGGCGTCTGAAGGCCCCTGAGTTGATCGAAGACGTCTATCTCGGTGCACAGTATGCGGATGGAATCGCCATTGAATCAACGGCTGAGAAGGTCGCCGCCTGATGTCGTTTACACACCTATTGACGTAACCTCCCTCAGATCCTTCCGTATATGGCAGTTCCGGCCATTGGAAAAGTGTACCTGGTCCGGGCGGCCTAAAGCATCGAATTGGCCAACATTTATCACAGATACAAACAGAAGTCAAGGTTAAAATCCAAAAATCGAATGCAACGCGGTCCATTTTCTCGATTTTCATTACAACACAACACACAAGTGCTCGAGATATGGGAGGCGGCGCAAACATTGTAACTTGTCGGCGCCTAGACAATGGATGAGGGGAGGCCGAGGACCCTGATGCGATATATTGCTAGTGGTCTCGTTGCCCTGCTAGTTACGGTAGGTGTTACCTGCGCCCAGCCTGAGACTGAATCTGGAGGATTGTGGACCCACCAGTTCGGGTCCAGCTATCGCTCACTCCCATCGACGGGCTCAGGGTGACCAGAGAGACGGCTCCTACGCTACTAGCCTCCCGTCCATACCCTGGTAGGTCGTTGAGTGTGTTGTGAGGTGCTGGCGCGCCTCCTCCAGTGTCAGGTTCTTCACCGACAGGTCGCCGGAGAGCGCCGTCCCTGGGACTGGATATTTGGGCGACTTCCCTTTCTCGGCCACCAGGACGCAGGTTGGGACGTTGAACAGGGGCGACACGCCCGCCAGGTCAATCAACTTGCGCAGCCCCAACTGAAGGGTGTCGCCCCTTTTGAAGGACATGCCTGTGAATCGGACGTGCTGCTGGGCCACCATGACTGAGTGCGGCATTACGAAGGCTATCTGGCCACCATCTTTGAGGTAGAGATCGGCGGTGCGGGCGAAGAAGAGGTCTGCCAGGCTAGCCTTGTCTGAGGTAGCGAGGCCGGACATGCCGTACTGCTCCAACGTTTTCATCGCCCAGTTCTGCTGCTCAGCATCATGTATGCTTTCAAGGGACAGCCAGGGCGGGTTGCCTACCACCAGGTCGAACTTCTGCTGCTCTAGGTAGGCGGGGCGCAACGAGTTGCGCAGGATGAAGAACCAGATGGTGTCTTTGCCCTGGCGCATCAGGTCTATCAGCACGCGCTGGGTCTGCATCACCACCTCGGCGTCAGCCTCGTTCAGGAAAAAGGCCTTGCGCCTGTTCCCGCGGGCCAAAAGGAAGCTGTGGAAGGCGTACCAGCCGCGGTCCTCGGCCTCGGCGGTGGCGGCGCGGGCAATGGTGTTCCTTCCGTATTTGTCCTTCATGAATGGGAGCAGGTAGTCCAGGCCCTCGGAGTTCATGGACTGGGGCATCTGGAGGAAAACGTTTGGCTCTGCCTGGATGGTCACCCCTATGCCCCCGGCGAGGGCTGCGCCCTCTGCACTCTGCTGAGGGGTGAAGACAGACGTGGTGTCGGGCAGCTTGATGGAGTCGGCCAGGTAGACCGGTATGGTTATCACGTCCCGTTGCGTCTGGAGCAGGTCGCCCAGGGCCAGCAGGTAGTTGGTGCGGGCGATGGTCACCGCCAGGGGGTGAACGTCCATGCCCATCACGTTGTCAACGATGTGGTAGAGGATTTCTGTCGGTGCCACGCCCTGCTTCTCTAGCGCCTCACGTATCAGCCGCACGGCAATGAACAGGAAGGTGCCTGAGCCGCAGGATGGGTCCAGTAGGCTGCGGCGCGGGTCGTCCGCCAGGCGCAACTCGTCGCGCAGCATCAGCTCGGCCAGCCAGTCGGGGGTGTAATACTCCCCCAGGTCGCGGCGGTCCGCCGGGTCAACCAGGCCCTGGTACAGTTCCTTCAACACGTCCTCTCGCACCTCGGAGAAGTCGTAGGTCTGGAGGGTGCTCAGAAGGCGGTGGGCCAGGGCCAGTCCTTCCAGGCCAACCGGCTCTAGAAGAGGCCAGGTGAAGAAGTCCTCCTCCACGAAGTTGGCCAAGGCTGTCCGGTCATGGAAGTAGTCGCCCTGGATGATGCTCACCAGCTCTTTGGGCGATGGCAACGCGTCCATGCCCAGGCGCAGCGAGGCCAGCAGACGGGCGACCAATGCCAGGTAGGTGTGCTTCAGGAAAAGCTCCGTGTCGCCGGTCTCTTCGCCGTAGACCAGGGCCAGGTGTCGCCTCCACTGGCCGACCCGTAGCTGGAGGGCGGGATTGTCATGAAGTTGGCGGGATAGGCTGCGGAGGTCGGCCAGGGCGGTGCGAAAGGCGGCGCTGGCAGGCCCAAGGCCTGCAACGATGCTCTGCGTAGTGGCAGGTTGCCGCTCTTCCGAGGAGCCGGTCATGGCGACGTCAGCTTCTGGACCAGCCAGGACTTTAGCAGGTCGTGGAGCTCCTGCTTGCACTCGCGGAGGCCGTGGCCCGCTCCGGGAAATAGCACCAACTCCTTGGGCTCCTGGGCCCAGGTAAAAATATCCTTGGAGCAACGAGGCGACAGGCGGGTGTCCTCTTCACCATGCACCAGCAGCAATGGCCGAGGCGAGACCTGGGCGACCTTCTGGGCACCGTAGGTCTGGCTGGAGAGGGCCGCCACCGCTTTCACATCCTCGCTGAAGGGTGCCGCCGAGATGACCACCGCGCCGCCAAAGGAGTGGCCCACCAGGGCGATGGAGGAGTAGCCAAAGCCGCTGAGAAGCGAGACCCCGGCCAGTGTGTCCAGGATCGACTCGGTCAGGTCGTTAGGTTTGCGATAGTCCACTCGCAGGGAGGTGATGCCATCTGGCATAAGCTCTTCGGCCAGCACGCCGTAGATGCCGTCGGCGGGGCCTGCCACCCCGCCACGCGCGCCCCATACCCAAACTACGCCGGCCTTGGGTTCAGGGGCCTGGTGGTAGGAGGCGTGGATTTGGCCGCGGGTGGTGTGCAGCGTCATGGGCACGCCAGGTTGGCCCTCCTGAGGGTCATGGGGTTCCACGGCGATGATTCGCAGGTCCAGGGAATTGTCTTCTGTGGTCATGGGGGCCTCCTTAGCGGTATGCTTCCCGGCGGTGAGCCACGCCAACTATGGTTACCGTTTGGGAGTTGTCATATATTTGGTACAGTACGCGGTATTCACCCACCCTAAGTCTGTATTGATCTTGGGCTTGCAGCTTTCTAGTGCCCACTGGGCGGGGGGCGTCTTCCAACCGAAGGATTCTTTGGGTAATGCGAAAGTGAATGTCGGCGGAAAGCCTGTCCAGGTCTCGTTCAGCGGCCCGCGTAATGAGGACTGTATATGTCAACGTCGCAGACTGCTATCCCGTTCGTTGAGGTATTCACGGAATGGTCTGGAAGGCTCATCCTGTCGTTGCTCAAAGACGGCCATGTCCATCAAGTCCTCTCGGAACTCTGGCTCTTTGAGAAGGCGTTCTACAACCGCCCTTCGCTGCTTCTTGGAGAGGGAACAGAAGGCCATCCAGAATACTTCGCTGCGGCTCTCCATGGTATTCATGACTGCACTGTCTCCGTCACTCTGTCTGGTCAATAGAGTACCACATTCTTAGTTGATGTAGCTTTGTTTATACCTCTGGCCACATCTTATGCCATTCTGTCGCCTGCTCATAGGCGTAGGCCGTCCGGAGCAACGCTTCTTCTCCCAGGGCAGGGCTCATTATCTGCAAACCTACTGGCAGGCCGCGGGCAGACCCACAGGGGATGGAGATGCCCGGAATGCCGGCGATGTTCACCGGTATGGTGCAAACGTCGCTCAGGTACATCTGCAGCGGGTCCTCGGTCTTTTCACCCAGGCGGAAGGCCACCGTGGGCGAGGTTGGTGTAACCAGGACATCGTACCGTTGGAAGGCCTCCTGGAACTCCCGCGTGATGAGCGTCCTGACCCTCTGCGCCTTCAGGTAGTAGGCGTCGTAGTAGCCGGAGGAGAGGGAGTATGTCCCAAGCATGATGCGTCGCTTCACCTCCGGCCCAAAGCCGTGCTGCCGGTCTTCTCCAGCTCCTCCCACATGCTTTGGCCATCCTTGTAGGAGAAGCCGTACTTGACGCCGTCATAGCGGGCCAGGTTGGCAGAGCACTCCGAGGGAGCGAGGATGTAGTACACCGCCAGGGCGTAGGGCGTCGATGGCAGGGAGACCTCCCAGTCCACGGAAGCGCCAAGGCTTTCCAGGACACCAACGGCCTGGCGTATCGCCGCCGCCACCTCCTGGTCTATCCCCTGGGTGAAATACTCCTTGGGAACGCCGATGCGCATGCCCCGAATGTCGCCGGTGAGGGAGCGACGGTAGTCGGGTATTGGGTGAGGAAGCGACGTGGAGTCGCGAGGGTCATGTCCAGTGATGGCGTTGAGCACCAGGGCGCAGTCGGTGACGTCGCGGGTCATGGGGCCAATCTGGTCCAGAGAAGAGGCGAAGGCCACCAGCCCGTAGCGGCTAACCAGGCCATAGGTGGGCTTCAGTCCCACGATGCCGCACAGGGCGGCGGGCTGCCGGATGCTGCCTCCGGTGTCGGAACCCAGTGAGGCCATGGCTTCTCCAGCAGCGACCGATGCCGCCGGGCCGCCGCTGCTGCCGCCGGGGACTCGCGCTAGGTCCCAGGGGTTGTGGGTGGGGAAGAAGGCTGAGTTCTCGGTGGAGGAACCCATAGCGAACTCGTCCATGTTGCCTTTGCCCAGGAATACGGCCCCATGCTGCCGAAGGCGCTCTACTACGGTGGCGTCGTAGGGCGGCACGAAGTTCTCTAACATGCGCGACGAGCAGGTGGTGGCGACGCCACGCATGCACATGTTGTCCTTGATCTGAATGGGTATACCCGTGAGATTCGACGCTTGCCCCGTGGCTATGCGGGCGTCTGCGTCCCTGGCCTGCTGCAACGCGTGCTCGGCTGTGATGGTGACGTATGCCCGAACCTTGGGGTCCACCGCCTGGATGCGGTCCAGGTAGGCGCGGGTAAGCTCCACGGACGACACCTGCTGGCGGTCCAGGAGGTCGCGTGCTTCATGGATGGTGAGGTTGTGAAGGTTGGTGGGCATGATGTCCTTGGCTATACGTTATTCTGGATTCTCGACGGAACAGGCCCAGCCGTCCTGCGCACGGGTTTCCGGGATGTCCCCTTTTGAGGCGAAGCATCAACGTATGCGAGGCCCTTGGCCAACCATGTCTGGAGGTCCTGCTGGTGTTGGTATCCATCTGAGCTGATGTAGAGGAAGCCCTTCATGGGCCGGCCTGTGAAGTCCATGGGCCGTGAGTTGGGGTGGGTCAGCGACTCCTCATAGTCCTGTGCGCTAACCCGGAGGACGAGGTTGTCTTGCAAGACCCCGCAGCACATCTTGCCATCAACCATGAAGGTCAACCCACCGAACATCTTCTTCTCGGTTACGGCCTCTCGGTGGGCTAAAGCTGTTCTTATTCTGCTAGCGAGTTCTTCGTTGTAAGCCATTGCTGAGTTACCCTTCGTTATTGTAACGAGGCGTTCTTCTGGACTAGCTGGAGTATCCGCTGAACAAAAGGATCCTTTTGTTCCTGATACTTCTGTCTCTCGGTCACAAATTGCTGGGCAAGGCGTTTCTTTAGCAACGCGTATTCCAAAGCTATATCGGGGTGTTGGACTAGATAGTCACGAAAAAGGATATACTCTTTATACATGGCGCTTGTAGCTTCAACCATGTGGAGGTGGTGAGTCCTTGGCTCACCTTTGACAAAGTAGTGGCGTCTAGGGATGCCGTTCTCTCCTCGGTAGGTGTAGCCTAGTTCCTCCAAGGGCCTTATGCAGAGAGTTGCTCCTTCAAAGCTCTCCACCGCTACCGCAATATCCAGAATAGGCTTGGCTGGCATCTCTGGAATGGACGTGCTGCCGACATGTTGAATATCCAAGATAAGTCCGCCTATAGCCGTCTTCAACCTTTCGCATTCTTCTTGAAAGAGGTGTGGCCACCTCCTGTCATACTGAACGATGAGCAAGGCGCTGGATTCAAGACCTAAATGGGGTGGTTGCATAACATCTCGGCTATCATATCTGCTCAACCTATTCATCCCTCGCGCGATTTGGATTCTTCGCGTCCACTTGATCGCACTCAGGGATTCAGCACAGAACGACATGCACAGCGTCCAATCTACTCCAGCACGGCCCGAACGCGAAGGTAGTCGTCCTCACGGCGCGGGGCGTTGGCTAGGGTATCTTCCTTGGGTAAAGAGGGCGCTGGCTCGTCCTCGCGCATGACGCTGTCCAGGAGCACCGACTGACTTGTGGGCGGCACGCCTTCGGTGTCCACCTGTTGGAGCACCTGGAACTGCTCCAGGATGTTCTCCATCTGCGAGCGGTACCGCTCCAACTCCTCTGGCGTCAGCCCCACGCGCGCCAGGAGGGCTATGTGCTGCGCCTCTTCGGACGTCAGGTCCGACTTTGTCGGGACTCTCGACCTAGGGTCGGAGCTCATGCAGACCTCTCAATGACCATCGTGTTTCTTCCCATCCTCCCGCCCTCTAACGTTTTAAGAAATGGGGGGACACCCCACTTTGGGCCCCTGGCCCCGACCAGTCGGGGCACTTTCCTGCTTCTGGCACAGTTTTTCTGTAAGGCCGAGGCCTCCTAAGAAGGTAAGGCCAGTCTAGCAGAGGGGGTATGGCAGGAGCAATACAAGGGAGGTATCCCCCCATATGGCTCGACCATTCGCATTCACCCTTCGCGGAGGGTATTCTGAGGAGTGAAGGATTCAAGGGCTTTGTCTTAGCCCGAATCCACCGAAGGAGGGCGTCGGGTCAGTGTCCTGAAGCGGCAAGAGGGTGCTCCTGTGAATCTGGGATAATGGTTTTGAAACAGCAAAGCCGACCCCAGAACAAGGAGCACCCAATAGATGCTACCACGCAACCATCCCGATCGCATCCAAATCGCGTTTGACGACCACCGCCTCGTGGCCAATGCTGGGCTGCTGCTCCCGGTGACCCTAGCCCAGCACCTGGGCCTGCGTGAAGTCGTCGACAGCCACGTCGACCTGGGAGACGCGCCGGGGCGGGCGAACCCGGGAGACAAGCTGCTGAGCCTGGTGGCCTCGGCGCTGGCTGGGGGCGACTTCATTGACGACGCCGACGTGTTGCGTACCGGCGGGACAGCTGGCGCCATCGGCTGCGTAGTCAAGGCGCCATCCACCCTGGGAACTTTCCTGCGCAGCTTCCGGTGGGGCCACGTCCGCCAGTTGGATCGGGTGAGCCGGGAGCTGCTGTCCCGGGCCTGGGCCGCTGGTGCGGGACCCGGTGAAGGGCCGTTGACCATCGACCTAGACTCCACCATGTGCGAGACCTACGGACTGGCCAAGGAGGGGGCGCGTCACCATGGTTACACTGGCCAGCGGGGCTATCACCCGCTGCTGGCCATCGCCGCCGGCACCGGCGACGTGCTGATGTCTCGGCTTCGCGAGGGCCGGGCCAACACCGTTCGTGGCGCCGCCCACTTCCTGCGGGAGACCGTGGGCCGGGTGCGCCATGCTGGGGCTACAGGACAACTCACGGTGCGGGCCGACAGCGGCTTCTATGCCCACGCCCTGGTCGTCGTCTGTCGCGAGATGGATGTCCGCTTCTCCATCACCATCCGCCAACACGCCCGCCTCAGGGAGTTGATTGAGGCGATTCCCGAGGAGGACTGGACGCCCGTCCCCTACTGGATGGACGGCGGCGCCGACGTGGCCGAGACCACCTACACTCCCTTCCAGGGTGAGCCCGAAGCCGCCCCAGTGCGGCTCATCGTGCGGCGGGTGAAGCCCACGCCCGGTTCCCAACTGGCCCTCTTCGCCAGCTACAGCTATCACGGCTTCATCACCTACCGGGACGGGGAAACCTTGGAACTGGAGGCCGACCATCGCCGCCACGCCGAGATCGAGAATGCCATCCGAGACCTCAAACACGGCGTCGGCCTCAATCATTTCCCCTCGGGCCGCTTCCCCGCCAACGGCGCCTGGCTGGCCGTTCAGGTGCTGGCCCATAACCTGGCCCGCTGGACTGCGCGCATCGGTCTGGGCGAGGGGGTGGTGACCACCAGGACCCTCCGGCGGCGCTTCTTCTCCCTGGCCGGACGGCTCACCCGCTCGGCCCGCCGCCTCACTTTGCATCTGCCACAGGGCTGGCCTTGGGAAACCCAGTTCACTCGCGCCCTGGCTCGATTGCGAGCCCTGCCATTGCCTGCCTGACGGCACCGACGGCGCCTGACACGTCCACCAGACTACTCAACCACCCCACAGAGTCGCACCGGCCCGGTCCGCGATTGTCTTCCCTTGCATGCTGTCCCGCCGACCCCGCCCCAGCGCCGCTGCCCAGGACCGCCATCGGCGCCACCAACTCCAACCAAAGGCCGCCACCGGCCCCATTTATCGGAATCGAGCGCGGACCGTCGCGTCCCACGGCCCTCACCCCTTGTTCCAACCCCAAGGCCGCTCCGCATCGGTGGATTCGGGCTTAGAAGGGCTTGCCTCCATGTCACCCTGAGCGAAGCGAAGGATCTGGGGGGTGGCGAACAATCTGTGCGGTACTAGCCCCGCCCCAGATTCTTCGTCGTCCCGACACTTCGGGACTCCTCAGAATGACAAGAGGGTTGTCATCACCATGCCAGCAAACACAACTACCGCTCTTGACACCGCCTTCCTAGACTGATAGATTCGAATACAGATTAGCAGTCCCAGAGCGACAGTGCTAACCCATGGGAGGTGAGAAACGTGCTCACCCTTCGGAAACAGAAGATCCTACAGGCCATCGTGGATGAGTACGTGGAGACGCCGGTGCCGGTGTCTTCGCAAAGCGTGGCGCACAGATTGCCGGAGTTGGTGAGCCCTGCCACGGTGCGCAATGACATGGCGGATCTGGAGGAGGATGGGTATGTGGCGCGTCCTCACCATTCCGCGGGATGTGTTCCTTCGGACAAGGGGTATAGAGCTTACGTTGAGATTCTGGGGGAGATCCCTGAGCCTTCGCCCCAGGTGAAACGATTCATACGGCTACAGCTAAACCACGCCCATATGGACATAGAAGCGTGGAGCCGAATGACGTCTCAGCTTCTGGCGGGGCTGGTGCACACCATGGCGATATGCACGCTGCCCAGGGCCCCGGAGGCGAGATGGAAGCATCTGGAGCTCATACAGGTACAGGAGTTCCTGGCTTTGCTTGTCATGGTGCTCCAGGAGTCACGGGTCCGACAACAACTGATCCCTCTAAAGGAACCGGTTACTCAAGACCAGTTGACTCAGATATCCAACAGATTGAACTCTGTTTTCTCAAGCCTTAGTCGCTCAGAGATTCGAAGACGGAATGTTGAGCTTGCCCCTCTGGAAAGGGATGTGACGGGGGTAGCTCTGAAGATGCTCAAAGAGGAGCAGGAGGAGAAGATCCCTGACTACTATGTTGATGGGCTGAGGCTTCTGTTCCGCTACCCTGAGCTTGCTCCAGGTTCGCGAGCCAGAGAGGTAACCGAGGTCCTGGAAGACCGGCAGACCATGCGGTCTCTGCTGGGCGAGGCAACGGAGGCGGAGGGGGTCCGAGTAGCTATAGGCGGGGAGAACAGGCCTGAGAATCTACGTTCCTTCAGCATCATATTCGCCCAGTATGGATTGCCTTCCGAGGCGTCGGGGGTGGTGGGCATTGTGGGCCCTACCCGGCTGGAGTATGCCAACGCCATCTCGAATGTCAGATACCTGTCTTCCGTGATGAGTGAGATGCTGGAGAGGGTGCAGGGCAAAACCGCTAACTGAGGCGGGTCTGGGTAGCCAAGATGCCCCAAACTAGGCCGCTTCTTTGTCGTACCAGGTCCGTTCTGCTCCTATTCACATCCGCACACAGGCCAGCCATAGGTTCCTTGCTGTTGCGACTGGATCCATGAGAATATAATAGCGTGGCCTGATTGAAGGCCAATTTGCCATGACCAACAAACGCGACTACTACGACATTCTAAGCATCCCACGCGCCGCCTCGGAGGAGGAGGTCAAGAGGGCTTTTCGACGCTTGGCCTTGGAGTACCACCCTGACAGGAACAAGAACACAGACGCAGAGGATAGGTTCAAGGAGATCAACGAGGCCTATCAAGTCCTGAGCAACCAGGAGAAGCGGGCCGCCTACGACCGTTTTGGTCACGCCGGGGTCAGCGCGAATGGAGGGTCCAGAGGATTCGAGGGCGTTGATAACTTTGGTGGCTTCGGCGACATCTTTGACGCCTTCTTTGGCGGCTTCGAAAGGCTGGGCAGGTCACAGCCCAGGCCAGGCCGGGACCTTCAAGCTGGTCTGACCATTGCCTTCGAAGAGGCAGTCCTGGGAACGCAGCAAGATGTGGGGATTTCCCGAGTGGAGAGCTGTGAGCATTGCAAGGGGGACCGGGCCGAACCTGGGACCGCTATCAAAGAGTGCTCCACCTGCCGCGGGAGGGGTGAGGTGCGCCGCTCCCAGCAGAGCCTGTTCGGTCAGTTTATCCAGATAGCCGCTTGCCCTACCTGCTCCGGCCAAGGCCGGGTGGCCTCGCAGCCCTGCAGTCGCTGCCGGGGAAGCGGCCATGAACGGCGCACTCGGTCGATGCCGGTCGCTGTGCCCGCTGGGGTGGAGGATGGCATGCGCATCCGCCTGGATGGAGAGGGCGACGCTGGCAGCCTTGGTGCGCCCGCGGGAGACCTGTATGTGGTGCTTCATGTTAAGGAACACAAGCTGTTCCGCCGGGATCGGGATCACCTGCTGTTTGAGTTTCCCATCAACTTTGCCCAGGCTGCTCTGGGAGATACGGTTGAGGTGCCTACGCTCCAGGGAAAGACGCCCCTGACAATCCCCACTGGAGCGCAGTCGGGCACGCTGCTACGTATAAAGGGGGAAGGTGTACCTCACCTGCGTGGAAAGGGACGGGGAGACCTGTTGGTAACGCTCCGCGTTGTCACGCCTAAGTCCCTGGACCCTGAGGCAAGGCGTCTGATGGAGGAGCTTGCCAAGCGACTGGAAGCAGTGGACGGGGATGATGGAGACAAACGGTGGTTTGAACGCATCAAAGGTGCGTTTACCGGTGGCCAACCCTGAACCGCTGGCCTAGTTGTTTTGGATATCGCGGCCCTGGCATAGGTCAGGGCTAGTTTGTGTCCGGGGGACATGAGCAGATCTCGGCCTGAATGTTGCTGAAAAAGGGAAGTCCAGAGGGGCGAAGCCCCTTTGGTGGGGGACTGGGGGTATCCCCCAGATAAACTTCTCACCCCCTTCCTGGCCAGGAAGGGGGCCAGGGGGATGGTCGCCCAGACGTGTCGGGGGTCATCACCCTGCTAGAGGTGACAGCTATGGAGACCGCCGAGCTAAACGTAGTAACGGGTGCCTTTGGTTACATTGGCAAGTACGTCACACGGAGGCTCCTTTCCCAGGGGAAGCGTGTCAGGACACTGACCAATCACCCAGGCCAGGGGGACGTCTTCCACCAGAAAGTAGACATCGCGCCCCTGGACTTCCAGAGGCCAGAGCAACTGGTTGACAGCCTACGTGGCGCTACAACCCTGTATAACACCTACTGGGTGCGCTTTCCACATGGTCAGACTACCTTCGAGAGCGCAATAGACAACACCAGGACCCTAGTGAAGGCCGCTCTGGAGGCGGGTATCCGCAGAATAGTGCACGTGAGTATCACCAACGCCTCGGAGGATTCGCCGCTTCCGTACTTCAGAGGCAAAGGGGTTGTGGAACGGGCCATAATGGATTCGGGTTTGTCGTATGCTATTGTCAGACCCACGGTGGTCTTTGGAGACGAGGACATTCTAATCAATAACATGGCCTGGCTCCTCAAGCGGTTTCCACTGTTCGCCATGTTTGGCTCAGGAGACTACCGTCTGCAGCCAGTGTATGTGGAAGACCTGGCTCAGATCGCCGTAGACGCTGGGCAGCAGAGTGATGACATGGTGTTGGATGCCGTTGGCCCGGAGGTGTACACCTTTGAGGAGCTGGTTAGGCTTATCGCCGCCAGAACGCGTAGCAGGGCCAGGATCGTCCGTCTGCGACCAGGGCTGGCGCTTCTCCTGGGGAAGCTGATGGGCTACGGCGTGAGGGATGTGATAGTGACTCGCGACGAGGTCCGCGGGCTGATGTCGAGCCTTCTGCTTTCCCAAGGGCCGCCCACAGGTCAGACGCGCCTTAGCGACTGTCTTGAACAGCACGCCGAGACTGTAGGTAGAAGGTATGCTTCCGAGCTGGCCAGGCACTATCGGTAGGGTGTCCGAGGGTAAGTTAGGTGAACCAGATGGCAAAGTGGTTGGAACTGAGCATTCGTACCACCCCGGAGTACGTGGAGCCGCTCTCTGAGCTGTTCCGGCGCTACGGCGAAGGTAGTGTGGTCGTGGAGGAGGAGGGTGATTGGGACCCGGACAACGATCCATCCGATCCGGGGCCGCCAACCTCCGTGGTAGTGAAGACGTATATGCCAGTGGATGCCACTACTGCTAATCGGCGCGGCATGATAGATGTGGGCGTCCGGCTGGTCTCTCTCTTGCAGCCGATGGATGGCCTTCAGGAGCGGTTTCTGGAGGAAGGGGAGTGGGAAGCCGCGTGGAAGGCCCACTTCACTCTGCTGCGAGTAGGGAAGCGCCTGATTATCAAGCCTACGTGGCAGGAGTACGCCCCCGCTGCGGGAGAGGTGTTGGTGGAGCTAGACCCTGGGATGGCCTTCGGCACAGGGCACCATCCTACTACGCGTATGTGTCTGGAAGAGCTGGAGCGGCGACTGAGACCCGGAATGCATGTCCTTGACCTGGGCACAGGATCAGGCATCCTGGCCATCGCCGCCGCCAAGCTGGGCGCCGCCAGCGTCTTTGCCCTGGACGTGGACTCTGCGGCTATTAAGGCTGCTGGCGACAATATCCGGCACAACCGCGTCGCCAGGAAGGTCCGGCTGTTTGCAGGGACCCTGCCTAACCCAAAGGTCTTGCCGGGCAGCATGGATCTGGTGGTTGCCAACATTACTGCCAGGGCCATTGCGGAGGTGGCGCAGCCCATAGCTGAGGCCCTGGCGCCAGGAGGCGTGTTGATCGCCTCCGGCATCATCATGGAGAGGCAGGGCGAGGCGGAAACAGCCTTACAAGGGGTGATGTCCATCTGTGAGAGGCGCACCGACGGCGACTGGGTGACCCTGGTGGCGGAGCGGTAGGCGCCTCTGCCAGGGGTGTAGTGTCCGATGAGCAAAGCTCATCGAGGTCCGATAAATCGAGATTCCCGGCGGAGTCGGAACTCGCGACACAGTCGGAGGTGTCCCACAGGTTCAACGCCCGGACTCTGCTATACGTCCAGGTTGCGGACTTCTCTTGCCCTGGTCTGGATGAACTCCCGCCTGGGTTGCACAACGTCTCCCATGAGCAGGTCGAAGACGCGGTCAGCCTCCAAGGCATCCTCCGCCGTAACCAGCAGGAGGGCGCGGGTTTCAGGATTCATGGTAGTGTCCCATAGTTGGTCGGGGTTCATCTCGCCCAGGCCCTTGTACCGCTGGATGTTGATTCCGGCGTTGTCGGCGTTCGCGTCCACAGCGTCCAGCAACTCTTGCCAGGGGACATCGGTGCCCACCTCTTTGCCCCGTCGCTGTATTTGATATGGCCCTCTCTCCACCAGGGCCCTTGCGGAGGGATAGATCCCAAAGCACCGCCGCATATGAGGGTGCTCGAAGTAGTTTGAGGCTAGCTGGAACGTTGTCCCGGTTGGGAACTCCACCTCAAGGCGTTCCTCTCCCGTCTTCTCAAGACGGATGGACTTGACAGTTATATGCGTCTCCTGCATCCAGGCTTCTACTTGGGCCATGATCTGTTGTGTGGGTGACTCTTGCTTGTACTCCTCTGCCACGTTGGAACGGAGGAGGGACAGCATGAAGTCAGTGGGGACCTCCATGAGGCGCTCCATGTCATCCAAGGTCTCTTGCAGGTGCATGAGGGCTTCCACCGCTTTGTACAGCTCGATACCGGTTAGATTGGTGGAGCCGTCCTTGGAAATAACTCGTAGTCCGGTGTACTTCTGCCGTGCCACCCACTTGTCCTTCGCGTCCTCGGAGTAGAGCCACTCTTCCGCCTTCCCCTTTGACCCTTTGTAGAGGGGAGGTTGAGCTATATACAGGTTGCCGCCTTCTACCAGCGGCCTCATGTGCCGGTAGAAAAAGGTAAGCAGAAGGGTGCGGATATGGGAGCCGTCCACGTCGGCGTCGGTCATTATGATCACTTTGTGGTAGCGCAGGGCGGTCAGGTCAAACCCGTCGGCGGTATTGGCACCGTTGCCGTTTCCATTGCCGTTGTCGGGGTCGGATTCATCGCCGTTGGTCTTGACCCTGGAGTGAAACCGGGTGCCCAGGGCCGTGATCATGGCCCGGATCTCCTCGTGGGAGATCATCTGGTCCTCTCGGGCCTTCTCCACGTTGAGGATCTTGCCTTTCAGCGGAAGGATGGCCTGGAACTTGCGGTCCCTGCCCATCTTGGCCGAGCCGCCTGCCGATTCGCCCTCTACCAGGAACAGTTCGCTAAGGGCGGGATCGCGCTCCTGGCAGTCGGCCAGCTTGCCCGGCAGGGAACCGCCGTCCATGGCGGTCTTGCGCAGAACGATGTCCCGCGCCTTGCGGGCTGCCTCGCGTGCCTTCTGGGATGTGAGGCACTTATCGACGATGCGCTTTGCCTCGTGAGGGTGTTCCTCCAGCCAGTATTCCAGCCCCTCGGCCACGGACGTCTCCACCTGGCCTTTGACCTCGGCGTTGCCTAGCTTGGCCTTGGTCTGGCCTTCGAACTCTGGGTCCCCAAGCTTGACGCTGACCACCGCCGCCATTCCTTCCCGCACGTCTTCGCCAGCCAGGTTGGGCTGGTCCTCTTTCAGGAAGCCCTTCTTTTTGGCGTAGTCGTTGAAGGCGCGAGTAAGCGCGCTGCGAAAGCCTGTGAGGTGGGTTCCGCCATCTGGGGTGTTGATACAGTTGGCGAAGGAGTAGACCAGTTCAGAGTAGCCGCTGTTCCACTGGATGGCCACCTCCACAATGGTGCCATCTACCGTCTTTTCGATGTGGATGGGGTGGGCGTTAACCACTTCGCGGTTGTGGTTGAGGTGCTCCTGCACGAACATGACTATGCCGGTCTCGAAGTGGTACGCCTCTTCCCATTTCTCGGCACCGCGGGCCTTGTGCCAGAGGCTTGTGAATTCGAACTTCACGCCCTTGTTAAGGTAGGCCATCTCTTTGAAACGTTGGATAATCTCTTCGTAGTCGAACTCCAGTGTGCCGAAGATGGCGCTATCTGGCAGGAATGAGACCGTAGTGCCGCGGCCCTGGTCTTCGCCCATGTCCTGCAGGCCACTGACCAGCTTGCCACGGGCGAACTCCGCCATATAGTGGTGCCCGTCACGTCGCACCTCTGCCACCAGTTTCTCTGATAGTGCGTTGACCACCGAGGCTCCTACGCCGTGCAGGCCGCCGGACACCTTGTATGCGCCGCCACCAAACTTGGCACCCGAGTGAAGGGTAGTCATGATGGTCTCTAGGGCCGGACGATGGGTGGTTGGGTGCATGTCCACAGGTATGCCTCGCCCGTTGTCCGTCACCCGCACGTTGCCGTTCTCGTCAAGGAGTATGGTTATATGGTCGCACTGGCCGGCCATGGCCTCGTCCACGGCGTTGTCCACCATCTCGTAGATCAGGTGGTGCAAGCCACGTTGGTCGGTGCTTCCTATGTACATTCCTGGGCGGCGGCGCACGGCCTCCAGCCCCTCCAGGACCTGAATATCCTTGGCCGTGTAGTAATTGTTTGGTTGTTCGTCCGTTCGTACCATAGGCTGTTCCTTATCAGGTAGCCACGAGCAACGCCCATGAAAAGCCTACCCCAGATAGAGGGGTTGCTACGCTACCGTGTTGTTATGCTGGGCAAAAAACCGCGAGGAAGGGGACGCGCAAAGCAGAGGATTAAAAAGGGATAAGACCAATCTGGTGCAACCTTCGCGTCTCCCTGCAATCGCTTCTGCCTGAGATACAAGTTTAGCACAAAGCCTAGATGTTGTCAAAAGTTTTTGGCATCCACTTTCAGGGGTTTGGGTGGGCCTGCACCTTGGCTTACCCTTCACCAGTCGAAAGAGTCTCCCATCACCTCGCTAAGTGGATTTGCGCCCTTTGGGTCCCGTTTCCGGCAGGAACATTCCACACAAGAAGAGAGTGATGGGCAGCGGAGCCACTATGCTTAGGCCCAGTGGCAGCGAACCGGTGGCCTGATACATCAACCCGACGAAGAATGGTCCCACGGTGGCGCCCACAGGAAACAGGGTGCGCATCAGTCCAAAGGCCACAGACACCTCCCGCTGGTTCAGCCCCATGTCCAGGGGCATGGTGAACAGGACCGGGGGCACCGCCATAGCCAGTGCTCCCGTTCCCATGAGCAGTAGTATAAGCACCGGCACCTGGTCGGTGTGTAGCAGGGCCGTGTACATGATGGGAAGGATCAGGCCAGGTAACCAGATAAACGGCTTCCTCCGTCCTATAGCCTGGGATAGCGGGCCTGAAAGTAGCGCCCCCACTATTTGGCCTACGGGAAACCCACTCATGATCAGGCCTATGGTGGTGAGAGAGAGGCCCAGCCGGTCTAGGGCGTAGGTGGGAAAGAAGCTTACGAAGCTGGCGAAGGCCACCGCCGCGCCAATCTGCGAGGCTGCCATCAACCATAACACCTTGTACCTTCGTAGCACGCCGGCAGGACTCCCAAGGGCTGAAAGGGGCGCGCCCGCTCTTGCCGGCCTTTGCCGTTCGCGTCCTCCAAGCGCCCATACCAGGGAGAATGCTACCATGCCTATGGCGATAGCCAAGTAGAACTGTCGCCAGCTACCAAGCAGCACGATCAAAGGAGGCGTGGCGGCCAGGGCCAGCACCTGGCCCACCGACCGGGTGCTGAAGTCCAGGCTGTTGATGGTGGAGTATAGCCTGGGCACGAACCATTGCTGGAGAAACATAACCTGCATCTGGAGCCGGCTTACCGTCAGGAACACAAAGGCAAGGCGGCCTATCAATAGCAGCTCCACCGAAGGGGCAAACGCCTGAAATACTGCCAGGAGGGCCATGCCCAGGGCGCACGCCAGGGTTACTCGCCGTGGGTTGTACTTGGTCAGCCATATGGCCGCGGGCAGCGCCATGATGCCGAATCCCAGGAATCCCGCCGCGCCCAGAAGCCCCGCTTGAAAGGGCGTTACACCCAGTTCCTCCCTCCAGATGGGCAGCAGGATGCCTATGGAGAAGAACACCAAGGTCGCCATCAGGTCCATGCCCCACAGCATGGACATCACCACCCACGCATAGCGTGGCTGGCGCTCTACCGCAGCGGCGCTGGTTACGGGACCACTCACAGGGGCCTTACATCCGTGGAAGGATAGGTGGAGGACTTGCGGCGAACGCCGCAGACATTTCATTGTACACGGCGGCGCCCCGTTTGCGCAGCGGCCAAGCTATCCGCTCATGTCCTTCGACAGGCTCAGGATGAGCGGAGGGCTAGACATGTCATTCTGCCTCTCCACTGTCATTCTGCCTCTCCACTGTCATTCTGAGCGAAGCGAAGAATCTTGCTTGCCTTTGAGGGCATATGCCCTAACCTAGTGCCCTGGTAGTTGAAGGCGGACAAGATTCTTCGGCCGCCCCGACCGCGTCGAGACTCCCTCAGAATGACATAAACGGTGCCCTAGATGCTTCGGTCTCTGCCCTCAGCATGACACGATGATGTAGTTCCCTTACCCCCTGCCATCCTCCTCTTCCGCAGACCAGAACATATATTCTACTATCCTCCCGTGGTCCAAAACTGATTCAGGAGGAAACCTATATGGCACTAACCCTTGCCGAAGCCGCCAAGCTCTCCAACGACCTGCTCCTGGCCGGCGTCATAGAGTCCATCATCAAGGAAAGCCCTGTCCTGCAGGCGCTGCCCTTCATAGAGATAGTGGGCGACGCCTGGGCCGAGTCCACGCCCACATTTACCCAGATCACCACGGCCCTCACCATCCTGGGCGGCGACGCCGATGTGGACAACTACCTGAAGGCCACACGCTCCAACGTCCAGGATCTGGAGGCTGCCGTGGTGGAACTGAAGGCCAAGGCCCTCCGCGATAAGTTCGAGGAGACTAGCAGGACAGTCTGGCAATACTATGTGCTATCGAGGCAGCAGCTCAGCTACGCCAGGCCGCCACTCAATGCGATACCGCCCCCTACCCTCAACCACTACCCGCTGAACCAGCACCGCAAGAGCCTCTTTCCAGGCCTGAGTAACGAAGTCGGCCCAGTCCACGTGCCCCAAGAAGGTAAGGACCTCGCCTGTACTGACATCAAGAGCCGCGGTTCTTCCCAGTGTGGCGAGGGTGGTGTCAAGGGCTTGAATCTGTGCTTCCTTCTCTTGACGCATCTCTGCGTAGAGTGAGGCCGGAATCTCTTCCCGCACCAGCCGCCAGGAGAGAGATTTCAAGTCGGCAACATGGGCGTCTCTCTGGTCTTGAAGGGACTTTCGCCGGGCCTCGACGTCACCCATTTGACCTCTCAGGAGTCGCCGCGCTTCCACTTGGGCGGAGTCGCGATCCTCTGCAGAAATGGGCAGGCGCATCAGCTGGGCTTTGACCCACTTCTCTATGCCTGCCCCTCCGTGGTACCTGTCATTTGGGCAGTCTCGAAAGGTCTCATAATGATAGCAGCGATATGTGACGTAGTAGTAGCGTCCTGGCCCCTGGCCGTACCTGCCAGCCTTCCTCCATCGTGGTCTTCCCACCATCTTGGAGCCACACGTTCCACAATACAGTACCCCAGTGAGCAATGGCCTGCCGTGGGTAAGGACTCCGTATGATGTTTGGTGCCTATCTAATAGCTCCGCACACTTGCGAAAGGTTTCATGGTCAACTATGGGCTCGTGCTGTCCTTTGGCGACAACCCATTCGCTCTCAGGGCGACGCCCCTTCTTTTCGAATTTGGAATGGCTGGTCTTGTTGTACGACACCTGGCCTACGTAAGCGACGTTCCGCAGCAGCGTGCCGATGTTGGACCTAGCAATGGGCCTACCTGTGTGAGACGCGAGACCCATGGCATCTGCCTCTCGTACCAATGCGTTCAAAGAGTAGGCCCCGGTGGCATACAGCTGAAATAGCCGAGCGACCTTAGGGGCCTTCTCAGGATCAGGGGCCAGGCGTTTGGGTAGCTTTCGGCCTGAGCGGGCATCCCCTACTGGCTCCAATACGTAGCCTACAGGTGGACGGGATACCCATAGCCCATCCTGTACTCGCCGAATGTGTGCGGGCTTGACCTTCTGGCCCAGTTCATAGCTATACTAGTCTGATAGCACAAACTGAATGTTTCTTTCCAGGCGGCCAGCATGAGGACTGGAAACTGCCACGACGTTGACCCCCAAGGCCTCTAATTTGGCGATGTCCGCTGGAGACTGAGCGATGTCACGGCCAAATCGGGAGAAGTCATAGACCAGCACCACGTCGAACCTGCCATCTATGGCGTCATGCAGCATGCGCTGGTAGTGCTCTCGCGGAGCGTAGCTGCTTTCGTCGTCAACATACTCCTGTTCCAGCAACCACCCCTGGGCCTGGGCGTATTCCCGACAGGCATCCCGCTGCACGGCCAAAGACACGCCTTCCTGGGCTTGCCTGTCGGTACTGACTCGGCAGTAAGAGACTGCCCTGGGCGGCGCTGCTACCGCCGTGGATGTTGAGCCGCTATTCCTCATATGTGATCTCCTTCCTCCGTTTGGTTGGCTTCGTCGTTTGATTCCGTCAGGTGTACAACGATAGTTGGGGTAGTGCTTGCATCAGGACGGGCAGCCTGCGCCTGGGCATAGGCATGGAGTCCATCGGCTACGCCCTGACGTTGCTCTTTAGAGAGGCCAGACCAGGTGTCCCGCTCGCTTACGATACGGAGATGCCAGGCGTAAATCAAATCGGCGTCCCTACCCAGCTCTCCTGAGTGGCTCAACCTCAACTGATCCTCTACTTCCCACCCTGCCCATGCACCTACAGGCTCCCCAGGCATACCAGTATCAGCGTCGTACACGAATACCCCCATCGCAACCGCGGCGTTATATTCCCCGTCCGGCAGGGCCAAAACTGCGTCCCATCTAATCGTCGTTGAAGGCTTGCCAAGCGCATCGTCGGCCTGTTCTGTAAGTGCATACCTGTACGCATATCTATACAACAGTCCCGGTTTGACCTCCTTGGCCAGGACGTACACCAGCCTGGACACCCACCACGCCTCTCGGTTGGTGAATGTCCGGCCTACTGCCAGGCACCACCTCCAAACGTCCAGCAACGCCTTGTTATTCTCAGGGGGGATTCCCAACTTCGCCCCAGTTCCCAGGCTCCAGCGGGCATCTAGCTCTCTTTCTTGCTCCAACAGGCCACGCAGTCCATCCCTCATCTTCGTCAAGACATCCTGGACTTTTCTCACACTTGGCATAGCGTTCTCATCCAATGAACGCTCCTCTTGAGTAGCCTGCTTCCGTAGCTCCCCCAACAAGGCGGCATGGACTTCCTTGCCAGTCGGCTCCAGGCCGTTCTGCCGTGACAGAGCGAGGAAGAGCTGCCCTATCCGCTGTTCCATCCACCCCGGCGTTCTGGGTCCTCGTTTCCCCGGCATGTCATTCTCCAGTTTGTGCGTAATGACGAGTTGCGCACAAACGGTACATAGGGCTTGCACAGTGTCTAGATAGCAGCCTACACTAATGCGTAAGAAATGTAAAGGGGGACAGTATGCCGATACAACAGATGGTTCAGGCCGAGGTGATCGTCGGAGTCGGAGCGGCGGCTCGGGTACTATCCGTATCTCGCCCGACCGTCCACAACTACTTGAGGGAGGGGCGGTTCCCTGGTGCGTTTCAGCTACCTACTGGAGTTTGGCGTATTCCGCTCGCGAATATCGAAGTTTTGCGGCAGCAGCCTTTCAAGGACAGTTAGCGATCCAATGATACCTACCCTGGCAGCAGTCTTAGCTCGGTTGGCCTTGCGGCTGGCCCGGACCAGGGAGACCCGTCAAGGAGGGAGTGGAGCAGAGTGTTGCGTCTCGGGAACGAAGCCGCCGGCCTTAGGCAAGAGTGCTAAGAAGGAGATGTAGAATGGTCACAGCCACAACGGAGCGGGGCAAGACATCCGTCCCGGTTGCAGGACAAGGAATCGTCAGGGACGGTGCAGGTAGGCCGCTTGAACAGCAACTACTGGGACCGGTGTCCGACTTAGCCCGAATCCACCGAAGGAGGGCGTCGGGTCAGTGTCCTGAAGCGGCAAGAGGGTGCTCCGTGAATCTGGGATAATGGTTTTGAAACAGCAAAGCCGACCCCAGAACAAGGAGCACCCAATAGATGCTACCACGCAACCATCCCGATCGCATCCAAATCGCGTTTGACGACCACCGCCTCGTGGCCAATGCTGGGCTGCTGCTCCCGGTGACCCTAGCCCAGCACCTGGGCCTGCGTGAAGTCGTCGACAGCCACGTCGACCTGGGAGACGCGCCGGGGCGGGCGAACCCGGGAGACAAGCTGCTGAGCCTGGTGGCCTCGGCGCTGGCTGGGGGCGACTTCATTGACGACGCCGACGTGTTGCGTACCGGCGGGACAGCTGGCGCCATCGGCTGCGTAGTCAAGGCGCCATCCACCCTGGGAACTTTCCTGCGCAGCTTCCGGTGGGGCCACGTCCGCCAGTTGGATCGGGTGAGCCGGGAGCTGCTGTCCCGGGCCTGGGCCGCTGGTGCGGGACCCGGTGAAGGGCCGTTGACCATCGACCTAGACTCCACCATGTGCGAGACCTACGGACTGGCCAAGGAGGGGGCGCGTCACCATGGTTACACTGGCCAGCGGGGCTATCACCCGCTGCTGGCCATCGCCGCCGGCACCGGCGACGTGCTGATGTCTCGGCTTCGCGAGGGCCGGGCCAACACCGTTCGTGGCGCCGCCCACTTCCTGCGGGAGACCGTGGGCCGGGTGCGCCATGCTGGGGCTACAGGACAACTCACGGTGCGGGCCGACAGCGGCTTCTATGCCCACGCCCTGGTCGTCGTCTGCCGCGAGATGGATGTCCGCTTCTCCCAACCCCAAGGCCGCTCCGCATCGGTGGATTCGGGCTTAGCAGCGCAAGCTCCCAGTCCAAGGCGAACATGACGATGAGTGTAATCGCTACGGTGAATAGGTTACTGAAGATGGAGAGCAGGGAATCGGTGACTGTGTTCTGAATGCCAGCGACATCACTGGTGAGGCCATCGAGTAGAGTCCCAGGAAGTGGTGTAACAAGAGTAGAGGGTCTGGATGAAGAGAGACCACCACGTCATCCTTAGCGGGCAAAGACGAGCCTGAGAAAGGAGGACAACGGTGGTCAAGGAAAGGATGGACCTGCTTGAGCTAATGCGCAAGAGGGGAGTCGACGGTGACGTGGACTTTCTACGAGAGGCACTGAGAGTGCTGGTCGAGGAGATCATGGAGGCTGATGTGTCATCGAGGACCGGCGCTGGGTATGGAGAACGCAACCCTGAGCGGGTGACCCAGCGCAACGGGTACCGGTCTCGAGCATGGGACACTCGCGTAGGGACCATGGAGTTGCAGATACCCAAGCTGAGGGAGGGGAGCTACTTTCCGAGCCTGCTGGAGCCACGGCGTCGCAGCGAGCGAGCTCTGCTGGCGGTGATCCAGCAGGCGTATGTGGAGGGTGTATCGACGAGGCGAGTGGATGATCTGGTCAAGGCTCTTTGGTGCGAGGGTATCTCAAAGAGCCAAGTGTCGCGTATCTGCCAGGAGCTGGACGGGGTGGTGGAGAGCTTCCTGGGTCGGCCGCTGGACGGCGGATCATATCCCTACCTGTGGCTGGACGCACTAACCCAGAAGGTCAGAGAGGCCGGTAGGATAGTCAACGTCAGCGTGGTGGTGGCGACGGCGGTCAATAGCGAGGGCAAGCGTGAGATCGTTGGGATGGACGTGGGTACCAGTGAAGACGGCGCCTTCTGGTTAGCCTTCCTGCGCTCACTGGTCGCCAGGGGCCTCGGCGGGGTGGAACTGGTGGTATCGGACGCTCATCAGGGACTCAGGGATGCCATCGCAACTGTCTTCGGTGGGGCCAGTTGGCAGCGGTGCCGCACCCACTTCATGACCAACCTGCTCACTCGGGTCCCCAGGAGCGCTCAGCCCTGGGTGGCCACCATGGTACGCACCATCTACCAGCAGCCGTCCCCTCAGGAGGTGCATGCCCAACTCGAGCGGGTGATTGCTCAGCTCCAGGACCCGTTCCCACAGGTCGCCTCTCGACTGGACGAGGCTGGACCCGACGTCCTGGCCTTCTCCAGCTTCCCACTCGCCCACTGGAAGAAGATCTGGTCCAACAACCCCCTGGAGCGTCTCAACAAGGAGATACGGCGCCGCACCGATGTGGTGGGCATCTTCCCTAACCGCCCAGCTGTCCGTCGCCTGGTCGGCGCCGTCCTAGCTGAGCAGCACGACGAGTGGGCCGTCGGCCGTCGATACATGACACAGGAGGTAACCACCTCCAACGAAGCTCTACCCAGAGCCGAACTCGCAGAGGCAGCGGCCTAGACGATATCAACAGGATGACGTACTCTTACACCACTCTATGGGACGTGACCGGCGTGACATGATCTCGCCAGTGCGGTTGGTGGTGAAGAAACGTAGAGAAAGCTCTTGGAGGTGGCCGTACAGTTCGTTACGCAGGTCGAACATGATGCGCTGGCTGACAATGTTATTCAGATAACTTTGGAGCACCCCAACCAGCCCGCCTGCAATCGCCAGACCCACCATTGCCGCCACCAGCCCATATAACAAAGACAGGTCTCTTTCTGGCAACGCTCTGTCAATAATGTGGCGGATCAGTAGCGGCGGAATAACGCCGATCCCTGAGATAATCAGCACGCACAAGAGGACGAATGCGAACGGAAGCCAGTAGGGCCTCAAATAGAGCAGCGCCCGCGGGACAATAGTCCGAGCGGCTTCGTCTATAGGCCTGTGGAGGTTCGGAGAGCCTGCGCCTCTATATCCGTGGTTTGCCATCGTTGTTATATTGTCGCACTGAATCGCCTGTTTTGCAGTGCCTACACGTTGGTTGCGCCAGCACCATGCCATGCATATCTGAGGAGTCCAGGGTGGCAAATCCCCCTTTCCGATACCTTGGGATCCGATGAATCAAGATTCCCGGCGGAGCCGGAACTCGCGACACCGTCGGAGGTGATATCATTTGGAAACCCCTCGGAGATGGAGACACAGAGGGTAAGGGTATTCAGACAGCAAATCGCAGGAGGAACATCATGACAAGCAGATCCCGCCCGGATATCAAACACCGCAGCAAGGAGATTACCCAGGGGCCGGAGCGCGCACCTGCCCGATCCATGCTCCGGGCCGTGGGCCTGGACGATGACGCCCTGGCCAGGCCATTCGTCGGCGTGGCCAGCCTGGCCAGCGAGGTTACGCCATGTAACTTCCACTTGGGCCGCCTAGCTGCCAAGGTCAAGGATGGCGTGCGGAATGCCAAGGGCACCCCCTTCGAGTTTGGCACCATCACGGTCAGCGACGGCATATCCATGGGCACCGAGGGCATGAAGGCATCCCTGGTCAGCCGCGAGGTCATCGCCGACTCCATAGAGCTTGTGTCCATGGCCGAATGGTTCGACGGCCTGATAGCAGTGGCGGGATGCGACAAGAACATGCCGGGGTGCCTCATGGCCATGGCCCGCCTGAACATACCGGCGGTGTTTGTCTACGGCGGCACCATCCTTGCTGGCAGATACCAGGGCCGCGACATCAACATCCAGGACATGTTCGAGGCGGTGGGAGCCCACTCCCGAGGCGCTCTCTCGGATTCGGAGTTGCTGGCGATGGAACGCGTGGCCTGCCCCGGCGAAGGCTCCTGCGCAGGCCTGTTTACAGCCAACACCATGTCATCGGCCATCGAAGCCATTGGCATGTCCCTGCCAGGCGACGCATCCATACCAGCTGTTGACCCCCGCAAAGGTGATGAGTGCCGGCAGGCTGGCGAGGCCGTGCTTCGCCTGCTTGAGCAGGGCATCAAGCCAAGGGACATCTTGACCAGGGACGCCTTCGAGAACGCCATCACCGTGGCCCTGAGCATGGGCGGCTCCACCAACGTGGTGCTGCACCTGCTGGCCATCGCCCGCGAAGCCGGCGTGCCCCTGGTCATAGACGACTTCGACCGGATCAGCCGGCAGACTCCATACATCGCGAACATGCGACCCGGTGGCAAGTACGTCATGGCTGACATGGACAGAATGGGCGGTGTTGCCCAGGTGATGAAGCGGCTGCTGAACGCGGGACTGCTCCATGGCGACGCCCTGACCGTGACTGGCAAGAGTGTGGCGGAGAACCTGGCCAACGTGAAGCTCAATGACGACCAGGATGTCGTGTACCCTATCGAGCGGCCACTGGCTCCCACAGGCGGCCTGGTAATCGTCAAGGGCAACCTCGCTCCTGAGGGCGGCGTCATCAAGGTGGCTGGCAATCAGCACCTGCAGCAGCGAGGCCCGGCCAAGGTCTTCGACAGTGAGCAAGCGACCTTCGCCGCAGTGCAGCGCAGTGAGATAAAGGCTGGCGACGTGGTGGTCATCCGGTACGAAGGCCCCAAGGGAGGCCCCGGAATGCGGGAGATGCTAGCTGTCACCGCCGCGCTGGTGGGCCAGGGGCTAGGCGAGCAGGTGGCGTTGCTGACCGATGGCCGGTTCTCGGGCGCTACCCACGGCCTGATGGTGGGCCACGTGGCACCAGAGGCTGCGGTAGGCGGGCCCATAGCCGTAATCCAGGATGGCGACATGGTCAACGTGGACGCCACAAACCGCAAGCTGGACATAGAGGTGTCCGATGACGAAATCCAGCGTCGGCTCTGGACATGGAAGGCTCCGGCGCCGACGCATACCACAGGAGCGCTGGCTAAGTACGCCAAGCTGGTGGGGTCAGCGTCACAAGGGGCTGTGACGGGATAGGGGATGTGTGCGGCCTCGGTGAAACTTGGGCGCAAATGCAACCAAACTAGGATACATGATATGAGCATGGCGAGTGCACAGGACTACCAACAAAGATTAGAGTCTTTTCTGGCATTGTTCCGCGAATATGCAGCCGAAGTTTTCGGTGACGAGCGGAGCGCCGTCCTTGACGAGCTAAGGACACGACTGCAGCGGTCGGAGCCCGCGATAACTCCCATTCTTATAGAAGTCCTAGGTAACAGGAACTTTAGCACGGGCCGTGGTGCGGAATACTACACTTTGGACAGCCTCCTGGCGGCGGCGCTACTGGGCGGCAATAATGAGATGCCCCATAACTTTGGGTTTTTCGAAGCAACTGCAACTAGCTGTTTGGAAAAAGCATTAGGAACTTTGGAAGCTGGCCTTTGGCCACCGCAGGAACCTATGCGCGTCCTGGCTATCAAGGATGATGACCTCCAACACCAACGCGATGAAATACTGCGGCTACAGACCCAGATTCGGGTACTTCAGGAAGCTAATCTAGACTTTGGACGAAAGTTGGCAGATTCCCAAACTCTCATAGACTTGCTTGACAAGTTCAAGTCCATGAAGGTAAACGTTCGGTCACGTCCCATAGAGTGGTGTAAGAGTACGTCATCCTGTTGATATCGTCTAGGCCGCTGCCTCTGCGAGTTCGGCTCTGGGTAGAGCTTCGTTGGAGGTGGTTACCTCCTGTGTCATGTATCGACGGCCGACGGCCCACTCGTCGTGCTGCTCAGCTAGGACGGCGCCGACCAGGCGACGGACAGCTGGGCGGTTAGGGAAGATGCCCACCACATCGGTGCGGCGCCGTATCTCCTTGTTGAGACGCTCCAGGGGGTTGTTGGACCAGATCTTCTTCCAGTGGGCGAGTGGGAAGCTGGAGAAGGCCAGGACGTCGGGTCCAGCCTCGTCCAGTCGAGAGGCGACCTGTGGGAACGGGTCCTGGAGCTGAGCAATCACCCGCTCGAGTTGGGCATGCACCTCCTGAGGGGACGGCTGCTGGTAGATGGTGCGTACCATGGTGGCCACCCAGGGCTGAGCGCTCCTGGGGACCCGAGTGAGCAGGTTGGTCATGAAGTGGGTGCGGCACCGCTGCCAACTGGCCCCACCGAAGACAGTTGCGATGGCATCCCTGAGTCCCTGATGAGCGTCCGATACCACCAGTTCCACCCCGCCGAGGCCCCTGGCCGACAGTGAGCGCAGGAAGGCTAACCAGAAGGCGCCGTCTTCACTGGTACCCACGTCCATCCCAACGATCTCACGCTTGCCCTCGCTATTGACCGCCGTCGCCACCACCACGCTGACGTTGACTATCCTGCCGTCCTCCCTGACCTTCTGGGTCAGTGCGTCCGGCCACAGGTAAGGGTAGGGTCCACCGTCCAGCGGCCACCCAGGAAGTCCACCACCCCGTCCAGCTCCTGGCAGATACGCGACACTTGGCTCTTTGAGATACCCTCGCACCAAAGAGCCTTGACCAGATCATCCACTCGCCTCGTCGATACACCCTCCACATACGCCTGCTGGATCACCGCCAGCAGAGCTCGCTCGCTGCGACGCCGTGGCTCCAGCAGGCTCGGAAAGTAGCTCCCCTCCCTCAGCTTGGGTATCTGCAACTCCATGGTCCCTACGCGAGTGTCCCATGCTCGAGACCGGTACCCGTTGCGCTGGGTCACCCGCTCAGGGTTGCGTTCTCCATACCCAGCGCCGGTCCTCGATGACACATCAGCCTCCATGATCTCCTCGACCAGCACTCTCAGTGCCTCTCGTAGAAAGTCCACGTCACCGTCGACTCCCCTCTTGCGCATTAGCTCAAGCAGGTCCATCCTTTCCTTGACCACCGTTGTCCTCCTTTCTCAGGCTCGTCTTTGCCCGCTAAGGATGACGTGGTGGTCTCTCTTCATCCAGACCCTCTACTCTTGTTACACCACTTCCTGGGACTCTACTGTTCCTGCTGCAGTGGCAGGCGGCGTAGTGTTTGCCACCGCTCCTGCCAGTGCGTTGGTCCGTCTGTTGGGGATGTTCCTGCTGCTCATGGTTGCCTACCGGCATACCCCGTGGGGCAGGAAAACTCGGATAGGCCTACGAGGCTTCCTTCCACTCGGAGTAACCTCCGGGGCTATCTCCTCCCTGGTAGGAGTAGTAGGGCCGTTCATGGCGCCCTTTTTCCTCGCCTTCGGCTTGGTCAGGGGTGGGTATATAGGAACCGAAGCTCTGGCTACAGTGATGATGCACGTCACAAAGTTGGGCGTGTACGGCGGCTACGCACTCATAGACCTGAACATTGGGCTGGTGGGTATTGCCATCGGCTCCGTAATGTTCTTGGGTTCATACATGGGCAAACAGATCCTAAACCGCCTGCCGGCAGCCAGATTCCCAGTAATCATTGACGTGGTGCTATTGGCTGCTGGTCTGCTATTCATTATCAGGGGAGAACAGTAGGCGGATAACCATGGCATCGAAGTCAGAGATCGTCGACGGCAGCTAGGAGTCCCCTGATAGGATACCCCGACCATATTCCTCGCGGCCGACAGCGCTTAGGTGCTTGGGGACAGCGCTAATCGGACGGGTTCCGGCTGGGGAGTCATGGCGGTGATTCCCCTTCCACTATGGGGCACTGGCAACAAGGAGCACCTAAAGAGAAAATTCAAGATTTACCTCTCGAGAACGTAGCGGCGTGCTGATAGCGCCTCGTGTGGAATCTCCCCCGACTGTTCTAGCCAAATGGTTGTCCCGTCATCAACGAATCCCAGCTTCTCAATTACGCGGACTGAAGGAACGTTTTCCGGAACGACGTGCGCCACAATTCGGTGTTCGCCGGCTTCCTCGAATACATAAGTGGTGAGTCGCCTAACGGCTTCAGTTGCCAGGCCTTGGCTCTGAAACTCAGGAAGTACCGTATAAAACACTTCGACGCCGTGTCCGCTATCAAGAGCCTGAAGTCCACACGAACCAAGATATGCATCAGACGAGGGGTCTGCGACAGTTAAGGAAAAGACCGGCTGCTCAGCATCATATGAAGCAATGACGTTCTCCAGCAATTGACGAGCGCCTGCGTGTGTTCGTTGCTCTGGAGTGAAAGCCATGTACGCGGTCGCTTTCGGATCCACCATGAACCCCGCAAACCTGCTCAGGTCCTTCAGAAGATGCCTCCGTAGGATGAGCCGGTCAGATGTGAGCAGGTTGGGTACGTTCATAACGCAAGTCTACCAGCATTTGTGATCCTCCGCGACGCCTGACCCTCCTTCCACGTGGCCACGATATCAATCGGTTCTGCTGTTAATCATTTGACGTGTGGGAACAATCGTTCTAGTATGGCTCGTATCCAGTGCTCGTAGGATTCCCCATGACCGATGAAGACCATTCCTGGCTAAACGATCTCAACCCTCAGCAGCGACAGGCGGTGACGCACGGTGATGGCTCACTCCTGATCGTGGCAGGGGCCGGCACGGGCAAGACCAAGACTTTGGTCAACCGCCTGGCATACCTGATCTCGACTGGTGTGCCGCCGGATCGGATCATGCTCCTGACATTCACCCGCCGGGCAGCCAATGAGATGTTGGAGCGCGCCGCGTCCCTCGTCCAGATGGATCGGTCGTCACTAAACCGTGTTTGGGGTGGGACATTCCATGCTGTCGCCAACAGACTGCTGAGGACGTATGGATCTACTGCCCAACTGGCTCCAGATTTCAATATAATCGATCGCTCCGACTCAGAGGACCTATTGGAGTTGGTTCGTACCGAGCTGGGGTTATCCGCGACTAAGAGAAGGTTCCCGAGGAAGAGTACTTGCCTGGACATTTACAGCCGGCGCATCAACAGCTCTGACGGCCTCGAAGCAGTTCTGAAAAGAGATTTCCCGTGGTGCGCGGAGTGGACTGACGAACTGGCTCAGCTCTTCCAAGCGTATGTTGACCGGAAGCAGAGATCGCACTTATTAGACTATGACGATCTTCTGCTTTACTGGTATTACTTGGCGCAAGACGATGAAGTCTCTCGCCTGATTGGTAGTCGTTTTGACCACATCTTGGTAGACGAATACCAGGACACAAACCCGTTGCAAGCTGGACTCCTGATCGGCATGAGGAGAGGGAGTCCGAACATCACCGTGGTAGGGGACGATTCACAGAGCATCTACGGTTTCCGGGCTGCCACTGTCCGGAACATGTTGGACTTCCCCGTGCATTTTCCAGGGGCGAGGGTCGTCACGCTTGAACAGAACTACCGATCAGTCGGCCCAATTTTAATTACGGCCAATGAACTCATTTCCCAGGCTCATGAGCGCTTCTCAAAAGACCTCTGGTCACTACGGACCAGTGACCAGAGACCACAACTCGTCTGTTGCGCCGACGAGGATCAGCAGAATGAAGCGGTGATCTCACAGGTGTTGGAGCACTACGAACAGGGAATCCTGCTCAGAAAGCAGGCCGTCCTGTTCAGAGCGGCTTCGCATACTGCCTCTTTGGAAATAGCTCTGGCGAGAAGAAACATCCCGTTCCGAAAATATGGGGGCCTGCGGTTCTTGGAGGCTGCCCACGTGAAAGACTTGTTGAGCTTCCTGCGCATCCTGGAGAACCCGAGAGACCAGATGGCTTGGTCTCGCGTGCTACAACTTCTCAGCGGGGTAGGACCGATATCGTCCGCTTCTGCCTTCCAGCACATTGCGAGGAACAAATTCTCTCTTAGTGCCCTATGCACCTTCAGTCCTCCACCTGCTGCCAGACGGGAAATGAGTGAATTGGGTGTGCTTTTCAGTGAATTGACAGAGTCCAAAGGACTTTCGCCCTCGGAGCAAATTGAGCGAGTCATGTCCTTCTATGGTCCGATTCTGCATCGGGTATATCAAGACCACTGGGCCAGGACGAATGATATTGAGCATCTCATGCATCTGGCAGCCGGGCATGACTCATTGAATGAGTTCCTCTCAGGATTAGTGCTGGACTCGCCGATATCTACTGGAGACATTGCTGGGCGTCCACACAAGGATGAGGACTGGCTCGTGCTCTCTACCATTCACTCAGCGAAAGGCCTTGAGTGGGACGTCGTGTACTTGATTCATGCTGCGGACGGGTTCCTACCTTCTGACATGGCGACTGGTTCTGAATCGGAGATCGAAGAGGAGTTGAGGTTAACGTACGTTGCAGTGACGCGGGCTCGCGACTTTTTGTACGTGCTCTGGCCGCTGCGGTACTATGCTAACCAGCCGAACCTGTCCGATCGACATACGTTGGCGCAGCTTTGTCGGTTCTTCACTCCAGACGTCGTCAATACGATGGTTGAGACCACTAGCGCCGGAGTCAATGCCGGACACGACGTTGAGCAACGGCCGTCGGCAGAACTAGATATCGCCTCCAAAATCCGAGGCCTATGGGACTGAGTCCTCTTCCCTGGCCCAATTCCACAGTGCGTTCCAGTGTGGGCGCGCCTGAGGCTAACGGAGGGAACATACTGGCGCATTCGCTCTGGTTGTATGTCAGGGTAGGTCTTTCCAGTTGCTATTGAAGATTGTGGATGCGCCCCCATATACGCGCCACAATAACTTCGGATGGAGGGCGGTGTCGAGCACGAATTCCTTTGCGTACCATGCCGCCATTGCAGACGTATACTGAGACACTAATTCCAGGGCTGAACGTAAAGCCGTCACCCGACCCTCTCGCCTTCCAACGGATAACCCGCCTCACTCCAGTCGGCGAGTCCGCCGGCGTAGCGCCGCACGTTCTGATATCCTGCGGCTACTAGCCTGACATATGCGACTCTGCTCAACGGGCAGAGCTCATCGCTTCAATAGACGACAAGCTCATCGGCGACATCGAAGGGCTGCATAGCGGCCCTCGGTGACTGGACGAATGCTTGTGGGCTGAACATGAGGGAACCGGGTATGTGCATGGCGCGAAATTGCCACTCACCCATCACCATCAATAGCTTGAAGTCGTCCCCCCTATCCAGTTTCGCCTTCAATTCTTCGCGGCTAATCAGATTCATCTCCATCTCGTCTCCTACATCTAATTTGTGGATGATTATGCGCCGGACGACGGCGCATGTACGGGGGCGTGGGTGCATCATACAGCATGTTGGGTCATTTCTACATTGCCCAAGGGCTGGAAGCGAAACGATGGCTTACGAGGCAGGCGGTGGTCTATATTTCCTGCCGTTGGAGGACTCGCCAAGCCCCAATCGCCCCCGCCGCGACAACGACCATGCTAGCTGAGAGTGCCATCCACCGAGCGCCTGTGGCGCCCGTGTTCAGGTCAGTGGCCCAGTGCATTAGCGAAGCGGGGAGGTACGGCTCAAAAACTGCCAGCGAGGCGAGAAAAGTCCCAAGTATCACAACGGCCAGGGCCAGGACGCCAGCAATTATCTGACTCCTCACTATGGCGCTGAACAGCAAGGTCACGGACATGACCACCAGCAAGTACAGTCCCGCCAGCAGGTTGGCGGTGACGAACGGTACCGGGTCAGGGCTGCCCAGGAGGACGGTCGTGTAGCCGTAACAGCCCAACGCCCCGGCCACCAGTCCGACAGTCAGAACGGTGGCCAGCCCAAGGAGCTTGGCTAACACAAAGGAACCGGTACCCACAGGCTTGGACAGCACCAGTTCGGCGGTGCCACGCTCCCGTTCCCCGGCTATGGAGCCCATGCTGATGAGTATAACGATGATCAGGCCAATCTGCCCCAGGGTATCCAGATAGCTCGTAACTGCATCTGCGGCGGTGAACTCAGGGATTATGACAGTTATGTCATCATCGCTTAGCTCCAGCAGTTCGGGTAGATAGGCAAGAAGCAAGGGAGCGGCAAGCCCGAATACCAACAACACTCCAGCCACGCTCAGGAACTTGTACGTCCTCCAATGCTCGGTGACCTCCTTGCGGAGAAGGACCAGCGTGGTCACTGCTCTACCTCCCGTCCGACCAACCGGACAAACACATCCTCTAGGGAGGGCAGGGTCTGTTCGTACCGGCGCAGAGTCAAGCCTGACTGGACGACATGTTGTGGGAGGTCTCGTTTCGCCTGTAGGGCGTCGTCAACGTGAACGCGCAGCAGGGCTCCTTGCTGTTGCGGGTTCGTCTCAATGCTCCTTATCCAGGGGACGGACTGCAGGACCGTCGTCAGGGAATCGGCCTGCTCCTCAAATTCCATCTCGAATACTGGGATAGCGTATCGCTGGCGAAGCTCTTCCGCGCTAGCCTGCACAAGCAGACAGCCCCGGTCTATTATGGCTACCTCGTCACACACCCGTTCGGCATCGGCCAGGATGTGAGTGGATAGGAAGACGGTCATCTGCTGCGCCTTAAGACGCAACAAGGTCTCCAGCACCTCCATCCGCCCTACCGGGTCCAGAGCCGAGGTGGGCTCATCCATTAGTAACACCTTGGGCTGGTTGATTAGGGCCTGCGCGATGCCGAGGCGCTGCTTCATTCCCCTGGAATAGCCGCCGATCTTGCGTCTTGCGGCGTCGGACAGGTCCACCAACTCCAGAAGTTCATGGGTACGCCGCAACGTGTCCCTCTTGGGGATACCGAATAGGTCTCCCACGAACGACAGATACTCCTGGGCATTCATCCACCCATAAAAGGCGGGTTGGTCCGGTAGATACCCTATGTTGCGCTGGAGTGGCGTTGAGTTAAGCGCGACCTCCTGTCCCGCTACCCAAGCTTGGCCTCCGGAGGCGCGACCAAGCCCGACCAAGATTCGAAGAGTAGTCGTCTTCCCAGCACCATTGGAGCCAAGGAAACCGACGATGCTGCCTTCTGGAACGGTGAGGTCCAGTTCGTCCACCGCCTTGAACGTCCCAAAGCTCTTGGTGAGGTGCTGGCAGAGGATGGCCACGCCGTCTAACAAGGGCTATTCCTCCTTCCGACCAGCAACGAGGTAGATTATTGGCCCCACCAGGTTGCCGAAAAGAATGACAGCCGCCCAGACCCACTTGTTGTCACCAGTAACTTTCCCTCGCCGGATCAAGTCTCGCAGGGCGATAATGACAAGGGTTAGCTGGATAATTACCAAGGGAACGAGAAGAGCAATCAACTGTCCGGACATGTTGTGAGTCTCCTGAAATCAATATCTGTTGATTATCCCACTATACAGTTCTGGATGTGCAAAGCAAATCCAATGCACGATACCTTCCGAATGGCCAGGAACAACAATTAGAACTGTATCTTACCCACCTCTCGTTCGCAGATGCGCGTGGTATCGATATCCCGGTGCCCCAGCTGCTCCTGAAGTGCATCCAGGCATCCTCCGCAGTTGAGGAGGTGACGGCATCACCGTTGCGGGAGAGGTGGGCGCGTGCGTCGCGCCGCAGCTTGGCCTTCTGACCACCGTTGCGAGGGGGTACCTCTCACAGCTCCTCAGTGAAGATCATGAATGCGCCTTCATATACGCGCCACAAAAAATCCGGGATGGTTGCACATGGAGATGGATAGGCTTTGCACCAATACTCCAAAGGTCTCTGGAACATTGCAGCCCGGGCCTTTGTGTTCCTGTTCCCAAGGCCGCTATGCTCTGATTGCCCCACTGTCGACCTATCTCCCTTTCATATGTCGGGGGGACTGGTGGCATCCCATTAGTCAACTATAAGTCCTTGATTGACAGTAGAGTCCCAGGAAGTGGTGTAACAAGAGTAGAGGGTCTGGATGAAGAGAGACCACCACGTCATCCTTAGCGGGCAAAGACGAGCCTGAGAAAGGAGGACAACGGTGGTCAAGGAAAGGATGGACCTGCTTGAGCTAATGCGCAAGAGGGGAGTCGACGGTGACGTGGACTTTCTACGAGAGGCACTGAGAGTGCTGGTCGAGGAGATCATGGAGGCTGATGTGTCATCGAGGACCGGCGCTGGGTATGGAGAACGCAACCCTGAGCGGGTGACCCAGCGCAACGGGTACCGGTCTCGAGCATGGGACACTCGCGTAGGGACCATGGAGTTGCAGATACCCAAGCTGAGGGAGGGGAGCTACTTTCCGAGCCTGCTGGAGCCACGGCGTCGCAGCGAGCGAGCTCTGCTGGCGGTGATCCAGCAGGCGTATGTGGAGGGTGTATCGACGAGGCGAGTGGATGATCTGGTCAAGGCTCTTTGGTGCGAGGGTATCTCAAAGAGCCAAGTGTCGCGTATCTGCCAGGAGCTGGACGGGGTGGTGGACTTCCTGGGTGGCCGCTGGACGGTGGACCCTACCCTTACCTGTGGCCGGACGCACTGACCCAGAAGGTCAGGGAGGACGGCAGGATAGTCAACGTCAGCGTGGTGGTGGCGACGGCGGTCAATAGCGAGGGCAAGCGTGAGATCGTTGGGATGGACGTGGGTACCAGTGAAGACGGCGCCTTCTGGTTAGCCTTCCTGCGCTCACTGTCGGCCAGGGGCCTCGGCGGGGTGGAACTGGTGGTATCGGACGCTCATCAGGGACTCAGGGATGCCATCGCAACTGTCTTCGGTGGGGCCAGTTGGCAGCGGTGCCGCACCCACTTCATGACCAACCTGCTCACTCGGGTCCCCAGGAGCGCTCAGCCCTGGGTGGCCACCATGGTACGCACCATCTACCAGCAGCCGTCCCCTCAGGAGGTGCATGCCCAACTCGAGCGGGTGATTGCTCAGCTCCAGGACCCGTTCCCACAGGTCGCCTCTCGACTGGACGAGGCTGGACCCGACGTCCTGGCCTTCTCCAGCTTCCCACTCGCCCACTGGAAGAAGATCTGGTCCAACAACCCCCTGGAGCGTCTCAACAAGGAGATACGGCGCCGCACCGATGTGGTGGGCATCTTCCCTAACCGCCCAGCTGTCCGTCGCCTGGTCGGCGCCGTCCTAGCTGAGCAGCACGACGAGTGGGCCGTCGGCCGTCGATACATGACACAGGAGGTAACCACCTCCAACGAAGCTCTACCCAGAGCCGAACTCGCAGAGGCAGCGGCCTAGACGATATCAACAGGATGACGTACTCTTACACCACTCTATGGGACGTGACCGGCCGCATACAAAGCCAGCCTTTTCTGTCGGTACCGTAGCCAACAAGAGAATGCGACCATCCTGTGCCAAGGCATAGTACTCTCCCGCATTTCGCTTGACGTGTTTCCTGGACGCCTCGTAGTCAGCTGAGGAGACGATGGTGGCCCAATAACCCTGGCGCCCATTGTAGCTAATCGCGAAACCAAGTATGCGTTCGGACCACAGTTTACGAAGGCGTTTCCAGCAATTGGGGCAGCCCCAACTGTCGCAATAAAGGCGCACAATGACCACTTTGTTGCTGGCATTCCAGTATATGCGGGTTCCTTTACCGCATAACCCTTCAGTCCGACTTAGCCCACATGCCTGGGTCTCTTGGGTTAAGCCCGAATCCACCGATGCGGAGCGGCCTTGGGGTTGGAACAAGGGGTGAGGGCCGTGGGACGCGACGGTCCGCGCTCGATTCCGATAAATGGGGCCGGTGGCGGCCTTTGGTTGGAGTTGGTGGCGCCGATGGCGGTCCTGGGCAGCGGCGCTGGGGCGGGGTCGGCGGGACAGCATGCAAGGGAAGACAATCGCGGACCGGGCCGGTGCGACTCTGTGGGGTGGTTGAGTAGTCTGGTGGACGTGTCAGGCGCCGTCGGTGCCGTCAGGCAGGCAATGGCAGGGCTCGCAATCGAGCCAGGGCGCGAGTGAACTGGGTTTCCCAAGGCCAGCCCTGTGGCAGATGCAAAGTGAGGCGGCGGGCCGAGCGGGTGAGCCGTCCGGCCAGGGAGAAGAAGCGCCGCCGGAGGGTCCTGGTGGTCACCACCCCCTCGCCCAGACCGATGCGCGCAGTCCAGCGGGCCAGGTTATGGGCCAGCACCTGAACGGCCAGCCAGGCGCCGTTGGCGGGGAAGCGGCCCGAGGGGAAATGATTGAGGCCGACGCCGTGTTTGAGGTCTCGGATGGCATTCTCGATCTCGGCGTGGCGGCGATGGTCGGCCTCCAGTTCCAAGGTTTCCCCGTCCCGGTAGGTGATGAAGCCGTGATAGCTGTAGCTGGCGAAGAGGGCCAGTTGGGAACCGGGCGTGGGCTTCACCCGCCGCACGATGAGCCGCACTGGGGCGGCTTCGGGCTCACCCTGGAAGGGAGTGTAGGTGGTCTCGGCCACGTCGGCGCCGCCGTCCATCCAGTAGGGGACGGGCGTCCAGTCCTCCTCGGGAATCGCCTCAATCAACTCCCTGAGGCGGGCGTGTTGGCGGATGGTGATGGAGAAGCGGACATCCATCTCGCGACAGACGACGACCAGGGCGTGGGCATAGAAGCCGCTGTCGGCCCGCACCGTGAGTTGTCCTGTAGCCCCAGCATGGCGCACCCGGCCCACGGTCTCCCGCAGGAAGTGGGCGGCGCCACGAACGGTGTTGGCCCGGCCCTCGCGAAGCCGAGACATCAGCACGTCGCCGGTGCCGGCGGCGATGGCCAGCAGCGGGTGATAGCCCCGCTGGCCAGTGTAACCATGGTGACGCGCCCCCTCCTTGGCCAGTCCGTAGGTCTCGCACATGGTGGAGTCTAGGTCGATGGTCAACGGCCCTTCACCGGGTCCCGCACCAGCGGCCCAGGCCCGGGACAGCAGCTCCCGGCTCACCCGATCCAACTGGCGGACGTGGCCCCACCGGAAGCTGCGCAGGAAAGTTCCCAGGGTGGATGGCGCCTTGACTACGCAGCCGATGGCGCCAGCTGTCCCGCCGGTACGCAACACGTCGGCGTCGTCAATGAAGTCGCCCCCAGCCAGCGCCGAGGCCACCAGGCTCAGCAGCTTGTCTCCCGGGTTCGCCCGCCCCGGCGCGTCTCCCAGGTCGACGTGGCTGTCGACGACTTCACGCAGGCCCAGGTGCTGGGCTAGGGTCACCGGGAGCAGCAGCCCAGCATTGGCCACGAGGCGGTGGTCGTCAAACGCGATTTGGATGCGATCGGGATGGTTGCGTGGTAGCATCTATTGGGTGCTCCTGTGAATCTGGGATAATGGTTTTGAAACAGCAAAGCCGACCCCAGAACAAGGAGCACCCTCTTGCCGCTTCAGGACACTGACCCGACGCCCTCCTTCGGTGGATTCGGGCTAAGGAGATGAGCGCCCCGGCGATGAGAGACCCTACGATGCGCATCACATTGAAGCCCAACATGCGCGCTGCCATAGCATTGAGCAACCGGTTCGGGCCCACGGCCTGGTAGGTTAGGGCATGGCCCGCCGGCAGTTGTACCCCTTGTAAAACCCCTTGAAGAATAGCAACGACAAGGATGTGCCACAAAGCGATCTGGTCCATCACCACCAGCAGGCCCACTGTCAGCGCCAGGGTACCGCTGATCACCTGAACGGACATCAGTAACCTACGCCTCTCCAGCCGGTCCACCAGGACTCCACCAAACATACCGAAGCCCACGAGTCCCAGGCCCTGAAGTCCGGCGGCCAGCCCCACCCAGAAAGCAACTGTCTTGAAAGTCAAGAGGAATGGTCGGCGACTGTCGGAGTCAGGTCGCACCAGGGGGAGCGATGCTTGAGCATGGAGTTGAGGATAACGAGCAGCTTGCGCATGCAGGCTGTGAGGGCCAACTTCTTCGGCTTACCAGCGGCCAGCAGCCGCTGGTAGAAGTCCCGTATGAGGGGGTTGAAGCGGCTGGCTACCAACGCTCCCATGTACAGGGCGGCTCGGACCCGGGCGCGTCCACCCCAGACGGTACGTTTGCCCCGCAGCGTGCCGCTGTCCCGGTTGAAGGGAGCCACACCCACCAGGGCGGCGATCTCCCGGCGGTCCAACGTGCCCAGCTCCGGCAGGTGGGCCAGGAGGGTGAGGGAGAGCTGTTCTCCCACGCCGGGGACGGTGCGCAGGAGGTCATCCTTCTCCCGCCATACGGGACTCTGACGGAGAGTCTGACGCAAGCCCTCGTCCAGATCGTCCAGCTCCTGCTCGAGCCATGCAATGTGAGCCTTGATGCGGGGACGGATGGCAATGGTGGCGGAGCTCAGGCGGTTCTTCTCCGAGACCAGCATGGTCATCACCTGGTGCCTGCGGGCAGCCAGGGAGTTAAGGGCCTGGGTCTCGGCGTCTCGAAGAGGGCGCACGGGTGGACGAACCGCTTCGGCGAAGTGAGCCAGAACCGCCGCGTCCAGAGCGTCGGTCTTGGCCAGCTTCCCGGTGGCCCTGGCGAAGTCCCGCACCTGGCGGGGGTTGACGACGACCACAGGCACCGCCTCGGCTGCCAGGGCAGCCACCAGCGGCAGTTCCAGGCCGCCCGAAGCCTCCAGCAACACCATGACCGGTTCAAGGGCCTTCAGCTGGGAGACCAGCTGCCGGACCCCTGCATCGTCATGGGAGACCTCCCATCTGTCGTCCGTGGGACGGACGGCAACGTCCAGCTGGGCCTTGGCTACATCGATGCCTACGTAGATCGCTTCCTGTTCCATCAGCACCTCCTGCGAATTATTGGCCCGTCCTTGCAAGATGCGGGCTTGGCTGGCCCAGGCAACTGTTCGGGCTCTATTCGGAAGGGGTGCGGCGACCCTCGCTTTCTGGCGGTCTTCCATAACCAAGGAGAAACCGGTCTGCCGCACCCCGATCCACCTAAGTGAAGTGATTGTTACACACCCAAACCAAGATACAAGGAGAGTCCGTCAGTGTAAGGACCAGCCAGCCCTGAGTCAGCATCCTCATGTTCATGGACATGGAATCAAAGATGGAGTTGCCCCATATCCACCGGTACGGAACGCTCTCAAAGGCGAGGAAAAAGCGGGCTATCCCTGTCTGACCGAAGGCTATCCGCTTAGGAGAAGGGCTACCTGGTGACACGCCCACTTCCTCCGGCCACTTCCTCCACCGCGTTCAAGGCATCGTCTATGTCCTCTGGCCCTATGCCGTAGTGGGTAACCATGCGCACCTTGCGCCCGCTGACAAAGGACGAAAGCACACCCCGGCTATTCAGAGCATCGATGAACTCCCGGGCAGGGCGGTCCATGTTCTCAAAGATGACAATGTTCGTCTGCACCGTATCGTGCTCCAAGCGTAAACCGCGCAGGCGGGCCAGGCCCAAAGCCAGCCGTTTGGCGTTGGCGTGGTCCTCAGCCAGGCGGTCTACCATGGTCTCCAGCGCCACGATGCCCGCGGCCGCAATTATCCCAGCCTGCCGCATCCCGCCGCCCACCATCTTCCTGTTCTTCCTGGCGCTGCCAATGAACTCCTGGCTGCCGCAGACCAAGGACCCCACGGGACAGCTAAGCCCCTTGGACAGACAGAAGCTGACAGTATCCGCCTGGCGCGCCAGCTCAGCGGGCGTAACCCGCAGGGCCATGGCTGCGTTGAAGATGCGCGCCCCGTCCAGATGTAGGGCTGCGTCATGATGGTGGGCCACCTCCGCTATGACGCCTATATCCTCCGAATCCAGGACAGAGCCGCCGCAACGGTTGTGGGTGTTCTCTAGGCAAATCAGGGCCGTCCTGGGCTGCTGGATACCTGGAAGCCGGATAGCTGCCTCCACCTCGTCGGGAGCCATCAGTCCGCTAGAGCTGTTGGAGACGGTGCGAACGTTGATGCCCCCCAGCGCCGACATACCTCCCACCTCGTTGTGGAAGATATGGGCCTCACTGCCTACTATCATCTCGTCGCCGCGCTGGCAGTGCGTCAGGCCGGAGACGAGGTTGGCCATAGTGCCGCTGACCACAAACAGGGCGGCCTCCTTCCCCAGCCGTCTCGCCGCCATCTCCTCCAGGCGGTTCACGGTGGGGTCCTCACCATACACGTCATCTCCAACCTCAGCCTCGGCCATGGCCTTGCGCATCTCGGGCGTAGGCTGAGTTACAGTATCGCTTCTTAAATCAATGGTGCGCATGGGCCCTCCAAACCACAGCTATGGCACTGTTGACAACGAGACAACTATGCCCCGCTTTCGTGGTTAGACAAGTCGGCACTCGACAGAGTCGGACCCGTCGAAGAGCGCCCCTGTACGCTAAAGTTCCGTTGGAAGCACCACACTAGATAGGCGACCCTTCGCCCATTCCCATCATGCCGCGAGTAGTCCATATCTGCCCCAGGTGGCCACTGCCATGGGCGAGCGTGTACCCCAGGACGTCGGCTATGGGTGTGCCCGGCCTGTAGTTGCCGGTTATGGCGCGTTCCAGATCTGCAGGGGTGGAAGACCTGAGAAAGTCGTCGGTGGACTGCCAAGCATGGCCCATGTAGGTGAGAAACTCATCTATGGCGGGGAATCGAACGGCGGAAGCTTCTTGGGCACTCATGCCCGTGCCCTGGCGGACTCTATCCATGCCAAACTTCTCATCCCAGCCTTCCTCCAGCCAGACCGTGGGCTTCCGGTCCTGGAATGTCCATCTTACCAGGTTGTCCTCGGAACGAGTGTAGTGCCACAAGCAAAAGGCTATATGGTTTGAGCCTTCGGCGGGGTGCCAGTGCAATTGCTCCTGGGTAAGGCCCTGGGCTGACTTGACCAGGTTATCGTGAAGCCGCTGAAAAAGCGGCCGCAAGTATTCGTTGATCTCCATGTGCGGGGCACTCCTCTAACGTAAGGGTCTAACGATTATACATGCACTCGTCGCCCCCGTCAGTCCGAGGAAACATCCACCCAGCGCCCGCTGGTACCCGACTCAGCGACGGCGTCCAGGACCTGCTGGCAGCGGAACCCGTCGTGGAAGTTGGGCGATGGCGAACTCCCTTCGGCAATGCCCTGAATGAAGCGGCGCACCAGAAGACGGAATGCCATCAGCCTTTCGTCCCGCGGGTCGTCAAATGGGCGGAACCGCTCTGGCATGGGCAACTCCTGGACTCCTTGCCCTTCCCATAACCTGGCACCCAAGACAATGCCGTCCGGCGGCGGGTTAACGCCGCGCTGGGGAGTTTGCAGAGTCCCCTGGGTGCCGAAGATCTGGATCATTGCGCCGGCTCCAAAGGGAGCAGCACTGCTGGCCGACATTGAACCCCAACCGCCATTCTGGAAGTTGGCCAGAAAGGCGAATGCTTCGTCAGTGTCGGCACGCAGACCTTGGCCGCTGACTGGGTCGACCCTCTCCGGGTCGTGGATGAAGGTGCTGCCGGACACTCTAGTGATCTCGCAAGACCAGTCAAACAGTCCATCTATGTAGTGGGAACCCAGAGCTTTCAGGAAGCCACCTCCCTGGGAAGCCTGGCTTCCCCAGGTCATTGGGCGCGGCCCCGGGCTTCTCGTGGGTCCCACGAAAAGTGTCGTATGCACGGTGCGGATATCTCCCACGTAGTCCTGCTGGAGAAGCTCTTTCACGTAGGCCCACGCCGGAGCGAAGCGAAACTCGTGGGCCACCATGCCGGTCAGGCCCATTTGCTCGGCCTTCTGCCACATCTCTCTCGCCTGGCCCTGGTCCATAGCAAACGCCTTCTCGCAGAGGACGTGCTTGCCAGCCGCCAGAGCCTCCATCACCATCTCGTGGTGGAAGGCCGCGGGAGTAACGATGCTTACGGCATCCAGGTCCGCCTGACGAAGCATCTCACGGTAGTCGGTATAGACGTGCGGTATTCCAAGCTCACCGGCTGCCCGTTCCACACTCTCCCGGCGGCGGGCACACAGGGCCACTACTTCCACCCCCTCCGACTGGAATCCAGGGACGTGTACCTTGGTGCCGAATCCAACGCCTATAACGCCTATGCGCAAATTGGTGGTTGTCATGGGGTTGCTGTGGGGAGCGCTCCTTCGCTAGTGGTATCCGCATAATACCACGCCAGAATATGGCCGTCTTTTACGGAGTAAAGGTCCGCACCCACAGGCAGCGGCTCCCACTTCGTCTCCGGCTCGCTCCAGACATAAATCAGCCAGAACCTGGGATTTTCGTTCTCTACGCCCAGGATTGAGCCAACAAAGTGCGACCTGTACGGCGTGGAGTAGGTAGCCTCCAAATTGCCCTCAGTCACCTTCTCCGTTAGCTCATAGGCATCTATCCCCTTGTCGACCTCAACGTTACGGAACCAGCGGGCGTCCTGTTCACTGGCGCTGGACTGGATAAGCATGCTGACTTTGATAGTGGCGGGGCCCGCAACGTTTTCGCTGGTGTCGCATGCTGAGAACGCCAGTATCAGCCCGACGGCGGCCAGCAATCCAAAAGCTTGAGCAGCGCGGAGTGGCCTTGCGCGCACCATCAACCTCTCGCCTTCCTGATCTTCTCAGCCCCTTTGATCAACAGCGGAGCAAAGGCCGCGAAGAACAGGACGTTGCTGGAGAGATGTGCGGCAGTGAAGAAGAGGGCGCCAGGGTTGAAGAGCGCTGTCACTATCCAGCGGGAGTAGTCGGCAGACCCGGCGAACATAGCCCAAGAGATGCCAGTATAGAGGTTGGCGGCCACGTCGTATGTCAGTGTGGACACGACAGCCGCAGCGGCGAAAAAGAGGCTGCTCCTGCTGGGCAGCAATCGAACGTTCCCTGGCGCGACCATCCGCCAGACCAAAGCGCCCGCGCCGGCGTAGACCGTCTCCGCAGCCATGACGGTGGCCAGCAGAGGCAGTGTAGTCGGGCCGTAAGGGTTGAAGTTACCGTAGACCAGCCAGGCTGTCACAGCCACGGCCGCGCCTCGCCGAAAGCCCAGGGTGTAGCCTGCCAGGAATACCATCAGGTCAAACAGCTTCAAGTTGGGGAAGCTGGCTAGGGCGTAGTTGGTGGCCAGGATAGCGGCCACAAAGGCCAGGATAGCAGTGGCGTCCGATGCTACCCCTGGCATGTGAAGCCAGCGCCACCTTTTGGCCCAAGGGCCGGGGATGGCCCGTTCCTGAATCAACCCATCGGTATGGTCTACCATTATAACCTCCCTTTCACACGACCAATCTGTCCCGTTGCTTTCAACCCATTCGGATTTGTTGACAATAGTATGGGGTATTCCCCCGCTCGCATGGTTCGACAGGCTCACCACGAGCGGAGTAACAATCCCGCTCATCCTGAGCTTGTCGAAGGAAATGAGCGGGTGAAAGCACGTTGTCAGCAGGCCCAACTCCTCTTCCTCGCAAGACAACAAAAAACCCCGCTCTACTCGACGCGGGGACTCGCTGGTGGAATCGTGACAGCGCCTTCATCCCTACCAGGAAAATGGGCAACCATCGCGGGGCGTCCTCTGTATGGCGCAGAGTAGAGCACCTTCTTCCCAGGCAGGTCTCCTGACTTGCGGGTTATCGCCTGGCCAGCGCCTTCCCATCCCTCCTGGCCAGGAAGAATAGTGGCGTTGTGCTGGCAGGCTCCCCGTTCACAGTGGCGCAACCGTGGCGGAATTACACCGCCTTCCCATTTGAGCCGTTGCGGGCGCCCGGGAGAGAATATGAACTTGTTAAGCTACTAAAGAACGCTACTACTGTACCCAAGCGCTCGACCGGTGTCAATGGGTCTGCGCCGCTTCTAGAAGTGCTTGTACCGGTTCACTATGGGCATACGGCGGTCGCGGCCAAAGTTGCGGGGCGTAATCTTGACCCCTGGCGAAGCCTGCCGCCGCTTGTATTCGTTGAGGTCCACCCACTGGATCACCTGCTTCAAATGCTCTGAGTCGAAGCCCATGGACACCATCTCATCGAATGTACGGTCGTCTTCCACATAGGCCTTCAGGATGGGGTCCATAAGGCTATACGGTATGCGTTCCTCCTCCGTAATCTGATTGGCCCGCAACTCCGGGCTGGGTGGCTTATTCAGCACCTCTCCAGGAATTACGTTGCGGGGGTTGCCGTGGGCGTTGCGCCACTCCGCCAGGCGGTATACCAGGGTCTTGGGCACGTCCTTCAGCACGGCGAAGCCGCCAGCCATGTCTCCGTAGAGGGTGGAGTAGCCCACCGATAGCTCACTCTTGTTGCCCGTGGACAACACCAGCCAGCCGAGCTTGTTGGACAGCGCCATGAGGATGTTGCCACGAATGCGGGCCTGCACGTTCTCCTCGGCGACGCCTGGCTGGGAGCCACGGAAGCTGGGCTCCAACACCTCCAGGTACGCCTGGTGCGCAGGCTCTATAGGGATAGTGCGAAGCTCTATGCCCAGGCTCTCCGCCACCTGCCGGGCATGTATGATGCTCCCCTCGGAGGAGTATCGGGAGGGCATGGCGACGCCTACCACGTTCTCCTTGCCCAGGGCATCCACGGCTACTGTGACTGTAAAGGAAGAGTCTATGCCCCCGGAGAGGCCAAGGAGCACCTTCTGGAACCCGCTCTTGCGGACGTAGTCCCGGGTGCCCGTGACCAGGGCAGAGTAGACCTCGGCCAGGGGTTCCAGAGGCTGCCACTCCTGCTTTGGAATGGCAGGCCGTGTCCCGCGGTCCTGGTAGTCCGAAACGTTGATCTTGACAGGAGTGCCTATCTGTTGCAGCGTTTCCTGGCTATCTTTGCCGGGCCTGGGGTCTTGCAGGCGGGCGCTGAGCACCGGCTCGACGTCCAGGTCGGCCACCACCAGGGCCTCCTGGAACTGGGGGCCGCGCGCCACCAGCTTGCCCTGGTGGTCAAATACCACGCTGCCTCCATCAAAGACCAGCTCGTCCTGCCCGCCCACCATGTTGGTGTAGGAGACGAAAAGCCCGTTGTCCCTGGCGCGGGTGGCCAGCATCTGCTCCCGAAAGTCGCCCTTGCCTGCGTGGTACGGCGAGCCGTTGATATTGACGATGACCTCCGCACCGGCGTCACACTGGATCTCGGTGGGGCCCAGGTCGTACCAGATGTCCTCACAGACGTTGATTCCAACGCTCACCCCGTTGATGATGTAGACAGGACACCGGTTGCCGGGTTTGAAATACCGCTTCTCGTCAAAGACGCCATAGTTGGGGAGGTAGATCTTGTGGTAGACGTCCACCAGCTTGCCATCGTAGGCCACGGCGGCGGCGTTGTAGATACCGCCGTTGCCGTCTGGGAACCCCACCACCACCGCGATGCCCCTGCTGGCGGCCACCACCTGGTCCAGATAGCGACGGTTGTCCTGGATGAACTGGGGTTTGAACAGCAGGTCCTCCGGCGGGTAGCCGGAGATAGCCAGCTCGGGAAATGCCACAAGGTCGGCTCCCAGAGAGCGGGCCTCCTCCATAAACCGGAGGATCTTAGCAGTGTTGCCTTCCAGGTCGCCCACGGTAGGGTTCATCTGGGCCATGGCCAGGCGGAATGTGCGCATTGGAATAGAAGTATATCACGGACGTTTCTGGGGTGGCCTCCCCTAGATGGATAAGCTGTCTTATTGCAGCGGACTATAGCAACGGATGCGTAATCGCAAAAACGGGGCCGTTTTTGCAACAATGGTATTACAATTTCAGTCTATTGAAATAGCGGAAGGAGGTTTCTACCCGGCCGCTCCCTACTTCGGCAGCGCGCCGGGCAGGCTGCGGGGCAGCTTGGTAGCACCCATGAGGTACTTGTCCAGGTGGTGAGCGGCCTCCCGCCCTTCGGCGATGGCCCACACCACCAGCGACTGCCCTCGGCGCATGTCCCCGGCGGCAAAGACGCCAGGGACGCTGGTCATCATATCCGGGCCTGCCTTGGCGTTGCCACGGGGGTCCAACTCTACGCCCAGGCCGTTGAGCAGATAGTTCTCCGGGTGAGTGAAGCCCAAGGCCAAGAGCACCAAGTCCGCTTCCACCTCAAAATCGGTCCCCGGTATCTCTTTCATTGCGAAGCGGCCAGTCGCATCACGCTGCCACTCCACCCTAGAGGCATGTAGCTTTTGCACCTGGCCGTTCTTTCCAGAAAAGTGCTTTGTGGAGATAGAGTAGTCCCGTAGCCCCCCTTCCTCGTGGGCCGCGGACAGCCTGAGTACAAGGGGCCAGTATGGCCACGGGTTGTCGGCAGGGCGAGCAGATGGCGGCTCCGGCAGTATCTCGAACTGGCGCACCACCTCCGCGCCCTGGCGGTGGGCTGTGCCCAGGCAGTCGGCCCCGGTGTCGCCGCCACCCAAGATCACCACCCGTTTGCCCTCGGCTGTGATGTGCTCCTTCTCTGGCGTGCTCTCTCCCGCGATGAGCTTGTTCTGCTGGGTCAGGTATTCCATGGCCAGGTGTATGCCTTTGAGCTCCCGGCCCGGCATTTGAAGGTCGCGAGACTCGGTAGCGCCTCCCGTAAGGCAAACAGCATCGAAGGTGGACACAAGCTCGTTGGCGGACAGGTCCACGCCCACGTTCACTCCTGGCGTGAAGACGATGCCCTCCTGGGCCATCTGGTCCACGCGACGTTGGACGACGCCTTTGTCTAGTTTGAAGTCTGGAATGCCAAGAGTGAGCAGGCCGCCGAGATAGTCGTCCCGCTCAAATACAGTGACGGTGTGTCCAGCGCGGTTAAGCTGCTGCGCCGCCGCCAGGCCGGCAGGCCCGGAGCCAACCACCGCCACCTTCTTGCCCGTTCGCTGCGCCGGAGGCTGCGGTTTTATCCATCCTTCAGCGAACCCCCTGTCAGCAATGGCCTTCTCAATGTACTCGATGGTCACCGGGTCCTGGTTGATGCTCAGGACGCAGGACGCCTCGCACGGAGCGGGGCATATCCTGCCAGTAAACTCAGGGAAGTTGTTGGTAGCATGCAGCCTCTCCAGGGCCTTCTCCCACTGACCCCGGTACACCAGGTCGTTGAAGTCAGGGATGATGTTCCCCAGGGGGCAGCCGGTGTGACAGAATGGCACAGCACAGTCCATGCACCGAGCGGCCTGCTCTCGCGCATCGGGCCAGGGCTGATAGAACTCCTGCCAGTGTTTGAGGCGATCCGACACGGGCTGGCGCTGGGGAGGCTGGCGGCCAAACTCCTGGAATCCCGTGGCTTTACCCATGCAACACCAGCTCCAACTCCGTGGGCTGTTTCTGGCCGCGGGCCTCCAGCACCTTGCGGTACGCTATGGGCATGACCTTGACGAACCTGGGCAGCATGTCCTTCCAGTTGTCCAGCACCTTCAGAGCCTTCTCGCTGCCGGTGTAGTGGTGGTGCCACTTGATGAGCTGCTTCAGGGCTTGCTCGTCCGCCTGGTCATGCACAGGCCCCAGCTCCACCATGTCCGGGTTATACCGCTCACTGAAGCCATTGTCCTCGTCCAGCACGTAGGATATGCCTCCGCTCATGCCCGCCGCGAAGTTGCGCCCCGTGCGTCCCAGGACTACCACAATGCCTCCGGTCATGTACTCACACCCATGGTCGCCGATGCTCTCCACCACCGTGTGCGCGCCGCTGTTGCGCACGGCGAAACGCTCCCCAGCCATACCCAGGATGAAGACTCGGCCTCCGGTGGCCCCATACAGCGACACGTTCCCAACGATGGTGTTTTCCTCTGGTACAAAGGTGGACTTCTTGGGCGGGTACACCACGATGCGCCCGCCGGAAATCCCCTTGCCCGTGTAATCGTTGGAGTCGCCCTCCAGGGTCAGTGAGACCCCTTTAGACAGGAAGGCGCCGAAACTCTGGCCCGCGGAACCCTTGAACCGGAATTGGATGCTGTCCTCTGGCAAGCCATCTTCTCCGTACCGTTTGGCCACCTCACCGCTCAACATAGCGCCCACGGTCCTGTTGGAGTTGCGGATGGGAAGGCTAACGTCCACAGGCCCTTTGCCGTGGAGCGCGCTCTCCGACAGCTCGATTAGCTTTTTGTCCAGCGCCTTCTCCAGACCGTGGTCCTGTGCCTGACAGTGATACGTGAACACCAGGTCCGACTCCTCTGGCCGGGCCAGCAGGCCGCTGAGGTCTATTCCCTTAGCCTTCCAATGGTCTATGGCGTTGCGAGGCTCCAGCAAGTCGACTCTGCCCACCATCTCGTTGACTGTGCGGAACCCAAGCTGCGCCATGATCTCTCGCAGGTGGTCCGCCAGGAGGAAGAAGTAGTTGATGACGTGCTCCGGCTGGCCGGCGAACTTCTTGCGCAGCTCCGGGTCCTGGGTAGCTATGCCTACGGAGCAGGCGTTCAGGTGGCACTTGCGCAGCATGATGCACCCAAGGGTGATGAGAGGCGCAGTGGACATGCCGAACTCCTCCGCACCCAAAAGACAGGCGATGGCTATGTCCCGTCCAGTCTTCAACTGGCCGTCAGTCTGGACCACGATGCGGCCACGCAGGTCATTCCTCACCAGCACCTGCTGCGTCTCGGCCAGACCAAGCTCCCAGGGCAGCCCTGCGTGCTTGATAGACGACTCTGGCGATGCTCCCGTGCCGCCGCTGTCGCCGCTGATGAGTACCACGTCGGCGTGGGCCTTGGATACACCGGCGGCAACAGTGCCCACGCCCACTTCGGCCACCAGCTTCACGTTAATCCGCGCTTGCGGGTTGACGTTCTTCAGGTCATGGATGAGCTGCGCCAGGTCCTCAATGGAGTAGATATCATGGTGGGGCGGCGGCGATATAAGCTCCACGCCTGGGGTGGTGTGGCGTATCCAACCGATGTAGTCGTCCACCTTGTGTCCTGGCAGTTGCCCTCCTTCGCCAGGCTTGGAGCCCTGTGCCATCTTGATTTGCAGGTCTCTGGCATTGACCAGGTAGTTCGTGGTAACTCCAAACCGGCCAGAGGCCACCTGCTTCATAGCGCTGCTGCGCGAATCGCCGTTGGGCTCGGGCGTAAATCTATGATAATCTTCGCCACCCTCGCCGGTGTTGCTGCGGGCGCCAATGCGGTTGGTGGCAATAGCCAAAGTCTCGTGGGCCTCGCGGCTAATAGCGCCCAGAGAGATGGCTCCCGTATGAAACCGTTTCACGATCTCTGAGGCCGGCTCCACATCATCCACGGGCACAGGCTTTGTACCAGGCTTGAACTCCAACAGCCCCCGGAGGGTAGACAGCCTCTTTTCATGCTCGTCGGCCAGCTTGGCAAACTCCTGGTAGGTCTGGTAGCTGTTCGTCTTGGAGGCGTCTTGGAGCTTGGCGATTGCCTCCGGGTTCCACATGTGGTACTCACCATCGCGCCGCCACTGGTACTGGCCGCCCATGTCCAGCTCCAAATCCCCTGGAACATGGGAGTCTCCATAGGCCCTGGCATGGCGCAGCCGCGCCTCCTGCTCGATGACATCTATGCCTATGCCACCCACCCGCGAGGGCGTCCAGGTGAAGTACCTGTCTATGGTCTCCTGGCTCAGGCCCACGGCTTCGAATATCTGCGCCCCACGGTAGCCCTGGATGGTGGATATCCCCATCTTGGAGGCCACTTTGAGCAGCGCCTTGTGCAGTGCCTTGACGAAGTTCTTCTCCGCAACGTGGCCATCCACGTCCACAGGCAGAATCCCTTGCTCCCCCATTTCCGCTAGAGTCTCGTACGCCAGATAAGGGTTCACCGCGCTGGCACCGTACCCTATAAGTAGTGCGAAGTGCTGGGCCTCCCTGGGCTCACCAGACTCCACCACCAGCCCAACCTTCATGCGCAGCCCTTCCCTTATGAGGTGGTGGTGTACGGCGGAGGTGGCCAGAAGGCTGGGTATCGGTGCGTGGTCAGCATCCACGCCACGGTCCGAGAGTATCAGGATGGCGTAGCCTTCCCGCGCTGCTCGGGCCGCCTCCTGGCATAGGCGGTCCACCGCCCGCTCCAGGCTGCCAGTGCCCTCCTTCACGCTGAACAGGGCAGGAAGAGTCCTGGCCTGGATGCCATTCACCTCTATCCGCCGGACCCGCTCCATCTCCTCGTTGGTCAGGACAGGGTAGGGCAGCTTTAACTGGCGGCAGTGCTCCGGCGTCTCCTCCAGGAGATTGCGCGTCTCTCCCACAACCACTTCCAATGATGTGACCATCTCCTCGCGGATGGCGTCCAGGGGTGGGTTGGTCACCTGAGCGAAGAGCTGCTTGAAATAGTTGAACAAGGGCAGTGGCCTATCTGATAGCACGGCTAGCGGCGTGTCGTTGCCCATTGAGCCTGTGGCCTCTGCGCCTGTCTCGGCCATGGGCTGAAGGATCATGCGAAGCTCCTCCAGGGTGTATCCGAAGGCCTGCTGCCGCTGCAGCAGGGTCTTGAAATCCACCTCTTGAAGCCCGGCTACGGCGGGCAGGTCATCCAACCGGACCAGGTTCTCCTCCAGCCACCGTCCATAGGGCTGGCGCTGGGCCAGCTCGGCCTTTATGTCATCGTCGTCCAGGATGCGCCCTCGCACAGGGTCCACCAGTATCATCCGGCCAGGCCGCAATCTGCCCTTGTACAGCACATCCTCCGGAGGTATGTCCAGCACGCCGGTCTCCGAGGCCATGACTACCAGGTGGTCCTTGGTCACGGTGTACCGGAAGGGGCGCAGGCCATTGCGGTCCAGGTTGGCGCCTATCCTTACGCCATCAGTGAAGGCCATTAGAGCCGGGCCATCCCACGGCTCCATAAGGCAGGAGTGGTACTCGTAGAAGGCGCGCCTTTCCGGGGAGATATGGCTGTCCCTTTCCCACGCTTCGGGGATCAGCATCGCCATGACGTGAGCCAGAGACCGGCCCCCCATCAAAAGGAACTCATAGGCGTTGTCTATGGTAGCGGTATCGCTGGCGCCGGGAGTAAGGATGGGAAACAGCTTCTTGATATCCTCACCAAACAGGTTGGACTCCAACACCGCCTGCCGGGCCGTCATCCAGTTGATGTTGCCCCTAAGGGTGTTAATCTCGCCATTGTGGGCTAAACACCTGTAGGGATGGGCCAGCCTCCATGAACCCAGGGTGTTGGTGCTGAAGCGGGAGTGGACCATCACGAAGCTGGACTCCATCGTGGGGTCCAGCAGGTCCGGGTAGTAACCTCGGAGCTGAGTTCCCATCAGCAGGCCCTTGTAGACCACCGTCTGGGAGGAGAAGCTGGGTATGCAGAATGTGTCCGCCATTTGGATACCCAAACGGCCGACTCCGGATTCGATAAGTTTTCGTATTACGTACAGCTTCCGCTCGAAGGCAGCTTGGTCAGGAGTGTTTGTCCCCCTGGCTACAAACACCTGGCGGATGATGGGCTGGGAGTCCCGGGCTAGGTAGCCTAATTCCCTGTCATCCGCAGGCACGTCTCGCCAGCCTAGCAGGCGCTGCCCCTCGGCTCGGACCACATCCTCCACAATCTGCTGGCACAGGGCGCGCTCGGAAGGGTCCCGCGGCAGGAATACCATACCCACGCCGTATTCCCCAGGCCCTGGCAGCGTCACGCCTACCTCACTGTTGTGCCGCGCGAAAAAGGCGTGGGGCATTTGAAGGAGCATCCCACCACCATCCCCGGTATCGGGGTCGCAGCCGCAAGCGCCGCGGTGGGCCAGGTTGTCCAGCACATCAAGGCCTATTTCGACCATGCTGTGGGAGTTGCGGCCCAAGATATCAGCCACAATGCCCACGCCGCAGGCGTCATGCTCGAATTCGGGCCGGTATAGCCCCAACGGTTTCATCTCTTTCGTCACTGGACGGGCAACCTCACTATCGTTGGAATAGAGTGCAGTACCTCGGAGGCTTGAAATGGAAACTATATATTACAACGGTTGCGTTGGAAAAGTGGTATACCATCCGCCAATCCCAGGCGGTCGCGGGCTAGAGAATCGGCAGATACCGCTTCAGCTCATAGTCGGTGACCTGGGAGCGGTAGTTCTCCCATTCGATGATCTTGTTCTGGATAAAGCTGCGGAAAACGTGCTTGCCCAGGGCACCCTGCACCACCTCGCTGCGCTCCGTGCATTGGATGGCTTCCCACAGGCTGCCTGGAAGAGAGCGTATTCCACGTCTTATTCTCTCCTCCGGAGACATCTCGTACACATTCTCCACCACAGGCGGTGCCACCTCGTACTCTTTTTCCACACCCTCCAGCCCGGCGGCGAGCAAAACGCTGAAAGCCAGGTAAGGGTTGCAGGCAGGGTCAGGCGCTCGGTACTCTATGCGCACGGACTCCTCCTTGCCCTCTCTGTAGGCGGGTATCCTGATAAGGTCCGAGCGGTTGATGCTGGCCCAGGAGATGTAGACAGGGGCCTCATACCCCGGGATCAGGCGCTTGTACGAGTTGACCCACTGGTTGGTTACGGCTGTGATCTCCTCAGCGTGGTGCATTAGCCCAGCTATGAAAGACCTGGCTACTTTGGACAGGTGATAGGAGTCTTGAGCGTCGAAGAAGGCGTTGCGACTCCCCTGGAACAGGGACATGTGGACATGCATGCCGCTGCCATTGAACTGTCCCACTGGCTTGGGCATGAACGTGGCGTAGGCTCCGTGGCGCAGGGCCACCTCTTTCACCACCAAGCGATATGTCATCACTGTATCAGCCATGGTCAGGGCATCGGTATAACGCAGGTCTACCTCCTGCTGGCTGGGAGACACCTCATGGTGGCTGTACTCCACAGGAATGCCCATCTCTTCCAGGGTAAGGACGGTCTCTCTTCGAAGGTCCGTGGACACGTCCTGGGGGGTCTGGTCGAAGTACCCGCCCAAGTCGAGGGGTTCCGTGGAATCAGACCCCTTGAAATAGAAGTACTCCAGCTCAGGCCCCACGTAGAACGTATATCCCAGGCGGCTGGCACGTTCTAGATTACGCTTTAGCACAGCCCGAGGGTCCCCTTCAAAGGGGTTTCCTTCAGGAGTCAGAATATCGCAGAACATGCGACCCACAGCATTCTGCTTGGGCCGCCAGGGTAGAACTCGGAAGGTGGAGGGGTCTGGCATGGCCACCATGTCGCTCTCGTCAATACGAGCAAACCCCTCTATGGAGGAGCCGTCAAAGCCCATCCCTCTCTCCATGGCATTCTCCAACTCCGCCACATTCACGGAGAACCCTTTCAGGTTGCCCAGAATGTCCGTGAACCAGAAACGAACAAAGTGGACGTCGTTCTCCCGGACGGTGCGAAGAACATACTCGACAGCCTCGTCGCGGTCCTGTTTACTCATGTCCCAGTACCTCTCACCACCTAAGAGAAACGAAAACAAGGGAGCAAAGCATAGCTCCCCAATCAAGGTAGTGCAGCCTATGTAGTCTACGGAATCGCCACGCTCCTGTCAACCGATTGTGATTTTATTCTCAATTCAGTAGACCGCAGGAGACAGCTGGTTCCCGCCTTTGATGCCACACCCTTAAGGGTGTGGCATCTTCCACTCTTACGCCCCCAGTATCTCCCTGTGCCTCAGCGCACGCTCCAGGGACGGCTGCATCCTCATATCGCGGAACTCACCGATCGCGAAGTCCAGGTGCTCCATGGCCTCCGGTCGTTCATCAGCGTAGTGCTCCAGCAGAAGCTCAGCGAACTGGAGGCGGGTGAGGGCTATCTCCGGGCGGAAGCGTATCTTGGCGCACGCCTCCAGGGCCTGTTGGTAGTACGCACGGGCCTTCTCCGGCTGGCCCAGCAGCGCGGCGGCCGCACCGAAGAGGCGGGCTATGCATTTCGTGCTGAGGGCACCTCCGTTCGAAGCCAGCGGGGCGAGGCCGGACATGCGGTTCATGAGAAGCGTGGTCGCAGGGATGTCCTGAATAAGAACGGAGGTTTCCAGTAAAAATGCCATGCTACCCCGGTCAGGAAAATCATCCTCCGTGGGTCCGATATTGAAGCGCTCCATAATCGCCTGCAGTGCCGCCTTTGCTTCAGCTTGCCTCCCTAGGTGGGCCAGGATTGCGGGCCGTGAAAATAGCGCCGCGGTTAGTGTCAGTTGAACAACACCAGAGGCCGGATCAGCCGTAGGAAGAGCAGCGAGGGCCTCCTCAGCCCTTCCAATGTAAAGCAAGACGGAAAGCCGTGCTCTGTCAGAAGCCGCTCTGCCTACTGGAGCGCCCGTCTCTTCACCCCGGGTCATTAGGTTTGCTCCAGCAGCCAGGGCCTCGTCCAGTTCGCCGTCAATAACCAGGAGTGCTTGGCTGACCATTTGCCATCTTATGGCAATCAATGGCATTCTTGTGCGAGAGGCTAACCCTTCCATTTCATGCCAGGCCTTCTCTGCCTCGCTTCTCAGGCCCCACGACATGAATTCAAAGCCTGCTGTCAGCAGCAACCAACTCAAGGTTCGTGGTGTCACATCCTCCCTGCTTCGCTTGATCATATCTCGCGCCAGCCTGAGGTTCTCCTCAACGGACCGTAGGGTGCTAGGGGCGAAAGCCAGACAATAGCCAGCAAGCAAGAAAAAGGCATCCGCATCGTCAAGCCGTCTGGCCAGATTTAGTGCCCTTTGTAGCAAGGCATATCGGCTTGAATGGTCACTCACATTGGACAACATCAGATCTGCTCGCACACGTGCGGTCGTGTCCGGTGGTGCATGCTTGTCGGCTCTCTCTGCCCACGTCCGGTACTGGGCCGGTGTGGGTGCGTAATTGGTTAAGGCAAGGTAGGCAATTCTACATGCTGCGGCTACACGGCGACTGTCGTTGAGCGCCTCGGCCAGGTTGAATGCTTCTTCAGCGATTGGGTCCGCAGCCCGTGTCGGTTCGCCGGCAGGTATCAGCGCATTCCCCAACGCCAGGAGCAGGTCACACCGTTTGGTCTTATCTTCAGGGTCCAGCACCTCCTGTACGCCTATGGCCCGCTCCAACAGACGCGAGGCTTCCCCATAGTCGAACACCGATATGGCCCGGTGTGCCGCCATCTCGCCGTAGTCCACGGCCTTGGCCAATCCATCGGTCTCCGTGTAGAACGCGAAGTGCTCCGCCAGCTCTACGGCATGCTCCTCCAGCCGTGCGGAGTACTGGGACTGCAGGGCCTGGGCCACCTGCTGGTGCAGCCGAATGCGGCGCGGAGTTATCGTCTCCTCGTACAGGGTCTGACGGAAGAAGGCATGGGTGAACCGGTAGCGTGCGAATGCCCCTCTGGACTGGTCCTCCACCACACCTACTTTGAGAGCCTCCTCCAGTCCCACAAGCACCTCAGGGGCGTTACGGTAGAGGCGTTGCGCAGGAAAGACGTCACCCCCTGGAGAAGCCGCCACCGGTCATCCTCGGGGTCCCCAGGCGGACGCAGCTCTACCTGCACTCTATCTCATATCTCGGAGATGATCCTGGCTACGTCTGCGGCACCGGTGCCAAGGTCGGACTCGAGGCCCTGGGGGTCCCTGTCCAGGACATAGGAGCGCAGGGCCTCTACGAATGCCAGATACGGCAGGGATAGTGACCCCTCCTCATAGCAGTGGCCCACCAGTGTCTTGCCACCCCTTAGCGCGACGTAGGTGGCAAGCTGCTCGCACAGGGCCGTCTTACCTATGCCAGGCTCGCCAACCACCATAGAGAGTCGGGTCAGTGTCCTGAAGCGGCAAGAGGGTGCTCCTGTGAATCTGGGATAATGGTTTTGAAACAGCAAAGCCGACCCCAGAACAAGGAGCACCCAATAGATGCTACCACGCAACCATCCCGATCGCATCCAAATCGCGTTTGACGACCACCGCCTCGTGGCCAATGCTGGGCTGCTGCTCCCGGTGACCCTAGCCCAGCACCTGGGCCTGCGTGAAGTCGTCGACAGCCACGTCGACCTGGGAGACGCGCCGGGGCGGGCGAACCCGGGCGACAAGCTGCTGAGCCTGGTGGCCTCGGCGCTGGCTGGGGGCGACTTCATTGACGACGCCGACGTGTTGCGTACCGGCGGGACAGCTGGCGCCATCGGCTGCGTAGTCAAGGCGCCATCCACCCTGGGAACTTTCCTGCGCAGCTTCCGGTGGGGCCACGTCCGCCAGTTGGATCGGCTTCCCCGCCAACGGCGCCTGGCTGGCCGTTCAGGTGCTGGCCCATAACCTGGCCCGCTGGACTGCGCGCATCGGTCTGGGCGAGGGGGTGGTGACCACCAGGACCCTCCGGCGGCGCTTCTTCTCCCTGGCCGGACGGCTCACCCGCTCGGCCCGCCGCCTCACTTTGCATCTGCCACAGGGCTGGCCTTGGGAAACCCAGTTCATTCGCGCCCTGGCTCGATTGCGAGCCCTGCCATTGCCTGCCTGACGGCACCGACGGCGCCTGACACGTCCACCAGACTACTCAACCACCCCACAGAGTCGCACCGGCCCGGTCCGCGATTGTCTTCCCTTGCATGCTGTCCCGCCGACCCCGCCCCAGCGCCGCTGCCCAGGACCGCCATCGGCGCCACCAACTCCAACCAAAGGCCGCCACCGGCCCCATTTATCGGAATCGAGCGCGGACCGTCGCGCATCGGTGGATTCGGGGTAAGCCGTGGCCTCAGTGCTTTGGGGGTCCAGGTCAAGCACATCATGGGCAAGGTCTTTGACGCTATTCCAGTCGCCTTGGGCTTCTGCCTCATCAATCTGGTCCAGCAGGCGTTGTAGGCGTCGTTGTGTGCGTTCGTTCGTCACGGGCTCCCCTTGCCAGATGTGGCTCGATTGCACCATTCTACTCCGTGGTGGCGATGGGTCAAGGATGCCTCGCTGGAAGGCATCCCCCACGTTCGACAGAGCTTACGATGAGGTCCGCGCCCTCACGCAGATGCGTTTCTAGAGACCAAAAAAAGAGGAGTGAGGCACAACGCCCCACTCCCCCAACTCCAGTAGGGGCGAGGTAACCTCGCCCCTACTGGTTACGCGTCGAAGTACAGGTAGTACTCGTACGGATGCGGCCGGAGCCTGATCGGGTCAAGCTCGCGCTCTCGCTTGAACCTAATCCAGGTCTCAATGACATCTTCAGTAAACACGTTTCCCCGCAGCAAGAATTCGTGGTCCGCCTCCAGGGCGTCCAACACCTCTCCCAGGCTTCCCGGCACCTGCTTGATCTTGGCCGCCTCTTCAGGGGGCAGATCGTACAGGTCCACATCCCACGGCTGGCCGGGGTCTATCTTGTTGATTATGCCGTCCAGACCCGCCATGAGCATGGCGGAGAAGGCCAGGTAGGGATTGCAGGTGGGGTCCGGGCAGCGGAACTCCACACGCCTGGCCACTTCAGAGTTGAAGTACATGGGAATACGCGCCGCCGCGCTCCTGTTGCGCTGGGAGTAGACCAGGTTGACCGGAGCCTCGAACCCGGGCACAAGGCGGCGATAGGAGTTGGTGGTTGGTGCCACCAGGGCCAGCAGCGCCGGTGCATGCCTGAGAAGGCCACCTATATAATAAAGGCCCATCTGGGAGAAGCCGGCGTACCCCTTCGGGTCATAGAAAAGGTTCTGGCCATTCTTCCACAAGCTCTGGTGGACGTGCATTCCAGAGCCGTTGTCCCCAAACAGGGGCTTTGGCATGAATGTGGCGACCTTGCCATGGGCGCGAGCCACGTTCTTGACCATGTACTTGTACACCATCACGTGGTCGCTCTGGGTCTTCAGCGTGTTGAAACGCAGGCCCAACTCAGCCTGCCCCGCAGTAGCGACCTCATGGTGGTGTTTCTCCATGTGGGCGCCAAAGGTGGCTATCTTCAAGATCATCTCCGAGCGGATGTCCGTCATGGTGTCCAGAGGAGGCACCGGGAAGTATCCCTCCTTGTGCCGGGGCTTGAAGGCCAGGTTGGGGCCTCCGGCAAGGCTCGTTTCCCTGCCAGAGTTCCAGACGCCCTCTTCGGATTCGATGAAGTAGTACCCACTGTTCGGGGTCTGGTCAAATCGGGCGGAGTCGAAGATGAAGAACTCCAACTCCGGCCCCCAGTAGCTTGTGTCTGCAATGCCCGATTCCTTCAGATACGCCTCCGCCTTGCGGGCGACGTACCTGGGATCGCGGGAGTAGTCGCCCTTATCTGGGTCTCGAATATCGCAGACCAGGCTCAGGGTTGGAATGGTGAAGGTGGGGTCCACCGCTGCCGTGGCAGGGTCGGGGACCACCAGCATGTCGCTTTCCTGGATATGCTGGAAGCCTCGGATAGAGGAGCCATCGAAGCCCGATCCCTCTTTGAACACCTCCTCGGTAAGCTCTTCCAGAGGAATGGAAAAGTGTTGCCATGTGCCCGGCAGGTCAACGAACTTCAGGTCTATAATCTGGATTCCGTTGGCCTTACACCAGGCGATGAGCGCGCCCGGGTCGGAACCCTGAGGTGCTAGGCTTGCCATTTTATGTGTCCCTCCCTATACGAAGTAACTTTGACTTATCAAACGCACATGAGTTTAGTACAAACTTGCCTCTCTGTCACGCCTTCAGGGACGTTTTCCAGCCGTAGGCCATGTGCGTGAAAAGAGAGAGCCCCGCCCTGGGCAGGAGCCCTCTGCCAACCAGTATCAACAGCCGCTACTCCCCAGTAGGCACGCGAGTGGGCAGAATAACCCAGGCGATGAGCCCGATGACGAAACCAAGAAGCCCTAAGAGTGCCGCAATATCCATCGCTTCCTACTTGGCCTGATGTGACAGTTGGCTCAGTTCACCGACTTGCCATCAGCCTAGAGAGGTGGTGTTGCTTGGGTATTACAGGAATGTTAACAGTGTGTTACATATCGGCTCTGTTAGAGGTGGTCTCGTTTGTCTGAACAGCGCTGCCCGGTTTGATAAGTGGAATCGCGCTGCCGTGCGTTAGGCCGCCGCGGACTCGGCAGGCGCTCTGTCAAAGAACTGGTCCGGCGTCATTCCCCCAAGGCTCGAATGGGGCCGTCCGGCATTGTAAAACTCGAAGTACCGCCCGAGTCCAGTTCTGGCTTCCGGGACCGATTCGTAGGCTCTCAGGTACACCTCCTCGTACTTGACGCTCTTCCACAGCCGTTCGACGAACACATTATCCTTCCAGCTTCCCTTCCCGTCCATGCTGATCTGGATCCCATTGGCTTTCAGCAGGCCGGTGAAGGCGTCACTTGTGAACTGGCTTCCCTGATCTGTGTTGAATATCTCCGGCGCGCCGTGGCGTCCCAGGGATTCTTCGAGCGCCTCCACGCAGAAGTCTGTGTCCATTGTGACCGATACCCGCCAGGCCAGCACCTTGCGGCTATGCCAGTCCATCACTGCGGCTAGGTACACGAACCCCCTGGCCATCGGAATGTACGTGATATCCATTGCCCACACCTGGTTGGGCCTGCTCACCTCAAGCCCGCGCAGCAGGTACGGATACACCGTATGGCCGGGCCGTCGCCGGCTGGTGTTGGGCTTGCGGTACAGCGCCTCGATGCCCATACGCCGCATCAGTGTGGCGATGTGTCTACGCCCGCAGGAGAGTCCCTCCTGGCGGAGCAGGCCTCGCATCATCCTACTGCCTGCAAACGGATACTCAAGGTGCAGCTCATTGATGCGGCGCATCAGTCCGAGACCGGCTTCGCCCACCGGCCGTGGCCGGTAGTAGATGCTCCCGCGGCTGATGCCCACTGCCTTTGCCTGGAGGGCGAGAGGCAGCTTGTGATCGCGGTCGATCATCGCCTTGCGCCCGGCAATCCCGCCTTCGTGAGCGCGGCCTCTAAAAAACCGTTCTCCAACGCAAGCTCACCGATCTTAGCGTGAAGGACCTTCATATCTACCGGCTTTTCAGCCTGCCCTGTCCCGGCCCCAAACAACTGCGCCGCCCGATCCAGCAACTGGGTCTTCCATTGCGTGATCTGGTTCGGGTGCACATCGAACTGGCTTGCCAGCTCCGAAAGTGTCCGGTCGCCGCGCACTGCGGCAAGAGCCACCTTCGCCTTGAACTCTGCCGAGTGGTTACGGCGGGGTCGTCTGCTCATCTCTCGCTCCTGTCTCCGAGAGCACTATCATGCCCTCAATCAGGCAGCGATTCCACTTATCCCCCTGTTCAGATTTCCGGAGCCACTTCTCAATGCAGCCGCGTACTGCTAGAATCGTATAACTCCATTTGAACCCAGTTCAAGCATCTGTGGTATTTGGACAAGGAGGAAAGAATGTATTTAGGCAATGGATCGGACCAGGCCACTCTGGAGTACTCCCTCAAGTACAATCCACCGATGGATCCTGTGGTAGCGGAGCGTAATCTGAAGGAGGTGAAAAGGATCCTGGACCAATTGGGGGTGGTGTTTCTTCTCTCTTCAGGCGTGTGTCTTGGAGCAACCAGAGACTACGCCTTCATACCTTGGGATGACGATATAGATTTGCTCTCTGTGATGGGCATCAACGGCCTGACAGAGGAATCAGTCGCCGCCGTGGCCGCAACCGTCAGAGACAAAGGGTATTTCACCCGTGAAATACAAGGCACCCATTCAAAAACCATCGTAATGATAAAAGACCACGTGAGGGCAGGCTGGGAATGCGGGAGTATCACCGACGACGCCATATACGCTTATCCAGGGATTAAGCTTCCCGCCAATATGTTCACCCAGCCTAAAGAGATAGACTTCTTGGGTGAGAAGTTCCTTGTGCCGAATCCACCCGAGGAATACCTGCGTCTGAAATACGGTGCGGAGTGGATGGTACCAAAGAAGGCAGGAGCATATGAGAAAGACGTAGTGGAAAAGATCCCAGATGCGGAGCTGGTTGGCCGGCCATGTAGCCTCAGAGTACTCGACCATGAAGGCAAGCCAGTGCCTGAAGCCGAGGTGGTTCTTGTCGGAGGTGGTCGCTCCAGGACTGACCAGCGCGGATATGCCGAGATAATTCTACCACGACCTTACATGTACGCCCTGGTCATCAGGTACCCCGGACACGAGCAGGTGCTCTACATGGAAGAGATGGAGCCAGATAAGGCTTATGTTTACAGGGCGGACTCCGCATCAAACGCAGCCAGCCATGCCTCGGGTGCAATTGGGACTCTGGGTAGCCTCTTGTCACCTGAATGAATAGTAATGGCATCAGCACCCGACGCTCCTGACTGTAGGAGACTCATGCGGCTGCGGCCTGCTAGAACCATGTAACTTCATTTGAACCCAGATCAAGCATCCGAGGCACTTGGACAAGGAGGAAAGAATGACATTGGGCAATGGATCGGATCAGGCTACCTGGGAATACACAGTCAAGTACAATCCGCCGATGGATCTAGCCGTGGCGGAACGGAATCTGAAGGAGGTGAAACAGATCCTGGATGGATTGGGAGTGGTGTTTCTTCTCGGTTCGGGCTCGTGTCTTGGCGCAACAAGAGACCACGCCTTTATACCTTGGGATGACGATATAGACCTGGTCTCTGTGATGGGCATCAACGGCCTGACAGAGGAAATAGTAGCTGCTGCTGCCGAAGCCCTCAGAGAAAAGGGGTATTTCGTGGGCGAGGTTAGGATGGGCCACTCGAATGCTTTTGTAACTATGAAGGACTATGTGAGGTTAAGCTTCGAATGCGTGCGTATTGTCGATGACACCATACATCTGTTTCCCGGATTTCGGATTCCTGCCAATATGTTCACTCAGCCTAAAGAGATCGAATTCTTGGGTGAGAAGTTCCTTGTGCCGAATCCACCCGAGGAATACCTGCGTCTGAAATACGGTGAGGAGTGGATGGTACCAAAGAAGGCAGGAGCATATGAGAAAGACGTGGTGGATAAGATCCCAGATGCGGAGTTGGATGGCCGGCCAAGCAGGCTTAGAGTACTCGACACTGAAGGCAGGCCAGTGCCCGAAGCCGAGGTGGTTCTTGTTGGAGGTGGGCGCTCCAGGACTGACCAGCGCGGATATGCCGAGATAATTCTACCCGGTCCCGACACTTACGCCTTGGTCATCAGGTACCCCGGACACGAGCAGGTGCTTTACATGGAAGAGTTGGAGCCAGATAAGGCTTATGTGTACAGAGCTGACTACGCGTCAAACGCAGCCAGCCATGCCTCGGGTGCAATCGGCACGCTAGGTAACGTCTTGTCACCTGAATGAGTAGACGCCGTCAGCGGACTGGGCCATTAAGGGGTTACTTGCCAGCGTGTGGATGGGCGTTTGTGCTGTCATAAGCTGTAGACTACAGACTGGCGACGGTAGATCCGTATCCAGTCTCGTTTCAACCTCTCGATGTGCCGGCGCGGTTCCTATTGTCGCCATGAGTGGGCCTATGTTGCTTGCTCATCAAACTGATCAACGCTATTCCGTCGCATGGCACGCTCTTGACAAATGGGACTATATCTTCTTATTTGTTAGCAACCAGCAAAAGTGGGACACATTGGGAGCCGAGAGATCAGGGGCTGTATGGAGGTCTGGTGAGCTCCCTGAGGGCCCTGTTGTAGTGTCGTCGCCGTTCGGTGGTTTGAGCCTTCACCTCCTTCCTGCGTTGTAGGATCTCTTGCCGTCTTCCCTTGAGCACGTCTGATGGTGTCACGTTGCCCAGAGCCTTGTGATAGCGCCGGTAGTTGTAGTAGCTGACGAAGGCCGCGATAGCAGCCTCAAGGTAGGCGGGCAACTCATAAGGCACCTGGTTGACGTCCCGTTTGATGGTCTGGTGGTAGCGCTCCAGCTTCCCGTTGGTCTGAGGGTGGAAAGGAGTTGCTAGGATGTGCTTGATGCCAACCATCCCCAGGTAGTCCCTGAATGCTCTTGAGACATAGCCTGGACCGTTGTCACTCAGCAGCCTGGTGCGGTCTGTGACTGGACTTGGTCCATGCTGGTCGTGTCCACAGCATCCTGGACCACCTCGATGAAGGAGTCGGCCGTCATATCTTGCTGAAGCCTGTGAGCCAGGATGAAGCGGGAGTAGTCGTCCATAACGGTGACCAGGTAGTAGTAGCCCCAACCAACCACCCTGAAGTATGAGGCATCGGTGGCCCACATCTGGTGAGGCCCTGTGGTCTTGCGGTGGTACTCCTTCCCCGCGGCCAACCGCATCTCAGGCCTCTTCACTAGGCCCTCCCTGCCCAGGATACGGTAGACGCTGGACTCTGAGACTGAGAAGCCCTGGTTGTCGGTGATCCACGCGGCCAGCTGACGGCAGCTCAGCTCTGGCATCTTTCTGGCTGATAACAGGACTGAGCGTTCTTCCTGAATAGTAAGACGGTTCCATGGTGGCTGATCGCCTCCTGGTCGGTCCTCAAGTCCTTGTTGGTCTTGGCGTCTGAGCCACCGGTAGTAGGTGCTCTTAGGGATGCCCAGCTCTCTGAGGACCTTTCGCTTGTGGAGGGGAGACGAGGATACTTTGGTAACTACCTCTGCCTTCTCCGGGGCGCTCATCCGCTGGTACCGGTGGCGTCCTGGGGCATGGGGATGGCCGTTTTTTTGAGACGGTACGCCTCCAGCGACAGATCGGCCACTAGCTCCTTGAGTTCCCCGTTCTCTCGCTTGAGCTGCCCTACCTCATGCTGAGTGGCGTCCCGAACCGAGTCACGGGTCAACCTCTCCTTGCCCGCCTCCATGAACTCTTTGGTCCACGAGTAGTAGGAGTGGGGCTTGATCCCCTCCCGCCGGCACAGGTCGTTGACTGTGACCTCGCGGCGGAAGCCCTCCAGAACAATTCGGATCTTCTCTTCCGAGGTGTACTTACGTCGGGCAGCCGCCTTCACTGTGCGGACGAAAGACCTGGTCTGCTCGCTTCGTTCCTCGGCAGCCTCTGCTTTGCTTACTTCTAATTGGGACACATCTGCTCCTTTCTGTGGGTAGCTCTACCCTCATTTCAGGAGCTCACACCACCCTCCGACTCTCGGGTTTTCCTACCCTTATATGTGTCCCATTATCGCTGACGGTCTACATTTACCTGCTTGCCGCTACCGGACCCGTGTTATTTGAACTGCGAAGTTGCGGACATCTGGTGCGATGGTGCGCGCGGCGTCGATGACGGTTGCGAGTACCCATCCCGCAGCGCTCGCCGTCCACTCAGGCAGCGTGACCGACAAGCCGAGGCCCGAATGCACAGGGGAGATGGAGAGGATAGGGTACTCGGCCCCCGCTTTGATCGAGTACTGCTCAGGCACGGCTACCACCGGTCCGAACTCAAACGATCCGTTGTTCCTCCGCTGGAGCCTGGCGAACAACTCCGCCTCGGTATGGCCCCCAAGCAACTCGTTGTCAACGGCGATGAGCGCATCTGTTCTCTCCTTCGGGGTAGTATTGAACCAATTGAGCCCAGAAACGAGATCGCCAAAGCAGGATCGTGTGCTAGGCTCCAGGGAACTCGCCGTCACCTGGAGCCCAGACAACTCGATGACCCCAAAGCGGCGGAGCGCGTCATCGAAACACTGAATCAACGGCGGCAGCACGATAGCTAGATCTACGGCGTCGGCGCTTCGTGGCGTCGGTAACTTTGCATAACCCGTCCAGCCTCCCCTGCTGGCGGGACTCGGCCTCGGTGCAGATGGATCGCTGCCTGGCTCAAGGACACCAACGACGCCAGGCTTTAGTCCGACTTGCACAAATCCGATCCGGGTTGCGTCGGTCCCGGCGGTTAGCTCCGCCTCCTCCATCCCCCAGAGCAGCGGGCCGCGACGGGTCGACGTGTCGCACCAACCCATCAATGTAGCATGCGCTAGGAAAACGCTATAAAGGTCCTCCTCCTCGGAATCAATCAGGTACGTGTCCGGGGAAAGCTGTCCGAAACTTTCAAGGAAAAGTGTCGACATGACAACTCCTCTCCTTCAAGTCAGATTGTCTCGGCGGCAGGTCAAGGGCAGAAGATTGCGAGCTCTCGTCAGCCGCGAAGTAGTGTTCCATTTTCCTCGCCAAAGTCAGGAAATCGAAGTCCATTGATCTGGGGCGGCTCCAGCCCTCTGTCGAAGTCTGGGCGATGCTTCGTTTCCGTCTTCAGCGCACGTAGCCAATAGGTTTGCTCGGCGTGTCAGGCATCCAGCATTGTCCATCCAGCGGGTGACTCGTAACGGTTCTGCTCCGCAGTCAGTAGCCCACCCAAGCTTAGGTGAACGCCGTCCCACTCTTCCGATGCAGCTCCCCAATTCGGCACCAGGCGGTCGTCCTCTCTACCCCTTGCAGGATAACTGACACATAGGTCATGCCAGTCCGACGGACCATGAATCTCGTACACTCGCACGCGTTCAAGAAATCGGACAGACCACCACGCCAGCGGGAACTTGCAATCGTAGTCACCCACCCGGTTATCATAGGCTACAAGTTTGGACGTGACGTACGGACCGTACAGGGTCGATGTGATCTGGTTTCCGTAAGGCTTCTGTGCGTAACGCTCCCAAGGCCTCGGTGGGTTCCCCGGTTGTTGCCACGCCATGGTATCCGGCGGCGTGCCATAGATGAACTTGTCCGGAGTCCCGTGTACGGAGAGCCAGGTCTGTGCCTGCAGGTCTACGTCATCGAACCACCATGCAGTATCGGGGTGTTCGATCAGTGCACGCGCTAGGGCCGCTTTCTTCCTTGCGAGAGTCAGCACCCCAGGCGCGACCAGATCATAGTCTGAGCGGAACCTAAACACCCGGTCGACGCACGCTGCGGCCACCCGCAGGCCGGTCTCCGGTTCTGCTACCTCTTCCGGCATAAGCCCCGTTTCGTCGAGCGCGGCCACAAATGCGCAGCCGACAACGGAGTTGAGAAGATGGCCAACTCGTGAATTTATTTCGTCCATTTCTACTGGCTTGACCTCGGTCTCTCGCCTGCTTCTTTTCCGGAATTCATGAGGCAACAAGGCAAAACGCACGGCATCTATTCGATCAGCTTTCCTTCTTCAATCAGGCTCTCACAAGTGGTGTGATTCATCGCAATTTGTCGGCTGACTACAACATAGTCATCGGACCCGGAAGAGCCAGCGTGCCAGCTACAGCCATTCCCGAATCGCTCGCCTTCGATCAGATACATACGGCTGTCAGCCAACTCTTCTCCCCGGCGGTAAATGACAACTCCGTCCTGCCGTAGCCATTCGGCAGTAACTGGGTCGTCCACTTCCAGACTGGGTTGAAAGGGCCGCAGCATGAAGTAGTAGGCGACCAAGAGAACAAAGGCCACGAGCAAGAGCGAGCCGAAAGCGATGGGAATCAAATGTCTCATATGGAACATTGTAGCCAGAATCTGCCCCTTCGGGAACTACCGAGCTTTGGTTTCTACCATTCAGATCTCCTCCAATCTGGTCGCAACAGCGACATGCAGAGATTGGAGCAGTTGGACAGAACTGCTGCTTCCCGATGGCTGAAAAAGGGAGTCAACGGGAAGACACGTCCGATGCCAGGTACGATGTTGAACACAAGGGACGAGTCGGAAGGGCGAAGGAGATGGCCTTGGATGCGGCGGTCTTGTTTCCCAACCTCGAGATCGAGTGAGAGGCAACGCGACAGCAACAGGCCATCGTCGTCAGGCACAAGAGCGACCCCTCCCTGAGAATCGAGGCATCTCGTTGTGCACAAGGCTGTTCCCATGTACCGCCCGGACCACCTTAGCTTCGACCGTCGGCGACCTGGGCGGTCTCTCTGGGAAGTACGCGCTCGGCGATGTCGTCCCCCGACTCGATCTCCGCCACCCGCAGCTCAAAGGTCTTCAGCAAGTTGAGCCAGAACTGTGGCGTCGTCCCGAAATACCTTAACAGACGTAGGGCGGTGTCGGCGGTCACCCCCCGCTGACCCTTCAGGATCGCGGTGATGCGGTTTGTGGGCACACTGAGCGCCTTGGCCATCGCATTGGCGGACATACCAAGCTCCTCAAGCTCTTCAGCCAGTATCTCGCCCGGATGTACCGGGCGCATGCCATTGGTCACGCTCATGTCACTCTCCTTATCGGTGATAGTCGACGATCTCCACGTCGAAGGGTCCGTCGTCTCCCCAGCGGAAGCAGATTCGCCACTGGCGGTTGATTCGAATGCTGTACTGACCTGCTCGGTCCGCACGAAAGGGCTCGTACTTACCTAAAGGATCGTCGTACCTATAATCAAAGAGCCCCCAGCCAAAGCTCGAAAATGGTACTGCCTACCGTCCAACTAGGCCCACCATCCCGCCAGATTGCTCTGCTTCCTTCGGCAGCCTCAGGACAGCTGCAACTCGCTCGCGACGGCGGTGGATTTGACGGCGGTCTCGACTTTGCGTATTATGGCGAACTGACAGGAGTTTAGGCCTGATGGCTAGCAAGTCGGTGGAAAAACAAGACCCAAGAAGGAGGGAACTATGAAGATCGGTATGCAGGTACCTAACTACGCCCGATGGTTCCGGGGAGATGGCATCTATGCTACCTGTGAGAAAGGCAAGGAGCTTGACCTGGATGCACTGTGTTTTGTGGACCACGTGATCATCACTCCGGCCCAGTACGTAGGGATGGGCAACGGCTACATGGACGAGTGGACGGCCATGTCCTACGTAGCCGCTGTAACTAACATACAAGGGTGGAAGCCCATTCTAACCCAGCAGGTCTGCGTTATCCCCTACCGCCCTGCGATCCAGCAGGCAAAAATAGCCGCAACGGTGGACTCCCTGTCTGGAGGTAAACTGTTGGTGGGAGCAGGGAGCGGCTACCAAGAGTTCGAGTTCACCGCCTTGGGACTAGATATTAAAAAGAGAGGAGATATGACGGACGAGTACCTGGCGTGCATGAAGGAGTTGTGGACGCACCCGGTGGCCTCGTTCCACGGCACGTACACCAACTTTGACGAGATGACCATTTCCGTCCGTCCTACCTCACAACCCCATCCTCCAATCCTGTACGGCTCCCACGGGGCCAGGCCTCGCCGGCGTATAGCGGAGAGATACCAGGGGACTATTCAGGCGCCAGGACGGACGGTAGAGTCCCAGCGAGCTTTTGACAGCGACATGGCCGACCTCAACAAGCTGTGGAAGGAAAACGGGCGTGCGGGAAAGCCTTTCCAAATGGCCGTCATACGGGGACACCTAACCACCGACCGGAGCCAGCTGGACAAGGGGGTGGTGAAGGGTATTGAGGCGGAAGGCGCAAAAACGGTGGTAGGCGATAATGCACAAACATCCGGAAGGCTGGCAGAGGGCCAGGAGAGGTCATACGTATCTACCTATAACATGACGCACGTGGACGATATGGCGGAGGACTTCCGCAGACTGGAGTCACTGGGTGTTGACCTGGCAATCGTATGGCTTCCCTGCTACCGTTACGGAGATCTGGACAACCAGGGGTTGCAGCTACAGCAAATGGAACTCTTTGCTGAGCATGTCCTGCCGAAAATAAACCGTGACAAGAAGCCTGTGGAAATGGACTACGACGGCAAGCTCCACACTCCATTTCCAGCAGATTAGTCTGTTACCCCAGACCCATTGGGCCCACGCGATACCGCTATGACACTCTCGTTAGCGTCGTAGCGGTATCGTCTTATGCTGGGGAGAAACCGCCAGACCGTTACTACAAACAGAGCGGAGAGCACACCGCCAACGAGCATCGTGTTTCCGGCTCCGATGATGGCCGATAACAGGCCCACCTCAACCTGTCCAAGGTTGTTGGCACTCATAGCTGCGAAGCTGCGGAACGAGGAGGCGCGCCCCAGCAACTGGTCGGGGGTAGTGAGCTGAACAATGGCCTGGCGCATAGTCATGCTCACGGAATCCGTCATGCCAAGGACCCCGACAATGACCAGGCCCAGAGGGAAGCTCCTATTGAGGCCGAAGGCGATGAGGAAAACCGCGTAGACCAGGGTTACAGCTAGAACTAGCACCCCCTTCCGCGAAAACCGTCCGGTGTAGAACACGGTGAGGGTTCCAATAATGCCGCCTATAGCGTTGGCGGTGTTCAACAGTCCTGTGCCTGTGGCTCCTAGCCCGTAAAGCTGGCGCGCGAATACAGGGAAAAGCTGCCGGTAGAAGCTTACCAACGTAACCCCCATGTCCAGGACGTAGAGGCCCGGCAGCAGCGGATGGCGCATCACAAAGAGAGTCCCTTCCTTTAGCGATGTCCATGTGCTTTGGCGAGAGGTTATCTCCGGTTTTCCTGAAGCTCTGATTAGCAGCGGCAACACCACGCTGGACAGGCTGATGCCAGCGCCGACAGCAAAAGCCATCGCTACCCCCAGGTGGTCAAAGACCTGCCAGAAGACGATAGGGCCTACGACCATGGCCAGTTGCGACGTGGCGGTGAGCGTAGTAACTGCGTGAGTCAAGAGATTCCGGGGCACCACCCTGGGCAGCATGGCCGGACGGGCCGAGGACCCGAGCATGTTCACCATGCTCGATACCCCCGTAACAGCGAAGATGTGCCAGGGTCTCAGGGTATTGCCGGCAGCCAGCATGGTCAGCGTTACAAGCAACACGGAGCCGACCACCTGGGTCAGCACAATCAGCTTCTTGCGGTCTACCCGGTCGGCCAGCGACCCACCGTAGAGGGCCAGAGGCAACTGCACAAGCTGCACAACGCCGAGCAGACCTAGCTGTGCTGCGGAGCCAGTTGTATCGTATAGCCACTGTGCGCTGATAAGCGTCCGTAGAAGCATCGAGATGGTGGTCGCCACGCCGCTCGACCACAGGAGAAAAAAGTCCAGATGGGCAAACACCGCCCACGGAGAAACCTCTGCTTGGTTGGGCTGCGGGGTCAGATTGTGGTCGCTGCTAGACATAGCATCAACTGTACCGATGGATGGTATAACCAACACACCGCCCAGTCAACTTCGCCGAGTCATTTCTCTCAGCCTGCCGCTCCATCCTCGCGCAGCCGGCGAATCGTCTGTGCACCGCCTCGGCATCTTGTCCAGGTCGTGATACACATCCGAGGTGGTCGCCTCTATCTGCGGCTGGCAGAGGCACATCTGAGGGTCCGTGTCCATACATTCAGAAACTGATATTCACTCGTCCCGAGACCTGTCCTTAAACCATTGCTCAGTTTGATCTCCATCCCAGACAATGTGTTAGTTGACACTTACGTAAGCATATGCTATCATTCAGGCGATGGACAAGACGCTACAAGCCCTCGTAGACCCTAACCGGCGGGCCATCCTGGATCTCGTCAGGGACACCGAACTGTCGGCAAACCAGATCGCCGAGCAATTCCCTATTACCCGCCCGGCTGTGTCCCAGCACCTCCAGGTCTTGATTAGCACCGGCCTGGTGTCCATGCGCCAGCAAGGGACTCGGCGTCTTTACCGGACAAGGTTGGAGGGTCTCGCCGAAATCCGCGACTACCTCGCGGGGTTCTGGAATCAAAGACTTGACAACCTGAAAGAGGCTGCTGAACGTGAAGAAAGGAGTGGAATTGATGACAACAATAGGAGAGTCGAAAGCGATCGAGCTTGAGGTCCACGTTAAAGCTAGGCCGGAAACGGTCTTTCAACTGCTTACGGACCCATCCAAGCACCCCCTGTGGATGGCGGGGAAAGCCACGTTGGAGCCTAGACCAGGCGGCGTCTACCGGTTGGTTTTTAACGAGCGCGAAGCGGCAAGCGGACAGTATGTAGAAGTCATCCCTAACCGGCGGGTGGTGTTCACTTGGGGATGGGAGCAGCCCGGAAGCCCGGTCCCGCCGGGGTCGTCCACCGTCGAGATCGATCTTGTCCCAACAGGCGACGAGACCATTGTCAAACTGCGTCACACCGGTCTTCCGGAGCCTGCCACCGACATGCATCGCGATGGCTGGGTGCTTTACATGGACCGCCTCGCCGTGGCCGGCAGTGGCGGCAACCCCGGCGCTGACCCAAACGCCCAGCCGCACCAGATGTAAAGAGGCTATGGTCCTTGGACAGCATTGGGTTGCAATGGTTTCCAAGGACACCCCAAGAGCCATAAGCAGGCCGGAGACTCAATAAACGTGCACCCAGGGAGGCGGGGGCCGTGTATCAGCCGGCCTTGGTAAGATAGGGACATCTAACCTCGTTCAGCATGATGAGGGCCGCCGACGTGGCCCTCATCATGCGTGGTTCGCTCCGCTCGCCCTTTGGGTTGACCAGGGTGAGCAGTTCTGCGTGGGAGCGATGTAGTACCGGGGGCGGTGCCGCATGGGTAGTTGCACGCGGCGCAGGAGCTCAAACCTGTCGTTTATGGCGTCGTAATCAATTGCTAATGAGTGTCAACCGCACATAACATAGACACTGTATTAGCAATGAACCGGCCAGACCCTGCATCCCACACTGTCACAGTCTCCCACTGGCTCCACACATCCCGACGGTGGAGCACCCGTGGCAATGGCCCTACAACCGTCTGCTATGCGGACATTTGCAGGTACGCCAGTGGCTGCCCCAATAAAACCCCCAGGCCCAGGCGGATGCCACAAAACAGCTGCCCCCGGTACTGGCCAGACCCATTGAGGCCCGTTGCAGGAATGTCCAGGTTGGTGCAAGGCCTGGTGGCCCAGTACGGGACGCTGGGGAAGAACCATGGGAAACCGACCATTACTGGGGGCTAATCGCGGTGATACCCCTGCGGCCAACTCCCCAAAGCAAGCAGGACGGAGGCTATCGGTTCATTGCCCGTGGCATCTCTTGAACTTCTTGCCGCTACCACAGGGACACTTGTCGTTGCGACCGATCTTGCCGTGCTGCTGGTGTATAGACCGCTTTTCTTGGCAAACGGAACAGGTACATGCCGGAGGGTGCGCGGAGTACCAGTTGGTTCTTGCCATGTGTACCTAACCCTTTGGGGTCACTGAGATTGTTCCCGCCATGTTCATTGTACCAATGTTTGAGCTAGAGCTGGCGCTAACCCGAATGGAATCCGGTGCAAAGCTAGTCTTCAGGTTGAGGCCCATGCGTTGCAACCACCTGCTGTTCCTGCTGGCGGAACTGGGTATCGTACAGTTTGGTGTAGAGGCCGCCTCTAGCGAGCAGCTCTCCGTGGGTCCCTTGCTCCACCAACAAGCCATTGTCCAGCACCAGAATGAGGTCGGCGCGGAGCACTGTGGAAAGGCGGTGGGCTACTACCACACTGGTGCGGCCCGCCAAGAGCCGTTCCAGCGCTGAGCGGATAAGGCTTTCCCCCAGGGAGTCCATGTGTGATGTCGCTTCATCAAGGATCAGGACTCTTGGGTTTTTCAGTATTGCCCGCGCGATGGCCAATCGCTGCTTCTCGCCACCCGACAACCGGTATCCGCGTTCTCCCACGACGGTGTCATAACCCTCGGGAAGTCGAGCGATAAACTCGTGGAGCTGCGCGGCCTGGCACGCCGCCTCCTGCTCCTGCTGGGTAGCTCCGGGCCTGCCATACAGCAGGTTCTCACGGATTGTGGCATGAAAGAGGAATGGCTCTTGCGTCACAATCCCCATCTGGGACCGCAAGGATGGTAGCTTGATATCTTGTAAGGATACGCCATCCAGTTGGATTACACCGCCAGTTGGGTCGTACAACCGAGGCAGAAGATACGTGATCGTGGTCTTCCCTGCGCCGCTCGGCCCGACCAATGCCGCCATCTGCCCAGCCTCTATATGGAAGCTTACATCTCTAAGGACTGGGCGGCCAGGGGCGTATTCAAAGGATACGTGGTCAAACTCCAGTGTGCCGTTGACTGAGGTGAGAGCCCGCGCCGATGGCGACTCCCGCACGTCTGACTGGGTGTCCATGTATTCAAAAATCCGCTCAAACAGTGCCAGCGCCGCCTGCACATCCACATATATGCTTGCCAGGGAGCCTACAGGCCCATACAGCCGGGCCACGTACGCCACGAATGCGACTATGGTGCCGATGGTCATCTGGTCATCGATTACCTGGCGTCCACCCCACCAATAGATAAGCGCTGGCCCAGCGGTGGCGAACAGGCCCACAAGCATAAAGAACCAGCGTCCCAGCACGCCCTGGCGGATCTCAAGGCCCATCAACTTCCCGCTGTTGCCGCGGAACCTGGCTGCCTCCTCCCGCTCCCGGTGAAACACCTTCATCAATAAGAACCCGCTGATATTAAGGGTCTCCTCCATATGGCTGTTCAGGTCAGCCCTGGCCTGCTGGGTCTCTCGCCGGAGCTGCCGGCGTCGCCTGCCCACCAGCCGCGTTGGTATTATGAACAACGGCAGGAGGCTGATGCTTAGCCCGAATCCACCGAAGGAGGGCGTCGGGTCAGTGTCCTGAAGCGGCAAGAGGGTGCTCCTGTGAATCTGGGATAATGGTTTTGAAACAGCAAAGCCGACCCCAGAACAAGGAGCACCCAATAGATGCTACCACGCAACCATCCCGATCGCATCCAAATCGCGTTTGACGACCACCGCCTCGTGGCCAATGCTGGGCTGCTGCTCCCGGTGACCCTAGCCCAGCACCTGGGCCTGCGTGAAGTCGTCGACAGCCACGTCGACCTGGGAGACGCGCCGGGGCGGGCGAACCCGGGAGACAAGCTGCTGAGCCTGGTGGCCTCGGCGCTGGCTGGGGGCGACTTCATTGACGACGCCGACGTGTTGCGTACCGGCGGGACAGCTGGCGCCATCGGCTGCGTAGTCAAGGCGCCATCCACCCTGGGAACTTTCCTGCGCAGCTTCCGGTGGGGCCACGTCCGCCAGTTGGATCGGGTGAGCCGGGAGCTGCTGTCCCGGGCCTGGGCCGCTGGTGCGGGACCCGGTGAAGGGCCGTTGACCATCGACCTAGACTCCACCATGTGCGAGACCTACGGACTGGCCAAGGAGGGGGCGCGTCACCATGGTTACACTGGCCAGCGGGGCTATCACCCGCTGCTGGCCATCGCCGCCGGCACCGGCGACGTGCTGATGTCTCGGCTTCGCGAGGGCCGGGCCAACACCGTTCGTGGCGCCGCCCACTTCCTGCGGGAGACCGTGGGCCGGGTGCGCCATGCTGGGGCTACAGGACAACTCACGGTGCGGGCCGACAGCGGCTTCTATGCCCACGCCCTGGTCGTCGTCTGCCGCGAGATGGATGTCCGCTTCTCCATCACCATCCGCCAACACGCCCGCCTCAGGGAGTTGATTGAGGCGATTCCCGAGGAGGACTGGACGCCCGTCCCCTACTGGATGGACGGCGGCGCCGACGTGGCCGAGACCACCTACACTCCCTTCCAGGGTGAGCCCGAAGCCGCCCCAGTGCGGCTCATCGTGCGGCGGGTGAAGCCCACGCCCGGTTCCCAACTGGCCCTCTTCGCCAGCTACAGCTATCACGGCTTCATCACCTACCGGGACGGGGAAACCTTGGAACTGGAGGCCGACCATCGCCGCCACGCCGAGATCGAGAATGCCATCCGAGACCTCAAACACGGCGTCGGCCTCAATCATTTCCCCTCGGGCCGCTTCCCCGCCAACGGCGCCTGGCTGGCCGTTCAGGTGCTGGCCCATAACCTGGCCCGCTGGACTGCGCGCATCGGTCTGGGCGAGGGGGTGGTGACCACCAGGACCCTCCGGCGGCGCTTCTTCTCCCTGGCCGGACGGCTCACCCGCTCGGCCCGCCGCCTCACTTTGCATCTGCCACAGGGCTGGCCTTGGGAAACCCAGTTCACTCGCGCCCTGGCTCGATTGCGAGCCCTGCCATTGCCTGCCTGACGGCACCGACGGCGCCTGACACGTCCACCAGACTACTCAACCACCCCACAGAGTCGCACCGGCCCGGTCCGCGATTGTCTTCCCTTGCATGCTGTCCCGCCGACCCCGCCCCAGCGCCGCTGCCCAGGACCGCCATCGGCGCCACCAACTCCAACCAAAGGCCGCCACCGGCCCCATTTATCGGAATCGAGCGCGGACCGTCGCGTCCCACGGCCCTCACCCCTTGTTCCAACCCCAAGGCCGCTCCGCATCGGTGGATTCGGGCTTAGGGACAGGGGCGTTCACGGTAGTGATCACCGTCACCGTGGGCGGGTACTGGGCGGCTACCACCGGTGAGCCGCAGGCCATGTTTGAGGTACTGGCGTCCTCTGTCGTGCCCATCAATATCGTAGGGCCATTTCTATTAGCAGCAGCCTCACGTTGGGCGGCCAGAATGTTCCCTGGTTTGAGAGGTGGAACGTGAGGCTGTACCTGGTTAGGGCCTTGGGTTCTTTTGCCGTTGTTACCCTCGCCTGGCTAACTCCTACCGTCGCCTACGCACGGTGCTACTCCTCAGACGGAATAGCAAATGTTGGGTGGGATGAGGTGGTTGTCATACTGATCGCTGTGGCGTTGGCGGCAGCGGCGCTTCTGCTGGTGTTCCTGAAGGCCAGACGCCAGCGGGTCAAGCCACCAGAGGATGGAAATGGCGATGATGAGACCCCATGATCCCTGGGGATGCACTTCAATAATACGAGGTCTACTTTGGCTTTGGACGGAACGTTAATACAGCTTGATCTGTTGCTGCCATTCATAGCGGGTCTAGCGACGGTCTCGTCGCCCTGTGCGCTGCCCTTTGCTCCTGTTATTCTCACATATTATGTTCAGGACCAGCGCTCTACCCTGGGCAGCGTTATGGGAGGTATTGCTGTCCTGGGCGGACTGGTGACTTTTGCGCTTCCCTTTGGATTGATTGTCTCACTAACAGGTATTTGGATAACCCCGGCCGGAATCACGCCTTATTTCGAAGCGTTCGCAGGGATTGTCCTGCTGGTATTTGGGCGCCTAACCATTTTCAATGTAAAAATCCCTATCTTTTTTCCCACCCCAACTCTCCGACAGGACAGGAGTTACCGAACTCTGTATACACTGGGATTCCTATACGGGCTGGCTGGAATTGGTTGTACCGTTTGGCCATTCCTTTCCGTTGGGATGCTAGCCACCCGCTCAGCCTTCTCCACTTCTCTCGTCTATGGTATCTACGTGGCTACGGTGGCAGCGCCCATACTGGTCATGAGTTTTTTTGCTGCTGAGGTGCGGGACCTCGTGGTGCAATGGGTGGCCAGATACACATTGTGGATACGCACATTGGCGGGGGGCGCACTATTGGCTGCAGGGGTATATCTCCTGGTTTTTGGGCTAACATTTGATGATGGCTCCCGCGATAATCCAGATGAATTGATCATCTCCTCAATCGATTGTCAAATTGACATAGTGACGTGCCAGCTTTGGTTGTCTTTGGGCGCAAAGGTGCGCTGATACTGGCCTAGGCAGGTCAATTGACTGAGTCTGCAGGGTTGTTATTGGGAGGATGCCCTCTCAAAGATGTGCTCTTGTTCTAGAGGAGGATGCGGAGCTTGCTATCTCAGTGGCTGGTTATCCACTCTCAGTGAAGGGGCCTCTGCTGCACCTTCTGACGAGCCGGCGGAAACGCTGTGTAATGCAGGCAACCACCTTCTCAACGGTGGCCTTAGACATTTTTGTACCCCGGGGGTAACCCATTCCACCGACTCCGCAACGCATTCCATCTCCTCCACTCTATAAATTGCCTCCAGCGCCGAGGTGATGCAGGCCTTAGATAGCGTGGCGTGGGCGCAGTTGCTGAACAGAGCGCCCGCCGCCCGCAAGTGTATACTATCACTGGTAGCGATATGGAAGAGGTACGTTTTTGCCAGCGGTGCGGGTCGCCCACGGAGTCTCAGCTCCGCCACGGGCGGCTGCGTCCGGTGTGCACCCTGTGTGGCGGGATCTTTTTTGCGGACCCCAAAGTGGTGGTCACCGTCATCTCGGAGATGGACGGCAAGATTGTGATGATCCGCCGCGACAATGAGCCTGGCAGGGGAAAGTGGACCATCCCGGGCGGATTCGTGGACAGAGGAGAGGTGGTGGAAGAGGCGGCCGTGCGGGAGTTCCTGGAGGAGACGGGCCTGAAAACGCAAGTCACGGGGCTTGTAGGGGTCTACTCCAAACCATATGACGCCAACATCCTGGTGGTGTACGCCAGCCGGGTAGTGGGAGGAGAGTTGGCGGCTGGACAGGAAGCCCAAGAGGTTGGCTTGTTTGATCTGGAGTCGCTGCCTCCACTGGCCTTTGAGCGAGATGTTGGTATCCTCAAAGAGTGGCAGGCTGCGAAAGAGGGTGGGTGGGGCGCTTAACTAAAAGTTACGCTGTCAATATTGCCCGTTCTTACGGAGTTACGACAAGGTCGATTTCAGCGAGACTCTCGACTCAGTCGGAACTCACCTTGAGCGGAGGGCAATTCGTACTCGAAGCCACCGACTTAAGTCGGTGGCTTCGACAGCCCCGCTCATCCAGACCTGGCGAAGAATACGAGCAGTGGCAATGGGCGCCGCGCTAGGTTTCCGGCTGGGCCTTGGCCTTGTCGCACTCGTCGCACTGGCACAATTGGCGCAACATTAGGAATGGGTAGATGCCTGTGGAATGGGCGTCGCTCCAGAGGAACTGTAGGGCATAGCGTCCCACCGCAATCCAGTCCAAGGCCTCCACATCTTCCCTGACGTCTGCCAGAGAAATCACGCGCTGCCCGGTCATCTCATTGACGCAGTGGGCGCAGCAGCACTGGTATCGCAGGTAACGGTGGTCGTAGTATCCCTGGTGGGCGTCGTCCCAGAGCATGTGGATGCCGTCTGGCCGGAGTTGCACATCTTTGGGGACTGGCTGGCTCATGAGGGTTGGTCCCGAGGGAGTTTCAAACGGGTTGAGGTTTTAGTTGACGGTGCAGAGTCTCTATCGCTAACGTGCCGGCACCCCTGCGGCGCAACTCGTCAAACATGGCGTTCAGGTCTGAAAGAAAGGAGACGTCTCCAACGATCATCTCCGAGCACAGCTCTATCAGTTCGGGGTCGCATTTGGAGGATACGGCCCACCCCATCATGGTGGACTTGATGCAGAGGGAAGGCTGGTCTATATGTTGATGGATCATGCGTTATTCCATGTTCAGGACTGGAGGGCTACTCCAATTGTACATGAGCCTATAAGAGAGTAGCAAACCAACCTGCTCATGCTAGACTGCTCCGGGGGAGGCCAGGATCAACACACAACAGGGTGTTGAAAAACCCTTTTCGACCATCCCCTCCGACTTTGTCGAGAGTCTCGATGAGCGTAGCATCATCGGACCTGTCCCCCTTTCTAGCCAGGAAGGGGGTAGAAAATGAATCTGGGGGACACCCCCAGACCCCTGGCAAAGGGGCTTCGCCCCTCTGCACTCCCCTTTTTCAGCAACCTGCTAATGGCTTCATGGAGCGACAAGGCAAAGGAAGCTAGGCAGGCGCTTTCAACTCATTGATCTTGGTCCTGGTGGCATCCTTGTCCTTGAAATAGTCGTAGTTGATGGGTATCCAGGCCTGCCATTGCGCTGGAACATCGTCCTCGGCGAAGATGGCGGTCACTGGACAGACTGGTTCGCAGGCCGCGCAGTCAATGCACTCTTCAGGGGCGATATACAGTATCCTGTCTTCTGCGTCATCGACCCCGTAGATGCAGTCCACGGGACATACGTCCACGCAGGCGCCATCCTTCACATCCACACACGGCTCCGCGATGATATAGGTCATGTTGGGGACCCTCCACTGAAAAGAGTGTGCTCAACCGTTTGTCGGAGTCACCGGAAATCTATTATAAGCGAGCGAGCTGGCCGCTGGCAATGGAGTCTAAGGCCGTTTTTCGTCGCTTAGCTTGGCAATGGCGCCAGCCAGCCTGGCCACGACCCGCTCCTTGCCCACTACAGCCAGGGTGTCGAACAACGGCGGAGCCGCGGTGCGGCCAGTAACGGCCAGGCGTATGGCTCCGAAGAGTTCCCCCGTCTTTAGTTGGAGACGTTCTGCCAGGGGGCGTACAGCCGCCTCCATTGTTGCGGCATCAAAAATGGCCAGGGGTTGCAGTGCAGCCAAGGTTGCCTGGAGAGCTGTCCGAGTGACCTCTGGGGCTAACCCTTTGGGCGTAAGGCCCTGCCCGTATTCCGGGAGTTCTACCAGGAAGAAGGAGCACAGCTCCCATACCTCCTCTGGGTCCAGCGCCTTGAGGCGCTCCTGCACCAGTGGTACCACTGCCCGCAGGTATTCCGGTGTGGGCGGAATCTGCACCGGTTCCTGGTGCTTCCGAATGTAAGAGTCCAACGCTTCCGAAAGTTGGTTTACCAACTTGTCCTGTGGCAACTGGCGCAGGTAGACGCCATTCATCCACTCCAGTTTGGTACGGTCAAAGATGGCTGGAGATTTGCCCACGCGTTCCAGGGAGAAATGTCGCACCATGTCCTCACTGGAGATAATCTCCGTCTTATCGTCCAGGGACCATCCAAGGAGGGCCAGGAAGTTGCTCATAGCCTCGGGTAAGAACCCCTGGTCTCTGTAATCCAGTGTGGAGGTGGCTCCATGACGTTTGGAGAGCTTGGTGCGGTCGGGTCCGAGGATCATGGGCATGTGGCCGAACTGCGGCGGGTCCCAGGCCAGGGCCTGGTACAGCAGAAGGTGGCGTGGGGTGCTGGGCAGCCACTCCTCGGCGCGAAGCACATGGCTTATTTGCATGGCATGGTCGTCCATTACGCTGGCCAGGTGGTATGTTGGGAAGCCGTCGGACTTAAGCAGGACAAAGTCGTCCAGGACCGCTGGGTCGAATGCCACGTCGCCCCGGATGATGTCATTGACGGTGATGGGGTCTCCCTGTTCGGGGGTCATGAACCGGACGACCCTGGGCTTGCCCTGGTTGTTGGAATGCTCTGCCGGGGATAGGTAGCGGCAGCGGCGGTTGTAGCGAGGCGGCAGGCCGCGGCGCTGCTGCTCTTTTCGCCTCTGATCCAACTCTTCCGGGGTGCAGTAGCAGTAGTAGGCATGTCCCTGACGCACCAACTGGTCGGCCTGCTCCTGGTATACGCCCATTGCCTTGCGTTCCGACTGTATATAGGGGCCGTATAGCCCGCCCACGCGTGGCCCCTCGTCCCAGTCCAGGCCCAGCCACTCCAGGGAGTCGTAAATAGCCTCCAGAGCGCCTTCCATTATTCGCATCTGGTCGGTATCTTCGATTCGTAGAATGAACTCTCCCCCGGTGTGGCGGGCGTAAAGCCAGTTGAAGAGGGCCGTGCGAATGTTGCCCACGTGAGGCTCTCCCGTGGGGCTGGGAGCGTAGCGGACACGAACCTTTGCAGACATGGCACCTTCTGATAAGGATTCTAGCACTTGCCGGCGCGGGTGGCGACGCATGGGCAAGGGTTGTAAGCTATCGTGTATACTATCTGGCTATTGGAGCAATTGTCCTGATATAATATCAACGGTTTCAGGAATGAAATGGAGGTATCTTGTGATGAAACGGCGGGATATTGGCATAATGGTGGCTCTTTGGGTCATGACGTTTGGATTGTATGGTCTGGTCTGGCTATACAATACTTCCGACGAACTGATCCAATACAACAAGAAAACAGACAACCCCTTGGGACGAGTCATCCTGGCTTTACTGCCGCCGCTGAACGTCTTCGTCATATGGTGGCATGTGCAGGCGGTTGCTCGGCTTTCCGCCAGCGGAGGCAGAAAGAGCATCAGCGAGAATCGGCTGTTTCTCCTGTGGTTTCCCTGGCTACCGGTGGTGCCCACCGTGGGAGCCATACTATCCCAGGTGCAGTTGAACAAGCGTGCCACCGTGCCACTGCTGTGGCCCGACGTTTGAGAAAGTGATTATCCCGCCAGGGCACATAGCTCAATTTATGTCATTCTGAGGAGTCCCGACTTGTCGGGATGACGAAGAATCTTGTCGGCTGTCGGAGGTTACGTCAATAGGTGTGTAAACGACATCAGGCGGCGACCTTCTCAGCCGTTGATTCAATGGCGATTCCATCCGCATACTGTGCACCGAGATAGACGTCTTCGATCAACTCAGGGGCCTTCAGACGCCTGAAGCGCTGTTCGGCGACCATCAACATTTTCCAGATCACCGCTATCGCCCGATCGACCCTCTTGTAGCGCTTGGCGGCATCGGTCCGAAGTCTGAGCGCCGCGAAGGGTGACTCTACCGGGTTCGTCGTGCGAAGGTGCCCCCAGTGCTCCTTTGGAAAGTCATAGAAGGTGACCATGCGGTCCCAGTCCCGCTCCAAGGCCTCTGAGGCCGCCTCGTAGGAATGGTCGCCGCACCACCTGGTGAACACCGTCCTGAGCCGCTCAGCCTCTGTCCGAGTCTGGGCGTAGGGGATAGTACGCAGCATGAGCTTTGCCTGGTCCTGTTGTCGCTTTGGAAGCTTGGCGAGCACGTTTACGATCTTGTGGTTCCAGCAGCGTTGCTCTGCTGCCTGCGGATAGACGTTGCGCAGAGCTCCCCAGATGCCCAGGTGTCCGTCTCCAACCACCAGCCTCGGGCAGCTCAAGCCCCGGCGCTTGATGTCCCTGAGCACCTCGGACCAGTTCTCTGTGGACTCCCTGTATCCGGGAATCGCGGCCGCCTCAGCTGTATCGTTCCCGAACTCAGCGTAAGCCTCCGGGCTCTGCCGTATCCGTTCCGATAGCCGGTATCGTTGTCCGAGTCGGATCTGAGCGCCGACTTCGCCCTTCCCAGAAACGCCGTCACCTCCTCCTCCAGCAACTCCTGGATCAGCCTCTGGACCTGGCTTCGCACCCAATCCTCCAACTGCTCCCACTCCGGCCTTGACTCCGACCTACTCTCAGTGCTTTCCTTCCTCATGGGCGGTCTATCTCCTCTCTTGGGCCTCGAGCCCGTCTTGTTCAGAGAGAGGGTACACCGCCTGACTGGTTACACACTTTTTGAAGATACCTCCGGCTGTCCTCCACTCAACGCAGTTGCTACACCAACGCTAATTGCTTACAGGCAAGATTCTTCGCTTCACTCGCCTTGCGCAAGAAGTCCTTCAAGACGAACGTCTTTCTTCCCACCCTCCCGCCCTGAAATGTTGTTGGGAAGGGGGACACCCCCTTGAACCCCTGGCAGGAAACTTGGGTTTCCTGCACCTTCCTGCTTCCTGCAACTTTTTTGTGCAAGGCTCGCTTCACTCAGAATGACAGAGGCGCAACGGAGGTCAAGGGCTTGGGTCCAGGGCAGAAAGCGCATCCTCCAGGCCCTGTGGTAGGGGAGAAGTAAACTCTACACGTGTCGCCGCCGGTGGGAGGTCGAACCCAAGGCGGTAGGCGTGTAGGAACTGGCGTCTAAGGAATGGAACGCGTCCCCCGTACTTGGCATCGCCGGCTACGG
>CBDFJM010000005.1:0-140304 GCA_965248595.1 Dehalococcoidia bacterium
TGTGATGGACAACAAAAAAAGACCACACATATGGATAGGCAGGGGCAGCTATCCTCAAACGGTAGCTGCCCCTGTTTTGTACAAGTCAGCGCCCTGTGCCGACCATCTCCTCCTCTCTCTGCTGCTTCAAGCTCAGCGTCCACTGGAACGGCGAGAGCGACCACGGTCGCGGTGGCTCTCGCCGTCCATTCCACTTTGCAGGCCGTTCTGCGAAAAGCTCCACCCAGGCGCTTAGAACAGCCTCGACTGGGGCTGGCCTTGGGCTGCCTCTTCCTCCGCTGTTGAATCCTACGCCGCCCCCTGCTCACGCCGGGGCCGACGGCGAGTCGAGGCAGCGGGTCGCTCGTGAGCGGGATACTTGGGTTCGTCTTCCCACTTGGCTCTCGCCCTTTCAACTACCGCCAAGACCTCCTGTGTCAGCCCGGATAGGTCCAGGCCATCCACCGGCTCGATGTGGGGGTCCGACGAGGGTCGTTGCACCCCTATGGTGGCCCTGCCGTCCTTGATCGACACGACCACCTTCAGGTCCTCTGGCGGAGCGGTCTCGTCTCCGCCGGTCTGGTCCTCACCGATCTCCGAATCTTGCTGGGCCTGTTCGGTCTCGTTCTTGTCGGCTTCTTCGTTGGCAACGGTGACAGTCTGGTCGGCTGACGCATCGCCGAAGAGACTCTCGTAGGCGTTCAAGGCATCCTTGCGGGACGCTTCCGTATCGTTCTCGTTAGACATAATTTCTCCTCTCCTTGGTTCTTCGTTCCTACTCTGGCCGCGTTCGTGAGGGCCTTACCTGTGCTTCGCGTCTCATCGCGACTGTCTCCTGATGTCGCCGATGGTCTTCGGCTCCCAGTACAGGTCGCGCTCCACGGCGGGAACGTTGCCGAGCACGGTTGATTCCGCCAGCTCGGTGAGGTCGAAGTATCCGAGTTCTCTCTTGAACCCTTCGACGAGGCCGAAGCATGTGCCGGTCTCGGGGTCCCACTCGGTGATGTACCAGCGCCAGCCGGTATGGGGGCTGAACAGCTTGGCCGGGGCAAGGACGTTGTCGTAGTCGTTAACATTGCCGTTTGCTCCGATCGTGGGGATCTGGTCTCCGAGCTCCTTGGTCATGAGCTTGTGTCCGCGGTACCTGCTGTGGTTGTCCTGCCAGGTTGTGGCGGTCATGGCGTTTCCCTTTTCGTCAAGCATGGTTTCTCCTCTCTTTGTTTCTTCTCTGGGTAAGTCGTGAGCGCCAATCATTAGGGCGCCATCCTGCCGTCCAGGGTGTCAAACTATCCTCCGCCGCCGACGGCGGCTCGACCTCATCACCCGTTTCACCGCCTCCGGGGTGACATAGGTCGGGGTGACCGTGCCCTGTTCCATATCCAGGTAGAGCCCCATGAAGGGACACGTGCCTGCCACCATCCGGCGCACGACCATGAGCACAAGCGAGGCCATCATCTGGTTGATGGTGGGGTCCTGGTCGGTGAGGTCGAGGGCCGCCGCGCAGTCCACGTCCGGAGGGGTTGTCGGCACGGCGGTCAACAGGTCCGGGCGCTGTAGCGTTGGCGCGGGCAGCAGGTAGCAGGTAGCAGGTCCCGCCGTCGAAGGCCGACTCATACCGGTGCGACGGTTCGGCCACATTTCCTGTGAGGACCTGTCCCCAGTTGGAGTCGTTGCCCGCGTCGATGAGCCACTGTTGCCGCCCGCCCCGCAGACACTCTGCCATCGCCCTGCGTGCGGCGGCGTTGTCGGTGCAGCCGATGAGCAGGCAGTTGCCGTAGCGGGGAAGACCGGCGTAGCGGTGGCCGTAGGAACCCGAGTCGCCCTCGCGGAAGGCATGGACCGAGTAGCCGATGGGCCGACCGTAGGCCCGCGCCAGCCGGTCGGCGAGGGCATGGCTCTTGAACTTGCCCACGTCCTCTGCGTAGAAGTTCTGGCGCAGCAGGTTGTGGGGCTCCACCCTGTCATGGTCGACCAGGACGATGGCGGCCTCCCGTCCTTGGAAGAGGCGGCAGAGGCCCTCGGCGACATATCCCCCTGTCCCGCCGCAGCCGCCGTGCGTCGTGGACCCTCCGGGCCACGGTCTCCTGGGGCTGCTCATGGTTGCTGGCAAAGAGGGCATCCATCACCCGGTCCACCAGCTCCTCCAGACTGCGCCTGGGCCTTTCACCCACTACCATCGTTCCGTTGTGCATCACTGCCGTTGTCATCGTGTTCTCCTTTCTACTTTCGATTGCCGTAGTGCTTGTATCGCCTGTTTCCTGTTCCTTGCGCCCATGAACCGCCGGAGCATCAACGCTCCGCATCCAAGGGCCAGAGCGTTGACGGTGAAGGCGTCAACGCCTGAACCGGTCAACAGGGGCATTACCAGGAGCAACGCCACGCCTGCCGCCAGCGTCCTCCGCTTGTGCCGCCGCATGGCTCTTGCGGTCCCGGCGACGGCGGCCAGGACCCGTGGGGACTGTTCCTTGATGTGCATGCGCACCTCCTTCTTATGTCTGTTGCCCGCACCGGCATCCGTGGCGCGGGTCTTCGCTACTGGGTTGACTGGCACTGGACACACTCCGCCCACGGTGGGATGCCTCACGTGAACGCAGCGTGACTTGTCCCCGGCCTGGTCCGCGCATCGAACGCAGAGGGGCCAGGGTGGAAAAGACGCAGCTCGGCCAGGGTCTCTTCGTCGCAACGCGAGTTCTGGGGAGCTACGAAGACGCGGCGCGGCTGTCCCAGGATGTGGCCACAGAACAGACGCGGGTGTAAAAGGGCACAGCTCGACCAGGGTCAATATGGCGCGCCGACTCTGGGGAAGCTGCGGTGACGCGAAGCGGCCAGCCTGCGATGCAAATGGCAGACCGGCGCGTGTCGAAGCTGCGGCCTAGCTGTCTGAAGAGCTATGCCGCAGGCATGGGGGGACGGTCAGAGGGCATGGGGCACTCCAACCGTCGTATCGAAAGGTCGAAACGCAGGACGCACTCCGGCCTTTGTGGAAGCATCCCTCTTGGAAGACCGTTGGGAGAGCATGGCTCGATCCCTCTGGTACATCCCGGGCTCAGGGAAAGGACCCCCAGGTTTCTAAGGCAAAGAAACACTGGAAAAACCTGATAACAATCTCAGTATTACGCCCCATCTCCCCTTTGGCAATACTTCCGGGGCCTTACCACCCACATCACTTGCACTCATGCAGCAAACATGGTGCGGAGATGACGCAGCGCCTACTTCCACCACAGTCCCACGGTGAAGAACCGCCGCACCCACCTGAGCCGCTCCCTCCTGGTCCGCGCCCACCGGGTGTCGCTCAGGGCCGCTTCTATCGAGCGTCGCTGCCCGTTCCTCCACACCCCCGCGAGCGGCTGGGTCTCGGGCGGCAGGGTCAGCCCGTGCTCCTCGGCCATGGCCAGCTCCAGGTCCAGGATGCGCTCCTCCGTCACCAGCCACGACAGGCTCCTGCCGTCGTTGGGATGGCCTTCCCTGAGCCTTCGCCACTCCTCGACCACCGGCCACGCCGCGCCATAGACCTCCTCGTCGTCTGGCGCAGGTTCACGGGTCACCAGCTCGGGATACTTCCGCCGAAACATGGTATTACCAACCGGCTTGCGAACCGCATTAGCCCCGCTCCCCGACCCCTGCCCGGCCCCGACCTCAGCCACCCGTCGCTCCAACTGGCGCAGAGCCCTGGTGTGCTCCTCTCCCAGGGCCTTCACCTGGCCCTCGACGAAGGCTCGCACCTTGCCGAGACTGCTCTTGATCTTCTGTTCCAGGGTCTCCACCCGCTGCTCCAGGGCTTCGATGCGCTCCTGTTGTCGAGCCGTCGCTTTGGTCTTCTGGGACAGGAGCAAACGATCCAACGCATGGCTCATGCGCGGCGAAAGGCTGCCGGTCTCCACGGCTCTAGCCAGGGTCTTGTAGTTGACGCCCAGCAGGTCCGCCGCTTCCATGCGCCCTTTCTCGCGTATCACGTCGAGCAGCAGCGCCATGAGCCGCAACTCGTGCAGGTTCTCCAGGCTCCTCGTCTTTTCCATCGCTACAGCCCTCTCTTTCATCGGTCCCTCACTCCCACTTCCGAAAAGGAAACTTCTCCACGACGAAAGGGAAGTCGGCTCACAAATCGGCACTTCCTTTTCGGGAAGTTTCCCTAGCCCGTTCCTGGCACCACCCCCTGGAACCCGCTCTGGAGCCAAAGTGCTTGCTGAGATGGTCCTATAGGGGGTGTTTTCTCCCCGAATTAGCTTGCTCAGGACCCCGACTTCCCTTTTTGGAACAAACTCAAATCTCTGTACACGTCCATCACACCACGAAGGCCCCTGGGAACGTCAGGGCTTGAAAGGGGGGGTGAGCTCACCCTCCCTTTCAAGGGATTATGCCCAGATCGCTGGCAGCCCACACTTGAATGGGAGGGGCGTACGACGCCGCAAGTCCAACACTCAGAGCCGAAGGAAAGGACAGTTGCTCCCGCACCATCCCTAGAGAGCCCGACCACCGGAATAGCGATATGGAAGATATCAAGAGCGAAGACAAGCCGAAGGGCTCCAATAGAGGCGCGTCGGAACTTGGCACGGTGACCATCGAATTCAACCCTGGTCCCGATGCCCAGGACCGGCTGCGCCGCCTCTTCACCCTGCTGGTTGAGTACGCCCACCAAGGACAAGGTTCCTCCATCCGAGGCGGACTTATCTTCCGGGGACGGTAGTGAGGACGAAGGCTGATGCGGTCCACCTACTCTTTGACCGTCATCAGCCTGGGAGGAGGCGTCCAGTCATCGGTCATGGCCCTCATGGCAAGCGGGGGCGCGTTCGGTCAACTGCCGGACTGCGCCATCTTCGCCGACACCCACTGGGAGCCTCCCACCATCTACACCCACCTAGACTGGCTGTCCAGGAATCTGAGCTTTCCCCTGTACGCCGTGGACAACGGGCGGAGTCTCCGCGAGGACGTCAAGGCCCTCACCAACCACTCCGGCAACCGGGGCTTCATCGACCTTCCCCTATACCGCAAGGGACCTGCCCGCGAAGGAGTGCGGAACGGACAGGGCGACGGGATGGGTCGTCGCCAATGTACCGAGCACTACAAGATAAGGCCGATTCAGCGGAAGATACGCGAGCTGCTGGGACTCACGAAAGGACAACGTGTTCCGTCCGGCACCGCCGTCGAGCTGTGGCTGGGCATCTCCACCGAAGAGGCCATCCGCATGAAGCCCTCTCGCGATAGATGGATACAGAACCGTTACCCCCTCATCGAAGCTGGGATGTCCAGGAAGCAATGCATTGCGTGGTGGCAGGCCCGCTACGACCGGCCACTGGAGCGTTCGGCCTGCATTGGCTGCCCATACCAGTCACGGCAGCGGTGGGTCGAGACCAAGCGCAGGTGGCCGGAGCTGTTCGCCGAGGCCGTGGACATCGACGCCAACATGCGGGGGAAGCTGGCCTTCGCCAAGGAGCCCTACCTGCATCCTCGACGGGTGCCCCTCGCGCAGGCGGTCAGCCTCGATGAGGCGGAGCCACGGGATGGCCTCCACCCGGACGGGTTCCGAAACGAGTGCGAAGGGCACTGTGGGCTCTAAGGGGCAGCATTCACGACGAGACGGCGGGGAGGCTATTTTCGAGTTGCCAAGGCGCTTCACTGCTGCGGAGAGGAGGGCGCTATGGCAGAAAGAGCGGAGGAACGGGTCATGAAAAAGAAGGTCGCAGCTGGCGAGCTTGATGCTCCGTATCAAGTGGTCTTTGGAGATGTGTCGAAGATTGTCGATGCCGCCAGGGACTCGGCAACCCGTTCGGTGAATGCCGCCATGACTGCCGCGTATTGGTTGATCGGGCATCGCATCGTTGAGTTCGAGCAGTCAGGAGAAGAGCGGGCTACGTACGGAACCGCGCTCATGGAAAGACTGGCGGCGGACTTGACCCAGCGGTTTGGACGCGGCTTCTCCCGTCAGAACATCCAATACATGCGTCTCTTCTACGTCTCATATCCATCCGATCAGATTCGCCAGGTGCTGTCTGGCAAATTGGCTCGATCCCCTAGGCGTCGGATACGCCCGACGCCGTCTGGCGAATCCGACGCCACTTTCCTTGAAATACGCCTGGGAGAGCTTCTCGCGGCCTTTCCGCTGCCCTGGTCCGCCTACGTGCGGCTGCTATCGGTCAAGAACACCAGCGCCCGTGAATTCTATGGAGCAGAGGCGCTGCGAGGAGGGTGGTCGATTCGCCAGCTCGACCGGCAGATCAATTCCCAGTTCTACGAGCGCACGGCTCTATCGAAGAACAAGGCCGCCATGCTGACGGAGGGGCAGAAGCCCCGTCACGAAGATCGCGTGGAGATCAAAGACCCGTTCGTCCTCGAATTTCTCGACCTCAAGGACGAGTACTCGGAAAGCGATCTGGAAGAGGCGCTCATCCGCCACCTGGAGACCTTCCTCTTGGAACTGGGCGGTGACTTCTGCTTCATGGGCCGCCAAAGGCGTCTGCGCATCGGTGACAAATGGTACCGGGTCGACTTGCTGTTCTTTCACCGGCGGCTGCGATGTCTGGTAGTCATCGACTTGAAGATCGGTGGTTTCACTCACGCCGACGCCGGGCAGATGCACCTCTACCTGAACTATGCGCGGGCGCACTGGGGCCGCGAGGGCGAGAACCCGCCCGTTGGACTGGTCCTCTGCTCAGAAAAGGATGAGGCGCTTGCGCGGTATGCCCTCGAAGGCTTGCCAAACAACGTGATGGCAGCGGAGTACCGAATTACCCTGCCCAACGAGGAGCTCCTGGCAGCGGAGATTGACCGAACGCGGCAGGTGATAGAGTCGCGCGGCTCGATAGCGTCAGAGGCTCCGCCAAGTAGCGGCACGCTGACAGTAGAGAATCCGAAAGAGTGAGCGAGGCAACGCAACGAGCGGGAACGGCAGACTCATTAGAAATTGTGCCAATGGAACTCGTTGTCGATTCCGTGGAGCCTGCGATGCAACAAAGAGGGCCTGGCGCAGCGCATTTGAGAATGGCCCTTTGACGGTGCCCCGGCCACAGAGTAGAATGCTGGGTAGAAGTTGGCCCGGCGATGCTACTAACACCCCGGGCCGTGGCTCCACCTGAAGGGTCAGGTGATGCGATGTGATTGTACTACTCGCAGACCCGCTCCCGACAGGAGGCGGGTCTCTTGTTTTTCTAACGAAGAACAACAATAGGAGGCAATCATGGCGAAGACCAGGGCACAGAGACAGGAGCACGGCAAGAGGGCGGCCATCTACGCCCGCGTCTCCGACAAGAGCCAAGACACAGAGGACAAGACCTCTCTTTCCGAGCAGACCATCGAGATGGAAGCCTACTGCGAGGGCAAGGGCATGACCATCACCGCACGATATCAGGAGGTGGGTAGGGGCTGGACCAAGAAGCGCCCCGAGTTCCAGCGGATGCTCTCCGACGCCAAGCAGGGACTATTTGACACCATCGTCTGCTGGAAGTCGGATCGGCTGAGTAGAGGGATGTACCCCGCAGCCGCTCTGATGGAGGTGGTGGAGGCTCACCAGATACGGCTTGAGGCCGTCATGGATGCCATCGACATGAAAACTTTCGGCCTGATGGCGGCCATCGGGAAGATTGAACTGGACAACTTCCGCGAGCGGTCGTCGCTGGGCAAGCGGGGGACGGCCAAGCAAGGACGCATACCGTCCGGCGGCCTTCCCTACGGCTACTGTATCGGAGACGACGGCAGGCCAGAGGTAGACGAGGCCGAGGCGGAGATCGTCCGCCGAATCTTCCGTCAATACGTCCACGAAGGGATGGGCTCCCCCGCGATTGCATGGCAGCTGACCGACGACGGCATCCCCACCGCCCAGGGCGGCCCGGCGTGGCGTCAGGCCCAGGTACATAGCCTCCTGGGAAACGACAGCTACTTGGGCATCTGGGCCTACGGGAAGACCCGGCAAGTCTCGACCTAAGATGGAACGAAGGTATTCGACCAACCGAAGGACGCCTGGATAGAAGTGCCGATTCCACCGCTGATAGACCAAGAGACCTGGGATATGGTCCAGATCCTTAAGAAGCAACGGCTCATGCGGTCCACGAGGAATACGAAGGTCTTTTATCTATTGCAGCATCTTCTGAGATGCAGCGAGTGCGGTCTCCACTTCGGTGGGAGGTCTGTTTGGAGCGATAGCAGCCCCCGCAGCGGTAAGCTTGATCCGGCCAATCCTCGGCGCTACTACAAGTGCACCGGGATGCACTCGCTGCGGCTACGCTGCCGGGAGCGACCCTACCTCAGGGCTGAGCCGTTGGAGGAGTTGGTGTGGAGCGAGGTCAGCCGCGCCCTTCAGAACCCCGACTTGATTGTGGCGGGGATCGAGTCCCTCGACGCTCAGGACAGCGGTGCCCTTGATGAGGAGATCAGCAAAGCGGAGCGCCAACTGAGGTCTGTCCAGATGGAAGAGGACCGCGCTATCAGACTGTATGTATCTGGGAAGATCACCGAGGCCCAACTTGACCATCAGCGCAAATTCATCACCGAACGCCTCGAACTCCTCCGGAGTCAACTCGATAACCTCCAGGCCAGGGCGGCGAGCGGAACTGCAAAGCGCGCTACGATGGAGGCAGTCCTGGCCTGGGCTGGGGAGGTTGGCGATGGACTGGACGACATGACACCCGAGCAACGTAAGGCCGTCCTCCAGTTGGTTCTCGATGACGCTATAATCGACAAGCACAACCAGGTGCGCATCAACCTGGCGATCCCTGTAGAAGTACCTGTGTCGATTGCATCTGCTCCATCAGCATGGCCTTGAAGGCGACGGCGTGCTCCCGCTTCCGGGTGAACCTGGAGAACTTCCAGACGAGGATTTCCTTAAAGGGGGCCTCCGGCTTGGTGGCCTCATCCAGCATCTTTTGGAACTGGGGCCGGTCGGCGATGCGTCCGCTCTCGGCCTCGTCCACGTACTCGCGGGCGACCAGGTAGCCGTTCTTCTCGGCGTAGTCCCTGAGCGCCCGCAACTGGGCGGCCACGGACAGATCCACGTCCTGGCGGTCGCTGGATACTCTGGCGTAGAGGGCGGCCGGTATCAGATCGAGTCGGTCGTTCATCGCTCTCTCCTCCCTGTCTCTTCCTGCTCGGTAGTAATGCGGGAGCGCAGTCGTTCCAGCCGCTCCCGTCTTCGCCACTCCCTCTCCTCCATGAACAGGCGTATACCCTGTCTGAGCAGCTCGCTCACGGAGAGGTCGTCCTCCTTCATCACCTGGCGCACCTGCGCCTCCATCTCCGGGGGCAGGGAGAAGGTGATGGTCTTGGATCGCCTGGGGGTGGTCACTCCTCTTGTCTCCTGTTGTAGTATATTGTCTTACTATACACTATCTCGACACCGGCTTTCAACCCCTACCGGGGAGGAGCCGTCGCGGGTCTTGGCGCTGCAACAATTGTCACGTTTCGACCTGTTGGGGGCTGACACCGTAAGTAGAGGCATGCCCTTTTGTCCCCCTACAGGAAGTCGTGGGAACGGACTGGGGCCGGTGGTACATGCTCCAGTGGCCATCATGGACTGGTAATCAGTGTCCTCGGCGAGGCGTGTGTCGGTACGAGCCAAAGCTGAAGTGCAACGGAGAAGTGAGGTGGACGGGGACTCCCCTGACGTGTCAGTTCTGCACCAAATTGCAATCGGGAGGGCGGAAGATGCAATAAGGGCGGCGAAGTCCTGCAAAATGGTCCCAGCAGCCATGCTGGGACACCCCCTACAGGAAGTGGTCGGAACGGCGTGGTGGTCATTCTGCCACCGGGTCCAGGGAGGATAGCGGCCTCCTGTCGAGGGAGTGCGGGGGCGGAAGAATCCATGCGTCGCCCAGGATGCCCTGTTCGGCAATGGTCTCTGCGTTGGAGGTGATGATGGGCACCCCATTCACTCCGTCGGCGACGTCGAGGAAGGCGCTCTCGTTGTCGGAGGACTCGAAGACGAAGAGCACCCGGGGCAGACGCCCTTCGTGGTCCCGCTCAGCCCATCCGCTCTGGAAGTACCGATGGTAGGACTTCAGGCGGGAGCGGGCGCGCTTCGGCGTTGTGGCCCGTCGCTCGAACTCCAGCAGGTACGGACGCCACCGGCCTTTGTATTCCAGGGTTAAGGAGGCGTCGGGATGGATGACGTAGGTGGTCCAGTCGTAGCGGTAGCCGATGCTGGAGCGGGACGTGGGCAGCAGGTCGAACAGGTCATGGTCCGGGGAGCGGGCGACCTCGGTTGACAGGGCGGCGGCGAAGCCGGTGACGCCGGCGTGGTGCCGGAGCTGGGAGGCGAGGGCGCGCACCGCGGTCCCCGCGTAGATTCGGCGTTCAGGTAGAGAGGCTCGGCGCTCCACCGGTCGAGGGTCAGCCCCTCGTCGGTGAGCATGTGGAGGGGGCCGTCCGCTCGCACCAGACTGTGCTGGCCCAGGGAGCGGAGAACCTGGTTCACCCGGCGCAGGGTGACGCCGCCCATCAGTCCCGCCAGCTGCTCACGGGTGCACAGGGGCCAGGCCGCCAGCAGGTCGAGGGCGTCCTTCTCGGCGCGGGTCAGCTGCACAGGGAGGGTTGATGTGAGCTGCTCAGTGGGTTCCGGCATGGCGGCCTGCACGCCGGAGGGATAGAGGTCGCTGGGATTTGGCTTCGGGCTATTGCCCAGGAAGGAGTAGGAGGAGTCCAGCAGGCGCTCTGCCAAGGCCAGGATGCCCGCCAGGGATGCGTCGGCGTCGATGCGCACGGCCTCGCCCAGGCCGCTCCCGCACTGCTGCCAGACGACTCCCGTGTGATCTCCGGCCAGAAGCTCCCCCTCCGTCGCAACGAAGGTCCGGGAGTGCTCCGACGGGTCGCCCAGGGAGCGGATGGCCCTGCGGGTGGCCTGGTCTGCATGGGTCAGCACCAGGGTGACGAAGGGGCTGTCGCTGCTGTCCAGCCTCTCGATGCTCCTGAGGCGGTAGCGGAGTCTGGACGTGGGCAGCGCCGGTCCCTGGCGAATCAGGCCGATGGAGCGGCCCCCGGACAGGGTGAGCAGCATGTCGTAGGGACCGTTGCGATAGTGGTCCACGCGCACCGGGTCGTCTTGCGGGTCGGCGTCGGCGATCATGGCGGCGACGCGGTGGAGCACGGCCGCGGCGTCCAGCCGCTCGGCCAGCAGCCGGAACCACTGCTTGGACACCGGGTAGGATTGCAGCATGTGCTCCCGGCCCTTCGTGGCTGCGCCTGCTGCGGTGACTCCCTTCTCCGTCGGGAAGTACCGGCGCTGTGGGCGAGAACCCAGGACGCTCAGGTGGTGCGGCACGGAATCCACCAAGCCCCGCTCGGTCAGCTTCTTCAACCGGTCGCGGAGCGTGGAGGTTGGAAGTCGCCCGAAGCGGGACAGCTCGTCCACGGTGGCCAGGGGCGTGGCGCAGAGTAGCAGGAGCGCCTCCTCAAGACCCTCGCGCAGGGGGCGCAGAGCGGGGTCATGCCGCAGGCCCTCCAGATCGATGATGATCTCCAGCGTGGCCGCCTCAAGCGCCGTGACGCTCCCGCCGACGGCGTTCAGGACGGCGGAGGGCACGGCGCGCCCCAAGTGGCCCCGTTCGAGGAAGCGCCAGAGGGTGTGGCGGGACACGCCGAGGTCCTCGGCTGTCTTCCGCCGCCCATGCTGCCGCTCGTAGGCGCGCACGTAGCCCCGGACCGCTCTCCTGAGGTCCGGCCCGGCCTGTGTCGTGCCGTTCAACGCTTGGGTTCTTGGCTCCGCGACGATCAATCAACTGCTCCAGTCGGCAATGGCCCATCATCTCATTCTGAACGGGAATCTCGTCGAAGGTAAGGCCCTGCAAGCCCTTGTATAGAACGCAGTTTTGTGGTAGGGCGAGGGCCGTAGCGACAAGGAGCCGTGGTTGTAAGTTGGGCAACCTGTCGATGGTCCAGTGGGCACTCACCTCGGAGTCCTGCAAGCTAGAGACGCCTCCCATCCCCGCTGGTATCATTACGCTATTCCACGAAGCCCACTACCGAAAATGACGGATCTTCCATACCCAACGCCTACAAGTCCTGCCGCGACGACGAAGATGCGCTCCAATCGCCGGTCGGACACTAAGCCCGAAGTCTCGCTTCGCTCACTTCTACATCGGAGCGGACTTCGATTCAGGAAGGACTATGCTATTCGCCTGCCCACTGGCAAGATAATTCATTCTGACATAGCTTTCACAAGAAGGAAGGTAGCAGTGTTCGTGGACGGCTGCTTTTGGCATTCCTGCCCTGAACACGGGACCATCCCCAAGTCCAATCGGACATATTGGGTTCCTAAGTTGAAGGAAAACGTGGATCGGGATAGGTCAATAGACCGCGAACTGCGGGCGGACGGATGGCGGGTGCTTAGGCTCTGGGAGCATATCGGAACAGAAGCAGCCATGATGAGAATCGTCGAAGCCCTAGTCCAAGCCTAGTCGGTTGCCGGACTAATCGCCTCAATATCCTGTTCTGAAATCTCTTGAATCAGCCGATAGACTCTGCCCGCCTCCTGTCCGCGATCCACGTAGTCCTGGTAAGCCTCTAGTGCATTGTTGATGAGTTCGTCGTAGCTCACAATCCGGGCATTGAGAGCCTTGAAAGAATCACGAGAGCGTGATTCGCCTGTGGGGGAATCGTCCCAATCCCTCAGCCTCCTACCGACGACGCACACTACCTCTAAAGGCTCGTTGCTCCTATTAGTGGCGGTCAATACTTTTTCTGCCGCACCGTAGTACTTCGAGATCTGATCGTAGAGCTCGGATGAGTTCAGCACTCTATCTGCACGCTTGAGTTCAATTATCACGTGCCTATTGCCGGTTGTGCTGTAGTAGATGTCTAACCTAGATCGTTTTTGATCTTCAGTTAGAGTATTGTACACTCCCTCAAGTGCATTACTGATAAGTTGCTCCATTCTTTCGGTATGTGTAGCTCGTTCCCAAGACGCATCCAACAGCCATAGATGCTTGTAGAGATGCTCTTGCAAAGCTCTTTCCTTCGCGTTCTCATCTACCCAGTCAGCTTGCGGATGACCTGCAACCGGTCCCTGGCGATCTGGTAGTAGGCACTGGCTTCAAGATCGTCCAGTTGAATGAAGACTTCACTTAGTACTTCCAGGTTCTCAGTTGACACTTCATCCAGCCGATATAGCAAATTTCGCAGCTTCAGACTCTCAAACGCCAGGACGCCGCTCATGAAGAGTTGCCTCTTGTGATTTGGGTCGTCTATCGGCAGTTGATTGATGCGACCGAACAATCGCTCGGCGGCTTTCCTGTGGTCGGGGTCTAGTTGCCCGAACCATTCCTTGATTTGCGGGAAAGCAAGTGCTTTGTCCCGGCCTTGTTGGTTCCTCAACTTCGTCCATATGCTTTGGAGATACTTTAGTTCCGAAAGCAACTTAGCCTTGAGTGCCTGGTAGCGCGGATCTTCTTCAATGAGTCTCTGCCTACTAGTAGTAGCTATATCCTCCTGATCATCCAAGTCCAAGAAGTTGGCATGAATCTCTCCGAAGATGTACTTGGTGTACAGCCCTCCTTCGCCAAACTCTTCTAGGATGTCCTCCTGCGCCAGCTTCCCCCTAACCATGACCACGATTTTGTTGATGCTTTCATTGGTATCCGAGTCCCTAAGCTGTCCAGCGTTGGAAGCAGTTCCAATCCATCCGTCAATAGCAAGATCTGAGTATCCCTCTATATCCCCAGAACGATCTTCCGAGTGCTCAAGGTTCTTCGCGGTGTCGCGGCTTTCAATACCTTTATCGCCAAAAGTCCAAATGTACTGAAGCTTGTCCTGATATTCACGATCCTCAATGGCAATTGGCTGGCCGTCCAATTCAATATTGAATTCGTTTTGAGATCCGATGACGCTAAACCGCCGGGCGAGGCGGCGTCTCAGAGGCCTGCCAGTCCACTGGAGTCGGCGCTTCATGTTTGTCAAGATGATACGAGTCCCACGGGCAAGGTCAACCGCACCTGGTTCGACCGCGCTGGGGTAATACTGAGCCTCGCGCCCGTCCCGTATCCTCTCCTCAATGTCATCGGAGTCCATGACGAAACCGTGCTTCTCGCCGTTCCTAACGCTATGCACTTCAACCGTGCGAGCAATTGAGAAGAGCGATAGCTTTCCGATGCCCTTGCGTCCCATTACCGGACGATTCAAAGTCGGGGTCTGACCTTCGGTCTTGCGGCGCTCGTATCCGACGACCAAATACTTCTGATTTGCATCTTCAATTGTCATTCCGTGACCGTCGTCTTCGATGACTACTTTGCTGGCATTGGCGTCAATTGCGATCTTTACGTGTTTGGCGTGGCATCCCAGGAATTGGCCACGACCTCCGAGAGGACAGCGGCGATATTGCTATATAGGCCAAAGCCCAGATGTCTCAAGACATTGAGGCTGAGGGTCATCTCGTACTGTGGTCTGTCTGCTGTCATGATGATGCCTCTAGGTGTGCCATTATCGACCTACCGATGGCCTCTCCGAGCCTTACGGGAACTGCGTTCCCTATCAGACGGGCAACTGACGATATGCTTATTGGTGCACCGCCGGGAACGAACGAGTAGTCCTTTGGGAATGTTTGGAGGAGCGCACCTTCCCGCAGAGAGATGGCACGGTCCTGCTTGGGATGGCCGAAGCGTCCATTGCCGAACCCATGAAACTGCGTTGTAATAGTCGGGGCTGGTTGGTCCCACTGCATCCGGCCATAGACGCTTGGATACGTACGTCCGCTATCTCGAAAGTGGCAAGTGGCCCTAAGCGTGTCATCCCAGTCACGCCAGGTTCCCCCAGGCGTCGAGTTGCGAATGCGATCTAGATTTCTTTCAGATAGTCCGCTGGACTTGTGCAGAGGGTCGGATTCTGAAGTGCCTCCAGCCTTGATTCTGTCAAGGGACTGGATTGCATCTCTGACGGTCACGAACTGCCTGTCTACGTGAGTAGGCGACATCAACTCAATTTCGCCCAGCCTTGAAGCCAAGATCACTAGGCGCACCCGCGTTTGCGGTATGCCGTAGTCGGCACACCGAACGATATAGGGTTTGTACCAATAGTCTCCATCTCTGAGGGCGGACAAGAAGTCATCGAAGACGGAGTGCTTAGCAAGGCGGGGCACATTCTCCATAGTGACGACTTCTGGCTGCAACTCCCTGACTATCTCTCCAAATTTGTCGAGCAACTGCCATTGACGACTCCGTGCCTTGCCGCTCCGAGTATAGGTCGAGAACGGCTGGCATGGCGCACAGCCTGCAAGAATCCTGGTCTGTCCTTCATTGAATAGTGACGCCACGAAATCTGAGGTCAGGTCGGAGACATCATATTCGTAGAAGTTCGCTTTGACGTTCTCCTCAAAAGGGTGCTTGCAGGCAGGATCAATGTCTATCCCCCCAATGATGGTTATCCCCGCCTTCTGCATTCCATAGGATAGGCCTCCTGCTCCGCAGAACAGGTCGACGGCGACGGGGCGGACGGTGGTCGCTGCGCTAGGCATTGCCATCATGGGTCAGCCCACCTTGCTCCTAGGTCTTTCAGCGGCAGGTGCCGCCTCAATGTAGGTCGCGGCGAAGACCATCTCGGAGAGCCACCGGCGGAACGAGTCGTTGTCGCTGAACTGTTTGAACAGCTCCGTGTGGTCTGCCAGAAGCTCGGTCATAGCTCGTTCCAACGCCTTGTCGTGCTCAATTCGGGCGTTCTGCCGGTCGGAGTTTGCCATGGCGTTCTGGTACGCCTTGTCACCGGCAACCTTCGCGGGCAGCTCTTCGGCAATCACCTTCTCGATCTTGTCCTGGTCCTTCCACTCGATGTTGCCGAAGCGGTCGTTGAACTCCCTGATGATGTTGGATAGCCGCTCCATCTCCGGTTCCGGCTTCTGCCCGCCGCCACTGGTGGATACCGGTTCGATCTCGGCGTCCTCGTCGGGAAGCTGGATGTCTCGCACCGCCTGCTTCTCCACCCGGTAGCTGTCCATGTCGATGGCTTCGAGAATCCCCTTCGCCAAGTCGTCCTCAATGGGCGCAGGCAGCTTTGGAACGAGGAAAGTCAAGAAGATGGAAAGCTTCTCCCACTCGGCGTTGGCGTAGGGCAGGATTGCGGCCAAGAAGCCGTAGGTTCGGAGGAACGCCTTGGCCTTACCCTTGAAGTCCACTTGGCCGTCCTCGTCCAGCTGCGCCGGGGCGTAGACCTGATAGCCATCAAGCGCCGCCTTGAGGTCGTGCAGCCTGTCTGGGTCGGTCTCTTCCGCCAGGACCGTGGTCCGGTAGTAGTCGGCGAAGGCGTCCTGGATGGTGTCGGCGTCATTGTTGAAGTCCAGCACGAAGGTGTCGTGTTTCTTCGGGTGCGCCCGGTTGAGGCGCGACAGCGTTTGCACCGCCTTGACGCCCGACAGAATCTTGTCCACGTACATCGTGTGCAGCAGCGGCTCGTCGTAGCCGGTCTGGAACTTGTCCGCACAGACCAGGAAGCGGTACGGCTCTTCTTGGATCTTGTCGGCTATCAGGTTCGATGAGAAGCCGTTGAGGGACGCCTCGGTGACCTTCGCGCCGTCGTGCTCATGCTCTCCGGAGAAGGCGGCAATGGCGAGGTAGGGACTCTTGCGCTCCGCCAGGTAGTCCCGGATGGCGTAGAAATAGCTGATGGCTCGCTGGATGCTGCTCGTGACCACCATGGCCCGAGCCTGCCCGCCGATCTTGTGCAAGTCGGCCACCTGCTCGTGGAAGTGATCCACCATGATCTCCGCCTTGAGGCGGATGGCGTGCTCGTTGTCCTCCACGTATCGTCGCAGCTTCTTCCCGGCCCGCTTGGTGTCGAACTCCGGGTCTCCCTCCACCGTCTTGACGAGACGGTAGTAGCTGTCCACTGGCGTGAAGTGCTGCAGCACGTCGATGATGAAGCCTTCCTGGATCGCCTGCTTCATGGTGTAGACGTGGAATGGGAGGTGCCTGGTGTTCCCGCCCTCTGGCGACGGGTCGCCGAAGATTTCCAAGGTCTTGTTCTTGGGGGTAGCTGTGAAGGCGAAGTAGCTGGCGTTGGGCAGCAGCTTCTTGCTCTCCATCAACCTGTTGATCTTGTCCTCGGTGGTCTCGTCTTCTTCCTCGCTACCGGCCTCTCCCAGCGCCATGGATACAGATGCCGAAGTCCGTCCGCCTTGGCTCGAATGGGCCTCGTCGATGATGATGGCGAACCGCCGCCCCCGGTGCTCGTTGCCGATGGCTTCCAGGATGAACGGGAACTTCTGGACGGTGGTGATGACGATCCGCTTGCCATCCCGGAGCAAGGTGCGGAGATGGCCGGAGCTTTCGGCATGGCCCACGACAGAACCGACTTGGGCGAACTGCTTGATGGTGTCCCGTATCTGCTTATCCAGTATCCTGCGATCCGTGACGACGATGGCCGAATCGAAGTGTGTTTTGCCGTCCTCCTCCAGCCCGATTAGCTGGTGGGCCAGCCACGCGATGGAGTTCGACTTGCCGCTGCCCGCCGAGTGCTGAATCAGATACTTAGGGCCGACTCCCCTGGTGGATGTGTCAGCCAAGAGCCTGCGCACCACGTCCAACTGGTGGTAGCGAGGCCATATCTGCTCTCGTCTCTTGCGTCCGGTCTTGTCGTCTCTCGTCTCCACGGTCTGAGCGTAGTTCTCGATGATGTCGGTGAGGCCTTCTCGAGTAAGGACCTGCTTCCACAGGTAATCGGTCTTGATTCCGTTGGGATTGGGAGAATTGCCCGCGCCGTCGTTCCACCCCTTGTTGAAGGGCAGGAACCAGGAACTCTTCCCCTGTAGGTGAGTACAGAACTGCACCTCGTGATCGTCGACGGCGAAGTGGACCAGGCAGCGGCCCAACTCGAAGAGCCTCTCACTGGGGTGTCGGTCCCGCTTGTACTGCTCGACAGCGTCGTCCACCGTCTGCTTCGTCAGGCTGTTCTTCAGCTCGAAGGTGGCGACGGGCAGGCCATTGATGAACAAGCACAGGTCCAGGGCAAGCTGGGTGTTGTCCTGGCTGTAGTGGAGCTGCCTAGTCACGCTGAATCGGTTCTGCGCGTACTGGACCCCGGCCTTCTCGTTCCCCGGCGACGGTGTGCCGTACATGAGGTCAATCTGGTGCGGACCGTGCTTGACGCCCTTACGTAGCACGTCAATAGTCCCTCGCTTTGCGACCTCCCCTTGCAGCCGGGCCAGGAACTTGCGCCGCGTTGGGCTGCCCTGGCCTAGGTCCAGTGGCTCGGCGGCAACGGGCTGGGTGTCGTGGAGGAAGGCGGAGAGTTGGGCCAGGTCTATGCAGTACTCCCGGTCGTAATCTTGTGGGTCTCCGCCGATCCAGCCTACGCCGTAATTGGCCGGACGTTCTGCCACAGCGCCTCCCTGGGCAGGCTCACACGCATGGCCGGCCATGGCGATACAGATGAGCCGCTCAAGTCCCTTCTCAGTAGTGTCTGTGGTCACGCTACCCCTCTTCCATCTCTTGGATCGGGACTTCTCTCAGTTCACCGGGGCGTATTTCGTCAAGGACAGTGCGAATCTCTTCTATACGCGGTTGGACATAGGGCCATGCCGTGGACATCAGGACGACAATCGCCAGTCGCTTATCTGTGAGGTTCTGTTGGTATCGCATATTCTGGTCAGTGGTGATGAGGACTTCGTATCCCTCCTGCTCGGCCTCCTCGATCAGGTCTCCATTGCCGAGTCCTGACCATCCTCGCTCCGCTGCCGTATCCACCGTGTGTCCGTGCAGATGTTCTCGAAGCGGCCGAGGCGTTCCCTGGTCCAATAGAATCTTCACGGTTCTACGGAAACCTTGACGGACTTCGCCGCGTATTCGAGAACGGCTCTGACCTTCCATTCCTCCACGCCCTCGAACCAATCAAGAAACTGTTCTATGGTAGCGCCACTCTCAAGGTTCTCGAAAAGGGCGGATACCGCCACTCTGGTTCCGGTGAACACCCAGGCCCCACTCAGCCTGCCGGGCACGCTCTCGACTGCTGGGCACTTTCCCCAGTCCGTCATACGGTCACCTCGCTTTCCATTGCCAACTTATCGGGGTCGTAGAGTCCTTCGGCAATGCCGTCTGTCAACAGGTCGCCCTCGTCTATACGCTCTTCATCGTCGGCTTCGTCCGGCAGCAGCGCCGCCGCCTCGCGCACGTCGAGCTTGCCAGTCACCACGTCGGCGATGAGGCGGGTGCGGTACTCCAGGAGCAGTTCGATCTGGGATCGGGCACGGGCGATGCAAGAGTCGCTGTCTTCCATTTCGTCGCTAAGGAAACGAAGAAGCCTCAGTTGTTCTGACTTCTCAGGCAACGCAATGGGAAGCCTTCCATACCGGTTCGGATTGAGGTTGGACTGATGCAGGCTGGGTATGGCCTCTCTACGGGCGCTCGACAGGAAGCTCTCGTCATTCAGAACGAGGTTCAAGTACTCCGGGACGTGAACCGGCTGAGGCCGGAGCCGAACGAGATACGAGGCGAACGTAACCGGCGAGTCATGTCCAACGAATATCCCCACCTTGGCAACGAGCTCCTGACTATTGGTGCGGTTAAAGAGTAGATCGCCACCCTTTAGTAGAAGCCGTGGGTCAACAGAGTCCACCCCACCATGGAGTGGTACGGTCACGTTCCCGCCGTTGACATGGGCCATGGTGAGAACACGAGTGGAACCGGTGTCTGTGGTCGCATCTGATATGCCGTAGTCCATTGAAATGAATGCCCGCTTGAGAGGCAACACCTCCCAATGCGCCGGTATGTCGCCGAGCCACTCGACGCCGGAGGGCTTGAGGCGGACGTTGGGGTCGAGGCCGCGGGTGACGGCCTGGTTGATGACGGCCTGCTTCTCCTCTTCCAGCACTGCGATGAGCTTCCGCTTGGCGCTGACGTACCGCCGGATACGCCGGTCCGCGTGGTCCAGGTAGCGGACGATGGCGGCCTGTTCGGAGAGGGGTGGGAGGGGCAGCCGAAAATACTTGAGTTGGGCACTGTAGACGTGCATGATGGTGATGCCGCGCCCCATCAGTGATTTCTGGGTTTGAGCCGAATGACAGTCCAGTGAGTAGCCCGCAAACTTGGGTTCCATTGGAACCATTGGCCGGAAGACGATCAAGTCTCCACCACAGAAAACTTGAGTGTGCATTAAGTTGACTGCGGATTTGCCGATGTCCTCTATCGTCTCTCCTGACGTAGGGAAGAGAACATCGCCTCTATTGATTGGCGTGTAGGCCCTGGCCCTCGCTGGCGAAACAAAACTCCGTGTCCGCCTAATGAAGTGGGTGTGCGTCGTGTAAAGGTCCCCATATCGGACACAGGGTATCCCATCGGAGACCTCGTCATCCTTCGTTCCTCCAGAGCCTTTCGAGAAGACACCAATCTTTCCAAGTTGGACAACTTCCCAATGACGCGGCACATCACCGAGCCACTCGACGCCGGAGGGCTTGCAGCCGGGGTAGGGGTGAAGGGTGGCAGTCATTGGCTACCCCTCAATCCAGTTGGTACGCAATCGTCCAACTTCCTATGGAGGAGCGAGATCAGTGTCAAATAGTCCGCCGCATCGTCCTCACCGTCCCGCATTATCTTTGGCTCGTGCGCGAGGGGGTTTCTCACACCCGCAAAGCAACCTTTCAGTAGGCCGGCGAACCCTATGTGTTCGGTCCTCTCGAATTGGGTCTGTAGTGTGTTGAATGCCAGAAACGGTCTATCGACCGAGAAGACGCTATCCACGAGCTTGGCGCCATCGCCATCGACACCTGACTTGTCACGTATCCGTTGGGCAAGGCCTTTTGAAGCCTCAAAGACAGCGTGGAAGTAGTTGCGCTGCATCAGTTCGGCTTGACAGTACTTCAATACTTCAGGGTGGATACGTCGTCCCTGAAACTTGTCTTTGATTGCGTCTGCTCGTCGCTCGGCCCCACTAAGAGTCGCAGCCGTCGTTCGATTCCAAAACTGGCCATCAGGCCCATACTCGAGCCCTGAGAAGGCTAAGACAGTATTCAATGCGATTCGATCTCGTTCGAATTCGTCGTTTCTACTTACGAATCGAGCCGGAGCCAGGAAGGATTGAATGAAGTCGAGTATTCGATTGGCGCAGCGGTCCTGGCGCTGGATGTCCAAGGACACCCAATACAACCTCTTCCACTTAGTCGACTCGCCGGAACCATCATCAATGCCGCGATCAGCCAGCACCCGGTCAATGTCTGACCCAGTTCCACTTTCTGCGAGCAGCCTGGCCAGCGACTCAACACTACTTTTGGGGAAAGAAGGGATTGCAGTCATGCTGTCCCGCCGCCAATGACTTCCGCCAGTAGCCCTTCCGTCTCCCGCTCCAGTGTCAGGATGTCAGCTCGTATCTCCTCCAGGTGCCGCAACAGCTTGGGCTTGTAGAAGTGACGGGTGAAGCTGATCTCGTAGCCGGTCTTAATGCTGTCGGGCACATACCAGGCGTCGGTTGCGTAGGGCAGGACCTCCCGTCGGATGAAGGCTTCGACGCCTCCCTCCTCCAGCAACGGCACCTGCTCTGTGTCGCGCAGGTCGGGATCCGGCTCGTACTCCACTACGGCGGACTTACCGGCCAGCGTAACCGGGAACAGGCCGCGCAACGGGTCAGGCTCAACGCCGCTCGTGTGGACCTTCCTGATGACGGGCGCGGCGGCCTCTTCGCGGGATGCCAACGCCATCCGCAACAGGTTCTTCCGCTTGGCCGTCAACTTGACGCCATGCGTGGAGGCATCCGCCACAACGACTTCCATGAATCGGTTGAAGTCGGGGTGAGGTCCGGCGCCCAGCACTGCCGCCACCCGATCAATGACGTTGGAGAGTGGCTCTTCCTTTGCGTCACCACAGGCGGCTCGGAAGCGCTGGCGATGGTCCGGTGATAGATCGACGGTGAGCCGCAACGGGCGCTCCACGGTAACCTTCCAGTAGCCGAAGGCCTCGTTGGGGAATATCTTCGACTGCTCCGTCTCCTCGAAGGCAAGGAAAGCATCGCAGATACGGTCGATGTCCTCGTCGGATAACTCGCAGTTCTTACTTCCAAGGTTCTTGCGAAGGGGCCTGTACCACTGCGCGGCATCAATGAGCTGCACCTTGCCGTGGCGATGCTCAGGCTTTCGGTTGCTGAGCACCCAGATGTAGGTGGCAATGCCGGTGTTGTAGAACATGTTCAGCGGGAGGGCAACGATAGCCTCCAGCCAGTCGTTCTCAATGATCCAGCGGCGGATGTTGCTCTCGCCCTGCCCGGCGTCGCCGGTGAAGAGCGAGCTGCCGTTGTGCACCTCCGCGATGCGGCTGCCCCTCGGGTTGTCCCGCTTCATCTTGCTCAGCATGTTGGCCAGGAACATCATCTGACCGTCGCTGGAGCGGGTGATGAGGGAGTAGTCCGGGTCGCCGCCGTGCTCCACGACGAAGCGCGGGTCCGTGATGTCGGACTTTCCGCCCATGCGTTCCAGGTCGCTCTTCCAGCTCTTGCCATAGGGCGGATTTGAGAGCATGAAGTCGAACCCACGGGCTGGGAAGGCGTCGGCAGAGAGCGTGGAGCCGTACTGCATGTTGTCTGCCTCGCCGCCTTCTCCCTTCAGGATGAGGTCGGCCTTGCTGATAGCGTAGGTCTCGGGGTTCACCTCTTGGCCGTACAGATGGACCGACGCCTCCTTGCCTTGTTCCCGGGCCAGTTGCGTCAGCGTCTCTTCCGCTACCGTCAGCATCCCGCCTGTGCCGCACGCGCCGTCGTAGACCAGGTAGGTGGCCGATTGCATCCTATCGGCGATAGGCAGAAAGACGAGGCGGGCCATGAGCTGCACCACATCACGCGGGGTGAAGTGCTCACCGGCCTCCTCGTTGTTCTCTTCGTTGAAGCGCCGGATGAGTTCCTCGAAGACCGTACCCATGCGGTGGTTGTCTAGGCCGTCCAGACGCACGGAGTCGTCTCCGTTCAGGATGGGCTTGGGGCTGAGGTTGATCGAGCTGTCCAGGAACTTCTCCAGCAGGAAGCCGAGCACGTCGGCCTCCACTAGCGTCGGTATCTGGTTGCGGAACTTGAACTTCTCCAGGACCTCTTCGACGTTGGGAGAGAACCCGTCGAGGTAGGCCTCGAAGTCTGCTCGCAACTGCTGTTGCCGCCCTCGGGATGTAAGGTCGCGGAGCCGGAAGGGCGACGTGTTGTAGAAGGCTTCGCCGGACGCCTGTCGCAGTGCCCGGTCCTGGTTCGTTATGCCGGCGTCGTCCAACTGGGCCTTCATGCGGAGAACCGCGTCTTTGGTCGGTTCCAGAACTGCGTCGAGGCGGCGAATGACCGTCATGGGCAGGATGACGTCGCGGTACTTGCCCCGAACGTAGACATCGCGCAGCACGTCGTCCGCGATGCCCCAGATGAAGCTGCTGATGTTTAGGGCGCTCATTGGTTAGACAGGCTCCTGTAGGCTGCCTTGACCATCTGGTCAAGGGCAACGGCGGCTTCCTCGTTGAGGCGGGGGTCGGAGCGGAGACAGGAGGAGATCACCGCGAGGGGCTCCGGCTCATGCTTGGCGGCGGCGCTCCTGACGAATCGGTCTACGTCCAGTCCCGACCACGCCGCCAAGGCTGCGAGACCGTTCACGTCGGGGTGTTTACCTTGGGACATTCGGCTCAAGGTGGAGGCGCTGATGCCGCACTCCTCCGCCACTTGCTTCCAGGTACAATGGCGGGCCTGCCTCTCTGCGTCCAGAGCGGCGAAGAAGGCGTCGCCGTCGAACCTCGCTGTCTTGGCCATTAGCCGCTCCTTCGTGGTTCACATCCGAGATAGTCATCACCGACAGTGGGATGAATCGTCTATTCGATTATCGCAACCACATGATATGATTGCAATAGCCGCCAGGGGTTCAGGAGGTCCAACCCTCGACAGTTCCAAGGTGAAGAAGGGAAGGAGGCGTGAAAGGCAGTAGAGTTACTACGGTCGTGCGGCAAACAGTAGAGTGGGTCCATGTAGCTTGGTTAGCAGATGATGCAACAATCGGAAGAGGGCCAAGACATCGAGTGATAACGATGAATGACTTGCAGATCGAGTTATTAACGCTGACCGGCGATGATCTAGGTAGCGTCGATGACTTGATGAAGCGTAATAGCCGAACTCTTGGCTTTCTGCCGAGTGAGGCGCTCAACGACTACCTCGAAAGGGGACGCGTCCTCGGTGCCAAAACTGGAGGTGGCAGGCTCATTGGATACTTGCTCTATGCGCCTAGTCATGGTCGCCTCCGGATTGTTCAGCTCTGCGTCTCGGCAGAGTTCAGGGGTTCCGGCATCGCGAGCCGCCTCCTCGAACGACTCAAGAGTGTTGCTACTACCCAGTCCGCCATAACACTCAGTTGCCGCCGGGACTTCCCTGCGCATTACATGTGGCCGAAGCTAGGCTTTGTATCAGTTGGGGAGAAGCCGGGCCGTTCCGTGGCTGGGCACCTATTGAACCTGTGGCACCTTACGCTAAACCCGGCCAATCAAATGGACTTGGGACTGTTCCAGGCGAAGGCGTCAGATGAGACCGTCGATGTGATAATTGATGCCCAAGTGTTCTTTGACTTGTTTAAGCCAGACACTGAGGAGTCAGAACAGTCCAAAGCTCTGCTTTCTGACTTCTTGGTGGATTCCCTCAATCTTCGGACCACCGATGAACTATTTAACGAGATTGATCGGAATGAAGACCCTGACCTGCGACGGGCAGGCCGAGCCAGAATGCAGCAATTTCCGCAGGTGCATTATTCCCCGCCCTTGGTTGATGATTTTGAGGGCCGGCTGAGGAGTATCCTGCCACATCGCACCCCAAGCCAAGTATCCGACATTAAGCACCTAGCTAAGGCCGCCGCTTCCGACGTGGACGTCTTTGTGACCAGAGATCGGCCTCTACTGAACAAGGCGGGAGACATTGCCGATCTAACCAACCTCCGCGTGCTTTCCCCGACCGAGCTAATAATCGAGCTACACCAACTCCTCGAGGGACAGTCCTACGGACCTGACCGTGTTTCTGGCCTTGGCCTTGGGTGGTATCGCTGCACTGTTCGCGATCTCGCCTCTCTTGCGGTGGACTCTTTCCTCAACGAAGGAGAGGGACTGAGGCAGTTGAGAGTGATCTTAGATCGTTACCTTACGCGTCCCACCGATTATCAATGTGAGCTACTCAAGGCCGAGAACAAAGACGTCGCAATCCGAATATTATCTACTAATTCTAAAGGGACAGTCACTGTACCCTTAGCCAGGGTCGCGCGTACTGCCGACCGACCACTGTTCGGGCGCTTCGTTGTCGCGGACACTATCGCCAAGGCGGTCGAGAAGAACCAGGACATGGTTAAGTTCGAGTTGTCCGGGCTTAGTCCGTCATTGATACCAGACCTCGTAGCGATGGGGTTCACAAGAAGCCAGGATACCTTTGCTAAGTTCTGTTTTGCACGCTGCCTCCAACGGGAAGACGCTCTGCAGGAAATAGCGGCTCGATCACCTGAATTGGCGGCTGTATACGACGATGCCCCAGATCTCGAACTTGAACGCTCCTGGGCTCCTGTAAGTCTAGCTGCAGAGCAGAATCACTTTCTGGTCCCTATCCGACCAGGCTATGCCATGAGTTTGATCGATACGCAGCTCTCTTCTAGCGACATGTTCGGTGGAGACCCTTCTGTGCTGTTGCGGTGGGAGAATGTCTATTACCGCAAGGCTACTACGTCGCACAAGATTCTCAAGGCCCCTGGACGCATACTCTGGTACGTTAGTATCAGTCAGAAACAAGTCGTAGCAGTATCTCATCTTGACGAAGTGGTGGTTGATACGGCTAAAGAGCTTCTCAGGAAATTCAAGAAATTCGGAATACTGGGATGGGAAGACCTCTACCGAATGTGCGCCGGTAATACGTCGATGGAACTAATGGCGCTGCGGTTTTCTCATACGTTCGTGTTCAGGAGGAGGATTCCACTGAAAGAAATGAGGGCAGTCTATGCGGAGGATCAGAGTGGCTTCACTGTGCAGCTACCTACGAGCATGCCGGCAAGCAGATTTCAGAAGTTGTATAGGCTAGGCTTTCCGAATCCGTCATGAGCATAGCCTTGCGACCGTTAATCATTTCGTTGAAGCCGTGCTATGCCGACAAGGTATTTGACGGTCTGAAGAAGGTAGAACTCCGACGTCGGATAGCTTCACAGTTAAGCGACCGAGACGTGTTCATCTACGTTTCCAGCCCAGTTAGGGAACTGCGTGGAGGTTTCCGTGTCGGCCAGGTATGGGCGGGAACGCCCGACGAAGTATGGAACATTGTGGCTGACCTTGCGACTGTCAATAGACGGGAATTTGACGCCTACTTTCAGGGCCAGGCCGTCGCCTATGCGTTGGAAGTCACAAATGTTTGGGAATACGAAAGTCCCGCGGGCCTCAGTTGGCTGAGGAATCGGTTCGGCGATTTCGTTGCTCCGCAGTCTTGGCGCTATGCCAAAACTGAAGAGCACGAAACTTTCCAGAAGATGAAACGACGACCAATCGAAGAATGTAACAAAGAGGTTATGGCAGTTGAAGCCGTATAACGGGTCATAGGACGATTAAGCTATTCTCACCCGCACCGAGTCTGGAGACTCGGTGGAAGAGACTGAGCCCGTTACCTCAATCCGCGTAGAGAGCATACATGGCTGCTGATTCTGCAAACTCTGCAAAAGTGCACGACGACTCGGCCTCTCAGATGCTCACGGCCGTGCTCGATAAGCTTGGTGAAATCACGAGGGCCGCGAGTAACGGTTCCTTTGTATTTCGCGGTGAGCCCAAGTGGTATCGGGAAATTTCGTCCAGCCTTTACCGAGAGTACAAGACGTTGCTGGAACCCTTTGGTGTTGACGGCTTCGATATCCGTAATGTGCAAGAGGAGATCATTGGCAACGCCGCACGCTACGCTGGCGATCTTGCTTCTCAAGACCTGCTGAGTCAGCTGCAACATTATGGTCACCCTACTAACCTGATTGACTTCATCACTGATTATCTTATTGCACTCTTTTTTGCCTGCGCCAGCGAATCCGCTGACGATGGTCGCCTTATACTCCTTAGCACCGAAACTAACTTGCTGTTCCGCATGAGGAGCCCGGCCCGCATCAAAGCTCAAAAGTGGTTTTGGACAGCAATAGTGGACCCCAGAACCTTTCAAGCTGCGAGTAATCCACGCAAGAATCCCGTTGCATCCAAGGCCGCAGTTTGACAGGAATCCACCGCCCTGGCCTGCTGCGGCTGCTGCTCCCGGTGACCCTAGCCCAGCACCTCGATATATTCGTGAATATCGTCGACATTGCTTCACTGTCGACCTGGGAGACGCGACGGTGCGGGCGAACCCGGGAGACAAGCTGCTTGAGCCTGGTGGCCTCAGAAGCTGGCTGGAGGCGACATTCATTGACGACAGTTCCGACGTGTTGCGTACCGGCTCAGCTGGCGATCGGCTGCGTCAGGCCAGAGCGCTCCACCCTGGGACTTTCCTGCGCAGCTTCCGGTGGGAGCCACGTACCGCCAGTTGGCCCCGGTCAGCCGGGATGCATGCTGTCCCGGGCCTGGGCCGCTGGTGCGTTTGGACTCTGAAGCGGCCGTTGACCATAGACCTAGACTCCACCATGTGCGAGACCTGGACATGGCCAAGGAGGGGGCGCGTCACCATGGTTACACTAGGCCACGGGGCTATCACCCGCTGCTGGCCAGGTCGCTTGCCGGCACCGCGACGTGCTGATAGTCTCAGGCTTCATCGAGGGCCGGGCCATATACCGTTCGTGATGCCGCCCACTTCCTGCGGGAGACGGCCGTTGGGCTGACTGACCTTCACGGTGCGGGCCGACAACAAGCTTCTATGCCCACGCAACTGGTCAGTCTCTGCCGCGAGATGGATGTCCGCTTCTCCATCATCCGCCAACCTCCTCTTCTGTTTACAGCGATTGCCGAGCTTTTGCCGGATCCGCTTGATCCGGCAAACACCCACCCGAACGCCATGCTCCGCCAGATCGCGCTGTAACCGTTCCGGGCCATAGGTCTGTCTATTCCGCTGGTGGGCCGCCATTATCTCCAGCTCCAGCCGCACTTCCTCCTGTGCCCGCTTGGACAGCGGCCGGTCCACCCACGCATAGTAGCCGCTGGCCGATACATTCATAATCCGTCGCATCTTCCGGACTGGATACTTGAGCCGCAACTGGCCCATTCGTCGCCGCGTACCGGGCAGCGACTCCTTGGCAAAGTACGCGGCCGCTTTTTTTAGTATGTCCCGCTCGCATCTTCACTTCCGCCAGTTCCTTCTTACTCCGGGCCAAATCCATCTCTACTTCACCAAGGGCCTGTACGTCTTGCCGACATCTCCCAGTTTGCCGGCCCTTTGTGCCTTCACCCAGTACCCTAACGTCGATGGCGCCAGGGACAACCGGCGGGCTGCCTCCGGCAATGATAGCCTCTCTTCCGTTACCAGCTTCACTGCTTCCTGGCGGAATTCCCTCGTGTATCTTCCTTGAGGGACACCTTTCATACTGACACCTCCGTCGCTCTATCTTATCCGACTTTGGTGTCCGTTTTTCCCATCCTATCTCAAAGAGTGTCTTTGTTGACCCTCCTTCCGGGGTCGTCAGTCCGAACCATATGATCCGCATCGAACGCGCGCTAAAACTCCCCATCCTGAGGTACCTCAGTTCTTATCACGACATTTCGGCGCAGGCGATATATGACGACATACACGGTTTCATCAAGAAGGCCAACATACACCGAAGTGTGTACGCGGAGTTTCACATCGGCGGACTCTATTTGAACCAAGGGAACCTTGAGGAAGCTCTCAAGCATTACAACCGTTCAATCGAGTTGAACGGTTACGAGACGACTTCATTGGTAAACCGAGCAGCAACATTCGTGCGAATGGGAAAGGAAGATGAGGCTATTCGAGATTTCTCTCAGGTGATCGCACTTGATCACCGAGATGCGCGGGCTTACCGGGATCGAGGGCGACTTTACTTAGACAAAGGGCAGCTGGAACTAGCGGAGAAAGATTATAGCGAAGCCATTCGGCTTGACGAACGGATGGAGGATGCCTACATAGGGCGCGCTCGCTGTCGTGCAGAACGCGGGGATTTTGATGGGGCGGTACACGACTTGAGGATAGCAATTGAGTTAGACCCTGAAAACAGTGCTGCATACAGCGGAAGGGGTGCATCTCTAGCCGCAACTGGAAACAGCCGACCAGCCCTGCTAGACCTATGTACTGCGATAGAGATGGACCCAAACAATGCGGGCGGCTTACATGGCCCGAGCTCTGCTCAACTTTAATATTGGGGAATTCCAGGGTGCCGTGGAGGACCTAGGAACATACCTGAGTTTGGGCGGCGACGACCCGCCCGCCGCCCACTTTCGACGCGGCATTGCGCTGGTCGCCTTGGGGAACTTCGAGGATGCACGTGGAGAGTTAGCGACCGCCTTGAGACAGGATCCATTGGTTGCTAAACGAGTGGTCGCAAGCGTAAGTGACGTAGTCGACGGGAGCGAAAGCCTTGTGCTACAGGACGAGGTGCCTAGCGACCTTCGGGAGATGCTAAAGCCTCAGGAATAGCACTAGACTCCGCTCCAGGGGACTCAGGCACGGAGTTGGTGCCACAGAGAGACGGAGGTCGCTAGTTCCCCGGTCGATTGCGCCGGCGTTCAGTCTGAGGGCCGTCGCCCACAACCCGATACCAACGTATCGATCGCGGTTCCAAGACTCAGAGAGCTCCCAACCACATCTCGAAGATGGTTCTGTCTACCGTCCACTTAGGCCCACCAGACTGGACAAAATCAAGAACTTTCATTCAGCGGACACAATAGCAACGGAAAACTCAGGTACTCGTGGGCGGTCGATTTGGGTCCATTCAAGCTAGGTCGGATTGCTCAAGCGTGAGATCGTAGGGATGGACGTGGGTACCAGCGAAGACGGCGCCTTCTGGTTAGCCTTCCTGCGCTCACTGTCGGCCAGGGGTCTGAGCGGGGTGGAACTGGTGGTATCGGACGCTCATCAGGGACTCAGGGATGCGATCGCGACTGTCTTCGGTGGGGCCAGTTGGCAGCGGTGCCGCACCCACTTCATGACCAACCTGCTCACACGGGTCCCCAGGTGCGCTCAGCCCTGGGTGGCCACCATGGTACGCACCATCTACCAGCAGCCGTCCCCTCAGGAGGTGCATGCCCAACTCGAGCGGGTGATTGCTCAGCTCCAGGACCCGTTCCCACAGGTCGCCTCTCGACTGGACGAGGCTGGTGCGGACGTCCTGGCCTTCTCCAGCTTCCCCGTCGGCCACTGGAAGAAGATTTGGTCCAACAACCCCCTGGAGCGTCTCAACAAGGAGATACGGCGACGCACCGATGTCGTGGGCATCTTCCCCAACCGGCCAGCCGCTCGTCGTCTGGTTGGGGCTGTCCTAGCTGAGCAGCACGACGAATGGGCCATTGGCCGTCGATACATGACACAGGAGGTAACCACCTCCAACGAAGCTCTACCCAGAGCCGAACTCGCAGAGGCAGCGGCCTAGACGATATCAACAGGATGACGTACTCTTACACCACTCTATGGGACGTGACCTTAAAGAGCTGCACAACTCGAACAGCGTTTGGCCATTCCTGTCGTGCAACTCGTCCAGAATCGCCCTCCTCGCCGACGCAGCGAGTGCTTCAAAGACGTCGCTCACTTCAGTATTATATGCAAGTTAACACTTGCCTGTCAACACTGGGAAGGTAACAAGTACCTGCTTCTAAAGAGCACGTAGAGTTAGCACCGCCTCAAAGGTTCTGCCTATTGTTCCCAATGCTCCACCACCCGCGAGTCGAACGCCGGCAGCCCAGGTATCATGCCGAGAGGTCTAGGGCAAGTTCAAAGGGTCTGGTTTCTATATGCGATGGCCCACCATTCGTTAGTGGCTTGGCAGGCTGCAGAATAAGGGCAAGCCCAGTGGTGTGAGTGAGTGGGGTATTGTGACCTTTAAGGCGTCTCTGGTTGAGCCTCTTTCGTGCCGCTCTCTTCGTCTGGCGGCAACTCATGGCCCTCGTCCGCGGCCAGGGTGGTGCGCATAGCATGTACAGCTACCTGGATCTGGTCGTCATCGGGCTGGCGTGTGGTCAGCGCCTGAAGCATCAGACTGGGAGCGACAACCAGCCGTACCAGAGCGCTGTTCTGATGACTGCCACTGAACCGGATCACCTCATACGCCAGGCCTGCAATAACCGGCACCAGCACTATGCGTGACAAGACCAGCCAGAAGATGGGAGGTCGTCCCAAGAAAGCGAAGACCGCAATGGCCACCACCATAACCACCAGCAGAAAGGCTGTGCCGCAGCGTGGGTGCGCTGTAGAATACTTTCTGATGTTGTCAATCTCCAGGGGATCATTGGCCTCATAGGCTTTGACCGTCATGTGTTCGGCGCCGTGGTATGCAAAGACGCGCCTGATGTCTGGGATGAACCCAATACCCCATACGTAGCCCAGGAATAAGAGCAGGCGCACCCCTCCCTCAACCACGTTGAAAAGGATGTCACCGCCCACGCCTTCGTCAAGGAAACCGTGAAAGAGGGAGGCAGCCAACAGAGGTAGCAGGAAGAAGAGGCCTATGGCGAAGCCCATGGAGATCGTCATTGTGACGGCAATGCTCCACCGGCCCATCTCCTCGCCCTCTTCCTCTAGGCTGGAGTTGGCTGAGTACATGAGGGCCTTGGTGCCCAGCACCAACGTCTCCGCCAGCACCACTATGCCCCGCACCAGCGGCACGCGACGGATCATGCCCGTGTATATCGAACTCAATGGTGTGACCTGGGCGGTAAGCCGTCCGTCGGGTCGGCGGATCGCTACCGAAGAGAAACGCCGCCCACGGATGAGTACTCCTTCAATGACAGCCTGGCCGCCGTAGAAGAAACGAGGCGCAGAGCGTGTCCCTGGGTCGGACTGATCGGACACCACTTTTCTTTCCGAGGCCAACTCAGCACCCCTATGTAGCCATCTGGTGATTTAATCTGGTCCCATGTGCATTGGCGGGATACAAAAAGGGGCGGAAACATCCGCCCCCTTCTATCTATGCCTTGCTGTTCTTGCAGTGCCGCCTGTTATTTGAGACCATAGCGACGCTTCAGACGCTCCACTCGGCCCTCAGTGTCCACAATGCGCTGCACCCCGGTGAAGAAGGGATGGCAGGTGCTGCAAACCTCTACCCGCAGGACAGGCTTGGTCGCCCCCACAGTGAAGGTGGTGCCACAAGAGGAACAGATAACCTGGGCCTCGGGGAAGTATTCGGGATGTATCTTAGTTTTCACTTGCTGTCCCCACGGGTGCCGACTCTATTATGTTGGCCCGGCGCCGCTCCCTGGTGGCGTGGTCAAACTTCACGTACCCATTTACCAGGGCGAACAGCGTGTGGTCGCGGCCCATCCCAACGTTGACGCCGGGACGTATACGCGTACCGCGCTGGCGGACAATGATGCTACCAGCTGTCACAAGGCAACCTCCGTAGCGCTTAACGCCCAATCGTTGGCTGTTGCTGTCGCGACCGTTTCGGCTGCTTCCTCCACCCTTCTTATGGGCCATTACTGGACTCCTCCACAGGTCTCTGGGACCGGCCGCGACGGGCCCGTGGCACGCTGCCAGCGACGATTTCCTTTATCTGAATACGGCTAAGGTACTGGCGATGGCCGGTCTTTGTGCCCTGCCGGGTCTTGTTCTTGTACCGGAACACCACTATCTTATCGCCGCGCCTTTGCTCCGCAATCTCTCCTATCACCTTGGCCCCCTGGACCCTAGGTGTCCCCACAGTAACCTTTCCCTCATTGGATAGGAGCAATACCTGCGTCAGTTCTACCTGGTCTCCCTCATCCGCTGGGAGCTTCTCCACGTCCAATACGTCTCCAGGGCTGACCCGGTACTGCTTGCCACCCGTCTCTACGATTGCATAGTCCATATATCACACCTCGGAACCTTCAAATTATATGCATAGGCAGAGCAAACGTCAAGGAAGGTTGTTGTGATAATTGTCACAACAACCTTGAGCTTGTATACTCGCTTATCTGCATCTTCCTAAGCCCTGACTGGAGAAATATGCCGTGCTGTTCCGACTAGGCGTGCTTATGGTCCGGTGGCGGTGGTTGGTCATCGCCGCGTGGGCCGTAGCCTTCCTGGTAGCCGCAGGCTTTGCGCCCAGAGTACTCTCTGAGCTAAAGGCGGGGTTCGGACGGGCGGACACGGAGGCACAACGAGCATCTACCCTACTGAGTGAAAAGCTGGCCCAGAGGGAAGCTGTGATTGCTCTGGTGTTCTCCCACCCGCGTCTCCAGGCACAGGGCACCGAGTACCGCGAGGCCGTCGAACAGACCCTGGCCCCCCTCTTGCGAGTCCCGCTGGATTTCCCAGGGGTAGAGCGGGTGATCACCCTGTACAACAGCGGCAACCCTACGCTGGCCTCCGATGACGGTCTGACCTCCTATGCCTTGGTGGTGATGAGCGTTGACATAGACGAGGCCATGGACCTGTATCCTGAGCTGCGCAGCCGCCTTCAGACTCCCAAAGGGTTTCAGATGTGGGCCACGGGCGGCATTCCCATATTCTCCAACCTGAACACCGCCGCGGAAGAGGACCTGCGCCGCTCCGAGGCTCTGAGCTTTCCCCTGGTGCTGGTGGCCCTGCTCCTGGTTTTCGGCACCCTGGTGGCTGCGGCACTGCCCATTGCAATGGCCCTCCTTACTGTCGTCATTACCATGGCTCTGGTCTTTGTGCTGACCCAGTATATGGAGGTCGGCATCTTTGTTCTGAACATAGCCTCTTTCCTGGGGATAGGCATTGCAGTGGACTATACGCTGCTGGTGGTGAACCGGTTCCGCGAGGAGTTGCCTCGCCACGGCAGAAGTGAGGCTATAGGCATCACAGTGGCCACCGCCGGACGAGCCATCCTTTTCTCCGGCCTCACCACCATGGTGGGGCTATCCGGCCTATTCTTTATTCCACTGACCTTCTTCCGGTCCATGGGCATAGGCGGAGTGACCGTGGTACTTGTCTCCGTACTGGCTGTCATGACCCTGGTTCCGGCTGTGCTGGGAGTCCTGGGTACGAAGGTCAACAGCTTTAGGATACTACCCGTCTCGCGGGAAGGCTCTGGCATGTGGCGCCGGGTGGCCCACGGCGTTATGCGGCACCCGGTCATGGTGGCTGTTCCTGCCATCGTGTTCCTTCTGCTCCTGGGGGTCCCATTCCTGGGCGTGAAGGTTGGAGCGGGCTGGGCCAATGGACTGCCACCAGATGCCGAGGCACGGCAGGGGTGGGAGGTGGTGGAGAGGGAGTTGGGCGCTGGAGAGCTTTCGCCCGTGGCTATCGTTGCCCAGGCCCCTGGTGGCATCCTGGAGCCGGGGACCGTCGGTGCACTCTACGACTTTACCCATTTGCTTGCCCAAGACCCAAGGGTGAAGCGAGTGGAGAGCATCTTCAACCTGGATCCATCCATTACGCGCGAGCAGTACCAGCAAATGTACGCCGCGCCGCCCAGCGCGCTCCCGCCGCAGGTGGTGGCTGCGCTGCGCTCCATGTTGGCGGAGTCGGCAGATGTGACCCTGATCCGTGTCATCCCAAGCATACCTCCCCTGTCCGACGAGGCCAGGGCCTTCACAACGGAGATAAGAGATCAGGAAATAGGTCCGGGCGTGTCCATCATGGTTACTGGGGCCACCGCCGACATTGGCGATACCGTGGACCTGATGTACCGCAACTTTCCTCTGGTTATCCTGTATATAGTAGTTACCTCATATCTGGTCCTGCTGGTGCTGTTCCGCTCCGTGATCCTGCCTCTCAAGGCGGTAATCATGAACGCCCTAAGCATCCTGGCCAGCTACGGCGCGCTGGTGTACATATTCCAGGAGGGGCATCTTGAGAATCTCCTAGGGTTCCGCACACAGGGGTTCACCGAGACGACCATTCCTATTATCCTGTTTTGCATCCTGTTCGGCCTGAGCATGGACTACGAGGTGTTCCTGTTGAGCCGTATCAAAGAGGAATACGATGAGACCGGGGATAACACGGCCAGCGTTGCCCTAGGGCTGGAGAGGACAGGGCGGATTATCACCAGCGCCGCGTTGATCCTGGTGCTGGTGGCCGGCGCCTTTGCCACCAGCGACGTGGTGGTGGTCAAGGCTTTCGGTGTAGGCGTGGCGATAGCCATACTCCTGGACGCCACGTTGGTGAGGGCGCTGCTGGTGCCTGCCCTGATGCGCATCATGGGCAGGTGGAACTGGTGGGCGCCTCGCTGGGTGCAGCGGTTGCTGCCCCGGCAACAGATTGTGGTGTAGCCGGGGCTGTGGTGCGCTCCGGCCAGCAATCGTTACGTCTATACCTGCTGAAGCTGGCTAGCTTTGGATTTGTTCTATAGTTCGGCAAGCTCAGAAGAGGTTTTCGTAGCGCGCCGGAACGAGAGCAGATACGGGCCGCCGGCGAGCTATGGGTGCAGACAGCTTGGTCATAGGCTGATGATAGCGAGAGGGTGGCATATTGGGGAAGGGATGGATGGCGGTGTGTGTGGGCAACTTTGTAGGCAAGAGCTAGAATAGGGTCTTTGTAATCTTGTCCACTCCGCCAATCAATTCGGTGACTTCTGCCTCTGTCGGCTCACGCTGCTTGTCATGGCCACACACGTTGCGAAGGTCGCCTAGCCGCTGAATGAAGCGCCAAGCTGGGACATCCATTACATTGCCGTCCTTAAGTAGGTCGTTTAGGTCCCCGATTGCCGGATTCTGTTTCCTCACCGAAATGGCATGATTATTGCAAACCTGGGCAAGGTGCTTCTCCAATACCACACCTGCGACCACCCCAGCACCTCGGAAGAATCCTTTCTTGAGTAATTCCCTTGCAGCCTCCAGTTCCGAATCAAAAAGGTCAGCCATAACCAGTTGGCGGATGTCGAAGAGGCTGCTCTCGAAACGGGCCTCTACCGATTTCAGGATATCAAGTTGGACGCCCAATCGGTTGCGGGTGGCAGCGAAATCATCAAACACTTTTTCCCTAACGTAGTTGACATTTGCTCGTAGGCCCATGAGCCAGTCCTGAATAGTATAAGAGCTGGCATCAATGTTCTTCCGTCTGGGGTCAGCTTTATATAGAGCTTCGAACTCACCGCTCCTGTGGGGTAGCAGTTGCTTGATGACAATACACGCCTCGGTATACCATTTCTGATATCCATTCTGAAAAGAACCCTTGATTTCCTTTGCTGTCTCTTGGAGCTGCGTGTCTATTTTTTTCTCCTGCTCCATCGTCTGGATTTGGAGGTCTAGGATCATTACGTCTCCAAGTGCTGTTAGCTTGGAGACGTCCTTCTTGTATCGTTCTAGGTTAGTCTGCATGTTCAGCCTTTCGTAGGAAATTCGCCGCTCAGCCGATGCTGGCTGTGCCCTACGCCCCCACTTCCACCTTCTCCTCCACCTTGCGGAAGGCAAGGCCGTCAGGGCCGGCGTCCACAACCACGCGGTCGCCGTCTTTGAACTCGCCAGCCAGGATGGCCCTGGACAGAGGGTTCTCCAGGTGGCGCTGCATGGCACGGCGCAGGGGCCTCGCGCCAAATGTGGGGTCGAACCCCTCCTTGGCCAGCCACTGCTGCGCCGCCGGCGTCACGGCAGAGCTGACGCCGCGCTCGGCCAGGCGCTTGGACACCTCGCCCATCATCAGGCCCACGATGCGCTCTATCTGCTCCTGGGTCAGCGGGTCGAATATGACTATCTCGTCTATCCTGTTCAGGAACTCCGGGCGGAAGGCCTTCTTCAGGGCGTCTTCCACTGAGCCGCGCAGCTTCTCACGGTCCGAATCGGTGTCCAGGCCTGTGCGGAACCCGATGGCCTGGCGGCCAAGCTCGGCGGTGCCCAGGTTGCTTGTCATAATGACCACGGTGTTGCTGAAGTCCACCGTGCGGCCGTGGCCGTCGGTGAGGCGTCCGTCTTCCAATATTTGTAGCAGGATGTTGAACACGTCCTGGTGGGCCTTCTCGATCTCGTCGAACAGGACAACGCGGAACGGCCGGCGGCGTACCGCTTCGGTGAGCTGGCCGCCTTCGTCGTAGCCAACATAGCCAGGCGGCGCACCGATGAGGCGGGAGACGGTGTGCTTCTCCATGTACTCGGACATGTCAACACGCACTATGTTGGACTCGTCGTCGAATAGGAACTGGGCCAGCGAGCGGGCCAGCTCCGTCTTGCCGACACCTGTGGGTCCCAGGAAGATGAAGCTGCCCACCGGCCTGCGGGCGTCCTTCATGCCAGCGCGGGCGCGCCGTATGGCATCGGCCACCACGAGGATGGCGTGGTCCTGGCCGAAGGTAGAGTCCCAGGAAGTGGTGTAACAAGAGTAGAGGGTCTGGATGAAGAGAGACCACCACGTCATCCTTAGCGGGCAAAGACGAGCCTGAGAAAGGAGGACAACGGTGGTCAAGGAAAGGATGGACCTGCTTGAGCTAATGCGCAAGAGGGGAGTCGACGGTGACGTGGACTTTCTACGAGAGGCACTGAGAGTGCTGGTCGAGGAGATCATGGAGGCTGATGTGTCATCGAGGACCGGCGCTGGGTATGGAGAACGCAACCCTGAGCGGGTGACCCAGCGCAACGGGTACCGGTCTCGAGCATGGGACACTCGCGTAGGGACCATGGAGTTGCAGATACCCAAGCTGAGGGAGGGGAGCTACTTTCCGAGCCTGCTGGAGCCACGGCGTCGCAGCGAGCGAGCTCTGCTGGCGGTGATCCAGCAGGCGTATGTGGAGGGTGTATCGACGAGGCGAGTGGATGATCTGGTCAAGGCTCTTTGGTGCGAGGGTATCTCAAAGAGCCAAGTGTCGCGTATCTGCCAGGAGCTGGACGGGGTGGTGGAGAGCTTCCTGGGTCGGCCGCTGGACGGCGGATCATATCCCTACCTGTGGCTGGACGCACTAACCCAGAAGGTCAGAGAGGCCGGTAGGATAGTCAACGTCAGCGTGGTGGTGGCGACGGCGGTCAATAGCGAGGGCAAGCGTGAGATCGTTGGGATGGACGTGGGTACCAGTGAAGACGGCGCCTTCTGGTTAGCCTTCCTGCGCTCACTGGTCGCCAGGGGCCTCGGCGGGGTGGAACTGGTGGTATCGGACGCTCATCAGGGACTCAGGGATGCCATCGCAACTGTCTTCGGTGGGGCCAGTTGGCAGCGGTGCCGCACCCACTTCATGACCAACCTGCTCACTCGGGTCCCCAGGAGCGCTCAGCCCTGGGTGGCCACCATGGTACGCACCATCTACCAGCAGCCGTCCCCTCAGGAGGTGCATGCCCAACTCGAGCGGGTGATTGCTCAGCTCCAGGACCCGTTCCCACAGGTCGCCTCTCGACTGGACGAGGCTGGACCCGACGTCCTGGCCTTCTCCAGCTTCCCACTCGCCCACTGGAAGAAGATCTGGTCCAACAACCCCCTGGAGCGTCTCAACAAGGAGATACGGCGCCGCACCGATGTGGTGGGCATCTTCCCTAACCGCCCAGCTGTCCGTCGCCTGGTCGGCGCCGTCCTAGCTGAGCAGCACGACGAGTGGGCCGTCGGCCGTCGATACATGACACAGGAGGTAACCACCTCCAACGAAGCTCTACCCAGAGCCGAACTCGCAGAGGCAGCGGCCTAGACGATATCAACAGGATGACGTACTCTTACACCACGGGACGTGACCCTGGCCGATGACCCGCTGATGGAGCCGCTCCTCCATGTGCAGGAGTCGCTGTGCCTCCTCCTCCAGAAGCTGATGGACGGGGATGCCTGTCCACTCGCCAATCAGTTCCGCTATGTTCTCGACATCCACCATGTCGTTTATGTTTTTGTCCTTCATCCAGGCGGCCTTGCCTGTGTTGTATTCGGCCTCTAGCGTCAGCCGCTCGGACTTGAGCATGGCGGCGTGCCGGTAGTCCGAGCGCTGGGATGCGGCGCTCTCCTCGTTTTGCAACTGCTGGATCCGGCGTTCCTGCTCCCGAAGCTCCTTGGGCATGCTCTGGGCGTCAATGCGCAGCTTGCTGGCAGCCTCGTCAATGAGGTCTACTGCCTTGTCGGGCAGGTGCCTCTCGGTGAGGTATCGGGCGCTCAGCTTCACCGCCGCCACGATGGCGGAGTCGTCTATCTTTATCTTGTGGTGCGCCTCGTACTTGGGGCACAAGGCTCTGAGCATCAGGATGGCGTCCTCCACGGATGGTTCGCCCACCGAGATGGGCTGGAAGCGCCGCTCGAGGGCGGAGTCCTTCTCGATGTGTTTGCGGTACTCGTCGGGAGTGGTAGCGCCAATGCACTGAAGCTCACCCCGGGCCAGGGCTGGATTCATTAGATTGGAGGCGTCGATAGCGCCCTCGGCAGCACCAGCGCCCACCACATTGTGTATCTCGTCTATGAACAGGATAACCTCGCCCTTGGTCTGCTTCACCTCGTCCATCACCGCCTTCAGCCGCTCCTCGAACTCCCCTCGGAACTTGGAGCCGGCCACAAGAGCGCCCATGTCCAGGGCCAGGACGCGGCGGCCCTTCAATATGTCCGGCACGTCGCCTGCCACAATGTACTCGGCCAGCCCCTCAACGATAGCCGTCTTGCCCACGCCGGCCTCGCCGATGACCACTGGGTTGTTCTTGGTGCGCCGGGTTAGGGTCTGCATCAACCGGCGGATCTCTCGTCCCGCCCAATGACTGGGTCCAGCTTGCCGTCCCGGGCCAAAGCCGTCAGGTCAACGCTGTACTTTTCTAGAGCGCGGTACTTGCTCTCTGCCCGGGGGTCAGTGACGCGGGCGCTGCCTCTGACCTGTTGCAACGCCTTGTACACCTTCTCCTGGTCAATGCCGAACTCCTTGAAGATTGCGGGGGCCTGGCCATCCTCGACCAGGACACAGCCGATGAGCAGGTGCTCCGTGCCCACGTATTCGTCTTTCAGGCGATCGGCTTCAGCCTTGGCGTTCTCCACGGCTCGCACAGCGCGGGGCGTGTAATAGATCTGTGCGGTGTCATGGGCAAGCTTGGGGGTGCCGTCGAGCACCTGCTCCATGCGGGCCTTCATGGAATCCACGTTGACTCCCATGGTTTCCATGACCTCCATAGGAAGGCCACGCTCCAACTGGAGGAGGGCGAGCAGGATGTGTTCGACATCCCACTGGCTGTGGTGGTAGTGCCGCACCAGCTCCTGGGAGTTAGCCAGCACCTCCTGGGCCTGTTCGGTGAAGTTCTCCGGTCTTAGTACCATTGCTATGTCCCCTGTCTTAGGTTTGTGGGCTGCATCGAAACACGCTCATTTCCTTCGACTGGCTCAGGATGAGCGGTATTATTGCCCCGCTCGTGGTGAGCTTGTCGAACCATACGAGTGGCGAGTGCTGTTTTTGCTAATCCACCCTCTCATGGCTTGTGTCCCTCTTGGAGCGCGCGCGGCTCTCCCTCCGCGTGCAGACGGTGTATCTCATCCGCCAGTAGACCAATCTGCTGCTCCAACTCTCTTATGCGCTCCGTGAGGCGAAGGACCACCTCCGCACCCGCCAGGTTCATGCCCATGTCGTCCATCAATGTTTTGATCCGCCTAAGCCTTTCCAGGTCTCGCTCCGAGTAGTAGCGGCGGTTGCCCACTGAACGGGATGGAGCAATAAGCCCGGCCCTTTCGTAGTAGCGGAGGGTCTGGGCATGCACTCCAACCATGCGGGCAACAACACTGATGACGTATAGTGGCTCATCACGGTTGCTGGTCATGGCTTTGCGCTCCCATCGCCACGGCTGCGACTCAGCTCCTCGAAAAGCTGGCGCTCCTGATCGGTCAGGTTGGTAGGCAACACCACCTTCAAGGCAACGAAGATGTCGCCCAGGGAGGTAGGATCGTCTAGCCGTGGCATGCCCTGGCCGCGCAGGCGGAAGACCTGGCCGTTCTGGCTTTCATGAGGCAGGGTGAGGACCACCTTGCTCTTCATTGTCTGGACCTCCTGCTCGCCGCCCAGAATGGCATCCACCAGGGGCACGGGCAGGTCCAAATAGAGGTCGGTGCCCTTGCGTATGAACCGGTGGTGCGGCTTGACGGAAACCACCAGGTACAGGTCTGCGCCGCCGCCAAGGGAAACGTGGACCCTGGAGCCGGTGTCCACTCCGGCGGGTATCTTCACCTCCAGGCGGCGGGCTTGACCGGCCACGGAGGCGGGAATCTGCACGATGCGCGTGACGCCAGCGTAGGCCTCTTCCAGGCTGACCTCCACCGGGACCTCAGTAGGAGTATCCCAGACAACGGTGCGGCGACCGCTGCGCCGCTGTCCAGTCTGGACGTTACCAAAGAGGTCTCCGAAACCCAAGTCGCGCAGGTCACCAAGGTCAAAGGGCACTCCTCCACCGCCTGAAGTGCGCCACCGAAAAGGCCCTCCGTGTGCTCCATCTCCGGCGCTGGCAAACCGGTCGGCGTGTTCCCAGTTATCGCCGAACTGGTTGTACTTCTTCCGTTTCTCTGGGTCGGAGATGACCTCGTAGGCGGCGTTGATCTCCTTGAACCTCTCCTCGGCGTCCTTGTCATTCTTATTGACGTCGGGATGGTATTTGCGGGCCAAACGGCGGTACGCCTGGCGGACATCTTTGTCCGCGGCATCACGGTTTACTCCTAGGACGGTGTAGTAGTCTCTGGCCATGTCTTTACTTGCCAGCGACATTATACCTTTCGGAATGGGCTATGTCAAGAAGAGTACCAACAGGTTGTTTCTTTTATAGCATTAGAATGTCATTAGCCTTGACAATGGCTTATTAGGTTCTGTAATAGGACCTGGAGGAGATGGCAATGTGCAGCAGTCCATCTATACTGATAACAAGGAGGTACATTGCCATGCTGCAAGAGGCGGGTGTCAGTGTGAGAAAACTGACGCTCTACATAGCCGCCAGTCTGGACGGCTACATCGCCGGGCCAAACGGTGAGATCGATTGGCTGGAAGCTGGTGGTGACGCCGACTACGGCTACCAGGAGTTCTACTCCTCGATCGACACAACCCTGATGGGAAACACCACCTACCTGCTGACACTCACTGTCGATGACTTTCCGTACCCTGACAAGACCAACTACGTCTTTACGAGGAGCATGCCTCCGCCGGATACAGCCCACGTGCGGTTCGTGTCAGGCGACATTGCAGCTTTCGTCCGCTCATTGAAGGAGCAGTCCGGTAAGGGTATATGGCTAGTCGGTGGAGGCCAGGTCAACAGCGTCATGTTGAATGCTGGCCTCATCAATGAGATCATCCTGACAGTCTTCCCGCTGGTGCTTGGCGATGGCATCCCTCTCTTCGCGCCGGGCGCGAAGCACGCTTCCTTCAAGACCGTAGACTGTGCGAGGTATGAGACCGGTCTTATCCAGTGGCGTTTGGTGAAGAGGTAAGAAGGGCTGGGCAGCGCCTGCGGGCGTTTCACAAATGCTCGCAGTGGTTCGCCATCAGGGATTCGAACTTGCAACTGGCCCTTCGACGGCTCACCGCGAACGGATGGGCATAGTGGTCTACGACATCCTTGACGACCAGGCGCTGGTCGTAGTCCTCAAGATAGGCCGCCGCAGCGAAGCCACGTACAGGCGGTAGCTCTCTACGGCCAGACCTGGTGCCTAGGCTGAGGCAACTGAGCCTGCGTCAATAGTTGTGTAAAAAGAGCCAGGTGGCGACCTCCTCTGTAGGTTCACCGCGACTACTCGTTCGTTGGCATGGGCATGGTCAGCAACGCCTCGGCTATCACCCGGCAGCAGTTCCAGGTGGCGGGATTTAGCTCATGCGAGAGAACTAGCCAACAACCTTGGGATAAGTGTGACTGAACACTATATCCACTACCGCTCGACAGGATTTCCTCTGCTACGGCACGGCTACCCTGAAGGCTATCGGCAATTAGGGAGCTGAACTCAATGTCGAGTGGTATGTCTAGTTCATCCTGGAAGCCCATATAGTCGAGGTCTTCGGCGTCATCTACTTCCCAGCGGACTGACCTGGCACGCCTAAATGGGATGGCCGAGGTAACTAGGGACTCGTATACCGATACATGCGGCCAGCCGAGCCCGATACGCGGATCCGGTATCCAACAACTCAAGAAAGAACGGGGGGCCAACCCACGGTTTTGAATTGCAGCCAACGAATTGGACCTTCAGATGTCTCAATCCAACCCATCGCTTGCTCATCATCCGGTGCTTCCGCTCGTGGCAACACTCTCGCATCTATCCAGATATTGCGAAGGATGGAGCACCCTGACTCCGCGATTTCCATCGCGGTAGGCCCCAACGCAGCCAGGGAGTCTTCGACACGTTCACGTTGGTCACGTTGTCGGGATCGCGGCGGCTCCGGAACTTTACCTTTCATGTGGGGGTCCCAGTAATCGTCCCCGTGGGCAAATGTCCACCGAACGAAACGCCACTCGTAATCCAGAATGTCCCTCATGAAGCCGAGAGGCCCCCGTTTTTCGCTACGCCTGTACGCTTCTGATCGTAAGACGTATGCATCATCCAATCGAGGGTCTAACCGCATGGCCTCCGTGAAAGCAGCGATGGCGCCCTGGTAATCGCCGGCACTCAACAGACGGGCGCCCTCTCGGGCCTTCTCAAGTGCGGCACGCTTCGTTTCTGAGTCTTGTGGGCTGGACATCGAGCAGACTCCTCAACAACTACTCACTACTCACCTGCTGCTCGCATCACTTTCACAAATGCTCACATTGATGGGCCGTACAGGGTCGAACCCTACTCCCTACCGCCTTCTCCTATTCCTTAGCTCTTGCCATACCGCCTCCGGTGATGCGCCGGTGGCCGCCAGCAGCACCAGGGCGTGATAGAAGAGGTCCGCCACCTCCCGCATGACCTGCTCGCCGTCGCCTTCCACCCCGGCAATGGCCGACTCGCCCGCCTCCTCAATGACCTTCTGCGCCACCCGCCCAACGCCGGCCTGGAGCAGTTCCGCAGTGTAGCTGCCCTGGGGCAGGTCGCGCTGGCGCTCCTTTATTACGGCGAAAAGCTCCTCCAGCACGCCGGAGCCGCGCTCCGCTGCCTGGTATCCCGGCGTTGCATCCAGAGTGGTGAAGAAGCAGGTGACGTTGCCTGTGTGGCATGCGGGGCCTTCTGGCTCCACCTGGAGCAGCAGTGTATCGCCGTCGCAGTCCACCCAGGCGGCCTTCAGGTTCATGTGGTTGCCGGACTCCTCGCCTTTGTGCCACAGCTCCTCGCGGCTGCGGCTGTAGAACCAGACCTGGCCGCTCTCCAGTGTGCGCTTCAAGGAGCCGGGATTCACGTAGCCCACCATAAGCACCGCTTTGGTGTTCACGTCCTGGATTACTGCTGGCACCAGGCCTTGTTGGTCAAGTTTGATGTTCATTCGACCATCCCCCTAACCCCCTTCCTGGAAGGAAGGGGGTTAAAAGTATATCTGGGGGATACCCCCAGACCCCCACCAGAGTCCCGCCAGGTTGGGACTCTGCACACCTATTGTTTGTTCAACACTCTGCTAGGTCCCCAGGCGATAACTCAGGCCATCCCACTCCTAGAACGCCCAGCACCCCTGCCAGGTCTTTCACCTGGTAGTCCGGCGTTGCCCACCGCAGGTCAAGGGGCGCTCCCCCGCGAGTCAACCACACGGTCCGCATTCCTGCGGCGTGGGCACCTTGGACATCGTCGTGCTGCGAGTCGCCCACAAACAGGCACTCCTCCGCGGGGACGCCCAGCGCCTCGACCATGAGTTGGAAGGGCCGCGGGGCCGGTTTGTAGGCCTGTGCCACCTCCGATGTCACAACGCCGTCGAACTCCAAGCGATTGTGGCGCAGCAACGGCCATAGCGAATCGTTGTCCGCATTGGACAGCACGCCCAGGCGAAAAAGGTTCGCGCTCCGGAACTGGGTGATGACGTTGGAGGTCTCAGGGAAAAGCTCGCGCTGTCCCAGGGCGATAACGCACCTGCGGCCGGCATCGGTGGCATCGCCCTTGCCTAACTGGCGGAACACCTGCGCAAAGCAGTCGCGCCACGCTTCTTCATAGGTCTTGAAGGGCGGTGTATTGCCCGAACCGTCACGCTGGTTTCGCTCCTTCCGGAAGCCAAGCTCCAGGGGTTTCCATAAGTCCCAAAGCTCCTGGCCTGTCAGCGGGATTCCCTGGTCGCGGCAAATCTGATCAAAGGTGGGCAGCCACAACGAAGGATGGTTGTGGGCCAGGGTCTCATACATGTCAAAGATCACAGCTTTGATGTTAGGCACGAGCGACTCCTACTAGCTTTGCACAAGAAGTCCGATAAGGCCAATGGGTTTCTTCCCACCCTCCCGACCTGTCGGGACTGCACTTTCCTGCTTCGAGTAACGTTTTTGTGCAAGTCTACTCCTACTTGGCGAGAGGGGCCACAACCGGGCGGATAGGCAATCCCTGCTTGGCCAGATACTCTTTGGCCTGTGCGATAGAGTATTCGCCGAAGTGAAAGATGGAGGCGGCCAGCACCGCGTCGGCCTCGCCCTGGGCGACAGCCTGGTACATGTGCTCCAGGTTGCCAGCGCCCCCGCTGGCGACCACGGGCACGGACACAGCACGGGAGATGCTGCGGAGTAGTTCCAGGTCGTATCCTTCTCGGGTCCCATCGGCGTCCATGCTGTTCACCACAATCTCGCCGGCCCCCAACTCCACGGCGCGAACCGCCCACTCCACGGCGTCCAGGCCGGTGGGACGACCACCGCGGCTGCCCGTATGGGTGCGCACCTCCCACCGGGGCGTGGAAACTCCCGCCACTCGTTGGGCGTCCATCCCCAGGACGATGCACTGGCTGCCGAAAGCATCGGCACCTTGGTGGATCAACTCAGGGTCTTGCACCGCCGCCGTGTTGATGGATACTTTGTCCGCCCCCGCTTTGAGCATCCGGTTCATATCCTCGACGGTGCGAAGCCCTCCGCCCACGGTCAATGGAATGAAGAGTTGCTCCGCCGTGCGGGATACCACGTCCAGCATAATTCCCCTGCCTTGCGCCGAGGCCGTTATATCGTAGAAGACCAACTCATCCGCCCCTTCGCGGTCGTAGAAGGCGGCGAACTCCACCGGGTCGCCGGCGTCCCGGTGGTCCAGGAACTTTACCCCCTTGACCACCCGTCCGGCATCTACGTCCAGGCAGGGAATTATGCGTTTGGTGAGCATGGCTATTTGATGAGCACCAGAAGATAGTGATAGCTGTTGAGATCGCGGCGCATGCTCAACCGCAGTCCAGCATCCTTGGCTAGCTGCACCACATCCTCTTCGGCGATGAGGTGCTCTGGCGGCGGGCCTTCACTTCCTTCCAGAGCCTTTCGCCACTCGATGATGGCGCACCAGGCATCACGCTTCATCGCCCCCACAACCCCCTTTAGCAACGCGACCCTGTCCTCTGCCTCGTGAAGCACGCAGGCCAGCAAAGCGCCATCCAGGCTACCAGGCTCAAGTGGCAGTGTAGACCCGTCGGACTTCAAGGCTGTAATGTTGCCAAGCCTGGCCTTGAGGGCGCTACTGCGCACCACCTCCAACATCTCCTCCTCCACGTCCACGGCGTACACCTTCCCATCCCACAGGCTCTTTGCCAGGGGAATGGTGAAAATGCCGGGGCCGCACCCGACATCCGCCACGGCAAGGTATGGGCGAAGGGACAAAAGAGAGAGGATGCGTGGCACGTCCAGACGCTCTCGCCGCTCGGGCGACAGTAGCCGCTGGATGCGCTCGGTTGTAGTAGATTCAGTCATGAAAGCTGCCCTCCATTGGTATTGGCGTTAAATGCCGGCTGGACACCAAAACGCTTGACCGCTTCCCGTAGATCAATGGCACCCTCGTACAGGGCGCTACCAACGATGGCCCCCTCCGTTCCCGCCTCAGCTAGGGATTCTAGATCGTCCAACGACCCCACGCCTCCAGACGCAATGATATGCGCACCCGTGCTCCGTATCAAGGCGGCTACGGCCTCTACGTTGGGGCCCTTCAACGTGCCGTCGGCGGATATGTCCGTGTAGATGAACCTGAGCACGCCCAACGCGGCCATGGCTTTGGCCAGCTCTTGAACGTCCATTTCCACGGCTTGCAACCATCCCGCCACGGCCACCTTCCCTTCCCTGGCGTCCAGTCCCACCACGACAGCCTCTGGGCCAATGGCCTCGCAGGCGAACTTCACCAGGCCAGGGTTGTGCACCGCGGCGGTGCCCAGTACGACCCGCTGAGCCCCGGCGCGAACCAGTCGAGACACAGTGTCCAGGTCCCGGATGCCCCCACCAACCTGTAATGGAACAGTAACATTGGCAGCAATGGCCTGGACCGCTTCAAAGTTCACCAGGCGGCCCGCCCTAGCGCCGTCCAGGTCCACCACGTGGATGCGAGGAGCGCCGGCCTGCTCCCACTCCAGCGCCACGGCCACGGGATCGGTAGAGTATACCGTCTCCTGGCGAAAGTCGCCCTGGTAGAGGCGGACCACCTGGCCGCCTCGCAGGTCTATGGCTGGGATCACTTCCATTATGGCCTCACACCTTCCCGCACCATCAGCCGCACGAAGTTATCGTACAGCCGCAGTCCACCAGGGCCGCTTTTCTCCGGATGGAACTGGGTGGCTACCAGGTTGCCGTAAGCCAGGGCGCTGCAAAAGGTCACACCGTACTCCGTGGCCCCCAGGGGCACCGATGGGTCCGCGGGCTGGGCGTAGTAGCTGTGTACAAAGTAGAAGTACGACCCGGCTGGGACTCCCTGGAACAGCGGGTGATCCCGGAGAACGGTCACCTGGTTCCAGCCCATGTGGGGCACTTTCAACTGTGGCGGCAGCCGCTTGACCTGCCCGGGTATGATGCCCAGGCACGGCCTGGGGTCCTCCTCCGAGGTGTCCATCAGCAGTTGCAGGCCCAGGCACACACCGAAGAAGGGTGTGCCTTTGGCTACCACTTCACGCAATGGCTCCACCAGGCCCCGTTGCTGGAGCGCGGCCATGGCTGCACCTGAGGAGCCGACGCCTGGCAGGATGACACCGCGCGCCGATAGCACCTGCGCCGGGTCTTGCGTGACCAGAGCGGGGTAGCCCAGGCGTTCCAGCGCCTTGGCCACGCTGCGCAGGTTGCCCGCGCCGTAGTCCACTATGACGATCTTTGTGTCCATAGCATTTTCTTCGACAAGCTCAGAATGAGCGGGACTATTACTATGCTCCCTTCACACCCTCCTATGAGGATACCCTGGTATCAACCTCCCACTCCTGGCGTAGGATGCCATAGTACAGCACATCCCACCGTTCTCCACGTATTATCTCGTGACTGCGCAACAAACCTTCGCGTACCATTCCTACTCTTTCAGCCATCCGCCATGACCGCTCATTTCTGACATCGATCCTGGCGTAGACCTTCTTGACGTCGTAACGGGTGAACGCGCAGTCCATAACTACGCGGACAGCTTCAGAGACTAGGCCCTTTCCCCAATGATAGCTGGACATCGAATACCCAACCTCGGCGCGTTCCTGATCAGGTTCCACTCGCAAGTCAATTATACCTATCACCTTTGCATCCAGCACGATTGCAAAGTCTGGATTTGTTGCCCAGGAGGTCAGCAGGCATCGAGCAACATTTTCTTCCGCGTTACGCCACGTATATGGTTGAGGGACATCAGAAAGGTACTTGGCCCACTCAGGACTAGTAGCAAATTCAAACACGTCTGCGACGTCGTTCAATGAAAGAGGCCGGAGCAAAAGCCGCTCTGTTTTCAGTTCAAATGAATCAGCGACCATCGCGGGTTCCTTTTCCAGGGCCAGAACCTGGCCCAAGGCGTCTGGACGAAGCTGCTACCCTACGGGTCCGCCGTAAGCTTCTCCATGGGCAAGGCCCGGTCTTCGTAGCGGGCCAGCGTGAACAGCAAGTCGGAAAGGCGGTTCAAGTAGCGTAGGACCTCGTTGTTCACCAGCAGCCCCGCTTCCTTGAGGCCCACCACGCAGCGCTCCGCCCGCCTCAGTATGGTGCGCGCCATATCCAGAGCCGCCGAGGCCGCCGAAGCGCCAGGGATGATGAAAGACCTGGGCAAGTGCACCTCGGCGTCCAGTTCATCAATCAGATGCTCCAGCCTCTCCACCATGGAGTCCGTGGTTACAGGGAAGTGGAGTTGCATGGTGGCGTACTGAGATGGGTCGGTGGCCAGTTCTGCCCCCACGGTGAACAGCTCCCGCTGCACCTGCGCAATGATCTCCTGCACCCTGGCGTCGGTGGAGAGCGCGCGGGCCAGGCCCAGGGCTGCGACGGCCTCATCAGTGGTGCCGTATGCCTCGCAACGGGGGTCGTTCTTGGACACGCGTCCGCCATAGAGCAGCCCCGTCTCGCCGGTATCGCCACGTTTGGTGTATATCTTGACCACAGCAGAGCCATTATAGCACCGAAGCTGTGGCGGGGCGGGCTACCTGCCGCAACGAGACGTTGACGGGGCCTGAATCCAGGTCGTACAATAGTGTAAATGTAGCAAACTTCTCTCACGAGGTCTAGCAAATGGTAGTACCGCTGACTATTACGATATCGGAGAACGCAGCCACGCATGTGCGTGACTTCACTGGCAAGAAAGAGACCGACGCCGTCTCTCTGCGCGTGGGCGTCAAGGGTGGAGGCTGCTCGGGCCTCACCTATGACCTGAGCGTGGATTCAGACACTCTCCCCAACGACAAGATCATTGAGCAGAACGGCGTCACCATCCTCATAGACAAGAAGAGCTACGTGTTCCTGGCCGGGACCACGCTGGACTACTCCGGCGGCCTCAACGGCAAGGGCTTTGTGTTCCACAACCCCAACGCCAAGACCACCTGCGGTTGCGGGACCTCCTTCTCCGTCTAGCCCCTTACCCAAGCAGCAACGAGAGCCGTTGGAGTCCAGACAGGTTGGGACTCAGCGGCTCTTTGCATCGAAGTAGTTGACTAAGATGACAAGTTCACCCCTACACAACATTCATCAGGGCGCTGGCGCTGCCTTCGTACAGCTTTTTGGCTGGGAGGTGGCCGACACCTTTGGCGACGCGGCAGCCGAATACCAGGCCGCTCGCCAGGGAGCCGCCTTGCTCGACCGCTCCTACGTGGGCAGGTTTCGGGTCACAGGCAAGGACGCTCTGGACTTGCTGAACCGCCTATCCAGCAACAAGGTGGACGTTCTGCCTCCTGGGACAGGCGCGGGCACCGTTCTGCCCACCAGCAAGGGAAGAGTCATTGACCTGATTCACCTCTTCGTCACGGATGACCATATCATAATGCTCACAAGCCCTCAGACTCGCCGGCAGGTGCCGGAATGGATTGATACCTACACATTTCTTGAGGAAGTGACCCTGGACGACGTGACCGAGGATACAGCCATGATCACTGTTCTGGGGCCACAGGCCCCGGCGTTACTGGAACGCGTGACTGGGACGCAGGTAGCGCACCTGGAGCCTTACAGCAGCGCTCACGTAATGATTGCTGATGTGCCCTCCATCCTGCTCCGCACGGATCCAACCGGCAGTTTGGGCTACGACCTGGTGACCTCAGCGGACCAGGGCGAGGCCCTCTGGCGGGCCTTGGCAGCCCCTGGCACAGGCGCAACGCCCATTGGTGAAGCGGCCTACAACGCCCTGCGAGTGGAGGCAGGCGTCCCGCGCTATGGCTGGGAGCTGTCCGAAGAGGTGAACCCCTGGGAGGTCAATCTTCACCCGTTTATCAGCTTCACCAAGGGGTGCTACACCGGCCAGGAGGTCATCCTGCGCCTCTACAACTACAAGAAGATACAGAGGCAGTTGGTGTCCGTCGCCTTTTCCACAGCAGAGGTGACAGAGGGTGCCACCCTGCGCCAGGGCGATAAAGAGGCCGGGAAGATCACCTCTGTAGCACGGCACCCCGCGACGGGCAAGGCCATAGGACTGGCGACAGTACGGAGCGCCTTTGCAGCGCCGGGCAGCGAGCTAGAGGTGGTGAGTGTCCAGGGAGATGCAGTGGCCACGGCTACGGTGGTGGAAACTCCTGCCAGTGTTGCCGTGCCTGCGTAAGCGGCGTGGGCCTAACCTAGCTATTCGCCAGGTCATGATACTTGAGTTCGGCAGTCCCTGCGGATAACCTGCCTGTGTAAGCTGCCACCCCACTTCGCTTGCCAAAACCGTCTAGGGCGGTTTGGCGCTTCCGAGCACACGCGTTGTATCCTGGGGGGTGGGAACCTAGCAATGGACAAATACACCCAAACTTACCAGGAACTCCGCGGTCATCTTTGCGAGCAGATGGACTTTCTAAGGGCGTCAGCGGCTTCTTATGACAACGGAGCTGAGGGTGAGGCAAAGCGCCTTGCAATAACCATTCGTGTCTTGGTCCATGACACCAAGAAGTCGAAATCTCTTCTTCTACAACTCAACATGAAGCATTTGCTCCGAATGCATGACACGAATTTGCGTTTCAACCCACGTAATCTTCTTCCACACCAGGGTCTTGTGGTCACGCGCATAGAGGGACAGGGAGACACCAGTACAGAAGTCACCTTTACGTTGATTGGTAAAGAGGAGCCTTATGACCAAGCTGCGCCTGGCCAGGCAAGGGCGAAAGTGACATACGTTCCCAGGGTCAGTGCAGGCGGAGGTGTAATTACACCAATCACCGTATCATTCGAACAGTGGTGGGAACAAGAAATCATCATCAGGGACAAGCAGGGCCAGACTTTCAGCCGCAGGGATCTGGTTTTAGCAATGGCAAACAAGGAAGGTGGAGCCCATGTTGACCCTGAGCTTGATACACAATACGCTAAACTGACTCGTTTCAATTCGCAGGGGTGGCAAGTAAGGACGTGGGAGTTTCGACCCCCTCCGGACAACTCTCTTGTAGCCGCTAATGTCCGTCAAATCGCACATGAACTACTCGTTTCAGTCGAGGAGTCTTTCCCAGGTGTCTGTGTGGATAGCACTTGAGGTTGTGGCTGGCTAGGCTTTGGACATAGCCAGACGGTCCCATTCGTAAATGGGGCAAGTATTGCTTGACCAAGGCCCGACTCGCGCATGATGACCGTTAACGCTCGCCTTACAGCGCTATGCCGCCGTCCACGCCGACGACCTGGCCGGTGAGGTAGCCAGCCTCCTCGCTGGCCAGGAACGCTACCACCGCCGCTACATCCTCCGGCGTGCCGAGCCGTCCCATGGGTACGCGCGCCAGGGCCTGCTGCCTGGCATCCTCGGACATCGTTTTGACCATGTCGGTATCAATGAAACCCGGCGCCAGGGCGTTCACAGTGATGTTGCGGGATGCCAACTCCCGGGCCAGAGTGCGGGTTACGCCGATAAGTCCTGCCTTGGAGGCGCTATAGTTGACCTGGCCAGGGTTTCCCGCCAAAGCCACCACCGACGACATGTTGATGATGCGGCCCCATCGCTTCCTTATCATGGACCTGGCGGCGGCGCGGCAACAAAGAAAGGCCCCCTTCAGGTTCACCGTCAGGACGGCGTCCCACTCCTCTTCAGACATGCGCATCAGGAGGCTGTCGCGGGTAATGCCAGCGTTGTTCACCAGGATGTCCACGCTGCCCCACTCCGTCTCCACCTGCTGGAACATCTTCTGCACCTGATCGGCATCTGTTATGTTCGCCTGAATGACCTGTGCGTCGGCACCAACGCTGCGTAGGGCCTCAGTCGCGGCCTCTGGCCCATCCCTGAATACAACGTCGTTCACCACCACCCGAGCGCCCGCGGCTCCCAGCCGCACGGCTATGGTGTGGCCAATGCCGCGAGATGCCCCGGTCACCAGAGCAACCTTGCCTTCTAACGATTTAGGTGTCGTCACTTACCACCTCTATCAGGTATCAGGGTGATGAATAACTCATTCGACCATCCCCCTGCCCCATTCCTGGCCAGGAAGGGGGTGATAAGGAATATCTGGGGGATACCCCCATACCCCCACCCCTTCGGCTTCGCTCAGGGCAGGCTCCAGGGCTTTGCCCCTCTGGACACCCCTTTCTTGGCGGGGCGCTATATCGGGGCCGTCAAAGAGACGCCAATTCACGGCGCATGGCCTCCACAAGCTTCACGTCCACGGCCCGCTTGGCCATTCGGATGGCGTCTGCTACGGTGGCTGCACGCGAGCGGCCATGTCCTACGATGACGACTCCGTCTACTCCAAACAGCGGTCCTCCGCCGGCAGCCTCCACGGCGTTGGTCAGGTCAGACAGTTCGTGGGATACCTTCCTCATAGCCTCGGACGTGAGGTTTTCTCCCAGCAGCATAGGCAACTGATGGGACATGGCCACTCCAATGCCCTCGGCGAACTTCAAAAGAACGTTGCCGACAAACCCGTCGCAGACCACAACATCGGCCCTGTCCAGGAAGAAGTCTCCACCCTCTATGTTGCCCACGAAGTTCAGGCCGCTGGCCTTGAGCAGAGGGAACGCCTCTTTGGCCTGCCTGTTGCCTTTGCCCTCTTCGGCCCCGACGCTCAACAGCGCCACGCGCGGATTCTCTATACCTTGGATGTTTTGGGCGAAGGCCACGCCAACGGCAGCAAACCCGAGTAGCTGCGCTGGCCGGCAGTCAACGTTGCTCCCCAGGTCCACCACAACAGCGTTGGAAAGAGGAGCCAGGAACGGCCCGCCCACGGCGGGGCGGTCCACTCCTTCCAGCAGTCCCAGCACCAGGGTCGCGGTGGCCATTGCCGCCCCGGTGGACCCAAGGCTTACCATGGCCTGGGCACGTCCCGTCTTTACCAGCTTGGCCGCCTCAACCACCGAAGCTCGAGGCTTCTCCCGCATGGCCAGGGTTGGATGGTCCGTTTCCAGGATGATGCCCTGCGATGGGACTAGCGTGACAGGAAGGCCATCGGTAGGATGCTTTGAAAGCTCGGCCTCCACCGCCGCCATATCTCCAACCAGTAGCACCTCAATGCCGTGCTGCCGGGCCGCCTGGACGGCCCCGGCCACCAGCTCTTCTGGGGCATAGTCCCCACCCATGACATCCACCGCCACGGTGAAAGGATGCGCGGTCGCACCTTCAAAAGACCCCGTTGTCATTCTTGTTTGGTCCTTGCCTACCTGGCTCAGGGGCCAGGCACTATCAGAGAGGCTTCTCCGGTAATCACCTCTTGCCCGTCTGCCTTGCGGCACCCCACCTGGCACTGGATGCGGCGGCTCTGGCCCTCCACGGTCAGCTTTGTGATCCTGCCAAAGGCTATCACATCCTCACCAGGATACACGGGTGCCCTGAATCGTACTTTCAACCGTCCGCTTTCCAGCCAGCTACTTCCGAAGGCATGAGTTAGCATCTCCGAAAGGAAGGCTAGCACCAACATGCCATGAGCAACTATCCTGCCGAAAGGTCCCTGAGCGGCGAACTCCGGGTCCAGGTGGATAAGGTTGCCGTCACCGGAAACACGGGCATACTGGTCCACCTGGTCCTGGGTGACTGTCTTCCTGATCTCGGTAAGGGTCTGGTCTTCTTCCATGTTTGGCCTACTTCCCTTGCCCTGGAACCAGGAGAGTGGTGCGGCCATCCAGAACAGGCTGGCCAGCGTCGTCGTTGACGGCGAACTCCAGGACCAGAAAGGTGCCGTCCTTCCGGTGGCTGGCCTGCGTGACCTTCGCCCGGCAAGAGACGCGCTGCCCGCAAGCTACCGCCCTATGCGCCACCAACTCCTGGGCAATGTGTACCGTGCCTGGAGGCAGGGCCAGCCCTCCCAGGACAGTGCGCACCCCCAGAGCGGCCACGGCTGTATATGGAACCAGGTTGGTGCCGGCGTAGACTTCAGAGCTGTCACCCGTGGCCGACAGGTACTTACGTACCAGAGAAGTATCCAGGTCGAAGCTGACCTGGCCTAGCTCCTGTCCCGGAACGATGCTGGAAACTGCCATGCTTGCGCACGCTCCTGAGGTGAACTCGCCGCTTTCTTCCCGTACTACAGCCCAATCAGACCCAAGGCGTCACCGATTATAGGCGTCGCACGGCAGGGAAAGCAAGGTGGCGAACAGACGAACCGAGGGAGGTCCGAGATAGTCGGACCTGTCCAGATCCTTTGCCGACCCAGCAGTCGGGCTCCTTGTTCGGGTGGTTTGACCTCTCAGCTGTTGACCTGGAGTGACGCCCGAACTCCCTGTGCTAGTTGGCCCACAGGATAAAGGAGTACACGACGGTCAAGACCAGGACGTAGGCAGTGATGGCGTAAAACCAGCGCCCCACCATCTTGTGCACCCGGAAGGGGGCGACGTGGAGAACCGACATGATCACGACAATGGCATAGAAGAGAGTTGCAAAGATAGTATGGCTAAGAAAGCCTTGCAGCAAGAACACCAACGAGACGACGAGAGGTGAATAGTCTATTGTGATACCTGCAACAGTACCGTTCTTATCAACGCCGAATACATCGAAATACGCAAGACGAAGCACGCCCGCCATGATGATGGCCAAGGCCCCGGGGTAGAACCAGGCGCTGAGTTCCCCGACGCTGAGCAAGAGGATAGCTGGAACTACTGCCGAGCTGACGAGGTCCACCAGGGAATCCAGGTGGACGCCGACTAATTTGTGGGATTCGCTTCTTCCTTGTGTTGCACGAGCTACCAGTCCATCGCACCAATCGAACAGCATGGCCCAGAGCATCGCGATAATCGCTGCCGGATAATTCTGGACGAGAGCGAAAAATATTGCGAGAACCCCAATGCTTAGTCCCAACAGAGAAACGATGTTGGCAGCGTCAGCTACAAAGGACAGGATGATTGGCCTTTCGTCTTCCGCGTGGCCCGCAGAGGAAATTGCCCCCGGCCCGGCGGGATTCGCCGCCGGTCGCTGATTCAAGTCGTTCATCCGCTGACTGTCTCCCTTCCAACCTCTTGCGATGCAGCAATCGGTCCCAACTAATCCATGTGTATCTCAGAACGTTAGTGATCAGGGTGGGATTTGGCCCTCCATGCCCCTGCGGGCGACAGAGTGTGCCATAATATTTCTCTGGTCCAATGCGGTCTAGTTTTTTGGGGCTGTATCCCGCGGGCCGCCTATCATCCTGTCCGGAGCCACGGATTCCTGCTCGGCAGAGCACAGCTTGAAGAAGTGGTTTTGTAGTTTGGGCCAAGTGATGTTTAGCTTGGAGAGCACACGCGGCAGTGCCCAGAGGCTCAACGGTGTGGTCCCCCTGAGCATCCACCACGTCAAGGTGCCAAGCACGAGAGAATCCTTGCGCAGGAAGGGTAGCCACTTGCGGCGTAAATCCACCAGTTGTTCAGCGGTTACCAAGCTGGTGTACCCGAAATTACGCCGGACTTCTGTGCACAGGAATCCCGCGTCCTCAAATAGCTGACGGTACAGGCTGACGTTTCGGTAGATTGCCTGATATTCGCCGTAAGCCAAGGATACCCCCTGGGGCACGGTCGACTCCCGGAGGATGATCAGCCCTCCCTTACGAAGGTGATTCTTCAAGGAGCGCAGAAGCTCCACAACGTCGGAGTCTTTCAGGTACATGCACAGACCACCCAGGAAGGCCATGTCGAAGGGCCCTGCCGGAAGGTCCTTGCGACCGTCTCCTTCAATAATCTCGACATTGGGCAGGTAAGCTATCCGCTCCCTGGCAGCATTCACCATTAGATGGCTGCGCTCTATCCCGACGACAGCCTTGTAGCGCTTGCCGAAGAGTTCGGCCCAAGCCCCCGCCCCGCAGCCTACATCAAGGACACGTCCCAGGGCACTCACCTCGTCCAGCCAGTCACTGATGGTTCGTAGCTCCATGCGTAGTCGATATCCGGCGGCCACCGCCGGCAGATTGTGTTCATGGGCCATCATGCTGAGCGCGGCTGCTGCGGTACCTCCTGCACCATCGAAATAGCGCTTAACGGTGGCATCATCGATCTGCTGTTCGGTGAAATGGGAGCGTTTCATCGGTGTTTGCCCTCGTTGGTGGCCGCCAGCACCCGCTGGGACGGCACCACAGGAAAGTTCGGGGGGCACTCCTGGTTAACAACTGACAGACCAAAACGCCCGGACAGGAAGTCTGACTGCTGGGTCATCATGGATCGCTCGCACAAGGCATTATCATACCATGCCCATGCCCGTCTGCTCTTCATTTCTGCTCATTGTGCTCAATTCCGCCCTCGTAGAAATAGATGCGCATATTGTCCGTGGTCTCCAGCAGGTAGGTGCGCTGGTGGTCGACGTTCATGGCGCTTCTAGCAGCGTAACGGCTGCGCAACTCCTGCTCTTCGGGAGGCAGGGCTGGTGGAGTGGCGGGGGCCTGCGCGGCTTGCTGCGTGCGCCGGCGGGACAGAGCCCTCAGGTTCTCGGACACCTCTTGGTCGGTCCAGTTGGGGTCAGAGTCCTTGCCGGTGATTTGCTTGTACTGCCGGCGGTAGACCGCAGGAACATCAATATGGCGACCCATAAAGGTGGTAATCTTTTCACCGCCTTCCAGCGCATAGCTCTGCTTGTGGGCGGTGCGCACGAAACGCTCTTCCGGCAGGTCAAAGTAGAACTTCATCCAGTCTACTGCTTCCGGACTGGCGTATATCTTAGAGTTGAATCGCCCTGCAACGGCCCCTACGTCCTGCGAATGGTCCGCGTGGGCGTGGCTCACTGTAATGTAGTCGGCACCGGTAAGCTGGGTATAGGAGATTGTGCACGTAGGGCAGTGGTCAATGTACGGATCGGTTAACCAGACCTTGCCTGATGGTAGCTGGATCTCCCAGCAAGCGTAGCCATTCCATCGGAACCTGATTCCCATTGAGAAAGCCCTCATTATTACCGATTTGTGCCTATTTGCCCAGGATAGAGACCCCGAGTTGCCTCCGGAGCGCCACAGGCGGATAGGGTCCACCTGGCCATCGCCCTGGCTCTGGTGCGTAAGAATATCACCGCCACTGCTAAGCGTCTACCCCACTGGAATTGAAGTTGACAGGGCCTGGAGGCGCTAGTATCTTGAAGGCCGCTGCTGGGTTGTAGCTTTACACCGATACTAGAAAGTCGAATGGGGGCGTCCAATGAAAGCTGTTCCGTGGAGTGAGGTAAATGAAGACAGACTTATCCAGGGAATACGCCGGCAGATCGTGACTGGTGAAAAGGTGATGCTTGGCCGCATCAGGTTCCCCAAGGGGGCCAAGGTGCCGGCCCACCGTCATGTGAGCGAGCAGATCACGCACGTCCTCACAGGAACGCTGGCCTTTGTGCTGGACGGGAAGGAGCGGGTGGTGGTGAAGGCGGGGGAGACCCTTCTGATTCCTTCGAACATGGAGCATAGTGCCGAGGCCGAGGAAGAGACGGATGAGATTGACGCCTTCAGCCCCATCCGCACCGACTGGCTGGACGGGTCCGACGCCTATTTGAGGGAGGACGCTCAGGGCAGGTAGTAGTGGAACTACGCTTTGCGCAAAGTGTCCCTCCGGCCCAACGTCTTTCTTCCCACCATTCCGCCCTGAGATGTGTTCAGCAAGGGCGCCTCCTATTAGACCCCTGGCAGTCCCGACAGGTCGGGACTCTGGCCTTCCACTTTTCAGCAGCCTGCTAGAGGCTAGCTGACCCGGACGAACTTCTGTATGTTCCTGTTGCCTCTGTCCAGGCCTGCATAGGTCTCGCACACCTCTGCTACGTAGAAGCTCCCCTGAGAGTCCACGGCAATGCCGTGGGGAGAAGAAAAAAGGCCAGGGCCGGGCTCGTGGAGCACACGGCCTTTGATCAAGGGGTGGCGGCTGGGAGAGGTGGGCAGGCCACCTGCCGTGGTCGAGTCATCCAACTCCACCTCAGTGTCGCCCCAGCGGGCCAGCAAGACACCCTCGCGGTCCAAGATGCTTATGCGGTGGTCCAGCTCGGCCACGTAGAAGTTTCCATCGGGTCCTTTGCGCACGCTATTGGCCAGGTTCAAGCCAGGCCACTGCCCCACGAATTCCCCTTTGGGTGTGAAGATTTGGACACGGTTGTTGTACCGGTCGGCAATGTACAGTTTGTCGTCGTCATCGTAGTCAATGAAAATGCTGTGGATTGTATCGAACTGCCCTGGGTCGCTGCCGTTGCTGCCCCATGAGAACTTCAGCTTCCCGTTGGGGTCGAAGCAGTGGACATGGGAGTTGCCGTAGCCGTCCGTGGCGTAGTAGTCATCATTAGATGCAACCGCCAGGTGCGTGGGGCGGTTGAAGGGCAATCCGCTCTGCTCAGGAGTGTTTTGGTGAGGACGCCCCAAGGTGAGCAGGAGTTTGCCCTCCTTGGTCCAGCGTCTAACTGTGTGGTCTCCGGTATCGGCGGTGAAGACGTCGCCGTTGGGAGCTATGGTGATGCCGTGTGGGACAGCAAAGTGCACCCCTATCTCTCCCCAGGAGTCCAGGAAGTTGCCGTCCTTGTCAAAGATCATTATGGGATGTGGGCTGCGGTTGAACACGTAGACATTGTCGTCCTTGTCCACGGCCACGTCCGCCACGTCAACATAGGTCCACTTCCTGGGGCGTTTGAAGAAACCGTCCACTACCTGGAACTGGAACTGTCCCTTGCCGAACACTGGATTAGTCATGCTGGTAACCCCCTTGCCTGATGAGATGCGACATTGTGAAGCTGTTGCTTGTGACGGGATGTATTTCTCTCCACGGCGGCAACAGTATGGGCTGGGCCACAGCTTGTCAAGACCTGTATCGGGCTTCAATGTGCAGACGTGGGGGGTGTATGCTACCAATGCGATGGGTTTAGTTATACCGTCTTTCAGAAACGCCAGTCGATGCCAGGTCCAGACATAAGGAGGTTGACATGAAGGTTGGTATTTTGGTGCCCAGCTTCGCCCGGTGGTGGCGAGCTGAGGGGGTATGGGCCATCTGTGAAAAGGGGAAGGAGATTGGCCTGGACTCTCTCTATTTCGCGGACCATATCATCGCCCCGCAGCACCAGTCCGGCGGAAATGATGGTTTCATGGACATATGGACGGCTATGTCCTACGTTGCCGCGGTGACCAATGCTCAGGGGTGGTCGCCCACATTGGGCCAGTGTGCCGCCGTGATTCCCTACAGACCGCCTATCCAGCAGGCCAAGATTGCCGCAACAGTGGACTCGCTTTCTGGGGGCCGGCTCATGATAGGTGCCGGCACAGGCGCTGTGGAAAGCGAGTTTGAGGCTCTGGGCCTCGACATCCACGAAAGGGGCGATATGACCGATGAATACCTAAAGGTCATGATTGAGCTATGGACCCATCCCGTTGCCTCTTTCCACGGCAAGTACGTCAACTTTGACGAGATGACTATTTCTGTACGCCCGGTCCAGCAGCCTCATCCGCCCATACTGGTTGTGGCTACGGGGAAGCGCCCTTTCCGGCGCATCGCTGAGTTGTGCCAGGGATGGATACCAGGCGGTGGGCGTGGCATGGACGCTGTGAAGTCTGCGGAGGCCGGTTGGGCCGAGATCAACGCTCTCTGGAACGAGCGGGGGCGGGAGGGCGAGCCATACATGGCGATTGCGCCCAGATTTGCCTGGCTCACAACCGACCGCGCCGATGCTGACCGGGCTCCGGAGCAAGGGTACAGATACACCTACCCCAAGGCTCATGTGCAGGATATGGTAGATGAGATCCGGGCCTACGCAGACATAGGAGCCAACGAATACGTGGTGCAGCTTCCATCGTTCCCACAAGGAGAATTTGACTATCAGGGAATGTTGTTGAACCAGATGGAGCTGCTGGCCGAGCATGTGCTGCCGAAGGTGCCCCGGGGGTAGCAAGGGGTATCGGCATCAACTTACTAAGTTGATACCTACTCCGCTCGTATGGTTCGACAAGCTCACCACGACCGGAGTAATAATCCCGCTCATCCTGAGCTCCGACCGAAGGTCGGGAGTCTCGACGAAGTCGGACCTGTCGAAGGAAATGAGCGGGACAAGACACCAAAGGGAGCGAGTCAAGGAATGAGACCGTCTTTTCGACTGGGGCGAATCGCTGGCATTGAGATAGGTATCCACTACACGTGGCTTTTTGCCTTCGCCCTTATCGCCTGGTCGCTGGCCGAAGGGTTCTTCCCAGGATACTTTCCTGGGTGGTCTCCTGGAGTTTACTGGCTCACGGGTGCTCTGGCGGCGCTTCTGCTGTTTATTTCCGTGCTGGTGCACGAGCTGGCGCACTCCTTTGTCGCCAAAGCCAAGGGCTTGCCCGTGAAAGGCATCACGCTGTTCATATTCGGAGGCGTCAGCAACATCGGTGGCGAAGCGTCGAGGCCGAAGGACGAGTTCGTTATAGCGATAGTGGGACCATTGGCCAGCCTGGTGCTGGCGGGGCTGTTTTGGGCATTGGACCGGGTGCTGCCAGGCCAGGATGGGCCAATGGCTGCCACCTTATCCTACCTTGCCCTGATCAACCTGGTGCTGGCGGTTTTCAACCTGCTCCCTGGTTTTCCATTGGATGGTGGGCGGGTGCTGCGCTCCATCCTGTGGGGCACCACAGGCAGCCTGGCCCAGGCAACCCGGATAGCGGCCAGCGTGGGGCAGGCGTTTGGGTGGCTGCTTATTGGTTGGGGGGTGTATCAGATCCTGGGGGGCAACTTCCTGAGCGGCCTGTGGATTGCGTTTATAGGATGGTTCTTGAGCAGCGCCGCCGGCTCCAGCCGCAGGAAGGTGATGTTGCAGGAGCAGTTCCGCGGGGTGCGGGTAGGCCAGGTTATGGAGGCGAACACGGAAACCGTCACTCCTCAGACCACAGTGGAAGAGCTGGTCCAGGAATGGTTCCTTCAGAGGCGTCGTCGGGCCTTGCCTGTCAGCGAGGACGGCAAGCTGGCTGGCATAGTTACACTGACGGACGTAAAGGGAGTGCCCCAGGACAAGTGGAGCCAGGTCCAGGTGGCGGAGATTATGCGCCGGGAGCCGCTGTACACCGTGGGGGCAAATGATGATCTGGATGCGGCGTTGCAGCTTCTGGCCCAGCACGACCTCAACCAGGTGCCGGTGCTCCAAGAAGGCCGGTTGGTGGGACTACTGAGCCGGGCGGAGGTAATCCAGTATCTCCAGTTCAGGCATGAGCTGGGCATAAGGCCGGAGAGACCCCGGTAGGGAAGGGGGAGGGTACAGGGTGCCAAGCGGGTCCAGGCCAACAACATGATTCCAGAGGTAACCGCGAGAGAAAGCACCCTGTCCTGGTCTATATATGATCTGGAGACTGAGTACGGGCTGCGCTAGGGACATCGCTATGTCGCCTGTAGTCGTGGTCAGGAGCCATTGCCTGGGACGCCCTCTTCATCCCCAGCGATCAGCTTCAGGAGGTCGTGCCGGGTGATGATGCCAACCAACTCCTTGCCTCGCATGACAGGCACTCGGTGAACCCGCTTGTTGACCATTATTTCCGCCACCTGGGCAGTGGGCGCGTCTTCCTGAACCGTCACCACCGGATGCGACATAACGTCCTTGACCTGCTTACTGGCCACCTCGCGGCTGATCTCCTCCAGGTATTCTGGTGAGGCAGAAGAGTCCATGAGGGTATACATGTGTTCTGCCAGGGCATGATCCTGGAGCTCAGGCCGAAGTCCGAATGGGACAGTATGCCTACCAAGCCGTTCTGCTCGTTCAGCACGGGAAGGCAGCTCAAGTTGTGTTGCAGCATAAGCTTCGCCGCCTGCTGGACTGTTGCCTCGGGGCGGATTGTGATTCCAGGCGCGCTCATCAGGTCGCTGGCATTCATTTGATCTCCTTAGCTGGACTCCCTTAGTGTACCAGAGACTTGCTTCTTCGCCTTGGCACAGGCCTGGAGCCCATCTTCTACCAATGCCTCGTCCTCCTGTGTCGTTGCAACATCCACGGCTCTACCTCATACCGCCTCCGCGTATGCCTGAGGGCGGAGCAACTGGCGCACCACCTCCTCATGGCTGGGGAGGGGAGGGGTGTCCGTGGGGTGTCTCTGGTCGCTGGCGTGATGAATCATGTTCAACGGCTGGCCTGAGTGGCCTGTTTGAATATCCGGGCTGGTTTGTTGCTCTCAGACCCACCCAACCATTCAGTATATGGAAGGCCTTTCCGAAAGGCTATTAGGGTGCTGCAGCAATCGGTTCAGGCTGCAGGGGTTTCTTGCCGGATGATGCGTCAGCAATCACGATTGGACCCTATGGGGAGCCCACTGGTGGCCCTCTGCTCGTACATGGCCGAGGAGTACATGAGGACTACCTCTTCGGCCTCCGTCAGGTAGTACCCGCATTGGAGGCACGAGACGAAGTAGCCGAAGATATCCATATCTTGGCATAGGTCTCCCTTGTCGCAGCGTGGGCAACTCTTCAACCAGAGCATGGCGGCTTCCTCCTAACAGCATACAAGAGTATACATCGTTTTTCCTGCTCAATATTTCGGGCTTACCACTCCTTTTCTTTGGACTGGAAGGAGTGAGCAGACTCCAGCGTTGCCGTGCGGCAAGCGAGAGGGTGTGTAGGTACGTCCGGAGGCCAGGGGCCCCTCTTACCTGAAGGGGCTAAGGCGGCTTGGCGAAAGGGGGAAGCAAAAGGGAGCCGTGGGACGTGTTTCGTAACGAAAGATAGCACAGGCGTACCCTTGACATGATACTATCCTGTTGATAGACTGTGCCCTACCAACTTGGGTCCTCTTATTCTTCTGTAGCGTTCATGCTACATTGGCAAGCTAATCTGGTTACTAGTGGAACGATCTGCAAGGCTTTACGACCACCTGTTTAGCTGCATCGGGCGCAGAAGGGTTAGCCTGCTGTGGCTTGGGGGACCGTGGTTAGGAACGTTTGCCTGAGAGCGGACATAGATATAGTAGATATAAAGGAGCATGAGAAGGCAGCAAGAACAAGAAAAGGAGGGATAGCATTCGAGAGACCGGTAAGACTCATACCGCAAGGCGTTACATAGATAATGTGACGGGCAGAATCGTTTTTGACGGACAAAGGAAAGGTGAAAAATGGCAACCACAAGAGCAAAAATAGCAGTAGGATCTGAGATCGAACCTCTGAAGAAGGAAATACTCCTTGAGGACCTTGACAAAAAGGGTGGCGGCGGCACGCACAGCGAAGGCTTTGGCTTCCATAACAGTGCGAAGGCGGCGATGGAGATAATGGCCATGCCTCGCGTCATCGGGAACGGTTCCCGGATGAGCGCATACAATGCGGAGGCGGCGGCTCGGCTCTTGGGGCGAGAGAATTTCAACCGCACTGGCATAGTGGACATGCACTATAACCATCCCTGGTTTTCAGGGGAGACCATGACGATCACAGGGCGCGTCAGCGATATAAGGCCAGAGGGGGATGGACAACGGGTTACGCTGGACATGCGATTCGAGAACTCAGAAGGTGCAAGGTGTGGTCTGGGCGTTGCCAGCGCCGTGGTGCCCAATGACTGGGTGAAATAGGCCTGGCGTGTGACTTAGGACTGCCGGGTGACCGCCGCCAACGCTGGCAGTCCCTGGTTTCAATGAAGGTGGAGGGGGTCTCTCTTTATGCCGCAACCGGCCAGCGGAGTAGAGAGGCGTACCCTGAGAGATGGCATAAGGAGGAGTGATGGTAACACAGAGTGATGAGGCAAAAGATATCCGGTCCAGGCAAGACGAGTTTTTCAAGCGGGCGACGGCGTATTTCGAAAGTTTCGTGCCCGGCAAGGTAACTAGTAGGCACACCAAGTTGATAACCCAGGAAATGGTGGAGGCAGACCGCTTGGAGCTGGAGAACCAGGAGTGGGATTTTCCAAGGGGCCTGGGCGGGGGTGTGAGCGACGGGTTTCCAACAGGTCCCAATATGCGGCAGCAGTGGAAGTTCTTCAGCCCTCCCCGCGCTGGCGAGACGGTTACTGTTAGGCAAACTCAGGTAGACAAGTTCATGAAAGCTGGGATACCCTGGGTCGTGAGGGAGACGGCTGTATTTGGTGAAGACGGACGACCCATCTGTACGAATACGGGGACCTGGATGTTGAATGGCCACAGGATGGGTGAAAGATGGGCGAAAGAGACCGAAGCAAAGAAGGAAGGAAGGTATCTATAATGGCAACCACAAGAGCAAAAATAGCAGTAGGATCTGAGATCGAACCTCTGAAGAAGGAAATACTCCTTGAGGACCTTGACAAAAAGGGTGGCGGCGGCACGCACAGCGAAGGCTTTGGCTTCCATAACAGTGCGAAGGCGGCGATGGAGATAATGGCCATGCCTCGCGTCATCGGGAACGGTTCCCGGATGAGCGCATACAATGCGGAGGCGGCGGCTCGGCTCTTGGGGCGAGAGAATTTCAACCGCACTGGCATAGTGGACATGCACTATAACCATCCCTGGTTTTCAGGGGAGACCATGACGATCACAGGGCGCGTCAGCGATATAAGGCCAGAGGGGGATGGACAACGGGTTACGCTGGACATGCGATTCGAGAACTCAGAAGGTGCAAGGTGTGGTCTGGGCGTTGCCAGCGCCGTGGTGCCCAATGACTGGGTGAAATAGGCCTGGCGTGTGACTTAGGACTGCCGGGTGACCGCCGCCAACGCTGGCAGTCCCTGGTTTCAATGAAGGTGGAGGGGGTCTCTCTTTATGCCGCAACCGGCCAGCGGAGTAGAGAGGCGTACCCTGAGAGATGGCATAAGGAGGAGTGATGGTAACACAGAGTGATGAGGCAAAAGATATCCGGTCCAGGCAAGACGAGTTTTTCAAGCGGGCGACGGCGTATTTCGAAAGTTTCGTGCCCGGCAAGGTGGTTGAAACGTTCACCCGTGTGATAACCCAGGAGTTGGTGGAGGCAGACCGCCTGGAATTGGAAAACCCGGAATGGGATTATCCCAGGGGTGGGGGAGGCGGCACGGGCCACGGGTTTCCGTCAGGTCCCAATATGCGGCAGCAGTGGAAGTTCTTCAGCCCTCCCCGCGTTGGCGAGACGGTTACTGTTAAAGTCACTACCGTCGACAAGTTCATGAAAGCGGATATACCCTGGATAATAGAGGAGACGGCCATATTTGGTGAAGACGGACGACCCATCTGTGCAAATACGGGGACCTGGATGTTGAATGGCCACAGGATGGGTGAAAGATGGGCGAAAGAGACCGAAGCAAAGAAGGAAGGACGATATCTCTAAGCAGCGATTAGAATAGGTCCTGAGGGGAATGGGCTACGGATAACCCTGGACATACGGATCTAGAACCAGAACGGTGAAAGGTGTGGTCTGGGCGTTTCCAGCGCCATGGTCCCGAACGAAGGCTTTATGGGGGCCGATCTCCTCTCCAGGTCTCTGTTCAGCTTCCGGGGATAGAAAGGCTTGGACAGGAAGTGGCCCTCTCGCTCATAGGATGATTGGCAACAGTGGAACGGAGTGCGACATATTTCGGTCGGAGAAAGGTCGCCCTATTTGCTTGACATGATACTATACTGATGCTAGACTAGCCCATCTTCAAGGTGTGCCCTCTATCTTGGACATTCCTGATAAGCCAGCGAGTAGTCCAGTGGATATTAAGAGGGCGCTTACAGTGGAAACAGTTCATGAACAGCTGCAGGAGGAGCGGACAATGAAAACGTATTTGGCGGGTGCCCGGCGACTGGTCCTTTGGAATGTGGCGGTTTTGCTCTTGTTAGGCCTGACTATGGCTTGCGGCGCTGCTGAGGAGCCGACTGCCACGGCCACCTCGGCCCCCGTGGCGACTGCCACGCCCACCCCGACTGACATGGCGACGCCCACTCCTACACTTGTGGGCGAGCAACCCCGGCGAGGTGGCATTCTGACAGTGTCTGGCAGACCTCCTACCTCCTTCGATGGGCAGCTACTGGCCAACTCCCCCGGCCATTCGGAGTGGATAGGAAAGATGATGAACAACCTGTTCATCAACTATGAGGGGACCACGTTGGAGTGCGAGATCTGCACGGAGTGGCACCTGGACAACGCAGGCAAGACCATGGTCTTCAACCTGATCCCGGGGATAAAGTTCCACGACGGCAAGGAGATGGACTCCTCCGACGTCGCATACTCCCTGGATATGATAATGGGCAGGATAGATGGGTCGGTTTCCCAGCGCAGCGGTGTCATCAAAGAGTTCATTGACTCCATGGAGACTCCTAGCAAATACGAGTTGCGCATCAACATGGCCCGACCTTCCTCGTTTGTGCCCAAGGTCCTGGCCGTTGGCCCCAGCATGTTGTATCCGAATGGTACGACACGAGAAGAACTGAAGGCTGCTCCGAGAGGCTCAGGCCCCTTCCTCCTGGGAGAGGTGATTCCGGGGGCTAGCTGGACGGTCGAGCGCAACCCCAACTATTTCAAGGCCGGCCAGCCATACCTGGATGGAGTGTTCATGGTCAGGCTAGCTGACACTGCCGCCAGTATAGCCGCGTTCCTGACCCACAAGACGCATTGGATATCCAACAGCAGTGAACAGTATGAGAAATCTCTGGGAGACCTGGTGGCGGAAGGCAAAGTAACCGAGGGCTTGAACAAGGGAGGCTGCGGGCCCCAGTTCCTGCATTTCAACCCCAACAAGCCGCCCTACGATGACCTCAACATAAGGAAAGCAGCCAATCTGGCCCTGGACAGGAAGGTGTTGGAGGAGTTCACGTATGGCCTCAAGTGGTCTGTGCCTCAGGTCCTGTTCGCGAACTCCAACGAGGAGTTCGGTACGCCTGAAGACGATATCTGGGACAAAATACCGGGCTGGGGAACTGGAGCCAATAAAGAAGCAGAGCTTGATGAGGCCAGGAAGCTGGTAATCGACGCAGGCTTCCCCGACGGGTTGGAGGTGAGACACATGCAGAAGACACCTCTTACTTCAGCGAACAGAAGGGGAGGTGAAATCACCCAGGCGATGCTGAAGAAGGTAGGGATCAACGTAACGTTCGACCTGGTTGATGCTCCCCAGCATGATATCAGAATTCAGAACAGGGACTTTCTGGCCCAGTGGTACCAGTTCTGCCTCGTAACTAGGGACGTGGACGAGATAGTGGGCCAGTACTGGATCACAGGCGCTGCGCGCAATCTCATAACCTACAGCAGCTCTGAGGTGGACTCCCTGTACCTAAAGATGTCCGCGGAGCTGGACCCGACGAAACGTAAGGACCTGTTCCTACAGATCCAGGACATCATCGTTGTCCAGGACGTAGGCCATGCCCCGGCCTCGGGTGCAGATCGACCTGTCTACTGGTGGAAGGACCTGGGAGGGTTCTCCGCCAATGTCTTTAGTTACAACTGGTCCGCCGGACGCAAGCGAGCGGATCAGCTATGGCTGAAGCCGTAGCGGCTACCAAATAGGCATTGCAAAGCTGAGATTCCAGATTGTTGAAGGCCAGGGCTGGGCAAGCACTTTGCTCAGCCCTGGCAGGGCAAGGTTCATCCGGATTGTGGGCGGACTTCTTGCAATGAGTACGTTTGGGGAGAGGGATAGCTTCAATGCGTAAGTACGTCGTGCGCAGGTTTGCGCTGTTCCCACCGACGATCCTAATCCTGTCGTTGGTGGTGTTTGGACTCATGCGTGTCCTCCCCGGGGACGTGGCCATGAGGCTCCTCAGCGGCGATGAAGGGCTCCCTAGCGTGTCCGGGCTCGGCTTGGAGCAACTCCGGGAGGCGATGGGACTGAACAGGCCGTTGCACATACAATACTTGACCTGGGTGTGGGACATAGCCAGAGGAGACTTTGGTGAGTCTTTGGTCTCTGGTGAGCCTATAGGTGACGGCGTGCTTCAGAGGCTCGCCATCACCGTCCAGCTGGCGCTGATGGCCAAGCTGCTGTCCATTTTTATCGGTGTGCCTCTAGGAATCATATCTGCAATAAAGCGCAATTCGGGGACAGACTACATCTCTCGATTCCTCGCCATCATTTTCCTGGCGGCGCCCAACTTCTGGCTTGCTATCATGTTCGTCCTGGCCGGAGCGCTCTGGTTCAACTGGTCCACGCCTCTGGGATATAACCTGTTATGGGAACACCCAAGGGAGAACTTGTTGCAGCTCATTTGGCCTGCCGTCATCCTGGCCCTGAGCGGTATGGCCACTCTGGCCAGGATGACCCGGTCCACCATGCTGGAGGTTCTGGGGGAGGACTACATCCGCACCGCCCGGTCCAAGGGGCTGTCGGAGCGGTCCGTCGTCATGCGCCATGCCTTTAAGAACGCACTTATCCCGATTGTGACTCTGGCAGGTCTGTCCTTCGGTAATCTTCTCGGTGGCACGGTAATCCTGGAGGCCGTGTTCGGCATCCCTGGCATGGGTAGCTGGTTCATAGATTCCATTAGGCTCCAGGACTACACCGTTGTGCAGAGTATCGTGGTGATCTTCGGTGTTTTCTTCATGTTCATAAATCTGGTTGTAGACCTGATGTACGCGTGGCTGGACCCCCGCATCAGCTATGGATAAGCGTATTCTTAGAGCATAGAGAGGCTATCGTGAGTTCCTCGACAGTCCTTAGCCAGGTGGCGATTAGCCCAACCCTAAGCCGGAGACTGGGCGTAGCATTGCGTGGGACGGGCCGCCTGTGGCGCACTCAGACGGTTGGCATGGCAGGTGCCACGATTCTCCTGATCCTTCTGGCAACTGCGGTGTTCGCGCCCTGATCAGCACACATGACCCCACCGAACTGTTTTATGAAAGCTTGCTGGAGGCTCCCAGTACCCGCCACTGGATGGGCACCGACCAGTTGGCCAGGGACCAGTTCAGCAGGTTGGTATACGGTACGCGTATCTCTTTCATTGTGGCTTTCCTGGCCATCGGTATCGGGAAAACCGTTGGCTATACCCTGGGCATAGTCAGCGCCTATTTGGGCGGGAAGTTCGACATGTTCGTCCAACGGTTCGTAGACGCCATGCTCGCCTTTCCGAACATTTTATTGGCGTTGACCATGGTGGCTGTGCTGGGGCCGGGCCTGGAGAAGGTCATTATAGCCATCGCCGTCACAACGTTCCCATCCGGTGTCCGGATAGCACGAGGGACGGTACTATCCGTGAAACAGAATGTATACATTGACGCGGCCCGGGTCGTAGGGGCTTCCACAAATCGGATCATGTTCCGCCATATACTCCCCAACTCGTTAGCGCCTTTCCTCATCATTGCCTCTGTCTCTCTGGGCGGTGCTATCCTTGCTGAGGCCTCGTTGAGCTATCTTGGGCTTGGGGTGCCACCGCCCCATGCTTCCTGGGGACGCGCGCTTTCGGGCGGTGCCGTTGACTTCATGCTCACAGCGCCCTGGCTGATGATCGCCCCGGGCATTGCGATAACAGTCCTCGTACTGGCGTTCAACATGTTTGGCGATATGATGCGGGATATCTGGGACCCAAGGCTTCGCGGACGATGACGGGCGGCCTTGTGGCCAAACCTTAGGTGCGTCGTCGGAGAATGAACCGGACAAGGGGGCATCATGGACTTCGTATATCAGTACACGGAGGAACAGGAGCGATTCAGAGAGGAAGTCCGGGCCTGGCTGGAAGCGAACATCTCATCGGAAATGAGGGAACCGGTGGATCCGGCCGACCCTTCTGAGGAGATGTTTCAGTACTGGCGGCTGAAGAATCGTGAGCTGGGTGCAAAAGGGTGGCTCTTTCCCACATACCCCAAGGAGTACGGAGGTGGCGGGCTTACTGGTCAACACGAGACCATCCTAAATGAAGAGTTTAACCGAGCAGGGGTGTCACGAATTGGATCCACCGTGGTGCTGCCGTCGCTTCTGGTCTGGGGCACCGAGGAACAGAAGCAGAAGTTCCTCAAACCATTGCTGACCGGAGAGCGTATTGCCTGGCAGAAGTTCACAGAGCCACATTCAGGGGCCGACCTGGCCGGCTACGAGAGCAAGGCGGTCCGTGATGGCGACGAGTGGGTGTTGAACGGTTCGAGCGTATTCGCCGGCGGCCACGAGACGGACCAAAGCTGGTACTACGGCCCCATGGTAACTGACAAGGAAGCGCCCCGTCACCGGAACCTGGGGTACTTCATGATCCCTTATCCCCATCCAGGTGTCGAGATCAGTTGGATGAACCTGGTCCACGGCCAGGACAAGTTCAACCGTAAGGTGTTCCTGTTTCTGAATGACGTGCGGCTACCTGCGGACCACCTAATTGGCGATGACCACAATGGATGGCAGGTGACAAACACTAGCCTGGAACAGGAACACGGCGGCCGTGGGAGAGCTACCTTCAGGGACGATATCGTGGATTCGATAGTGGGCTACATGAAAGAGAGTAGAGCGGGAGGCAAACATCCAGGAGGAGACCCTGTTCTCCAGCAGGCGGTCATGGCCGCCTACATTGATGCGCGAGTGGATGAGTTGATTGGCAAGCGGACGTACTGGATGTATACGAACAGGAAAGAGATGAGCTGGGAGGGACCAGGCAACGCGCTCTTTGGCAGGGAATACCGGCTGCGGAACGTGGGGAGAGCCCGGCAAGTGATGGGGATGCCTGCCCTTCTGGGTACCCATGACCCATTAACGCCTCATGGCGGTGTGCAGGAGGTGTTCCAGCGCACTAGCTTCGTAAGCCAGCACGGCGCCGGTAGCCTCAACATTGCCAAGGTGGTGCTGGCTAGGCGTATAGGCATCAGCCGCACCAAGGAGCGTCCGGCTCCCACGCCTGCTACGGCCACTCAGTACGCCGCGTAGTAGCGCAATAGGCCACTGTTTTTCGTACCGCCTCCGTATGGGGGCGGTACGTTGTGTCTGCCGCCAGGCGGTGGTAGAGTACCCCATCTAGGGATGTGTTGCACCATATGCAGATATTAGCGGACGGTATGCGCCAAAGGTTCCCAGGGTCTAAAGATAGGCAGAGGAGATTTACTGGTAGTGAAGGAGGACAGGTATGGCAAGTCAAGAGTCGTTGAAACAACGCATACGCAAAGGCGAGGTCATCATAGGGGTGTCAGTGCCCATAAGTGCCGACCGGCAGCGGATGGAAGCCATCCTGAGCAAGGATAAGTACGACTACATTACTGTTGACAGCCAGCACTCAGCGTTCAACGAGGAGAGGCTGGTGGCAGTCTGCGCGATTGCAGAGGAGGTGGGCATACCGGTCCAGTTCCGCATTGAGCATACACGGCTGACTTATCTAATTGGCAACCTGCTCGACCTGGGCCCATGGGGCATAGAGGTGCCCCAGGTGGAGTTGGAGTCAACCGTGGACGAGGCGATCAATTACTTCTACTATCCCCAGTTTGGCATAAGGAGCAATGGCGGCGCCGCGCGGTATGGACTGAAAGGCCGTGAAGGACAATTTGAATATGCCGAATGGTGGAACAACACGGGAGTCCTAGAGATGCAGTTGGAGTCAGTCCAGGCTACGACCAACGCTCGAAAGCTTGCTAAGCCAGGGGTTGACCTCCTGTCATGGGGTCCCACAGACCTGGCCTTCAGCCTGTCCGGCAATCCGAATCACCCGTTCAAGACCATGGACGACTGCATACGCTATGTTCTGGAGCAGCTACAGGGCACCCAGGTCAAGGTGTCTTTGCGGAGCGGCACGCCAGACCAGCGCGATAAGTACACGAAGATGGGCGTTACGGTGTTACTGGAGCGAGCCCAGGCATAAGAAATCCGCGTTTGCAGCGACTGTGATAGACAGCGAAAGGAAGCTGATTAAGGCACTCGGCGCTACATGCCGGGTGATTAGCAGCCCTTTCGACCACCACCTCCGACTTTGTCGAGAGTCCTCGATGTAATCGGGACATCATCGGGCTGTTGCCAGGACGGGAGTAGAAGTTACATCCGGGGGATATCCCACCCCTCTGGATGTCCCTTTAGCAACAGCCTGTTGTAGGTCGTGACAAAACCAGCTAGCCCCCATTTCACTCTTTCAGACTTTGGCTAATTATCCATTTGCCAAAGCCTTGAATGTACCCTCGCGTTCTCCGCATAATGGGCCAGACCGCGCCGGCAGAGCAGAATCTACATTGTCTGTAGCGAGTGCCAGCGTGAGGAAGGGGCCTTAATATGAATCCGTCAGACCAGCTGCAACTCCTAATTGGCGAGCTTACAGCTTCTGTTCAGGCATTCCATGATAGGTTTGGCCTGGTGGGGCCATCCACCGGGGAAGAGCTCCTCAGCCGCATCCCAATTCAGGAAGAAGAGGTGCGCGAGCTGCACCAAGCCATCCTCAACGAGCCGCCGGACCATGTAGCCGCCGAGGCGGTGGACGTGCTCTACGTGGCCATCGGCACGCTGCTTCGCCTGGACCCTGTTCTGGCCTCCGCTGCTCTGCGGGAGGTTATTCAGAAGAACGCCGCCAAGACCTGGGCAACCCACCATATCAACTCTGCCGGCAAGGTGGTACGGCGAGCTTTGGAAAAGCCTGGTGAGACCGTACTGTAAACGGTGCGGCACCATGCGGCAGTTATCAAGACCACAAAAGCAAGCATGCGAACTTGAATGGTTACTGACCTTCAGGCTGCGGGGTACACCGCAGGGTGATACCATAAACCCATGCCAACCATTCAAGTAGTCACGCTGGACCTGTGGCAGACCCTTATGGTAGACCGCCAGGAGTGGGGTAGGGAGCGGACACGCCTGCGCATCGGTGGCACAGTGGACGCGCTGCACGACGCAGGCGAGACAGCCACGGAAGCCCATGTACGAGAGGCGTACCGGGCTTGCTACCTGGCCTGCGAGGCGGTGCGCCAAGAAGGGCGGGACGTATCCTTTAAAGAGCAGGTGCAGATCTTCGTCCGCGGCATATCCGATGGCTTGCTGGAGCGCATCAGCCGTGACACCTTTGCGCGCATCCTCAACCGGTACGCAGATGCCTTCTTCGAGTCGCCCCCTGCCATGGTGGAAGGTGTGCCAGACATGCTCTCGGCCCTCAAGGACAAGGGGTACCGTCTCGGAATCATATCCAATACGGGCCAGACACCGGGACGTCTCATTCGGGCTTACCTGGAGGACCTGGATATCATCCAGTTCTTTGACCACCTGACCTTCTCCGATGAAGTCAGGCTGTCAAAGCCAACGCCTGCTATATTTCTGCACACGCTGGCCACCATGGGCTGTCTGGCTGAGCAGGTGGTCCACGTGGGCGACCACCTGCTCAACGATGTCTTAGGCGCTCATCAGGTGGGAATCGCCACGGTCTGGGTGAAGGGGTTCGACGCCAGCGCAGTGCAGGTGACGCCAGCCGTGACCATAGATAGCATCACCGATCTGCCAGGGGTGCTGGATACACTGGTAGCCTGAAACCGCTGACATCCGGCCTCTGGGAAGTACAGGGGGGTGGAGCCCCATTGGCGGGGGCACTGGGGTCCGATGAGCATAGCCCATTAAGATCCGATAAATCGAGATTCCCGACGGAGTCGGAACTCTCGACACAATCGGAGGTGTTCCCCAGATCTTTTATGCTCTACCCCCTTCCTGCGAGGAAGGGAGCCAGTGGGATGGTCGAAAGAGATTTGCGGTAACTTGCTAGAGGCTCAGACAGCGCTCAGGGTGACCAGCACGATGCCGAGCACCACCAGGCCCGCGCCTATCCAGATGCGTAGCGTCACCTTCTCCATCCGCTGGAGGAAGAGATGCGCCAGCGTCAGAGAGACCAGTGGGTTTGCGGCGGCAATTGGAGAGACTACCACTAGCGGTGCCAGGCTAAGAGCGTAAAAGAGTGAAGCCACTCCGCACGAGGCCAGCAAGCCCGCCAGCGCTACGAAAAGGAAGTCGCGCTTGGGTGCATGCCTGTCGCGGACCACGCCGCGCGCGGACAAAGCCCCAAGGATCACCAAGCCGGCCATAAGAGCAAACGTAGTGACCACTAGCGATGGAGCCTGTTCGGTCACCAGCTCGCGGGCCAGGAACTGGGCGGTGCCGTAGGACGTGGCGGCCATGACGGAGGCCAGTATCCCCAACAAGATTGGCCGCTGTCCCGTCCTGATAGAGGTGATGAAGGCGCTCATGCCCCTTATCTCGCCCTTTCGCTCACTACAAGCATAACGCCGGCTACTATGGCGGCTATTCCCAGGGCTATGGTAAACGTAATCGTCTCGTTCCCCAGAACCACACCCAGGGTCGCCGCCACCAGAGGCGCTCCGGCCAGGATAGGGGCCGTCCGGCTAACGCCCGCCAGTTGTACGCCTGTGAAGTTCAGCAGCCGGCCCAGGGGGTAGTTGATAAGACCTAGAAGAATTATCCAAGCGTATACAGTGGCTGGAAGAGCGAACATCTCGCTACCGTATATGGCAAAAGTTATGATGCCAAACAGCGAACCACCTGAAGCCAAGGAGACCACAGTGCCTGTGGTGGAGCGCATGTGCCGGAGTCCCAGCCTGACAAATATGGCGGAAGTCCCCCATGAAGCGGCGGCCAGGAGTGCTAGCAGAATGGCTGGCAGCAAGCTATTTCACCGAGGCGATGACGGACTCGAAAAGGAGCCGGCCATCGGTTCCGCCCAGCAGTGGCTCGCAGCACCTTTCGGGATGCGGCATCATTCCCAGGACGTTTCGTTGTTCGTTGACCACGCCGGCGATGTTCTCCACGGCCCCGTTGGGATTGGAATCCTGGGTAGCAGCCCCCGCTGAGTCACAGTACCGGAAGAGCACCTGCCCTCTCTGGTTCATCGCTTGAAGCGTGGATGAGTCCGCGTAATAGTTGCCCTCGCCGTGAGAGATGGGGATTCGTAGCACCTGCCCAGGGCGGCATGCCGAGGTAAATGGCGTCTCCTCGCTTTCTACCCTCAGGTGCGTCCACTGGCATCGAAACTGGAGGTGCTGGTTTCGCATCAGCGCGCCGGGCAGGAGTCCCGATTCGCACAGGATCTGGAAGCCGTTGCAGATACCTATCACGGGTCCCCCGCGCTGTGCGAAATTCGCCACGGAGGCCATCACAGGGGAGAAGCGGGCCACGGCCCCTGTGCGCAGGTAGTCGCCGTAGGAGAAGCCTCCTGGCAGGATGATGCAGTCGTATGGAGATAGGTCGGTGTCCTTGTGCCACACATAGGCTGCATCTTGCCCCACCACATCGTTCACTACGTGGTAACAGTCAGTGTCGCTCCATGTGCCCGGAAACACCACAATGCCGAAGCGCAACACGCCTCCTTAGTCTTGTAGAGGACCCATGGTCCGCGTACCGGTGGGCACTGTTTCCCTGGGGCAGCGCTAGCCGGTAAGGAGTTGGGCCACTATCTGGCTGACCTGAGAGCCATCGGCTCTGCCGCGGAGCTGGGGCATCAACTGTCCCATGACCTTGCCCACGTCCGATGGCCCTATGGCACCTACTTTGGCGATGGTATCTCGTGCTATCTGGGAGATCTCTTCCTGGCTTAGTTGGTGAGGCATGTACTGACGGATGATGGCCAGCTCAGCCTCCTCTTTCTCTACCAGGTCCAGGCGCTTTCCGCGCTGGAATTCGGTTATGCTCTCCTGATGCTGCCGGACCTGTGTGGCCAGGATCTTGAGGACTCCTGCATCATCGAGTTGTTTTTGGAGGGCTATCTCTTCGTTCTGGATGGCGGCACGGACCATGCGCAGTATGGTGCGCCGCAACTCATCCTTCTGCCGCATGGCATTCCGCAGGTCTTCTTGAAGGCGCTCCTGGAGAGGCATATCGCGAACTTCATCTCAATACCCTTCTCCCTTCAAGGGAAAGGGCAAAAAGGGGCTAGCGGCGCAAGCTCTTGCGCCGCTTTGCTGCCGCTTTCTTCTTGCGCCTGACGCTCGGTGATTCGAAGTGTTGCCGTCTGCGGACCTCTGACATGATGCCTTCCGCCTGTACCTTCTTGTTGAAGCGGCGCAACATGCTCTCGAAGGTTTCGCCATCGGCCAGTATTACACTAGACAAGCATTCCCCTCCTAATCTGAACGGGAAAGGTCAGGACATGTTCCTGGAAACGGAACGGCGTCCGATATGGAATCATAAATCAGCGCATAAGTGGTGTCAAGGTACGTGGCGGCCATGGGTGGTAGCTCAAGGTGACGCCGAAGCACGGATGTCGCAATGACTCAGCTGGCGGTCGATTGAGCTTTGAGCCAGCCCTTGGTGTGAAGCACATTCCACGCGAGTTCGATTTGTTGCTTAGAGAAGAGACGCTTTCGATCACTCCATGCATACGTTCTGGTCACCACATCGTTAAGATTGGTGGCACCTTCCCTGGTAGCAATCCAGTGAACAGTCGCCAGCAGTTCAAGCCCGAATGGCGTTTCGAAGCCTTGCACTAGATCCGCCACACGATCGAAGCGATCGCGAGTGAGACGATGACTTGCAAGTAATTGCTCTGCATCCTCCACAGCTCCTGGAACGAGCTCGATTTGCTTGTCAGGTGCATCACCACCGGCTCCGTACCCAGCAATCAGATGTCCTTCGATGCGGGTCAACACTTGCCTGAGGTTTTCCGAATATGGGCCGTAGGTAGCTTTGACGTAGGCAAGTTTTAGCGGTTCGCCCGCCTCCTGCATGAAGTACATGAGCTTGTGCAACTCCAGTAGAGAGGCATATGGGTCCATCAGCCCTCCAAGGTATCGGTGGAGAAGTCCCACCAAGGCAGCTCGCCCAGGCGTCATTCGCGGAACCTCGGTGGACTTGGCCATCTCCTTAGGGTTCGGCGCTCCCAAAGGTTCGAAGACAATCGCCTTCAGATCCTGCACTTCGTCCAGAGCTCGAACAATGAGGGGTCGGACATCGTTCCAATCCAGTCCACCTAGCCCACTCGCCAGTGGCGGAATCGCGATCGAGCGAATTCGCAGGCGTTTGATCTCGGCCACCAATGCTGGCAGTCCGGCTTTGATGTCAGCTAGTCGACTCTTCCCGCGCCAATGCCGCTTGGTGGGGAAGTTGATGACATAACGAGGATTAGTGAGGCGATGCGTCTCGAACACGAACATGCGTCCCGGTTGAACCTCACCTCGTTTGCAGGCAACTTCATACGCGTGGAAGTTGTCTGGGAACACGTTCCGGAATTGCAATGCGATACCGCGCCCCATGATGCCAACGCAATTCACAGTGTTGACCAATGCTTCGACATCAGCCGTAAGGATGTCCCCTTGCTTGAATTCGATCATTGTGTGCCCCTTCGCTAGTAATACCAATCACGCATTAGCGCGAGTGCGGGCTTGTGGGAAGCTGACTCGATGGCTTTGCGTGCCGCGGCCTGAACCTCTCTTGAATAACTGCCAATTCGGGTCACCAGCGGCCAAGGGAAAGACGTGTGGACGAGGAACTCGGCTTGCTTAGCTTCTTTGACATCAGGAGCCTGGAAATCGGGATTCGCAATCGCTGCCCAATCGAGCCGGTCTAGTCCTGAGACGCTGCAGTCGAACTCAGTGTAATAGGCGCCTGCGTTGGAGAGACTAAAAGCCCAAGGGCGGTTTACGCTGTTCGCCCATGCAACCACAGAATGAAGGTTCGCCTCGAGATGGACAATCTCACCTTGGCCGCCTCTGAATGCCAAATCTGGATGGTTGCCTCGATATATCAAGTACAACATGACTGAGCGGGGGCAGAAAAAGAAGGGCACATAGTCCCCAACACGGGTTCCGTGGTGACACGGTACGGGAAGTGCGAGCCTGCGCTTCTTGATTTCCGACATACCGATGATCACGGAAGGCCCACCGCGACTGATCATGGTAGCGTCTGACATTAGGTCGCCATCACTAACGATTGACGGCAGGTTGTCAATATGAGTGATATGATAGAGCAAAGGCTGAGTGGGAGGTGGACTCACGGCATCTTCTGCTCTGGAGGAAACGACTATCTAGCTGGAGGCTCACAGTTACTATCGCGCGAGCACAAGTCATAGCTCGACCAACCCCAACTTGCGTTAGTATACGACGTTAGTTTTGGTTCTGGCAATGGGGAACATCCAGACCGAATTCACGGAATATGCAACGTGCACTGGCGTTCGCTATTATCTCAATCAACTCAATTTAGGACACTAAGGGCAAAGCGGCTTTGCTGACCTCTGTGCATCAAGATTGTCCGGCCTGCAGCAATAGGTAGTTTCTGGCCTCCACGGAGGCTGGGTGCAGAAGGCTTCCACTCTTCAGCAGCAGGGCAATCTCCCTGGTCAGGTAGTCTGCTGCTGCGGTTTCCAGGCTTTCTTTAGCTGTCTCTGCCAGCCCCATGAGCCAGGGGGACCTCCTTGCTTTCACGGGTTCCAGCTTATCCGCCAGGAACACCACAAGGCCAACATTTCCCATGCCTGGGCAAGCGGTGGAATGCCACTGGATGGCCTCCAGCACCTCCACGTCGGTGATGATGCCGAGATGCCGCAGCCTTTGCGCCGCCAGAGGGCCGTGCAGCAAAATAGGCACCTGTTCCTCCACGGGATGCACGTCATGGCCAGTGGCGCGGGCCTGTTCCAGTAGTTCACGGTCGGGGGTGGCGCGGAGCAGGTCATGACCCAGGGCGGCGAGTTCCACCTTTCGGGAGTCTACGTTGTGCCTGGATGCCAGCTCCAGCGCCATATCTCGTGTCCGGTGCAGATGGTCTTGGAGGCCGGCAGGCAGGACCTGGATCAGGCCTTGCAGCCGGGAAAGCGCATCATCCATGGATGGCGTGCTAGCCCAGGGCGGGCAGCAGCTTCCCTCCCAGCACATGGAGGTGCAGATGGTCAACGTGCTGGCCGGCATTGCGGCCCTGGTTAATGACCAGTCGAAATCCAGTGCGCGTTGCCCCTTCGAGGCGCGCCATCTCCTGGGCGGTACTAAACAGATGCCCCACCAGGGACTCCTGGTCGGGTGCGAGACCGGCCAGGGAGGTAACGTGCTGGTTTGGAATCACCAGCAGATGAGTGGGGGCTGACGGATTTATGTCTCGGATTACGAAACACCGGTCATCTTGGAACAGTATCTGGGCTGGAGTTTGTCTTTTGCCTATGCTACAAAAAATGCAACCGGCCATTGCTGTGCTGTCCTTTCGTTGCATGGCACCAAGTGGCTACGAGTCCATTGCCACGGCCTCAACTCTGGTGGTTCGGCGTCATGGAAGCGGTTTGCAGACCCCGCCACGCCAAGGGCGTCGTGGATGGCTTTACCTGCCAACTGCTAGGCAGGTGATGGTGCGCTGGATGCCGCCGATGGTGTGGATGTGGCTCGTGACCAGGCTACCGACGGAATTTAGGTCTGGCGCTTCCAGCACCGCTATGATGTCATAGGGCCCTGTCACCACGTCCACGGACGTAATGCTCTCAATGCCCCGCAGGGCGGCAATCACTTCGCGACTCTTTCCCACGGCGGTCTCAATCAGGATGAAAGCCTTGGTTGCCACTCCACACCTCCTTAGCTTGTTTCCTGTCCATCGTTAGCGACTGGCTAAGCTGGGCGTCCCGCTGGCTCATTCTAGTTTAGCTGTTGAAGACCTGTCAATTTCAGGAATGGGCACCCTTGCCGCATGTTGAAAATGCACCACCAATGTGCTAGCGTAGCTTGGTGAAATTCTTCACGGTGTCTTGTGCCTCGCTATCCTACCTAAAGGATGGAGAATGCTAGCCCTTACCAACCGACTGATATTCGAAACAACGCGGGCGCCTGAGTTCATTGACATAACTGAAAGAGTGGTGGAGTTTGTCGGCGGCACGGGCATCAAGAACGGCGTTGTGGTGGTATTCTCCAAGCACACCACGGCCGCTATCAAGATCAACGAGAACGAACCATTGTTGCTCCAAGACATGGAGCGGTTCCTGGAGCGACTGGCCTCCCGGAACGGTGACTACCAGCATAACGACTTCACCCTGCGCACCGTCAACATGACGGACGACGAGTGCCCCAACGGGCACGCTCATTGCCAGCATCTGCTCATGAGCACCAGCGAGACCATCCCAATAGTGGATGGGGAGTTGCAACTGGGTCGCTGGCAGAGCGTGTTTCTGGTCGAGTTGGACATGCCGCGGGCCAGGGAGGTGGTCCTCCAGGTCCTGGGGGAGTATTAACTGCTTGGCCTCTCGGCCCTTTGCTGGTTGGATCAATTCAAGAATGGCACACCACGTTGACGCGTAGTGCCCTGGGTGGTAGACTAATTGTTGACTAACTTGGTCAACAATTACTGTTCGGTATTTACCGCTCAAAAACGCCTGGCTTTAGCACTTCCATGCTCAGAGTTTGTGAAGAAACCACGGACTCGGCATACAATGGGGCTGTGTACCAGATTGCCACGGACGGAGCCACCCTCGCAATGACAACCTCCTCACAAGCTCTAAAGGTTGGCCGAAAAGGTTACTAGCTTTGAAGGAGACAGGCCTGCAAAAGGAGAGCATGACTACCACCAACAGGGAAGTTAAAGAGGTAGCCAGCCAAGCATATCAGTACGGATGGGTCACACCCATCGAGTCTGATACAGCACCCCGTGGACTGAACGAGGATACCATCCGGTGGATCTCCGCCAAGAAGAACGAGCCTGAGTTTTTACTGGAGTGGCGACTCAAGGCGTACCGCCATTTCATGACCCTTCTCCAAAAAGAGCAGTTGCCGGGGTGGGCCAACGTCCACTACCCCTCCATAGATTTCCAGGACATCATCTACTACTCCGCGCCCAAGACCAGGGAGAAGCTCAACAGCCTGGACGAGGTGGACCCGGAGCTACTGAATGCGTACGAGAAGCTGGGTATCCCTCTGGGAGAGCAGAAGAGAATGGCAGGCGTCGCGGTGGATGCCATCTTTGATAGCGTGTCCATTGCCACTACCTTCAAAGAGGAGCTGGGCAAGCACGGTGTCATCTTCTGCTCCTTCTCCGAGGCGGTGCAGAACCACCCGGAGCTGGTCCAGAAATACCTGGGCTCCGTTGTGCCGTACACCGATAACTTCTATGCGGCCCTGAACGCCGCAGTCTTCTCCGATGGCTCTTTCTGTTACGTTCCCAAGGGGGTGCACTGCCCATTGGAGCTGACCACCTACTTCCGTATAAATGCCCAAGGCTCCGGCCAGTTCGAGCGGACACTGATCGTTGCGGACGAGGGCAGCTATGTAAGCTATTTGGAGGGGTGCAGCGCGCCCATGCGGGACGAGAACCAGCTCCACGCCGCCGTGGTGGAGTTAGTTACCTTGGACAACGCCGAGATCAAGTACTCCACCATCCAGAACTGGTATCCAGGCGATGAAGAGGGCAAGGGCGGCATCTTCAACTTCGTAACCAAGCGCGGCAAATGCTCGGGGCGTAACTCGAAGATATCCTGGACCCAGGTTGAGACAGGCGCGGCCATCACCTGGAAGTATCCCAGCGTTATACTTCAGGGCGACAACTCAGTGGGCGAGTTCTACTCGGTTGCGCTGACCAAGGGATACCAGCAGGCCGACACCGGCAGCAAGATGACCCATATAGGCAAGAACACCCGCAGCACAATAATCGCCAAGACTATTTCCGCCGGCCACGGCAACGGCACGTATCGAGGCCTGGTCAAGGTGATGCCCAGGGCCACCAACTCCTGGAACTTCACTCAGTGCGACTCGCTGCTGCTGGGCAACAGTTGCGGCGCTCACACCGCGCCATACGTGGAGGTTCGCAACAACTCCTCGCACCTGGAGCACGAGGCGTTCACCTCCAAGGTGAGCGAGGAGCAGCTCTTCTACAGCAACCAGCGGGGGATCTCCTTGGAGGAGGCCCACCGGCTCATCATCAACGGCTTTTGCAAAGAGGTGTTCAAACAGCTGCCGTTTGAGTTCGCGGTGGAGGCTACCAGGCTCCTGGAGATGAACCTGGAAGGGACTGTGGGGTAGATAGTAGCTATGCTAGAAGTAACCGATCTCCACGCCTCGATAGGAGGCGTGGAGATATTGAAGGGTATCAATCTCCGGGTAAACGCTGGAGAGGTCCACGCCATCATGGGGCCCAACGGGTCTGGCAAGAGCACCCTGGCCTACGTGCTGGCCGGGCATTCTTCTTACAAGGCTACATCTGGTCGTGCGTTCTTCGAAGGGAAGGACCTGCTGACCATGCTGCCTGAAAACAGGGCCAGGGCGGGCCTTTTCCTTTCATTCCAGCACCCCACCGAGGTGCCAGGGGTGCGGTTGGACGAGTTCATGCGCGCAGGATTCAACGCCGTCCGCAAGAGCCGTGGTGTGCCGGAGATGGGAGTGCTTGACTTCAACAAACATCTCGCCGGCAAGCTGGGCATCGTGGGGATGGACGCCGCATTCACTAGGCGCTACGTTAATGAAGGGTTCTCCGGCGGCGAGAAGAAGCGCGGAGAGATACTTCAGATGGCTATCCTGGATCCCAGGCTGGCTATTCTGGACGAGACGGACTCGGGCCTGGATGTGGATGCTCTCCGCGAGGTTGCCCTGGGAATAAACCAGCTTAGGCGCGCTGACAATGCCATCCTTCTGATCACTCACTACCAGCGCATTCTTAACTACGTCGTGCCGGATGTAATCCACGTGCTCATCAATGGCCGCATCGTGAAGTCCGGCGGCAAAGAGATGGCTCTGGAGATAGAAACCGAAGGCTACGACAAGTACGAGGATACGGCCAAGGCCCTGAGCGAAGGCTCTTAAAGGCTTCCACAGGTATGACCCAGCAACACCAGATTCAGCAAGAGAACTATCTTGCAGACTTTCGTTCCTTCCAGAAGAACGGCGCCGCAGGAGACCCGGGGTGGGTTCACCAGCTTCGTGAAGCTGCCATGGCCCGTTTCAACGTTCTGGGGTTCCCTGTTGCCCGGCGTGGCAACGAGGAGTGGAAGTACACGGATATTCGCCCCATAGCCAGGACCCATTTCCAGCCAGTCCATGCTTCTGCTCCGCTTGTATTGACGCTCCAGCAGATGGACAGGCTCACCTTCGGCAAGCCTGAATGGAGCAGGATCGTCTTTGTGGATGGGGTGTACAGCCAGGAGCTGTCCCGCCTGACCTCTCTGCCTGCGGGAGTGAGTGTGGTTAGGCTTGCTGAGGCCATGGTCACGCGGGAGGCGCTGGTAAAGCAACATGTGGCCCGCTACGCCCCGTATGAAAGCGACGCCTTCACGGCGCTGAACACGGCCTTTGTCCACGATGGCGCATTGGTGCAGATAGGTGATGGGGCCGTAGCGGATGAGCCGGTGCATCTCCTGTTTCTATCCACAGGCCGCCAGCAGGACACAGTCACGTACCCACGGGTGCTTATACTCACAGGCAAGGACAGCAAGGCTACTGTCATTGAGAGCTACAGTGCTCTGGATGAAGGCCAGTCCTTCACCAACGCCGTTACCGAGGTGCGGATGGGGTCTGGCTCCATACTAGAGTACTACAAGGTGCAGATGCAGAGCCACCAGACCTTTCACGTTTCCAACACCAATGTATCCAACTCCAACGGAGCCTCCTTCTCCTCGGTCAACCTGGACCTTGGAGGTGGGCTGGTCAGGAACAACCTCAACGTCCTCATGGGCGAGGAGGGATGTTCCTGCACACTCAACGGCCTGTACCTGCTCAATGGAACGCAGCATGTGGACAATCAGGTTATCATTGACCACACCAGCTCCTATACCACGACTAACGAGCTGTACAAGGGGATTCTGGATGGAAAATCGCACTCCGTGTTCCATGGCAGTATCATAGTGCGCGAGGGAATTCAGAAGGTGAATGCTAATCAGGTTGACAAAAACTTGCTCCTTTCTGACCAGGCGGAGGCGGACACCAAGCCAGCCTTTTGGATATATTCCGACGACGTGAAATGCGGCCACGGTGCTGCCTGCGGGCAGATGGACGAGAGTGCGCTGTTCTACCTGAAGAGCCGGGGCATGGACGACAATCTCGCTCGCCGCGTGCTGACGCGGGCTTTCGCGACTCAGATTATAGACAGCATTGACAACGAAGCCTTGCGTGTTGCGGTGGACCAGATAGTCCAGGGCAAGATTAAAGAATGGTTGGAGGCCGGCGAAAGCCGTTGACGGAGCTATGGCAATACAACCGCCCGGTGGAAAAGCTGGCGGCATTGATGATCTCTACCAGGACATCCTGGTGGAGCACTATAAGCGCCCGCGGCATTACAAGCTTCTGGAAGACCCCGAACTAATGTCGGAAGGGTTCAATCCCTTCTGTGGCGACCGGGTGATTTTCACGGCTCGACTGGATGACACTGGACGTATCAGCGGCGTTGGGTTCACCGGACAGGGATGCGCCATCAGCCAGGCCTCAGCGTCCATGATGACGGATGTTCTTCAGGGTCTGACCCTGGAGGAGGTCGGGGATGTGGTAGGCCGGTTCAGGGCCATGATGCAGGGCAAAGAGTTGAGTGACACGGAAAAGGATGCCATGAAAGACCTGGTAGTCCTGGAGGGGGTCAAGCAATTCCCCGTTCGGATCAAGTGCGCCCTGCTGGCCTGGAGCACCCTGCAAGATGCCTTGACGGAGTACAGCAAGAGTCGAAATAAAATGGAGGCCTCGACGTAGCAGGCTGTGGACAAGGGGAGTCCAGAGGGGGAAGCCCCGGAGCTCCGATCAAAGGTCGAGAGTCTCGACGAAGTCGGACCTGCCCTGAGCGAAACCGAAGGGATGGGGGTTTGGGGTCCGATGAGCGAAGCCCATTGAGACTCTCGACAAAGTCGGAAGGGATGGTCGCCTATGTTTGACCCAAAGCTCATCCGAAAAGACTTCCCCATTCTCTCCCGTGAGGTCAACGGGAACCCCCTGGTCTATCTGGACAACGCCGCCACCTCCCAAAAACCTCGGCAAGTTATCCAGGCGCTGGTGGAGTGCTACGAGCAGTACAACTCCAATGTCCACCGTGGCGTCCACACCATGAGCATGGAGGCCACAGACAGGTACGAGTCGGCTCGCCAGAAGGTGGCGGACCTCATCCACGCTCCCTCAGTGGAGGGTGTGATATTTGTCCGGAACACCACCGAGGCTATCAACCTGGTAGCCAACACCTGGGCAACGCAAAACCTGCGCCCAGGGGACGAGATGGTTGTCACGGAGATGGAGCACCACAGCAATCTGGTGCCGTGGCAGAAGGTAACCGCCGAGGCTGGCGCTACCCTGCGCTTCCTGCCCGTGACTCCCGACGGCACCCTGGACCTCACAGCTCTGGACACTGTAATCAACGAGCGGACCAGGCTGGTATCGGTAGTCCACGTTTCCAACTTCCTGGGCACAATCAATCCGGTCAAGGCGATTGGCAGGCGTGCCCACCAGGTGGGGGCGCGTTTCATGGTGGATGGTGCCCAGAGTGTGCCGCACATGCCTGTGGACGTGACGGACATGGACTGCGACTTCTTAGCCTTCTCTGGCCACAAGATGATGGCCCCTCCTGGCATCGGTGTGCTATATGTGAAGCCGTCGGTGCTGGAGGATATGGACCCGTTCCTTCGCGGTGGCGAGATGGTGCGGGAGGTGTGGTATGACCATGCCACCTGGAACGATCTTCCAATGCGGTTCGAGGCGGGCACGCCCAACTTCGCCGATGCCATTGCCTTGGGCGTGGCGGTGGACTACATGCAGGCCTTGGGCATGGACAATGTACGGCGACACGAGATTGAGATTGCCGACTATGCGATGAAGGCGCTGGGAAAGGTGGAAGCGATAACCATATTGGGCCCTACGGACCCACGGCTCCGGGGTGGGTTGGTGGCTTTCACCACGGATGTCCATCCCCACGACCTGGGAACGCTCCTGGACCAGGAGGGCATAGCCATTCGCACGGGGCATCACTGTGTCATGCCAATGCACACGAAGCTGGGGCTGGCGGCGACGGCCAGGGCCAGCTTCTACGTGTACAACACAAACGACGAGGTGGATATGCTGGTGCATGGCCTGAAGAAGGCCCTGGCCTATTTCGGCTCCAACGCTCGGCGGACCACGTAACTACCCCAGACGACGATACCTGTGGCGGCCAACACCTCCTTCAGCTTGGCAACTATTGGCTTATGTGCCCCCAGATCCCACATCAAACGTGTGTGGTCTGTACCGGCGTCCCGGATGGAGCGCCGAAACCAGGCTTGGTCTTCGAACTCGGCCAGGCGGAGTGCTTTCATCAGACCCATGTTTCATTCCTCACGGAGAGCCTCCGTGCCCCCCCATTCGGGCGGCCCTATACATCGCCGGTCATCATGGCAAGGAACCTTTCCCCGCTTTAGCCCGAATCCACCGAAGGAGGGCGTCGGGTCAGTGTCCTGAAGCGGCAAGAGGGTGCTCCTGTGAATCTGGGATAATGGTTTTGAAACAGCAAAGCCGACCCCAGAACAAGGAGCACCCAATAGATGCTACCACGCAACCATCCCGATCGCATCCAAATCGCGTTTGACGACCACCGCCTCGTGGCCAATGCTGGGCTGCTGCTCCCGGTGACCCTAGCCCAGCACCTGGGCCTGCGTGAAGTCGTCGACAGCCACGTCGACCTGGGAGACGCGCCGGGGCGGGCGAACCCGGGAGACAAGCTGCTGAGCCTGGTGGCCTCGGCGCTGGCTGGGGGCGACTTCATTGACGACGCCGACGTGTTGCGTACCGGCGGGACAGCTGGCGCCATCGGCTGCGTAGTCAAGGCGCCATCCACCCTGGGAACTTTCCTGCGCAGCTTCCGGTGGGGCCACGTCCGCCAGTTGGATCGGGTGAGCCGGGAGCTGCTGTCCCGGGCCTGGGCCGCTGGTGCGGGACCCGGTGAAGGGCCGTTGACCATCGACCTAGACTCCACCATGTGCGAGACCTACGGACTGGCCAAGGAGGGGGCGCGTCACCATGGTTACACTGGCCAGCGGGGCTATCACCCGCTGCTGGCCATCGCCGCCGGCACCGGCGACGTGCTGATGTCTCGGCTTCGCGAGGGCCGGGCCAACACCGTTCGTGGCGCCGCCCACTTCCTGCGGGAGACCGTGGGCCGGGTGCGCCATGCTGGGGCTACAGGACAACTCACGGTGCGGGCCGACAGCGGCTTCTATGCCCACGCCCTGGTCGTCGTCTGCCGCGAGATGGATGTCCGCTTCTCCATCACCATCCGCCAACACGCCCGCCTCAGGGAGTTGATTGAGGCGATTCCCGAGGAGGACTGGACGCCCGTCCCCTACTGGATGGACGGCGGCGCCGACGTGGCCGAGACCACCTACACTCCCTTCCAGGGTGAGCCCGAAGCCGCCCCAGTGCGGCTCATCGTGCGGCGGGTGAAGCCCACGCCCGGTTCCCAACTGGCCCTCTTCGCCAGCTACAGCTATCACGGCTTCATCACCGACCGGGACGGGGAAACCTTGGAACTGGAGGCCGACCATCGCCGCCACGCCGAGATCGAGAATGCCATCCGAGACCTCAAACACGGCGTCGGCCTCAATCATTTCCCCTCGGGCCGCTTCCCCGCCAACGGCGCCTGGCTGGCCGTTCAGGTGCTGGCCCATAACCTGGCCCGCTGGACTGCGCGCATCGGTCTGGGCGAGGGGGTGGTGACCACCAGGACCCTCCGGCGGCGCTTCTTCTCCCTGGCCGGACGGCTCACCCGCTCGGCCCGCCGCCTCACTTTGCATCTGCCACAGGGCTGGCCTTGGGAAACCCAGTTCACTCGCGCCCTGGCTCGATTGCGAGCCCTGCCATTGCCTGCCTGACGGCACCGACGGCGCCTGACACGTCCACCAGACTACTCAACCACCCCACAGAGTCGCACCGGCCCGGTCCGCGATTGTCTTCCCTTGCATGCTGTCCCGCCGACCCCGCCCCAGCGCCGCTGCCCAGGACCGCCATCGGCGCCACCAACTCCAACCAAAGGCCGCCACCGGCCCCATTTATCGGAATCGAGCGCGGACCGTCGCGTCCCACGGCCCTCACCCCTTGTTCCAACCCCAAGGCCGCTCCGCATCGGTGGATTCGGGTTTAGGAGCAGGATAGCCGATAAGATAGGTGATGGAGCGAGGGAAACGCTCGCTTCCCATCTCCCAAACGTAGTCGTTGGCGGGCAAGCTCGCCACTATCTCCCGGAGCTCGCGCAGGGAGTACAGCCGAAGACCCGATACCAACCCATCCCATGCCACGAACAACGGAACCATGGGGATGAGGTAGGTCCAGAGCAACTGGCTCCAGTGGAAGGGCCGCACGAAGGGCGCTACCAGCAGATGGCTCAGCGGGTTGCCCAGGAGCAGGAATGACTTGGGGGGAGGAGTCATCGCCGTCATGTCGAAAACTCCGATGGGGCAATGCTGGTCCACAGCATCCTGGAGGATGCGGCGGACCAGCTCAGGCCGGAAGTGGTGCAACGAGGCAAACATAGTCCTGAAGCCGGCAAGATGAGACGGAACGGCCGTGGCATCCACCGGCTCCTCCACATAGTCGACTCCGCCGTCAGTGCGCCCACGGGCGTAATTGAACGCGGCCAGGTTGGGGAATTTGTCGCTGAGAGTCATGCGGACGCGGATGCCTGATTTGACTAGCTCTTCGTATATGGCAACAACGGGACCGCCTCCTCCAGAGCCAAGGTCTAGGACCTCGCTGCTACCTGTTTTTGCCAGGGCATCGCGGAGCCTTGGGACGATGGGCTTGTAGGCCCCGGCCTCCACATGAGGCGGAGGTAATCCGTCCCCGCATCGCGGATAGACTTCGGGAACCAGTCCAGGTCTTCAAACTCAAAGAGGTGTATTCTTGCCATTGAAAATTCCCCTCAGCCGCCGATTCTGATTGATCCCGGTAAACTAAACGTGTACCGTGGCATCCTGCCGCGTCCCCCGCACCAGCAGTGGCGTTTCCCGTTGCCACCACGGCGGGGACGCCGTACTCCCTGGCGATGATGGCAGAGTGGGAGAGGACGCCGACGGTGTCAGTGACCAGGACACCAATGCTAGGTATATCAACGAACACCTCATGGGTCTTAAGCGCCGTGTTCACCGAGGAAGGCGTAGTAGGAGATGAAGGGTATCAATCTCTTGCTGCGTACATCGACAAACCCGGCAGCCTTGAGCTTACCAAGCAGCCCGTTGACTTCTGGGAGCACCCCCATGCCTTCCGTCATCGCGCACTCCAAGTCTAGGGCCAGCATGCCAGGGTCTCCACCCTGGCATGCTGTGGTAATCAGCAGGCGACCGCCGGACTTCAGCAGACCACCCAGCCTCTGGAGCAGGTCGACACGTGCGTCAACCGGAAAGTAGTAGATGTTGTTGTGCAGGGTGATGATGTCGAACTGCTCGCTGCTTTGGTAATCCAGGACTGAGCGCGCTTCGACACTCACTCGATGCTCCAGTCCCCAGTCTCTAATATTCCGCTGTGCCATCTCTGCGACCTCGGCGTCAAGCTCCAGACCCAGCGCAGTAAGCGTGGGGTTAAGCTGACACGCCAGACGAATGTATATACCACTGCCGCACCCTATCTCCAGAAGACGGACATCCCTCTCCCTCGGCACGGCCTCTTCCACCGCCTCCGAAACGAACGGTTCCAGAGTACGCGATCCTCTGGCGATCAGTGGTGCATCAATCATTGCAAAGGGGAAGAGACGGCCTTCACGCAGTATCTCCGGGGTCCGCCTTACGTACTGATACTGAAGCCCTACTATCTCTTGAAGAAGCGCAAGGATTGCGTCGTTGGCGGGAGACTGCAACTGCCGCGACAGTCGGCCCGCAATACGATATCCATGGCCGTCGCGAGCGAGCTCCCCAATGCTCACACCCAGGTCAAGCCAGATCCTCAGTCCTTCGTGGTTTTCCTTGATGCCGAGAGCGACGGCGATCGATTCTATGCTGGCGGCACCATCTCCAATGGCTTGGTAGACCCCCTGCTCGTAAGCGGTGGTTACGAAGGATAGGCGATAGAAGACACGGGCATCGCGCATGATGCCCATGAGCAGCCTAGCCTGTGGCCAGCTAGAAAGGAGTGTCCGCAGAGTCTTGAGCTTCATAGTTCTTGTTCGTAATTCTAGCCATTATGATCCTACCACACGCGTTCCACGCGCCAGCAGCCCGCCCTTCTGACTCCTAGTGCCGCGACCAGCAGCGCCAGCACAGGCCCGATAATGGTCCAGGAGAAACATATGCCGAATATCGTGGCTCCCCCGACCTGGCACGCGGCGCCGAGTCCGGGCTTGCGCCTGCCCAGCCAGAGGCTTGTTATGACCAAAGGGCCCGCTAAGAAGACCAGCGTGCCAATAGAATATCTCGCGATATCCCCACCTATATCAAGTTGCTCCAGCCCCAGAAGGATCAGCACGCCACCCGCCATACTCAGGGCAGCCAGCAGCAGTGCGGCCCCCACAAAAACCAAAGATGAATAGTTCACGGTAGCTTCCTTTCATTCCTTCCATTCATATGCCACGCGCCCTTGCGCGCCACCGGCTACTTGGCGATGACCAAGGCACCAGGTGCCAGGTCGGTCTTGATAATCACGAGGTTGTGTCCCGACTCGCCCTTGTTCGTCGTCTGGAACGTGATAGAGCCTGCGGTTAGGGACGAGACCTGGGGCCTGACGAACCATTCGCCCAGTTCAACGCTGACAGTCGTAGGCGAGGGGCTATCTGTCTGGATAACCTGCAATGGGGCGTACATTCCCCCATCGTAATGCCCGGAAATGTTACAGATGAGCACGTAGCTACCAGGCGAGAGGTCAAATGTGGCGCTGGCCAACCGGCCGGGGCCCAGGTCTCGCTCTTCGATCTTGCCAACCAAAGTGCCTGTGGCCGTCTCGTCTACATAACTACCGCCGCAGGCAGCCAGAAGCAAAGTCAGGGCCATAATTGAGGCAATTATCAGATTCTTCATGGTTTACTCCTTCACCAAGCTTATGTTCCGGAAGGCCGGAGAGAAATCTGTTCTCTACCAACTACCCAAACTCCGTCGGCGTGTAGCAATGCCTGGACGATCCAATCCGGCACGTCGTCGGAGCAGGGTCACAAGTACCACGACAAGGACAACCTCGATGGCCTTGTCCACATACGCTAGGGGGCTATGGATGCCAGCCGCCGCCCATAGAACGAGAAGCAAGATCACATAGCCGGCACCGATTCGCAGCCACAAGCGTGGCATTACGCCCATTGCGATCAGTACCACACCGACGAAATAGGGAACGGCCATGCCGATAAAAGGAATTGCGATCTCTACGTTTCCGTTTAACAGGCCGTCAACGCCAATATACCCGTGAATCGCACCTGTTGTGGCGGCCAACACCAAAGCCAGGCCAAGCATTCCCCTAAAGGACCTCGATCTATTCATGGTTTACTCCTTTTGTTGTTCCTTCAGTTCTCTAATCCGGCCTTGGACCAAGGCACTAGCCCGGGAGCGTACTTGTATTCCTAGGGCCTGTCCCACTCCTTAATGGCTGGCGCTTGCAGTCTCACACAATGCCGCCATTGTGACATGGGGCCACCACCCCAACGCCGGTAAGCAAATAGGCCCACGGGCCGGTTGGGCCCATGGGCCTATTACTACTACTGCCGCAGCTATTTACACTTGGACCGATAAGCCGTACTTGTACGGCGCCTTAGCTGCGTTCACTCGGGCGACATAGAGACAAGCCCTTTCCTCAGGGCTAACAGGACGGCTTGGGTCCTGTCATTCACCTGGAGCTTCGAGAAGATGTTGGCGACGTGGTTCTTCACTGTCTTTTCGCTGATTACCAGCTTCCCGGCTATCTCCTTATTGCTAAGACCGTCGGCGGCCAGTTGAAGCACCTGAAGCTCCCTAGTCGTAAGCTCTTCGTAGAGCAGCCCCGGTTGCTGGCGTCGAGGGTCTGTACCAAAGTGCTCCATTACCTTCTTGGCGATGATTGGGCACAGGATGACTTCCCCACGATAGGCCGCCTCTATGGCCCTTCGCAACTCTTCCGGCTCAGCCTCTTTGAGCACATACCCACGGGCACCTGCCCGCATCCCGGAGAACACCGACTCATAGTCGTCGAACATAGTGACCAGGATGACGCCAATATGGGGATTTGCCTGGAGGATGTGGCCCGTCGCCTCAATGTCATTTAGCACCGGCATCTTGATGTCCATCAGTATGACGCCTGGGACCAGCTCTCTGGCCTGATTCACAGCTTCCTCACCGCTGGCCGCCTCTCCCACCACCTCAAAGCCTTGCATCTGCTCCAGCAGGTTGCGTATGCCTTTACGAAAGAGGGTGTGATCATCCGCTAACAGAACGAGGTTACGTCAATAGGTGTGTCCGCCTGACTGGTTACACACTTTTTGAAGATACCTCAACAGAACTTGAATAGGCTCCAACTTCCACCTCCACGGAAGGGATGTACATGATTACCTGGCAACCACTTCCGGGACTGGTTTGTACCGAGAATGCCCCACCCAGAAGTTCCGCCCTTTCCTGCATATTTACGAGACCGTGGCCACTTTCTACGGTGCCAGAGTTAGCCTTGCGGCGGTCAAAGCCCCTTCCATCGTCCTTAATCCTCAGCTCCACGCCAGCATCCACGACCTGGAGGCTTACGTTCACCTGGTTCGCCATTGCGTGCTTCTGGATGTTGGTCAGACACTCTTGGACTACTCGAAACACGGTGACCTCGGTAAGGGTAGCCAGAGCAACGTCTCCCGCCATGTCGAAGGAGACCTGTATCCCAGTTTGCTGGCTAAACCGTTCTACCTGCTGTTTGATGGCCCCTGTAAAACCTAGCTGGTCCAAGGCCATGGGTCTTAGATCATAGATGAGCTCCCGAATGTCCTGTATGTGCCCTTTCAGGCCATTGGCGATCTCCCCTAACTGCGCTTCACACCGTTCTGGATCAGTACGTATGATGTACTGGCACGTCCTGAGGTTGTTGCCGATTGAGGCAAGAGAGGGACCCAGGCCATCGTGTAGCTCCCTGGAAATGCGGCGGCGCTCCTCTTCTTGCGCCAGGGTTACATGGGTGAATCGCTCTTGCATCGCACGGACGCGCTCCTCGGCCAAGATTGCCTCTTGGAGCTTTGACAGATCCTCTGCCGTCTCGTTGATGCTATCGGCCAACTCTCCCAACTCATCCTCATTTTCTACTTTCACACTCTCCGAGAAATCTCCAGCGGCCATCCTTTGCATGCCGCGTCTCATTACGTGCACTGGGTCTATCACCAACCAGGCCATCGCCGCGCCTATGGTCACGGCAGCAAGGACGCCGAGCACATCTAGGAAGGGTATTAGCTCGAAAAAGAAGCTATGATTGGTGTCTTCCAGCTCGTTTACTGCTCGAAAGACCGCATGAGGCTGGGATGGCCCCAACTCCTGGATGTCGTGAAGCTCGTCGTGCATGAAATTCATTGCTTGCACGTGGATGAGAGTGACGATAAGGAACAGTCCGGCTATTACGGTGATGGCTACCGCTAGCTTCCATCGTATGCTGTAGCCAAGGCGGGCGATTGTCCGAGATAGGGGCTTGGTGGAGTACCGTAGGACCACGTAAATAAGCCCCAGCAGGAGAATTACAGCCACTGGTCCGAAGTAGAGTCCCAGGAAGTGGTGTAACAAGAGTAGAGGGTCTGGATGAAGAGAGACCACCACGTCATCCTTAGCGGGCAAAGACGAGCCTGAGAAAGGAGGACAACGGTGGTCAAGGAAAGGATGGACCTGCTTGAGCTAATGCGCAAGAGGGGAGTCGACGGTGACGTGGACTTTCTACGAGAGGCACTGAGAGTGCTGGTCGAGGAGATCATGGAGGCTGATGTGTCATTGAGGACCGGCGCTGGGTATGGAGAACGCAACCCTGAGCGGGTGACCCAGCGCAACGGGTACCGGTCTCGAGCATGGGACACTCGCGTAGGGACCATGGAGTTGCAGATACCCAAGCTGAGGGAGGGGAGCTACTTTCCGAGCCTGCTGGAGCCACGGCGTCGCAGCGAGCGAGCTCTGCTGGCGGTGATCCAGCAGGCGTATGTGGAGGGTGTATCGACGAGGCGAGTGGATGATCTGGTCAAGGCTCTTTGGTGCGAGGGTATCTCAAAGAGCCAAGTGTCGCGTATCTGCCAGGAGCTGGACGGGGTGGTGGAGAGCTTCCTGGGTCGGCCGCTGGACGGCGGATCATATCCCTACCTGTGGCTGGACGCACTAACCCAGAAGGTCAGAGAGGCCGGTAGGATAGTCAACGTCAGCGTGGTGGTGGCGACGGCGGTCAATAGCGAGGGCAAGCGTGAGATCGTTGGGATGGACGTGGGTACCAGTGAAGACGGCGCCTTCTGGTTAGCCTTCCTGCGCTCACTGGTCGCCAGGGGCCTCGGCGGGGTGGAACTGGTGGTATCGGACGCTCATCAGGGACTCAGGGATGCCATCGCAACTGTCTTCGGTGGGGCCAGTTGGCAGCGGTGCCGCACCCACTTCATGACCAACCTGCTCACTCGGGTCCCCAGGAGCGCTCAGCCCTGGGTGGCCACCATGGTACGCACCATCTACCAGCAGCCGTCCCCTCAGGAGGTGCATGCCCAACTCGAGCGGGTGATTGCTCAGCTCCAGGACCCGTTCCCACAGGTCGCCTCTCGACTGGACGAGGCTGGACCCGACGTCCTGGCCTTCTCCAGCTTCCCACTCGCCCACTGGAAGAAGGTCTGGTCCAACAACCCCCTGGAGCGTCTCAACAAGGAGATACGGCGCCGCACCGATGTGGTGGGCATCTTCCCTAACCGCCCAGCTGTCCGTCGCCTGGTCGGCGCCGTCCTAGCTGAGCAGCACGACGAGTGGGCCGTCGGCCGTCGATACATGACACAGGAGGTAACCACCTCCAACGAAGCTCTACCCAGAGCCGAACTCGCAGAGGCAGCGGCCTAGACGATATCAACAGGATGACGTACTCTTACACCACTCTATGGGACGTGACCCTGGTCCGAAGCCAGACAATAGTAGCGTCGCTACAGCTACACTCAGGCCAGAAAGCAAGATCAGGTGTTTGAGGCCTACTGTTATTCTACGATTCCTGAATGCGACTTCCATGTTGCTCACCCTACCCTTCACGTGGTTGCAAATGCATGTATGGAGATGGATTAAGAGCCAGTTGCGGAATATAGTCTTTCATAATCCTCCGATCACCGACAAAAGGATTATAGACTTTGTAGTCATAAGATTCATGTAATTGCGCTAAAGCTGTGGCAGAGAGGGCTTTTTGCTTCCGTATCAGTCATTGCCACAGATCCGTTCTGGTGTTAAGGGGCGGGGCACCTTCGCCCCGCCCCACTTTGCGACTCGTACTGTACTCCAGACTTCTATTAGCACGTGCCGGGTTCAACCGCACCAGAGGCGGCAGCCGCGGTGTTCTGACCATGATGGGCCTTCAATTGTAGATTGGCCAAGTCCTGGCAGCCGGTCCCAGTGGTTACGTGGGTATGCGCGAAAGCGGCCGTGGTTATCGATAGCGCAAGAAGCAGAGCCATCATCGAAGCAATAATCAACTTTTTCATCGTTCACCTCCGTAATTTGTCTTACATAGTCCTATTGAAAAAGAACCCTCTCGTTTTCCTCGATTTCACCCCCTTTCTTTTCTCTTAGCAAGGTTAGCCTTATGCAAATTACTTTTCGCCATGTATCCACAAATCGAGTAACCGCTTCATCGCTGAAGACTCCCCTCGCTGGTAATGGAAAAAGTCTAGAGCAGCAAGCGTCGGTTGGAATGAGTCCATGGGCCCATTCTGGGTAGGCAAAAAGCCCCAGGGGGCTGGACAGAGTTATAGGCCCAACATGTCTAGGCTTGTGTCAGGATTCAGGGCATCCTGCCAGTGAGCCCGCAGGCTTGGCAGAAGGTCATGGACGCCGTCGCTCACAGAGGCCGTGGAAGGATTCGAAGGTGGCTTCTATGACATGGTGGAGGCCAAGGAGAGGATCGCCGAGCATCAGGCAAGATCGCCATGGCGCAGAAGGAGGCAGGAAGCTGCAGGTGGATGCAGGGTCTCCAGCGCCGAGTACACAGATGACCTGGAGTCGTTGAGGGACCTCTTACGGGGTTGGCGGGTGTGGAAAAGCTCTGTTTGCTCCACCATCGTGGATTTGAGCCAAGCATCAGGCAATGCCAGAAGGTACTGGAGCTTGCGTGGAGCCACGGACGCCCCCATTACTCTTGCGTCACCCTCAGCCGCGCCCAGTGAAAGTACTCCGCGGCGGCGAAGTTTGGCGCAAACCCTTCAACTCGCTCCTGCCAGGCCCATAGCCTGGTCCCCGTCATAGGCATGAACATGATGGCCCTTTCAAGGACGTACCGCTGAATATCCAGTATGATCTCGCCTCTGCCCTGCTCCGCAACCGACTGCGCTTCGATCATCCCGTCCAGCTCTCCGTCTGCGTAGCCTGTGACGGACCACCTGCCCCGGCTGTGTAGCAAGCCAAGAAGAAAGGCGTTGGGCGTGTGGACTGGCGGCATAGGGCCCAAGAAGGCCTGAAACTCTCTCCCATCCCACACATCCTCGGCATAGACGCGTGGGTTGACCTCCTTAACCGTGGCCTGAAACCCCGCGGCCCGAAGCATCCGGAGGTACTCCTGGCCCAGGGCCAGGTGCCGGTCTCCGAAGTCGGCCACCGTCATGGTGAAGGCCACCGGGGGCTGATCTCCCGCCCTGGACAATCGCTCATCTACCTGGCCTGGGTTTCCCAGATACCTCTGCATCTCATCCCCGGGCAGTAGCCAGTCCGTGGACGCCACGGGTATACCCACGGCTATATTGTCCTGGCCTTGGGACACGACCTCCAGGGCGCTCCACGGCTCTACGGCATGAAAGAGAGCCTGCCGCACCTCCAACCGATCAAAGGGTGGTACGGTGGTCTTCAGCGCCAGGAGCACCCCAGTGCCTGGTTGCTGAAACTCTCCGCGGGGGATCTTGGCACCAAGGCTTTGAAGCTGTGCCCAGCCATCAGCATCAACTGGTGTCATGTCTATACGGCCGATAAGGAGGTTGGCCAGGCGGGTGGATTGGTCTGGGATGGGCAATATACTTAATCGTTGGAGTGCAGGGAGTCCAGGCTCGTAGTAACGGGGGTTCGCCTCCAACGCCAGTCCTTCCCCACCATTTTCCTTAATGACCCACGGGCCTGTGCCAATAGTTGGGCCTTGTCTCAGATGACCGTTGACGGCTACAGCTTCTGAGGCCACCACCTTGCTCTGGCCGTTGGCCAGGGCCAACAGGAAGTCGGCGTCCGGATACCTCAGGCGGATGGTCACAGTCAGCGTGTCGGTAGCCTCGATAGAGGCTACTCCTTGCAGCAGAGCGGCCCCAGGCCACCCGGGGGTGCGCATGCGGTCCAAGCTGAAGACCACATCCTGAGCGGTGAGCGCCCGCCCGTTCGCAGGAGGTATGTCCTGCCAGCGTACTCCCTGACGCAGGTGGAACACGTAGGTCAGCGGGTTGGGGTGTTCCCATTGGCTGCACAGGTCACACTCCACCGCCATGCTGGGAAGCGTCACGGTAGGCCCAGAGCGCAGGCGTAGCAGCCGGCTGTAGACTATGCCTGGCCCCAGAGAGAGAAGCGCCTCTGAGACCTCCTGGTGAACATCCAGGTGAGGCGCTGCCACTGGCGAGGCGATGACCGCGCTGCTCTGGTAGGCATTGCCTGGCGGGGTGGGAGTGGATGTGGGGGATGGGGTGGGTGCCGGCGAAGTACATGCTACCAGACCCATAAGTGCCCCAGCGGCCAGGGATGGGAGGAGAGATGCCGTGTATCTTGACAACGTGTAAAACGAGATGCGAGTCCTGGACGTCAGACTAGGCTGTTGCTACTCGGGTCCACCGGGACAATGGGGTCTTTTCGGCCAAACATCTTGATGCCTTCTCTGGGGAGCACCATTCCGGCGATGAGGATAGAGGGGGCGAACATAATCACGTGCATTATCAGGGCGAAGACCAGGGCAGGCTCTCCCTGAACGTCGAAGAGGCCCAGTGTGTATACCACGGCGGCCTCGAAGGTGATGGCCCCGCCGGGCAACGAAGGCACGGCTGATACGAAGAAGATGCTCCCCATGAACAGCACTACTACGGCAGCGATGTCCACGTCTATGTTCAACCCCCTGGCGATGATCCATCCGCTCAGGCCTACCAGGCCCCAGTGTCCCACGGTTCCCAGGAAAGAAAGGGCCAACCGCAATGGAGCATCTCCCAGAGTCTTGGCCGCCAGTACAGCCTTTCGTAGGAACGCTATTCTGCGGACGCCAGGTATGGCGTTCATCCCCTGGGCTATGAAAAGGAATACCAGAAGGCTCACACCTCCCAAGATAACAGCCGCAACCAGTTGTATGCTGAATCCACGCAACTCTGGCACCAGGACCACGCTCAATGCCAGCAGCGCCGCAGTAGCAAAGACGTCCATGAGGTGCTCCATGGCCAGCGTGGCCAGGGCAGTGGCAGCGCTTACCCCTTCTCTACGGCTGACCAGCGCCAGTTGCAACGGCTCGCTGACGATGCGAAGAGGCGATACGTTGTTTAGTCCAATGCCTGCGTTCTGGATGAGGAACAACCTGGCGTAGCTCACTCGGTCCCGTGCGAAAAGTATGTGCCACCGCCAGGCCCGCAGTCCTATGCCCAGAAGGAAAACACCTAGAGCCAGGATGAACAACGGAGGGGGAAACGCCAAGATGTTGTCGGCGAGCTCGGCCCAGTGCAAGCCACGGACCATAAGCCATCCCAGCAGGACACTCAGCCATGCTCCTGCTACGATCTGTAAGGTGGCCCACGTTTTCCTGGATATGGCGGTGGTTTTCATGATTTCAGGACTGGTTGCATTCGTGCAGCCAGGCAAGCGGTGTCTAAAGTTGCTCGGCGGTTGTTGCGCAAAATCGTCCGCCTGGCTACGAATTTGGACACACATCTCATTATAGCAGTAGATACAACCCAGAATGCTATATGATGGGGGCTATTGCTTCCGAGTGGTGACAGTATACGAACGGGGTTCGAGGTGGGGAGGGGGTGGGTACGACATGTCATTCTGAGAGCTTGTGAGGGGATTGTCACTCTGAGTCCCGATAAATTGGGACTCAGAGTGACATGGATAGTCGCACCTGTTCTGGCGGCATAACCGACTTGTGGATACTACGCTTTCATTCGCCTAGAATCCACCTATGCGCCGGATGTGAAACTGACGCCAGCCTTCAACAGACGCTCCACGTCGGACCGCAGGAAACGCCTGTCACGGCGAGGTCCCACCCGCCATGCCTGGATCAGCCCTTGGCCCTCCCACCGCCTCACAGTGTTGGTGTGGATGTGCAACAGTGCGGCGGCATCCCCCACCGTAAGCAGCGACGGTTCCACGCGTCTCTCTACTATAGTCGCCATGTTTCTGCTCCTTCCTTTCGGCTGACTTACCTTCATCTCACTAGACTTCCTGCACAACAACATCATCGGGCATGGCGTCAGAAGTGTGTATCGCCCGTTAGATGGGTTGCCTGGTGAGATAAGTAAGTCACCTGTGAGTCCAATATGGATGATCGTCGGCTCATCCTGGCTACCCGATCGAGTGACCAGTTGCCTAACCGTGGAAGGTTTCGCTAGGAACCCAGGGCCTTTCTCCGCTCTCTACATCCCTCGAATCCCCACGTCTCTACCTAGGACGGAAGTCCACGGTGAATGTAGTGTCCCTGGCCAGGTCCACATCTAGCCGCACCCAAGCATCCTTCTGGGCCGTGGCGGCTGGAGAGGTCCGAACCAATGTTGCACCATCGGGCAACCGCACGAAGACAGTCACGGGTTCCACAGGCGTCCCTGGTTGCTTCTGGACCAAGAGGCGGTACTGGAACACGCCGCCTCCAATGTTGCGCAGCATATTCTCTGGTAGGCGGTATGACAGCGGAAGCGTAACGCTGGTCTGAGGCTCCGCCACCAGGTATCCGCCTATCTCTGTTAGGCCAGCCTGTCCGCCCCGGGGTGAACTGATAACAGAGAGAGAATCGGCAGGCTCATACCCCCAGATCAGCCACTCCGATCCCTCGTGCAGGGGGATAGGAGGCGGCTGAATGTCCTGGGCCACCACCGGGATGAACACCCGCAGGTAGTCCCAAAAGCAGCCTAACGGCATGACCAGGGCCTGGCGACAGTCCGGGTCAGGCTCCACGCCTTTGTGACGGTACTCTATCAGCAGCTTTGAGTCTATCGGCTGCCCCACCGCCAGCGTCACCTGGTACTGCACCCGGCGCTCCACTATTGAGCGGGCGTGGCCAGGCAGAGAGCTGTCCACTATCAGTAGATAGTCATGGTCCACCTGCCGGAGTGCTCCATTCCAGCCTTGCTCCCACAACAGGTCCGCAGCTTGAGGGTTAAAGACGTGGAGCAGCACGTCCTTGCTCCTTAGCCGCTCCAGCAGGACCCGCACCATTCCCTCCCGGGTATTCGTAGGCGTGGGAGACAGAAGATGGCCTATCACTGACTGAAAGAGGTCTTCATCAAAGCACCGCTTAGGCTTTTCGGATACGTGCCGCGGCAGGCAAGGGTACGGCAGCTCCCCCTCCACATATCGCCTTGCCAGGCTCCGGCCTATGAGGTCGGGCAGTTCTGGGACTCGTACACCGCCCAGGGCATCTACCAGGTCTAGCACCACCCCTTTGGTAGTTGCAACAACCCCGTCAACTCGTATGCCCTGTGCCCTCTCGTACAGGTCAGCCAGTTGAGCCGCGGAGGCTGGAAAGTGGGGATTCCAGTTGGCATCTCGGAATAGCAGCTTTGATATCCACAGGTACTTGTAGATGGCTTCGGGCGGTGGAGGATTTGTATCGTAGGGAGGAGCATCCACCTTGGTGCTGTCCAGGTATCTCAGGTTCACTAGCTCCCCTCGCTCCAATGTCATCTCCACCACCACACCTATAAATCCGCCCGTGGCACGGATCTCGTCATCGTTCTGCCCAATCAATAGATACTTCTTGGTGCCGCTGTCATCATAGCCAAGGAAGAATGTCAGGAAATCAACCGCCTGGACGCCTGTGGCTATAAGGGCCTCCTCTCTTTGGAGAGGCAGGCCTGGCGTTCCCATGACAGTGCCCAGCAGCGCCAATAGGCCGCTACCTGCCGCCTCCTGGGAGGCGACCAGGGTGTTTACCTGGGCCAGCTCCTGTTGGACCCCCTGGAGGGCCTGGCTTATCTGGGGCAACTGCTCCCCCAGAATCACTGCCGCCTCATGACTTAGAAGGCCCTTTGTGAATGACACCTCGGCCACGTAGGCCATGCGGCCCAGCGCGTCGCCCATGTCCGCCAGCAGCACGCTCACCTGGATCGCCGCATCCACTGCCTCGGCCACCTGAACATCGCTACCCTCCACGGCGCTTTTGACCACCACCAGGTCCCTTTGCAACTGCCTTGCCCGCTCCCGTAAGTTCCCGAACACCGCCTCTAGCTCTCCGGGACGCTCAAACAGCACCGTTGGGTCGTTCAATGTATCGCGCAAGGTCCCCACCGTGTTTCTAATGTCCAACACCTCACCCACCAACTGGGGGGTATCTCTGGCCACCACCACCGCCAGTTCCACAAGAGGGATGTAGCGGTCCATCTGCTCCAGGGAGGAGTCAACCTTGCCTCCCAGTCCTGGTGGACCCGCCAGCCTTGCCCGTAGCGCCCGCGCCGCAGCCAGATCTCTCTGCGCCTCCTCGAACAGTGGCCTGGCGGTTTCCAGGTTCTGCTTGATGGATTCGATGTCTACTGGCCCGGGGCCGGCATCCAGGGCGTGCACCGCCGGAGCGTAACCCTGAAGGACCAGGCGGGTCCCACGAGTGAACCGTTCAGCCATCTCCAGCACCATTCTGCCATCTCTTACCCTGGAACCCAACCCAGGGACCCATCCGGCTGCCTGGAGCACGCCGGACCTCTGGCGAAGTCTCCCCAGATCATCCTCCACATCGTTAAGCCGTTGGATAAGATCGGCGTACCCTTCTGTGGTGGTCAGATTCCGCGCTCCAGGCCCCTGGACGGAAGCGAGTATCTCGGATACGTCCTGGTCCAAAGACCGCACCGTGGCGATAGTGGCGGCAAGGAATATCGCCAGCACCAACGCAAGGGCCGTGGCCAGCACCCCGCTCCAGAACCACCAGGGACGTCTTTTGGCAAAGGCGGTAACTGTGCGCCAGCCTTTGGCCAGCCATTCTGCAACACGTTTAAGGTTGCTGTGATTCCCAGCTTCCGGTATCATCAAATCGTCTCCGGACACTCCGGGAAGGAGGCTCTAACCGGTGATCTACCGCAGGACGTGGGCATGAGAATCTGGCGCGTTGGAGCCCTGATAGCCTGGCCAGCCATCCTGGTGTTGCTGGCCTTGTTCATGACTCTTTTTGTCCCTGGCGCCGCGGTAGCCCAAGTCCCCTGGCCCACACCTCCCCCCGCTCCATTGGGGTCCATTCCCGTGGTTGTCCCTGCCTCAGAGATCATCCCTGTGCCCGCGCCCGCCGGCCCGGGCAGCATTGCACTAACGGTGGACCCCATCTTCGCAGGCACGGTGCCCCGCATTCCACCCCGGCCCTCCGCCATCTTTGCCACGGCTGAGGGTGACGCGCAAGAGAGGATCACCGTATACGTGGACGCTGGTGCCATTGATAGGACTCTTCAGTTCACCTACGAGCCATTGCTGGCGGGCCAGGTGCCTTCGGTAGACAGGTCACGCCATATCCAGCGGGCGTTTCGACTGCAAACATACGACACCACAGGCACTGTAGTGGAGAGCGTCTTCAGGTATCCCTTACGCATTACCCTCACCTTGTCCGAGGAAGAGATGGCAGCCGCCGGCAACGATCCTGCCCGTGACTACCTGGCCTGGTATGACCCTGAGCGGAAGAGTTGGCGTCCTCTGGTTACCACATACCGCTTCACAGACAGTACCCTTCTGGTGCGTATTCTGCAACCTGGCCTCTTCGCCCTCATTGCCGAGCCTTCGCCGGTCTCCTCATAGCCTGTCCCAAGCAGCTTTGCACAAAAAGTCTCTTGGATAGCGAAAAATGTCACACTGAGCAAAACGAAGGGTCTGGGGTGGTGGGGCTTTTCTGGTGCTCACAACCCCACCCCAGATTCTTCGCTTCGCTCAGAATGACATCCCGTGTAAAGTTCCCAAGGTGAGATGCCCTATCCCGGCGTGCCATTCTTACCCCTTCTGCGGTACAACCAGTAGGGCACAACCACAATGACCGCCAGCGCTCCGCTCACCACCAACGGAATCCAGGGACTCACTCGTCGCTCCGTAGCTATGTCTCCAGGAGTGGCTCTAGTTGCTGGTGTCTGCCCTGGCGTGGCACCAGTCGCTGGTGTACCCTGCGCAGCGGCCCCCACGGCGAACCGCGTTTCTGTCCCGCTAATGTTGAGCGTATAGCTCCCCTGAGGCCGGCCCTTGAGCGGCAAGGAGACCTGCAGAGTGGTCTGAGAGTCTACATGAACCGTTTCCTGGGCCTCCTGAACCCCGTCAACTTCTAACTGTATGGTGAACTCTCCTTCCTGCTGGCCAAGGTTGGATAACAGGAACGAGATGAGAAGCGGTTCCTGAGGCGCTGCCGGCTGAGGCAACACCTCCAGTCGGGAGATATCCCAGGACGCTGGGGATTGCCTACGAGTTACCAGAAACTCTCCCTTGAGCACGTCGGAAATGGCGTCCGCCGATACTCCTTGCCTCACCTCGACCTGATACAGCCCCGGCGTGTCCCTGGTGAAAACTACCCTTTCTTGTGTCTTCCCTCTACCATCCAAAGTCACCTCTTGCTGGGCCACCGGTTCGCCGTTCACCAGCACAGCAATCACCCCAGAAGCGGAGGTGAAGGCCCGGTTACGAATGGTTATAGTGGCTACAACCTCCTCTCCCCCAGCCACTGTGGGTGGTCCTACCACCAGGCTCTCCAGCACCAGGTCTGACCTAAGCACGGACGATATCACAGCAAAGGGCTGGCGCAACCCGCCTGCCTCCACTGTGAAGACACCCTCCCCCTGGGGTTGAAGTAGGAACATTGCTGGAAGGGTGGTTAGGCCGTCCACGGTGATCTCTCTCGTCGCCACCTCGCGCTGTTCCACGAACAACCTGGCCAGGTACATTCCCTCTATCTCTCCTGTGTTCTTGACAACGAGAGTTACCGTCACTGGATTCCCAGGCTCCACAGTAGAAGGCTCCACCCTCAAGTCTATTGCCTGGATGGAAGCGGGGGTAGGCTCCCTGGCCACTACGAACTCCCCACGGGCGTTGAGCAGGGCCACCTGGTAAGTCCCTTCCCTCTGTCCAACCAGTTGGAAAGTGACCTCTGTGGTCTCGCCAGAGGACAGGGCCAGCCACTGCTGGTCCGTGGGAACGCTATTCACCAGAAGGAGTGCCTGGGAGACTACAGACCGAGGGCCTACGTTGCTCACAGTGGCCTTCAGCTCCACCGGCTGACCGGGAGCAGTTTGTTGGGGAGCGACGCCCAACTGAGAGACTTGCGCATGACCTAATACGTCCAGTATCCCCGCTTGCAGCTTGACCTCACTTCCTCCCACAGCCAGGGAGTAGGCTCCCGGCGTCCGAACCGTTAGGTAGAAAACCGCGGCCATTGAGCCATCTTCCAGCACCTGAACCCGCTCCACCGCCACGGGCTCGTTGTTGACTAACAACACGGCGTTGCTGAGTAGAGACTCGCCTGGGGCCGCATCCGCCACGGCCCTCACCTCCATCGGGACGCCTACCACCGCCACGGGTGCTGCCATGGCAACATTCCGTATCTTCGGAGGCGCTCCATTGGCTAGCCACACCAGGGCAAAAGTACCCTCCCCCTGCGACACCTTCGCCTTTAGCATCGTTTGGGAGCCAGCGGGAACGGTCTCGCTGACGGGCGATAGCTCCACGTCACCCGTTGCCCTAACCAGGGCAACTTCCAATGTCCCGGACCCTACCGATGGCAGCCATGAGGAGGGCACACCAAAGGACACCGTGGCAAGGCCATCCTGTCCTCCAGGACTCTGGAACGGGGCCTCCAACGTGGCCGATGCTATTACTTGGACCAATGTTTTGGCCTTCCTCCGCGCCTCTAACTCCACTGCGGCCATGGCTTCCGCTCCTGGGCGAAGGCCCGGAGTAAGACGCACGGGCACGTCCAGTATCAAGCCAACTATGGGAAACTCAATGCCGAAGGAGACAAGGTCCACCACTGCCGCTGAAGAAGGTATCTGCAAGATGGTGTCTGGCACCACCAGCATCAGCTTGCCAGAGGTCAGCTTCACACCTGCTACATCGCCAGAGACAAGGCTGGTGGTGACCACCAGGCGGGCCACCTCTTTATATGCTGGGTTGCGCAGGGGGATGGCAACCACTCCTCCTTCATAGACAACCCCTGAGACCGAGTCTCTGAAATAGTCCAGGGTCTTCCCAGGAGGAAGCGCCGCTGGCAGAGTGACCACCATGCTGTCGGATGTGGCAAGCAAGCTAACCGCATCCCGGGTGATGGCGAGCTGGTTTCCGTCCTTGTCCGCAGCGCTGGAGGTAGGCAGGGAGATGCCTATGGAGGGAGGGATGTGCAAGTCAAAGGCGGGAGACACCACAATGATGGAACCAGGGACATCTCCTATCAGCACTGTATGGCTCCCAGGAGCGTTGTGCACTGTTTCGAAGGAGACCGTACTGGTCTGCCCCACCCCCAAGAGGTCACTGCGTATGTCCACTACCACGCCGTCAATGGCCAGGGGGATCTGGTACATGCCCAGGGCAGAGCCTGCATTCTCTACCGTCGCTCGCACCAATATGGACTCGCCCGGCACCGCAACCTGTGGGTCTAAGTACAGGTCCCGGACAACAAACTGGGGTGATAAGACCTGGAAGGTGACTGCCTGGGAACCCACCCGTGCCACATGCGCCCCAGGCTCAGAGCGCACCACGGTGAACCTGACTGTCTGACTGGCCCCCGCCGGCAGCCCCACGAGCCGCTCCTCCTCCGTTAGGTCGTCTACCCGCAAAACGACCTCGAACTCGGCCTCCTGGTCCGAAGGGTTGTGCACAGTGGCCTCTACCCGCACAGGCTCGCCTGGACTGGTAACAGAAGGAGCTACGGAAAGGCTCTCCACCTCCAAAGATGGCAGAAACGAATCCGCATCCGCCTGCCCCAAGAACAGCAGAGCGACGCTCCACATTCCCAGGACCAGCAGCGCCGTTCCCCGGCGCCATATCTGGCACCTTGTGGCATTGCTAGGGTTGGATGGTATCAATCTCTCACCTTCCCGTTCATCCTTGTCCCCTCTTCCGGGTCCAACCTCCAAAAGGATGACTCACACGCCGGTCCACCACTATCTTCACCACGTACCAGGCGAAGGCCAGGCCGAGTGTCACACCTACGCTGTCCACCACCACGTCCATAGCAGAAGCATACCTTCCTGGCACAAAAGACTGGTGATACTCGTCCAGGACACCGTACAGCACCCCCAGGCCCGCAGTGAGGAAAGCCCAGCGGGCCTGGGGCGTCGGACCAGCCACCCAGCTGGCCAGCGCAACCATAGCTAGCGTTCCCAGAACTCCGTACAAAAACAGGTGGCCGGCCACATCCCGCAGCTTCCCCAGCCAGGCTAATCCCCCCAGTTGCTTAGGCAGTTCTGGTGGAGTCAGGGAGGAGAGGTAGAAGATAAGCCCCATCCAGGCTAGCAGGGAGGCCGCCGCTGCCAGCCGCCCTATCCACCGCAAGAGCCGCATGCGTGCATGTCGCATGGTTGCACCACTATTCTTGCCCACGGCTGGAACCTCACCTCCTGCGCCGGGCTTTATCACCTGCCACCGCCCTTCAGCAGCCTTGGCCTTACCGTGACCACAATGGCGTCTATGTACTGCCCTGGCGTTTCACCGGCAATGAACAGGCCCCTGGAATCAATGGTGCCCGCTCGCTCATCCTCCAAGCGCCACGTAGCAGTTACGTCAAAAAGTCGAACCCCATTTGTATCGTAGGCCAGATAGGTAAACTGGACCACCTGTTTGGGAGAGACCACCACCTGCTGGGGCACCACCTGCACGCGGGCCAACGGCCCCAGGATGATCACCTTGGCTGACGCGGCCAGCCTGGCCTGGCTTTCACCTTCCCCCTGGGTCGCCTCCGCCGTGACGGCGTCCTCATATATGCCTGGGTTGCCTACGGCGGTGACCACCCCTTTGGGAGTCACCTGGACCACCTCCGAGTTGGATGACCAACTCAGCGACGCGGTGGGGAGAAGCTGGCCTGCGCGAGTTAGCGCCGTAGCGCCGAGGCGGATGGATTCCCCTGGCCGCAGCCATACCACCTCCTGGGTCAGGAGGACCCGTGTAACCAGTTGAGGGTTCGTTACAGGTGCCAGCACCGTTACAGTGGCCGAGACCATTAGGACTACCGTGGCCTCCCCTTCGGTGGGTGTCACGGTGACCTCTACCAGGCTGGGGTATGTGCCTGGAGTTTGCCCGGCGTGGAACCGCCCCTGGTCATCCAGTTCCCCTGCTGTTGGGTCTTGCAGCGTCCACTTGGTCTCTACGTTCTTGAACAGGTTGCCCCTCTGGTCCAGCACCAGAGCGCGGAAGGCTATGGTGTCGCCAGGACGCAGGGTCACAGCCTGGGGATAAAGACTTAGCTTGGAAGGCACCCCTACTACAGCCACCTCTATCACTGTGACGGAGACGGTAGCTGTGACGCTCTGGGTTGGGTCCTCTTTCTTGTGGGCAACCACACGCACGGCAGCAGGGAAGATGCCCAGCTGCGTGCCACTGGTAAACTGCCCGCCCAGCTCCACGCGGCCTGCCCGGGCATCGAGCATCTCCCAGGAGAGGCTTACCCCAGGAATTGGGACTCCATCCCGGTCCACTGCCAGGGCAACCAACGGCACCTGGCTCTGACGTTCCACCTGTAGCTCTGACGGTAGCACTTGGACACGGCTGATGTCCTGCTCCGAAAGAGGCCGGATTATGGACACGGAGGCCAGCCCCTGGAGTTCGACCAGCCTCCCATCCACTTCCTGGGAAACGGTCACCTCTACGGCTTGATTGTAGACACCGCGCTGGAAACCAGCGCGGAACACGCCGGTCCTGGTGACGGCTCCAGCCTGGAGGTCCAGCATCCGCCAGCGACTCTCCACCTCCTGCGGTGGCACAGCGCTGCCCTGGCTGTCATAGCCAACGGCGGAGAACACAGCGGTCTCACCGGCGGGCAGGATCATGTGACTGGGAATAACAACTACCCGGCTCAACCGGCGCTGGCTTACCTCCCCAACCGTCAGAGAGGCAAATGCCACCACCTGTTCGGCGGCAGAGACAGCTCCCCCAGACTTGGGTGTGGGGGTTGCGTCAGGCTGCTGGGAACCGCGAGGGGTACAGCCAGCTGCCAGAAGCACAAACGATAATATGGCAGGGAGAAAGGAACGCCAGAGACGGCGGCTCCTGGTTTCAGATAACATGCCTATCTTTTTCGCACCCGCTCATAGACTGTCACCTCGCCCCAGTCTGCCGCCTTGAAAAACAGCTCCGGGTGCTCCTCTAGCGCAATGCGGAACTTGTCCGGTGACTCCCCGGCGAAATAGTCCTGTACCGCCAAATACCGCCCCCCCAGCTCCTCCAGGAGCTGGTAAGCTTGGGGGATATCCACTTTTCCACTCCACATCATCATACGCAAGGCACGCACGGTGCGCCAGTTCCTGGCACCTTCATCATGCCAGCCGTCCACCACCTCCCGTCGCAAGTAGTAGGGCAAAAGGAAGTCATCCCAGTGCCAAAACCCTACGCCTAGTACCTTGCCCTGATACTTCTCCTCGCCAAACCAGTCCAACGCCTGCTGTGTCGCAGGAGTCACCTGGTAGGGACGAAACAGCCGCTGCGACGCCACCGCTCCATCCCACAGCGCCTGGCCTAGGACGAGTGCCACCAGCAGCCCGCTCACAGCTCCCGGGAGCCACGCTGGTGGCTGGCGCAGGCGCGACAAAGCAACCAGGGCGGTACCGGCGCTGGCCAGAAATGGCACACCCACCACAGCGATTACCGGGGCCATGTACAACTGGAACCTGGCCACGTCCACACCGTCGAAAGGCCGTACCCGTAACAACGGGTTGACCTGCTCTCCAAGGCTGAACGCCACCAGCACCACCAGCAGAATGGCGTAAGGCGTGACGCGAGACGGCACAAGGAACGACTGTACAACGCCTCCAATGGCCATGGCAATAAGGCCCAAGCCCAGATAGTTGGGATAGGCGTATAAGCCGATAAGGTCCCTCTGGGTTATGGCCCCAAAGTATTGGGTTAGTGGAAAGCTCCACAGACCGGGGGTCTCGCGCTGAAACCCTGCTTGGATCAGATTAATCGCCCAGGGCACCACCCACCATGCAACTGTGGCCACTGTGGCCAGGCCGAAGCCCGCCGTGACCCGGTACAGGTGTCGCTGGGGAACGGAATGCCCTATGTAGCAAAAGAGGAACCATCCTGGCAAACCCAGGGCAAAGGCGAAGGCGGTCATGTGGTGCGCCAGCACGGATAGCCCTAATGCCACTCCGCCCAGAGTGGCCCAGCGGACGCGCCCGCCGGAATAGGCTCGCTCCAGGAGCGCCAGGGCCACCAGCGCCAAAGGCAGGGCAACCACCGAGCTGAACCATCCCCACAGGCCAACAGCCACCATCATGGGATACGCCAGCACCGTCAGAACAGCAGCCAGGGCCGACCAGGAGCGGGCGTTTCCCAACTGCCTGGTCAGGAGGTAGGTTGCCATCCCAGTACCAACGTATGCCCCCAGCAGCACTGTTTTGTAGACAAACACAAAACCTGCTCCTGGCACGGCAGCCAGAACTCCTACCAGGCTGTAGCTCAACGGCGGATACGTGGTAAACGGACGAAAACCTCCGTACCAGTAGGGGTCCACCCATCCGCCAGCGCCCTGGAGCGTCTCGCGGGTAAACCAGCTCAGGTGCAGGAACGTTGGAGTATCTACCCCTGGAGGGAAACCTGGAAGCAAGAGGTGGCGCGCCGCCACCAGCCCCACCGCTGTCACAGCCACTGCTACCAGCCCGTCCACGAAGAGCGGGTTTCTGAATATCCCTGTCCTCCACCCTTCTACGCTAGACCGGCCGAGGCGCAGAAAGAGTCTGCTGACAGGCCATAGCTTTCCTCTGTCATTCTGAGCGAAGCGAAGAATCTTGTCTGTCATAGGGATTCGCGTTGTTGCATTAACTGTGCTGTGCGGAGGACAGCCTACAAGATTCCTCGACGTCCTCCCGATAAGCCGGGATCCGGACTACGCAAAATTATATGAATTGAGCTAGGTGTTACGGGGTGTATCGTCACAGCGGCTAACGTCCCAGGCGCGGGAAGAACCTTCGACGGGCTGGCCTGGACTCCGGAAGTGTTACAGGTGCCCCAGCGATGACAGCCGATGGATTGGTCACGGCTATGCAGTGGGCGGCCTCCTTTCCCACCAGTCGCTCCACGGCAGCTACGGCATCCATCATCACCGGCGGGCGGTTCTTGCTAGCTGTATGGCCATCGGAAGCCAGAAGGTGTACCAGGTTGTTCCTTAGTAGATGTTCAACGCTGCGCTGGGCCTCCTTCCCAAAATGGCCCAGGACGCTTCCCCCCGTGATCTGGCTTAACACACCCCGCGCCATCAGCCCGGCCAGCAGATCTGGCCGCTCCTGGATGTTTGCCTGGCGTTCGGGGTGGGCCAAGACCGGTGTGAAGCCCAGAAGTTGAAGCTGAAACAACGCGTCATCGGTGTGGGCAGGGTACTGGAGAAAGTCAATCTCCGCCAACAAATACCTGGACCCGTTCAGACCCACGCCGGTGCCTTTTTGAACCTCCTGCAATAGTTCCATGGACAGCAGGTACTCCACGCCCATGAGCACATTCATCTCAATGGCCTGGGTTCGCAGCTCCTGGTTGAAGGTCGAAATCCGCTGCTCCAAAGCGTCCTTGCCACCCTGGGCGGCAACTCGTGCCGCATGAGGCGTGGCCACTATACCCCTAATGCCATCGGCAACGGCCATACGGGCCATAGCCATCGACTCCTCCATCATTTCGGGGCCATCGTCTATGCCTGGCAGTATGTGGCAATGGACATCGTACATGGCTATGACTTCATACTCTACCATATCGCATATCTGCCACGCTTGTTGAGGCCACGGTCCCTGAAATCAGCCCCACGATGTCTTGTGATAGAATGCGCGGCGTACTACCGGTGGGAACGAGCCCCGTTGTGGGATTCCCGCTCATACGGTTCCACGGGTCCGACTCTGTTGAGTGCCGACCAAGTCGAGCATGCACGATGAAATCGGCACTCTCCACTAAGTCGGAGGTCACCACGAACGGGAAAGAGCGTAGTCCGTTCGCCCTGATTATCCCGAAGGGCGGCCCATTGATAGTCACATTTCTTTGAGGACGGGACACTAGAACACCACACGCTCACACAAAGCGAGGAGGCCCATGTTTAGACGATTGGCACGACGTCCCCACATAGGGGTCGTGGAGTTCCACGGCACCCTGGGCGCTGGCATCCGGGCCAACACCTACTACCAGATATTGGACCGGCTGGAGAGGAGCGCCCGCATAGGATGCGTGGTTCTGGACATAGACTCTCCGGGTGGGTCCGTGTCGGCCTCCGAGGCGCTGTACCTGAAGGTAGTACGCCTTCGGCAGAAGAAACCCGTGGTCGCTTTCATACGGGGCACGGGCGCATCTGGGGCATACTTGGTGGCGTGCGCTGCCTCCCGCATCGTGGCCCAGCCCGGCGCCATAGTGGGGTCCATCGGCGTTATCTCTCTCAGGCCAGTGTTGTGGGAGCTCATGCAGCGCCTGGGAGTCAGCGTGTCGGTGAGCAAGAGCGGCCCACTCAAGGATATGGGAGCGTTCTACCGTCCTGCCAGTCCAGAGGAAGAAGTGAAGGTGCAGAGCCTAGTTGACGACCTGTTCCAGGACATGGTGGAGCGTGTGGCGGAGTCGCGGCACATGGAGCTGTCCCAGGTACGTGGCGTAGCCACTGGAGAGGTGTATGCCGCACGAAAGGCCAAGGGTTTGGGCCTGGTGGACGAGCTAGGGGATTTTGATGGCGCGCTGGATGCCGCGGCATCCCTGGCCAACATACCGCGACGGGTAAGCTACGTTCGGCCACCACGCCCAGCACGGGTACGGCTGGTCGAACGGTTTGTGGGATGGGCCATGGAGTCGGTTGAAGATGAGGCTGGAACAGTGCTATCGCGCCGACTGTGGTACATGTAGAGGTCACACATTTGCAAGCGCGTCATCCCGCCGCTCATTCCCTTCCATTCGGATACGCACAGGGTAAACTACACTCATGGTGAGCGGTTATGTATCCAGTCCTCCGACTTAAGTCATGGGTTTCAAGGCTGCCGCTCATGTAGGCTGAAGTGCAGGAGGGCATCTTGGGATAGATTCACGTCTCTTTAACGGCAGCAACCAGTTCAGTGGCCATCTTTTTGGCGTCGCCAAAAAGCATCAGGGTATTGTCGGCAGCAAAGAGAGGGTTCGGGATCCCAGCGAACCCAGGGCTAAGGCTACGCTTGACTACTACCACGGAGCGGGCCTGGTCCACGTTGAGGATGGGCATCCCTGCAATGGGAATGGACGGGTCTGCCTTGCGTGCCATTGGATTGACCACATCGTTGGCTCCAATGACCAGCACCACGTCCGTTTGCCTGAAAGTGGGGTTGATCTCGTCCATCTCTATTAGCTTGTCATATGGAACATTTGCCTCCGCCAGCAGCACGTTCATGTGCCCTGGCATTCGCCCCGCCACGGGGTGGATGGCGTACTCCACTTCCGTACCTCTGGATTCCAGAATGTTGGCCAATTCCTGCACAGCGTATTGGGCCTGGGCAACGGCCATCCCATACCCTGGGACTATGACCACTCGCCGTGCCCCATCCATCAGCATGGCCACCTCCTCCGCGGAGGCCGACTTCACGCGCCCGGCGTATGTCTCTTCGCCCTCGGCGGCGGTGGCCACCTTCGCGCCAACGCCGGCAAACATAACGTTGGCCAAAGAACGGTTCATAGCTTTGGACATTATGGCAGTAAGTATGAATCCGGCGGCACCAACCAGCGAGCCGGCAATAATGAGCACACTGTTGTTGAGGACCCATCCGTGGCCCGCCGCCGCCAGCCCGGAGTAGGCATTAAGAAGGGATATGACCACGGGCATATCGGCCCCGCCGATAGGTAAGACCAGCATGATACCAAGAACAGCAGCCACCGCCACCAAAATCCAGAAGGGCAATGATACTGATTGGTCTGCCACAAGCCACGCACTCAGCCCAAGGCAAACAAGCGCTAGCAGCGCGTTTATGACATGCCGCCCGGGCAGGATCACCGGCCGCTCTGTCATTAGCCCCTGGAGCTTGGCAAAGGCCACCACGCTGCCAGTCATGGCAATGCCGCCAATAATGCCCGCAGCCGCGGCAGAGACAGTGAACTGGTACGATACAGCCTCTACCCCTGCTCCCCTGAGAGACTCCTCTAAGGCAGCACCGACAGCCAGGGCCGAAGCGCCACCACCAAGGCCGTTCAGGATGGCCACCATTTGCGGCATGGCGTTCATGGATACCCTGTACGCCATGATAGCTCCCACCAGGCTCCCCACCACCAGGCCAGCAACGATAACCTGAAAGCTGACTATGCGCTGGTCCAGCAGGGTCACCACCACGGCTACCAGCATGCCCGTGGCCGACAGGATATTGCCCCGTACCGCTGTCTTGGCACGCGACATGTCCCGCAGGCCAAGTATGAACAAGACCGCGGCGACCAAGTAGAACAGTTTGATTAGGTCATCAGACATGTGATACTCCGGTCACTTTTTCCCGTGGAACATCCCCAACATTCGGTGCGTCACCAGGAAGCCGCCCACAACGTTTATGGTAGCCATGGTTACGGCTGTGAACCCCAAGATGGTGGTAAGGGTAGTCAGCTGCAGGCCCGATGTCACCAATGTCCCCACCAGGGTTATCCCAGAGATGGCATTCGCTCCAGACATAAGAGGCGTATGCAAGAGAGGCGGCACCTTGGAAATCAGCTCAAAGCCCACAAAGAGGGCCAGCACAAAGATGGTCAGGGACGCCACTAGGACTTCCATCAGGAGACGCTCCTTTCGCCTTCGGACTGCACGGGTGCAGCCAGGCCTAGCAACTCCCGCACGCGGGGATTGACTACCTCTCCCTGGTGGGTGAGCAAAGACTCACTCAGAATCGGATCCGCTAGATCGATTTGGAGTTCCCCACCTTTTACCAGGGTCTGAAGAAAAGCGCTCACGTTCCGGGCATACATCTGGCTGGCGTGGTAAGGCACCGTGGAGGGAAGGTTGGCCGGCCCCATAATAGTGACATCGTGGGTCTCCACCGTCTCCCCCTGTCGGGTCAACTCGCAGTTGCCGCCGCTCTCGGCTGCCAGGTCTACGATGACCGAGCCGGACCGCATCCCACGTACCATCTCCTCAGTGACCAGCATGGGAGCCTTGCCGCCCGGCACAGCGGCGGTGGTGATGACCACGTCGCTTTCAGCCACCACGCGGGCCAGCACCTCCCGTTGGCGCTGGTAGAATTCCTCCCCCATAGCCCGCGCGTATCCGCCGGCCCCTTCGGCTCCCTGGGTCTCCAGCCCCGTCTCCACGAACTTGGCCCCCAGGCTTTCCACCTGCTCCTTGACCACTGGCCGCACGTCATACGCCTGCACGACCGCACCCAGGCGGCGGGCAGTGGCAATGGCTTGAAGCCCAGCTACACCTGCTCCCATCACAAAGAGCCTGGTCGGAGCGATGGTCCCGGCAGCGGTGATCATCATGGGAAATAGCTTTGGCAAAGCCGCCGCGGCCAGAAGAACAGCCTTGTATCCTGACACCGTGGCCATGGCACTCAGAGCGTCCATGGGCTGGGCACGGCTGATGCGGGGGAGCAGCTCCAGAGCAAAGGCGGTAACGCCCTTTGCTGCAAGCTCCGTCACAGCCTGGGGTTCCCCAAGAGGATTCAATAACCCAAGCAATACCTGCCCGGTCCTAAGGTTCTCCACTTGGGAACGGCCAGCTTCGGGGGCGGTAGAAGGCCCATGAACCTGGGCCAGGATATCGGCGTCTGAGAAGAGGTGGCCCCGGCTCTGGGCCACACTTGCGCCCTGCTCCAAGTAGGAGGCATCGGGAAAACCTGCTTTTTCGCCCGCTCCTGCCTCTACGTGGACCTCCAGCCCCGCCTTGACCAGAGCAGCCACTACCCCAGGCACCAGGGCGACTCGCCGCTCCCCCGGGTAGCTTTCTACAGGCACGCCTAGAATCATTTGAACCTCATTCGCACGTTGTGCAGACTACGCCACGAGGGAGTATTGTACAACTGTTTGGCATTGCTGCATACTCAGTTTTAGGTATTTGCCCTTACGCGAGCGCCGGGCACGCAGTTCTCCCGAAAGGCATCAGCACAGCTTGAGCTTTCCTGCACTCGACTTTCTGTCACAGCGTATGCCCAAGCTAGTACGTTGTATCCTACCGTCACCAAGAAACACAGGAGGCCACGTATGAACCTTTCTCTCATAGCCATGGCTATCATCACAGTCGCCGTGGGAATAGGCATCGCTCTACAGGCCGCCGTCAACGCCGCCTTGGCTCGCCACGTGGGAACCATCGAAGCCACGTTGGTATCCGTAACTATCACCTGGCTCTTCGTGGCAACACTTCTATTCACGGGGTTGCGACGAGGCAGCCTTGGCCAGGTCCTCTCTGTACCACCTTATCTTCTAATAGGCGGCTTCCTTGGGGCTGCTATACTCATCACGGCCATCACCGTAGTGCCACGGCTGGGAGCAGGTGGCCTCATCGCCGCCTTCGTGGTGGGGCAGCTTATCGGCTCGCTGGTACTGGACCATTTCGGAGCCTTCGGCCTGCGTCAAATACCAGTGACACCTGGCCGCCTGGTGGGAGCAGCTCTCCTGCTGGCGGGGATGCGCCTGATCGTCCGGTGACGTATCTCAGGCAGGGGCACAGGAGAGATTGCTCAAAAGCTACATGGCCGCCAGGCCAGCCTTGGCCACATCCTCGTCCTGCTGAGATGTGGCTCCGCTAACACCCACAGCCCCGACATTCTGGCCATCCTCTGTTATCGGCATAGCCCCCTGCCCGAACACCACGCGGCCCTGGTTCATCTGGATTATGCTCTGGAAGACGGGGCTTCCGGCCCGCTCCGCCAGAACGCCGCTGGGCTGGCCGAAAAAGGCGGAGGCAAGGGCCTTTCCCTGCGATATGGCCACGGTGGTGAAACGCGCACCGTTCATGCGCGCAAAGGCTATCAAGTCACCTCTGGCGTCTACCACAGCGATGCAAACATTGACGCCTAGGGCCTCGGCGCTCTTGCGGCCAGCGGCGATGATCTTCTCGGCCTGTTCCAGGGTTACTGGCATCATGATCCTCCTGACTTTGCTTATATTGGTATGATGCCAAGTGGTCCCTGGCATTAGCGGCGCATAGAAAAGAGGGCGATCTCTGAAAGACCGCCCTCTTCTGTAGCCATTCGCTCAGGAGCGCCTGGTTCTGGCCGGTGCCGCGGGAGCCTTCTTAAGCCGGTCCTTCTCCAGTGCCGGCCGCCACTTGGGCAGGCTAATCTCCGGCGTAATGTCCTCGAACACCACCTCTACCGGCATGTTGTTGTAGATGGTGTGCGGATCGCACTGTACAATGTTGGTGGTCATCCGGCAGTCGCTCTGCTCTGCCAGGGCAATCAGTGCCACCGCATACGGGATCTCCTCATCGAAGCCGGGAACGTTGCTCTGGTGGATAATAATCCAGCTATAGATCGTACCTTTGCCGCTGAGCTTGACCCACTCATGGTCCCACGAGTTGCATTTGTAGCATATCGGCCCCGGATTCCACCGGTAACTGTGGCATTCAGAGCACCGCTGGATCCGCAACTCGTGTTGCTTGCTTGCATCCCAGAAGGGCTTACTATCGGCGTCGGGTACAGGGATGGGCTTACGGTATTGCGTAGTGGTCATGCTTTATCCCTTACCCTTTCCTTAGAATAAGTGCAGCGCCGTGGGGTCCGCCCTGGCCTGTGGTCAGGACTAGCTCCGCATTTTTCACCTGGCGCTCCGCTGGCAACTCGTGCCGTAGCTGGCGTGCCCCTTCAATAACGTGTCCCAGTCCCTGCCTATACGCCTCGGAGAGGTTGCCTCCATGGGTATTGACCGGGAGCTCGCCGCCTAGCCTGATGCGGTGTCCACCCTCCACAAATGGTCCACCCTCGCCCTTGTCCACAAAACCGAAGTCTTCCAACTGGATGAGGGTAATGGAGGTAAAGCAGTCGTACAGTTCCGCGGCGTCAATGTCCTTGGGTGTTACACCCGCCATCTCGAAGACCCGGGGGGCCGTGTACTTGCCGTACAGCTCCGTCAGGTCCGGCCACATATCCCCATGTGCTGACATGGGGCCTGTGCCCGCTGCCGCTCCCAAAATGTGTACTGGCCTGTGCTTCAGCGACTTGGCCCGCTCAGCAGTGGTAATTATCAAAGCGCAACCCTGGTCGGTATCCAGGCAGCAGTCCAGCAGATGGAAGGGCTCCACCACCCAACGGGATGTCTGGTGGTCTTCCAGGGTAATGGGCGATGGCATCTGGGAGAGAGGGTTCAGGGATGCATGATACCTGGCGGCGACGGCTATCCAGCCAAGCTGCTCGCTGGTGGTGCCGTACTTCTCCATGTGCGTCCTGGCCTTCATGGCGAAGCCCTGAGGCGGCGTGGCCATTCCATACAGGCTACCCCCTGCGGCTCCACGAACCTTGGGAGGCCCATCGGCGCCGGCAAATCTTCCCATCCCGCCAATTCGGGTGCCGGAGCGACCGTTCTGGGCCCTGTACAGCACCGCATAGTTACATACTCCCGCGTTCACCATGGCAGCTGCGGTCAGGACGGCAGTATTGGAGGCGAACCCTCCGCCGGAGTAAACTCCGCTCCACTTGAGTTCAGGGATGCCCAGAGCGCTGGCCACCTGGTGTGGAGTGACCGAATCGGGCCCGTTGTTGGTGGCAATGCCGTCAATGTCCTTGGAGTTCAACCCGGCGTCCTCGATGGCCTCCTTGACGGCCCTGGTTGCCAGCGTCAACACACTTACGCCGGACTGTTTCATGCCCGGAGTGGCCCCAATTCCCACAATTGCAATCTTGTCTCGAAAGTCTCGCATGATCCCGCTCCTTTCCCCCATGGGGTATGTACCAAGTGCCAAGAACCCTCTACAGAATAGGCTTTCAGCGACGCAAAATCAATGCGCTTCCCCGGTCGAACTCATGGCTGGTGCATATGGCGACCTCAGCGTTCTTCACCTGGCGAGGACCAGCCTGTCCTCGCAACTGGATAACGGCCTCCACCACTTGCGCCAGCCCCTCCATCTCTCCCTCCGCCAGCGATCCACCGTTGGTGTTCACCGGGAGCTTGCCTCCCAACTCGATGGCGCCGCTTTTCACGAAATCGCCGGCTTCGCCCTCCTTGCAGAAGCCGAAATCTTCCAACTGAGGAAGGACCATCCATGAGAATGGGTCGTGCAACTCCGCCACATCCACATCCTTGGGGCCTATGCCAGCCTGCTCATACAGTCGGGCACCCAGCCGCTTGCTGAAGCACTCGCCTAGCTCCGAACTCATGTAGCCCAGACTGGGTTTGTCCGTGTTGCCGCTCTGCGCCGCCATAATGTATATTGGAGGATGGCGCAGGTCTTTGGCCCTCTCCACGCTGGTCACTATCACGGCGCAGGCCCCCACGGCCTCCACGAAGCAGTCCAGCGACCGTAGCGGGTCGGCTACCAGAGGAGAGGCAAGATAGTCGTTCAGGGAAACATGGGTCCGTAGAAGCGCCCGGTCATTCAAGGTGGCGTTGTTGCGGGCCGCCATGACCACTCGCCCGAAATCCTCTTGTTGGGTCCCATAATTGATCATGCGCCGCCGGGCCATCATCGCGGACCGGTGGGTCCCTGCATTCATACCGTAGGGCTGACCGTACTGGCGCTCCTCCCATAAAGCATCGGAGTCAAGGCCTTGCAGACCTATCATAGGGTTGTGGTTGGCCCACCGGTTTACCACGTGGAAGACAATGGCGTAGTCGCCCAGGTTCTGCATCGTCGCTGCAGCTGCCATGCCGATAAGCTCGTCGGCGACATAGGAACCTCCTGGAGTGCCATCCCAGTTCCAATAGAGTTGCTCCAGCCCCAGGATAGTCTCCAGGAGACCCTGGTTGGGCGTGTCTCCCCGGGTGTAGCTGGCGACGCTATGTATCTGCTTTGTCTTGAGGCCGGCGTCTTGAATGGCGTTCAACGCCGCTTCTGCCGCAAGGTTCAGGTTGCTTATCCCTGCCGACTGGGTGAACTTGGTGTAGCCTATGCCCACGATGGCTGCCTGATCTGTGAAAGTGCTCATAGTTTGTATTACAACCGTTTACCTGTATTTTGCCCGCATTTTACATCCCATTTTGCGGCCCTGCAAACCCCTTTGCATCTCGCTATTCAAAGCGGATAAGGTTCCGAACAGCCGCTAGAATATGGCCACCGGGTTCAAAGGAGACCCCGTGGCGTTTTTCCACCGTAGTGGCGATGTGACGAACAGGAACTCCCACCTGTTTTCCCGAGCGCACACCTCGGCCAGGCTCTCGTAGCTGCCCGAATCTATTATCCATAGCCCCATGGCGCAGATTCCCACGGCGTGGACCGGCAGCGGAAAGAGCAGGTCGGTGTCGAATCCGGTGGGAGCCACGTCGGTGGCGGCGTCGGCTCCAATAAGGGCCACCTGCCGCTCGTGAACCCATGGTAGACTGGCGGCGGCCAACCCCGGGCGGCCAGGCAACGGCGGCGGTCCTTCCACCTCCCGCTGCTTTGGCCAGCCTGTCCGGTACAGCAGGGCATCGCCGGGTTGCACCTTCACCCCCTGTGCCTTCTCCGCGGCCTCCAGGTCCTCCGGATAGATCCCATCTCCCGGTCCCATCCACTGAACACCCCTGAGCCTGGCGATGTCCAACAGAACACCCCGGGTGACAATGCCGTCTTCCAGCACCTGAACGCCGCCCTTGGATGCCTTCTCTCTTGCGTTCACCAGGCTGGCGTCCAGTCCGTTGTAGGACTTTCGGTTCCAAAAGATGTGGGAGAAGGTGTCAATATGGGTGATGTGGTAGCCGTGGAAAGCAAGTCCAATAAAATCACTAGCTCCACCCATGCCCTTCTCAGGAGCCTCAGTGCCGGTGCCCATCATAAAATGAAGCGGGTTGTTAGCAACATCCTGGGCGTTCTCCGGGTACAGCATTCTGGAGCAGCTTACGGTTATCCCCTTTTGCACCAGCTTGGCGGCGGCTATCCGCGTCTCCGGCGTGACATAGTTCATCGTTCCCAGCTCATCGTCGGGCCCCCAACGTCCCCAATTGCTCAGGGAGTCCATATACTTATTCACTTCTTGGGCCGAGGGGTTGGACTTGGTGGTCATGGCTACCTCCTTAACGAAGTTCTACAAAATCCTGCGATTGCAAGGGTCGTATGGATAGGCCAAGGTACCCTCCATTCCCTGACCACGCATGAGTTTATAACAGGCCCAAAGGGCAGTCAATAAGGCTGCTGGATACGTTCTGTTTGCTTGTAGGTGGTTGTGGCTAAACCTGGCACTAAAGTACCCGGTTTAGGTTCAGCCAGCCCCCCTACTAAAGTCGGGGGGCTGGACGCCCAGTAGAAGCAAACAGTGCCTCTTCTATCAGAGTCTTGACAACAAGGCTTTGTCGTTGTAACTTGCCGCTATCACCACTACGGCCGCAGCCCGCCTTGCATTGAACCCATAGCGGACAGGTGGCACGTCTTTTGCGGCAGCCAACCGCCAGATCCTTTTGGGGCACCGCCCCTCTAACTTAACTCGCTCTGCTGCCAAATATAACCTGTGAAGGAAGGAACCCATGACCACCAGCGAGAATCAACCAGTCGCACCATCGCCCAGGGGAGACTCCCAATACACCTGGGAGGACACCATCGCCGCCATCGGTCAGGACCTCGCCAGCGGTGAGGAGCACGTAGCCGACGAGGTGATAGACTCTACGGCCGTGGAGCGCTTCTGCGAGCCTTGGGAAATAGGCAACCCTCTCCACTGGGATAAAGAGGTTGCCAAACAGGCCGGCTACCGGGACATAGTAGTGCCCTGGAGCGCCATCAAGCAGACCTTCGCCTACATGGGGGCTTGGAGGCCTGGGGACGCCACCCGATTTCCTACCACTATGCATAAGGATGCCACGGCGCGGCTTGGCAGCTTCTCGCCCACTGGCAGACCCGTCCCAAAACCACCCACGTCCACAGGGATTGTCACCGACATAGATATCGAGTTCTTTGAGCCAGTGTGCGTGGGAGACAGCATTAGCGTCAAGGGCAATAAACTGGTCAACGTCAGGCCCAGGACGACACGCATAGGCGAAGGTGCCTTCATGAACCGCGAAAGCGAGTTCTATAATCAGCGTGGAGAGCTGGTAGCACGAGCTAATTCGGGAGGCTTCTCTTACAATCCGACAAGAAAAGACTAGGGCTAGAATCAAGCTACGCCAGGAGCAAAAGGAGGAAGGATGACGCAGGACAGGCCAGCCATGGCGCAACGCGGGGATGCCAGATACACCTGGGATGATACCATCGCCGCCATAGGCCAGGACTTCTCTGGTGGCAAGGACCGCATAGCCCAGGAGACCATAGAAGCCACTTCCGTGGCCAGGTACTGCGAGGTTTGGGAAATAGGCAACCCGGTCTACTGGTACGAAGACGCGGCAAAGCAGGCTGGCTACCGAGGAGTGGTGGCTCCCTGGAGCAGCATCCAGCAGACCTTTACCTATAACTCTTTCTGGCGCCCTGGACAACCCTCGCGTTTTCCTGTGGGCACCGACATAAATGCCATGACCTCCAACGCCACACCACTTGGCGAAGAGGAACAAAGCGTCCCCACGCCGCCTACCACCCAGGGAATAGTAACCGACATACAAATCGAGTTCTTCGAACCTGTCTGCGTGGGCGACAAGATCATTACCCGAGGCAGCAAGCTGGTCAGCGTCAGGGTAAGGGAAACCCGCATCGGATATGGCGCATTCATGAACAGGGAGACCGAGTTCTACAACCAGAGCAACCAGCTTGTGGCACGAATGAATCGTGGGGGCTTCTCCTACAACGCGGGAGCGAAGGCCCCCAACTAGGGTGGTCCCGCAGAAAGAAGCTAGCTGGAATGGCCCATAGAGTGGGAGTATCTGGAGAGGGGTTAAATGACACAGGATAAGCCAGCCTTCACACAGCGCGGGGACGCCAGGTACACCTGGGATGATACCATCGCCGCCATAGGCAAGGACTTCTCTGGCGGCAAGGACCACGTAGCCCAGGAGACCATAGAAGCCACTTCCGTGTCCCGGTACTGTGAGGTGTGGGAAATGGGCAACCCCATCTACTGGTACGACGACTCGGCAAAGCAGGCTGGCTACAGCGGAGTGGTGGTACCCTGGAGTAGCACTTACCAGACATTCACAAATAACTCCTTCTGGAGGCCCGGCCAGCCAAGCCGCTTCCCTGTCGGCACCGACAAGAACCTTGCCACGGCCACAGCCGCACCACGTGAAGATGCAGAAGAGCCAGTGCCCATGCCCATAACTACTCAGGGCGTTGTCACTGACATACAACTCGAGTTCTTCGAACCACTAATAGTGGGCGACAAGCTTACCGCAAAGGGTAGCAAGCTAGCCAACGTCAGGGTCAGGGAAACCCGCATCGGCTATGGCGCGTTCATGAACCGGGAGACCGAATTCTACAACCAGCGTGGACAACTGGTGGCGCGAATAAATCGCGGAAGTTTTACCTACACCCCCGGGACGAAGGCCCCCAACTAGGATAGTCCCGCGGGCAGAGGAAGCTGACGACAAAGGCCAATTGAAATAGCGTAGCGGAAAGGATCAGATAATGACACAGGAAAGACCGGCATCCACACGAAGCGGCGACAACAAATACACCTGGGATGACACCATCGCCGCCATAGGCAAGGACTTCTCAGGCGGTAGAATAAAGGTGGCTTCGGAAACCATCGAGCCTAGCGCCTTAAGCCGGTATTGTGAGGTCTGGGAGATAGGCAATCCCATCTATTGGTACAAAGACGTGGCACAGCAGGCCGGCTACAAGGGCGTAGTGGCTCCCTGGAGCAGTATCCAGCAGACATTTACGTATAACTCCTTCTGGCGGCCCGGCCAGCCAACGCGCTTTCCTGTCGACACACATAAAGATGCCGCCACGTCCAACGCCACCATGCCGGATGAACGAGAAGAGCCTCTGCCCAAACCACCAACCAGTACAGGCATAGTCACGGACATACAGATTGAATTCTTTGAGCCTGTGTGCATTGGCGACAGCCTTACCGCAAAGGGCAGCAAGCTGGTCAACGTTAGAGTTCGGGAGACCCGCATCGGCTATGGCGCTTTCATGAACAGGGAAAATGAGATCTTTAATCAACGTGGCGAGTTGGTGGCTCGGATGAACCGCGGAGGCTTTTCCTACAACCCAGGCGAGAAAGCCCCCAAATAATCAAGGTGGCTTAGCAGGAAGAACAAGCTGACCACAACGGCGATTAGAATCGAATCAGCAGGAAGGAGGTAAGAGTGACCCAAGAGAAACCAGCATTAATGCGCCGTGGGGACCCCAAATACACCTGGGATGACACCATCGCCGCCATTGGCAAGGACTTCTCCGGCGGCAAGAAACGGGTGGCCCAGGAAACCATTGACACCACCGCAGTGAACAGGTATTGCGAGGTCTGGGAAATCGGCAACCCCATCTACTGGCATGGAGATGCAGCCAAGCAGGCCGGCTACAAGGGCGTGGTAGTCCCCTGGAGCTCCATCAAACAGACCTTCACATCTCGGGGGTTCTGGCGGCCTGGAGATCCCTCCCGCTTTCCGGCGGGCATTGATGTGAATGCCATGGCGGCCGGCGCTTTTGACGAGGACGAATCCGGGGAAGAGGTGCCCATGCCACCCATCACCCAGGTCATTGTGACGGACGTGCAGATCGAGTTCTTCGAACCTGCATGCGTTGGCGACAAGCTGACCACCCAGGGGAACAGGCTGGCAAACGTTAGGCCAAGGAAGACGCGCATCGGCGTCGGGGCCTTCATAAACAATGAGAGCGAGATACACAATCAGCGAGGTGAGCTGGTTGCACGGGTCAACCAGGGCATATACTCTTACAACCCTGAGTAGCGGTCACCACTACAAAGGTCTATACTCTAGATTCCAGCAACAACAGGAACCAAGGAAACGAAGCTAAGTTAAGGAGGCGCACATGGCAACTAGCAATAGGACCGAGACACCGCAGGTTTATTGGGAGGACGTAAAAGAGGGAGATGAAATACCCGGGGTTGACTTCAACCTCACCGTCCAGCGTATGGTCATGTCGGCTGGGTCCAACCGGGACTTTGCCACCATCCACCACAACTCCACTATGGGCAAGGCCGCCGGCTCCCCGGACATGTTCCTGAACAACGTCTCCTGCCTTCAATTGTGGGAGCGCGTGATTTCCGACTGGACTGGAGTTTACGGAAGGGTAAAGAAGGTCTCCTTCCGCATCACCCACTTCCATGCTGCTGGCGATATCGTGAAGACGCACGGTAAAGTCATCAAGACGTGGCAGGAGAACGGCCTCAACCTCGTCGAGCTAGAGCTGGTGAGCGAGACGCCCCGAATGCCGGGTATGACCGGTACAGCGGTCATAGCGCTACCCTCCAAGGCCAATCCCACTGCTACACCACGCTGGGACGCTCAAGGCGTCGCCGTCTAAGCAACGCAGCAAATAGCAGGCCAACCTGACCGGATACCGCGTTGGAACCCGGGACAGGTTGGCTTGCGTCCCGGCTTACACTTCGCTAACCCCACACAAACAAGTTGCTAAAGCTCTGTGGCACGCTAGCCCGTCCAGCCAGCAGGTCTCGTTAGCAGGCAAGGAAACGAACACAGAGGCGTTGAAAACCAGTATACTGAAGAGTATAGGCAGTCCCGCAGTGAGGTGCTGGCCCCTCGCATAGGCCTCAGCCGCACCAGGGAGCGAGCAGCCCCCACTCCCATGACAACGGGGAGCCAGGGTGCTCACCAGTAGATCAAAAGAGGTAGGGATTTACCCCACAGAATATGACAGCAAGGAATATCGAAGGAACAACCAACCCCAGGCGACTGATCAGCTTTGACATAGACGGGACAATGGAGTTCGGCGACCCTCCAGGAATAGTGACTGCTCAATGGGTGAAGCTCGCCAAAGAGCAAGGGACCCTGGTGGGCAGCGCCTCAGACCGCCCTCTGGCCGAACAACGGAGAGTGTGGGCCCAGACAGGCATAGAGTTAGACTTCGTAATCCTCAAACATTGGATGCTGGAGCTAAGGACAACCTTCCAAGCGGACGAGTACTGGCACGTCGGCGACGGCCAGATGGACGAGCTCTTCGCCCGGCAGGCAGGGTTTACGTTCTTCATTGCCAACACCTTTCCCCAGGACGTGCTTACCCACGTCAACGAACAGAACGGCTCTGGGCCATCGGTGCCAGAAGCCTAGACGGCCCGCTCCCTTGCGGGGTGGGAGGAGTGCATAGGCCCGTGTAGCCGTTTCTACCACCACTGCTCCGTCCTGATGCGGGTGGGGTCTACTCCCAAACCAGCCAGCGCGTCTGAGATATCCTCCAGCATGAGATTTGGCCCGCATAGATAGAAGAGCGCCTCTTCCCCCGGCATACACTCCTTCAGCATAGCCCGGTCAATCCGCCCGCCACGGCCTTGCCAGGGCTCACTGTGGGGCTGTGTCACAGTAAAGACGCACCGTATACGCGGATTGCGGTCAGCCATCTCTCTCAATGCCTGGAAGAACAACATTTCCGATGGGGCCTTGGAGCTGTAGAGAAGGGTGGCCTCTACATCGGGGTGCGCCTCGTCCACGTACCTTAGAATGCTCATGAGTGGGGTTATGCCAATCCCCCCGGCAATGAGCACCAGCCTACTGCCCATATCCCTCTCGTAGTAGAAGTCCCCGGACCCGCCTTCGATAACGAAGGAGTCCCCTTCTCTTGCCCGCTCATGCAGGTAGACCGATGGCACACCGAACGATATCTTTTTCACGGCTATCTCAATGCTGCCCCGCTGAACAGGAGAGGATGTGATGGAGAACCCACCGACCTGCATAGACCCGCCAGTGTCTATGTAGAAGTCTATCCACTGACCCGGCAGGAAGGAGAAGTCAGCACCCCCCAGGTCCAGCAGAAAGGTCTTGACCGATGGGGTTTCCTGAACGATTCTGGCGATAGTGGCGCGTATTTTCATAATCGAAACTAAAATGTGGGCGATTGCCCCGCCGTAGCGAGATTCGTTGGTATGGTCGCGCTATCGGCTCGCTACTCAGGCGGGATAGAGTATGGGCACGGCATTTTGGGAGGGCTAAGAAACCCGTTTTGCTTTCTCGACCAACAGAAGAATACCAGCCACGCACGTCGTGAGTACGAATTCGGCATCTGACGCTTCTATTTTGGGCTTCCCAGCAACCATTGCGTGGCCCGCCCCCGAAGCATCTCCCCTATAGCTTTCTACCTTCAGGAGCGCGTCTCTCAAGGTCGAATGGACCGCAGACCTAAATGGCTCCGCAGTGAGAATCTTTTGCAAAGATGCGTTTGGGTCTTTTACTAGGGTTCTTCCCGTCCCTTCCAAAGCACCGACCGCATCCTTTACGGAGTTTTCAACATCTGGCACGAGACGTTCATCTAGTGCGCGCAGTGCTTTCGTTAGTTGGGCTCTTGGCTCTTCAAACCCCTCCGCATGAAGAACCTCTAGCCCCTTTTCAATAATCTCGGCGACAGGCTCTGGCCTGCGCCGTTGAATCTCATTGCCAACAAGAACCCATTGGAGACCGTGTTCTAGAAATAGCTCGTTGACATTATATTCAAAGTCGTCCCTGGCTGAGGGAAGTGTCTCAGAGATGACCTCGGAGACAGCCCAAACGATGTCAAAGAAAACATTCCAGGGGCACTCGGCTAAGATTCTATCAAGTTCATCGTAAATCTCGAAGGGGAATTCGCTAGTGACGTCTGAGTACCGGTACCCGCGTTGCACGGACGGGCGTGTGAATAAGTGTTGGTACACCGTTCGTGGGAGCATGCTTTCATTGTATCTGCCGTGGCTCAGCGTAGAAGCGTTGGCAGCTATATTGTTTACAATTGCGACTAGACCTGTCCTTACCTCTGTAGGAACCACATCAAGTTCCATTTCTGCAGGTCGTGGTGCAGCGCCAAATCGCTCCGTGAAACCATCTTTTCTCAGCATGACTCCCTAAAACTGCCTCAAAAAACGGACGTCTTTGGCGTAGAACAGGCGGATGTCTTCGATGCCGTACTTCAGCATTGACTTACACGTAGCTGCGTAGCTAGGACATGGGTACTTTTACGGAGCCTCCGCAAGGGATGTCTGCAAAGCAGCATTATAGCCGCTGCTGCGAGTTTAATCAGCAGGGGGGGATGATGGCGAAAGGTAGCGAGTAGAAACTCTGGAGCAACCCCTTGCCTCCCCTACAGCTCGTACCGCGTGCCCACGCTGTTCTGGATGAAGGCGTCTGGGAGGATAGCCGCCAGGTTGTGGACGGCGCGCCAACCGGTGCAATGGGCAGGCACGATGAACTGCGGTGCCACCTCTACCAGGGCCTCGCAAGTCTCAGGGATTATGGCTTCGAAGGCGGCGCCACTCAGGTGGAACCCGCCAACTATAGCGTACACCTGGTCTACCCCGGTAACCTTCCTAGCGTAGCGCACGATGTTGATGATGCCCGCGTGGCCACACCCAGTTAGCACCACCAGGCCCTTGCCCTGGACGCTTATCACCAACGCCTGGTCGTCCAGGATGAGAGGGTCCGGCTGCCAGCTTCCGTCGCGAAAGGCCTGATGCACAGGGAACCCCCGCTCAAACTCCGTGGTCCTGTCCACCGCTCCAGTCACCAGAATGGAGTTGTCCAGCAGGAAGGAAGGCTGCTTCTCTTCGATGATCTCGAAGCCGGCTCCAAGGAGGGCCGACTTGCTGGTGGAAGGCAACTCAAAGGGCTCGCGGCCCGGGATGGCGATGCGGCGGCGGCTCCAGAACTCCGGGTGGATGGTCACCGGCAAGTTGGCGCGGCCGAGGGTGCGCACCAGCCCATCCATGCCTACCGTGTGATCGAAATGGCCGTGGCTCAGGACTATGGCCTCGATGTCCTTGGGCGACAGGCTCAGCCGCCGCATGTTCTCAGACACGCCGTCTGGAGTCACGCCGGCGTCGAAAAGGAGGCGATGTTCTTTGCCGTCCTTGGTGACGCTGACGAGCGCGGAGAAGCCGTGCTCCGCCAGCAGCGTGTCGGGGACTTTGCCACCCGCCATGAATTTGGATGGTCTGCTTGGTACTCCAGAGCCGACCAAGCTGGGGCGCTTGGCTGGCCCTGGTCCTGGAGCAGCATGTCGGAGACGTTATCGACAAGTGTGGTAATTACCAAGGAGTCAACAGGCTTGAGGGGGACAATAGGCAAGTGGGTATCCCCCTAGAACTGCCTCAGGAATCGCACGTCGTTGGCATAGAAGAGGCGTATGTCCTCGATGCCGTACTTCAGCATGGCGATGCGCTCCACCCCAATGCCAAAGGCGAAGCCTGTGTACACCGATGGGTCGTAGCCCACACCTTCCAGAACTCGAGGGTGCACCATGCCCGCGCCCATGATCTCTATCCAGCCGGTGTCCTTGCAGATGCGACACCCCTGTCCGTTGCAGGCGAAACAGTCTATGGCCATTTCCGCGCCTGGTTCCACGAAGGGGAAGAAGTCACACCTGAACCGCACCTTGCGGTCAACGCCAAACATGCGCCTGGCAAACTCGTAAAGCGTGCCCTTCATGTCGGCGAATGTAATGTGCTCGTCCACGGCCAGCCCCTCCACCTGGGTGAAATGCCACTCGTGGGTAGCATCGCTGGCCTCGTACCTATATACCCTGCCGGGGACTACTATTCGCACTGGCGGCTTCGTTTGCTCCATCACGCGGGCCTGCATGGGCGAAGTGTGCGTGCGTAACAGCATCCGGCGCCGCTGGGGAGTGGGGTCCGTCCAGTCCACCCACAACGTATCCCACATGTCCCTGGCCGGGTGGTCTCTGGGTATATTCAGGGCGTCGAAGTTGTAGTGTTCCCACTCCACCTCCGGCCCATCCAGCACGTCGAAGCCCATGGAGACGAAGGCTGCGCATATCTCCCGCACCATCTGCGTTGTAGGATGCAGCCCGCCTCTCGCCACCGGACGTCCTGGAAGGGTGACGTCTATACGGCCCTCTTGTAGAAGACGAGATGTCTCCTGATCTTTCAGGGCCTGCTGTCGTTGCTCAAGGAGTTGCTCCAGTTGCGCTTTGGCCCGGTTGGCCTCAGCCCCCACGCGACGCCGCTCCTCCAGGCCAAGGGAGGCCAGGTTACGGAGCAGGAGGGTCAGGCGTCCGTGGCGGCCCAGGTAGCTGACGCGCCACGACTCCAACGCCTCCGCGGTTGAGGAGCGCTCCAACTCGATCCTGGCGTCTCGCAGGACGCCTTCCAGGTCTCCTTGCGGCGGTTGTTCTGCCATGCTTTACTCGTGCCCCAATAAGTAGTGAATGGCTAGCATTGTAGCTATGGTGGGGGAATGGGTCAAGGGAGCGCGGAGCGTGGCTTCCTCCGATTGACGCTACCGCTCCGTAGCTGATAGATTAGCTCCGACACATAAGAGTAAAGGAGGGGCATCATGAAGATCACGCTATCTATTCTCAAGGCAGACGTGGGGTCCATCGGAGGGCACACCTTGCCATCCGCCCGGCCATCGCTCAGAGGTATGGGCTGTATGGCAACCCGGCCTGGGACGTGGTGCGCACCAAGGCACAGGAGAAGGCTCTAATCATGCGGGAGCAGGGATGGTCGGGCGCGGCCATGCTTCCCTACCACGAGCTGGAGTACAGTGGGTTCCGTGATACGGTGGAGGGCTTAATGAAGCAGTTCGCCGTGCGGAACGGGCACACGGCGGCTGCCACGCCCAGCAAAGCTCGCTAGGGGACGCTGGCTGTTAACCGGCGTGGCGGAGGTCCGACTCCTGCATGGTGAGTACCTTTATGCCAATACGGTTTTCGACCGAACCACTTTCGGCTGCGCCCGGGGGTTCGAGTCCCTGCCGGTCCACCAAACTGGACAAAATCAAGAACTTTCATCTTGAGGTTCACGCTGGTGCTCTGGCAGTAAGGACGGCCACAGTGGAGTCATCTAGCGGCGAGTCCTTCATGTGTGGGGCTCTCTTCCTTTGCTCAAAAATTGAAAATATGATAAAACAGGGATCAGGATCTCGCTGGCCCTATCGTCATTACGCGGTGAGCCTTAGCCCCGCTGGCTTGGGCTCACCTTTCACACACCTCTCGGCCGCCCTGCAAGGCCGCCGAGCCTCTACCTGAAACACCCCCTTAAGGGGATATCTGCAAGACTGCACGCCTGACCAATGTGTGACGGCCACGGAATGGTGGGGCGGAAAGGAGGAGTATGTTAGTCCCAGTACAGCTAGCAAGGCGTTCCAACCCTTGCCGCCTTCCAAGCATCGCTGAGTCCAGTATGAGGCAAGCACTTCCTCTCCTGCCGAGTGCACGTTACCTCGCCAGCCACGCACTCTCACAGATGTCCGCCACCTTCGCCACACCTCCTTAGCTACTCCTCTCTCATCGGGGCGGAGGTCGCACCGCTACAGGGTCCCTTACCCTTCCCTCGCGGCCTCATACGATACAGGAGGTGATTCATGACTCTGCACTTCTTAAGCCGATTTCTAGTCCTAGGTCTAGCCCTAGCCTTAGCTGCGTCCATAATAGCCTGCGGTGGTGGCGGTGACGGCGAGTCTGGGGAAGGTGCTGCCTCGGGGGCAGTCATCATTGGGACCATACACTTCAACGGTCTGCCCCTCCCAGAGTTCACCGATAAGACTCCGGACATTTGGGCCTTCCCATGGGGCGATGGGGATTGGGACAGCGGGGATTACCCAGAGATAGAGACCTCGTATGATGGTGACACCGGAGAATACCAACTGGCAGGCCTGCCCCCTGGCGGCGAATACACTGTGGGATTCTATGTTGACGCAGCCGAACCCTTCGACGGCGAACTCGGCTTTCCCTACGACCTGGCAGATTGGGTAGCTATAGAAGTACCAGAGTTCCAGGCCACAGCCCGATCACAAATCCACCTACCCCAAGTCATCCACTTGCTCACGCCTGTCGATAGCTCGACGCCCCTCCTCCATCCCGAGAATGCCGTGGACTCCTATGCTGGACCCCTGTTATTTGCCTGGGAAGCAATCGAAGAAGCCGTCTCCTACGAAGTGCGAGTCACAGCCTATCGTGATGATGACCATTTTTCACTAGACCGGCAGGTAGTACTCAACGAGTCAACTCCGGACACCAGCTTGGAGGTAGCGCTTCCTCCCAGCGGGGCGGGCGAATGGTATGGGCTAGAGCTGTCTGCATATAACCAGGAAGGCCAGCATGTTGGGCACCTGCTTAGCAACCATGGTGGCGGGTGGTGGTTCCACTACGATTTCCGTATAGTTGAGTCCAGCGACGATAGCTAGTTGTCCTTCACAAATGAAGACACGAGGAAGCAAGCTCGGTCCGACCTGGCCGCCCCTGTATCAGGCAGGCCGAAAAGGCGACAGTGTGCGACGGCCAGGTCACTCTCCCTACGAGCGGCACAGCTTGTGATAGTGCGGGGGATGGGCGGTTTCACGCAGGCCGTGCTGAAGTACCGCTGGGAGCTGTGGCTGTTCGTCGGCGTCCCGCTGGTGGCGAACGTCGTGTGGGTGATCGAATCCTCACGCCCGGAGCTGTTCACTCTGCCCCTCAGCGAGCGCCAGGATCTCTCCTACATCAGCCCGAGTGACCTTACCCCGAAGTTAGTATCATTGGCTAGTAGAGTCCAGCCATAGAGCCAGCAAACTCTTTGGGCGTTTTACCCTTCAGGGAACTGTGGGGCCTGACCTCGTTGTAGTCCTGCCGCCAGCTCTCTATGATCTCCCTGGCATGCCTTACACTCATGAACCAGTTGATGTTCAAGCATTCGTCGCGTAGTCGGCCGTTGAAGCTCTCAGCAAAGGCGTTCTCTACCGGCTTGCCAGGACGTATAAAGCTTAACTTGATGCCCCTCCGACAGGCCCACTCATCCATGGCCTTGCCTGCGAACTCCGGGCCGTTGTCCACAGTGATCACCTCAGGTAGTCCCCGTGTCTCTTCCAGTCTCTCCAGGACTCCCACCACTCTGGCGCCTCCCAGAGAGGTATCTACCTCGATGGCTGGGCACTCCCGTGAATAGTCGTCCACTATGGCCAATGCCCGGAAGCGCCGACCGGTCATAGTGCTATCAGAGACAAAATCCATGGACCACCTCTGATTAGGACGTACAGGAGATGGAATGGTCTCCCGGACCCCTGCCGCCCCTTTGCGCCTCCTCTTCTTCCTGAGCGCAAGCCCCTCTTCACTGTAGATGCGCTCTGTACGCTTGTGATTGATCACCAGGCCTTCTCTCTTCAGCATGATGTGCAACCTGGGACTGCCAAAGCGCTTCCTCTCCCATGCCAGCTCACGCATTCTGCGACGCAGGGCAGCATCATCACCCTGCTTCGACTTGTACCGATAGACCGAGGGTGAGATACCAGTAAGCAGACAGGCCCTCCTCTCACTCAGCCCAAGACTCTCTATGGCATATGCCGCTGCCATCTTCCTCACCTTGGGCTTCAGAAGTTTTTTGCCAGCAACTCCTTCAGAGACCAGTTGTCCAACGTCTGCTGGGCCACAATCTGCTTCAGGCGCCGGTTCTCTTCCTCAACGGACCTTAGCCTCTTCAACTCGTTCAACGTCAGCCCGGCGTACTTGGCTTTCCACTTGTAGAAGGTGCCTTCGCTCATGCCGTGACTGCGGCACAGCTCCCCTGTCTTGGCCCCTGCCTCTGCCTCGTTCAGGACCCCTATGATCTGCTCCTCTGTGTACCTCTTCCGTGCCATGAGCCCTCCTTACTATGTCCTATTTTACCCGGAGGACTCTCTTTGCCACTGTTACTGTTTTCGGGGGTAAGGTCACGAGGGCCATCTTGCTCTTGCTGTTGCTGGGCCTTTCGTACCTGCGCGTGCGCCGGTTGGGCCGGCCCACGCTGGCGCTGGTCTGGGCGTACGGCATCGCCGCTGCACTGGCGAATGCGGTGGCTACGGTTGCTATCCAGGTATTCGATACTCCTCTCCCAGGGTCGAGGACTGCGTTGTCGTTGGTGGCTTCGGCCGTAGCACTAGCTATCCTCGTCTGGTTCGGCCGGCAGGCGTCCAGAATCAGCCTAGGCCACGCTCTCTTGCTGGTTGGGTTGTCCACTACGCTCCCTAGAGGTATCAATCCGCTGACCAACGTCTCCCCGATCCTCACAGCGGTGGATGAGCCGTACCGCATCGTGACATGGTCGATCGTGCTAGCTTCCAGTATTGCGCTGAGCCTGCTGGCCGTCTGGGCGCTCGGCCGCTTCGATTCGGCGAGCGGCGTTGCCCGCACGAGGATGGTCATCGCGTTGTTCAGCGTGGCTGTGCTCGTGCTCATATCCACGCATTGGGCGATAGCGTCGTGGCAATCAGAGTCCCTACAACCAGCTTTCACCAGCGCACTGGTCAGCGCGATCTTCGCCGTCAGCTATGCAGTTGTGATCGCGCTGATCTACGTGTTGCGTGTGCGGACGCCGCGCGAGCGGGAGTCTGCGGGCTAGCTGCGCGGCCTCGGATCGCGGCGGAGTGGTTTGCGCTTAGTGCCTACTGGTCGGTTAGACCACCAAACGGGATAAAACCAAGAACCTTCACCCTTAGGTTCTCCCTGAGCCTGTAAGGGCAGGGCCGACCCTCGTTGCATAAGTCCCTTCCTTTGGAGCCCACCGTGCAGAGATATTGGCCATTGGCTACTGGTATGTTATAATGCATACATGGCAAATATAGCAGGCCAGCGACCCATTCCCCCAATCCTGCAGGCCATCCGAAGACGGCTGCGCCGGGAGCAGCTCGCCGAGCGGCTTGGCGTGTCGTTCGCCACGGCGTATCGCTGGAAAGGCGGCGTCACCACGGCGCAGGGGGTGGCGCACACGGTCATCGCCCCGCTTGCTGCCAAGAAGTTCGGTGGCAGTACAAGGTAAAGATTATGACGCGACAGCATGTTGATCATGGCGACATCGCGAGTTTCGCCCAGGACAGGGTAAACCTTCCGAGAGACAAGGCGAGTGAGTATCGGGCCCAGGCTCGCCGCCTCCGAGAGAAGCTCGACGGATACCTGAGCGAGAATCCCGACTTCACCCTCAAGAAGATGCTGCTGTCGGGTAGCATTGCTAAGGGGACGGCGCTGCGCTCCCTGAACGATATCGACTTGGCCTGCTACATCAGCGGTGCTGACACTCCTCACGATGTTGCAGAACTTCTCGACTATCTGGCTGAGCGCCTCCGCAAGGCATTCCCGAACTTCAGTCCGGGCCAGGTAGCGCCCCAGACCTACAGTGTCACGGTCTCCTTCCGAGGAACGGGGCTTGACGTTGACGTAGTGCCCATTCTCTACGATGGGGACCCTCAGTGGTACGGGAGGCTCGTGAGCCAAGACAATGGGTCCTTCTTGGAGACTAGCATCCCGCTTCACCTCGAATTCATAGGAAAGCGAAAACAGGCGCAGGCGCAGCACTTCGCGCAAGTAGTGCGTCTCGTGAAGTTCTGGGCGCATAGGTTGAAGGACGAGCAGCCAGGCTTCCGGTTCAAGTCATTCATGATTGAGATGATCCTCTCACATCTTTGTGATCAGGGACTCGATTTCTCCGACTACCCTGAGGCGCTTCAGCACTTCTTCACGTACGTCGCCCGCACCAACATGCGGGAGAAGATCATCTTCACAGACTATTACCGAGCGTCGGCGGTTGGACAGTTCTCCGATCCGGTGCAAATCATCGACCCGGTGAATGAGAAGAACAATGTTGCCAGCCTCTACACGGACGCTGAGGCGGATGCAATCGTACAGGCGGCCCTCGATGCGGGCGACGCTATTGATGCGGCCCTCGCCGCGCCGACGAATTACGAGACGATAAACTACTGGCGGAAGGTCTTTGGCCCTTCGTTTCAAGTGTGAGGAGGAGATGAGTTACAGCTATACGGTTACCGACACCGCAACCTTTACCCGGACACACGCCAAGCATATTGCAGCGAAAGTCGCCACCGACCTCAAGCGGATGCAGAGGTTCTACGGTGAGCCGCCGGATAATTGGATCGACGCCTTTGAAGCAGAGGCCATTGAGTTCCTCAAGGAAGGGCTCCTTGACACTGTAGCCTATGGCTTTCGGAAGAACGGCTACTGGATTGAGCCGACGCTGGTCTACACAGCCCGTGATCTAATGGGCATCACTGCTAACGACGATGGTCCCGGACGAGTTCGACCCGGTGTCCAGATAAGCGGAGCATCATTCCACAGCTACCTAACCTACAACTCTGCGTGGAACCAGCTGACGTGGAAGCAGCAGGAGGAGTTCGCTAGGAGGCTCCCCTTCCAAAGAACCGTGGGAGCAGAACCCGGCATCAACGGTTACTGGAACCGAGACTTAACCTACTCGGCGGGTGGCCGTGCCCTTGACCGTGCCAGCTTGAGGAGCTACCGGTGACGACTCGCCCGACCATCGACGACCTGTTTGATCGTCCCATCACTTACCCAGACGTGGAAGCGCGAGAGCGTTTGTCTCGCCTGGTGGGGCTAGATGAGCACAAAGCGCGTTTGGCGAAGATTCTTGGACTGCTCATCAACCCGGCCGGTCTGGATTCTTGGGCGAGAAAGTATCATCCTGGAGCTAACGGCTTGCTCGACGCAGTGCTGAGAAGGCCGCCTCTTGTTGTGCTTGCTGGTGATGTCGGGTCCGGCAAGTCTGAGCTCGCGGAGACCATCGGCGACGATGTGGCCCGCCGGGAGGGAGTCAGCATCACCCTTTTCCCGATGAGCCTCTCTACACGTGGACAGGGACGCGTCGGCGAGATGACCCAGCTGTTGTCCGCTGCCTTCGATCACACTCTGGAGGAAGCTCGGAAGCTCAAGGGCACCAACGGGAACTCACGAGGGGCTGTCATTCTCCTGGTGGATGAGGCGGATGCCATCGCCCAATCGCGCGAGGCATCCCAGATGCACCATGAGGACAGGGCGGGGGTGAACGCCTTCATACGAGGGATAGACCGCCTTGCTAACGGCAAGCTCCCCGTTGCTGCCATCATGTGCACGAACCGATTAGGCGCTTTGGACCCTGCAGTACAACGCCGCGCGGCAGACATACTGATATTTACCCGTCCAGACGCTGAGCAACGTACCACGGTGCTAAAGCCATCCCTTTGTCAGTTGGGTCTTTCAGAGCCGCAAATAGGAGCTGTCGTCGCTGCTACGGGACCACGCCAAAATGAAGATCACGGCTTTACATTCTCGGACCTGACGCAACGGCTGCTGCCTGCCATCGTGCTTGACGCCTACCCAGACAGTGCAGTGGATCCGAATCAAGCGATTGAGATCGCTCGAACCATGATCCCGACAGCACCGTTTCAGGAGGCACATCATGAGTGAGTGGTCCCTGGAGCGGCTCCTTGCTAACCTGCATGACGACATCCAGCATCGCTTGGAGGTCGCTCGTCAGAGTTTCGGACATTCAGGCACCAAGGGAGATGCCAGCGAGAACGTATGGTTGGACCTTCTCAACACGTACCTGCCCAAACGCTACCAGGCTGCCAATGCCCATGTGGTCGATAGCAACGGAACATTCAGTGATCAGATCGATGTGGTCGTATACGACCACCAGTATTCGCCTTTCATCTTCCGATACGAAGAGCAGACCATCATCCCCGCTGAGAGTGTGTACGCAGTATTCGAGGCCAAGCAGACGCTCAATAAGGAGAATATCAAGTATGCACGCGAGAAGGTGGCCAGCGTGCGTCGGCTTCACCGGACCAGCCTGCCGATTCCCCATGCAGGAGGGACTTATCCTCCCAAGCCGCTCATCCCCATATGTGGTGGCCTGTTGACCCTGGAGAGCGATTGGAAGCCTGCCATGGGCGAGTCCTTGCACACAGCGTTCGGAGATGGCACAGGGGTTGACCACCTCGACCTAGGTTGCGTTGCGGCCCACGGATACTTCAGGTTCGACGAGGGGAGCGGGGCATACAAGACACACGCAGGCGGTAAGCCTGCGACCGCCTTCCTGCTCACTCTAATCTCGCAGCTTCAGTTTAGTGGCACAGTTCCAATGATCGATGTACAAGCGTACGCCCAGTGGCTGTCTGACTGAACCGGCACACCTACCTTTTGACCATGACAGACATGACAGACCAACAGACTATCCCTCCAACCCTGCAGGCCATCCGTGCGAGGCTGGACCTGACGCAGGAGCAGCTTGCCGAGCGCCTTGGAGTGTCGTTCGCGACGGTGAATCGGTGGGAGGGCGGAGTTACGACGCCGCAGAGAGCAGGGCGGACGGCTATCGCTGCCCTGGCTGCCGAGGTGGGCATCGACTCCACTGAGCCGGTCGTGGACGAGGGCGAGTCTGCGGCTCGCGTAACCCGGCGGCGGTCCCGCCGAGGCCAGGCGTCCGTTCCCGACACCAAGCCCATGGAGCAGATGCTTTGGGACGCCGCCTGCTCCATCCGAGGCGCGAAGGACGCCGCCAAGTTCAAGGACTACCTGCTGCCCCTTCTTTTCCTCAAGCGCCTCTCTGACGTGTTCGACGACGAAATCGAGCGGCTGGCCCAGGAATTCGGGGACCGCACCATCGCACAGGAGATCGCGGAGAGCGACCACGGTCTGCTGCGCTTCTACCTGCCGTCGGAGGCCCGATGGGGCGCCGTGAGCGGGCGAGAGGCCCGCGAGTGGCCTACGGATGCCCAGGGACGAAGCACCCGGCCCCGCGACATCGGCGAGCACCTGACGAGGGCCGTCCGCGCCGTCGTTCGCCACAACCCCACCCTCTCAGGCGTCATCGACCTCGTGGACTTCTCCTCTGAGCGCAACGGCGAGCGCGACCTCAACCCGGCGCGCCTCGCCGCCGTCGTCGAGACCTTCTCCGACCCTCGATACCGCCTGGGCCTCGCCGACGTGCAGCCCGACTTTCTGGGCCGCGCCTACGAGTACCTGCTCCGCAAGTTCGCCGAGGGCTCCGGCCAGAGCGCGGGCGAGTTCTTCACCCCCACCGAGGTCGGCTTCCTCATGGCCCACATCATGCGCCCCCGGCCCGGCGAGACGTGCCACGACTACGCCTGCGGCTCGGCGGGGCTGCTCATCAAGCTCCAGCTTGTCGCCCGCGAGACCGACCCCACCAGCCGCGTGCCCCTCAAGCTCTATGGGCAGGAGCTGCAGGCCGACAGCTACGCCGTCGCCCATATGAACGCCATCATCCACGACATGGACGTGCGCATCGAGCGCGGCGACACGATGATCAACCCCAAGTTCAAGGACGCCGTTGGACGGATATCCGGCCACGACATCGTGGTCGCCAATCCCATGTGGAACCAGGACTTCAACCAGGACACCTTCGAGAACGACCCCTTCGACCGTTTCCGCACCTCCGGCGGCGTCACCACCGGCAAGGGAGACTGGGCATGGCTCCAGCACACCCTGGCCTCCCTGAACGAGCGTGGTCGTGCGGCCGTAGTGCTAGACACTGGCGCTGTGACCCGCGGCTCCGGTAGCAAGAACGAGGATAGGGAGCGCAACATCCGCAAGTGGTTTGTGGAGCGGGACCTGATCGACGGCGTGGTGCTGCTGCCGGACAACCTCTTCTACAACACCAGCGCCGCTGGAATCATCGTCGTATTATCGAAGCGTAAGCCGGAGGCGCGCAGGGGCAGGATCGTGCTGGTCAACGCCAGCCGCCACGTCAGCAAGGGACGGCCCAAGAACTACATCCCGGAGGACAACATCCGCCCCATCGCGGCGGCATTCCTCAAGGGCGAGGTTGTCGATGGCGAGGTCGCCGTTATCACCCGTGAGCAGGCGCAGGAGGCCGACTACAACCTCAGCCCGAGCCGATGGGTGGGCCAGTCTTCATCAACCGAAGTTGGTTCAGTGCGAGCGTTGATGGCGGAGTTAGCGTCACTCGATGACGAGGCCAGTACGCTCTCCGCCTCGTTGTCCAAGCTACTTGCCGGAGTCGCTGATGAGCCTATTTGATCTTGACTTGCCCGCTGGGTTCGCATGGGTCCGAGTGGGCGACGCCTATGAGGTGACGAAGAAACCACGCGGGTTGGATGTATCGTCAGTAGCGGTGGTGCCCTTTGCTACGATGGAGGCCATACCGCAGGGAGGCGCGTACACGCCCGACTATGATTTCAGGCCGTCGCAAGTGATAAGGACCGGAACCTACTTTGAGCGTGGCGACGTTCTGGTAGCCAAGATCACTCCATCCTTCGAGAACGGGAAGCAGGCCCTTGTCACTGAACTGCCCGCTCCCTTCGGCTTCGCAACAACGGAAGTCATCCCGCTACGACCAAGGCGCAATGACCAAGAAGATAGGAGGTTTCTATTTTTCTACCTCCTGCATCCGGACGTACGGCATCATGTTGCCGAACGCATGGAAGGAAGCACGGGACGGCAGCGTGTTCCGGCGGAAGTCCTGCTTGACCTGCCTTACCCTAACCTACCCCCAGGAGACCAGGTAGCCGTTGCGGAGTCTCTGGAGTTCCTACTGCGCCTCAAGTCGGTAGAAGAACAATCCATCACCACCACGCAAGTCCTCAAGAGCGCCGCCATGCACATTTTGTTCACGCGCGGGCTACGAGGCGACGTGCAGAAGGAGACAGAGATTGGGCCAGTTCCTGAGAGTTGGGAAGTCGTCAATTTTGCATCCGTGCGCGAGAAACTCCAATATGGTACGTCGGTCCGGTGCACGTACGACGTATCCGAGCGCCCCGTGCTTCGTATCCCTAACATCGAACCGCAATGTGTCACTGCGGACGATCTCAAATACTGCACGCTCACAGGCAATGATGCTGCAAAGTACCAACTTG
>CBDFJM010000006.1:0-834624 GCA_965248595.1 Dehalococcoidia bacterium
CATGCGGACGCCTTGACCAATGGCTCGATCCCGCTTACGTCGGTGGTGGCCCGCGCCACGTCCAGGTCGTACATCCGCTGGAGATTCAGCCAAAACTCCGGCGTTGTCCCCAGGGCCTTTCCTATCTTCAGCGCAGTGTCCACGGTGATGGACCTCCGACAATGCACGATGTCATGGATGCGTATAGGCGGCGCCCCTATGGTCTTTGCCAGACGATACTGGGTGATGCCCAACTCCTCCATGATCTCCGACAGATGTTCTCCCGGGTGTATCGGCTCGGCCGTGTTAGTCATGGTTTCCTCCTCAGTGGTAGTCAGTGATTTCTATTTCCATCGCGCCCTGGTCTGTCCAGATGAAGCATACCCGCCACTGGTCGTTTATGCGGATGCTGAACTGGCCAGCCCGGTCTCCACGCAATGCTTCCAGCCGATGGGATGGTGGCACCTGCAGGTCGGTCAACGCCGTGGCCGCCACCACTCGCTGTAGCCGCATCCTCGCCCTGCGCTGGATGTCAGGCGGTAAGCGCCGAACAGTTTCTCCGGCGAAGAGGCGTTGAGCGTCGTCATCTCGAAATCGGTCCACTGTTGATTATATTAACGCCAACAGTTAATAATGTCAAGGCTACACACTGGTTCCCAGTGGATAGACGAAGTTGTTGCGGCGGCAACGACGGGTCTGGCAGGGCTCGCGCACAGCCCCTCTCACAGGGCATGAGATTCGCGGAGCCTGTGGTGGTGTCATACCCGTGGACAGGGGAATCTTCTAGGGTGGCAAGTTGCAGATTTGGCGACTACATAGCTGAAATCGAGGGGAAACCAAGCAGGCTGACACACCGTAGCAAGCAATCTGATTCCGGTGCTCCTTCCACCTCTACTGGACAGTGGCAGCTACGAAAGTGAACAAAGTGCTGCTGTGGAAAGTGACGGGACCGGGGATAGGACTCGAACCGAGTTCCGTGAGCTGTGCTCCCTTCCGCTGTCTCCGCAGATGGTTGTGCGCCGCGTGACGCGGCATAGGATACCTAGTTCAGCTAGGAAGGTCTCGGAGAAAGTTCTTGGGTCAACCGACCTACCCTTGAGGTGAAAACCAAAGGGGACAACAGCGTGTCGGTAAAGCGGCTACGGTTGACAGCAGTTGGAAACCGCGCAAGCAAAAGTAGGTAGTGTCCCCACTGTATTGTCTCAATGCCGTTCCGTTCAATGACTGGACTGTGGTAAAATGGGTTACAAAGACCCTATACCCGAAACAGCACCAGAGGCTCAACAGCGTGCAACAATTCCGACATCCAGTGTCTCTACTTGCCGCCATCGTGGTGACCGGGATACTGGTCTTCGTGGCCTGCTTCTTAGCTTGGCACCACCTCGGTGGGGGAGCCTGGCGCAGCGCAGTGGCTGTGGTCGACGCGGAGTTGCGGTCTCCCGATGGGCTTGTCCTCATTATCGCCTCTTGCAACGGCGGTCCAGGGGTAACCCTGACGGAGACTGACATCGACGTGAGGGTGAAGGCGGTTGCCTACTCCACTCCTTTACGCGGTGGAGCCGACTGTCTAGATGCCGTCGGCCCCAGACATCTTCAACAGCCACTAGGGGATCGGGTCGTCGTTGATATGCACACCGGGCGCATCGTGCTCAATCGGGCGGAAGTCGAACTGGACAGCCACCTTTCTTTGTGGCAGCAGGCACGCTCAGGCGACTACTCGTATGAGTACAACGTACTCTGCGAGTGCTCGGACAACTTCGGACAGCCCGTCAAGGTCACTGTCACCAACGGAGAGATCAAGTCAGTCGTCTACGCTGAGTCTGGCGAAATGGGCAAAGCGGGCGATCCTCCCGTGATCTCCGGCTCACCACGCTACCATACCATCGACAGGCTGTTCGACGTGATCCAGGAGGCCATCGACAACGAGGCAGACCAGATTACTGTTAGTTACGACAGTGAGTTCGGATATCCAACGAACATCGACATTGATCGCAACATCAACGCGATTGACGACGAGTACGTCCTCACTGCCACCCGCTTCTTGCCACGTTAGCAGGCTCCTCAGAGCCTGACGTCCACTCACCACAGGGACGGTGCCACAGGCACACTTCCTCCGCCACGACCAACTGTCACGACACCGGAGAGCCGGATGCGGTGAAAGCCGCACGTCCGGTTCCGATGGGGGCCGACGGAAAAGTACTCCGCGCAATCGGAGTAACTCGCCGGCGGCCTACCCTACCAGGCACAGCACGGCGCGTGGACGCCCCTACCTCAGCACGAACCACCACAGGAGAACACTGGCGATCAGCAGCACCAAAAGCAAGATGGCGGTCACGCGGACTGCGATGACTGCTTCCTTCGTCTCCTTATGCTCGGCGATCTCCTTCCGGTACGCCTTCTCAAGCTCCTCGTACGGCCGTCTGGCGGTGGCTGCGGACTCCCTGGCCTCGTCCCGCTCCCGCTCCAACTCAGATGCTCTAAGCTCCAAGTCCGACACGCTCTGCTCCAACTCCCGCACGGTCCGCTCAAGCTCCCGCTCCCTAGCGACGGACCGGCGCAGCAGCTCCTCGGCACTCAGGTACTCAGGCCCGTGCATCCGCACGTAGACGCGACGGCCTTCTCTGAGCACCTCGACCTCACCCTTCCTGATCTGTCGGTCGAGGGTCGAAAGGGAAATCTCCAGCTCCTCCGCTGCCTCCGCTTTCGTCACCCAGCGGACAGGCTCATCCATCGCTTTTTCCTCAATATCGGCTGACACGTCAGCCCCCGTCATGGGTGGCAAGAGTACAATACTTCGGCCCCTGTATTTTAGCGCGGAATCCCAATTTACTCCATGACACGTCAGGCGACACGTCAACCCCGTTTCGTAGCTAAAGCAGGGGTATTTTGCCTGTCGAAAGACCTTGGAGCTCGGGTCGGTTGTCCCATTTTGTGACCCCAGACAACATAACGGGGAGATGGGGACGCATCGGCCCTATCTATCCCCCTCTACAGGACGCTGACGCATCCGGTGGTAGAGTGAGTCCCATTGGTAGGCGCGTAGCTCGGACAGTGCCAGTCGCGGGGATTCCGGCTCCCAGAGTGGATGCCAGGACCCCCCCAGTATCCCTGTTGTGGACAGGACGGGCCGGCAGGACACGAGGATTGGCAGCGACATCCGGCTCATCCTGGCCACTGTGCGCACGTAGGTAGCCTCGACCTCCTCTGTGTCCACGACGAACAGGGTGGTGGGGAACGGGGGCTGGTCTACCATGACCTGCTTGACATGACCCGGCCCAATGAAAACGATGCGAGTCGAAGGCGCCAGGTTGAGAATCTTTCGGCACGCCTCAAACCCGGTCATATCCGACAGGCCCACGCTCAGCAGCACGACGTCGGGTTTGAGCCCCTCGACCTCTGACAAGGAGACTGCCGCCGAAACGAACTTACCCACCACCCGCATATCTGACTCTTCCTCGACGAAAATCCTCAGCCCCAGCCTCAGAGCTTCATTGTCGTCGATAATCATCACATCTATCATTTAGGGTCTATTGATCCATGTCAGCCAGTCACCATGAGCAGCGTTCTTGGCTGATGCTGGGCATTCGATGGAGTGGGAAGCTACTTGGGTCACCGCCGCCCGACCCCGTAAGGCATGCGCACTTGAGAATTCGAGCTGTTTGCCCATATAGCACCCCTTGATCTCACCATAGAGGCAGCCCGCCTAGTAGGCTTTAGGGTAGCCCCACCAGCTATTGCGGCTGCTCAACTGAACCGCCCCTGTGGAACAGGCCAGGGATACTGACATTGACGAGGTAGTAGACAATGGGCACTACGATCAGCGTCAAGGCGGTGGAGGTGATCAACCCGCCAATTACTACCGTGGCCAACTCGGAGCTGATGATGCCCCCCGAACCACCGGAGAAGGCCGCTAGGGGCAGCAGCGCAAAGCTGGTAGTCAAGGCAGTCATCAGGATGGGGCGCAGGCGCACGCGAGCGCCGGTGATGAGCGCCTCTCGGACAGGCATGCCCCTAGCCCGCAGCTGCTCAACGAAGGCGATGAGCACGATGGCGTTGGTTACCACGATGCCGATGAGGAGCAGGATGCCCATCATGGCTGGCAGCCCCAAAGCCCGGCCTGTGATGGCCAGAGACACCAGCACTCCAATCAGCGCTAGGGGTAGGCTGGAGACGATGATGAGGGGGTTCCTCAACGACCCCAGGCTGGCTACCATGACGAGGTACATCAAGACGATACCCACAGCCATCGAGACGAAGATGGACCGGAACCCCTCTTCGATGTCTGCGAATATCCCGCCGCTGGTCACGCTTACTCCCGCTGGCGGAGATAGGGCCGCGATCTTCGCATCGATCTCTGCTCCCACGGCTTGGGTATCCTCACCGATGGTGTCTCCAGTGATACTGGCGGACCGCTGCCCATCGGTGCGGGTGATAGTCACCGGCCCCTCTTGAATCTCCACCCGGGCTAGCTGGTGTAGTGGCGCTACGCCTCCCGGTCCCTCGATCAGCAGCTCTTTGATCTGGTCGATGCTTCCCAAAGCATCCCTCTGGCCTGATAGGACCACATCGATAGCCTGACCATCGATGTCGATGGTTGTCACTGCCCTCCCCACTAGGAATCCGCTTAGCTGGAACCCCACCTGACGCGCGGTGAGTCCGATGTTGGCGGCGGCGGCAGAGTCGACCCGTATGGCGACCTCGTCCCGTGCCTGGGCAACGTTGCTCTCCAGGTTGACGACTCCCTCCACAGAGGAAAGGGAGGTCGATAGCTCCTGGGCCACGGACCTGATGTCAGCGTAGTTCGGTCCTGTTATGCTGATATCGACTCCACCCTGTGGCGGTCCATCGGACACCTCGTTGACCCTTACCAGGCGGCCCGGCTTCTCCAGGTCCTCTCTCAAGTCCTCCGCGATGTCTTCGGGCGCATCGGAGCGCAGCACCACCAGGATGCTGGCCTGGTTGAATCCGCCTGGGCCGCCCCCAAAGGCGAGATCGGTCGCGCCGACCGTTGCGGTGTATATCTCCGCCAGGCCCCTGACCCGGTCTTCTATCTCCACCACCTCGGAGAGCGTCTGACCGGCGCGAGCTCCTGGAGGAAGTCTTACTTCTATCTGGACGCTGCGGGTCCCGCCAGAGGGAAAGAGCGTGATGGGGATGACCAGCAGCAAAACCAAGCTGAGCCCGGTTACGAGCGCCGCTCCTGCCAGAGTAACAGCCTTATGCCCCAGCACCCACCGTAGCACGGGAGTGTAGGCCCTTTGCATCCAGGTCTCGTGGACGAAGGCGATGTCGTCGTCGTCTCCTGCCCCTTCGGGGAGGTCGCCTGGGCGCAGAAGGTACGCTCCCAGAACCGGAACGGCGGTCAGGGCTACTACCAGAGACGCCACCAGCGCAAAGCTAATCGTCAGGGCGAAGGGCAGGAAGAACGCCCCTACGAGGCCCTGGATGAATGCAAGGGGTATGAAAACGACGATGGTCGTCAGGGTCGAGGCGAAGATGGCCGGACCCACCTCAGCGGTCGCGTCCAGCGCCGCCCGCCACCGCTCCCGTCCCGACTGTATGTGACGGTAGACGTTCTCCAGGACGACGATGGCATCGTCCACCACCCGTCCCACGGAGATGGCCAGGCCCCCAAGGGTCATGAAGTTGAGAGACATATCCTGCCAGCCCATGAGGAGCACGCCGGTGAGCACGCTGAGAGGAATGGAGAGCCCTATGACGATCGTGGGTCGAAGGGTGGTGAACAACCCCCGGATCACCGTGGGCCTGATGGTCAACATGAAAATGAAGACCACAGTCACCGCGAACAGGAAACCGAAGCCAGCCTCTTGAAGCAGGGAATCGATCTGCTCCTGGATCTCTGGTCCCTCGTCCGAAACGATGACGATCTCGATTCCGGCTGGCAGAGCGGCGGCGTCCAGCGCCTCTCGGACTGCCTCGGTCACTTCGATGGTGTTGGCCTCAGGCTCCTTGATGATGGAGACGTTGATGGCCTGTCTTCCGTTGGTGCGGGAGATGCTGGTGGGCACCTCGTTCGTGGAGGCAACACTGGCCACATCGGACAGCAAGACTGGACCGGAGGGAGACGACCCCACTACGAGGTTCCGAATGTCTGCGATAGAGCCGAGCAGGTGGATGGTCTTCACCGGCATCGCCTCACCAGTGCCGAAGAGCAGGCCCGTCGGGAAGGTGACGTTGTTTTCACTCAGCGCTGCGGAGACTTGGGGCAGTGAGATTCCTTGGGCCCCCAGCCGGTCCGGGTCAACGGCCACCAGCACCTGAGGCTGTACCTCTCCGGTTACCTGCACGTCCATTACGCCGTCGATGGCAACCAGTTCGGGGAGTAACAGCGTCTGCACCGTGGAGACGGCGAGGTCCGAGGGCACAAAGCCGGAGGGATCGGCATCGGGCTCCGGTCCGGCGATGACGCTGAACTGGAGCACTGCGACCTGGTCGGGGTTGAACCGTCCTACGTCGGGCCTCTCCACCCCAACGGGGAAGGAGAGACCGCTTACGGCAGCCTCGATATTGCTTTCCGCATTGGCCATGTCGGTGCCGAACTTGAAGTTCGCCAGCACGAGGGAGTTGCCCTCGAAGCTGGTCGACTGGACCGATTCAAGCCCATCCATCCCGGAGATGGCCTTTTCAATGGGAGATGTAACGTCTTCGACCACACCTTCAGGGTCGACGGAGGGATAGGAAGTGTTGACCGCCACTAAGGGAAACTCGATATCGGGGAAGAGCTCTACTTTGAGGGAGTTGTAGACATACACTCCGCCGGCCAGAAGGATGACCACAGCCAGCATGGTGACCGTTCTCTTGCTGATGGCAGCGGCGGTGATGACACGCATCGTTGTCTTGGCCTCCCTCTCTTTTTTTACGTACGTCTGCTATGGCCTTTGCAGACTTCTTGTTACACCAGGGCCGATCGAGCCCCGTCACGCTGGCTCACCAACCGGCACCAAGCAACCGTTCCGTCAAGGCTAGCCTAACTCTTCTTGCCTATCGGTCAGTGGACATATATCTTAGCCATATAAGACTAGTTAGCATAGTCACAAGCTACCACCATCGCTATTGGTTTCGAATCCGAGGTGATCATTGGTGGGTGCCAGACGACATGCCTCAAGTTGAGCAATATGCCCTCACAAACCTTCGTGACATGGCAAGAAGCAACCTGCCGTTGGCATGGCAGGTCATTGGGCATCCATTCATGGGCCGCCTTTCCGGCAAATGCACGAATACGCTCTGGATGTGCTGAGCGATCTTTCCTTGGAACCCCTTGGGATTACGTCGGGAACTGAGTTGTTAGCGGAGCCCCGGTGGCGCTGTGGGAGGTTCCCAGCAATGACCTGGACGAGTTGAGCCTTCCTTTATGCTACGCTTCCGCTCCAGGGAAACCTGGCCCGACCTCTCCGAGTTGCTACAGTCCCATCCACAGTTCAAAGAGGGTACTGCCTACCGTCAACTTAGGCCCACCAAACTGGACAAAATCAAGAACTTTCACCCTTAGGTTCAGCTTGGCGCTGTGAGTGGGAAACCTGATACAGAGTGCGAAGTCTGCTCTGCGTCAGCTTATTCCCACTTGAACAGTCGCGCGCTGGCAGCGACGCAGACCGCCGCTATCGCTCCGAGGTAGGCGAAGGAGACCCAGATGGGAGCGACGATAGTCGTCTCCACTTCCCAGGTCGCGCCCAGCCAGAGGAACGTGAGCAGATCGTAGGCGTGGGTCAGCGGCAGCCAGTTGCCCACCAGTTGGAGCGCGTAGGGGAAGGACTCCCTCGGGCCGAACGCGCCGCTCAGCACAAACATGGGCGCGAATACCAGAAGCCCCAGTCCCAACGCGGTTCGCGTACTGCGGATGCGGGCAGTGATGGCCGTCCCCAAAGCGGCAAACGCCATGTACGAAACGAATATCGCCAGCGCCACCATCGCCGGGTTGCCCGCAAAGCGAATGTCGAATATTAACCATCCAACAACCAGCATTAGAGCCAGAGACACCACGACGACCGCCGCGCCCACCGCCAGAGGCGCGACTATGAGCATGTAAGACGGCATGGGCGTAACCCTATAACGCCGGAATATCCCGTGCTGACGAAACTCCACCAGCGTCTGCGGCAACGCGACGATGCCGAAAGCTGCGGCGACCCAGGCGATGTTGCCAGCAAGCAGGACGTCCCTGACGTGAAACAGCTCCACGACGCCCGTGTCCCGGTCCACCGGAATCTCGATGTTGCCGACCGAGAATCCCAGAGCAAGGAAGACCGCCAGAGGTAGCATCACCGCCATGAACATGCCGACAGGCTCGCGCAATGCCAGAAGCGATTCGGTGTATATCAGCCTGCTAAGCGCTGTGGAGTTCATTCCCGCCCTCCTCACTGGTCTTCACTCCCGACGGCGAGGAAGTAGACATCGTCCATGTTGGTGGGCCGCACCTCAAGTACGCCGGGCGAAACACTCCTCAGGCTTAGAAAGTCAGAGACATCGCGCACCACATTGCCATCTCCATATACATAGAAACTTGTCTCCGTCATGCGGACATGGGCGACGCCTGGCAGCGCCGTCAAGTCGGCCTCCCCTAGGGTACCAACCGCCGCTCGCGGCAGGACGACGCGCACCGCCAACCCCGACTCCGCGATAAGGCGCTCAGGCGGCCCGGACGTTACAACTCTGCCCTTGTTCATCAGCAGGACCGTGTCGCAGTATTCGCGCGCCTCCTCCAGGTAATGCGTGGTCGCCACTATCGTCATGCCACGGGCGTTTTGCCGCCTAAGGTAGTCCCAGAATCGGAAGCGGGACTCCGGGTCGAGGCCGGTGGTGGGTTCGTCCAAGAACACTATTTCGGGGTCTCCCACGAGAGCGAGCGCTATGTTGACGCGCCGTTTTTGGCCGCCCGAAAGCGAGCCATACTGCTTAGAAAGAGTCCCATCGAGCCCCAACTCCTCGCTCAGCTCGGACAGGGGAATGGAAGTCCGGTAGAGCGCGGCGAACAGGCGTAGCGCCTCCCCCGCCTTCATGCGAGAGGGAATACCTACGTCCTGGAGTTGAACGCCTATCTTGTGAACGAACCTAGCGCGATCCGATAAGGGGCCCAGTCCGGCTACGAGGACCGAGCCGCCATCCGGCTGGCGCAGCCCTTCGAGGCACTCAATGGCTGTGGTCTTGCCGGCACCGTTGGGACCGATTATGCAGAACACACTCCCGCGCTCGACCTCGAAGCTCACGTCGTCCACGGCTACCACGCTGCCGTACAGCTTCCGCAGGGACGCCACCTGCACCGCGAGGGCATCAGAAGGTTCCATGCTCGTTTGCCTCTTGCATTTGAAATTCAAACTACTTTGCAATATAGTATCCTGTGAACGTGGGCAGAGTCAAGCGCGTGGTTTCCATGCCGATGCTCACGCCACAACTCACATGACGACAAGGAGGCGAGCGATGAAAGAGTCAGACGGCGAAACGGGGGCGGGCACACCCGAAGAGAGCTGGCGCGACATCCACGAGACGATGGACAGGGCGCGGAGCTCCATGTACGTCGCCGGAACAGCGACGATAATGTTACTTTGGGCCGCGATAGCCGCGCTGGGAGTCGGCTCGCAGTACGCCATCCTGACACTGGCATCCGAATTCGCGGAGCGCAGCCCGTGGATTTTCGGCGTGCTGTGGGGCATCCTGATGGTGCCGGGTATGGTGGGAAGCGGGTTCATCGGACACCGCGCCGGTAGGAAGATCGCACCCGGCGACGCCGCTCGCAGCGCTGGCATTCGGGTGTTCCTCTACTGGCTCGCGGTGGTTGTAGCGATGTTCCTCATTCCGCTGGCAGCGGGAATGTGGAACGCGGAAGACGGGGACAACATACCAGGTGTCGCCATTGGCATAGTGTCCCTGGCATACATCCTGTTCGGCATCATGCACCGCCCGGTGTTGGCGGCGGTGGGCGTGGGATTCGCGGCAGCGTTCTACATTCCCAACTACCTTGTGGACGGCGACGAGGTTATGTTGATATCGGCGGCATTGATGGTGGTAGTGGTGGTCCTAGGTGCGTGGTGGATGCGCAAGAGCGGCGTCCATTGACCGACGAGGCCATTGTCCTCAACGAGACCATCCACCAGTCCACCCGGCTGCGAATAATGACCATACTGGTTTCCCAGCCTGATGCGGACCGGCTCGCCTACGGCTTCATCCAGAAGACGCTCGACCTAACCGGCGGAAACCTAACCACTCATCTACGCAAGCTCGAAGACGCCGATTGTAGGGTGTCAGCGCAATTGGACACTATTGAGGCCTAGAAAACCGAAGAGGTTGGGGGTGGTAGAGGCTCCTTCAGAGGGGTAGATTAACCCTAAGTGAAAGGAGTCATTGATGACCCAGGTAGAGGATCAGGCCAGCCAAGCTGAGGAGCGAAGCCAGGAGACACGAAGCTTCGTGCGTCAGGTCCGTGCAGCGACCCGCCGTAAGTATACCCCTGAAGAGAAGATCCGCATCGTCTTGGAGGGGTTCAGACGGGAGACTACCGTTAATGACCTGTGCCGACGGGAAGGAATCAAACCCCACTCCTACTACGCCTGGACGAAGGGGTTCATGGAAGCTGGGAAGGAGAGGTTGACTCGGGACAGTGTGCGTGATGCGACCCGGCAAGAGATAGAGCAGCTCAAGCGGGAGAACAGTGAACTGAAGCAGCTGGTGGGTGAGTTGTCCCTGGAGTTGCACCGCTTCAAAAAAACAGCTCTGCCGCCCCTACACGACAACGGCACCGTCGCATGAGCGTAGTGGAACAATCGAAGGTCGTGGCTGAGGTGGAGCGACATGGTAGAGGGAAGAACAGGCGACTCAGGGAGCTTGGCATTTCCAGGAGCACGTATTATTGGTGGAGGTGGAGGCACCGGCAGGGTAGTTGGGAGGGTACGGAAGGAACTGAGAGGCCCTGGAATCGCCTGCGTCCAGAAGAGGAGGCAGTAGTGCTGGCGGCAGCCCGTGGGATGCCGACCTGGCGAAGCCGGCAGTTGGCGGCTTCGCTCACCGACCACAGAGGCCTATCGGTCTCCGCCTCCACAGTCTATCGTATTCTGAGACGGGAGGGTCTGGTGAAACGGATCGAATACCAGTTGGCAGCGAGCAAAGAGTACCAGCACAAGACCACAGGGCCCCACCAGCTGTGGGCCACCGATGCCTCCTACTTCCGTGTAGTGGGATGGGGCTACTACTACCTCGTGACGGTGATGGACGACTACTCCCGGTTCATCTTGGCCTGGAAGGTGCAACGGGACATGACGGCCAACTCCCTCATAGAGGTGGTCCAGGAAGCTGTTGACTCTACTGGTATGACTGATGTACCTCTGGAGGATCGGACCAAGCTCCTCTCAGATAATGGCTCAGGTTATGTATCGCGGGCCTTCCGCGAGTACATGCGGGTGGTGGGCATTCGCCACGTCCTGGCAGCACCCTATCACCCTCAGACCAACGGGAAGCTGGAGAGATATCACCGAACCCTGAAAGACGACATTAACCAGGTGCCATACGAGGTGGTGGAAGACCTGGAGGCGGCCATCCGGGACTTCGTCGAGTTCTACAACTACCGAAGATATCATCAGGCGCTCAGGGTTGTAACTCCGGCTGACGTGCTGGAAGGCCGTCTGGAGGCAATTCTAGCCCAGAGGAAGGAGGTACAGCGAGAGACTTTTGACCGGCGGAGGCGGTACAATCAGGAGGTCAGAGAAACCCTCAAACCAGGAGCTTCTTCACCCCAATCTCTCGGACCCAGAACTGTCCAAAACCGCTGACACCCAACAGAGATACTACCTCACGGCCTGGGGTATCAGCGAGGCCCCCGAGATCCTTGGCTTCCAGACGCCCTCGGACTTCGTGCGTGCCTACCCTGTGTCCAGGGAGTGGCTGGCACTGTTGATACGCCGGATGGACGCGGTGGCTGCCGTCTACCGTCTCGCCTCATCACTCTCCCCAGGCGTAGACGGGCTCCGTTCGCACGTGGAGTTCCACCGCCGGGGCCGCTTCGACGCCACGATCACCCTCCACGACGGTCGCAGCTTCGGAGTGGTCCGCCAGGGTCTGGCTCTGCGTCGGCGATCACTCTACGACCGGCTGAGAGCCATAGCGGAGTACGACTACACGCGTTGCCCCGACGCCACCCTGATCCTGACTCCCAGCAATTGGGAGCAGGGGCTGACGACCAGGTTCTGCATGGACATGGCCATGAGAGATTGCTACGTCGGCGTTGAGTCGAGGGGTGCGCTGGAGAGTCGGGACAACCCCTTCTGGCAGCGAACCTCGTTCCTGTTCGGGGGCAGGTTCTGCTCACTGGAGACCGTGAGCTCCCATGGCAGCCCCGGCGGAGCGCCTCTGGCCGAGTCGCCGAGTCGCAAACGCGCCTCCATACCCCGTGCGGAGCGAATGGTGCAGGCAGCGCCTACCTCCGGGGTCAGTCCCTCGGAGAAGCGTGTGCTCGACCTCGTGACCGACCACCCGGTGATTACCCGGGAGCACCTTGCTCGCTGGCTTGGCGTCTCGGAGGGACGGGTCAGCCAGATGATGCACAGCCTCGTAGATATCTGGGGCCTGGTCGAGCGACGAGGAAAGCGCGGCGACACCCGCTACACCTTGTCATCCAAGGGCATACGCTACATTACCCACCGCGACCGAGCCCAACTCCCGACGACGCGGGGCATCTGGAGCACAGCCCTCACCACCGACCGTCAGGGCCGGAGACGGCACGTGGGCCACCGGATCGACACGTGGGCGCAGCAGACGAAACACGCAGATGGGATCACATGGTTCCTCTCGAAGCTTGAGGCCGAGGCCGGGACCGACCCTGACAGCGAGCTCCTGTGGTCCGTCCCCATCACCAGGTTCGACCGCGCCTACAACTGGGGCCAGTTGGCCATCGCCCCGGACGCCGTGGGACAGATGACCGCACAGGGCCTCGAGGTGCCGTTCTACCTAGAGTACGAGCTTCGCGCCCGTCACCCCAGGGGAGTCATCGCCCGTCTGAGCCCCTATGAGAGCTACTACTGGTCGCCTGCACCGAAGGAAGACCAGCCTCCGTTCCCTACCACGCTGTTCGTCGTTGACACAGAGGAAGTCGAGGAGACCTATGTGACCACTGCGTCCCAGTTGGCCACCATGTCGCGCTGCCCATCCTGGTGTCGTGCAGGCCCGCGTTGTCCACCACAGGGATACTGGGGCGGTCCTGGCATCCACTCTGGGAACCGGAATCCCCGCGACTGACGCTGTCCGAGCTGAGCGCCTACCAGTGGGACTCACTCTACCACCGGATGCGTCAGAATCCTGTAGGGGGGAATAGATAGGGCCGATGCGTCCCCATCTCCCCGATATGCTGAATGGGAGCTGCAAGTTGGGACAACCGACGCGATCTCTGAGGTCTGTCGACGCCCAAACTGCTCTGATTTAGCTACGAACCGGGGTTGACGTGTCGCCTGACGTGTCATGGAGCGAATTGGGATTCTGCGCTAAAATACAGGGGCCGAAGAATTGTACTTTTGCAACCCATGACGAGGGCTGACGTGTCAGCCGATAGCGAAGAAAAAGCGATCGATGAGCCTGTCCGCTGGGTCTCGAAAGCGGAGGCGGCGGAGGAACTGGAGATATCCCTTCCAACTCTCGACCGGAAGATCAGGAAGGGTGAGGTCGAGGTGCTCAGAGAAGGCCGCCGGGTCTACGTGCGGATGCACGGGCCGGAGTATCCGAGTGACGAGGAGCTGCTGCGCCGGGCCATCGCCAGGGAGCATGAGCTTCAGCGGACCGTGCGGGACTTGGCGCGGAACGCATCCGAGTTGAAGCTCAGAGCATCTGAATTAGAGCGGGAGCGGGACGAGGCCATAGAGTCCGCATCCGCCAGCATACGGCCTTACGAGGAGCTTGAGGAGGCGTACCGCAAAGAGATCGCCGAGCACAAGGAGACGAAGGAAGTGGTCATCGCAGTCCGCGTGACCGCCATCGTGCTGTTCATGCTGCTGGTCGCCAGCGTACTCGTGTGGTGGTTTGTGTTCACGTAGGAGGCCTGACCCCGCTTGACAAAGTGCAATTTCCAAAGCTGGCTCTGTCCGCCTATGCCGGATTTCTCCGATTGCACTTCTGCAACTTCCAAAGCTGCGACAGTCCTATAGGGGTGGAACGAGCACCGGAATCAAATTGCTCGCTCCGATGTAGCAGACAGCGCCATTCACCCCGATTTCAGCTACGGAATCGACCAACCTTCAACTTGCCGTCCCGAGCGATATCCTGTACACGGGTAAGACACCGCCAGTGTTCCCTCAAATCTCGCGCCCCGTGAGGGAGGCTGTCAGCGAGCGTTTAGAGTACGGTTGACAGGAGCCCAGCCCATGTCGCACTATCTTGGTAAGACTCGATAACAAGAGGTGAATATGCCGCGAACGACCAAGACCATCACCTTCTCCTTGCCACCAGAGATGGCTAACCGGGTGGACGAGGTGATGAAGCAGCAGGGACGGTCCAGGAGCGAGTTTCTTCGAGAGGCGGTGCTCCGCTACATTGAGGAGTGCGAGTGGAGACAGCTGCTCCAGTACGGAGAGGAGCGGGCCAGGGAGAAAGGCATCGGCCCCGAGGACGTGGCTGGTCTGGTGGAAGAGTACCGGGCCGAGGTCAGTTCCTCCCGTACATGAGAGTCGTCCTAGACACCAACGTCATAGTCTCCGGTCTGAACTTCCCAGGCAACGAGCGCCTCATTCTCGAACTGGCTCTCAGGGGACGGTTCGAGTTGTGCCTGTCCCCCTTCATCTTGGAGGAGGTTGCCGGGGTACTTGGACGCAAGTTCGATTGGACCGAGGAACGCTCGTCCCAGGCTCTCAGGGCGCTGGGGGATGCGGCCACCATCGTCGAACCCCGCCGGCTTCCGGAGGTGACCGAGGGCGGCCACGCCGACAACCGCATCCTGGAGTGCGCTGTGGAGGCTTCCGCCGACTACCTGGTGACCGGTGATCGGCGGCATCTGTTGCCTCTTGAGGGGCATCAGGGCGCAAGAATCCTCAACGCTCCCCGCTTCCTGTCGTTCCTGGGAGAAGGATGACACCAGACTGTATGTGGCCTGCTTCGTTCGGTGATGAATTTGGCAAGGAGGTTTTTGATGTCGCGAAGGTCATCAAATCGCACCCCACATGACGAAGCTGTAGCAATCCTCGAGCAACTCGTGACAAAGAATCTGGGAGGCAATCTAGAAGCCACGGCAGCATGTAACCAGTGCAGCGAAAAGCTCACGATAAACCTCGTAGCGGGAGCTTCCAACGTCAGTCGAGAGAAGCTCGTGGGAACGGTGCGCCCCGACATCAGCCTGCTCGATGAGAATGGCGAGCCTGTCAGGTTCATAGAAGTCGTGGACAGTCATGCTCCCGAGGGGACCGTACATGAGCAGGCCCTGCAAGACGGCACTGAGGTAGTGGAAATCCATCTAAGGACCGAAAGGGAGTTCACAGGAAGAAGAAGGAACAAAGCCTTGGACGCGTCCCTGGCAGCCAAGGCGAGATTACAGGAACTCACCGCTGCACGGATCGTTCTAGATGCCCACAACCTCCTTTGCCGCAGACCCAAGTGCAGGAAGTGTGGCACACCGCTACCGCTGAGAACAGTAACGGTCAGTACAAAGGACTGCTGGAAATGCGGCCAGAACGTGAACGTCGCTACGGGAGACAAAGACGGTGAGAGCCTTGAGCAAGACTATTTCACCACGGACGAGATCGAATTCGCTCGAAAGAACGGTGTGACCCTTGAGCGAAGATTCAGTTCCACCGTTGGAGGAAAGTATCTGGCCAACGTCTGCACAGGGTGCGATCAAATCCAAGGAAACTGGTTCCTGTACATGGACCCGTTTCACGACCGGTTCAATCTACAAAAGGTGGAGCGGCAGGAATACGGACCCTGCGACCAGTGTGCCACCCGCTACTGTATGACTCATGGGGAGTACATGGACTATAGGGGCGGCAACCAATGCCCCGCATGCCTGGAAGAGGCGGAAAGAGTCATGTGCCCGAACAACCCGGACAGAGAATGCTTCTATCCCCAAAGATGCGAAGAGAACGGCTGCTACTTCGTTAACCGGGAACAACAAAGGCGAGACCAGCTAGAGCAAGCGGAACAGCAGCAACGGATAGACCAGGAGCGTCGAGAGCAACAACAACGAGAACGGGAAGAGCAGCACGAACAAGGGAAGCGCCAATGGGCAGAGCTGCAAGAGTGGTTCGACCAGCGTCGGGGGGCGAGTTGACATGCTCGACATTGACGGCCTCATGGCGAGCTTGGCGGACAGACGGAAGGTGTTTCATACAGAGGCAGACTTCCAGCACGCGCTGACAGCCGGTTCCTTGACAACGGCCCCTTGGGTGAGTCATGATACTGAGTAAGACTCCGTAATTACACAATGGGGGACAGCATGAAGAAGCACCTACAGCCGCTCACCCCGGCGGCCCTGTACGCCAGGGTATCCAGCAACCGCCAGGACGTGGACCTGTCCGTGTCCGCCCAGCTCAGGGCTCTCAAGGACTACGCAAGGGCCAACGGCTACTCCGTAGCCCGCGAGTACGTGGACGAGGCCGAGAGCGGGCGCGTCGCCGACCGGCCCCAGTTCAGGGAGATGATCGAGGAGGGCAGCAAGCCCAACGCTCCGTTCCAGGTCATCTTGGTCTGGAAGTTTTCGCGGTTCACCCGCAAGCGTGAGCACGCCGTCGCCTTCAAATCCATGCTTCGCAGAAAGGGTGTCAGAGTGGTCTCCATCACCGAGCACGCAGACGACTCTCCCACAGGGAAACTGATGGAGGCCATCATCGAGAGCGTGGACGAATTCTACAGCGAGAATTTGGCGCAGGAGGTCGTACGGGGTATGCGGGAAGCCGCTTCGAGAGGCTTCTTCCTAGGCTCCAAGGCCCCCTTCGGCTACAAGCGCGTCAAGGCAAACGACGGAGCCAAGGAGCGTCCCACCCTGGAGGTTGACCCAGCCACCGCTCCCATAGTGAAGGAGATCTTCGAGAGTTCGCTAAGGGGCAACGGCCTCAAGGAGATATGCAGGGAGCTGAACGACCGGGGCATCACCAATAGGGGAAGACGCTGGTACAAGGGAGGGCTCTACTACCTGCTGACCAACGAAGCCTACACCGGAACCGCAGTCTGGGGCAGAAACAGCAAGGGAGAGAAGGCCCAGGACCCGGTGAGAGTTGAAGGAGCGTGGCCCGCCCTGGTGTCGAGGGAGCTGTTCGACGCCGTTCAGCAGGCGATGCGGGACCGAGCACCGAAGGTGCGAAGACCCGCGAGAGTGGGGAGCAAGTTCCTGCTGAGCGGACTGCTCAAGTGCGGCGTGTGCGGCAGGCCCTACTCCGGCCAGGGAGCCAAGAGTGGGCAGTACGGCTACTACATCTGCGGCACCCTGTTCAGGGAAGGCGCAGGGACATGCAGCGCACGCTACCTGAACGCTTCCAAGGTGGAGGAGTTCGTCGTCCAGAAGATCAGGGAGCGGATTCTGACCGAGGAGACCATCGTGGAGCTGGTGACGCTGGTGGCGGAAGAGATCGACGCAATGGCCGGTGAACTGTCCGGCAGGCTGGAGGTCATCGAGGCCGAGCTAGGGGACGTGAGGAAGCGGCTTGAGAAGCTCTACGAGGCCCTTGAAACCAGCGAGCTGACCCTGGAGGTCCTGTCGCCCCGCATCTTCTCGCTGAGGCACCGCGAGGAGCAGCTAGAGGCTGCGAGAGAGGACGCCGCCACTCAGCTTGAGCAGCGGAGGGTGGAACTTCCCACCACCGAGGAGATCAAGGGGTACGTGGCGGACTTCCGGGAGTTCCTGCAAGAGGGGACGTTCCCCGAGCGCAAGGCCCTCATCCGCAACTTCGTAGAGAGCATCGAGGTGGTGGGAGACGAGGCCTCACTGACGTACACCATCCCCATGCCCAGCGATGGAGTGACCACGGAATCGGCCTCGGTTCTTGATTTCGTCCAGTCCGGTCCACCAACGTGTACTGAACTGCGAACTGGGCCGTGGAGAGCCACCTCTGCGGCGTCTCCGCCCCCTATTGGGCTGTCCGGCGGCGTGGGGATGGTGATTCCACTTTCTCAATCGACATCAAGCTGTCAGTTGGGATGCCAAGGGTGATGCTCACCTTGTTGTCCTTGTCCACGAGAATCTGATCGACGAGCAACCGCAGCACGTCCCTGCGCTTCTCGTCGGGGAGTTCATCGAGCCTGCCGCCGAATTCCCCGGCCCACTGGACGAGATTCTCCATCATGGTCCTCTTCTCAGATGCGCCAGACTCCCTGGCATGGAGGTCATCCAGATCTGCTCGTGCGGTTTCCAGCCGTTCCGTGATGAACTTGCGTTGAAGGTCGAGCTGGTCCTCTGTAATCTTCCCAGACACGAACAGGCGAATGGCCCTTTCCTCCTCAGTCTGTACCTTCCGAAGCTCACGCTCCGCTTTGGCGGACCGCATCTCCAGGGCACCGTCTTGCTGAGTGTCCATAGCCTCAATGCCGGCGACAATGAGTTCGGGATGCTGGATCATCTGCTTGACCTGGCTCCAGACCAACTCCTCCAGGGGTTCCGCCCTGATCATCGCTGGCCTACGGCACCGGAGGCCGTCGCTGAGCATTCCGTAGCAGTGATAGTGCCGCTGAGGGGTGACCCTATCCTGCCTGTGGCGCTGGCCATTGCGTTTGACGTAGGTGCGGTTGGAGGAACGGGAGGCGAAGAGCCGCCCGCATTCGGCGCACTTAGCGAGGTGTTGGAGCAGGTAGAATGTCTTGGTGTTGCGCGTGGACCGCACCCTTCGTTGCTTCTTTAGGTCCTGCGCCCTCTCCCAAGTCTCCTCGTCCACCAGCGAGGGGATTGGGACCTCGATCCAGGAGTCCTTGGGCTGCGGATAGACCGACTCCCCTGCCTCCGTCACAATCCACCGGGCCTTGCCGTACCACCAGGTGCCTGTGTAGGTCTCGTTACCAAGGAGGAAGCTGACGTATGCCTTGTGCCAACGGGAGCCGGCCTTCCTCGTCGGGGCGTTGTCCCTGGTCAACTGTCGGACGATGGCCGTCCCAGCCATGCCTTCATGGACGTACATTTGGAAGATTCGGCGGACGATCTCCACCTCGGCCTCCGGCTCATATATCTCCAGCCTGCCGTCGTCTCCGATACAGTAGCCGTAGGGAAGGCCGCCGGACGGTATGCGTCCTTGCTTGGCCGTCCCCCGCTTGCCCAGCGACGACCGCTCGCGGAAGTTGTCCAGTTCAATCTTCCCGATGGCCGCCATCAGGCCGAAAGTTTTCATGTCGATGGCATCCATGACGGCCTCAAGCCGTATCTGGTGAGCCTCCACCACCTCCATCAGAGCGGCTGCGGGGTACATCCCTCTACTCAGCCGATCCGACTTCCAGCAGACGATGGTGTCAAATAGTCCCTGCTTGGCGTCGGAGAGCATCCGCTGGAACTCGGGGCGCTTCTTGGTCCAGCCCCTACCCACCTCCTGATATCGTGCGGTGATGGTCATGCCCTTGCCCTCGCAGTAGGCTTCCATCTCGATGGTCTGCTCGGAAAGAGAGGTCTTGTCCTCTGTGTCTTGGCTCTTGTCGGAGACGCGGGCGTAGATGGCCGCCCTCTTGCCGTGCTCCTGTCTCTGTGCCCTGGTCTTCGCCATGATTGCCTCCTATTGTTGTTCTTCGTTAGAAAAACAAGAGACCCGCCTCCTGTCGGGAGCGGGTCTGCGAGTAGTACAATCACATCGCATCACCTGACCCTTCAGGTGGAGCCACGGCCCGGGGTGTTAGTAGCATCGCCGGGCCAACTTCTACCCAGCATTCTACTCTGTGGCCGGGGCACCGTCAAAGGGCCATTCTCAAATGCGCTGCGCCAGGCCCTCTTTGTTGCATCGCAGGCTCCACGGAATCGACAACGAGTTCCATTGGCACAATTTCTAATGAGTCTGCCGTTCCCGCTCGTTGCGTTGCCTCGCTCACTCTTTCGGATTCTCTACTGTCAGCGTGCCGCTACTTGGCGGAGCCTCTGACGCTATCGAGCCGCGCGACTCTATCACCTGCCGCGTTCGGTCAATCTCCGCTGCCAGGAGCTCCTCGTTGGGCAGGGTAATTCGGTACTCCGCTGCCATCACGTTGTTTGGCAAGCCTTCGAGGGCATACCGCGCAAGCGCCTCATCCTTTTCTGAGCAGAGGACCAGTCCAACGGGCGGGTTCTCGCCCTCGCGGCCCCAGTGCGCCCGCGCATAGTTCAGGTAGAGGTGCATCTGCCCGGCGTCGGCGTGAGTGAAACCACCGATCTTCAAGTCGATGACTACCAGACATCGCAGCCGCCGGTGAAAGAACAGCAAGTCGACCCGGTACCATTTGTCACCGATGCGCAGACGCCTTTGGCGGCCCATGAAGCAGAAGTCACCGCCCAGTTCCAGGAGGACGGAACCCGTTGTCCTTTTGTGAGTCCCAGCAGCTCGCGTATCTTCCGCTGAATCGATTGAGTGGGGACAGCGCCGCCAGTGACCGGATCGCTCCGGCTGGTTCGCCCCATCCCCATCACCGAACCGGACGTGCCCCTTTCAAGGCATCCGGCTCTCAGTCGGGAACATCAGCTTTCCGCCATCGTCGTCGGGTGCATACATCCCTTCTCCGGCGTAGTTCGCTCCGTTCCACACCCATCTGACTGCCCCTCTTCGCCATGTGGCCGGCTTTCCCGACCTCGGACTACTACGAGGGCTCTGCCACACGACCGGCATTGGCCGAAGCTGGCCTACTCTGTCACCGGAGAGCTGGTCGTATTTCCCAAGTTCGCCTAGGTTGCGTCGTCGCGCCGTCTTAGGTCCTGCCTCTACGCCTGGCTTGGCTCGCTGCCGCGCTCGCCATCGGGAGATGCCGTAAATTGGAGTCGGCATCTCTGTCCTAACAGGACTGCCCCTGTATAAGGCAGACAGGGGTTCCAATGAATCCACCCTCACCCTACCGTGAGCAGGTGGTTCTACATTCGACGCTTCAGTCGGCAGTTCCTTTCGTGACCATAACGACACTCTGGCTAGCAGCGCACGGTTTAGCAGGGTCACCGTCGCCACATTGTCGGGGAGGCTTCAGACACGGTTTCGCCTCTGGCCCCCATGCCTGCTCCCCTAGCCACCGGCCTACTCCTGGCCGAGTTCCAAAACCGAAACGTTCAACCCACGCGCTTCTTGGCGCACGCCTTATCTTGTAGTGCTCGGTGCACTGACGCCGCCCGATGCCATCGCCATGGCCGTTGCGTCCCTTCAGATAGAGGGGAAGGTCTACGAAGCTGTGGTTGCCGGAGTGGTTGGTGAGGGTCTTGACGTCCTCGCGGAGACTCCGCGCGTTGTCCACGACGTACAGGGAGAAGCTCAGATTCCTGGACAGCCAGTCCAGGTGAGTGTAGAGACTGGGAGGCTCCCAGTGGGTGTCGGCGAAGATGGTGCAGTCGGGGATGGCGTCGAATGCTCCCTGGCTTGCCATGAGGGCCATGACCGAGGATTGGACGCCTCCTCCTAGGCTGGTGACCGTCAGGGAATGGGTGGGCTGCATCAGGCTTCTACCTCGCTGCCGTCCTCTGATGAAGAGTCCGCGTCCGGTGCAGTGAGCTTGTCTTCGGTTGCGTACTTGACGAGCATGGTGAAGAGGCGGCGCAGCCGGTCCTGGGCGTCGGGGCCGGGGTTGAAGTCGATGCTCACGACCCGCAGCTCACCGGGGTCTTTCCTGGCGCCTTTGGGTTTGTGCTGGTTCTTGGTCTCTTCCATATCGGTCTTTCAGTGACGCCGACACTGACCATGTGGGCCGGTTGCACCGAGCCTGCGCTGCGTCTGTTGGTGTCGTTCGGAGCCACTGGCCTTTCGTTCATCTTTGTGAGCGAACGCCCGTTCTCCTTCAGTGTGAGCGGCCCGGAGATTGGGCGTAATCCCCTATAGGGGTGTTCACCCATGAACCCCCTTATAAGACCCTCCCAAGATGGGGCCGTCTGTGATGTCATAGCCGTGTACAGAGATTTGAGTTTGTTCCAAAAAGGGAAATCGGGGTCCTGAGCAAGCTAAATCAGGGGTAAATCAGCCCCTACAGGACGGAAACAGTGAACACTTTGTCGAAAGGGCTGGTTCCAGAGGGTTGTGTGGGGAGCTAGCTATGAAAGTTCCAAAAAGGGAAGTCCCGAATTCTGAGGCCACTTCCCTTTCGCCTGTGTGAAAATGCCCTTTTGGGAAGTGGGGGAGGAAACAGATGAACGAGAAGTATTTAACCGGGGAGAAGAGCCGAAGCCTGGAGAGTCTGCGGCATCTGCGGTTGATGGCGCTGCTGCGGGAGCTGATACGTGACGAGGGCCGCATGGAAGCGGCGGAGATGCTGGGCGTCAACTACAAGACCCTGGCCAAGACCGTTGACACCGGCATGCTGTCGAGGCGTATGAGCCATGCGTTGGAGCGGCTGCTGCTGTCCGGGGGAGGCTCTGCTGTAGCCAAGCAACAGGAGCGTATCCAGGCGCTGGAAGCTCGGTCAGATGCGCTGGAGAAGGAGGTGCGGAGCGCCCACGCCGCTGGAGAGGTTGAGGTGAAGGCGTTGCGGGAGGAACACGCCGTAGCGATAGAAGAGGTGAGGCAGCGGCTGACGCAGGTGGACGCACGTCAGCGCGAAGCGGCTACAGCGCACGCGCCCACCACGACTGCGCCCAACTCAGAGAAGCAGCCCGTGACGACGGGTGTGACCCGGCGGCGGTATCCCGAGCTGGTGACCCGTGAACCTGCGCCAGACGACGAGGAGGTCTATGGCGCGGCGTGGCCGGTGGTCGAGGAGTGGCGAAGGCTCAGGGAAGGCCATCCCAACGACGGCAGGAGCCTGTCGTGGCTGGTGACGGAGGAGCGCATCCTGGACCTGGAGCTGGCCATGGCCGAGGAGCACGGGCTGACCCTGCCGCCCGAGACCCAGCCGCTCGCGGGGGTGTGGAGGAACGGGCAGCGACGCTCGATAGAAGCGGCCCTGAGCGACACCCGGTGGGCGCGGACCAGGAGGGAGCGGCTCAGGTGGGTGCGGCGGTTCTTCACCGTGGGACTGTGGTGGAAGTAGGCGCTGCGTCATCTCCGCACCATGTTTGCTGCATGAGTGCAAGTGATGTGGGTGGTAAGGCCCCGGAAGTATTGCCAAAGGGGAGATGGGGCGTAATACTGAGATTGTTATCAGGTTTTTCCAGTGTTTCTTTGCCTTAGAAACCTGGGGGTCCTTTCCCTGAGCCCGGGATGTACCAGAGGGATCGAGCCATGCTCTCCCAACGGTCTTCCAAGAGGGATGCTTCCACAAAGGCCGGAGTGCGTCCTGCGTTTCGACCTTTCGATACGACGGTTGGAGTGCCCCATGCCCTCTGACCGTCCCCCCATGCCTGCGGCATAGCTCTTCAGACAGCTAGGCCGCAGCTTCGACACGCGCCGGTCTGCCATTTGCATCGCAGGCTGGCCGCTTCGCGTCACCGCAGCTTCCCCAGAGTCGGCGCGCCATATTGACCCTGGTCGAGCTGTGCCCTTTTACACCCGCGTCTGTTCTGTGGCCACATCCTGGGACAGCCGCGCCGCGTCTTCGTAGCTCCCCAGAACTCGCGTTGCGACGAAGAGACCCTGGCCGAGCTGCGTCTTTTCCACCCTGGCCCCTCTGCGTTCGATGCGCGGACCAGGCCGGGGACAAGTCACGCTGCGTTCACGTGAGGCATCCCACCGTGGGCGGAGTGTGTCCAGTGCCAGTCAACCCAGTAGCGAAGACCCGCGCCACGGATGCCGGTGCGGGCAACAGACATAAGAAGGAGGTGCGCATGCACATCAAGGAACGGGTTCCACGGGTCCTGGCCGCCGTCGCCGGGACCGCAAGAGCCATGCGGCGGCACAAGCGGAGGACGCTGGCGGCAGGCGTGGCGTTGCTCCTGGTAATGCCCCTGTTGACCGGTTCAGGCGTTGACGCCTTCACCGTCAACGCTCTGGCCCTTGGATGCGGAGCGTTGATGCTCCGGCGGTTCATGGGCGCAAGGAACAGGAAACAGGCGATACAAGCACTACGGCAATCGAAAGTAGAAAGGAGAACACGATGACAACGGCAGTGATGCACAACGGAACGATGGTAGTGGGTGAAAGGCCCAGGCGCAGTCTGGAGGAGCTGGTGGACCGGGTGATGGATGCCCTCTTTGCCAGCAACCATGAGCAGCCCCAGGAGACCGTGGCCCGGAGGGTCCACGACGCACGGCGGCTGCGGAAGGCGGGGGACCTGGACGGAGCGCTGGCGGTCTTCGCCGGCGTCGAACCGGACAAGACCGCCCCAAACGAGACGCGTTGGGCCTACGCCGAGTGGCAGGACCTGGTGCGACGACGGTTAGGGCAAAGCGAGACCCTGGTGTACAGCCAGGGCGCCGGCAAAGCTGCGGCGCTCGCTCCCCACGGCGACGGGACCGTGGAAGTCCTGGCTGTGCTGGGGATGGGGTGGCAGCCGGGCAAGGTGGTCTCCGCGAGGAGCCTGCGGGGCCTGAAGCCCCTGAAAGGAGGTGGGTCATGGTCGTAGCCAACACACAGGTTGACCTGGAGGCGCTCAAGAGCCGCCATTCCCTGGCCGACGTGGTGGAGGCTGCGGGCGTGCAGTTGAGGGGAAGGGGCAGGGTCCGACAGGGCGTCTGCCCCTTCCACCAGGAGTCGGAAGGCAGCTTTACGGTGTACGGCGACACGTCCAGGTTTTACTGCTTCGGCTGTGGAGTTGGTGGGGACGTGCTGGACTTTATCCAGCGGGCCGAGGGCCTCACCCTGCCCGAGGCGATACAGAGGCTGGGTGGTGGGACTGGGCTGGGAGCCAGCCCAGTCGTCCGGTCGAGGACGCAGGCCGCGCCACGGCGTACCGCTGCTCCCGTGGTTCCCCAGCGGGATCCGGCGGCGCTGTCGACGGCAACGAGGTTCTACCTCCGGTCCATGCTGCGCAGCAGTGCCATCAGGACGGAGTTCGGGCGCTCCGAGGAGGGAAGGTGGATACAACGGTACGGCTTCGAGGAGCACACCAGTAGGAGTGTTAGTTTTGTGGGATGATCACACATGTTGAAGGAGGGTCATTCCATGAAGAAGTCCCGGTACACGGCGGAGCAGATTGCCTTCGCCCTGAGGCAGACAGAGGGTGGCGCCCCGGTCCTGGAAGTCTGTCGGAAGATGGGGGTGGCCGAGCAGACCTTCTACCGGTGGAAGAAGAAGTTTCTTGGGATGTCACCACCAGGAGGATCAACAGTCCTCTAGTGATGCCTAGAGCAGAGAATCCGCTACGCGGTATTAATCCTATTTTCTTGCTATGAAACCTCATCCAATGACCATCCTATGAGTAGGACGTATCGGCTCATGAAAGGTTCCCCGATAGCAACGAAGCCCACCGCGATGTTTCTCCACACTCACCGCGACGATCTCCTGCTACGTTCAAATGAGCTCCCATTTGTTAGTACGTTTCAAACCAATAGACCGTTCTCTCACGGAAGCGATCCGACGGGGTCGGCGCAGGTCGTGAACGGACTTAGCTGGCAACCTTCCTGCGGACCAGAGCTATGTGTCGGTCCTTCCGGCTTGACCGAATTCGTCCTTCAGGCGACATGGCCCTTGCTAACGCTGTCGCTGGGGCGATCCTTACTTGAGCTATGGCAGCACGCAGCGCCAAACGGTCGAGGGTGCCTCGGAACCCCTGCCAGGGGTTCCGGTGTCATCGAGCCTGACTGCGACCTGGAAGTGCCAAGGTGTACAAAGGGAGAACAGTAATCGGAGAGTGTCCTCCACGGCGAGGGGCTTGGTGACCTGGGCAGGACGAGTCGGAGTCGGCTGAGTGGAAGTGTGCGTGGGAGTAGGCGTAGGCATCGGCCGTGGCGTAACGCCGGTAGTTTCGGGTGTACCTCCACTTCGACGAAGGGATTGAGGGTCAACGAACTCCTGGGCGCAGGCCCTATAGTGAAAGCCGAACGCCACATTGCCGCTACTGACACACAGATCGGAGTCGATGACGATCGGTTCCAGCACGTCGCTCCGGCCTTCGAGGCCAGGGAGCCTCGGCAACTGCCACGCTCCCCTTACATCACTGCCGTCGGCTTGAACGCTGTTCACGGTGACTTTGAAGCTCCCTGGAGCAGCATCTGACACAGGAAACGTCAGCCATCCCAGGGTGAGCGGAGGCCGATTGAGCACTACGCCACGCCCATCAGCCAGCCACGAACGTCCATCCGAGCTCTCTATCTCTGCATTGTCGGCCATAATGGCCCCATCGAGCTCTTCAGCCGTGTCCCTTGCGACATAGAACAGGGTGACGCGTTCATCGGGATGCAGCACCGCCCGGCCCAATGTGATGCCAACGCCGTCGACAACGACTTCATGCTCCACAGATGACGAACTGGAAGTGGTTACCGTCGTTTCAAACGTAGTGGCAATTCCAGGCAGCGTAATCAGGGTAATCCCAGCTAGCATCATCCCCACGACAATCGCTGCCACACCGAGCACGTGACGCACACCGCCGTACTTCTTCCTGACCACCCAGATCCCTGCGATCAGGAATAACGCTGAAGGCGGAACCATTGCGAGAAGCCACAGCACTACTGTCATCGTTTACGAGTCACCCAACGCGGCTCTTTCGCCTCCCTCCATCTAAGAGTGTTCCATACGGCAAGCCCCACAAGGTCGATGGGCCTAGTCGTGAGAGCGTATGTGCCCGATTCCCGCCGAAGTTCCGCACTACGAAGTAGAACGCATCTGAGGGAAGTGAGGATTAGTCGACAACTCCGGGTTTGGGATCGCCGTACTGACGTTCACTGATTGCCCGGTGTGCTTGTCGACAACGATCCGATCTCTCAGTGGCTCTTGAAGATGGACCTCAACGCGATCTAGGCAGTCTAAGCCACCACGTAAGGGCGTGGAGAAGGAAATCACTTAACCTGCACATCGACATCCGTCTCCTCCAGTGACACTCGTGGCGCGCCAAGCACCCCCTCCGAGATGATGCCAAAGCATGAAACAGGCCACAAAGACCAACAGCCCAGTTACAAGAACTGCGCTAATCAGGGGTCCAAGACGGCCCGCCAAGAATCCTCAATCCTCTTGTACCGGAACTGCTAGCCATAGGGTCTCCTTTGGTTGGCCACCCCTTGCAATGGCATTCAAATGTCATCGGCCAAGGTGATGACTGGCCCGTAGGGACAGCCGGGAGCGCCAGCGCTCCCGGCTAGTCTTTCTATGTTCTAGTCGATGGCAATGGACATTGCAGCGGAACCAACTCACCACAGAGGTTGCGAACTCTTGGCTGACTCAGCGCAGATCCACATGATTCTGGCGGCTGGAAGTAGCCGCCCCTCCGGTTCAATCGCATGTCGGGAGGTCCAGGTCCTAGCACGTTGGCTATAGCTCGTGGGGTGACCACAATCATGGTGACCCCACGAAGTCGGATCATTGAATCACTCCAAGACCAGCGGATCGGAAATCGGCCCCGCACTCAGCAGCCCCCGTCTGTCCGCGAGGTTGGCCAGATGCGCCATCGCAAAGTAGCGTCCTGGAGTTGCCCGACCGCCCTCGAAGTGCATCTGGTCCCAGGTCATGGTGAAGGAGGCGGTCTCGTGGGGTTGCAGGACGCGGTGCCCGTAGCCGTAAGGCAAGACAGCCACATATCGGCTATCCTGATCGCTCCGGATGGTCACTCTCGGCGGCACGTAGTCCAGGGTGACCGGCCAATCGCTGGTGTTGGTAAGCGTAAGAGTCAGCATAACCAGCTCATCCTGAGAATATGCCGGTTTGTCGGTCTTCAGCTCCCACTCGTAGGGGTACTGGTAGTCATCAATGGAGATGCCATGCTCACGGTCGTAGCCGTATTCTGGAGCGTGGAGACGCTCAGCGGCCACAATCGAGTGCGGAGAGCTGGAGGGCATTCCCTCCAAGAGCGCCTCGAACGAACTCAGGCCATGGGTGGCAAAGGCGGCTCCTAGGTGATTCCCGTCGTCCGTGCCGCAGAGGACGAGGTCGGGCGCGCCGCCCTCTCTGTTCCACCAGAGCGCGATGTACCGCGCACTGCCTAGCAATTCCCCATCGGCACCGTGCAGTTCCTGGGGCGTGGCGTAGAGCAGCTCCAGTATCGTGCCCAACTCGGGCGGGCGCAGGGATCCCGGCCGCTTGCTAAGACTTTCCAGTGGAACCGGCTCTCCCAGGTCCTTCAGCGCCTTCTGCACCGGGTCCGCCAAGAGCTCTCGGGTCACAGGTCCTTCCGGGGCCTTGGTTCTGTCCGGCCCGTAGTAGGCGACTGCGGCGGGGGTGATGTCGGCGTCTGACGGGACGCGTTCCAAAAGCTGGATCGCGGAGTCCAGCAACACTGCTGGCAGGTATTCAATGGACGACCCGCCGAGAACGATCGACTGGCCATAAAAACGCCCAGCGTGGCTCGCAAGACCGATGGGTGTGCCATCGCCTGCGACCACCACAGTGCCCCGTTGGTAAGAGGGTGTATAGTCCCCGTGCAGCGCGAAGAGATGGTCCGGTGCGTTGAGACTGGGGCTGGCGTAGGTCTCCTTTACTACGAGCTCACCGCCGTCCTCGTCACGGACCAGGAGCAACACAGGCTCCCCAGGCGCTACCCTCCCGCGCTCCCCAGGCGCCACGGTCAAATCCTCGCCCTGGATGGTAAGCAGCGCCGCGCCGGTGCGGACGTCGAAGCGCTCAAGCTCAGCGGCGAAGACGCCCCGGCCGGATACCTCTACCGACAGCGAAACGATCTCCCACCTGTGATCAAGCACGGTGAGCACAGCAACGTCGGCGACGACTAGTCCCTGCTGGTCCCGAGGGCGGCCGCTGGCCTGTTCGACGCTCACGCGCACCACTGCGTCCCGCCAGGCTTCGACGGATGCTGGCAGTGCGGGCGGCGGCAGATCGGGATAGGCCACAACTTGCGCCGAAGGCCCTTCTGGCGTGAGGTATCTTCAAAAAGTGTGTAACCAGTCAGGCGGTGTACCCTCTCTCTGAACAAGACGGGCTCAAGGCCCAAGAGAGGAGATAGACCGCCCATGAGGAAGGAAAGCACTGAGAGTAGGTCGGAGTCAAGGCCGGAGTGGGAGCAGTTGGAGGATTGGGTGCGAAGCCAGGTCCAGAGGCTGATCCAGGAGTTGCTGGAGGAGGAGGTGACGGCGTTTCTGGGAAGGGCGAAGTCGGCGCTCAGATCCGACTCGGACAACGATACCGGCTATCGGAACGGATACGGCAGAGCCCGGAGGCTTACGCTGAGTTCGGGAACGATACAGCTGAGGCGGCCACGAGTCCGCAACACCGAAGAGGAGTTCGAGAGCCGGCTGCTGCCGCTGTTCGTCAACAGGACCAGGAAGGTTGCTGAGCTGATCCCCGAGCTGTACCTACATGGCCTTTCCGAAGGTGACTTCGACCTGGCGGTGCGGGGACTGCTGGGAGAGGACGCACCGATATCGGCGAGCACGGTAGCTCGGTTGAAGGATAAGTGGAACGATGAGCTTGCCCAATGGCGCGCTAGGCCCCTGGATGACCTGGAAGTGGTGTACATGTGGGTGGATGGAGTCTACGTCAAGGCCGGTCTTGAGCGGGAGAAGGCGGCGATCCTGGTGGTGATGGCGGCCCTGAGCGACGGAAGGAAGGTGGTGGTGAGCGCGATTCCCGGATACAGGGAGTCCACAGAGAACTGGTCCGAGGTGCTCAGGGACATCAAGCGCCGGGGCTTGAGCTGCCCGAGGCTGGTGGTTGGAGACGGACACCTGGGCATCTGGGGAGCTCTGCGCAACGTCTATCCGCAGGCAGCAGAGCAACGCTGCTGGAACCACAAGATCCTAAACGTACTGGACAGGCTTCCAAAGCGACAGCAGGACCAGGCCAAGCTCATGCTGCGTACCATCCCCTACGCGCCGACTCGGACAGAGGCTGAGCGGCTCAGGACGGAGTTTACTAGATGGTGCGGCGACCATTCCTACGAGGCGGCCTCAGAGGCCTTGGAGCGGGACTGGGACCGCATGATCACCTTCTATGACTTCCCCAAGGAGCACTGGGGGCACCTTCGCACGACGAACCCGGTAGAGTCACCCTTCGCGGCGCTCAGACTTCGGACCGATGCCGCCAAGCGCTACAAGAGGGTCGATCGGGCGATAGCGGTGATCTGGAAAATGTTGATGGTCGCCGAACAGCGCTTCAGGCGTCTGAAGGCCCCTGAGTTGATCGAAGACGTCTATCTCGGTGCACAGTATGCGGATGGAATCGCCATTGAATCAACGGCTGAGAAGGTCGCCGCCTGATGTCGTTTACACACCTATTGACGTAACCTCTTCTGGCGTAGGGGTTGGGAAGGGGGTGGCCGTCGGCCTCGTTGGGTCCGTGGTAGGGGTAGGAGTAGGGGTGGCGGTTGGGGTTGGCTCCGGGACCCGGTAGGTGCAGGCGTTCACGACGACACCGGACAACGGTGGCGTGGCCGCTGTTGAGCCGGACGTAGCTGTTGAGGTCGGCGCGACCGTGCCTGGTGACTCTCCCGTCGTTATAGGTTCAGTGGGTTGTGACTTATCGTCACAAGCCGCGACGATCAACATCAGGAGAGCCAGCAGTCCTCCGATGACTCCAAGCTTTAGGACCACTAGTCGCCCTCTCAATTCTAACCCCCTGTTGTGAAGCCTCATCGTATAGACCGTCCCCCCTATCGGAGATTGCGTCGCCGCAGGAAAGCCCTCTGTCTTGCCGCACCATTGATGCACTGCGTGGTAGTGAGCCTATAGCGAGTAAGACGTATCGGCTCAAGAAAGGGTTCCCCGATAGCAACGAAGCCCACCTCGATGTTCCTCTGCACCCACTGCGGCGACCTCTTGCCCCGTTCAATTGATCCCCTATTTGATAGTACGTTTCAAACCAACAAAACGTTCCCTCACAGGTGTGAGCGGATGGTGTCGGCACAGATCATGACCGGACTTACCTGACAACCTTCCTGCTGACCGGAGCACACATATCGGTCTTTCTGGCTTGACAGGATTCGTCCGGCATACGACATTGCCATTGCCAGCCGTGCCGTCACCGAACCCTCGTCACCCGAACTGCGAAGTTGCGGACGTCCGGCGCGATGGCGTGCGCTCTGTCGATGACAATTGCGAGCACACACCCCACGGCGCTCACTGTCCACTCCGGCAGCGTTACCCGCACACAAAGGCCCGAGCGCGCGGGAGAGAAGGAGTGGATCCGCTCATTGACCGACGTTTGTATCGCGTGCTGCTCAGGCACGGCTGCTACCGGCCCGAACTCGAACGAGCCAGTGTTCCGCCGCCGGAGGCTGGCCACCAGCTCTGCCTCGGTATGTGCCCCGAGCAACTCCTGATCGAAGGCGATGAGCGCATCCGCTCTCTCCTCCGGGGTAAGGTTGAACCAGTTGAGCCCGGAGACGAGACGGTCGGCAGGGAACCGTGCGGCGGGATCTAGGCCGTATGCTGTCTCCTGGAGACCGGACAACTCGACGTCTCCAAAGCGGCGGAGCGCGTCATCGAAGTACTGGACCAACGCCGGCAGCACCATAGCCGGTTCGAGGGGGCGCTGACGTACCCCAAGTGGGGCATAGTGGAAACCTGGACTCGGCGGGGGCGGGACCTCGATTCGCTCAAGTTCACCTACCTGCAGCCCGACCTGCACGAATCCGATCCGTGACGCATCGCTCCCGGCGGTCAGCTCCGCTTCGTTCATCCCCCATAGCAACGAGCGGCAGCAGACGTGGTGGTCCATCCCATCAACTCAGCACGCGCTGTGAAAACGCTGTAGAGGTCCTCCTCCTCGGGATCAATTAGAGTCGTGCCCGGACAGAGCCGCCCGAAAGCATTGAGGATAAGCGTCGACACCATGACAACTCCTCTCTATACAGTCTATCGTCAAGTATCTTGGCCCGGGGTTACTTCACACCGAACTCTCTTTGAGATGGTCGTATCTTGGACCTGGCTTGGCTACCTTCGGTATCAGCAGAGACTTCGCAACCTAAGACTCATGTCGGAAACCTATATGTCGCTGTTTCCGATTGGCATCTTGATCCTCCCATAGCTCGTTGATGGAATCGATTGCAGGCCTTAGTACCAGCCACTTGTGAATCATTTCAGCAGCTTTCTCGGTCACTTCGCCATTAAAGGTTAATCCGCTGGCTTTACAACGGTTGAACAAACCTGGAAGAGATGTGGAAACCTCAGATTGCATCCATGTGTCTCGGCCCGTTTCCGTAAGAGCATTGAATAGCCCTGAGGCCGGGTCGTATCCAACGTAGAATTCTATGATTGAATCGCCTGAACTGACTGATTCCATCTTCAGCTCCTTAAAGCTAGTCCTTAGCTTCAGAACCTAGCGGGTCTTCCTTCGAGATTCTCAAAGTATGTCCGCCCTTCCGATTCCGGTCGGTCAGCCTTTCGGCGGCCGATGGAAACCCCCGAAGCCAGTAGGTCAACTCGGACGCGGTGAACAAAAGCATCGACACCCCACCTGTTGACTCGTAGCGCACCTGTTCAGTGGTGAGCAGCCCACCGAGGCTCACATGGACTCCGTCCCATTCTTCCGCCGCCCCCCAATCCGGCACCAGCCATTCCGGGTCTGGAGGCCCATCCTTCGTCCCCTTCGCGGGATAGCGGACGCACAATCGGTTCCAATCCTCCGGCCCGTGAACTTAAGTCTCCAGCATTGAAACGGAGGGGACCACAAACTTAGGTCACCAACCCGCCGGTCCAGTGCAACAAAAAGAGACGTGTCGTCCTCGATTAGAGTGGATGTGTATTGGTATCGCCTCGATTGAGGTTTCTGGGCATATCGTTCCCAACGACTAGGCGGGGATTTAGGACGTTGCCAGTTAGCCGTGTCCGGGGCCGCTTTGTCGTGGGAAATCCAGACCTGGTTGTTCAAATCGATTGGATGAAACCACCAGTCTGTTGCCGGGTGTTCCAGCACTGTTCGGGCCAGGGGCTTGAGCCGTTCTCCATGTTCCAGGACCTTGACCACGGCTTCGTGGTCGGCCGCCCACCATTCCATTGCGTTGAGGGAGCCAGCTACCAGCCAGAGACTGTTTATGGGGACGGCCGCCCCATCCGGGCTTAGCGCAGATGCTTCGATAGCAAGAAGGAACTGGCAGCCGATGGGGGAGTTCGTGATTTGTTGGACCTTCGTGCCTACGTCAATCATGTGTTCATCTGTTGCGGCGCCACCGCGGGATTAGATCGCCAGCACCACTGCAAGCAAGTCTCCATATTCTTGTCGTCGAACACACACCAAGAACTGAGGGCCGCATCTCTAACCGGATATCTCCCCCTGCGGGAGTGGCACTCTGGGGTTGTCCGTTGTCCCTATAGGGTTTACTCGCCGTCCCGAGAGATTCGGGCGACCTCGCCACGAACCCGTTCCTCATTGACACCCTCACTTCTCAGAAGCCCGGCGGCTATGCCATCGGCTTCACACGTAGTAGGCCCATAAGCAGATGCCGCGTATCGATGTTGTGGTGGTTCGTGAGAGGCCCTAGAGTGAGACCACTAGCCGGAAAGCTCGCAATTCAGTACACGTAGGCCCACCAAACTGGACAAACTCAAGAACCTTCATTCGACGGACACAATAGACACGGCAAACTCAGGTACTCGTGGGCGGCCGATTTGGGTCCATTCAAGCCAGGTCGGTAAAGCGGACTCAAAATGGGTGTGTCACGTCGTTCCCGCGTACCCGAACGTATCACCAGGCCCGATGAACGGTTCGATTCTTCTCAGGTGGGCTGCGTCGATATGGCTATCGTCATCCCATTGCGCGGCACGAGCCTGCTATGGAGAGTCGACCATCCTCAGTAGCGCTAGGGAGACGCGGCGGCTGAGTTGCGTCGAGGCCAGGGCTTCCACTCCAGCGTCACGTGCCGTTCGCCCCCCGTCATCTCGAGGGCGCGGGAGCGCGGGACGCGGCCTCGAGAGCGTCTGCGACCGCCGTGGCCGTCGTTAAACCGGAACTCTGTTTCCTGCCAACCATCCCCCAGCAGCGGAGGCACTCGCATTGCCTCGCGGAACCCGCCGGAGACGACGGCTTCCACCATTCTGATCATTCCCTCAATCGACCCGTCGGCCGTTTCGTCGCAGGCGTCGCAGCCACAATCGGGGAATGGTTCAGTGTGCCAGGAGCCGAACCTCAAATGCAGCCCTGGGAAATCAGTGTACGCCACCACGATTGGCGCGGCTTGCGGATCATGCGGGACGAGTTTTATGGGAGGACGCGCAAGTCTTACCTTGCCCAGTTCGTCGTCAGCATCGTGTCCCTCTAATCGCTCGACCCCGAACTCTCGCTCCAGCCGGTCGAGCAACTCCGTCGCTGCGGCGTGCAGAGGCTGGAAGCGTTCCGGGTTGGTTACGCGGGAGTACGCTTCTTCGGGCGGCCCTTCGATTCCCCACCTGTCTCCGCGCATGTCATTGCCCTCCGGCAAGGGTATCGACGCAGCCCTTCGTGACGGGCTCCATCTTCATGGCTATCTTCGTCTTATTGTGTAGCCCTAGTCTGCTATGGGGGATACGTCCCACCTCAGTGCGGCGTATAGCGTAGTTTGGTGGGCCTAAGCGTACTGTACTGCAAACCTTTCGGTGGGACGTCTCAATGTGAAGGATTGGGGGAGCGTGGACTGGTGGCTCTATGGGTGATCGTCTGCCCTGGAACGCCAAAGGCTCCCTCCCGTGGATGCATCAAGTGCGTATACGTACCCGTCCGGAGAGCCAATGTACACTGCTCCTTCAACTAACGCCGGGGAAGAAAACAGCGAAGTGCCCATCGCGTTGCGCCAGCGGAGTTCTCCGGTGAAGGCGTCCAGAGCATACAGGTGCTCATCTGTGGAGCCGACGTATACCACTCCGCCCTCCGCTACCGGGAAAGAAAATACGCCACACTCTCTATTGTAGTGCCACAAGGGATCTCCTGTCGAGGCTTTCAGAGCGTCTAGCTGGCCATCCCAGGAGCTGAAATACACCACGCCATCAACTACCGCCAGGGGGGAACGCAGCCATGTGTTCGTCTCGTAACGCCAGAGTTGCTCCCCCGTTGGGGCATCCAACGCATGCACGTGGCCAGAAATCGACCCGATGTAGACCACTCCGTCAATCACAACTGGGGAGTAAAGCGCATGAAAGTCTGTCTTATAGCGCCAGCGGAGTTGTCCGGTAGAGGCATCCATGGCGTATACGTATCCAAAGTCAAAGAGGCGCAAATTGCCGTGCCTAGCCTCGCCCTCGCGCGAGGCGAAGTACACCACACCATCACCCAGCACCGGGGAGGAGACCAAACCATACTCTACCTCGTAGCGCCATTGCTCGTATCCAGTGGAAACATCCAGGGCGTATATGAGCCCACCGGGGTAAATGCTGGCAAGGTTTGAGCCGACGTACACCACCTCGTCAACCACCATTGGGGGGAATATCCAGCCGCGAGTTATTGGGCGTTGCCAGATTTCGTCTCCGGTGGCAACATCCAAAGCGTAGACATACCCTGATCGGACCCCGTTGTTAGGATCCGAACTAGCGTACACCACTTCGCCAACCACGATTGGCGCGCCACTAACGGGACCGGCTGCCGAGTGGCACCAAAGAAGGCTTCCACTAGAGGCATCGAGAGCATACACATAGCCGTCTTTGGAACCCACATAAAGTGTGCCGTCAGCTACAGCGGGCGTGGAGAATACACTCCCAATCGCCGGATTGTGTTGCCGTTCATTATCGCTAGCCAATGATACTAACTTCGGGGTAAGGTCAACGTTCTCTACTGCCCGGGCCATGCTCTTTCGCACCCAGGTCCAGGGGACTAGGCCCACCAAACTTGACGAAATCAAGAACCTTCACTTTGAAATTCAGCTTGTCACTGTAGGCCCTAGTTTGTGGCGGCCCACGATGCTCTGACCGGAATCTGGGAATGGAGAAGAACAACATTCGACCATCATGGATTCAAAGGCTGCGCCGGGCGTTGGGAACGAATCGACGTCGCAGGTCCAGCATGTCTATGCTTACCCCGAAAGGCGGGATTCCCGTCCGTCAGACGAAGCTGGCTCCTGACGGGCTGGAGTTCTCCGAGGACGTGTCCGAGGCCCGTTGGGTGGAAGAGAGGCTCTCAAACTTCGGGACGCTGCGTTCCTTGCTACCGGAAGGATTTCCAGCGTATGCTCGAATGTTTCATCCTGCCTATCTAGAAGATGATAGGGATAGGCCGGTCCGGTGGTCTACGGTGGCCTCGTGGACGGGACGGACGGTCCATCCGCTGATGCAGTTCGAACGTATCGCAGGTCTGAGTGAAGACCCTCAACAGATGTACAAGAATCCACCGTGGGGTTCCCATCCACGGATAGGGTCTATCCCTGAACGGGAGTGCCGTACCCTGGTCGAGGCGCTCAGAAGCTTCACTTCAACCCCCGACAACTGCTTCTTCTGCCTTTGGGAAGGCTATGGAAACATCGACACCAGCCTTTACAAACCGAGCTCCCGCGTGAGAGCTCCAGGGCGAGACTACCTCCTATTCCGCGGTCCTATCGATGCAATCAAGGCATTCCTTGCTAGAGACGGCCCTTTCTGGGGGGACTCACCGAACATCTGGTGGCCAGAGGACCGGGCCTGGTGCGTAGCAACCGACATCGACCTGTACGATACCTATGTTAGTGGGAGCGTAGAGTGCATCGAGGCGGTCCTGAGCAACCCAGACTTAGAGGTGCTGCCTACGACCCTAGACGCTCGACTGGCTCTGGACGGAGACACCATCAATGCGCCCGATATGGCCGGAGCCGGAGGCCAGTGAGGGTGTGCGTTCGATTTTCGCTAACAGGGTACGCTGTTGATACTCGAATGTGCATAGCATACATCGCTACGGCCTGCCTGCTGGTCGGGCTGATGTCCGCATGTGCGTCACCCCAGACGCCTAGCCCCACCGTAATGGCGCTCCCGACAGCAACGCCCACACCGACGCCTGTTGGAGGCATAGACCCGAATGCAGCGCCAGCTACCGATCGCCGCGTGGCTACCACCCGCGCACGCTATCTCGCCGAGCGTTTCGACGAAGGTGGAGTGGAGCGCGCATATTTTCTCGACCGGTATGTCATCGTGACCGGCACCGCTGTTCACGCGGACGCCTTAAAGGATCGCGGGCGGCAGGTAGTAGTGTTGGAAGGCACTTCGGGGACCAGAGTCTTGTGTGAGCGACCACGAGGTTTCATGCCTCGCGAGCTTTCGGAACCCCTGCCTTCAGGTGGACTGCCCGTGCTTGTGGCAGGTCGGGTAAGCGAGTCGCGATCCGGGGAGGATGTTGTGATTGTCGATTGCGCTGTGCTCAAGACAGGCAGGGAGGTGGTGCCCCGAAGCATTGTCAAGATTCCTGCCATCACCAATGTCTTCCAGGGCTGGGGTTTGTTCTGGGCTTGGGTGTTGTTCGCAGGCCTCGGCTATCTGCTGGCCTTCCGGCGTTGGCGCGTGACATCGCCATGGCTGTCGACAGTTTTTGTCCTCTCCCACACTGGCGGGATGTCGGCCCTGTATGCGTTCCTCGGTAGCCTCGTGTTGCCGTACTATGAAGCGTCCGGTGCCGGTTCCCTGGCGGTCTGGCCGTTGATCCTGGCCCTCAACCCCATGTGAGGAGCAGTCATGCCGACAGCGGCCGGAGACCGTCGGCGGTCCTAATACGGGATACGGAAGGCTCCGCTGATGCTGTAATCCTCCACCCTTGGTACGGAAGTCTCCTCCTGTTCGGCAGGGCTGGACGATGAAACCCGCCATCTGAAGGAGTGCTAACCCCTGGAGGCTGTCACGGCCGTCCCCGGAGACCTTCCGCCGCGGAGGAGATTCCCACCGGGCACAGGCCGGGAACATGGCAACGGGCGGAGGCGCCCATCCTTTTCACTATGGCCCCCCTACCACAAAACCGGCTTCAAGAAAATGGCTTGCAGGCCGGTGACCTGCCCCTCAAAAACTGGCCCAGTCGCAATGTTAGTCCTGGGCCTGAAAGAAAGGGGGTAAAGATGGCAAGGAGGAAACATACGGCGGAGCGGATGTACAGACAGTGGCCGCTCGGGCGGTTGGCGATTCCAGAATCAGGCCCGGCTAGCGACGGTGATGATCTCCGGGCTCGTATCCTTCAGTGCCCGACGGTTCCAATCTCCGAACTGTTCCTCGATTACCATGCCCGCACCGGAAAGGAAAGAGGACAGCGCGTCTACGCCAAGGAACCTCAGGGTACTTCGACTGATCTGAGGCCGGTCCCAGCTTCGACTAGTGAACGTCATGGTGAAGGAAACGAGGTCGCCGGCAACGGGTGTCTCCACCTGGTGTGCCATTCGTACTGCGCAGCCGTCGTGCACAATCTCCACCGCATTGTCGGGAGTCCAGCTCTCCCACTCCTGAGCGATCGGATTGCGGGTCTCGAACACGAAGCGCCCACCCTCGGTGAGAGCCGATCGTATCGCGGCCAGCGACTCTCGCAGTTGGTCGTCTTCGACGAACACTTGGAACGCATGACCGGTCATCACGACGAGGTCGAACTCTCGACACCAGTCGACCGAGGCCAGGTCACCGAGGACCCACTCTATGTCCGGCCGCTTCCGTGCCTGCCCAAGCATCGCCGCGGCAGGGTCGAGCCCGCACAGTCGCCCGGTGTGCCCAGCTTCCCGCGCCAGGTGCAGTAACTCACCCGTACCACAGCCCACATCGAGCACGCTTCTTGCTGACATCACCAGTGGAAGGTAGAACCCGAAGTCCCGCCTTCCCGCGCAAAACGCGTCATACAACTCTGCGAGACTGGGCTCGGAAAAGAGACGATCCACCATTACAGCGCTATGCTCGCGGCCCGACGACGAGGGCGGCGATGTCCCCCCAACCGTAGGACACCTCTTCGAAGTCTGTGCCTCCAACTGCGACGGTCTTCTGACCGATCCGCTCACCTCCCAGCGACTCGTAGAACCGGCACGCGCGGCGGTTGTCCTCCAGCACCCACACCAGCATCGAGCTGAATCCGTCGTACAGTAGTCTCTGCGCCACAGCCGATACAAGGTGACGACCCAGACCCTTGTTCTGGTGCTCTTGAAGTAGGTAGATGGCAAAGCGTTCGCCCCGGTAGGTCCTATCGCCTTCGCGCTCTGGTCCTCCGTCCGCGAAGCCGACGACATCGCCACCTTCTGTCTCTGCAACGAAGATGCTCGTGGCGAGTTGGTCCATTGTCAGAGCCTCGTTCCACCTCGACTCCCTATCTCGATACGAAAGGCCTGCTAAATACTCAGCAGGCACGATGCCCTCATATGTGGTTCGCCACGAATCGACGTGAACCCTTGCGATCGGGCCGGCGTCTGCCCGATTGGCTGCTCTTATTGTTACGTTCATGCCTACCTTCAGTATCGCGGTGGGTGAGATGGTCCCCAATCCGCACACTGACATCGGTTCCTGGATCGTGGTGATCCACACACCTATCGTACTGTTGCCGTCTTCCCGTCCCTATCTCAGTAGTCCGTTAGAGCTTCGATAGTGAGTACGGGTCCTCGCGACTGATCGTCGGAGAACGCCTCAGCCCAAGCAGGTGTGTAGTCAGCTATGTCGATGGTGCGGATCATCTCCTCACCTACAGCAGTCGTGTCACCGGTTCTCTTCATTCACCGACAGGCGACCCTTCCTGCTTCAAGTCAAAGGACAACAATTCGAGGCGGGCCACAGCGTCCGCGAATCTTAGGGGTTCCCCTCCTAGGCCGCTATCTGGGGCTTTCGTGGGGCCTTCAAACCTGCGAACCCACTGCAGAATCTCCAAAGCATCTTCACGCTTCACGACGTCGTGTTGACTGGCCATTGGGTCATTCTCTAGTCTGCGGTACCTTTCGTACAGTGGCTGGTCCAGTGGCGGCATATAGTCCTCAACCGCAGCAAGCGGCGCGGAACCCGCGTCTCTTCTCCGCCGGATTCCCTCTTGTGCTGCTGCGATGACCAAAGCCTCGACCCGCTTCCATTGGTCTCGATAGCGCAGTATGCTAAGTCCTCCACTACCAAAGAAGGCCTCCACCACCTCTTCATCAGTCGCTTCACCACGGATGAATCGATGGTAGGAATCGGCGTCGTTGGTCCTCATCATGAAGAGTACAACGAGCGTTTGTACGATCGCGCTATCGCCGTCGGGCAACGATGCGAGCACCAAGCCGAGGCGGTGGGTAGCCTGGGCGATACTCCTCAGCCCTAATCCACCGAAGGACGGCGTGTAGGAGGCCTGCTGAAGAAACAAAAGGGTGCGCCTCTGAATCTGGGATAATGGTTATGAAACAGAAAACCGGTCCCAGAAAAGGAGCACCCGATAGATGCTACCACGTAACCACCCCGACCGCATCCAAATCGCCTTCGACGACCACCGCCTGGTGGCCAATGCCGGGCTGATCCTTCCCGCCACCCTCGCCCTGCGCCTTGGCCTGCCCCAACTCCTCCGGAAGCACCTCGACCTCGGCGGCGCGCCGGGCCGGGCGAACACCGGCGACAAGATGATGACCCTGGTGGCCTCCGCCCTAGCCGGCGGAGATTGCATCGACGACGCCGATGTGCTGCGCGCCGGCGGGACCGCCCGCGTGCTCGGTTTCACGGCTAAGGCTCCCTCCACCCTGGGCACCTTCCTGCGCAGCTTCAGGTGGGGCCACGTCCGTCAACTCGACCGGGTGAGCCGCGAGTTGCTGGCCCGGGCTTGGCAGGCCGGGGCGGGACCCGGCGACGGGCCCCTGACCATTGACCTGGATTCCACCATCTGCGAGACCTACGGACTGGCCAAGGAGGGCGCACGCCACCACGGCTATACCGGCAAGCGGGGCTATCACCCGCTGTTGGCCGTGGCCGCCGGCACCGGCGACGTGCTGATGGCCCGCCTGCGCGAGGGCCGGGCCAACACCGCTCGCGGCGCCGCCCACTTCCTGCTTGAAACGGTGAGCCGGGTTCGCTACGGCGGGGCCAGCGGGCAGCTCACCATGCGTGCCGACAGCGGCTTCTATACCCACGCCGTGGTCGCCGTCTGCCGCCGGATCAATGTCCGCTACTCCATCACCATCCGCCAGCGCGCCCGCCTGCGGAATCTCATCGAGGCGATACCCGAAGATGCCTGGACGCCGATTCCTTACTGGATGGACGGCGCCGCCGATGTGGCCGAGACCACCTACACCCCGTTCCAGGCCGAGGCGGACGCCGCGCCGGTACGGCTCATCGTCCGGCGGGTGAAGCCGGCGCCCGGTTCTCAACTGGCTCTCTTCGCCACCTACAGCTATCACGGCTTCATCACCGACCGGGACGGGGAGACGCTGGAACTGGAGGCCGATCATCGCCGTCACGCCGAGATCGAGAATGCGATACGCGACCTCAAGTACGGCGTCGGGCTGAACCATCTCCCCTCGGGCCGCTTCGCCGCCAACGGCGCCTGGCTGGCGGTACAGGTGATGGCGCACAACCTGGCCCGCTGGACAGCCCGCATCGGCCTGGGTCAGCAGATCGTGACCACCAAGACCCTCAGACGACGGGTCTTTGCCCTGGCCGGACGGATCACCCGCTCGGCACGCCGATTGACCCTGCATCTTCCCCGGCGCTGGCCCTGGGAGGAGCAGTTCAGCCGCGCCCTAGCCCGACTGCGAGCCATTCCACTCCCAGCCTGACGACGCCCGTCCGCCACTGACCCACCAGCCAACCCAACGTCCCCGCAAACTCGCGCCAGCCCAGTCCGCGAGCGCCTCTTGCCGTGTCCTATCCCGCCATCTCGCTCGCCACAGCCACTGTAGGCCGCCATCGGTGCCCCTAAAAGCGCCTGCAGACCGCCCGCCAACCTCCCGTCTACCCAAATTCGAGCCCGGATCATCGCGCCTGTAACTCCCTCACCCCCTTCCGCTGTCCTCACGCCACCCATCCCTGTCCATCGGTGGATTCGGGCTCAGGCTGAGGACAGACTGGACGAAGAACGTTGGCAAGATCCGATCCAGGTCGATCGCAACTCCCGTCCTTTCGTCCGGAGGTTTAGGCACCGATCCATAGCGCTTTGGCTCCTGGGGAACAGGTCGGTTGTCGAGAGCCTGAATGCGCTGGGGCCTAATCCCGGCATGGGCCAAGGACCCGTCCATCGGCGTGCGGATGATCAACACCAGGACGGAGACCGTGACGGAGAAACCCGCCTTTCAGACTGCCCTCCGCCGCCGTCGATGCCTGATCCTAGCTGACGAGGGAAGTGCAAGAGCTCCTATCATTGCCAGAAGCATATCGCCATAGTTCGGAGCCAATGAAACCTCAGAAGAGGACGGTCACTACAGCGCGAGAGCTGGCCCCCATCCGCTCAATTGGCCCGATCCTCCTGTCGCTCTCCCTTCGCGCGTGATACGTTTGCCCAGAGTGATCCCCCAGAGCAGAAACCCTACGTCAATCAAGAAGATGCCGCCCAGCGCGTATTCATTCATGACAGTAAAGGGGAACGGGACTTCAAGGCGGTAGTACGTGAACGGCCAAGAGGCGTGGTTGTAGGCAACGACGCCCAGAGTTCTCAGGAACGCGAGGCCAATGGTCAGGGGCATGATGACCCAGACGGCCCACAGCCTACTGCGCGCGGTGAAATGGAACGCCGCGCCTATCGTGAGGGCTATGCCAAGAAACACGACGGGCGCGAGCCACCTGGCATTCAAGCATCCCGAACTCTGCGCTATAGAGTGGGCCACTGGAATGACCGGAAGGTGAGCCACATTTACGTCGGGGTCAGGAAAGCCAAAGCGGGGCCAGAAGCAGGTCCAATCAAACAGCCACGCCAGCCCGCGGAGTGCCAAATCCTTCAGTACAGCAAGGCCGATAGCCAGTAGGAGAGTTGATCTCAGGCTCATTGCAGCCTCTCTATCCAGTCTATGAGCGGTTTCATTGTGCGGCCTCGCCGGCGAACCGTCAACCTGAAACCGCCTTTTTCCGCGCAAAGAGATCCAAGTCTGAGGGAGATTTGCTTAACTGCGCCGATGCCTCGAGGCTGCTTGAATTGCCAGCGCTGGCTCGAGGCCTCGCCGGAGTATGCGCCATGCACTTAGGGAAGCGCAAAGGGGATATCACAGCCAGGAGAGGACGGAGCGAGTGACGTCCAAATAACCGAGAACGACTGATAGGCTCCTCCGAATCCAGCTACGAAGGCTACACCAAACTGGAGAACATCTCGTAGAAGGGCTTTCTGGCCATAGCGCTGTAGGGTGCTCACGAAGACATTCACCCCTATACGTATGAAGACTATGACACCCAGAACAATCCAACGGTGACGCCATCTGCCGGTCGTCAGCGATATTGTCACAGTGGGAGAGCCGAGAGTCCACCTGAGAAGAATCGAACCGTTCATCGGGCCTGGTGATACGTTCGGGTACGCGGGAACGAAGTGACACACCCATTTTGAGTCCGCTTTACCGACCTGGCTTGAATGGACCCAAATCGGCCGCCCACGAGTACCTGAATTTTCCGTGTCTATTGTGTCCGTCGAATGAAAGTTCTTGATTTTGTATAGGTTGGTGGGCCTAAGTTTACTATAGCCAGAACCACGTTTGAGTTTGTCGTTACGATCAGAAACCCTATTTCATCGGTCCAAGAGCCTGACTATCCTCCCGACGACATAGTGTCACAGACAAAGGATCCCCTATTGGACTAGGTGGTGGATTTTAAGATGTCATGTACTAGCTATTTATGGGCTTAAAAGCGTTGTACGTTTGGCAGATAATGGTGTAGCCTTGAGTTGTATTCCGCACATGGTTTGAAGTCAGTTCGGAGGCACACGCCGCGCACGAACCTAAGGAGGTGGCACGTCTTCTATGCGTTCTAGCTCCAGGTCCCAAAGATTGGCCATAGCGGCGATGGTCACTGTCTTGGTCTTGCTGTCGGGGTCCACCATCCCATTGACCACGTCCGCGCAGATTGAGGCCACCCCCCCGGACCAGCCGTCCGGGCTGTCCACCGAGGCCGGCGACACGCAGGTGAGGTTGAGCTGGGAGGACCCCACAGATTCGACGATAGACAAGTACCAGCTATGGCAGATTGCCGAAAGCGCAACGCTCACTGGAGGCACCAACGATGAGTTCGGGAATGCTGCAGCGGTAGATAGCAACACAGCCGTGATCGGGGCGCCTGCAGACGACGGATCCGGTTCGGTCTTGGTATTCGCGATGGACCTCGATTCCGGTGTGTGGAGCCAGGCGGCGAAGCTCAAAGCCAGCGATGCCGTAGTGGGTGATAACTTCGGCACTTCTGTAGCGCTGGACGGTAACACCGTGGTGGTGGGCGCGTCCTTGGACACCCACGGGTTGTTGGCCAGAGCCGGCTCGGTCTATGTCTTCACCAAGCCAGCCTCCGGCTGGGCCGATTGGGACCCCACTCAAGACACTGAGACGGCCAAGATCGTCCCCGCCGGCTTCGCTGCGGGCGACGAGTTCGGACATTCCGTAGCGGTGGACGATAGCACCGGGACCATCGTGGCCGGGGCGTGGCACGACGATAGCAACGAAGGTTCGGCCTACGTCTTCACCCAACCCACCGGCGGCTGGAGCGGCTGGGGCACCTTGACTGACCCTGCCAAGGCCAATTTGACGGCCACGCTCACTGCCTCCAACGCTGCGGCGAACGACTACTTCGGCCATTCCGTGGCAGTGGACGGTGGCACCGTTCTGATTGGGGCGAGCGGGAGAGACGGCGGCAAGGGTGCGGTGTACGCATTTACCAAGCCCAAGACCGACGACGGCTGGACCGGCGACTTAGATATCGATACTGGTGACGCGACCAAGCTCACCGCCGGCGATGGCGCTGACAACGATCTTTTGGGTGCTTCCGTCGCGATCGACGATGGCACTGCCGTGATCGGGGCGATCGGGAATGGCGCGAACGAAGACGACGGCGACGACACCAATGACCTCACCAATGCCGGTTCGGCTTACGTTTTCATCGAAGGTCCTAGCGCGTGGAGTCAGGCGGCCAAGCTCACCGCCTCCGACCGCGAGGTCGACGAGCGAGACGACAGCCAGTTTGGGATTTCCGTAGCGGTGAGCGGTGACATCGTAGTTATCGGGGCGGACGGAGTCGACCAAAGTGCCACCGAGACCAATTTCGGTGCGGCCTACGTCTTCACCAAGCCCGCCACCGGCTGGGCCGACAATACCGAGACGGCCAAGCTCACCGCCTCCGATGGCAACACTAACCACGATTTCGGCTCTTCCGTCGCAATAGACGGTGACACGGTCGTGGTTGGAGCGGAAAACAACGATACGGCCTACGTGTTCGACATCGATGATTGGGCCGACATCGCCGGTAGTAACGCAGCGACCACGTCCCACATCGTGACTGGTCTGACCAACGACATCGAGCACATTTTCCGGGTGCGCGCGTTGGACGGCGCCGAAGCCAGCGATCCGTCCGACTCCGTGGCAGGAACCCCGAAGGCAGCTTCCTACGCTCCGGTCAAACTCTTAAACTTTTCCGCCGCGCAGACTGGCGACGGTGAGGTGGAGATGACGTGGGACGCGCACCGCTACCCGCTGACCGTCAGTGGTTATGAGTACAACCAGGACGGTGGCGATTGGGACGCCATCACGGGGAGCGATTCCAGCACCCATTCCCATACCGTCACTGACCTGACCAAGGGCACCACGTACACCTTCGCTGTACGCGCCGTCAACGGCGTCGGTTCAACCGAGTCCGACGCCAGGTCCGTAACAATAATCGGACAGCCGGCGGCGCCCGACTCATTCACCGCCGCCGCGGGCGACGAACAGGTGTGGCTTGGCTGGAGAAGCCCCGTGGATTTCACCATATCCGGGTACGAGTACCGGCAGAAGGAGGGCACCGGCGCCTTCGGCGTTTGGCAGAAAATCCCCGGGAGCAGATCCGGGACCACCTTCCATATCGTGGCCGGCCTGAACAACGACACGTCCTACACCTTCCAGGTCCGCGCCGCGAACGCTGCCGGGGAGAGCAATGCGTCCCGCGAGCAGCCCGCGACGCCGGGGGTGGCGTCTCCGGCCCCGGGCGTACCCGAAGGCTTTGCCGCCAGACAGACCGGCGTCGGCCACGTGGAGTTGACGTGGATGGCGAGTTCCAACCCGTTGAACGTCACCGGTTACGAGTTCAGACAGGACAACGGCTCTTGGACCACCATCTCCGGGAGCGATTCCCGCACCGTCTCCCACTCCGTCACTGGCCTGACCCAGGGCGTCACTTACACCTTCCGGGTCCGCGCCAAGAACAGCGCCGGCAATGGCGCCTCCTCCGGCGCCGAGTCCGTGATTGTCGTCACCAAACCGGTGTCGCCCGACTCATTCGCCGCCGCGGCGGGCGACACCCAGGTGGGGCTGACCTGGGACGACCCCGGCAATGCGTCCATAACCAAGTACCAGCTGCTGCAGTTTCCTGAAAGCATCAGGCTGATCTCCAGCGACCACGATGGCGGAGACGAGTTAGGGTGGTCGGTCGCCGTGGACGGTGACACCCTGGTGATTGGGGCCACAGGGGACGACCCCGACAATACCGGCGCGGCATACGTCTTCACTAGGGACGCACGGGGCTGGTCCCAGGTGGGCAAGCTCACCGCTGCAGTTCGCAGGAATGATGCCGGCTTCGGCTATGGTGTCGCCGTGCACGGCGACACCATAGTGGTTGGCGCGTACGAAGACGATATCGAAGGTGACGATGCTGGTGCGGCATATGCCTTCACCAGGCCCGCCACCGGCTGGGCCGACATGACTCAGACGGCCAGGCTCACCGCCGGCTCCGACGCTGCGGCCGACGACCAGTTCGGAACTTCGGTGGCAGTGCACGGCGACACGATCGTGGTCGGGGCGCCCGAGCAAGGCTCCAACGCTAAGGGTTCAGCCTACATCTTCACCAAGCCAGCCAACGATTGGGCCGACATGACTGAGACAACCACGCTGAGAGGCCAGTCGGACGGCGACCGGTTCGGCCGTTCCGTAGCGGTGTACGGCGACACAGTCGTTGTAGGAACGCCCGAGGAGGGCACCAACGACCGAGGGGAGGCTTATGTATTCACCAAGTCCGCCGCCACGGGCGTCTGGGACGATTGGAATAACAAGAATGCAAGTAACGCAACTGCCAGTCTGACTGCACTTGACGGCAGTAGTGGCGACTACTTCGGTCGGTCGGTCGCGGTGGACGGCGACACCATCGTGGTTGGGGCGCCCTACAACGACTACGACGACCCCGACGATAACGCCAACGACGTCAGCAACTCCGGTGCAGCGTACGTCTTCACTAAGCCCGCCACCGGCGGCTGGGCCACCGACACCGAGACCGCCAAGCTGATTGCCTCCGAACGCGCGAAGAACGACCAGTTCGGATTCTCCGTCGCGGTGGACGGCAACACCGTCGTGGTTGGTGCGGACCAAGACGACAGCAACCGCGGTTCCGCGTACGTATTCGCCGAGCCTCAAGGCGGCTGGACCGATACAGAAGGTACGGACCCGCTCACGGCCTACGATCGCAGTGGGAACGACCGGTTCGGCAACTTCGTGGCGATCGACGGTGACACCGTGTTGGTTGGGGCGGTCGGGGACGACAGCGATAAGGGTTCGGCCTACGTGTTCGGTACCGGTGAGTGGGCCGACATCCCCGGCAGCGGAGCGGGGACTATCTCTCACATCGCCAGGGGTCTGCGCAACAACGTCAAGCACACCTTCCGGGTCCGCGCGGTGAACGCGGCGGGGGAGAGCGGTGCGTCCGAAGTGGCGGCGACGCCGGTGGCGGCGACGTTTGGCCCCTCCCAACCCGCAGACCTCACCGCCACCCAGACCGGCGCCGGCCAGGTGCTCTTGGCGTGGACCGCGAGCACTGAACCGCTGACCGTCAGGCGTTATCAGTACAAACAGAACGATGGTAGCGGCTTCGGTAATTGGATCAACATCGAAGGAAGCGATTCCAGCACCGCCTCCCACACGATCACCAGCCTGGTCGGGCCTCCGCCCGACGTGTACACCTTCACCGTCGGCGCCGTCAACGGTGGCGGTCAAAACGCCTCGGACCCCGAGTCCGTAACTCTAGAAGCCCAGGCCGCGGCGCCCAGCGAGTTCACCGCGGGGGTGGGCGACGAGCAGGTGAAGCTGAGTTGGGACGATCCTGGTGATTCGACCATAGACAAGTACCAGCTCTCACAGATCGACACGAGCAAGCTGACCGCCTCCGACGGCCTCCGGGGCGACGAATTCGGAATCTCCGTGGCGGTGGACGGCGATACCGCGGTGATCGGGGCGTATCAAGACGACCACACCGACGACGGCAACACCACCGGCAATGCCGGTTCGGCGTACGTCTTTACCAAAGTCTCCGGCGTGTGGAGCCAGGTAGCCAAGCTCACCGCTTCCGACGGGGACACATCCGACGAGTTCGGGTATTCCGTGGCTGTGAACGGCGAAACAGTGGTCGTAGGAGCGCACCTCGACGACCACACTGATGGCGACACCGATGACGACGAAGGGGCGGCCTATGTCTTCACCAAGCCTTTCACCGGCTGGGCCGACATGACCCAGACGGCCAAGCTCACTGCCTTCGGCGCGGCGGCGAGCGACGAGTTCGGAATCTCCGTCGCTGTCGACGGCAAAACCGTCCTGGTAGGAGCTCACCAATACGGCAGCGGCAAAGGCGCAGCCTACGTCTTCACCAAGCCGTACACCGGATGGGCCGACAGCAACGAGACGGCCAAGTTCATCGCCTCGGACGCCGCGGCGAACGACGAGTTCGGAATCTCCGTGGCGGTGCACGGCGACACCGCCGTGATCGGGGCGCATCAGGACGACGATAACGGCAACCAGTCCGGTTCGGCTTACGTATTCACCAAGGTCTCCGGCATGTGGAGCCAGAAGGCCAAGCTCATCACCGTGGACGGCGAGGCGAACGACGAGTTCGGAATCTCCGTCGCGGTAAACGGCGACACGGTGGTGGTTGGGGCGCGTCAGGACGACACCAGCAACGGTGCCGCTTACGTATTCACCGAGGTCTCCGGCGTGTGGAAGCATGTAGCCAAGCTCACTGGCGATGATGGCGCGGCGAACGACGAGTTCGGAATTTCCGTCGCAGTGGAGGGCGACACCGTCGTGATCGGAGCGTACCAGGACGACGACAACGGCGATCTATCTGGCTCGGCCTACGTCTTCACCCGGGACTCCGCCGGTGGGTGGCGCCAGAGGGACAAGCTCACCGCCTCCGACGGCGCGGCGCGGGACCGCTATGGGTATTCCGTCGGGGTCAGCGGCGACACCATCGTGGCTGGTGCGTATTCGGATGACGGGAACGAAGCCAATACCGGTGCGGCCTACTTTTTGCGCATTCCGGGTTGGACGGACATCCTCGATAGTGCCGCGACGACCACCTCTCACATCGTCACCGGCCTGACCAACAACGTGGAGCACACCTTCCAGGTGCGGGGCGTGAACGCCGCAGGCGGGGGCTTGGCCTCGGCCCGCGCCGGTGGTACGCCCACGTTTGCGATACCGAACCGGCCCACCGGTTTCGCCGTGGATGCGGGCGATACCGTGGTGGACTTGAGTTGGGATGACCTCGAAGATTCGACCATAGAGAAGTACCAACTGCTCCAGATTATTCAGGGCGGCAAGCTGACCACCGCCTCTACCGACGACCCGGTGGTGCGGGGCGACGGTTTCGGAATCTCCGTGGCGGTGGACGGCAACACCGCCGTGGTCGGGGCCTATAAGGACGACGACGATGGCGCTGATTCCGGTTCCGCCCACGTCTTTACGAGAAGCTCGTCTATCGCTCCGTGGAGCTGGGCGGCCAAGCTCACCGCTTCCGACGCTGCGGCGAACGACGAAATCGGAATCTCTGTCGCTATCGAAGGCGACACCATCGTCGTGGGAGCGCACCAAAACGACGCCGATCAAAACGACAACGACGAAGGCGCCGCCTACGTCTTCACCAAGGTCTCCGGTGTCTGGGGCCAGAAGGCCAAACTCACCGCTTCCGACGCAACAGCGGACGACGCGTTCGGAATCTCCGTGGCTGTGCACGACGAAACCGTGGTCGTAGGAGCGCACCTGGAAAACGCCAATGACGACGACGGAGACACCACTGACGACGTCACTGACTCCGGCGCCGCGTACGTCTTCACCAAGCCCGAGAGCGGCGGCTGGGCCGATGCCACCGAGACCGCCAAGCTCACTGCTTCCGACGGAGCGGCGAGCGACGCGTTCGGAATCTCTGTGGCGGTGCACGACGAAACCGTGGTCGTAGGAGCACACCTGGAAAACGCCAATGACGACGACGGAGACACCACTGACGACGTCGCTGACTCCGGCGCCGCGTACGTCTTCACCAAGCCCGAGAGCGGCGGCTGGGCCGACGCCACCGAGACCGCCAAGCTCACCGCTCTCGACGCCGCGGCGAGCGACGCGTTCGGAATCTTCGTGGCTGTGCACGGTGACACCGTCGTGGTCGGGGCGCACAAGTACGACGTAGATGACAACGGCACCAGTATACCCAACGCCGGTGCGGCCTACGTCTTTATCAAGCCTACCGGCGGTCCTTGGGCCGACGGCACTGAGACCGCGAAGCTCATCGCCTCCGACGCTATGAGAGGAGACGAATTCGGGATTGCCGTGGCGGTGGACGATAACGAGGACACCATCGTGGTCGGGGCCTATCTGGACGACGACAATGGCGACAATGCCGGTTCGGCCTACGTCTTCACCCAGGATTCCAATGGGTGGAGCCAGAAGACGAAGCTAACCGGCCCCTCCCGCGGAAAAGGCGACTGGTTGGGGTACTCCGTTGCGGTGGCCGGCAACACCGTCCTGGCTGGGGCCTACCAGTCCAACATCAGCGGCCCCGATTCAGGCGCCGTCTACCTGTGGGTAGTCCCGCAGTGGGCCGACATTGCCAATAGCGACGCGACGACCACGTCCCACACCGTCACCGGTCTGACGAACCGGGTCGAGTACACCCTTCAGGTCCGCGCGGTGGACAAGGTGGAAGGGGCCGGCGCCGGCCCGCCCTCGGACCCCCTCAGGGCCACACCGCTGAAGCCGAAGCCAGCGGAGCCGGCTGGGCTCTCCGCTGCGGCCGGCGACAGCCAGGTGAAGTTGAGCTGGGACGATCCCGCCGGGGGCTCGCCGCCCGTCACCAACTACCAGCTATGGCAGCATGCCGAGAACGCCATACTGACCGCCCCCAGTCCGACGGCGGACGATGAGTTCGGGTATGCCGTAGCGATTGACGGCGACACCGCCGTGGTCGGAGTGCCCGGGGACGACGACGGCACCAGCCTCAATGTCGGCGCCGCCTTCGTATTCACCAGGGACTCATCCGGCACGTGGAGCCAGGCGGCCAAGCTCAGAGCCAGCGATCCGAATGCTCAGGATAGATTCGGACTATCTGTGGCGGTACATGAAGACACTTCGAATGGCGACACTATAGTGGTTGGCGCTCCCCACGGCTCGAGCAGTAGAGGTGCGGTGTACGTATTCACCGAACCCAGCGACGGCTGGGCCTCCACCAGCACTGCGGCGAAGCTCACCGCCTCCGACCGCACGGATGACGACGAGTTCGGGGATTCGGTAGCGGTGGACAGTGACACCGTCGTGGTCGGGGCCCACAACAATAATGCAGCCTACGTCTTCACCAGGCCCGCTACCGGCTGGGTCAACGATACAGAGACACTCAAGCTCAGTGGCAGCGGGAGCAGCAGTTTCGGCAGGTCGGTAACAATCGACGGTGACACCATCGTGGTTGGGGCCATTGGACAAGATGACGATAGGGGTTCGGCTTTCGTGTTCATCAAGCCCGCCACCGGCTGGGCCAACAGCCCAGGCACTGAGGTGGCCAATCTCACGGCCTACTCCCGCAATGAGGACGACAGATTCGGGCGTTCAGTAGCCATCGATGGTGACACCATCGTGGTCGGGGCCTACGGGAACGACAGCAATAGGGGTTCGGCCCATGTGTTCACCAAGCCCGATACCGGCTGGGACAACAGCCCAGGGACTGAGACGGCCAAACTTACCGCCTCCGTCCGCAACGCCGAAGACCACTTCGGACAATCGGTAGCGGTGGACGGTGACACCGTCGTTATCGGGGCAGACGGCCTGAACAACGACGAAAACCCAGGATCGGCTTACGCCTTCACCAAGCCGGAGAGCGGCGGCTGGGCCGACAGTACCGAGGCGGCCAAACTCACCGGGTCCGGCACCGCTAATGGTGACAGGTTCGGGCTTTCCGTGGCGGTCGCCGGCGTCACCGTCATGGTCGGGGCAAACGGGCAAGGCAGCAACAGTCAGGGGGCCGCCTACCTTTACGACATCGCGGTGTGGGCCGACATCGCTGGGAGCACGGGAGAGGCCAGGTCCCACTTTGCGACCGGCCTGACCAACGGCTTGGAGCACACCTTCGCCGTCCGCGCGCTGAACAGCGGCGGCGCAGGCCTACTTGACCAGGCGTACGCAGAACCGGCAGCCGAGGCCTCGGCCCCCGCGAAACCCAGGAACTTCTCCGCCGTGCAGGTTGGCGCACGCGAGGTGCGTTTGGAGTGGGAGCCGAGCACCGATCCGCTGACCATCGTCACGTTTGAGTACACGGACAACGCCGGCGAAAACGAAATTTGGAAAGACGCCACTGGGAGCCATTCCACCACCGCCTCCTACACCGTCTCCGATCTCGTGGTGGACACCACGTACACCTTCGCGGTCCGCGCCATCAACAGCGCCGGAGAAGGCGTTTCTTCCGACCCTTGGTCGGTAACAATAGCTGCAGCGCTGGCGGACAGACCCACCGCGCTCACTGCCGTTGCTGGCGACGAGCAGGTGCAGCTGAGTTGGCGTTACTCGGGGAGTCAAACGTCGACTACGGGGTTCCAATACCAGCAAAAGACCGGAGGCGACTTCGGCGACGATTGGACCGACATCATCGGAAGCACATGGGCGCCCAGGTCCCACATTGTGACCGGTCTGACCAACGAGATCCCCTATACCTTCCGGGTCCGGGCCGTGAACGTGACCATCGGAAGCGACACGACCAACGAGGAGGACGCGACCCCTTCAGCGTCCGGCTCCCGCCCCGCCCGGCCGACAATCTTCAATGCCGAGCAGACCGGCGTCGGCCAGGTGGAGTTAACGTGGAACATGGCTCCGGAGCGCTTAGCGGTCACCGGCTATCAGTACACGGCTGACGGCGGTTCCAATTGGAGCGACATATCCGGGAGCGATTCCGGCACTAACTCCCACACCGTCTCCGGTCTGATGGTGGACACGATGTATACGTTTGCCGTCCGGGCCGTCAACAGCGGCATGCTCTCGGGCTTCTCTTCCTCCTTCCGCGACGTGACGATCATCGATGTGCCAAATAAGCCCACCGGGCTCGGCACTACCAGCGGCGACACCCAGGCGACGTTCCACTGGAATGTGACGGTCGAAACCACGGATCGGCCGATAGACAAGCACCAGCTATTGCACTTTCCCCAGAGCAAGCTGACCGACGATGACGGTGCTGACGACGACGAGTTCGGGTATTCGGTAGCGATAGATGGCAACACCGCGGTGGTTGGGGCCCCGGGGAGCAACAGCAACGCCGGCGCGGCCTACGTCTTCGTCTTCACCGAGGCCGACGACGACGACGACGGCGTGTGGAGCCAAGCAGCCAAGCTCACCGCCTCCGTCCCAGCGGCGAACGATGAATTCGGAATCTCTGTCGCTATCGACGGCGAGACCATCGTCGTGGGCGCACACCAAAACGACGCCGATGAAAACGACAACGACGAAGGCGCGGCCTACGTCTTCACCAGGGACTCCGGTATATGGGGCCAGAAGGCCAAGCTAACGGCTTCCGACGCCGCGGAGAACGACGAGTTCGGAATCTCCGTGGCAGTGCACGGCGAAACAGTGGTCGTAGGAGCGCACCTAGACAACGCCAATGACGACGACGCTGATTCCGGCGCCGCCTTCGTCTTCACCAAGCCCGGGAACAGCGGCTGGGCCAACGCCACCGAGACCGCCAAGCTCACTGCTTCCGATGGCGTGGCGAACGACAAGTTCGGGATTTCCGTGTCGCTGGGCGATGATACCGTGGTGGTTGGGGCGCACCAGCCCCAGTACGAGGAGAGCGGTGCAAACGTCGAGGTGGGGCCCGGTGCGGCGTACGTCTTCACCAAGCCTGCCACCGGCGGCTGGACCGACAACACTGAGGGGGCCAAATTCACTGCCCCCGACGGCGCGGCGAACGACGAATTCGGGGTCTCGGTGGCCATCGACGTTGATGCCGTCGTGGTTGGAGCGCACCTGCACGACGTCGGTGCCAACGCCAATGCTGGTGCGGCCTACGTCTTCACGAGGGATTCGAACTCCGGCAAGTGGGGCCAGCCGCTCAAGCTCACCGCTTCCAATGGCCACGCAGACGATGGGTTCGGGAACTCCGTTGCGGTGGACGGCAATACCGCCGTCGTCGGGGCGTACCTGGACGACCGCGACAACGCCGCTCGTGACACCGGTTCGACTTACGTGTTTGCCAGGAAGTTAGGGGTGTGGAGCCAGACGCTCAATCTCGCCGGCCCCGGTCCCGACCAGAATGACCGGCTCGGATACTCCGTCGCAGTAGACGACGGTACCCTCCTGGCAGGCGCGCCTCAGGACGACAATGATCCCGGTTTTGCCTACGCGATGGACATCTCAAACGCGGAGTGGACGGACTTCGTCTCAACAGAATTGACCGACAACGGCAAGGATTACTTCTACCGGGTGCTCAATCTGACCAACGACCAAGAGTACGCCTTCCGGGTGCGTTCGGTGAACGCCGCCGTCAATCGTCTGTCCGACGAAACCGTCGCGGCCACGCCCATGAGTGCGAAGCCGGGCAGGACCGATGGTCTGTCCGCTCAGCCAGGAGATTCCCAGGTAACACTCAGTTGGGATGACCCGCGCGATTCGTCCCTAACCGGATACCAGGTGCTGCGGCCTCCCGAGCAGACCAAGTTCACCGCCGGCTCCGACGGCGAGAGGAACGGAGCGTTGGGGGCATCGGTAGCAGTGGACGATGCCGCCGTCGTGGTTGGTGGCACCGCGGTGGTTGGTGCGCCCAAGCACAACGTAGGCAGCAAATCTAACGCCGGTGCGGCCTACGTCTTCACCGAGGTTGACGGTGTGTGGAGCGGCCCAATCGAGCTCACTGCCGGCTCCGATGGCGCGGAGAACGACTGGTTCGGGTACTCCGTAGCAGTGGAGAGCAACGTCGCCGTAATCGGCGCGTACCAGCACGACACCAACGATAACGCCGATGCTGGTGCGGCCTATGTTTTCATCAGGGACCCGCTTACCGGTGTGTGGAGCGAGCCAGTCAAGCTCATTGCCGACGACGGCGCGGAGAATGACTGGTTCGGGTACTCCGTTGCGGTGGACGGTGAAACCATCGTGGTCGGGGCACGCTGGCACAACGGAAAGGCGGGCGCGGCCTATGTCTTCACCAGGAATTCGATGACCCGTGTGTGGGGCAACGATCCGGAACCAGGGGAAACCCACAGGGTAGAGACGGCCAAGCTCACCGCATCCGACGGCGGCGCATTCAACTATTTCGGTCACTCCGTTGCGGTGGACGGTGAAACCATCGTGATTGGGGCGCCGGGATACAACGCCAATACGGGTGTGGCCTATGTCTTCACCAGGAATTCGATGACCCGTGTGTGGGGCAACGATCCGGAACCAGGGGAAACCCACAGGGTAGAGACGGCCAAGCTCACCGCTTTCAATGGCCACGCAGGCGATGGGTTCGGGAACTCCGTTGCGGTGGACGGTGAAACCATCGTGGTCGGGGCCCAACAAGGCGACGGAGAAAGGGGTTCAGCTTACGTCTTTACTGAGCCCACCGGCGACGGCGGCTGGGCCGACAACACTGAGACGGCCAAGCTCGCCGCTTCCGACCGCGAACTGGGAGATCATTTCGGAAACTCCGTTGCGTTGCGGGGCGGCTCCATCGTGGTTGGGGCGTACACCGCCAACATCAACGAATGCGACGAATGCGGCGAAGATCTTCGTTCCGGTGCGGCTTACCTCTTCACCAAGCCAGCCGGCGCAGTCTGGGCCAACGATCCGAACAAAGACTACAGAACGGAGTCGGGCAAGCTCACCTTACCCACCGAAGAAGGGACAGTAGAGAAGTACGACGAGTTCGGAAACTCCGTCGCCCTGGACGGCCAGAGCATCGTGGTCGGGGCGCCCGAGGGCAACGATGACTTCGGTTTGGTCTACGTGTCGGACATCCCACAGTGGGCCTTTTTGGCCAGCGGAGCAGAGACCACGTCCGCCACCGTAGAAGGCCTGACCAACGGCGTGGAGTACACCTTCCAGGTTCGCGCCGTCGACTTCTATGGTGGAGGCCCGCCCTCGGACATCGCTCGGGCCACGCCCATGCCGGCACCAGATGCGCCGGCCAACTTCACCGCAACCGAGCAAAACTCTAGCGTCCAGCTCGCCTGGGACGACCCCGACGACTCCGGCATCACCCGGTACGAGTACCGTCAGGCCAGAGGTAACGGCAACTTCGGCCCGGCGACCACAATCCGCGGAAGCAGCGCTACGACGACATCCCACACGGTGAGAGACCTGATCAACCGCCTAACGTATCGGTTCCAAATCCGTGCGGTGAACGTGTACGGCGCAGGCGATTGGTCGCCCTCGTTGAACGCCACTCCTCGAGCGCCCAACCGTACCCCCTACTTCATTGGCGGTGACAGCGTCACGTTCACCATCGATGAGAACATGTCGCCGGGCACGCCCGTGGGCAGCGTCCTCACCGCGACAGATCCGAACGGCGATACGCTCTCGTACTCGCTGTCAGGGACCGACGCCTATTACTTCGGCATTGACAGCAGCACCGGCCAGTTGATTGTGAAGGAGCCGCTGGACTTTGAGACCCAGTCCGTCTACGAGGTGACGATCCGGGTCAGCGACGACCGCAACGCCAGCGACGACGTCGACGTGACCATCACGATAACCAACGTCGATGAGGTGGGGACGGTGGCCGTGTCCGCCGAACAACCGCAGGTCGGGACCGGGCTGGTCGTCTCCGTAAGCGATCCCGATGGCTTGGTGTCTAACATCTCCTGGCAGTGGGCGGCGTCCTCAGATGGATCCAATTGGAGCATCATCTCCGGGGCCAACTCGGACGCCTACACCCCAGTCGCAGACGACGTGGGCATCTACCTCCGGGCAACGGCCTCCTATACGGACCTTCATGGCACGGGCAGGTCCGCATACGTCGTGATGGGGTGGCAGACCGCCCAAAGAGACCCGTCCTTTGAAGGCGACATCCCATTACTGACCGTTGAGGAGAACACACCGCCGGGCACCCTCGTGGGAGACGCCATCACCGCGACGGATCCGGACGGCGATATCCTGACCTACTCGTTGTCAGGGACCAAGGCGTCGTCCTTCGTCATAGACAGCGCCACCGGTCAGATCACCGTTGCCTCCGAGACCATGGTCGACTACGAATCCGGGCCTGCGAGGTACACAGTCGTCGTCTCTGTCCACGACGGCAGAGACGCCTACGGCAACGACGATACCGCGATCGACGCCAGCATTGAAGTGAACATCGACGTCAACAACGTCGATGAGGCCGGGACGGTGTCGGTGTCCTTGGAAAAACCAGAGGTCGGGACCGCGTTGACCGTCTCCCTGAGCGATCCCGACGGCTCGCTGTCCGACATCTCCTGGCAGTGGGCCAGGTCCTCAGATGGTTCCAATTGGAGCGACATCTCCGGGGCCAACTCGGACTCCTACACCCCGGTCGCAGACGATGTGGGCATCTATCTCCAGGCAGTGGCCTCCTATACGGACGGACACGGCCCGGGCAAGTCCGCACACGCGGTCATTGAACAGCAGACCGCCCAAAGAGGTCCGTCCTTCGAAGGCGACGTCACGTTCACCGTCGACGAGAACACGCCGCCGGGCAGTCTGGTGGGAGACGCTATCACCGCGACGGGTCCGGACGGCGATGTCCTGACCTACTCCCTGTCGGGGATCGACGCGTCTTCCTTCGTCCTAGACGGCTCCACCGGTCAGATCACCGTCGGCTCCGGGACCCTGCTCGACTACGAGTCCGGGCCTACGAGGTACACGGTCGTCGTCTCCGTCCACGATGGCAAGGGTGCCTACGGCGGCGACGACTCCACCATCGACGACCTCATTGAAGTGAGCATCGACGTCAGCAACGTGGATGAAGCCGGGACGGTGTCGGTGTCCCTGGAACAACCGGAGGTCGGGACCGCGCTGGTCGTCTCCCTGAGCGATCCCGACGGCTCGCTGTCCGACATCTCCTGGCAGTGGGCGAGGTCCTCAGATCGCACGGACTGGCAAGATATGGCCGGCGCGTCTTCCTTCACCTATACCCCTGTTGACCTGGACGCGGACAAGTATCTGCGGGTCACAGCGTCTTACGCTGACGGCGAGGGTTCCGGCAAGCAGGCACAGGCCGTCTTGAACAACCCGGTCCAGGGACTCCCCGAACCGGTGGCGACACCGACGACCACGGCGACGGACACACCCGCGCCCTCCGAGGCGGACGGCGGAGACGAAGGATTTCCCTGGTGGGTTATCGTCGCGGTAGTGATTGGGGTAGTCGCCGGAGTCGTTCTCATAATTGTGGTGCTACGTAGCCGGAGATAGGACTGGGAAGAAGTCTTAGCAGCCACCCGGTCAAGACTGGCACTTGAGGAACATCCCGCGGCCGTTACTCACAGCCTCACGGCCAGCCGAAAAGTTCGCACCAGAGCGTGTCTCAGAAGTCTGGGCTGGTGATGGGATGTTGTTAGGTGTACATTCGGGGCGACAACAATTGAGGAGATGTTGAGATGCCGCTTCGAGATATGGACCGAGAGCAGATGTGGATGTTGCCGCCGACGCTTGACGAGTTGTTGCCGCTGGACCATCCGGCGCGATTCGCTATCACCCTCGTGCGCTATTGAGCGTATGGTTGTACGGCTTCATGACGGGAGTACGTTCGTGCCGGAAGCTGGAGGCGGCCTGCCGGGACCAGATATCGTATCTGTGGCTGACCGGGTGGCAGCATCCTGACCACAACACCTTGTGGCGATTCTACAAAGGACACAGGCAGGCCATGAGGAAGCTGTTTGAGCGGACGGTTCGTACGGCGGTGACGATGAAGCTGGTGGACCTGGCGGTTCAGGCGGTGGATGGCACAAAGGTGGTCGCGAACGCATCAGTGAACAGGAGCTACGATGCCGAGGGACTGAGCGGGCTGTTGGCGCGTCTGGAGAGGGCAATAGCCGACCTTGAGGCTCAGAACGAAGCGGGAGAAGACACTGCTGCTGCCCATCTGGCCGACAAGGAGGTCTTGAGAGAGAAGATGAAGCAGGCAATGGACGATCTTGCGAATCAGGAACGCCACAAGCGCATCAATCTGACCGACAGAGAGGCACGGCTGATGAAGGGCAGGCAGGGCATTGTGGCTGGCTACAACGCCCAGGCAATGGTCTCACCCGTGGAGATGGCTGGGGGAGGGACCGGCATGTTGGTCACCGCCGTGGACGTGGTGGACGAAGCCAATGACAATGCCATGTTGGCACCGATGATGGAACGGGCCGAAGAGACGACCGGGACGAAATCACAGACGACGTTGGCCGACGCCGGATATTTCGCCGGGAGTCACCTGGCAGAGTGCTCCAGTCGCGGTCAGCAGGTGGTGGTGTCAGAGGCAAGACAACGGTTCCTCAAGGACCCGTATCACAAGGACCGATTCACCTATGACGAGCAGAGCGACAGCTTTACGTGCCCACAGGGGCAGACGCTCGCGTTCGTCCGCATACAGCATGCGAACGGAGTCCCATTGCGACTGTACCGGGCCTCTGGTGCCGTCTGCCAGGCGTGTCCAGCCTTCGGAGTGTGTACGAGGGCCAGAGAGATTGGCCGAAGCTTGGCCATAGGGCCGCACGATGCGGTGCTGCGCCGTCATCGCACCTGGATGGCCACCTCAGCAGCTAAAGAGGCGTACAAGCTGAGAAAGCAACTGGTCGAGCCGGTCTTCGGAATCATCAAAGAGCAGCAGGGGGCACGGAGGTTCCTGCTGCGCGGCCTCGTTAACGTGGCAGCCGAGTGGACCGTACTGGCCACAGCTTTCAACCTGCGCACCCTCTGGCGGGCCTGGCGCTCCCGCGCCTTCATCCAGCTACCCCACGGGCCGAATCTCCATCCCGCTTCCTGATCCCAACTGCGCCGCCAATCACCCTTCGCCAATCTATCGCCACCTTCAACTCTCCCGGCAAGAGTCGTTCAGTAAATCCCACCGGCTTAAGCCATCTGCTCCTACCTGCTACCCTCTACACCACTTTTGGGACAGGCTCAACTCTAAGGTATTTCAATGTACAGAAGGAGTGGGCAATGCAGCTGTTAGAACTGGAACAGCAGAAGAGCGAGCGGTTGCTGCTCAACGTTTTGCCGCCATCCATTGCGACGCTCCTTAAGGACAATGACAGAACCATAGCCACGTACTACGCAGAGGCCAGCATATTGTTCGCAGACATAGCAGACTTCACCGAATTGTCTGCGGCCTTGCCTCCAGGAGAAGTAGTCGAGATGCTTAACGCTGTGTTCACGAAGTTCGACCAACTTACAGAAAACCACGGACTGGAGAAAATCAAGACAATTGGGGATTCTTATATGGTGGCAGCAGGCGTACCCGAGACACGACCCGACCACGCCGAAGTGGTCGCGGACCTAGCTCTGGATATGATGGCCGCTGTGAGAACTCAGACCTTCAATGGCCATCTATTAGTGCTCCGCATTGGCATCAACTCAGGCCCAGTCGTGGCCGGCGTAATTGGTACGCACAAATTCAGCTACGACCTATGGGGCGACACTGTCAATACGGCAAGCCGCATTGAACAGTACGGTCTCTCTGGCGAAATACAGGTTAGCGATGCAACCCGGGAGAGAATCGAACACAGATTTCATATTGAGGAACGCGAGCCGATAGAAATGAAAGGTAAAGGCCTCATGCAAGCATATCTGCTCAAGGAGCGTAAGGCCCTGTCATTCCCAGAGAAGGAAGGACTCGACCACTCTGAGCGTGCAGAGCCTAAGCCCGAATCCACCGATGCGCGACGGTCCGCGCTCGATTCCGATAAATGGGGCCGGTGGCGGCCTTTGGTTGGAGTTGGTGGCGCCGATGGCGGTCCTGGGCAGCGGCGCTGGGGCGGGGTCGGCGGGACAGCATGCAAGGGAAGACAATCGCGGACCGGGCCGGTGCGACTCTGTGGGGTGGTTGAGTAGTCTGGTGGACGTGTCAGGCGCCGTCGGTGCCGTCAGGCAGGCAATGGCAGGGCTCGCAATCGAGCCAGGGCGCGAATGAACTGGGTTTCCCAAGGCCAGCCCTGTGGCAGATGCAAAGTGAGGCGGCGGGCCGAGCGGGTGAGCCGTCCGGCCAGGGAGAAGAAGCGCCGCCGGAGGGTCCTGGTGGTCACCACCCCCTCGCCCAGACCGATGCGCGCAGTCCAGCGGGCCAGGTTATGGGCCAGCACCTGAACGGCCAGCCAGGCGCCGTTGGCGGGGAAGCGGCCCGAGGGGAAATGATTGAGGCCGACGCCGTGTTTGAGGTCTCGGATGGCATTCTCGATCTCGGCGTGGCGGCGATGGTCGGCCTCCAGTTCCAAGGTTTCCCCGTCCCGGTCGGTGATGAAGCCGTGATAGCTGTAGCTGGCGAAGAGGGCCAGTTGGGAACCGGGCGTGGGCTTCACCCGCCGCACGATGAGCCGCACTGGGGCGGCTTCGGGCTCACCCTGGAAGGGAGTGTAGGTGGTCTCGGCCACGTCGGCGCCGCCGTCCATCCAGTAGGGGACGGGCGTCCAGTCCTCCTCGGGAATCGCCTCAATCAACTCCCTGAGGCGGGCGTGTTGGCGGATGGTGATGGAGAAGCGGACATCCATCTCGCGGCAGACGACGACCAGGGCGTGGGCATAGAAGCCGCTGTCGGCCCGCACCGTGAGTTGTCCTGTAGCCCCAGCATGGCGCACCCGGCCCACGGTCTCCCGCAGGAAGTGGGCGGCGCCACGAACGGTGTTGGCCCGGCCCTCGCGAAGCCGAGACATCAGCACGTCGCCGGTGCCGGCGGCGATGGCCAGCAGCGGGTGATAGCCCCGCTGGCCAGTGTAACCATGGTGACGCGCCCCCTCCTTGGCCAGTCCGTAGGTCTCGCACATGGTGGAGTCTAGGTCGATGGTCAACGGCCCTTCACCGGGTCCCGCACCAGCGGCCCAGGCCCGGGACAGCAGCTCCCGGCTCACCCGATCCAACTGGCGGACGTGGCCCCACCGGAAGCTGCGCAGGAAAGTTCCCAGGGTGGATGGCGCCTTGACTACGCAGCCGATGGCGCCAGCTGTCCCGCCGGTACGCAACACGTCGGCGTCGTCAATGAAGTCGCCCCCAGCCAGCGCCGAGGCCACCAGGCTCAGCAGCTTGTCTCCCGGGTTCGCCCGCCCCGGCGCGTCTCCCAGGTCGACGTGGCTGTCGACGACTTCACGCAGGCCCAGGTGCTGGGCTAGGGTCACCGGGAGCAGCAGCCCAGCATTGGCCACGAGGCGGTGGTCGTCAAACGCGATTTGGATGCGATCGGGATGGTTGCGTGGTAGCATCTATTGGGTGCTCCTTGTTCTGGGGTCGGCTTTGCTGTTTCAAAACCATTATCCCAGATTCACGGAGCACCCTCTTGCCGCTTCAGGACACTGACCCGACGCCCTCCTTCGGTGGATTCGGGTTTAGCTACATCCCAGCCCACTAATCTCCTTCCTAGCAAGGAATCCTCACCAGCGGTGGGTATGCCAGAGGTCACTGATTCCCAACAGTCCCTTGCTCGGCTGCCGGGGTGTACTCCGGCACAAGCGCCTGAAGCCTGGCCTCTGCCTGCGCCGAAGTCATCGTTGGTAGTTCCTGGGCCAGCCGTGCTATTTCCTCTTTCATGTTCCTTGGCGGACCAGAACTCTGTAGCACCCTGAGCTTGGGATGGTGGGTGGGTAACAGCTCCTCTCCCTGGAAGTTTAGTTCTTCAAACAGCTTCTCCCCGCGGCGAAGGCCCGTGAAGACTATCTTGATGTCTTCGTCCGGCGTGCGCCCAGAGAGGTGGATGAGGTCTCTTGCAAGGTCCAGAATTCTTATTGGTTCCCCCATGTCCAGCACAAAGACTTCTCCGCCGAAGCCTATGGCCCCTGCCTGCATCACCAGTTGGGCCGCCTCCGGTATGCTCATGAAGTAGCGTCTAGCTTCGGGATGAGTCACGGTCACAGGGCCGCCCTTGCTGATCTGCTCCCTGAAGATGGGAACGACACTGGCATTGCTGCCCAGCACGTTGCCGAAGCGCACGGCGACGAATCGGGTGGGGCCATTCTTGTTCATGTCCTGCACCAGTAGCTCTGCCACCCGTTTGGTAGCGCCCATGACGCTACTGGGATTTACAGCCTTGTCCGTGGATATAAGCACGAATTTCTCAGCCCCTTTTTCTTGGGCAACCTTGGCAAGGAGGTAGGTCCCTATTATATTGTTACGGACAGCCTCGTCCGGCACGCGCTCCATGAGCGGAACGTGCTTGTATGCGGCGGCGTGGAAGATCACATGAGGTCGGTACTTGTCCATCACGTCGCCAATGCTGGCGTAGTTGGCAATGTCTCGCACCTCCGTCACCACCGGCTGTGCCGCAAACATCTGTAGAAACTCTGCTTCAAAATAGAATAGCTGGTTCTCGCTGTGATCAATGAGCACCATGAGTTCTGGTTGAAAAGTGGCTATCTGCCTGGCCAGCTCCGAACCTATGGACCCCGCTGCCCCCGTGACCAGAACGCGCTTCCCTTGCAGGAACCCACCCATGGCCTCCTGGTCTAGCTGTACAGGTTCTCTGCCCAGGAGGTCCGCAATCTCTACCTCTCGGAGCGTGCTTATGCTCACCTTGCCGTCCAGGATGCTCCTTAGCGGCGGCAAAGTTCTAAATGGCACACTGGCTGTACGGCAACGCTCCACAATGCCGCGCATCTGCTCACGAGATGCCGATGGAATAGCTATGACGATGGTGTCCACGTTTTGCTGCGCCACCACCATAGGGATGTCGTCGCGGTTGCCCAGAACTGGAATGCCCAGCAGCGATGCCCCCGCCTTCCACTGGTCATCATCTATGAACCCAAGAGGCATCAGGCCAAACTCTGGGTGCCCCTGGGCCTCGCGGCACAATGCCGCACCTGCGTCGCCGGCACCCACGATCAGAATCCGCTTTACTCCCGCCTCTGACCTCTTTGGCGGCCGGACACCCTCCCGGAATATACGACCCAGAAGGCGTACTCCACTGAGAGCTAGCACGTTCCCAGCCCACTCCATAGCCAAGACACCCGGCGGAAACCCTTGCTGGCCCAAAAACATCCATACCACTGGCACGAAGACGATGGTGCCTACCGTGCTGGCTTTGATAATCTGCAACACATCGCTCACACTGGCGTAGCGCCACAGCCCCTGGAAGAGGTGAAAGAGGCCCAAAGCGGCCATCCGCACCACCACCAGCAAGGGTAACGTCTTGAGCAGGAGGATCCACTGGGCCTCTGTTAGCTGGAAATCATACCGCAAGAGGAAGCTAAACAGGTATACGACGACCACAAGTCCCAGGTGCACCAGGATGACGATAGGCCGTCTGTAGCGCCGGACCAGGCGGGCAAGCCGCGAACCACGCGTCCTCACGATGACAGCTCCTCTGTAAAAGATAGGAGCTGGTCGCAAACGTAGCTTACGGAGGCCTCGTCCATGTTGCCGTGGAAGGGCAGGGCCAGGGTAGATGATGCCACCGCCTCTGTCACAGGGAAGTCGCCGGGATTAAAGCCAAACCGTTCAGCGTAGAAAGGCATCAGATGTATCGCAGGAAAATACGGCCGTGTGGGAATACTTTTCTCCTTCAGCCGCTGCACAACCTGGGTCCGGTGAGTGCCGTTTTTCAGGCGCACCACGTAGACAAACCAACTCACATCGGCATCTGGCTGGCGAGCGGGCACCGATAGGTACGGGACATCCTGAAGCCGATGTGTGTACCAGGCCGCTACCTGCGCGCGCTTGGCTAGAAGATCATCCAGGCGCTCCATCTGGGCCACACCCAGGGCAGCGTGGATCTCGCTGAGGCGGTAGTTGTAACCCAGCCTCACGTGCTCCAGCCACTCGCTGGATGGGCCGCGGCCCTGGTTTCTGAGGCTGCGGCAAATCTCCGCCAGCGCTTCGTCGTCGGTCAGTACCACACCGCCCTCGCCAGTAGTGATCTGCTTGTTGGGATAAAAGGCGAAGACTCCGGCGTCGCCAAAGGAACCGGCAGGCCTGCCCAGGTAGTTGCTGCCCAGAGACTCAGCTGAGTCCTCAATGAGCCTCAGGCCATATTCGTTGGCGATGTCCTTCAGGCTGTCCCACTCCGCTGGGTGGCCGAAGACGTCCACCGCCAGGATGCCCTTCACCCGTCTCCTCAGGGCGGCATCGCTGCGCAGCAACTTGCGAATCATGTCCGGGTCCACGTTGAAGGTGTCCTCCTGAATGTCCACGAAAACGGGCTTCACCCCTTCATACAGCAGGCAGTTGGAGGACGCCACGAAGCTATACGGAGTGGTGATGACCACATCACCTGGACCCAGGCCCAGGCCGCGAACGATAACGTGGAGGGCGGCGGTGCCGCTGCTCACCGCTATACCATACTTGCGACCGGCGCAGGCTGCGGTCATAGCCTCTAAGCGCTCCAGCATTGGGCCGCCGCCGCTGAGGTTAGGGGTGTTAAGCACCTGCATCACCAGCTCCCGCTCACGGTCGGTGATGTCGGGGGCTGACATTGGGAGGTCGTTCACTGGCTCCCCCTCTCCAGCAATTGCTTTAGCTGGCCAAGATGCTCTATGGTCACCTGCGCTTGATGCTCTGGGGTAGGAGCCTGGAGCAAATCAGGTGTCCGCTGGACCTTGGCAGTAAGCCAGCCCAATTGGTTAGGGGCAAGGAAGTCCTTCCGCGAGTCGTTGCCAACGTATACACACGAAGACGCTGGGGCGGAGAAATCCCTCATGGCTTGTTGAAAAGTGAAGGGAGAAGGCTTCCGGAACTCTTGGCCATAACGGTCTGTGCAGTAAATCTTGTGGAAGATTGGACTGATACCCAAGGCCTTGATCTTGTTGCATTGGCCCTTTACCGGCCCATCAGTTATCAGAATCAGACTGTAGTTTTTGCGGAGCTGCTGCAAAACAGGTCCTACATCAGGGTAAAGGCTAAGGACAAGCGTGCCATGGCCCTGGTGATAAATGGATACCATCCTCTGGATCAGAACGGCATCGTAAGGAAAGCCAAGACGGCCTAAAGCGGTATCGAACGTTCTTCCTCGGGCCTCAATCTCTGTGGAGACTTGTACCAGCAGTTCATATAGTTCTGGTATGCCCAGTTGAGCCCTGGCGAACTCGCTCACAGCCTTGAATCCGCCTAACTCGTATTCGCGCTCCGGATAGAGAGTGTCATCCATGTCGAAGCCCACGAGCTTGAAGCGCCTCTGGCTCATAGTACATCCTGCTCGTCGAGGAAAATCGCTTCGTCATAACGAAGCATCACCAACCCTGACCTCCACCCATCCGAGTCAATAGAGCCTGGCGCGTCCATCATCATCTCGATGATCCATCTAGGGAAGTCGGCACCGGCCCGTATGCTCAAGGGATGCCCTCCTCCGAAGCGCGCGTTGATTTCGATCAGCTTGAAGCGTCGGTCCTCGGTGAGGAACCCTTGAACGGTAATTGGCCCCAATGCTCCGGGCAGTGCTTCAGCTACTCGTTTTCCCATATTTATGATCAGATGGTCGCGCACTGTTACTGCCTTGCTCACCTCCCCAGCACGCACCTCCATCCTTTTGCGTGGTACCACACACCGGACTTGGCCGTGAAAGTCTACCAGGATGTCCAGCGTGAACTCCTGTCCCTGTACATACTCCTGAAGCATGGGGCTGTGGAGGCGATCTCGGTAGAACTCTAATGTTCGGCGATTATCTATCCTTGTGACGTCCATGGCTGAACTACCCATTGCCGGCTTGAGAATGAGGGGGTAAGGTAGGTCGGATAGTGTGGCACTGCCAGTCACGTCGAAGACCCTGGGCGTCTCCAAGCCTTGGCTAAGGAAAAACTCAAGGGTCTTACGCTTGTCGCTTGCGATCTCTATTGTTGTCGGGTCAGAAACCAGCACCGTCGTGCCGATTTCGCGAAAGCTCTCCGAGTGTTGGGAAAGGACGGATAGTTCCAGGTCTATGAGAGGCACCAGAAGTCTGACGTTTTCTCGCTGGCAGATGTCGAGGAGCTTTGAAATATACTCCTTTGAGGAGACCGGAGGCACCTGGTAGGCGTGATCCATGACATGCATAGCTGGGGCCATGCGCGACATATCCACCCCAACCAGCTTGCCTTCCAGGCTAAGGCTGTGGAGAGCAGCACGAAAACATTCAATGAGTGCCACCCTGCGGCCGACGCTGGTGAATAGTATGTTAAACGCCATGGGCCGGGTTGTTGCTGCGCTCGGAGCGCACTGCCTTCAAGATGACGTTATAGGAGAATCTGCCTAGTTCCAGTTTCTGATCCAGGTTGTAAGCCTTACTGATCAAGCGAATTTCACGCCCTGTTAATGCTACGTATAGGCCGTTCACCATATTCCACACCGGCGTTAGGAGGGCGAAATGCTTCACCTGTATGTCGTAGAAGTATGGCATGGATAGGGCCATTAGCTTTTTGTCTGAGTAGTGCCTGTGCCACATCTTGGGAGCCACTGATATGTCACCATAAAGGTTACTGGAAAGGTCTGCGAATCTTCGTTGATAAGTCTCCATGTCCCGTGCTATGTAGCGGTGAAAAACCTTGTGAAGCCAGGGAAACCTAAATTTCAGATTCCCGGGATCCAGCCATTCGAATAGACCTTTGTGCGGGACAGACAGAATGAGAGTGCCTCCATGACGAAGAACTCTCCAAACTTCTTCTATCGCCGCACATTCATCAGAGACATGCTCCAACACATCTAGCATGCAGACTACATCGAAATAGCAGTCCGGGTATGGAAGACGGTTATCAACGATCGCGTGAAAGTCGACTTTAGGATAAGTTCCCCGAGCTTTCTGCAGCGCCATTTCATCTACGTCGCAACCATGAGCCTCACAGGAGGGTATCTCCTGTGGAATCCATCCTATAAAGCGACCGTCGCCGCACCCATAGTCCAGGATGCGGTTGAATCTGGTGGGAAGCCAGCGGAATGCACGGGTGTACCTATTGGGTACAGCGGGGTTAATGGAGCGGGGCATTGGTGAATTCCAAACGGTAATGAAATTGTAGGGTGCAGTCTAGTCTTGGTTGCCCTTGGTAGCCGGTTGAAAGTCCTCGTTTATCCCTTCCTTGCCGTACAAGCCTTCCCGTGTGGCCAGTATCTTCCACGGGGTCAAAGCCAGGACCTTCAGATCCAGCCACGGCGACCAGTGGTCAATGTACCATAAATCCAGTTCGATGCGTTCTTCCCAGGATAGCGCGTTCCTTCCCCGCACAATGGCCAGCCCTGTTACACCCGGCTTCGCCAAGAGCCGTCTTCGCTGAGTGTCGTCGTATAGCTCCACCTGATATGGCCACGTAGGCCGCGGCCCCACGAGGCTCATCTCCCCGTTCAGAACGTTGAGCAGTTGCGGAAGCTCGTCAACACCGGTGTTGCGCAAAATGCGTCCCACGCGAGTTATCCGTGAGTCGTCTTGGGCTATTGTGTACCCAAGACCTATCTTCGTGGCTCCCTGTACCATAGTGCGGAACTTCCAGGGCTGGAAAAGCCATCCTTTCCTGCCAGCTCTGGGGTCCCTATAGAAAACAGGCCCGCGGGAGTCCAGCTTGATGGCCACGGCTATTAGTGTGAATGGGGCGGCCAGGACCGCCAGGCCAACGGCCGCGCCTACCAGGTCAAGGAATCGCTTGAAAGCGCGGCCCAGGAGGCCTTTCATCACGTGATCGTGGATGGCCTTTTGGAACAACCCCTGGAGCTTGGCGGCCTGAAGAGGCCTATCGAAGTGTAGCTCCACATACTCGCGGGCATTCTCTCCCTGGCGGCGGCACAGTTCAGGATTGCGACTGTAAGTGAGAACGGCCTCAGCCAGGGCCTGAGCATTCCCAGGCGGCACGAACAGTCCTCCATCGGCCTTCTCAATCACTTCTCGGATGACTCCGTCAATGGCCAGGACCGTAGGGCGACCGGCGGCCATATAGTCGAAGACCTTGTTGGGATACGTGGTATCCAGCATGGGGACCGCTTTCAGTGTGGCTATGCACACATCGGCAGCGGCCAGGAAGGTAGGAGTGCGAGCCTTGGGCTGCGCCGGGATAAAAAAGACATTGCGTAGTTGGTCGGCCTGGGCCTGCTCCATAAGTGCCTGGCGCTGAGTGCCATCACCAACCAACGCAAATACAATCTCCTGGTGGTCTCGTAGTATCTTGGCCGCTTCCAACGCTGTGCCCAGGTCATTGGCTATACCCTGGGCACCCGCGTACATGGCGACAAACTTCCCATTGAGGTCCATCTCATTCCGCACAACCTGACCATCAGCACCGGAGAACATGGCCGCGTCCACTCCGTTAGGCACCAGATCTATCTGGTGCTCCGGCACACCACAGGAGAGCAGGTGCGGGATAAACCCTGGCGAGTTGACGACGATCCTGTCGGCGTGGCGATAGAGGAAGCGCTCCAGCCGCCTCGAAAGCCAGATAAGCACTCCGTTGCGCAGGACTCCCATGTGAACGGCGAATTCCGGCCACAGGTCGCGTACTTCCAGAACAAAAGGCACCCGCTTCCATTGGGCCAGCAGGTAAGCGGTCACCGCCTGAAATATCGGCGGCGACGTGCCCCAAACCAGGTCAACCTTCCCGACCATCAGGCCTTTGATCAGGGACGACGCCATGAAGCTGAAGAATCCGATCAAGCGGCCCACGAAACCCCCACGTTGGGCCGAGTAGGTCCACGCTCTCAGGATGCGTAGCGTTTTGTCACCATCCGCTGTGCCGGGCGGCTGGTTCACCCGCTGCCTGGTCTGATAGCTCACTGTGCTGGCAACTACTGTGAGCCTATGGCCGTTCCCGGCCAGGTGTTTCCCAATCTCGTAGTGGCGGGTGCCACCGGGCTCGTCCTCGGTGGCAAATGCCTGGTGGATTAACAGAATATGCATAGCGCTAATAATACAGCAGCTTGAATATGACCTTGTAGGCCAGGGCCCATTTGCGTTTGAACCATTGCCGCCTGTACCCGCTCCATCGTTGCGCGTACTCGGCGAATATATGCTCTCCAGTCATAGCGTGCATCACCTGGAGCTGCACTATGTGCAATGCGTGGTAGAAAGGGCTGGCTAGCATCTTCATTCTGGTGCCCGACTGCTCGTACAGAGACCAGAACCCGGTGTCATACATGTGCAGATTGTCTCTGAGAGTCCGCACGGTATCGTTGAAGAGAAGCAAAGCATCCTGCTTCCTGGTATGGAGGTAGTAGTCGTAGATGCCCCAGGAGGCCCACATGAAGCCATTCAGTATGTGTGTGGGAGGCTCCACTATCGATTCTTCAAGCCACAGATACCCATGTTCGTCCCGAAGAGCGGTGCCACCTTCTTGCACACCTCGCTGCAGAGATGCCAATGCTTTCTCGGCGCTTTCCAGATACTTCGGGTCCGAGGTATCTCGGTGTGCCCTCACCAGCAGCGATATACCCTGTCCTTGGGCCAGGCCAGAGTACCAGGGAGCCTTCAATGGTGTCCTGTACTCCCAGTCGAAGTGGTGGTTCCACACGTATGTCCCATGGCGAGTCTCTTCCAGGTGGTCCACCAACCAGGTGGCGGCATTTAGGAACCGCTCGCTGCGCTCAGGTGATTCAGTACGACAGTAGAGGTTGTAGTTGCCCAGGCCGTACTGAGCGATGGCGATGGGATTGTATTGCAGCCCCACAGTCCCGTGGTAGTTGAGCATTGGTATGCCGTCTCTATCGTACTCTCCAGAATAGTCCGCCTTGCCTGTAAAAGGCATGTAGTATTCGCTCAGCTCTTCCACACTAGCGTTCGAGTTTACCTCCGGCACGTCATGCCAGAAGGTTAGCTGGCTCTTCCGTGGAGTGAGGTAGGCGGAGAAGATCCGCCTGTAGTAGTTCAATCTTCTGGCGATTGCCATCTGCGTTTGGAGCCTGTTCCGACGGAGTCTCTCGGACTATGCTAGTCGCCCGGCTTGCGTTTCTGCACTGCCAGCGTGTAGGAAGTGCCTACCAGGTAGTGCCCTGGCAGCATATATAGCAACCGCTCCATCCCTTTGGCCGCTCTGAATAAGGCTTTAGTTCTAGCCACCACTGGGGGAATGAAACCGGAACCGCGAGCGCCACGACGCCTGAATCCTCTGGCGCGGAGCATGTGGGCCAGGGAAGGCACTGAGAAGACCCGCTTGTAGGCGTAACGCTGCACCTCGCCCGATACCTCGTCCCTCGCCTCGCGGACCACATAACTCCAGGAGCCGACCTCGCGGAACAGTTTCAACCTCACCAGCGGGTTTAGGGCGTTGGTATCGGACACAATAAGCAGGCCCCCTGGTATCAAAAGATTGCCTATATTGTCCAGGAAAGATTCCGCTGGGTGAATGTGGGATATCGCCTCCTGTACAACGACCACGTCGTAAGGTCTACTATCGCCCAAGGCGTAGTCTGTGGCACTGGCTACCATATAGTTGATGTTGAGAGGACGCCCGAGGGGGTGGGAGTAGAATTGTGTCCTGCGCTGAGCGATGGCTATGTCCTGGGTGTTTATATCCAGGCCGGTGACAGAGTAGCCCATGAGGCCGTACAGAATGGCCTGGGTGCCCATTCCGCAGGCCACGTCCAACACGGTTGCTCCGGGACCAGCATTGCCCATCTGCTCTAAGACGTAGGCCAGCCTTTGGGAGAAGTGATGCCTGAAAAAGGCGCTCCTTTTAGAGTCCAGCAGGTGACGGTAGTAGTAGCGCATCCTAGCCGACTGTTCAGGCTCCAGGATGTCACTGCGCCCAAGCTCATCCAACACGGAACCACACATACTGTCCGTTATCTGATATGGATTGCCTTTGAGATGTAATTGCGCCATCTATTCCCCATGAATGCCCTCATACAAGGACTTGAGCCGTTCCTCCATCGCAGGCCAGGTGTAACCATCCAGGAACGTTTTCCTTGCTCGCTGGCAAAACGCCGGCAGCTCCCTGCGCCGCTTGCCCAGGGACTGCAATATCCCCGCCAACGCCTGGTGGTCGCCTGGGTCGCACACATAGCCTAGTTGTTGCTCCTCAACCCATCTCGATATCTTGGTGGTTCGAGAGACTATGATGGGCCTGCCCACGCTCATGGCATCGAAAAGCCTATTGGGCATCACCCATGAGCGATATTCGGTGTCGCCGGTGTCCTCACGTAGGTAGTACAGGGCATCGCATCTGGCGGCTTCCCATAAGACCTGCGCAGGACTGTCTATCCATTCATACTCCACGGCAGAATGTTTGGCAAAAACCTCTTTCGCGTAGTCGTCCACCAGCCAACCGCTGGACTTGATCTTGATTTCACCTACCGGCAAGGAATCTATGGCCTTTATCAACGTCTCAAGGCCATTCCGCCGTCGACTTAGGAGCCCTCCCACCGATATCTGAGCGGCGTTGGAGTCTGGGTAGGCCAACGCCGCCTCATCACCTGGGTCATAAGGGCAGTTCATAATGACGACAGACTTCTTGGCGAAGCGTCCCAGCATAGCCTGAAGCTCGTTCCCCGTTTCGATGATGCGGTCGCCGTACACGTATGAGCCATTGCGTATGAGCCATGCCGCAACCCTTGCGATAGGCGACTTGAACTTCTTGGCTGCCAGTCTATCGAACACATCCACTACCAGGTACCTAAATAGAATGCGCTTGAACGGGAACACCATAAGAGCCGGCCACTCATCCATGCAGTGGACCACGTCTGGCCGGACTTCCCACAGAGCCTTGACCATATGCCAGTAGAATGAAAGCCACCCGTGACGCGAGAACTGGCCATACCCAGCCTCGTGCATATAGATACGGGTGGTGATCTGAGGGTCCAGGGTGAGCCGCTTGCTCACCCTGGGCGTGCGGTCCCAGCCGACAAATATTACCTGATAGCCCAGTCTTTGTAGGGAGTTGCACGTCTTGACCATGCGTGTTTCAGTGCCGTCGTTCCTGGCCAGGTAAAGGACTTTCATGACGGCAAGGGCTCCTTTTGGGCTGGCTGGCCAAGGGCAGCGCGGTAGACGTCCAGGAGTTTCTCGGCCTGCCGCTCCCAGCAGTAGGTGTCAAGAGTAGCCTGCCGTCCCGCTGCGGACATGGCTTCCCACCGTTTGGCGTCGGCGAGTACGTACTGTATGGCTTCGGCTATGGCGGCAGGCTTCGACGAATCCACAACCATGCCAGCCTTCGTTTCCGCTAGCACGCGCATGGGTTCTGGCAGGTCCGACGCCACCACCGGCAATCCCGCCATCATGTAGTCGTACAGCTTGTTGGGGGCACACAGGTAGTTGTTACGGCAGGTTGGCTCATAGAACACAACGCCCACGTCTGCCGATACAGTAAAGGTATCCAGTTGCTCTCGCGGCACGGCGTCTATCCATAGAATCCTGTTTTCGACTCCGGCCCCGCCAGCTATCTGGCGGGCCTGCTTCACGAACTCGGCGTCCTGTGGTCCAACCAAGGTCAGGTACACGTATCGAGGCAGATGGGCCATAGCGCGTATCAAAGAAAGGAGCCCTCTGCCGTGAGCTACGGACCCCTGGTATAGCACCACCTTCGCACCGCTCTCCCACGCCTTCTGGCCATTATGCACGCTCCACTGAATCCTTTGCACATTCCGTGGGTCATACACTGGTGGGCAATTGGAGATCACCACAGGCAGAGCGGGGGCGTTGTACTCCTCGCGCATCACCTGCGCCCGCTCCGCGTTGGCGGCGGTGATTCCAGCCGCCTTGGGCAATAGCCTTCGTTCCACCCACGCCCACAGCCGCGGGAAAGGCGTTTCGGCCATCTCCGGATACAGCTCCTGAGCCTCGTACACCAGTCTGGCGCGGGCGAGTTTGCTCGCTATGTAGGCGGGCACCAGCGCGTCGGTGGTGCCCGCGGTGTAGATATCGGCTCGGGAGCGCCAGGCTGCGAAGGTAGCGCGCACCAAGAACTCCAGGTACTTCAGGGCGAGGACGGGCTTCCATTTTGGTAGCTTGCGGCTGAGCAGGCGTATGGAACGAGTCTTTACGCCAGGTAGCCTCAACTGGCCGACGCTATCCTGGGCCGGCAGGTAGATGATCTCCACCTTGTACCCCTGGCCCGCCAGCGTACTGGCAATGCGCTGTATGCGGGCATCGTACTGCGGGTCCTTTAGACGGATGATAGTGACTTTGGTTTCGGGGCGCATGGTTTTCCTACGTCAATCGTGGCAAGCCTGTGAACCATTCACTCCATTCATGGTATAGCAGGGTGATGAAAAACTCTTGCGACCATCCCCCTACCCCCCTTCCTGCCCAGGAAGCAGGGTGTGCCCTGCACCCACGGTCTTCATATCTGAATTACCCCTAGGGTATATACAACCTACAGAGAGTGTGGGACTGGGCGAGCCCAGTCTGAGGGTATCCCTCAGACTCCCGGCAAAGGGGCTTTGCCCCTCTGCACTCCCCTTCTTCAACACCCTGATAAGGTTGCATTCCTGCTTGCCAGTGCACCAGATAATCAGAGAGCCTTCGCGGTGAATGCCCTGGCACCTACTACTTTGCTATACGTCTCCAGAATGGCCGGAGCGTGGTGCTCAAAGCTATGCTCACGTCGCAGGCAGTCTGAGACCTGCCCTCGGGCCACCAGCTCCGCCCTGTCATCGTAGACGCGGGCCAGTAGAAGCTCAAGCTCTTCCTTGGAGTCATGACCGACCGCCCACCCGAACCCCTCCGTCTCGGCGATCTCACCCATGTAGCTCCCCCTGGCCACTATCACCGGAAGGCTACAGACTATCCCTTCGCTGAAGCGACGAGCGAGGTGGACTCTGTAGTTCAGTATCTCCTGAGGGTAGACGGCAAAGACAATGTCGATGCGTCGGTACAACTCGAGGATGCCAGTCCAGTAGTCAAAAGGCCCGTGAAGCTCCACGAAGGAGTTCTCCTTCGCAAGGATCTGCACCAGGGACGAGTCCCTGCCAGCGCCCGCAAAGAGGAGGCGCACGTTCCTTCCGCCTTCCCGGACGGCCTTTGTGGCCTGGACGAGGTTGGCGATCTGCCGCTCGCCGCGGAAATTACCGATGTAGCCGACGACCAGGTCTTCTGCCTTCCGGGGTTTGAAGCCGGCGAAGAGTGAGCTGTCCGGGCATACGGAGGAGTAGACGATGGGGGTGTGTGGGCTCACCAGGTGGTACCGGTCCAGAAAGGCGCTCCGGAACCTGTCGGAGTGGATGAAGACGGCGTCTGTGCGTCTGAGCAGTAGCCGTTGTATCAGCCGCCCCCATGGAGAGACCGTTTGCTCGTTGATGTCTGGTATCTCGTACATCAAGGCCGTCCCACGGCGTCCAAGTAGCACCAGGCGTGCGACGGCCAGCATGTCCGGGTAGTAGGTATGGACTACATGAGGCCTCAACCGCCTCAAGACACCCCACACAGCTTTGGCGAACCGCAGGGTCAAGACTGCTCTTCTCATGGGGTTGCCCCGTGGGTCCGGGAGCTTTATGGGTATCAACCGCTCAGGCGGCAGCTCTGAAGAAAAGGGAATGCTGATGGGCGAGTCCTGCCGGGACCAGTAGGCCATGTACACCTCGTACTCCCCTGAGCGTTGCAGCAGGTGCATCCTTTCTATTCGAGGCGGTGAGGGGTCGTTCCCGTAGACGAAAAGGACGACGGGTTTGGCTCTTTCGCCCATCATGGTAGTGGGTCCCAGGCCAGTGTCTTGTGGTGTAGCCCTGTCAGGGCCAGCCCTGTGGCGTACAGCCGATCGCTTTCCTCCAGCCCGTAGGGGAACAGCAAGTTGCCGTACTGGAACAGCCGGCCTGGGTACCGGTCCTTCCTGGCCCTGAATATGCATTCCCACGAGGCCCCATCTTTGCTGGCCCAGATGGTGGCATATGGGTCCAGGTTCACTTTGCTGGGCTCGACGCCTGTGGATACAAAGAGTCCCTGCTGCGTTTGGCAGGTGGAGAAGCTGCTGCCGGGGATCTGGGCCATAGCTTGGAAGTGCCCCTGGAGATCCAGGAATCCGATATGGTTGCGCTCCGCCGGTGTATCGCTGGGCACTATCCACCCGTCCGGAAGCGGGATCACGGAAACGGCCCGCGCCTGCTGGGTGCCCCTGGCCAGGGGCTCAAGGGTGCGAAAGGAGTCGGTGGTGAGATATACGCCTGACTCGTCGTCCTCATCGCCGGTGAGCACCAGGACGCCGTCCCTGTGTGGGTCGTATTGTACACCGTGAACGTGCCGGATGCGCCTGGGAGGGAAGGTGTAGGCTACGTCCCAATGCTCGCCACCGTCCTGGGATGCGAACACACTAATCTCCCTGCGCTCCGGGTTGTTACCATACTGCCCAAAGAGCAGGGTACCGTCAGGGCACTCGGCGACAGCCAACGGACGCGCTCCACCCGGTATGGGAAAGGTGGGAGACAGCATCCGGTCTCCCCTGGCAGCGAAGAGTACCATGCCCTTGATGAACGCGACAATGCTACCCTTCTTCGTGTGGCGTGCCAGGTGTATGCCCCCTCTCAGCAGACGTTCCATCAGAGGTATCGTTTCGAGTCCGAGACGCACCGTGGCAGGCCCTGCGTACCGCGCCACCAGCCGGGGTTCGGAGTCACCGGTGACGGGCCAGACATACAGGCTGTACCGGCGGGACACCAGCAACTCGCCATCCGTCAGATGGTGTGTACGGAACGGCAGGGCCTGGGAGGGCGGCACGATCATCCAGACCTTCTTACACCTGCCGGACCTGGATTAGCCTGGACTGGCACTGGTGCCTACGAGTGCCGTCGAGCCCCATTGATCCACTGTTTCCTGGGCCATGCTGCGGACGTGGTGTGCGTCGTACTCCTGGCCAGGGCGTATAGGGTACAGGCAGAAGCGTATGACCGTAGGTACGCTGCCCCTGAGCGAATAGCGGAGCACAGGTGCCTGTTCTCTGGCTCCATACTGGGTTGACACCCACCCCGGCAGGACCTCTGCCTCCAGCTGCGCTGCGCTCAGCGGGATGAGCGACAGCCTGGCTCCCGATGGGGCTTCGGCGAGGGCAGTCATCTGGCCATCGCCGCTGAGTTCGACAGGCATGGGGGCTAAATGGAAGAGCAGGTCGAAGGTGTGCTCCCCTTTGCCGGCGAAAAGGTCTTCCAATATCCAGAGCTGGTTCCGTTTGTCGAAGATGATGCGGCGGCGGTGCCGGACCGGATCATGGAGCCGCTGGTAGCCGCTATGGGAGCCGTCGAAGATGTCCACCTGGTCGTCGGTATGCCACAGGTGAAGGGTGGGTCTAGCGTCGTCATGGATGCGCCAGGGGGTCCCACGAAAGAAGCGCCCCATCTCCTGGCCGTCCACTACCGCTGTGTTGTGGGCGGCTGTAGACCTGAACAGGTTGCGCTCCTCCTCCGGTCCCGCGTAGCGGAAGGTGCCAGAATCGGTGATGAAGGTGTGGCCAAAGGCGAACAACTCGAAACTGAGGCAGTCGTTATGTCCGTGGCCACCGCGACCCTGGGTCCCCACGTCGGCGCAGTCTATGACCATGTGAAGGTCGCCGTAACGCATGCAGTAAATGCCGCCTTCGACGAATCCCTTCGATGTGGTGGCCTTCTCCTCTGCTGCTTCCAGTTGCTGAAATCGCTGGAAGCCCTCCTCTCCCAGGAGCCAGTGGGCCTCCGGGCCCCAGCCGCAGGAGGAGGCCTTGAAGTCGGGCCTATCAAACAGCACCGCTCCCAGGGTAAGCATTGCCGAGTGAGCATTGCGAGGTCGTGGGGCCAGGACGAGGAGGAGGCCATCGTCGGAGTCGCCCAGTTGAGGCACGGCGCCGTCCGGTTTTGTGTAGGTCTGTACGAACTCCAGCATCCGCTCCACGCGGTCCAGGACCTTTTTGGGCACGTGGATGTCGTTGCGCTTGCACAGGAGGATGGTGGGAAGCAGCAGATTGAGGACGAATCCCTGGTAGGGGATAGACCCTTCGAAGTCCACGCCATCGGTGGAGACCTGCTTGAGTACCTCCTGGCATACAATCCTGCGGCCGGTAGTGAGCCACTGGAGGCTTTCTTTGAACTCAGGAAAGAGTATGCCCAGGTGGAGTAAGCCCACGCCGTTGGCCAGGTAGTGATTGTTGTTCACGGCGCTGCGCTCCAGGTTGCGGTAGATGTGCTGTCCGTGAGTGAGTATCTGCCCTATGAACAGGTGCACGGTTTCGTCGCTCCAATACGCTGACCTCCTGGTCAGGTAAAACGCCCATACCCAGTTCACAATGCGGATGGCCACCTCCATGGACGAGGTCCAGTTAGCCCCATGTCCCACAGGGTTAGCCTGAACCCAGGATTGCATTTGCGTTACCATCTCTTCCACGTACCGCTCTTCGCCGGTGTACCAGTAAGCCTGGCCAAGGGTGACGAAGTGGTGGCACCTGTTCAGCTCCCACACGACACGAATGTCTTCTTGTATCACATCGGAAGCCTGGCCTGCCTCGCTGGTATGAGCGTTCCGTGCCCGGGCCGCAGCTACTGGGTCTCTCTGCCAGTCTATCGGCGACCCTAACGCTACAGGGCCAACCCCGCCATACTCGAAGACATGGCTGCATACAAGCTGAGCGTGAGCCACTGTTTTATCTATCCACACTTGTTCTACCTGTGCCCCGGCTCTATTAACAGATAGACCCTCTTCAAACCCTGGGAAAAATCTGGGCTCCTGACGAGAGCGAAAATGAGTTGCAATAGCTACGGGAGCTTGCGCTAGAGATGTGTATGCCTCGCGTAGGTGACCCGACGCCAACCATTCCGAGGGTGACTTGTGTGCCGTCGGAAATCTCAACACCATTAACAACCGGCGCAGGCGTTGTCCCACCAGCCAGATTGCGAAAGCCCATGGGAACCGGTATGGATGACGCAGATAGTGCTGTAGAGTATCTAACACGCTAGCTGGATAGTTGGCCTGGGCCTGTGGCCCCATGGCCTGATACCTGGGTGCCGCCTGGTTGAAGGCGCATAGTCCGATTGTGTGTCTTGCGGCCCAAGCTTGGAACCGCGATCAATTGAGATTTCCAGATGGCTAGCTCCAGCCCTCGCATCATCCAAAACACAGAGGCAAAGGTGAGCGAGAAAAAGGTGGGGTCCAACAGCGAGTTGGCGAAGGCGGTGGCAAAGCTGCAATAGAGGCCCAAAGCGATTGCCCTGCCACCAGTGCTGGATGTGGCTTCGGGGGCAGCCTTGGCCATCCTGTAGCTGCGGCGGAACAGAACAAAGAGGAAGCTCATCATTGCTACAGCATAGATACCACCGTAGTTGTTCCAGATGTCCAGGAGAGACGAATGAGCCGGTGTACCGACCGCCCCTCTTCCAACAAGAAAGTGCTTGGGCATTTCCTTCAGCCCTTCTACCAGAATTGTAAGGCGTCCTGGTTCCCCTGCCTGGAAGTACCCGATCTCCCGCTCTAGACCTCGTTGTCCAACGTTAAACGTCCATGCTCCGGAGTAATAAGCCACGGCGGCCACAAGCCCGATTGCGATTGCGACCCACAGGAAACCGCGATAGGAGCCGTGCCTCTCTACGAGCAGTAGTGCCGCAATACCCGTTCCCAGTCCCAGGAAGGCACCTCTGGAGAAGGTGAGAATTGAAGATGCGGCCAATACGAGAAACAAAGCCATTAAGATAATACGTAGCCGGCCTCGCAACCTTACAGCCATTCCTAGACTGAGAAGTGCCATCATATTGAGCAACCAGTTCAAGCTAGTGGCTTGACGCAGGGAGGAATCTAGGCCGGCGAATTCCTCCCGCAAGAGACCGATGCCGCTGCCCCATGAGGGTACCAAGAAAGGCAGGAGCTGCAACTCCAGGAGAGCAAACGCTACGTACATGATCGCGAGCACGGAGGTGATTTGGCCCCACGTTCTCAACGGCCCTAGAGCCACAACCAAGGCAAAGCTGACGAGTAAAGGAAGAACGATGCCGTGGATAGATAAACTGGGTTGTTCAAGTTCATACAAGGCTGCCCACAAAGCCAAAAACAGCAGCATGATTGCCTCACCCCATGGAACGGCCTTGCTTCTGTGAACGTTCCTAGCTATTTGGGCTCCCATGGTCAGGGCTAACAGCATCCAGAATGGGCTGATGGGGAAAAGAGGTCGCGTCAACTCTGACAGACCCTCCCCGCCGAACATAATCACTAAGGCCAGAAGCAAGGTTAGCAATGGCCATACCAGGGCAACAATTCCAAGGAAGATTGCAGGCACAAACCGGGCCGCATAGCCTATGTAGAAGTAAGTGGGAAGGCCCACAGGGTTGACCAACAGATAGACGCTTACGACAGCTATAAAGAGGCCCGCCACGACAATTAGTCCGGCCGTTACAGGGCCAGAAGTAGAGTGAGGTCCACCCGAGATCTGCATTGTTACGTGTCTCAGCGGTGCTTGCTTAGTGCTACCGGTACCGGGTCCTGGTCGTTTACTGCGCCTCTGTCCCGTTCTCTATTAGTTGGATTCACAAGTCTCCTGAAGAGGCAGACATAAAGGCCTTGACAGTGTGCAAAGACACCGCGCTTACCGTTTCCTGCCAGGGGCACGCTAACTCGTATAGGTGCTGTCCTGCATCGGCAAATACCTCTTCCAGGCAACGCTCCTGGAACGCCGGATTTCTTACAATGGACCAATCTGAAGGCCATTCTTTGCCTTCCAGGGCCGCGTAGCTTATGAACACGTGGGTAATCCCTGCGTTGTCCCACTGCTGTAGTAGTTGCTTGGGGTCTTTGGCTGTGTCTACGGAAAACACCCCGTCCGTCATCCTGGAATCGATGAACGGCCTGGTCACATAGTACCCGTTTCCGATATACATGGAGACGATCCGTGCTTCTCCAGACAACGTTTTCATGTGTTCTAGCATTGGCCAGGTTGGAAAGGCAGGATGGCGTAGGTTGCGCTCCAGGAACTGCTCCCGTGTCTCCATGCCTGCCAGGTATTTGCCGTAGTTAAGATTAACAAAGTAGACTCTAGCATAGTTGACCAGGTTGAAAACCAGGAATGCCGTCAACAGCACCACTACCCCTCGCTTCATGAGTTGGCTGCGCTGGGCCAGTTCCACGTACCCATAGGCGGAGACGATGCTGAGAAGGCCCAGAACCGTCAGCAGGTTTCTTTCTCGCTGCACGCCAGCATACCACAGAAGGTACCACATCACGCAGAAAAGCAGCGCCGCCATCACCTTGTGTGGAATAGGCCGCACCAAAAGCAATCCTGGAACTGCACCCAAAACCACGGGGCCAATGGGGCTGCTGAATGGCCCAGCTATGAATCCTGTGGCCATTTCCCATGGAGCTGTCAGTACTCCTATGGGATGGTTAGCCCCGTAGCTTACCAGCTCCATGGGAGGGATTCCAAACAGGGGGTTTAGCACTGGAAAGACCGGGTTGACCACATCCATCCAGTTCCTCGCCAGCCACGGCGCTCCCAACAACAGGACAGGAACGCCATAGATCATGGTGTTCCGTAACACCCGCGCTGCCCCCATCTTCCAGGACATCACAACGATGCCCATTCCCAGCAAGAGCACCGTAAAGGCGGAGGAGTAGAACGTTCCTAACGCCAGGCCGCTCAGCACGCCTGCCAGCAACAGCCACCTCTGCTCATGAGGAGTTTCAAGGCTCCATCGGGCTATAGCGTAGACAGCCAGCAGGTCGAGGAAGGCCCAACCCAAGTTGACCTTGGCGGTGGGCACCAGGGACTGCGTTACGTCCATGCTTAGGAAGATGAGTGCCGCCAGTATCCCAACTTCCATGGACACATATCGCCGCCCTAAAGCAAACACCACCAGCGCACCGGCAGCGGCCATTGTGAATCCGGCCAGCATCTGAGCTAGCTCGTCGCCGGCCAGGGTCAACGCCAGGATGGAAAGCATCTGTATGTTCAGAGGCAGGTGGGAAAGCAACTCGTATGGCAATGGGATGATCCCGCCTGCCTCTAAAAACTGCCGCGGCACGTCCAGATAGGAGTGAAGGGTATCGCCGTCTAGAGGTGGCGCCATGGTGCTAAGCAGGAAAACCACGGCGAACACGCCTGCAAACGCCAGTAGCCATCGGATGGGGTATACCGAATGTTCCAAGGATTGAGGTTTCCTACCGGCAAACCGGAACCCTGCCTTACGGACGTGCCATACCTCTGATATCGCCAGCACACCGACGATGGCAAACCATCCTAGAATAGTGGTGGGTTGGAAGAGGTGCAGCCAGCCCAGGCCTGCAACGCCAACTGCAAGCAGGCCCATGCCCAGAGCAAAGCTCACTAAGGTGGTGTCCATCAGGGGCGATGTCGGCACGCGTATCCAGCGGAAAATCAGGTGTCCGGCACCCGTGGCTGCGCCCAGGACTAGCACCCAGGCTGCGAGGTTCCACATGGTGTGCATCATGCGAAAACCTTGCTTAGGAGCGCCTCGATCTTCTCCCACCTGCCGGGAATAGTCAGCATCTTGTAGAAGTACATGCCAAAGAGGACTATCAGCCATCCCAGAAAAACTACCGTCCATAGCCGGCCAATACCATGACCCGCCGTGGGGTGCTGTTGCACACTGGTGTTCATGGTGTCGCCCCCTTTTTCTGCTGCCAACGACCCATTCACGGCAAGGAGAGAGTCGTAGATGGCAAAGGTGGCCTGGCTGTTGACCCGTGCATCGAACAGGCGACAAGCTTGGGAATAGCCACCCTCTCCCAGAGTGCGGGCCAGCCCATCATCGCTGAGGACTGTTGCTATGGCATCTGCCAGGGCCGCTGGGTCACTAGGCGGCACCAACAGCCCCGTCTCGCCGTGCTTCACCACTTCCCTGGGGCCTTCGATGTCGGAGGCCACGACTGGTATAGCTATGGCTCCTGCTTCTATAACCGGCCTAGCGAAGTGGGGGGCAGTGGAAGGGAAAACCACCAGGTCCGTTTCTGCCAACAGGGCGGGCACGTCGTTCACCACCCCGGCGAACACCACCCCGTCGCCGCAACTCTCTTTGACGTAGGCATACACCTTCCGCTGATAGCTATCTCTGCCCAGCACGCGCCGCACGGCTCTCCTGATAGGCCCCACACTGTTCTTAGATTCGTTCGGAGACCCCGTGCCAGCAATTACAAAACGCACTTCGCCCACTCGCTCCTTTACTAGCGGGTAGGCCTTAACCAACTCCAGCGTTCCTTTGATGCTGGAGTCAGCCCCCAGCATTGTCACAGTCTTGGGTCGTCCAGGAGAACGGTGCTGCCGCTCTCTGAGGCTCCTGTCAAAGACATGAAAGTCCACGAAGTTGTATATGAGGTGCGCCTTGCCGGGACACCCCAGGCGCTCGCCCTGACCGGACATAATCGTGACCAGGGAATCGGCGTAGCGACGGGCCACCCACTTCAACAAGGCTTTCCTCATGCCTAGTATGCCATCCACCACATACTCTCTGATGTGCCACACCACTTTGGCGCCGGCCAGCTTTGCTCCTATGACCTGTGGGACCAGCGTAGCTGAATTGAGGTGGACGATATCGGGTTTCAGTCGCCTTATTAGCAGGTAAGTCTTTGCAACGCTGGGCAGGAAAAGGACCAGTTGAAGCCAGCCTCGGGGGTTCCTAAAGCTGAGGCTTTCGCCAGTGGTGTGGGAGAAGTAGGTCATGCCCCGGGCGATAAGAGTCTCCACGGCCAGGTCTTGAAAGGCCTTACGCATAGGAGACTCAGAGAGGAAAATCACAAGTGGGTCGTATATATTGAGGTCCATTTGCTGCAGTAGGTACAGCAAACTGATGGATGCGCCACCCACGCTGCCGCTATGGACAAAGTAGCAGATGCGTAGCTTTGTCCCGGGCATCTGCCCTTCCTGCTCCAACGCTCCGGTGTGTGGCTGTGCGTCTGGCATCATTGGCTGCCGCATGCCATACCTACCGCTGTCCCAGGGAGACGTCTGACTTGGTAAATCTGTACTTTCCAGAAGCCTCTTTGGGAATACTTTCCACAAACTGTACCTCGAACCGCATCTGGCCTTTGGTGTATTCACTGAACTTCTTCACCATCTCCTCCGAAAGCCCTTCCCGATCGCACAGGGTGGTAGGCACGACTCGGACCACAGCGCGGTCCTGGCTGGTCTGGTGTACCTGAAACGCCCTCACTTTGTCTATATGATCGTAGAAGAACGTTGTGAACCGATGGCCGTAGACCTGGGAGCCGTCGGGGAGGATGAACATGTCGTAGATGCGACCTGTAACCTTGTCCATGAGAGGCAGCCCGCGGCCACAGGAACAAGGCCTGCCCAACAGGCTCCCCATATCCTCGTTCCGGTAGCGTATCAGTGGAGCGGCGTAGTTAAGCAGGTCTGTTATTACAACCTGGCCGGTTTCGCCTGGGAGCAACGGCCTGCCATCGTCATCCACGACCTCCACAGTCCGGAAGTCGGCGTCTATGTGCAGGCCGTCCCTCCTCTCGCACTCTGCGGCGCAGTGGTGGACCTCGACCGATCCGTACTGATCGTACACCGACGCACCAAGGACCTGCTCCACCTTCCCCTTCTGGAAGTCCAGCGTTATTTCTGAGGTGAGCCAGATGGCACGAGGCTGGAACCCAGCGCCGCCTGAAGATTCCAGGTACTCGGCAAAGGCGGTCACCGCACTGGTGTATCCTATGAGCAGGTCAGGACGGAAACCCCGGAGCAGGCGCGCGAACCCATCCATTTTCGCTTGGCTCATCTCAAAGGCATCCAGCAGCACATAGTTCTTGAGGGCCCGCTGCCACCAGGGCTGATTGCTGTACAGGAACTCCTGGTTGAGGCGATTCAGGCCCCAAATATGGGCGGTCTTGTCACCCAGGCGTAGGCCCCACCTCTCAACAGTGCGCATGTACATCGCCCACTCCGGAACGCTTGTGAAGGCGTCATGGTAGACCTTGACTGGGATTCCGGTGGAGCCGCCCGTAAACCTCTGTATCCGCCGAGATGAAGGGATGCCTTGGGCCACCATATCATCCAGGTGGGTCCGCACCTCTTCCTTGGTTAGCAGAGGCAACCGAGAAAAGTCCTCGGGCTGTTTCAGGTCACAGGGCTGAAAACCTGCGGCATCGTATTTCTTGCGGTAGTAGGGCGAGGTGGCATAGGCGTGAGCCACCAGCCGCTTCTGCTTCTCCCAAGTCATATGAGCCAGCTCATCAGCACTCAACCATTCATTCGCCTCCACCTGGTGCAACGTGTCCAGGATGTCCTTGTCTCGCCAGTGCTTGGTGTGCCACAAGGTTCTGTACAGGGCTGGATTCATCTTTGGACCGCCGCCGGACTGCTTTGCTTATGAAGCCACCGCTCCAAGAACGCCACAGCAATCTCCTGCCGTCCATCGTGGAAGTGGTGGCCTTCGCCATCAATCCGTACCTCCAGCGCATCGCTAGCCCCCGCGGCACCGTAGCTTCTATTCAGAGCCTCCGCTACTTGACGCACACCCGTCCCTGGGAAGTTGTCGTCTTGGTCACCGGCGATGATAATGAAGGGGGTCGGCGCCAGGGCAGCCAGCAGAACATCCAGGTCTGCCACCTGCTGTAAAAGCCCAGGAACATACAAAGAGAAGTTGTGGATGACATGTCTGGACAGCATCGTTTCCCAGGTACCTACTCCGCAGGAGGCGGCTATCGCCCGTACGCGCTTGTCGAACAGGGCTAGTAATGGTGCCAGCGTACCGCCCATGGAGTGGCCGATGACACCAATCTTCTCTTTGTCTACATCGTCCCTGGTTTCAAGGTAGTCTACAGCTAGGGAAAGCTCCAGAAGGTTCCACCCCAGGAGAGTAGCGCCTTTCAGCAAAAGGTTTCCGAACAGGAGGCGCTCTACGTCTGAGTTCCAGGGTCCCTGCCGAACGGTTCCAACGAAGCTGCGGTCCTCAAAGCCAGGGAGATCGGGGGCCAGCACAACGTAGCCCTGCCTCACAAGCCGGATGCCATACCCGTAGGTCGGATTCCCACTCCTTTTGGCCGTGACTTTGCTCTTGCCCCATTGAAAGTTACCACCGTGCCCGTGGATGGCTACCAGCGCCGGCCTGGGCTTATTCGCCCCCTTGGGCGTCAAGACATACGCGGGAGTCCACTGGCCTTGGCTGCTCTGAATTGCTACGATTTCTTGCATGTAGTCTCCACAGTCCCAGATGGCCAGCCTGGTGATGGCCAGAGGACTGCGGTGTGGCGTGCTTCCCAGAACCTGCAGGAAGGATGCAATCACTGTGGAGTCTTGGGGGGCCGTCCAGGGCAACGCCTCCTTCAAAGCCGTGGAGGGCAACTCTTCATTGAACGGCAGGCGAGAGAAGTTCTCTTTTGCTGCTGCCTGAGCAGAGTCATCGGCACGGTACACAAGTCGTCCAGGCGGTGCCGACGGCGTTCTAGACCCCAACCGATTCCGTAATCGCTGGATCATGCAGCCACCTTGGGCCTCAGGATCTGCTCCACCCGTGCTATCTCTAATGCCATACGCTCGTCCCATGTGCGCAAGTTCGCCTCGGCGAAGCTCTGAGCGTTGTGTGACATCTCCGCCCTTTGAGCATCATCCTTGAGCAGATCGGAGAGGCGATCAGGAAGCTCCTCTCGAATGTGCGGCAAGCTGACGAGTACTCCGTTCTGGCCGTTAGTGATGATGCCATCAAGGGAGCCATCGTCAATGCTCACCACCGGCTTGCCGCACACCGATGCCTCCATGGCCGGGTTGGATAGGTTGGACTGATCGCTACAGTTCACATATAGGTCGCAGGCGTTCAGAAATCTGTACACCTGCGTTTGAGGTATGGGGCCAGTGAAGACCACATGGTCGGTCACGCCCAGTTCGCGGGCGTACTGCTCCAGTTGAGAGAGCATTGGCCCGCGATGGGTGATGACCAGGTAGGTGTCCGGCAACCTACGCAAGATAACGGGCATAGCGCCTATTATCCTGTCTAGCCGCTTCCATGGGCTCAGTTTGCTCAGGGTCAATAGTATTCTTGTGCTCTCTTTCATGTGGATACCGTACTCACCCCAGACCGATGCTGGGTTGACCTCCGGTCTGTAGATGTCCTTGCTCACGCCGTCTGGAAGGAACAGGATACGCTCCCGAGGATGCCCCAAGCGAAGAAGCACCTCGTCTCCCTTGGTGCCATCGTTGCTCATGATGCAAAGGTCTGCCTCCACTGTCGTCCCTTTGAGGTGAAAAGGGTACACTGTTTCGGCATTGCCTTCGTCAAGGGCGTGTTTGAGGAAGCTGCCCTGAAACCTGGTGCACAAGGGGACACCAAATTGGTTAGCTAGCCTTCGTGCCACAGGTGTAGCCATGGCTTCGAACCCATACACCAGGTGGACCGGGCGGTGGCGTGCAACGTCCATACATGCCGAGAAGGCGTGCCTATCAAAAAGCCGTGCCGCCAGTCTGTTAAGTAGGGGGCTGCCGGCCTCAAAGGCGGCTGCAAATGGCAGCACATCTTCAGGTGCAGGAGGGAAGAGTATTGGCTGGTCCTGGTTGTGCCGTAGTTGGCCTCGGAGTCTGCGTAGCCTTCTGAGCCATCCTCGTCCGATGAGCCTCTGCCGCCACGTATGAAAACTGATGCGGAAACGTAGTATCTCCACGGAGTCCGCCTCCGGCCCGAACATCTCCTCCGCAGAGACGACGTTGGGGTCGTCTTTCTCGTTGGTGACAAAGGTAACGCGGAACCCGGCCGCTACGTAGCCGCGAACGGTCTGGTACAGGACCTGGTTGCCCGCTCGGAGCATGTCCTGGTCGGAGACCATCAGGATGTGTTGGCGTTGCTCTGAAGCCATGGCTGACTTAGCTTAGTGCCTGCGTAGACACGTACCTTTCCAAAGCGTCCACAATATGCATACTTGTCTTGCCGTCGCCGTATAGCATGGGCCGTCCCAACGGAGCGTGAAAGTGCAGCACCGCATGGAGGATTGCCCGTGGGTCTGCCCCGACCAGGGTGTTCCAGCCAGCCTCCAACGTCTCCACCCACTCGGTCTCATCCCGCAGGGTGACGCAGGGGGTGCCCAGGCAGTATGCCTCCTTTTGCATACCGCCTGAATCCGTAAGCAACAAGCGGGCGTTGCTTTGCAGGACCAGCATGTCGAAATAGCCGGCGGGAGGCACCGCCTGGATATGCTTGCCGAGCGTGTGGCCGCCCTGCTTTAGCACCGCCTGCGTCCGCGGGTGGACAGGAAACACGATAGGTTCTTGAATGGAGTTGAGCGCCGCCACAATAGCGCCCAATCGCTGTGGATTGTCAGTGTTCTCCGCCCGGTGCACGGTTGTCAGGAGATAGCTCTTTGGCCGGATGGAAAGCCGAGCAAAGACGTCCGATTGCTGCTCCGCCAGCTTCAGGCTTTGGAGAACAGCCTCGTACATGACATCCCCAACCAGTAGTGCTCTGCCCACAAGGCCCTCGCGCTCCAAGTTCTCCATCGCAGCAGGAGTAGGGCAGAAGAGGATGTCTGAGATGTGGTCCGTAGCTACTCGGTTGGTCTCCTCAGGCATGGAAGCGTTGAAGCTGCGCAGCCCTGCCTCCACGTGCGCCACAGGGATGGACAGTTTGGCGGATGCAAGGGCGCCTGCCAGCGTGGAGTTGGTATCGCCCCGGACGATAACCCAGTCCGGTTTCTCCTTCTGCAGCACAGTCTCCAGGCGGCTGAGGATCTCGCCTGTCTGCCAGGCGTGAGAGCCAGAGCCAACACCAAGATTGTGGTCGGCCTCCGGGAGAGATAGCTGCTGGAAGAACACCTCCGACATTCCGTAGTCGTAGTGCTGGCCGGTGTGCACCAGCACCTCCTGATGCCTTATCCTTATGGCCCTGCATATGGGAGCGGCCTGAATAAACTCGGGACGCGCACCCACTACGGAGACCACCTTCACGGCTTGACCTGCTCTTGCTTGGCCGGTGCCCGCCGCTGGTTTGCCACAGAAGCCTCGGCAGCCTTTTCAATAGCCTCCGCCAGCTCCAGCACACGGATGGCGTCATCGGCACCCACCAGGGGTTGCTGGCCCGTTCGGACACACTCGATGAAGTGCTCAATCTCCGTGTACAGAGGTTCGACCATGGGGACGTACACCTGCTCCACCAATCCCTCTTGCCGGTATGACACCCTTTCGGCCTCAGCACGATAGTCGGAACTTGCCTGTCGGTGAACAACCACAGTCCTCGCCAGGAGATCAGCATGGACCACACACCCCTCGCAGATAGTGGTAATCTCCCGCACCTTCTGCTGGCTAATCTTGCTGGCCGTGAGAGTAGCAACCACACCGCTATCAAAGCGTAGGTGGGCCGTCGCATGGTCTATACAGGGTACCCTGGCCTTGATTCCTAACGCTTGTACCTGAGCTACAGAGCTACCTACCAACTTGAGCACCAGGTCTAAATCGTGAACCATAAGATCCAATACAGCGCTTACCCCCGCCGCTCTCTCGACGAAGGGACTGAGGCGGCGCGCTTCCAGGGCTAGCAGGTGCTCGTTGGCCAGGACTTTGGCCATCTCCGCGAAGGTGGGATTGAACCTCTCGACATGGCCGACCTGGAGCACCCTTCCCGCTTCAGAAGCGGCTTCAGCCAATTCCAGGGCCTCTTGCAAGCTGCCGGCCAGAGGTTTTTCCATAAGAATGTGCACTTTTTGGTGCAGGCATTCCATACCTATGGCGTGGTGCAGCACTGTGGGCGCGGCAATGCTGACGGCCTCCACCGAGTCCAACAGTTGCCTGAAGTCCTCGAAAGCCCTTGCCTCGTGCCGCTTGGCTATGGTGGTAGCCTGACCAAGATCGGCGTCGGCAACCCCTACTAGGCGGACCCCGGGCAGCGCAGCCATGATCCTGGCGTGGTGCTGGCCCATGCTGCCTACGCCTATGACGCCTACGGATATAGCACGCTGGTTGTCACTCAAGTTGTTGACCTGACCTTTCCCGCTAGGTCACGGGTGGCAAAACTCCGCCCGCACTTGCTTTTGAGATCGTCACACTCTCGCCGCAAAACGCGCACCGCATTTCCAACAGTGGCCCGGATTCCCCAGCCTTTTTCAGCCTGTGTCCACAACGGCACACGAAACCGCTTAGACGGGCGGGCACCCCCTGCACCAGTCCGTGAGCTGGCACGTCGCCCACAACCACGGCTCCCGCGGCCACCATAGCCCACTCTCCAATAACAGAGTCGGGGACCACAGTGGAGTTTGCGCCCAGTGAGGCACCGCGTCTCACAATCACCGTTCCTTGCCGCCAATCGGACTCTGTGCGGAGAGAGCCATCGGGGTTAATGGCCCTGGGGTGTCGGTCGTTGGTCACGCAAGCTCCCGGCCCCACGAACACACCATCCTCCAACTTAGCGCCTGAGTAGATGAGCGCGCTGTTCTGAATCTTGCAGTTGTCTCCTATGCTCACGCCGTGGTCAATGTAGACACCCTTGCCCAGGACACAATTCCGGCCTATGGAAGCCCCCTCCCTCACCTGGGCGTGATGCCAAATGCGCGTCCCCTGGCCTATGGTGGCCAGCGGTGATACGTCTGCAGTGGGATGCGTCGTATGCTGCAGATTACGTTGTGGGAACACTGGTTAGACTGTCCAACAGTTGTCCGGGATCCACCTGTTGTATCCAAACGGCGTGCCACACCGCCAGGTTCAGCAACATCCAGATTTGGTATCCGGTAGAAAGATCGCCACGGCGGTTGCGGGCGGCCAGCGGGCCCAGGATACTCCAATCCAATAGCTGCCCAAGGTCCCTATTCTGGCGGACCAAGGCCACTACGGCATCTACCACAGGCCCCTGTACCATATTGGCTGCGCTGCCGCAGAACCCCACCTTGGGCCTGTCGATTACCCAGTCGGGCACTAGGCCCCGGGCGGCTTGTCGCAGGATGTACTTGGTCTGGCCGTTTCTATACTTGAGGTTCTGTGGCATGGAAAGAGAAAAACGCACAAACTCATGGTCCAAATATGGCACCCTGGCCTCCACCGCCGTGGCCGATGTCATCTTGTCAACCCGCATCAGCAGTAGCTCTGGAAGCCGATGCTTCAACTCTAGATAGATCATATCATCCAAAAGAGTCCCGTTGGCTCCTGCATCGCGGCGTACCTGGTACTGACTGCGCACCCACGCCGCCGCGTCCGCACCGTCTTTACTGCCAATCATGGCCTCTTTGGCCCGCTCCGAGAACCCAACGACACCACCCCAGAACATAGGCGCGTTGAGAGCAGCGCGCTCAAAGTATGTGGCTCGGGCAGACCCCAGCAAGCCGCTGGCGACTCGCGCTGCCGGTGACTTGACCAATGAAGGCAAGGAGGCAAAGCGTTCCCATGGCCGCTGGAGCTCCAGGTAGCGTGCGAAATGTCTGTAGCCGCACAACAGTTCATCGCTTCCTTCGCCCACCTGCACCACGATGGTCCCGTTGTCGCGGGCCAGTTTTGCCACGTGGTACAGGGGCACGCACACCGGGTCTGCCAGAGGCTCATCCTGATGGAAGACCATCTTGGGCAAGAAGTTCACGAAATCAGCAGGCGTAATTGTGACCTCGTGGTGGTTAGCACCAAAGTGCTGCGCTACGGCCCGGGCTGGGGCCATTTCATCGGAAGCAGTGTCACCCTGGATGGCCACGGAGAACGTATCTACCGGACGGTCCATCATCTGCGCCATGAGGGCCACGTTGAGGCTTGAGTCCAAACCGCCGCTCAGGAATACGCCGAATGGCACGTCGCTCATCATTCTCCGCCGGATGGACTGGGCAAAAAGTCGCCGGAGCTCCTCAACGTACTCCTCTTCAGAGTCACACGGCGGCTTGTCCTCTGGGAACAGGGCGTCCCAGTACTGCTCCACCTTAATGTCGCCGTCCGCGGTAGCTATGAGCCTGTGTCCGGCAGGCAGCTTCATTATCCCTTTGAACAGGGTATTGGGCGCCGGCACCACACCAAAGCTCAGGTACATTGGCAGTGCCTCTCGGTTGACTTCCCTGATTACCCCTGATTGCGAGAGAATGGCCTTGATCTCAGAGGCGAACAGCAACCGGCCCTGGGACACGGTGTAGTAGATGGGTTTAATACCCAGGCGGTCCCTGGCCAAGAAGAGGCGACGATTACGCTCGTCCCAGATAGCGACGCCGAACATACCGATGAAGTCGTGGACACAGTCCGGGCCTTTCTCCTCGTAAGCGTGCAGGATGGTCTCTGTGTCGGAACGCGTTCGGTACACGTGCCCCTTGGCCTCCAGGCCGCGACGCAGCTCCGCGTGGTTGTATATCTCGCCGTTGAAGATAGTCCAGATAGTACCATCCTCGTTGCACATAGGCTGGTGTCCACCCGACAGGTCAACGATACTCAGGCGACGGAATCCCAAACCCACGCTTCGGTCAGGACTCAGATACGTCCCGCCGTCGTCCGGGCCGCGGTGGAGCATGGTGTCAGCCATGGCCTGAAGACGCTGGCCTGACAGCTCCTCGTGCCCAGTGAAATCAACTATGCCGCAGATTCCGCACATACTTTACCTTTCCGCCACCCGCCTGCGCGGAGGCCATACAGACCGAGCCGCTGAAAATGCTTTGGTACGGCTTTGCCAGCCCGAGACCAGCAGGGCTGCCAGAAATACAAGTGAAGGCCCCATTCCATACAGGATATACCTTGGCTCCACGTGGATAAAGCTGAAGGGTATCAGCCGCGCCAGTGGAAGGAGTAGCAATAGCCAGATGTATGGACGCTTCCGGAATACGATAACTCCAACGACTGCCCCTATCCAAAGAGACCAGTCCATCAGCACCAGGAAGCGGGCCGTGCCGATGTAGCCTACTGCCAATCCCCAGCACGTGGTCGACCCGCCAGGGAGGACGCTCCACGACTCGCACTGCGTGCTTACCTGGCGCCCTGGTATGTTCAGGCCGTCCTGGATGACGCCGGGGAACCCCCAGTTGTACTGCATGAAAAGGACCCGCTTTGCCCTGTCGATGGTGGTCCCGACGAACCACATGGGGTCTTCGCTTACCGCGTCTTTGACCTTATCCAGCAGATGCCGGTCTCCTTCGGGGGTTGCGTACTCAAGGCCCTGCGCAGCCAGCAGCTCTTCGACATGGGTATCGCTCAGCACCGCTCCCCAGGGGTTTGGATACTCGCCTATCCCCTGCCACGCGACCACTCCCAGGGCTGGAGTGGTGAAGGAGAACTCCCCAAACGCCGCCCGTTGCATGAGACCGTAGGGGACCAGGGAGACCAGTGCCGCCGCGGCCAGGGCCGCACCCAGGCCGACGCCCTTCATAACCCTGGATGTCAGCGGGCCTCTGGCCGCTATCGCCGTGGCTATGGCTATGATAGGCACTGTGCCCAGCATGTCTGAGCGCAGATTGACGCCGATGGCAATGAGCACCGCCATCGCCACAATCCACCTCCAGCCACCGTGGCGCAGGACCATGTAGAACGCTGCCATGACCCATGGAAAGTGCAAGCGGAGTTGACTCCCAGCTCTCCGGTACAGGCCGCACCCGCGATCCTGTCAACCCGGTCTTGCAGCTTCTGCTGATAGCTTGCCCATTGCCCAGCAACATCGAGCTCATGGTTACCAATGGACGCGAAATAGGGGAAGTTGGGACCTAGGATGTCGTCAATCTGCTGCTCCCATGCATCCGGGCCGGCTCCGTAGCCAAGGTCTCCCTGGTGGAGCACCATTTGGGCACCCTCGTCTTTTATCATCTGGAGCACGGCTGCAGCACCAGCAGTAACGCCCTGGTCGCCAATGAAAGCGACCTTGAAATTGGGTGGGACGGTAACATTCGCTATGGCACCTGCGACACGAGTGGCCCTGAATGCCGCAGAAGCGACACCAGCCACAAATCCCAGGATGAGCACTAACCCTATTCTCAATACAAGCTGGCGACGCGTTGCCATCTTGCTCATGCATCCATACCGTGGTCGTATAGGGCCGGGGGTAGCTATTTCTACCAACTTGCAAGAGCCTGCCATTCACCGTCGGCGTACATTTTGATCACATTGTCGAAGGTGTTGATATAGATCATGCCCTCGACACCAAGTGGGTCTCCAGCATCAGCCTTGGTGTTGTTGAGGATGATTGTGCCATTAGCGGTGAAGGAATCAGGGGCAAGAGTAACTACGTCAACGCCTCCGCTCCTCAACAGCAGGTTACCAGCCTCGTCCCTCACTATCCCCGCGTCAAAGCCGTTAGTGTGCGTATAGCCTGACGGCGCAAAGAGTAGCCTGTCCGTCCACAGCGCTACTCGCCAGTCCTCAGTTGTAATTTTCGCGTCTCCATCCAGTCCTAGGATAAGCATTCCTTGGTTGTCGTTGGGGTGATCTCGGATAGCCACAACAGGTTTCTGGTTAGAAGCGCCCCCTAGGTCTGAGGCAACCATCAGCATCCAGGCGCCACCAGCCATACCTCTGACATCCCCCCACGCTCCAGGCGCGTACATGATCACTTCGTTCCCGAAGTTCACAGTACCAGCGCTAATCCTGCTTCTGACCTGTCCGTCTGCATTGAATCGCCAATCCAGGAATCCTCCGGAAATCTCCATACCAGCAGTAGCTAATAGCTTTCCTGTCACGGTGTCTCCGGACTCGGACGCCTTGATATCCAGCGCATCCTTTATGGCTTCTATGGCCGCTTCTTCGGCAGATGCACTCGCTACCGCGCTGACGTTACGCAGGATTGCTGCCTCGGCATCCGTAATCTCCGCTTCCAGTTGCCTGGCCGCTGTCTCTAGGTGCTCAATGCGGACGTTGGCATGGTCAAGTGCACGTTGCGCAGACAATACAGGCTGCCGAAGGTCTGTATAGAAAAAGGCGCTTATTCCAATAGCTACCATTGACAGGGCTATTGCGAATATTGTGCTTTTCTTAGCCATGCTGCCTCCTTAGCCTGTTTCCACGGCACGGGCTTGATTAGCCACGCCCCAGCCCCTAGTAACGCTCCACCGATGTAAAAGATGAGGAAGACGAGCAAGGAGAAGCCTAGCGCAGCCTCTGCCGTTACACCAGTGATCCCCAGGTATGCTACTATGGCTGCCTCGCGAGTCCCCAGGCCGGAGATGGAGATGGGAATCAACGTAATCAGGCTGCCCAGCGCCACTGCGTAGCTGACCTGAACAACGCCAATGTCCAGCCCCATGGCCAGGGCCAGCAGATAGGCCTGCATGTAGAAGACGGTGTAGGCCAGCACCGTCAGCGCCACCGCAAGGGTGGCCCACGGCAGGGTAAGCTGTTTCAAGCCGTCCCGAAGCTCCACTACCCACCCCTCAGGCCCAAGGAGCTTCCGACCCAACTTTCCAAAACGGTTGCCCACAGTTTGGGTCCATCCAAAAGTAGTGCTGTTTAGCAGCAAAACCATAGGCAGAACCAGCGCCACTGCTGGGACCGCTATGGCCAGGGCCGTACTGTCCTTATCGGCCAGGCCAAGGCTTATCAGGGCCGCCCCGCCAACAATCATCAACGCATAGAGGTCGAAAAGGCGGTCTGCAAGGACGCTGGAGAAGGCACGGCCCGAAGGGATGCCGCAGTCGCGGTTTACGTGCACCGCCTTGATGAACTCGCCAAGCCTGCCTGGGGTGAGCAGCCCTATGAATATGCTTCCAAAGTATGCCAGGGAAGAAGGGACTACTCCGTACGATATTCCTTGGGCCTTTAGCATCCACCGCCAGCGTAGGGCTTTTAGAGCTACTTGCGGCAGGTTGAGCAGGAAAGCGATAGCCAAGATAGATAGTGAAGCATCAGCTAATACCTCAACTGTGCGGCGAGAATCCAGCCGCCAGATAATCACCACGAAAAGCCCCAGGCCAACCAGCCTTGGAAGATTGCTACGCTTGAACATGTTGTCTTCGGCGGCCTACCAGCAATTGGTTGGCCATCACTAGGCGCAGGCCCAAAGGGCCAAAGAGCCGTTCAATGAGCTTCTCGCCCGGGAAGCCGATGGGCGAGAACATGAACTTGTGGCTGTCGACAATCTCGAAGCCGTTCGCCGAAAACATCTGGCGCAACTGTTTGATATTGAAGGTATGCTGGTGTCCTGATTCCTTGAGGACACCCAGCAAGGAAGCTAGGTGCTCCATGGTGGGCTCAGGGGTAGTTTCCACTATCAGGCCACCCGGCCTTAGGACACGGGCACATTCGCGAATCATATCCTCCGGCTCTGGGAGGTGTTCTATGATGGCGGTGGCCACAATGGCGTCAGCCACGCCGCTTGCGAAAGGAAGAATCTGAGCATCTCCGTAGATCTTGAGAAACGCACCATCATGCCGCGCATTTAAAAGGGGAAGGCTGCGGTCCAAGCCAACGAATCTGAGATCCCCCAGCCTACGCCGTAGCTCCTCCACCATCAGCCCGTCAGCAGTACCCACGTCTATGATGGTTTCCAAGTGACCCTCTCCGTACTTCCTTAGCGCTGCTTCCACCTCGTCCGTCCGCCTTCGAAGCCGATATACAAGCTGACGTTTCGTTTGCCGGCCAATGTAGTAGTCTACGTCGTAGACACCCTCTGGCAAGTCGGAGCCTTTCTCATGAACATGCTTCTGCATTGGGTTCCTATCTGTTGGATTGAGTCTCTGGTACTTTTCCTTTGCCTGGTTCCAGCAATCCCCGACTGCGTACGATAATATGCCGGTCGTTGTTTAGTTTGGCCAACTGCTCTGAGGTAAAGGTACTGCCCTTCACCTCCAGCTCCTGGCTCTGGAAGTAGCGGCTCTGGGGCACGTAGCGGACGAAGAACTCGTCGCCTATTGAAAGCGACTCAATCTTGCTATTGCCCTCCAGCCCTATCTCGTCCTCCAGAGTGACGCCTTCCCCGTCGAAGCGGAAGCTTCGCCGGAATGCCACTGGAGCAGGCCTATTGCCCAGCATCAACGACTTCCGTATGCTCCCCTTTATGAAATGCGAAAGCCGCGGGCTCCATCCAAGGGCTATAAGGACGGCGCGGAAAACCATCATCTTCAATGGCGAAAATAGCTTGTTGGAGGGCACGATATTCAAGTGCCCCTTTACATCCCAGCCAGTATCATCAGTTTGGCATTCATATGCAGGGTCCACCCACTGGGTCGTAACCACCTTGCCGTTGTCCAGTTTCCCAATGACGCCGCAGTCGTTCACAATCAGACGCCCCGTTGCCTTCTCAAAGACCTTGACCACGCCGCCTTTGGCCAGGTTGGCTATGACATAGTGGTCTCCCTGTACGGCGGCGTAGATGCGCGCTGCCGGGAAGTAGCGCCTGGTAGACTCTTGCTGGTAGGGTAGGGGAGTCAACACGGCGGGCCGCGCAGTGTAGTCCAGGTACGCCTGGAGCAGCTCCGGGACCCGGTAGAAGAGGTACCGGTCCGCCATAATCTCCGGCGGCACCAGCTTCCCATCCGATAGCGCCTTCAGCATATGCTCTGCCACCGAAGCCGCCAGGGGAATCTGGCTCGCCGCAATCTCGAAGCCGTGGGGGTAGAAGTGCATCGTATTTCGGCTACCCATGCTGCCACCGTAGAAGCCGTTGGGGTAGGCGAAATAGCTGCAGAACTCGATGGACTGACGCAGCACCTCCAGGATCTTTGGGTCTGGGTTGGTCTGGTATACCTTCGCTAGAAACGAGACCGTCGCTGATAGATAGCCAGGGTCTACGCCGTCGTACTCCCGCGACCAACCCTCTTCTGGGTTGTGCAGCTTCAAGAACTCCTGCCACAGTGCTGTGGCCCCGGCCTTCAGGTCGGCGTCGCCCAGGACTTCGTATGCCTTCCAGACGGCCAGCGCTGCCACAGCGTGATGATTGGCCAGCAAGTCCTGCTCCGACTCGCCTTTGGCTATGAACCTTGCCGCCTTGCGGGCTGCGCCAAGGACGCGCTGGGCTACCTCCTGGGGTATCTCGTCCTTTAAGAGGCGGTACGCCTCGAGGTTGGCATAGGTAGTGAAAGCCGTGGGGCCAGCCCAGCCACGCTCGTAGGGATAGAACTCATCAAAGCTGCCATCCTTGTGCTGTAGGGAGGCCCAGAAGTCCATGCCAGCAATGGCCCACTCCCGTATCTTGGGCTGCTCATGGTAAATGTTGCCCGGAAACTCGTGCCGGTAGACCAGCGACAGAGTCAGCACGCCAAACTGTGGCAAGGCATTGGGAAAGTCCTCCGTCTTGTCCAGCCAGTAAGTCCGGTAGAAGCTGCCGTAGGTAGGAGAAAAAGGATTTCTGTCTTGCAGAGATAGCAGCCGGGGCACCTGGGAGATGGCCTTGGCAGCATACGCGTCTCGGAGGCTCACTGTAGAGGCGTTAGCCATTCTTATAGTTGGAGGGGAACCGCTTGTCTATAAGCTCCGCCAGGAGTCCTATTGCTGCTATCTGGACAGCGCTCACGGCCAGGAGCACGGTAGTAATGTCAGCCAGTCTGCCAACCACCAGTGCTGTGTACAGCCCAACCCCCAAGCTGAGGAGCAATAACAATCCGCTCAAGGGCAGAAAGATCTTGAGAGGAGCGAAGTACAAGGCAATCTTCAGAATGAGGAGAACGAAATTGATGGTGTCCTGGAACGGTCTTATCTTGGAGCGTCCCTTGCGCTCATGGTAGTCGATGGTCAGATACTCCACAGTGTATCCGTTGGTCAACATCGCCAGCGTGATGGTGGTGGTAAACGAGAAGCCCGATGGCAGCAGGCTAAGGAATCGTAACGCGACTTCTCTGCGAAACACCCTCAGGCCGGAGTTCAGGTCTTGGATGCGCTGTCCCGCTGCCAGCTCCGCTAGCCGGCTGATTACCCACTTTGCAGGCCGTCGCACCCATGAAATTGCTACATTCGCCCCTGTCCTGGCCCCCACCGCCATGTCAGCCTCGCCACGGGTCACCAGTTGCACCAGTTCCGGGGCACGTTCGTTAGGGTAGGTGCCGTCGGCATCGGTTATTACTATCAGAGGGTATCTGGCGTGCAATATCCCTGTCTTCAGTGAGCCGCCGTACCCCATGTTGGTCTTGTGCGATAGTAGCCTCACCCCCTGCCGGCGGGCTATTTCAGCAGTCCCGTCCGTTGAACCGTCATCAATTACCAGTATCTCGTGCTCCAGGCCGCTGGAGCCCATGGTCTCGTGAAGCTCATCCAGGACGCGGCCAATACCATTCTCCTCGTTGTAAGCGGGGATAATGACGGTCACGCCCTCCGCCTGCGGAGAGGGACTCTCTGGGTCTCCCTGTCTTTCTACGGCTCTCGATACCACATTGGCTCCTGGATAAGCAATCCTATTCTGGCGGCTTAGTCCATCCGCAACAAGGCGTCCACGATGCGCCGGGCTGTGCTGCCATCCCATAGCTCGGGAGGCACCGCCGGCGTATCTGACCTCTGCCGGTGCAAAGCTGCCTCAATGGCAGGGAGTAGCACCTCACGCTGACTGGACACAAGAGCGTTGGTGCCTTGGGTGACGGTAACTGGCCGCTCCGTGTTGGGCCGCACCGTAAGGCACGGGATGCCAAGGTAGGTGGTCTCCTCCTGGACCCCGCCGGAGTCCGTAACCACCACGGCCGCCTTCCTCATTAGTGCCAGGAAGTCGAAGTATCCCAGAGGCTCCAAGAGGTGGAACCCCGCAGGCCACTCTTCTGGCGAAAGCTCTTTAATGCGCTTCTGTGTACGAGGATGAACAGGAAATATTACAGGGGCCCTGGTGCTGATCTCCCCCAGGACCGATACGATGTCGTTCAGCGCACGTGGGTCGTCCACGTTGGAGGGCCTGTGGAGAGTCGCGAGAACGTACTGGCGGCCTTTCAACTCCTCCATCAGGCCTTCTGTTCCAGGCGAAATCATGTAGTTAAGTCGCTCCTCTTTGGTCAACGCCTGCGCCAGGGTGTCTATCATCACGTTGCCAACGAACTCAATCCTATCCTTGGAGATGCCTTCGTGGGCCAAGTTCTGATCGCCATCACGAGAGGGTGTGAATAGAAGGCTGGCAACCTGGTCCGTGACGATACGATTGACCTCCTCCGGCATGCTCCTGTCAAAGGAGCGGAGCCCCGCCTCCACATGGGCAATCGGCACGTGGAGCTTTGCCGCCGCCAGGGCACCGGCCAGCGCCGAGTTGGTGTCGCCGTATACCAAGACCCACTCCGGGTGCTCCTGAAGGAGAACCTTTTCCGTTTCGATTAGCATTTGTCCCGTTTGCGCCCCGTGGGAGTCCGAGCCTATGCCCAGGTTGTAGTCCGGCTCAGGAATCTCCAACTCATCGAAGAAAAGCGCCGACATCTGGTAGTCGTAGTGCTGTCCCGTATGTACCATCACCTGCTGCAAGCGGTCGGGGTGGTTGGCTACGGCTTTCACAACGGGAGCCACCTTCATGAAGTTGGGGCGTGCTCCTACCATGTGCAGGACCTTTTTCTTACGAGTGTTGGACATTGCGGGGCAGTGGCAGGGGACAGACAGACCGTGTTTCTATATCCAAGGCCTCAGGCTGAAAGCAGCGGGCTTCGGATAGCCTTGACGCTACGTCCAACGCCTCGGTAGTCGAACCCCAGACTAGCCATGAGTCCAGAGTCCAGGGCGTTGCGACCATCGAACATCAGGCGAGGCGGCTCCATCTGCTTGGCTACACCTGACCAGTCCAGGCGGACAAACTCTTCCCATTCGGTGCACAGCACAGCGGCCCTGGCTCCTCGAAGGGCCGTAATGGCATCGGAACAGACCTTGACCTCGGGAGGCAATATGCCCTGGGCCTTGGCCGCCGGATCATATGCCCTGACCTCTGCCCCCTCCTCTACCAGCAATGGGATCAGGTCCAGGGCAGGGGAGTCACGCGTATCGTCCGTGTCCGGCTTAAAGGAGAGGCCCAGGACCGCCACAGGCACTCCTTGAAGAATGCCGAAGGTCTCTTTCAGGCTGAGCAAGGGCAAAAGTCGCTGCCTGTTGTTTACGGTGATGACGGAACGCAGCAGCTCGAAGCTGTGGCCGTTGGCGGTGGACTGAAAGTCCAGGGCACGCACGTCCTTGGGGAAGCAAGAGCCTCCATAGCCCAGGCCCGCCCGTAGCATGGCGGGGCCTATCCTGGGGTCCAGCCCTATTCCTAAAGATACATCGTCAATGGTAGCGCCCATTCGCTCGCACAAGTTGGCAATCTCGTTGACGAAGGCGATCTTGGTGGCCAGGAATGCGTTGGCGGCATACTTGATCATCTCCGCGCTGGTCACGTCCGTCTCCACAAAAGGAGCCTCGATTCCCTGATAAAGCTTCTGGATTCGCTTGAAAGCCTTGGGATTGCTGGCACCCACAACGATCCTATCGGGATGGAACCAGTCCTCTACAGCGTGGCCTTCTCGTAGGAACTCCGAGTTGGAGACATAGTCTATGGCCGTTCCTTGCAGCATGGTGGTTGCAAGGCTCCGTCCCGCTCCTGGTGGCACAGTGCTCTTCATTACCACCGTGTCTACCGTGGGTTCGTGAGTGATTATCCAACGGATAGCAGAGCGTACGTAGGACAGGTTGGCGCCGCCGTTGTTTAGAGACGGCGTACCCACGCAGACCATCGCCATCTCTGACGGCGACTCCTTAACGTCATCCACATGGGCTACGCGCAGTCGCTCTGAAGCAAGGCCCTCCGCCACCAGATCCCGGAGCCCAGGTTCGAAGTAGACCACGTGCCCATTGTTCAGACTTTCGATAATGGTTCGGTCTATGTCCAACCCCAGCACCTGATGGCCCCGGGCAGCCAGAGCGGCGGCGGCCAGCAACCCAACGTGCCCAAGCCCGTGGACGCTTATCTTCATGGCATCAACCCTCTCGCGACCGGTGTATCTATCCTACCTTTTGAGCTACGGCGTCTTTGATTGCGTCAACAACCTCGTCTACCTGGGCCTTGACTAGCTCTGGGTACATGGGCAGCGAAATCACGTGGCTCTGAGCATACTCGCTATTTGGGAAGTCGCTTAGACTATAGCCCAGGTAGGCGAAGACGGGCTGCAAGTGGAGGGAGAGCGGATAGTACACAGCATTTCCAATACCGCGGGCATTCAGCGCCGTCTGCACTGCGACGCGGTTCTCCACCTCTATGGTGTAGCACCCAAAGGCATGCCCGCACCCATCCATGACCACTGGTCTCTTCACCGGCAACCCTTCCAGGGCATTATCATACCAGGCGGCCACCCGGTTGCGCTGTTCTATAAACCTATCCAGGTGCTTAAGTTTCACAGATAGGATGGCCGCCTGGATGGTGTCCAAACGGCTGTTGAGGCCATGCTCCTCATGGTGGTAGCTGTGCGAAGCGCCGTGGTCCCGCAGCCTCCGGACATTCTCCGCCATCCCTGAGTCGTTGGTCACTATCGCTCCGCCGTCGCCAGCGGCGCCCAGAGTCTTGCTGGGGTAGAAGCTGAAGCAGCCCACATCGCTTATGCCGCCAAGGGGGATCCCATTATATGTTCCACCCAAAGCCTGCGCACAGTCCTCGATCAACTTCAATCCCTTTGCACGCCCTATCTCTAGCAAGGAGTCCATGTCCGCTGCGTGTCCAAAAAGATGCACTGGCAGAATCGCCCGCGTCCTGGAAGTAACGGCTTGTGCCACCGCAGCGGGACCCAGGTTGTAAGTGATAGGGTCAATGTCCACGAAAACAGGACGCGCTCCACAGCGGCAGATAGCCTCGGCGGTGGCCACGAAGGTAAAGGGTGTTGTGATCACCTCATCGCCTGGGCTAATGCCACAAGCCCTCATCGCCAGGTACAGCGCATCGGTCCCGGAGGCGCAACTCACACCATAGGTAGCGCCTGTGTATGCCGCCAACTGTTCCTCAAAGGCGGACACCGACGGCCCGTTGATGTACTGGGTGCTTTCTAGCACCGCCAGCACACTCTCTCTGATCCCCACCTTCAACGCCTCCGTCTGCGCCTTTAGGTCTACCAGTGGGACTGCCATGTTAGTCAATGCTTCCTTGGAGATTCACTGCTTGCGTAGGCTGGCGCGGGTATCTGGGGCTGATGCTTTTCGGACAGGCCTACAAACGGCGGTGCCCCCAGACGCCACACGTTAGGGCCGTGAAACTCTCTGGTGGCGTTGCGGGTATCGTATGTTAGTGGTGCGTGCTGGACCACCAATCCGTAGTCCACGTCCGAATGGTCCGTGGTAATCACCACCAGGTCGTTGGTGCGCAGGGTTTCTGGGGTGAGGGGTACTGAGCGCAACAGGTCGTGGCCCGCCTGGAACTCAGGTACAAAGGAGTCGTGGTATTGCACCTTGGCCCCTCGTTCCCGCAGTAGCTCAATGACCCGCAACGCCGCCGACTCCCTCACGTCCGATACGTCTTTCTTGTAGGCCACGCCCAGCACCAGGACATTAGAACCTTTCATGGCCTTGCCCTGCGTGTTCAGCGCCTCCATAGCTTGTGCTACCACGTAGTTGGGCATGCCTTCGTTCACCTCAGTGGCCAGGTCAATGAACCGTGGTGTGAAGCCGAACTGCTTGGCCCTCCACGACAGATAGATCGGGTCTATAGGAATGCAGTGGCCCCCTACGCCGGGCCCAGGATAGAAGGCCATGAAACCGAAAGGCTTGGTCTTTGCTGCTCCAATGGCCTCCCAGATGTCCACGCCCATCCGGTCGCATAGCTGGCTCAGCTCGTTGATAAGAGAGACGTTCACCGAGCGGAAGGTGTTTTCTATCAGCTTGCTCATCTCGGCTACGCTCGGAGATGAGACGGGGTAGGCAACACCACCCAGCGCCGTCTGGTAGAAAAGACAAGCCAGTTCGGTGCAAGTGGGCGTAACCCCTCCCACAACTTTGGGGACATCCTTTAGGTGGTAAGTATTATTGCCCGGGTCAATTCTCTCAGAGGAGTAGGCCAGGAACACCTCTTCCCCAACCCTGTGGCCAGCACTGGCCACGGGAGGGAGGACCAGTTCCTCTAATGTCCCTGGGTAGCTGGTGCTCTCCAGGATTACCATCTGGCCCGCATGGACATGGGGCAGAAGCTGCTGCATCACGTTCACAATATACTGGACATCTGGGCTCCTGTTCTCATCCAGGGGAGTGGGCACGCATATGACCACCACGTCGGTTTCGTCAATAGCCTGAATGCTCTCCTGGGCGGTTAGCCGTCCCGCCTCTACTACGCGACGTAGCCTCTCTGGCGGCACATCTGCGATGTAGCTTTCGCCCCGATTGATCTGCGCCACGCGCTCTGGGTCGCGCTCTATACACCGCACATCGTATCCCGCCCCGGCGATCTCCGTTGCCAGTGGTAGGCCCACATAGCCCATACCCACAACGGCCACTTTGGCACCACGGCTGCTTATGGCTTGCCGCAGTCCTTCCGCGTATGAGTTCATAGACTTTCTTTCACTCCTATCAAATCAAAAACCATGCATTTGGCAAAGAGTCGGCGTTTTTGGTTGTTCGGGCCTTTCAGCCGAGGAACACAGCCAGTAGGCGTATTTTCGCGTTCCGCTGTAGCAGGCCTCTGCATCAAGGCGCAAGTCGCGACGACCTGGAACTAAGCCTCGCCATCCTCCCGCTTAGGCGCCGATGCAGAGGCCTCTCCTGTGACCGCCACAGGAGGAGTGGTAGTCGAGCTGCGGCCTTGACGGGAGCGTCGCCGACTCCAGGCAGACCTGCCATTTCTGCGTAGCATCAGCCTGTCCCGCAGCCGCGCACCCCACCCGTTCTGGCGGCTGCGGGTCCCGTCCCCGTCACCAGAGGCGGAGTAATACTGATATTGGTAAGAGTAGTGATAATAGTACCGCCCACGGCCCCGTGGCGCTATCTTGTTCAGGATTGACCCAAGCATGGCCACCGGTGTTTGCTGGAGCGTCGCCACCGCCTGTATCACTGCCTCACGGCTGGTGCGCAAGGTGTCCACGACCACTATGGCTCCGTCCACCATGCCTGCCATCACCAGGGTATCCGCCACGGCCAGCATTGGCGGCGTGTCGAATATCACTAGGTCGCAGTTGTTCTCCAGAGCAGCTATGGCCTCCAGGGTGCGAGGCAAACGCAATAGTTGGGCAGGGTCCGGCGGCAGAGGACCGCTGGTCACCACCTTCAGTCCAGACACCTGGGTAGGGGTCACGACCTGCTCCAGTGAGCCATTCCCCAACAGCAGGTTGCTTAACCCCAGGGTGTTCGTAACCCCGAAGACCCTGTGTAGCTGGGGCTTGCGCAGGTCTGCATCCACCAGGGTCACTGACCTCCCCTGGCGCGCCAGAGTGATGGCCAGGTTTGTGGCAACCGTGGTCTTGCCCTCCGATGGGCTGGGGCTTGTGAGCAGCAAACTTTTGAACTCCTCAGCGCCCGCCGCAGAAAACTCCAGGCTAGCAGCGAGGAACTTGAACGACTCCGCTAGAGACGTCTGCTGGCTTTCATCTACTATCAACGGTATCGCTGACCCGTCCGAGACGGGCCAGCGGAACACCGACCCCAGCGTTGGCAAGCCCGTCAGTTCCTTCATGTCGTCAGGCGATTTAACTGTGTCGTCCAGCCGCTCCAGGACGTACACAACACCGCCGGCTACCGCCAGCCCGACAAGGATGCCCAGAAGGACATTCAGACGTGTGTTGGGGCTTGAAGGCCTCAAAGGCGCGACTGCGCTTTCCACCACGCTCAAGATGCCAGACATGCTGGCCTGTGCAGCGATGATTTGAGGGTCCTGGGTTATGCCGTAGTCGGCAAGGGAGCTTTGAAGCCGTGCCAACTCCAGAAGCTGTTGCTCACGCAATCGGTCAATAAACACCTCTGCGGTGATGTTGGCTATGGTTGCCGCCAGTTCAGGGTCGGGATCGGCTATCCCCACTTCCATGAAGCTACTGGGGACCTGTACAGTCAGTTTGGCAGATAACGCTTGGGGCGTGTAGGGCAGGGCAAGCCGCTCTATAACGGCTTCCATGACTGGGCGTGTGGTAATCAGGTCACCGTAGGCTCGAGCGAGCTGCTGGCTTACCTGGATATCATTGACCGATGGTTGATAAGCACGCCCGGATTGGACAAATATCTTAGCGTACGCCACGTATATGGGTGTCATGCTCCGGCTAACCAGAAGGGCAGTTGTACCGGCCACTAACGCCCCCACCACGAGCACCCACCACCAGCGGCGGAGCAACCCTAGGTAGAACCTAATATCAACTTCATCACGCCTCATAGCATTGATTTCCTTGATATTATCCGGCTGTCACGATGCACGAGATGCCATTATCCGGAAAGAGCTTAGACTGGCCAACTCTTGGATTGTGATTTGTCTGCCACTCTAAGGTATGAACGCCACCCATAACGCTCCATGCGGCTCAGGTTAAATGGGCATATTGCCATTACTTTGGGACGATGCGGGCTTCGGCTTGAACCACCCTCTGCGAAAACGTCGCCGGATGCCACGGTGTGTCCTGTATGTGGCCGCAATAACACCGGCCAGCTTTGCTGAGTCGTGGTGGGATAGGACAGCTTCATCTATTACATCGGCTTGCACGTAGGTAGCGTGCGCATGCCACACGGATTCGGGCCTTATCAGTTCGGTGCCTCTGGACAGCGCTTCCATTGGCAGGCGATTGTTGGCTATGACTATGTCCACGCCTTGACCACCGAGATAGTGGTGCAAAACATCCAGGTGGTCCGTTATAGAGTAGCCTTCGGTTTCCACCGGCTGCTCGGCCACATTGCACACGTACATCTTCAAGGCGGTGGATTTGGATATGCTGCCAGCAAATTCGGCAACCAGCAGATTTGGCACAATGCTGGTGAATAGGCTTCCAGGCCCCAGGATGATTAGATCAGCCTCTTCTACAGCCTTCCTGGCTTCAGGGTGGCTAGGCGCGTCGCCTGGCAGCAACGTCACCGACCTGATACGCTCTGTGGCTGTGCCTACAAGCGACTCACCGACCAGAGTGGCTCCGGAGATTGTGTTGCCCACCAGGGTCACATTTACAGAAGTTGAAGGGATTACCCTACCACGAATGGCCAGCATCTCACCCGCCATCTCCACACCCCTGTCAAAGGCACCTCCTATGTCTGCCAGAGCCGCAATGAGCATATTCCCAAAACTATGCCCGTTCAAGTCACCCATTGTTGAAAACCGGTAGTCCATGAGCCTCTGCATCACGTTTTCCGAATCAGCAAGAGCTATCAGGCAGTTTCTTATGTCTCCTGGCGGCAATATCCCTAATTCACTGCGTAGCCTTCCCGAGCTCCCGCCATCGTCGGCAACGGTTACCACTGCGGTGAGGTTAGCCGTGTAATGTTTCATGCCACGAAGAAGGCTGGCAAGTCCAGTGCCGCCTCCAATAGCCACCACTTTAGGCCCCACTCCCAGGACTCGCTCCACGTACAGGGAGTCCAGCAGTCCCAGGCGCCGCCCGCTGCGCCGGACGCTCCTCATGGAACTGGACAGCTTGTAGGCGGCGAATCCCAAGCTTATGACGCCCAGCGCAATAAAAAATCCTCCGCGAACTACCGAAGGTGCGTCCCTGAGGCTTGCCACTCCCACAAAGGAGATGAAGCTTGGCCCCACAGGGAACCTAAAGGTGAAAGCCACACCCAAGGCCACGGCAGTTGCGCCCAATATCCCTAGAGCCAGCCACCGTTTCAGTGACAGCCCCGGTAAGAGTAAAAACAGAGCGTTACGCAGGAGTTTGTTCCTAGAATCCGCACTTACCAGCGCGTGATTTTGCGTGATTTGGCTGCATCAAGTACCGTCTCCGTAGTATAAGTATATCTGACCTTCTACTTTGCGTCAAAACCGTTTGGCGCGGCGTGCTGGATTGGCTGTCCCTATCCCAGACCTACGGGTGCACCCGTGCTAACCGATTCCAGGGCTCGCACAGCGCACGCGGTAGCGCGTAGCCCATCCCTGGCCGTCACCAGCAGTTCTTTTTTGCCCAGCGCCGCATCGCAGAAGTGGCGTAGCAGGCTGGATACACCTTTATCCCCAGGGTCGTGCCACGACGCGGACGAGCCTTTAGTGCCATAGGCTCTCAGAGAGGTGAAATCATCCAGTACAAAGGCCTTGCCTCCTGTAAACACCTCGATTCGTTCCTTGGAAAGGTCCGTGTGTCCAACAACTGTGTAGAGGACGTTTCCCAGAGACCCATCGGCGAACTCCACGTTAATGCTAATGTTGGCGTCGTCTTTCTGGTTTCCGGCCAGAGGTCGCATCTGAGTTGCCGTCACACGGACAGGCTCCGTACCCACCAGGAAGTAGAGAAGGTCAAAGAAGTGGCACCCTTCTCCCACGATGCGTCCACCGCCAACCAACGGGTCCAGAGTCCAGTGGTCCGGCGGCAGCCATCCTGCGTTTACGCGGTAGGTGATGGTCTTCGTGAACGGGTGCTCATCTAGAAGACCCTTGAGTTTGACCACCAGAGGCGCGAACCGCCGGTTGAACCCCACCGATAGGAGAACGCCCGCATCGGCCACCGCCTGGCATACTGCCTGAGCTTCGGCCTCGGTGAGAGCCATGGGCTTTTCGACGAAGACGTGTTTCCCTTTGGCGGCTGCCTCTATTGCTATCTGATGGTGCAGGTTGTGGCGTGTGGCGATTACCACAGCGTCCACGTTGGGGTCTGCTAGTATCTCTCGGTAGTCCGTCGTGCAATAGTCGGCTTTGAACTCTTGGGCTATCTGGCGAGCCCTTACGCTGGTGGAGTTGGCCACGGCTACTAGCTGGCAATCGCCAAAGCTGAGCAGGTTCGGCAGGTGATTAGCGGTGGCAAAGTTGCCGGCCCCTATCACAGCGATATGGAGTGTCCCTCTCATCTTTGTTTCCGCCGCAGAGCGTAGGTGAACACTGGATGTCGCCTTTGCGCCTGGTGAAGGGCTATCGTACTTGAAGACCGTTGCTACCACCGCACGCTGATTCTGCGCCAGGTCGGCGTACGCCTGCGGTGCCTCATCTATGGCATACTCCCCAGCTACCAGCGGCTCCACCTTCACTTCACCGGATGAGAGCAAGCGCAGGAACTCATCCATGTTACGGTTCTCCGTCCACCGCACGTAGCCGATGGGGTAGTCGAGGCCCAACTCTTCGTACTCCTGGTCGTACCGGCCGGGGCCGTAGGAGCGTGACATCAACAAATCCAGTTCCTTATTGTAGAAGTGCGTCCTCTCCAGGCCCATGCCCACATCGCCCACGATGACCACCCGCCCACGCTCCCGGCACATGGCGAAGGCCTGGTTCACCGGCACGTCGCTGGAAGTGGCGGCGCATACGATGACCGCGTCCACGCCATGATCGCCGGCAATCCGGTACGCCGCAGCCACCGGGTCCTCCGCAGCGGCGTGGACGGCATACGTTGCCCCTAGCTCCCTGGCCAGATTCAGGCGATCCTCTAGCAGGTCGACGGCTATGACGCGGCACCCCGCCACGCGGAGCAACTGACTCACCAGCTGGCCCACCAGGCCCATGCCTGTCACCACCACCGTTTCGCCAAAGCTGACTTGTGCCCTGCGCACGCCTTGCATGGCAATAGCGCCCAGAGTTGTGAACGAAGCATCCCTCAAGCTAACGCCTGAGGGCACCCTGGCTATCAAGTTGCGCGGTACTGCAACCACCTCGGCGTGGTTAGCCGACGCGCCGCCACAGGCCACCATGTCCCCAACGTGCAGGTCTTCAATGCCTTCTCCAAGCTGGACTATTACTCCTGCACAGCTATAGCCGCGCCCTCTGAGGGTTGCGTTTGGCTGCTGGAAACGCTTTTGGACACGGGCCATGGTCGCCGCCAGGCCATTGTGCTGCACGCTTGCGGTGAACCTGCGTACCAGGTCTACCCGCTGCCGCAGTACCGAGTTCTGCTGCTGCGCTGTACCCAGCTCTGTCCCCGAACTGATGAGTGAGTAGGCGTTGTGGACCAGGGCGTACCTCGGCGGCACCGTGGGGGCCGGCACCTCCATTACGACTATCTCCCTACGTTCGTTTACGCAGACCTGACGCATCTACACCCTCCCTATCGCCCAGGGCCGGCGCGCCTTCACTACTGCCCAGACCCTGGCTACGGCATTTATCTCCCCTTTGGTGAAAAACCTCGTGGCCAACAATGCCGGAAGAAGAGCAATGGCCACCAACATCTGCAACACAACGTTTGCCGCCAGGTTGTCCACGGCAGCCAGCCGGCCCACAGCAAAAAGCCCCAGCGCCACCACAGCTATCCGCGCCACGCGCCCATATTCGTACCGTATAGGGTATAAGGCTTGAGAGAAAATGGAATTGGCCACGAACATGAAGCCGAAGGCGATGACCGTGGCATACGCCGCTCCAATCATGCCGTACGTGGGTACCAGCAGCCAGTTGGCCCCCAGGTTCACTGCCGCACCCAGTGATGTGACTACAAAGAACAGCTTGGGTTTCTCGGCGAAGGCCAGGCCCGACCCTACAATCCAGTTCACAAGCTCCAATACGAAGGCCAGGGCTATCAGCGGCGTCACCGCTGCGGCCCCGTAGTAGGTTGGCACCGTGAGCAGTTTCACGAGGTTTTCGGCTTGCAGCGAGACGCCCAGGGCCAGAAAAGAAGCACCCAGCAGCGAGTAGGTGAGTATCCTCGCGTACAGAGTCCGAAAGTCGGGACGCTTGAGGCCAGAAAGGGCATACGGCCCGATGGCTTGCTTCAGGGGGCCAACAGCCAGGATTTTGACGGCCTGGCCGAACCGGTAACCCACGTTGTACAGCCCCAGGTTGGCCCTCGTTGAGTAGCGCTCGATGAACCACCGGTCTGCTAGTGCAATGGTGGATGCGGCCAGGGCATCTGGGACCAGGTATATGCCAAACCTGAAACAGCGCCAGGCCATAGAGGCTGACACAGGCCTCAATCCGTTCTGTAGGAGCATCAGAGTGTTAATCACAATGGCCGCAGCCGCCGACCCTATTAGTCCCGCCATCAGCACTCCCGTCACTCCATCGTGTCTTATAACCACCAGGTATATTCCCAGTCCAATGCTGAGGAGGAGTTGCCCCACCGTAAAGGCGACATACCACCCAGCCCTCTGCTGTACCCTCAAGGCGTAGCGCGGGATGACGGCCAGCGATGCAAAGAAAGCCGTCGCCAGGCCGATGCGCAGATAGCTGGTGTAATCGGTTGACGTGAAAGCCAGTCTTACCACCGGCTCCAGGGTAATCCAAGCCAAGGCGGTGACAACCAGGGAGGTGATGAAGGCCCCTGCCATGCAGGTCCGCACCAACTGGCGGCGCTCCTCCGGTGAATCGTACTCATAGTAGTAGCGGATCAGACCGTTGCCTAATCCCATGGACAGGAACGGAGTAATTATTCCCGTCACCAGGCCGACCACAGCCAGGACACCATAGTCTGAGGGGGTCAGAGCCCTGATGTACAGCGGCAGAAGGAGAACCGCTGCCACCTGTGCCACCACGGTGCCAGACCCGTAGATCAGCGTTATCTTGGCCAGTCGTGAGAAGTCCCTACGCATGAGATTGGCTCTTGCCGGCCACCGCTACCCTGTACAGATCGTCCAGTCTCTGAAGCCAGAATGAATGGCTGAAATGCTGCTCTATGATTTCCCTGTTTATTTGCAATGCTCTCTGAGTCAAAGCGCGGTCGGATAATGAACGCAGGATGGCATCGGAGATTTGGTGAGGCTCCACGGAGCTCAGGATAAACCCGTTTTCCCCGTCGGTGAGCCACTCTCTGAGGGCCGGCAGGTCGCTCACAATGGGGAACGCACCGCAGGCCATGGATTCCAGCACACTTCTGGAAAGCGAGTCATGGGAAGGCAAAGAGATCACGATGTCAGCAAGGGCATAGTAGGGTGGCAACTCCTCCTGTGCGACAGGTGGCAGGATACGCACCGTATGTCCTAGTCCTAGCTCTGATATCTGCCTTCGGACCAGCGCTTCATATTCATCATCATGATCATGGAAATCAGCCCGTTTCCTAAAAATGAACCTGCAATCGGGCATTTGTTTGAGCACCATTGGTATGGCTTCCACAATAGCAAGGAGGTTGTACGTGGGCATGAAGGCACGTGGGCTGTAGATCACTGGGCCTGGCCCAAGTTCCAGATTCGCCCTTAAAACCTCCGTGTCCTGGCATGGCCGGAAAGAATCAGTGTCGATGCCATACTGTATTTCGAAAAGCTTTGTCCCTGGGGCTCCCAGATTCGCGGCGACGTCCAACACTGCCCGGGACTGGGCCATAACCAGATCGGCTGAACGCACCGCGTATTTAATGAGCAGCCTGGCAGGCCAGGACCGTTGTGGAGCTACCAACAAGTCACCGCCCCATGCAGTCAACACCAGCGGATGATAGGAATACAGCGCCAGCAATTGTGGAAGCTCTCTCCATCGCCTCTCGGCAAACATAGTATGAATGTGAAGTATATCCGGCCGAATTTCCCGTAAGGTGCGGCGCGTTTCCAATCCCACCGAGAGCTGCCCAGTAAAGCGTATAGGCCACCGGCGCGCAACAGCATGGACAGTTACCTCGTTTGGCAAACCATCGGCCTGTAAGGAGCCTGTCTGTAACAGATGGACCTCATGCCCCAGACCGCAAGCAGTCCGCAACCAGAAATCCGTGTGAACACTGGGCCAGGGAGCCATCATACAGATACGCAAGGCTTCGACACCAACCTCAAGACTCGTACTTCTTGGGAGTAGCTATCGCTCCAAAGTAATATGCGAACCCCGCCAGCTTTGCAGGGACGTCTTCCCAGTAATACTTGTAAGGAAACATGCTTGTTACCTGGAACCCGCGTCCCTCCAATAAAGTTCTAAGCCTCGTGTAAGTAAAGAAGAAGAGAGCCTGGTTGCTTCTACCTACGTACCCACTCCAGAATGTCGCCCAAATTGCCCGAAAGTGACGGTTGAAAGCTCCAAAATCCCCTGTTTTCACCGATTCGTTCAACCCGCGTAGCCTGACCCCAAGACCTGGCACAGACACGAATACAGTGGCCTCAGGCCGACATATACGCCGGATCTCTCCTAGCACTGCGCTGGCTTCGGTATACTGCAGAACATTATTGCAAAACACCCCGTCCGCGGTGCCCACGCATAATGGGTCCATCTCTTCTGCTCGGCACGGTAGCACCTGAACGGTTGAGACGCTCTGGGCCTTTACGCTGTTCTGAAGCTGCTCGCGGTACTCTTTTAGCGGCTCCACAGCAATTACCTTCTCGTTGTAGTGGGCTAGGGCGAGAGTATATTGACCAGGCCCTGCGCCCACGTCTACTACGGTGTCCATGCCCACAAAACCTAGGCTTTTTGCCTTATCCTCCCAAAAGGAGTCAGGTTTCTGGTACATGAGGTTGATTTGTTCTTCGACACCTGCGGCATCCAGTAACTCTGACAGCGGCTTGCGTTCGCGGACTACCATACGGGCCAGCCGGTACAAGGCCAGTGCCAGCCCTCTGTCCACCGCTCTTTTGGCCAGCCTCCGGGCTGCTTTCGCCAAGCCTACTAAGCCGTATTGTACGTACAGCTTGGCCTTGTCCAGGACAGTCATGGGTGGGGGCAACGTCTCACCAGGTAAAGAGACCTTCCACCAATCTGTGGCCCGGTGGGGATGAAGCTGGATATGCACCGTGGAGCCAGGGTGCGCTTTCCTTAGCATTCTCAAGTACCTGCGCCACATTACTAGGAACTGCTGCCTGCCGTCGCTGATATACATGTCTGTTGTAGGCCCCCACGTTGCCACGTTGGCAAAGCAGTAGGGGCCATCCACGCCGTCGTGGTAGCGGAGGCCGAGGTCTTCTGGGCCAGTGTACCTGTATAGGTCCCAGTTGCATTTCCGTAGCTTGTGCATCCCTGTGTGGCCGTGCCACACCATCCCAACGGGTGCGCCCAGTTCCTGCCGGAACCTCTCCGAGTCTTCTCTAATAAGACTCAGTCCGTCTACCTTCTCCGTAAGTTGTTCGTAGTAGTGGTCTGAGTGCAGGCCTATCTCGAATCCCTTGGCCTGCAGGTCTTGAAGTCGGTCCCAGTCCAGAGGATACGTGGCGGTGCGAGTCAGGAAATAGAAGGATGCTGTAAGACCAAGGCTGTGGAGGAAGTCTGCCAGCTCGTAGGCAATGCCTGCCCCGGCGTCCACGTCGAACCTCAGGACAACTTGTACCTTGGATGTGTCGCGTTGGCCCTGATGGTAGAACTGGTCCACTGTGAAGACGCGATACCGGGCTTTGGTCAACTCCTGAGACAGCGCTACATACCGGCGATGGAATCTTAACGCTGTACCAATCGCACCGACCGGTGGCGGCGTTTGACTTTTCAAAGGATGCTGGTTATCGTTCATGTCGCTTTGGATCCGGTCAGCTAATGGTTCATCCATAGCCACTACAGATAGGACACACAGTTGAGTTTTCCCATTACAAAGCTGACACCTTCCCGGATAGTTGGCCACGTGCTTAGGCGCTGGCAGGACTTTGTAAGGAGAGCAGAGTACCGGGCGGAGCTCAGCAGGTTCTTGGCCGGCCCCAGAGAGCAGTTTGACCTGCGCAGGCAACTCTTGGCAGCCTTTCTATATATCTCCACCAAGGTGCCGTGCTCCCACGCTGAGTCGGATATTCTGCGGATTTCGGACTTCATCCTTCGCCTGCCGCGAGACCTTCCAGGTGACATAGTGGAGTGCGGTGTGTTCAAGGGCGGAGCATCGTCCAAGTTTAGCCTGGTGGCTGCTGCCATTGGCCGCAAGCTCGTTCTCTGCGACGCTTTCCAGGGGTTCCCAACCGGCGCAGACAAAGAAGATGCGCGTTTGAGCGTTGGAGACAAATTGGGCACTCTCGACGAAGTTCGCCAAAACGTGTCCTTATACGGAGACCCCTCGGTTGTGGAGGTTGTACCAGGCTGGCTGGAGCACACCCTTCCGGAACTTCGGGCTACGGGCCGTCTCTTGGTGACCGTCTTCGAGGACACGGACTTGTACGATGCTGCTGCCACTTGTATCAAGGGTTTATACCCGTTGCTCCAACCAGGGGGCCGCATGTTTACCCATGACGTCATTTTCCCAAAGGCCCTGGCGGCCTATAAAGATAGTCAGGTGTGGGGTGCGCTGGACATCCATGCGCCTCCAAAGCTGGTGGTAGTGAAAAAGGCGATATTCAGCAGGACAGGTTCCCTAGGGTATGTGGAGAAGCCCGAAGCTATGGGGCGGGTGAGGGCGAGCGCATAAGCTTTCCGCGTGAGGGACTGGCTAGTCCCTCATACACTTTCACCAGCTTCTCCCCCTCGTTGGCCCAGCTATAATTGCCAGTGGCTGCCCGCTCGCCATTTTCGCCCAAACGTCGGGCCGCCTCGGGTTCCGCGGCTTGGAGGATAGCGGCAGCCAGTGCCTCCGGCGATTCATCGCGCGCCACGATGCCGGCCCCTGTTTCTTCCAGAATCGGCTTGATGGGCCTCACGGGAAGCGCTACCACTGGCTTGCCCATGAGCATGCACTGGAACAGCTTGTGAGGGATGGTGGTGTCCGTCAAGGCGTTGTCAGTGTGAGGCACCACGCAGACCTGAGAGACAGAGATGTAGGTAGGCACTAGAGAAAAGTCCAGCCAGCCTGTAAACACCGCTCTGTCTCCCAGGCCAAGGCCCTTGGCCTGGGCCTCCAGCCTGGCGCGCATGTAGCCGTCGCCCACCAGTAGCAGCGTTGCGTTGGGTAAATGCTCGGCTACTCTTGGAAAGCATTCAATCAAAATGTCCAGCCCCCGTACCGCCTCCATGCCGCCTATGTACGAGACCACGGACCGTCCCGTATAGGTGTTGGCTACCCCCGCATCCAGGGGAATCCCCTCGAAGTAATCGGCATCCTCGCAGTTCATCACCACCGTGACTTTATCTTCTGACGTGCCCAGCTCTACCAACCGCTCCTTCGACTCATCTACCACAACAATTACGTGGTCAGCTCTCTCTAACGCCCGTTTCTCCATCCTTCGCAGCCAAGTAACGTCATTACCCAGCACAGAGGCCAGGAGCGCTCGCTTCAAGGCTATTAGAGGGCTGAATGGCACCGGGTTCGCAGCCCGGTGAATCTCCACAGCCGCAGGCCCGTCGCCGTGCATATCAAATACCACAGGTACCCCCAACGCCTTGCCTGCCGCTTCCGCTGTCAACGCATGAGTCAAATCATGGACATGAAGCACGTCTATATCCTGCTCCTTGGTGAAGGAGTGAATGGCGCGCAGCCAGTTGTCGTCCACACCCTTCAGGTAATAGCGGGCCTTCTGACGAATCGAACTCAGACGGCCCGGCACCTGTACCCGGTGGACGTGGACCCCAGCAACTTGCTCGCTGGCTTCCTGCCCTGCCTTGGCTAACTGGCATAGCAGATGGACCTCATGCCCTGCCGCCATGAGGCTCCGCGCCTCCTTCTCCACCCGCACATCCGGCGGGAAGCCACTGTTGGTCAAGACCATTCCGATATTCAGACGCGCTCCTTAGAGGGTCCGGCGGAAGCTGGCTGGTTGGCCGCGCCCGCTCTCCCTGAGCGTTGAGCGATGGGTGTCAATTGAAGCAGCGCGTGGCTCAAAGCTCGAAACATCCAGCTCTGCCCCCAACGAATGAAAGGTATCGAGACCCTCATTGTCTTGGACCGCTTCTGCACCAGCCGGTAGCTGTACTGTCCGGGCCGGTGCTCCATGTTTTCTAGTGTCCAGGGAACAACTTGTTGGAGCAGCGGTAGTGCTTCCGCTTGCTCCGGTACCAAGGTTGCGTTACAGAGAATAGCCTCGGCACAAGAATGAATGTCCACCGGGTACTGCGAATCTGGGGTGTACTTGGGGGCTCCACCATCCAGATATAACTTGGTACGGTAGAAGTCGTAGTACGTCTGATACCCATTGCGGAAGGAACTATCCCCCGTATTCTGCCACAGGCCATGCATCAGACGGATCTCGAAGCCTGAGTGGAAGTGGTCAATCCAGCCTTGGCCACCTGGGCTATACCTGGTCTCCTGGGCCTTGCCCCAGTAGAAAAGGGACCCGTCATGGTTCTGTTCCCACAGCGCGAACCTGCCGGCCTTGACTCCTGTCTCTACCAGGTTTTCATCACGGGTCTCTTTCCCTACCCGGGTCAGGAACTCAGCGACAAACAGGTTTGCATTGTGGACCTGGAAGTCGTCCAAGGGCGTGTAGCTGAAGCAGATTGCATCATCGCTCTGGAAGGTTAGTCGGAGGTGCGCCAGGAAGAATTTGGTGATCTCCTGGCAGACTCGCAAGTACCGTTCGTCACCGGTGAGCCGGTACAGCTGCCATAAGCCGTCGCCCACCACGGCAGTCACCACAGAGGACGGCATTCCCCGTGGGATCAATATCCTGGACTGCCAGTCAAAGGGATATCCCCAGCAAGCGCCACTGAACCCACCGCTGGTGTTGCTCTCCAGCCAGTCGGCGCACTGCTTGGCTTTGGCCAGGTAGCTTTCCTGGCCCGTGGCCGCGAATAGGTCAGCGTAGGCTGCGGTCAGGAGGCCCATACCTTTGGGGTAGATACGGCGTCGTACACCCAGCACGCGTCTCACTGCCACCGGCGCGTAGGTCTCGGCCCTGGGTGCGATGTAAGCTGGTATCTTCCCCAGCCGCCCAGAGGTGCATCGCAGGTAGACGTGGTTTTCTCTTATATCAAATGGGTCCCATCCGGCCCAGCCGTTGGAGTCAAACCACCGGTCCACACGAGTTGTGGCCTGGTTCACCGATTCAGCAAGCCGCCGGGCATCTTCCGTCCGAAGGTTCACAGCTTTATCTCCCGTGCCCAGCCTCGGTTCTCCATGTACCAGGCCACTGCCTGCTCCAGGCCCTCCTCCACGGTAGTCGAAGACTGCCAGCCAATGGTCTCCTTGGCCTTGGATGTCTCTGCCCATGTCACCATCATGTCTGCTGGATGCCGGGGCTCCCGCTTAATTCGCGCCTTCTGTCCCACCAGCTTCTCTATAAGGCCGATGAAGTCCATAAGGGCGACAGTACGTTCCGTGCCCAGGTTGATAACCTGATATCCCAGCGGCTTTAGCCCCGCAATGGTCCCCCGAGCTATGTCGTCCACAAAAGTGAAATCGCGCTGCTGAGTACCATCGCCGTATAGGGTGAGGGTCTCGCCCTCCGCAATCCACTTGATGAAACGGAAGGGGGCCATGTCCGGCCTGCCCGCCGGCCCGTAGACCGTGAAGTAGCGGAACACTGTCATGTCTATTCCATGAAGGTGATGGTACGTGGAGCAGAGCGCCTCCGCAGCCTTCTTGGAAGCAGCATAGGGGGAAAGGAGCACATCCGTATTGGCGTCTTCCCTGAAAGGCTGCGGGTTGTGGGCCCCATACAGGCTGGAGGTGGACGCCAGCACAAACTTGGATACACCAAACTCACGGCACAGGTCCAGAAGGTTCAGCGTACCTGTCACGTTTGTATCGAAGAAAGTCCACGGGTCCACCACGCTGTCCCGGACGCCCGCCCTGGCAGCCAGGTTGATCACACCGTCGAAGGGGCACTCTCCCAAGCTCGCCCTTCGCTGGAAAAGCGGACGCAGGGCGGACAGGTCTGCCACATCTACCGGGTGGAACTCCATACCTGGCTGGGCCCGTAGCTGGTCCATCCGCCACTGCTTGAGGCGCACGTCGTAGGAGTCGCAAAGGTTGTCAACACCAACAACCTGGTCACCACGACGCACCAACTGTTCGGCCACCTTGGCCGCTATGAATCCGGCAACCCCGGTAACCAGGAACGTGCTCACACGACGCATTTCCCACTCTTCTCGCCCACAGGGAATACCTTGTCTATGAAAGGGTAGGGGAGCAGAGTTTGCCTGCGCTTACGCCGCTGGGCTGGTTTTCTCATTGGGGAACGGAGCCAAGGCGAAAATTGAAACGCTACCGCCATTCCGCGCCATCCCGCCTTCGAGATATAGCCCAGACTAGAATGGAGCTGTTCTCTTTGCCCCTTGCATTCACCTAGATGAACAGTCCTGGGGGTTGTTGGTGCTCTGCCTGCAGAGCAGCGTTCCTGCCGCTATCTACCCAGCAAGGCAACAGGACTAAGTGCCTCGATAGATGTAATTGGGACCTGGACTGTGTGCATCCGCCCCAGCAGCGATACCAGCACCTCACACCGCTGACGGCAAGGTAAATAGCGAGCGAAAACCGCCTCCAGCCCGGTGAGCGCTCCATCTCCGACCCGTACCCTATCGCCCTGCTTATAGGCGGACTCCCAACCGCCCCGGTTCCACTGCTCCACCCTCGTCCTGATCTCCTCCACCAGAAGGCGGTCAACAGGGGCTGGCGTTCCTTCCGCGCCCAAAAAATAGCTCAACCCTCTGGCCCAACGTATCTGGGGCCACAGGGCTGATTCCGGGTCTAAGCGGCAAAAAAGATAGGTAGGGAAAAGGGGCTCCCACTGTTTCCGACCACGTTTTGCAACGGTGATTTCAGGATTGAACACCTCGATACCGTGCCCACCAAGCGCGATCTGGAAAGCCGACTCTTTGCCCCGCTGAGTCTTGCCTACGTACCAATCCAAAGCCATAAGATGGCCCCCTCGGATATTGAAAGGTTAGAATACCCCACGCCTATGGGAATAGTCAAGCTCCGCCAGCTATGGTGGACCGTTAAGATTTGTAGGGTGGGTGGGCAGAACTGCATTGGAGCGGGATGTTTCTGCCAGTCCAGGGAACCGTGCCATGTCATATAATCACGTTGATGCCCAATCTGGGATGTGATAGTCCAGAGTTAGTAGTCAGATGGCGGTTATGGACTTCCAAGAGATAAAACAGAGGTTAGAGGCGACTCTTATGTTGGAGTTGGGTGCGGAGCAGCCCTTCCGGGTTGTAGGTGATGACGAGTGGCAAGGCAGGTGTCCGGACAAAGAGTATACGCACCTTGACGACATTCCGCGGGCGTGTTTCGGATGCTACCGTATACACGTCCCCACTTCAGAGTTGAGCCTGTCCCAAAAGTGGTGTAGAGGGTAGCAGGTAGGAGCAGATGGCTTAAGCCGGTGGGATTTACTGAACGACTCTTGCCGGGAGAGTTGAAGGTGGCGATAGATTGGCGAAGGGTGATTGGCGGCGCAGTTGGGATCAGGAAGCGGGATGGAGATTCGGCCCGTGGGGTAGCTGGATGAAGGCGCGGGAGCGCCAGGCCCGCCAGAGGGTGCGCAGGTTGAAAGCTGTGGCCAGTACGGTCCACTCGGCTGCCACGTTAACGAGGCCGCGCAGCAGGAACCTCCGTGCCCCCTGCTGCTCTTTGATGATTCCGAAGACCGGCTCGACCAGTTGCTTTCTCAGCTTGTACGCCTCTTTAGCTGCTGAGGTGGCCATCCAGGTGCGATGACGGCGCAGCACCGCATCGTGCGGCCCTATGGCCAAGCTTCGGCCAATCTCTCTGGCCCTCGTACACACTCCGAAGGCTGGACACGCCTGGCAGACGGCACCAGAGGCCCGGTACAGTCGCAATGGGACTCCGTTCGCATGCTGTATGCGGACGAACGCGAGCGTCTGCCCCTGTGGGCACGTAAAGCTGTCGCTCTGCTCGTCATAGGTGAATCGGTCCTTGTGATACGGGTCCTTGAGGAACCGTTGTCTTGCCTCTGACACCACCACCTGCTGACCGCGACTGGAGCACTCTGCCAGGTGACTCCCGGCGAAATATCCGGCGTCGGCCAACGTCGTCTGTGATTTCGTCCCGGTCGTCTCTTCGGCCCGTTCCATCATCGGTGCCAACATGGCATTGTCATTGGCTTCGTCCACCACGTCCACGGCGGTGACCAACATGCCGGTCCCTCCCCCAGCCATCTCCACGGGTGAGACCATTGCCTGGGCGTTGTAGCCAGCCACAATGCCCTGCCTGCCCTTCATCAGCCGTGCCTCTCTGTCGGTCAGATTGATGCGCTTGTGGCGTTCCTGATTCGCAAGATCGTCCATTGCCTGCTTCATCTTCTCTCTCAAGACCTCCTTGTCGGCCAGATGGGCAGCAGCAGTGTCTTCTCCCGCTTCGTTCTGAGCCTCAAGGTCGGCTATTGCCCTCTCCAGACGCGCCAACAGCCCGCTCAGTCCCTCGGCATCGTAGCTCCTGTTCACTGATGCGTTCGCGACCACCTTTGTGCCATCCACCGCCTGAACCGCCAGGTCCACCAGCTTCATCGTCACCGCCGTACGAACCGTCCGCTCAAACAGCTTCCTCATGGCCTGCCTGTGTCCTTTGTAGAATCGCCACAAGGTGTTGTGGTCAGGATGCTGCCACCCGGTCAGCCACAGATACGATATCTGGTCCCGGCAGGCCGCCTCCAGCTTCCGGCACGAACGTACTCCCGTCATGAAGCCGTACAACCATACGCTCAATAGCGCACGAGGGTGATAGCGAATCGCGCCGGATGGTCCAGCGGCAACAACTCGTCAAGCGTCGGCGGCAACATCCACATCTGCTCTCGGTCCATATCTCGAAGCGGCATCTCAACATCTCCTCAATTGTTGTCGCCCCGAATGTACACCTAACAACATCCCATCACCAGCCCCGACTTCTGAGACACGCTCAGTACGGAGATTTCACGGAAGCCCGAATAGGGGCGTCTGTGGAGATGATTGTTGACAGGCTTGATGAGGAGAAGGGTGATGGCCCGGTGGTGGGCTAGCAAACCCAACAGGCTAGGCTCCTAGGAAGTGCTATCGTGTTCGGACCCATAGTAGGCTAGAACAACGCACCTAATTGCAGAACGCCTCTAATTCTCGGTTGTGGGTACGATCAATTGCTCGTCGTGCAACGCCGTGATGTGGGGCCACTGGAACACCAGGACACTCAGGAAGAAGCTAGAGAATATCACCTGCACACCAAGGGTCAGGCAGATCACAGCCGGGATCATAAGACGCATTGCAGAGCTAGGGTAGAGCTCGCCAAAATCGGCGCTTGCCCAACGTACGATGCTGATGCTGAGCAGGCCTAAGCCTAGGATAACAATGGCAGTGCCGAACGCGAGGCCCCTCTCCAAAGTGACATGTGTTGCTATCCACCTGATTGCGCCGCTAGGGGATGATAGGCCCCTGGCAACCGCAAATATCCTCGCGAACGTACCAAAGGCCGCCAGTTGGAAGCCGATAATAACAGTAGCACCTGAGACCAGCAGCGAATGGATATCGAATGAGAGCGCACCAAGGTAGACTCTTCCCACGGATAGTGTCACCATCCCCATAATGCCTAGGGTGCCCAGTAGGAAACCTGGCAATAGGAAGAGCCATGTGGGACTGACAAGGAGCATGAATCGCAGATGGCGCCAGCCGTCGCGCCAAGGCCGGAGGTGAGGTCGCCGGGTACGTCCATCTTTGTAGTAGGTGATCGGGACCTCAGCGATCCGCTGGCTTTTGACCATAGCCATCGCGACCATTTCACTGGCGAATTCCATGCCAGTGGTGGTCAGTTGTAGACTGTTGAACGCCTCCTTGGTGAAGGCACGTAGCCCGCAATGGAAGTCACCTATGGGAGCGTGGAATAGAAACCGACCAAGGCGGCTAAGCACGGGATTGCCTATCCAGCGGTTGGTGAGGGGCATGGCACCGGGCATGATTGTGCCAGAAAGCCGATTCCCTATTACCAGGTCATAGCCTTCTTCAAGCTTGTCTATAAACGGTTTGACGCTACCAAAATCGTAACTACCATCAGCATCCCCCAGCACTACAAACCTCCCCCGGGCCGCAGTGATGCCGCCGACGAGGGCGCTCCCATATCCCCGCTTGGACACAGGCACGACAATAGCACCGCTACGGTGCGCGATGCTCTGGGAGCCATCGGTACTGCCGTTATCGGCAACAATGACCTCTCCCACTATCTTGTGCTGTTCGAGGAAGCGTTGCGCCTTTCGGATGCACTCTGCCAGCGTGTCTGCCTCGTTGAGGCAAGGCAATACAAAGGATACGGCGACTTTCGTCGGGTCTGCCGATTCCTGGCCAGAGTTCGAGTCAGAAGACTTCGACCCGGAGGGAAACGAAGAAGGCGCACCCTCGGTCCAGTGTTCAGTGAGGAAATGGAATGTAGCAGAAGCATGAGAGGGTTGGGAAGTGCCGACCACTACCGAGCTAACGTTGGAAATGGTGCGAAGGTATCGGACGGCGTCTTCCAAAGTGACCATGCCAGCCGCGAGAGTGCTCATGGCTACCACATGAGTGCCCTTCAGTTCGGAAAGGGCTCGTTCGGACTCCTCGCGACTTGGACTCATTTGAAAGCCCAATGGGTTGACGGGCGTCATCACCGCGATGTCTCCCAAAGGCAAGCCAGCGTCCTGGCTTAGCCGCACAAAGCCTGAAAGGTTGCGGGTGACGAAGCCTGGAACAGCGTGATACTTTGTGCGGACGTGCTCGTAAAAGACCTGCAGCGGCTCCACCTCGGAGAACCCGACGCATCCGTCCGTGACAACCTCGTGTAGAAACACAGCACCAATAAGGGCGTTCTTGGGGGCGACAGCTTCTAACGAGCCTAACTCCATGTCTAGATAGGCCCTGAAGAGCTGAATAGGATCGAGAGCAACGGCCGAAGAGACACCTTTGACCAACAACGTGAGCCTATCGTCCCAGCGTAGCCGAGTCAATATCTCTTGGATTGAGCCGATGGTGCCTCTCTCGGTGGCCAAACGGACATAGCCCATGGCATACGGCAAGAGAGGAAGGAGGACGAAAGCACGGCCGTCCCGACGGTCGTGAATGGCCTTCAGGGTGGCATACATGGTGGGATGGGTGGAGAAGCAAAGGCCCCCTGCTCCAGCATCAATGGCTCGGTCGATCACCTGAACATTGTGTTCGACAGTCATAAGAGGGGCGCGCTCTCGAACCCTGTCGCGCATCATCGCATCATATGGTCCACGCCAATTAGCGGGTTGTCAGCGAGGCTCATGGGTTTGTACCCTCTGGATAAGCCACGAACAGGTGCTCCGTGTGGTAGTTCTTCTGCCCTGGTGCTGGATAGGTCTTGAAGAAGAGTCGGTAACGTTTGGAATTGGTTGAGACGAATACCTGGAACACGAAGTTCCGGCTGCTGTGATGGTATTGCCGAGTGACCAGACGGTTCTCTTGGGGCAAGGTGGAAAGGGTGCGTGGGTCGTAAGGCAGGACTTGGAAGTCGTATGTTTCCGTTTGGAGTTTGCGGGGATACAAGTACGGCCTAAAGTGAGCAAATCCCGCATATCTGAAGAACGGGGATGTTTGAGGAGAACTGGACCTATCAGCAGGGAAAATCACCGACGTGTCCTCTGGCAGGGTTTGCGCAAGGAAGTTCACGAACCGCATGCCGTCGCCAAGGGTCAGGTTGATCAACGTTTGCTTGGTAGGGGGCTGCACCCCCTCGATCTCTCGTATCAGCTCGGCACGTCGAGTGTATACATACCTGGTGCCCAACGTTGGGTTGTCCAAAAGCTGTAGGACGTTGTAAACCGTCACGCCCGCAACGGCTACCAGGAATAAGCTAGCCAAGACCAGGTTAATGAAGGTGCCCCGAAGGAGCAATCTGCTGAACGGCCCCGCGAGCGCTTTTTGAGTGAGGCTATCTTTCCCTATCGGGTACTAGAGATAGCACGGCACTAACTGGGAATCGCAAAGTCGCCCCAGTATACACCAGGGGCTGGCAATGGACTGGGGAACCTTATCTAGGATTAGTGCTTGTCTTGCAGACATGCCTACCACAAGCCCGCTGACTCGGGGCTTCAAAACCCCCATTCATGGGTGTATGCTACCCTGAACCAAGGTAAGCCCCATAGCCTTGGCTCTCACCCCCTGGCAGACTCCGGTTATAGCAGACGACACAATTAGGAGGCGCATAGTGAAGATTGGTATGAGAGTACCCAACTACGCCCGGTGGTTCCGCGGCGACGGCATATGGGCTACCTGCGAGAAGGGCAAGGAGATTGGCCTGGACGCCCTCTTTTTTGTGGACCACATCTTGGTAACGCCCCACCAGTACGTGGGCTACGGCAACGGCTATATGGACCAATGGACCGCCATGTCCTATGTTGCCGCCATCACCAACATCCAGGGTTGGAAGCCCATCCTGAGCCAGAGCGTCTGCGTCATCCCGTACCGTCCTCCAATACAACTCGCCAAGATCATTGCCACGGTTGACTCTCTATCCGAGGGAAGAGTAATGATCGGTGCCGGGAGCGGATACAACGAGAACGAGTTCCTCGCCTTGGGCCTCGATATCCGGCAGCGCGGCAACATGACGGATGAGTACCTGGCGTGCTGTAGGGAACTCTGGACCAATCCAGTTGCCTCCTTCCATGGCAAGTGGGCTAACTTTGATGAGATGACCATATCCGTGCGCCCTGTGCAGCAACCCATTCCCATTCTGTACGGCGCTACAGGGCCACGGCCCTTCCGCCGCATCGCCGAGCGGTACCAGGGCTGGGTAGCAGGCGGCGCTCAGACCCCTGAAGCGGCCAAGACCAGCGAACAGAACTGGTCCGAAATTACCAGGCTATGGAAAGAGTATGGGCGGGAAGACAAACCGTACTGGGCCGCCTCTGGAGGCACTGCCCACCTAACCGTGGACCGCACGGAGGCGGGTAGCACCATCAGGAAGGGCCTGGACAGCCCCAACCTGGGCGATCCAGAGACAGTCACCCTTCCCGGCGGACACACCTATCAGCGTTTTGCAGAGGGCACGGAGCGCACCTACGCAACCAACTTCCGCTTGACCCACCCAGACGACCTGGTTCAGCAGATACGTACTCTCGACGGTTTGGGTGCGGACATGTTCGTGGTCAACCTGCCGTCCTACCGGTACAAGGAGTTCGACAACCTGGGCATGCAGCTCCATCAGATGGAGCTCTTAGCCGAGCACGTGCTGCCAAAGATGCCAAGGAGCTAACAAGCCACCAAGAGTTGCAGCCATCCATCCCCATCTAACGGCAGGTGGATGGCCGCAATGGTCCCAGTTACGATGTGGTAGGCTAGGCCCATATTCTCTGTACAGCCGCTGCCTACGCAGTCGGCCTTACTCGATCTGGTAGTTAGTCAGGAGGGTCAAAACATGGCGTTACCGTTGTCAGACCTACACGTAGTGGAGATGTCCCAGGTGCTGGCTGGGCCATTCTCGGCCATGCTCCTAGCGGACCAGGGGGCAGACGTAATAAAGGTGGAATCGCCGGAAGGCGACTCAGCCCGCCGGCTGGCACCAAACTTCCCAGATAGCAATGGACTCAGCTTAGGCTACCTGAGCTTCAATCGCAACAAACGCTCGGTGGTGCTGGACATCACCAAGCCCCAGGGGCTTGAGGCAGCCTACAAACTTTTCCGGTGGGCGGACGTCTTGATCATAAACGTACGGGTGGGAGCACGCCAGCGCCGAGGCCTTGCATACGAAGAGTTGAAGAAAGTCAACCCAAAACTCATATATGTCTCCCTTACCGCCTGGGGTGCTAATGGCCCGGATGCCGACCTTCCCGGCGCTGACGTAGCTGTCCAGCCCAGGGTGGGTGACTTGACAGCGCGCGTGGCACCTGGCGCTCCACCCACCGTATCGACTCACCTTTACCACTTCGATATGTCGACGGCCATGCTTATCGCCTACTCTGTCATGCTTGCGGTGCGCCAAAGGGAGCAGACCGGCCAGGGCCAGAACATCGAACTCAGCCTGTTGCAGACGGCCCTCGCCGCCCAGGCCAGCCAGATGACCCGCCTTGTGGGACGCGACGACCTGGCCTACCCAGTGCTGTCCGCAGGCATGGCCCCTAACTACCTTTGTGGTGACGGCAGGTACCTATATATCACTATCTTTGGTGCCAGGTGGGACCTCTCCTGCCAGGCCGTTGGGCTGGACTACTTGGGTAAAGATGACAGGTTTGACACGCCGGAGAAGAGGAACGAAAATGCCGCAGAGCTTTACGAGATTCTATCACGCCACTTTGCCACTAGACCTGCGGCGGAATGGGAGGCGAAACTGAAGGGCGTTGGCCTCGCTGCCACTGTAATCAAGGAGATTCAAGAGGTCTACGATGACCCGCAGGTGCTGGCCAACGACATGATCATTCAGTTCGAGCAGCCTGGGCTGGGCACCGTAAAGGCGGTAAACGTGCCATTCAAGCTAGAGGCCAACTCCAAAGAACCCTGGCTACGCAGGCACGCTCCCACCCTGGGCGAGCACACCTTTGAGGTGCTGGAAGAGATTGGTTATACAGCGGATGAGATCGTGGCCTTGGCTGAGGCAGAGGTACTAGGCTAGACGCAGGAAACCCAGGTTTCTGGCCAGGGGGGTGTCCCCCTTTCTAAAACGTTTCGAGGCTGGATGGTGGAAAGAAACAAGTTGGTCTTGACTGACTTTTTGTGCAATGTGGGTGTTCCCACAGGTTTTGCCTACCCACTTCCTGCGAGGAAGGTGGCAAGAGGGATGGTCGAAGGAATATGTGTGGAATTGTAGGCTATGTGGGCCACCAGATGGCCGCGCCACTCCTGCTGGACGGACTTGCACGCCTAGAATACCGCGGGTATGACAGCGCTGGCATTGCTGTACTGGACAACGATGGCCAGCTGGCCGTCCGCAAGACCCCGGGCAAACTGATGGCGCTGGTCGAGTCGTTGGACAGCCAGTTACCTCCAGGCACCTCAGGCATTGGTCACACCCGCTGGGCCACCCACGGCAGGCCCAACACAGTCAACGCGCACCCTCACCTGGACTGTTACAGACAGGTGGCGGTGGTACACAATGGCATAGTGGAGAACTATCTGGAGCTGAAAGAGGAGTTGACGCAAAAGGGACACGTCTTCATCTCCGATACGGACAGCGAGGTCATAGCCCACCTGATTGAGTCCTTGCTTGCAAAAGAAGCCACCTTTGAAGATGCGGTGAGGGAATCTGCACAGCGTTTGCGAGGGGCACAGGCGGTGGTGGCTATGCGTGCGCAAGAGCCAGGACATCTTGTCGCCTTCCGCTCCGGTAATGCCGGCGGCATCACCGTGGGCTATGGTGAAGGAGAGATGTTCCTGGCCAGCGACCTCCCAGCCCTACTTTCCAATACAACCAAGGTGGCCTTCCTGGTTCCTGGGGAGATAGTGTCGGTACGCCGCGACGGCGCCTCTTACCGCTCTTTTGCCGGCGAGGAAATTGCCAAGACGCCAGGGAGCGCACCATATGACGCCGTGGCCGTTGCCAAGGGCGGCTACCGTCATTTCATGCTCAAGGAGCTCATGGAGCAGCCGGAGGTGATACGCAGCACCCTGGCAGGGCGCATATCCCTCAGCCCTCCGGATGTGCGGTTGGCAGGGTTCCCGTTTACCAACGCAGAGGTCCAGGACATACATCGAGTGATGCTTACAGGCATGGGGACCAGCCTCCACGCCTGCCAGGTGGGCCGCCTCTTCATGGAGGCATTGGCTGGGCTGCCAGCCGAGGTTGATAATGCATCGGAGCTGCGCTACCGTGACCCAATTATGGACCACCACACCCTGGTGGTCTCCGTCGGTCAGTCTGGCGAGACGGCGGATACCCTGGGTGCTATGGAAACGGCGGCGCAGTCGCAGGCCAGGCAGATTACCATCTGCAATGTGGAGGGTAGTCAGGCCACCCGCATGGCCCACGGGACGGTGAGCATTGGGGTGGGGCCCGAGATTGGCGTGGCGACCACCAAGTGCCTCACGGGCGCTCTGGTTGCCCTGTACCTGCTGGCCGCTTACCTGGGTAAAGACCGAGGCGTCATAGACAGCCGGCGTCTAGGAACGCTTCTTCACGACCTGACGGCCATGCCCAGGCTCATGGGCCAGGTTCTGGAACAGGGCCAGCACATAGAAGAGCTGGCCAAGAAATACTTCGGTTATGAGCACTTCTTGTTCCTTGGCCGGGGAATCAGCACACCAATGGCCATGGAGGGTGCCCTCAAGCTGAAGGAGGTCAGCTACATCCACGCTGAAGGGTACGCCGCCGGAGAGATGAAGCATGGCCCCATTGCCCTTATTGACAAGACCATGCCTGTGGTGGTCATCGCTCCCCGCGATCACCTATATGATAAGATGCGCGGCAATGTTGAGGAGGTAAAGGCCAGGGGAGGCACGGTGATAGCTCTGGTCACAGAGGGCGACCGGGATCTGGCTTCCAAGGTGGACAATATCATAGAAATCCCTGATTCCCCGTATCTGCTATCCCCTCTCATCTCGGTAGTGCCGCTGCAACTGCTGGCATACCACATAGCCGTCCTTCGAGGATGCGACGTGGACCAGCCTCGCAACCTGGCCAAGACGGTCACTGTAGAGTAGCCTATCTACACGGAGGTTTAAGTTCATGGACTCAACCAAGGTCGGTATCTATCTGAACGCCAAAGATGCAAAGGTAGTTCGCATCACATCTCCTTACTGGATACCGGAGGCGCCAGACTGGGTTCTACTGACCAATGAGCCCAACGCCTCCCTAGTCTCGGTACGGCAGACCATCAAGGACAAGAAGCTGATGAGCGACCCCTCGGGCGTCGCGTGGGGAAGCATGCCAGTCAGAGAGTAGCTTGCCGCCGGACGGCCTTGCACAAGAACTCAGGAGGATACAAGGGACCTGGGTTCCTTGGTCTGGGGTTTGGGGGTGTCCCCCTTCCCGAATACCTTTCAGGGCGGCATGGTGGGAAGAGAACGCTGGTCTTGACGGGCTTTTGTGCAAAGTGCTTTCAAGCTGGATTACGGCCCGTACTGCTGCCCACCACCCACAGCCCCACGCCATATGCGAATGGCCTCTGCGGGGCTAGGCGCTGCCATGTACTGGCGGAATACATCCAACTGCCTCTGTCGTTCCTCCTCGCCAATGCCCGCTGGATACATTGGGTACTGCTCAGGGTCTTGTGCCTCGTAGGCCCTGATAAAAGGCATGTAGTCGCTGACCGGGCGTATCTCAATACGCGAGCACACCAGATAAAGGTAACCCGTAAAGGCTTCCATCTGCTCCCTGCTTTCGGCGTTGAACACAACATAGGTCAGCCGTGCCTCGCGGCCTTCATTGGAGTATCCGCTGGAGGTCCAAGCCCCCACCACGGTGACTCCTGGAGTGGGGCCGTGTTGCCATCGGGCAGCCACGAGCGCACCCCCCTCCTCAGGCTCAAAATGAAATACAGCCATGAATAGCATGGTGCCCCCTCCATTTCCAGTGGCGCACGCACTCAGCCCCAATTTGACAACTGAGGCTTCAGATCCTCGGTCGCTTATGGGAACAAGCCAATAAACCAAAGGAAGTGCCGCTCACAGCAGAGTGGCACTTCCTTGAGTCACGCTACGAAGGGTCTTATCGCTCTATGCCATGCCCAGGCAACCACAGACCTTGGAGGGGCTTCTCCTTCTGAATGTGTGCCATAACCTGCTGAAAAACCTCGTATGGCTGGGCGCCTACCACCAGGTACTTGTCTATGATGAAAGCAGGAATGCCCGTAATGCCATACATCCTGGCCTCGGCCAACTCCGCTTCCACCCTATGGTCGTACTCGCTGTGGTTCTCTGGAGTGTTGTACTCTTCCCAGTCCAGCCCGCACTCCTCGAAGACCCCTTTGAGTACCTCAGAGTCGCCAATGTTCTTGCTTTCATCCCAGAAGGCCTTGAACGTGGCCTTGTGGTACGCGTCGAACTTGCCCATGTCCTTGGCGTACACAGCGGCCTCCATAGATGGGCGGCAATAGGGAGTGACAGGCTGACGCCGCATGTTGACCAGGCCGGCCTCCTCGGCAGCGTCCTTCATGTGCCCTCGTAGTTCGTTGCTCTCCTCTGGCTTAAACGGGCGCGGTATCCCTTCCGGAGGTGTGTCCGGCCTCAACTCAAAGGCCTTCCACTCCACTTCTACGTTGTAATCTTTCTGCAACCGTTCGACCCTCTCCAGGCCGATATAGCACCAGGGTCATATGTAATCAGAAAACACCTGCACTTTTATGGGTTGCGCCGCTGGCTCAATCATGCTTTGCCCCTTTCTCAGTGTCCAAGCTCGCTTTCCAGGAATACCGTGACCGACTTTCTGGCACGGTTAAATAAACGGTGTTGCAATGATTCTTCGAATAGCTTCTGCCCAGTATATTGGGGAACCCTCTTGCCAGTCAATCGCTTGAGGTGTGGTGGCCCTAGCCTTAGTCTGGCCTTGACCAACCCCAAGCAATAGCTCCTCAGTAGCGTCGCGTGGCCCTGTAAGGTACAATTCCCTCAGCATCCAGGCTGACTCCACCGACAGCTTGTGTCAAATCGTGCCGGGGTGGCGAAATGGCAGACGCGGCGGACTTAAAATCCGCTTCCCGCAAGGGAGTGTGGGTTCGAATCCCACCCTCGGCAGATACGAAAATGAGGCTGGGCACCCTGTCTGATGGTGTCCAGTTGTACCCAAGAGTAAGGAGCGGTCATTTGGAGTCATCCTGTTCGAATGAATATTGAGGGAGCCCGTGCCCAGTATGGTGAGCTAGTGTGCCGGGCCGAGCGAGAATACCAAACAGAGAGTGATGGAGGTCAACAGAGATGATAATCAGACAGCAGCATTACCTGCCAAAGTCCCAGGCAATGGATAAGGCAAGCATACTGCTCCCTGATCTCTTACGGCGGTACAAGACCCACATAGCTGAGGCTTCCTATGCCTGGGACGCTGACGTGCTGGCGTTCTCCTTCAGGACGCGTGGGTTCAATATCAAGGGACGTGTCCAGTTTATCGATGAGGAGATCATATTCGATGTGGACATTCCACTAGCCCTGAGACCATTGGGAGGTCGGATACGTTCAGCAGCAGTGGGGGCCATCAATGAAGCATATCCGGAGCATGTGCAAGAGCCGCAACACGGTGTAGGTGCACCGCTTGATGGAGGCTATCAAGAGCAAGTGCCAGAGCCAGGGAGCAGGATGGAGTCGCCCCAGAGCGTTGAGCCTTCTGATCCCTACTTCCGCAGTGGGCCTGGGGGACTGGGTAGTGAGGGACACCCAGTAACAGTCAACGTGATCCATCCCGATTCGTACAGTCGGTGGAGTCTATTGTTAAGAGTTATGCTCCTGAGACCGTCTACGTTAGTACTCCACAGCATACCGCTTTATTTCTACGGGATAGCTGCAGTCATAGTCACATTCTTCGCGTTTTGGATAATACTGTTCACCCGCAAGTATCCCCAAGGCATGTTCGAATTCGTAGTCGGATTCGTCCGATGGCAGACCAGGGTCACCTTCTATCTTTTCCTTTTGAGGGATGAGTATCCTCCGTTCAACGGAAAGCCGTGAGGGTCTAGCTGCCTTATCACTGAGGGTGCTCTTTGCAAAACACCGACACCAATGGCAGTCCTAACAACCCCACTGCCAGGCCCTGGTTTGGACTTGGGTTAGCCGCGGTCGGAGGTCTGATGGCCATCCCCTCTGCCATATTTCAAGAAGGGCTTCTTGCAGACTCACTGACTTCCTTCACTGTTGCCCCAATGGTCGAAGAAGCCGTGAAGCCTATTGGGGTATATCTGCTCCTGGCTTATTAGCCCCATTTGCTGAGGAGCCAAAGATATACCGCCTTACTGTGCGCCCTAGCTGGCCTGGTGTTTGGACTGCTTGAGAGCACCATATATGTATTGGTTTACTTCCCCGAAGGAAGTGCTGCTTTTGTGGCGTATCGGTACACTGTCAACCCTTTACTGCATGCGGTGTTTAGTTACGTGTTCGGGCAAGGTATCAACGAGAGGCTTAAAGCGTCGGCCTGGGGAGAAACGCCGTTCATGTCCGGCAATAAGAGGTTCTTTGTATGGGCCATTGTGCTGCATGCTACCTACAACTTGCTGGTCTCCGCCTTTCCGCTGTTTGAATAACACTCGAAGGTTCGGAGCGCTCTTTCCTGGAGTCCTGGCACGACATGTGAATAGACATCCAGCGTGACGGATATTGGGGAATCTCGGCTCAATGCCAAGGTCTGTGAGATGACCCTTGATCCACCCTGGATAGAACTCAGCATGGTAATATGTGGCGAAGGGTCGACACGGAGCTGACGGATAAGACGACGGGGAACCTAGACCAACTGAGGCGGGAGTTCAGATTGCAGGATGACGTGACAGGACCATCCCGGTCGGAGCGGCACGACGAGGCTCCCATGGCCGATGCCACTGGAGCGGGCACTCCCCACGGGCCAGAGACTCTGGTAGTAGAGGCCCCACACCCGGGCACAAGTGGTGGCGGAGGCTTCAGGCGCGGTGGCAGGTCGGCCCGGGCCACCCGCGACCTGACCACCGGAAGCATACCTAGAAACCTCTGGCTCCTCTCATGGCCTATGATGGTCTCCCAGATGTTTCGCGTTGTGGATATGATGGCGGACCTGGTCTGGGCCGGCCGTGGGTTCGGGACCACGACTATCGCCGGGGTTGGAGCTGCCCAGCAGTGGGCCCAGGTAGCCATGACATGGCGGATGGGGCTAGACACCTCGGTCCGGGCGATGGTCTCCCGAGCCGTTGGGGCGGGTGACCTTCCTCGGGCCAACCACATTGCCCTCCAGGGGTTCACCATCAGCACCATCATATCGACTGTAATGGCTATCCTAGGCATCCTGTTTACCCCCTTTCTTATGGGACTCCTGGGGATCAGCGATGAAGCAATCGCCGAGGGCACTCTGTATATGAGGCTCCAGTTTGTCGCCATGGCGACCACAGCGATGATGATGATGAGCGCCGCCATCCTCCAGGCCTCGGGTGACTCCGTCACCCCCATGAGGATAGACATGGTTACCCGCATACTGCACCTGGTACTCAGTCCCTTCGCCATATTTGGATGGATAATCCCAGGGTTTGGAGGAATGGGCATAGCTGGTGCCTCGGTAACCAATGCATTGGCCGGATCATTGGGATTTGCCTGGCTGGCTTACATACTGTTCAGCGGTAAGTCTCGCTTGCACCTCTCCCTCAAAGGTTATTACGTTGACCTACCCGTAATATGGCGCATTGTGAGAATAGGTGCGCCCGCATCGGTCACCAGCGCGGAGCGCTCTGTGGCGCAAATAGTTCTCTTTGGCCTGGTTACCCCGTTTGGCACTACGGCAGTAGCAGCCTTTTCCTTGGTGAACCGCATCCAGATGCTGGTCAACCTGGGGAGCATGGGTATGGGCCAAGGAGCGGGCATTCTTGTGGGTCAGAATCTGGGCGCCAGCCAGCCGCGGAGAGCAAGGAAGACGGTGGCCTGGGCCGTGGCCTTTGTCACTGCTCTGAACCTGGTCACGGGTGGCCTCGTGATCGCCTTTCCTTCTATCCTGCTCTCCATCTTCAGCCCAAGCCCCGAGCTCATGGAGGTGGCGTCCACCTGGCTCCGAATCCAGGCGGTGGGCTTTGTGATGATGGGGGCGAGTATGGTGTTTATGCAGAGCTACAACACCGCAGGTGACACACTTGTTCCCATGATAGTAGTGTTGTTGACAATATGGGGAGTCCAGCAGCCCTTGGCCTACCTCCTTCCAAGGGTGACTGAATTGGGCCAGTACGGTGTAGCATGGGCTCCTGTGGTGGGCATAGTTGCGCGGCTCTCGCTCTACGTGCCATATTTCTTCTGGGGTCCCTGGCTAAAAAAGAAGGTACTTTAGAAGGCTACGGCGGCTTGCCAAAGAAGAGGTTCTTGGCTTATGGAGCAAATGCCAGTAGCAATGGCCGGAAAGATATCCGGAGGGGAGAGTAACCCCGTCTGCTAGCCCCGCCACTTTGTTGTTGGTGTACAATGGCGGTGTCATGGAGACCGGCAACCCCCAAGAGGTGGCTCCCCATGCGGGCAACCATTCTTTTCTGCCTGGCCTCGGTATCAATCGTGGCCTTGGCCGCTTGCACGCCTGCTCAAGAGGTTCCCTCCGCCGCGCAATCGGGCGCGGTGGCAACGTTTACAGCCGTCCCAACAGCTACGGTAGTTGCTACGTCCACGGCAATACCGACTCCTATAGCCACGCCCGTGCCCACTGCTATTGCCACGTCACTCCCTGCACTTACGCCTGAGGCGACACCAACGCCTACGCCTACAGCTACAGCCATAGCCACCCCAAGGCCAACGCCCACGCTGACACAGACGGAAAGGATGGCAGCCGCTGTACAGACGGCTGCGGCTGGCTTGCCTTCTCCGACACCGACCCCTACGCCCTTGGGGTACACAAGAGAGGAGACAATTGCCCGGACAAGCCCATCGATAGTCCTTATTGAAACACCGGGAGGCTGCGGCTCAGGCACCATCTTCAGGCCCGATGGCTACATTCTTACGCACTGGCACGTTATCGAAGGGTACACGCGGGTGACAGTGATAGTCAGTGAAACCAGAACGGTGGTGGGTAACGTTGTAGGGTTCGATGCCATACTGGATTTGGCCGTGATCAAATTACCCGGAAGCGATTGGCCATTCATATCAATATCGGGATACCAGAAACCAGCGGTTGGGGAAGAAGTGATAATGCTTGGCTATCCATTCTGCTCCTACCAGGACAGACAGGTGCGAGCCACGAAGGGCATCGTTTCTGGCTATGACAGTTATATGGGTCTTGAACAGTGTTAGCAACCAGCAAAAGTGGGACACATTGGGAGCCGAGAGATCAGGGGCTGTATGGAGGTCTGGTGAGCTCCCTGAGGGCCCTGTTGTAGTGTCGTCGCCGTTCGGTGGTTTGAGCCTTCACCTCCTTCCTGCGTTGTAGGATCTCTTGCCGTCTTCCCTTGAGCACGTCTGATGGTGTCACGTTGCCCAGAGCCTTGTGATAGCGCCGGTAGTTGTAGTAGCTGACGAAGGCCGCGATAGCAGCCTCAAGGTAGGCGGGCAACTCATAAGGCACCTGGTTGACGTCCCGTTTGATGGTCTGGTGGTAGCGCTCCAGCTTCCCGTTGGTCTGAGGGTGGAAAGGAGTTGCTAGGATGTGCTTGATGCCAACCATCCCCAGGTAGTCCCTGAATGCTCTTGAGACATAGCCTGGACCGTTGTCACTCAGCAGCCTGGTGCGGTCTGTGACTGGACTTGGTCCATGCTGGTCGTGTCCACAGCATCCTGGACCACCTCGATGAAGGAGTCGGCCGTCATATCTTGCTGAAGCCTGTGAGCCAGGATGAAGCGGGAGTAGTCGTCCATAACGGTGACCAGGTAGTAGTAGCCCCAACCAACCACCCTGAAGTATGAGGCATCGGTGGCCCACATCTGGTGAGGCCCTGTGGTCTTGCGGTGGTACTCCTTCCCCGCGGCCAACCGCATCTCAGGCCTCTTCACTAGGCCCTCCCTGCCCAGGATACGGTAGACGCTGGACTCTGAGACCGAGAAGCCCTGGTTGTCGGTGACCCACGCGGCCAGCTGACGGCAGCTCAGCTCTGGCATCTCCCTGGCTGATAACAGGACTGAGCGTTCTTCCTGAATAGTAAGACGGTTCCATGGTGGCTGATCGCCTCCTGGTCGGTCCTCAAGTCCTTGTTGGTCTTGGCGTCTGAGCCACCGGTAGTAGGTGCTCTTAGGGATGCCCAGCTCTCTGAGGACCTTTCGCTTGTGGAGGGGAGACGAGGATACTTTGGTAACTACCTCTGCCTTCTCCGGGGCGCTCATCCGCTGGTACCGGTGGCGTCCTGGGGCATGGGGATGGCCGTTTTTTTGAGACGGTACGCCTCCAGCGACAGATCGGCCACTAGCTCCTTGAGTTCCCCGTTCTCTCGCTTGAGCTGCCCTACCTCATGCTGAGTGGCGTCCCGAACCGAGTCACGGGTCAACCTCTCCTTGCCCGCCTCCATGAACTCTTTGGTCCACGAGTAGTAGGAGTGGGGCTTGATCCCCTCCCGCCGGCACAGGTCGTTGACTGTGACCTCGCGGCGGAAGCCCTCCAGAACAATTCGGATCTTCTCTTCCGAGGTGTACTTACGTCGGGCAGCCGCCTTCACTGTGCGGACGAAAGACCTGGTCTGCTCGCTTCGTTCCTCGGCAGCCTCTGCTTTGCTTACTTCTAATTGGGACACATCTGCTCCTTTCTGTGGGTAGCTCTACCCTCATTTCAGGAGCTCACACCACCCTCCGACTCTCGGGTTTTCCTACCCTTATATGTGTCCCATTATCGCTGACGGTCTACACTTGAACAGGTTAAAATTGATGTAGGCATCAACTCTGGCAACAGCGGAGGGGCAGCCATCAGCCTCAAGGGAGAGTACATAGGTGTGCCAACATGGAAACTCATTGGCGAAAGCGAAGGTCCTGGCTTCTTCACTGGCTTCTTCAACACGGCCACCAAGATGCCAGCGCTGATAGCAGGTACTCAGGTAGGTCCCCCTCCGCCCACACCCACGGCTACTGCGGCGCCGACTACTACGCCAACGCCAACGCCCACGATTACTCCGACGCCGACTGTTACGCCCACGCCTACACTCACGCCTACCCCGACGCCCCCACCGGCCAGTGGCAAGATTGCCTTCGCCTCAAGCCGAGACGGCAACTTTGAAATCTACGTCATGAGTGCCAATGGCACTAATCAAACACGCCTCACTTTCAACACAGCCGTTGATTTCGACCCCGACTGGTCGCCGGACGGCTCAAAGATTGCATTCACGTCCAGCCGTGACGGCAACGGGGAGATTTACGTGATGAACGCCAATGGCACGGGCCAGACCAAGCTAACCAATAACCCTGCCTACGACTTCGGCCCGGCCTGGTCGCCTGACGGCTCAAAGATTGCTTTCGCGTCAGGCCGTGGCGGTGACTTTGAGATTTACTTGATGAACGCCGATGGCACCAGCACGGTCCGGCTCACCGATAACTACGCCTCCAACTACAATCCCACCTGGAGTCCAGATGGGCAGTTCATCGCCTTCTCATCCGAATGGCAAGGCACCTACCAAAACTATTCGATGGAGACCGACGGTTCCAGTTGGGGCTACCTCAGCAACAACCCATCCTTGGCAGAAGACTATCCTGCCTGGAGTCCTGATGGCGAATCTATCGCTTTTCGGTCGAACCGGGATGGAGTTCACGAAATTAACGTCATGAACGCCGACGGTACTAATGTCCGTCGCTTGACCAATACTCCAAACGTCGAGAATGTCCCCGCTTGGAGCCCCGATGGTAACTACATTGCTTTCGAAACGGACCGGGATGGACCCTATGAAATCTATGTGATGAAAGCCAACGGCACCGACCAGACGCGCCTTACTTTCAACACCACTGAGGACCGGTCGCCTGATTGGGGGTCATAGCAGTAACAGAAAGCTCACTCACAACAGCGCTCCGCACGCCTCATCCACATGCTCATTCAACCTGGCCCTCCTTAGCGCCCCCACCGCGCAATTCCAAATGGCCAGCCTCAGCGGGATCAGGTCCTCTCGTCCCACCTGGCGCGTTATGCGGCTGGCCAGTTTCCCAAAGACGGTGTCGCTCCGGAAAGGGGCCAGACCTGAATTGGACGCAAGCTCCCCGCACAGGGTGTAATCCCTATCCGCGGCGTTTACCAGTAGCAGCATATCCTCCGTCATCCACTCTTGCCATTCTGCAGTCTCGAAATCCTGCTGGGCGTCAGCGCCGTCCGAATGACCTGCCAGCGACTCTTTGATCGCACCCGGAGTGACGGCATCTTGGATGGCGGTGCGTGCCTCCGGACCTCCCGCCGCCAGCGCGAACCTGTTCATGGCGTGAAGGCAAACTGCCAGCATCTCAAAGCGTATCGCCCTGCTTGAATCCAGGGGCATGCGGTACTCCCCGGTCAGCGCTACCCATTCATCATAAACGGATGCGGCTCCGGAACGGGCCGCGGTGACCACCGCCAGCTTAAGGGCATACGCCGCCTGTTCCCAGGAATCTACCATTGCTCAGTCTCCCGACATCAACATAACGTGGCTAGGCACGGCAATAAGAATATGGCAGGGGGGATGTCCCGCTCCCAGGTATTGTTATGATGCCATACTCCCTGTAGGATACCCGTCGTTCGCCTGTACCTGACAAAGAGGCCAGACTAGGATAGCAAGTTTTCAGAAAGGCTTCACCTATTGCTTGGGATCCTGATTGACGCAGTTCTCCCCGTGTTCATCATGGCGGGAGTAGGCGTCCTTGTTGGCAAGACCCTCCATCTGGACCCCAGGCCGGTCAGCAGGCTTGCCCTGTACGTATTCTCGCCAATCCTGATCTTTTCGGCCCTTTACACTGCGGACATACCATTTGGGAACATACGAGACATCTTCTTTTTCCTTGTCCTATGGGTGCCGGTCATGTACGCCGTGTGCTGGGCCATAGCATGGCAAATCAAGCTCAAAGCTCCTGGGCGGGCAGCCTTTCTGCTAGGCACAATGTTCATGAACGCCGTGAACTATGGCCTGCCGGTATCCCTGTTTGCCTTTGGAGAAGAGGGATTGCAGCGGGCGCTCCTGTTTCTGGCTCCCCAGGCCATCCTCAGTGGCACCCTGGCCATCTACATAGCCTCTAGCGGAACGGCCGGTGGTCTGAAGGGTATCGCCGCCATCCTGCGCATTCCTACTTTCTACGCCACTATTGTCGCTCTGGCGCTCAACCCGTTCCACATAGCCATGCCTGCTTTGATAGCCTCGCCCATGAGCATCATGGCGGGTGCCGCAATTCCCACCATGATAATGGTGCTGGGAATCCAGCTGGCCAACGTGACCATCAAGGACTACCTGTTGCCTGTCGCCCTGGCCACGGTGGTGCGGCTCGCCCTCTCCCCGGCCTTGGCTTTTGGGATCACCCTGTTGCTGGGAATCCACGGCCTCACACAGCAAGTGATCATTGTGCTGGCAGGTATGCCAACGGCTGTGTTCACCACCATTCTTGCCACGGAGTTCGATGCCCAACCTCGCCAGGTCACCAACACAGTGGCGCTGAGCACCATCGCCAGCCTGGCCTCCATTACCGGCCTCATATGGCTTGTGGAAAGGTTCCTGTAGCAGTGTGCCGTATGAGCCCTTACCGCGGAGCGGATAGGATGGATAATTCCATCACGTTGCTGTACAGTACCTACCTGGCACCAACCTACCCTTGAGGAGAAGGATGCGAGCGACACGCCTTGTTGGCCCCAAGCGGTTCGAGTCTGTCCAGGTCGAGGTCCCCCAGCTTCAGGACGGACATGTCCTTATCAACCTGCAGCGGGTCTCCATCTGTGGCAGCGACCTGCGCATCTACGACCGGGTTCTCCCTGAAGAGCAGTATCCATTAGTGGTAGGCCGCCCCTGCCACGAGTGTGCCGGCGTGGTGATAGAGAGCCGCGACGACGCATACCGCCCTGGCCAGAGGGTCATCGTCCTGCCTACTGCTGGCAACGGCCTGGTGGAATACATAGCTGAGCCGTCCACCCGCCTCATCCCGCTTCCAGACCACGGAGACCTGTCCACCCTGCTCATGTGCCAGCCCGTGGGCACGGTAATGTACGCCTGTCAGCGCATCGGGAGCGTCCTTGGCAAACGGGTAGTCATCCTGGGACAGGGAGCCATAGGTCTCGCCTTCACCCAGTGGGTGACTCGGCAAGGCGCGCGCCAGGTCATCGTCACGGACCTGCTGGACTACCGTCTGGAGGCCGCCAGGCGGGTAGGCGCTACCCACACCATCAACGCAGCCCAAGAAGACGTTGCCGCAATAGTGGCCGAGGTCACCCACGGCGAACTGGCTGACGTGGTGGTGGAAGCAGTAGGGCGGCCCGAGACGGCCAACCTCATATGGGACCTGGTGCGCAGACAGGGGCTGGTGGCCCTCTTCGGCCTACCCCACGATGAGGAGACCTTCCCATTCCGTTACAACGCCATGATGGACAAGATACCCACCATCTTAATAACCGTGGGAGCGCGCACCCCAGACCCTACCAAGCACATAGAGGAATGCGTGGACCTGGTGGCCCAGGGCCGGCTGGACCTGTCCAGCATGGTCACTCACCGTCTGCCCTTTGACCAGGTCCAGCGCGCCTACGATATGTATAGCGACAAGCTGGACAACATAATCAAAGTGGTCCTGGAACTGTAAGCCGTCAGCCCATCCTACGAACTCCGTCGCGCCGGGCGGTGGGTTCCGTTGCGTCTGCTGCTACGCTCCGTGTACTATACCAACGGCAATTATCATTCATTGAGGAGATTTCATGGAAGACGGACTTGTGCTGCGAGACTACGTAGCGGCGCTTATTAGCAAGTGGTGGGTGGTCCTTCTTATCCTGGCCGTGGCAACGGCCATCGCCGTCGTCGCTTCCTCCCAGCTCCCGCCCCAGTACCAGGTACGAACGCAACTTCTACTGGTCTCCAGAACCTCAGAGAACCTAACAACCATTCCCAACGTAGGTACCGTTCTCTCAGTAGACACCCTTTCAGTAGACACCCTTTCCAATCTGGCCCTGGCCAACGACCTCCTGGAAACCATCGTTCAGACCCTCAACCGCAACAACCCGGGGAGCGGTAACCCAACGTCGGTGGAGGCGCTGGCCGGAATGATGAACATGGACATAACGGCATCGGAGAATAACAGAGCCACTGTTCTGCCTCTGCTGACCCTGACAGTTAGAGGTGGGGATCCACTCCTGCTGAAACGTATCGCCGAAACTTGGTCAGACCTATTCATCCAGCGAAATGCTTCTCGCTTTGCCAGCGAGTCCGCCCGCTCCTTCGACTTCATCCAGGCGCAGTACGACGAGACTCAAAAGGCCCTCCAAGCCAAGAACGAGGAGAAACTGGCCTTTCTGGAGGAAAACGCTGCGCAGCCCCTGCGCACTGAGCTTGAGATGCTGACAAATGAGAGGCTGACAAAAGGGACCCAGCTGGGAGAGATGTCTGGAGAGACGTTTGGAGAGGCAGAGAGAGGCATTATTGTCATCGGAAACGCGGCAGGAACTGGCCTCTTTGGGAAGCTCCTTGCAGACCTGGAAGAAAAGCGGCTGGCACTGGTGGCATTCACCGCCGAGGAGAAAAAACTCAGCGAGGCTTTGCAAGCTGAACCACAGAAGCTGGAACAGGAGATAAACCCCATTTACATCTATCTCAAGCAAAGACTCGCGGACGCTTCTAGCAAGGTGGCGAGCTTGACCGCAGAGGTAAACCACTTGGAAGGCAAGACCCAAGCGTTGCGTACCTCCATCAACGACCTTTCAAGCCAGGTTCTTACGATAGAGGTTGTGGAGTCCACCTTCGATAGAGAGATCGCCGTCTTTACCGTCAACTCGCAGACCCTGGCAGTAAAACTGCAGGAGGCACGCCTGGCCAAAGAGGAGCAGGGAGGCACCATCAGGGTAGTGGAATCGCCCATAGTACCGCAAGTGCCCGATGGGCCTCGCCGTAGTCAGGTCTTCCTGCCAGTCGGCGCTATCGGGCTGATTGTTGGAATAGTCGTGGCATTGATGGTGCACTATCTGCAAAAGGGCACCCTCAGAGCCGCACAGCCAGCGCCTTCCCGCACCGAGACCTAAAAGCCACCCTCGAGGCGTAGAACCTCTTCCGCCTCGCGTATGTCCTTGTGGTTGTCTATCGCCTTCCAGAAGGCACGGGAACGGTAGGCATAGAGTTGGCCTTGCTCCGCCAGGCGAGGGAAAGTGGTCGTTTCGTGATCACCCAGCGCAGGCAGCTCACCCCGAATTCGTGCGTCCAGCACGTAGATACCGGCGTTGATCCAGTGTGGTAGCTCGCCCTTCTCTTTGAATGCCACCACCCTCCCGCTTTCCGTCACATCCACCACTCCATAGGCGCTAGGGTAGGGCACCAGCATGATCGTGGCCAGGGCACCCGACTGCTGATGCAGCATTAGCAACGGAGCAAAATCCTGGGTGGTAATGATGTCTCCGTTCAATGCCAGCACCGCTCGCTCGGAGTTAGGCACCATGCCCAAGCCTTGCTTCAACGCTCCGCCCCGGCCTAGCGGCGTCTCCTCCTTCGAATAGTGCGCGCGAACACCCAGGTTAGACCCATCGCCAACAAACTCCCTGATGGTCTCTTCCAGGTATCCACACAGGAACACTATATCCGTAATGCCGGTACTCTGAAGCTGCCGTACCTGGTACCACAGGATGGGCTTCCCGTTCACCGGCACCATGGCCTTGGCTACACTATCCGTCAGGGGCCTGAGCCTCTCGCCTCGCCCACCCGCTATGATAAGTGCATACATGAAGGTCTCGCTTTTCCTTGGGTGCTTCCTGGCATCATAGTAGTCTATAGCGTTCACAGCAAGGCTACATCCGTCCTTCCGTAAATGGTGAAAGATACCCCGAACAGTGTCTTGACGCAACCCGTAACTTCTGCTAGCTTTTATGCCAATTGCAACAAACGTATGATTCCTCCGCCCCAGTTTCGGAGGCATCCGGGGACCCTTCACGCATGCACAGAATAATACACAGCAAATGGCGGCCGTCCAGACCCTTTTTTCTTGTGGTCCTGCTCATCGCAATTGGCACCTTGTGGATAGGGTGCTTCCCTTCCCATAACCAGTCCACTTTCGATGCCGCAGGGCCAGTTGCTCAAAAGCAGCTTAACCTCTTCCTTATCATCTTCTGGGCCGCTGTTGCAGTCTTCGTGGTGGTGGAGGGTGCCCTGATCTATGCCGCCATAAAGTTCCGGCGCAGGCCAGGAACGGCAATGCCGAAGCAAGTCCACGGCAACACTAGACTAGAGATAGCCTGGACCATCGCCCCGGCCCTGTTCTTGGTAGTGATAGCTGTGCCAACCATAGACACTATCTTCGACACGGCCAACCCACCACGGGACGCACCACAGCTTCAAGTAACAGTCCGGGCCCACCAATGGTGGTGGGAGTTCCAATATCCTGAACTGGGTGTGGTCACCGCCAACGAACTCCACGTTCCACCAGCACCGTGGGCCATAGTGACAACGCTCCAGTCCGACGACGTAATCCATAGTTTTTGGATACCCAAACTCGTCGGCAAGCTAGACATAATACCTAACAATGTAAACAAGCAATGGTTTACGGCGTCCAGGGTAGACGCTAACCCCGCCACGCCGGAGCTGGACTCCTACTTTGGACTATGTGCGGAGTTTTGCGGCACGGCCCATGCCCAAATGCGCTTCCGTGTCGTCGTTGAACCCACCCAAGAGGCTTTTGAAGCATGGGTTGAACGGCAAAGAGCGCCCCCCAGCGTGCCGACCACTCAGCTTGCGCAAGCTGGTCAGGAACTGTTTGGTACCAAGGGTTGCACAGTGTGTCACACGATTTCGGGGCCTGACCGCGCGGGAATGCAGGCGGCCCGCATGACCTCCTTCCTGCGTAGGGAGCCAGGGAATCTATCTCCCTATCCCGCGCCAAACCTAACTCATTTCGCATCGCGAACGACACTTGCGGCGGGAATATTGCCAAACACGGATGAAAACCTCCAGAAATGGCTCCAGAACCCCAACAGGGTCAAGCCCGGCAACCACATGGCCCAGTTGGCTGCCGCCTACAACGACCCCAACTTGCGCCTCACCGACGACAACGTTTCCGCGCTGGTGGCCTATCTCCGTAGCTTGCAATAATTTGGAAAAGGGCATACTCTATGCATAATCTGCGTATCCATACATGGCTGGCCTTGGAGGACACCTATGGCGGCAGTTAGCGGCGCGTTACCACGGTGGTTGCAGCGCCCCACAACTTACAGTGGCTGGTGGGGTTGGGTGGTCACCGTGGACCACAAGCGGATAGGAGTGATGTACGGCGTCACTGCCTTCATTTTCTTCCTCGTCGGGGGAATAGAAGCTGTCACAATGCGGCTTCAGTTGTCCGCTTCAGGGAACACGCTGGTCAGCCCTGATATGTTCAGCCAGCTCTTCTCCATGCACGCGCTGACAATGATCTTCCTGGCTATCATGCCCTTGAGCGCCGCGTTCTTCAACATAATCATACCATTACAGATCGGTGCCCGAGACGTGGCCTTCCCCCGCCTTAATGCCCTCAGCTATTGGGTATTCCTCTTCGGAGGCTTGCTGCTTAACGCGGGCTGGCTGTTTGGTGGGTCCCCAGGTGCGGGGTGGTTTGCCTACGCTAACTTGACCTCCGGTATGTTCTCTGCTGGCTCAGGTATGGACTACTACGTACTGGGCCTCCTTGTCTTGGGGACCGCTTCCATGGCTGCGGGCTTCAACTTCGTCGTGACAATCATCAACATGCGCGCACCTGGCATGACCCTTATGCGGATGCCACTGTTTACCTGGATGACCCTGGTCACCTCATTCCTCCTGGTTCTGGCTATGCCAGTCATTACCGTGGCGCTCATCGAGTTGGGATTCGACCGGTTCGTGGGCACCAGCTTCTTCGACCCTGCCGGAGGAGGCGACCCCGTCCTGTGGCAACAGCTGTTCTGGGTCTTCGGCCATCCCGAGGTCTACATACTTATACTTCCCGCCATGGGAATCGTTTCGGAGGTGCTGCCCACCTTCTCCCGAAAGCCCCTCTTTGGGTATCCGGTAGTTGTCCTGTCCGGCGTGTTCATAGGATTCATGGGTTGGGCGGTGTGGAGCCACCACATGTTCACTGTGGGCCTGGGCCCCATAGCCAATGCCACCTTCGCCATCACCACAATGCTCATTGCCGTCCCCACGGGAGTCAAGGTATTCAGCTGGATAGGTACCATGTGGGGCGGTTCCATAGATCTCAAGACACCCATGCTATTCGCCATTGGCTTCATCTTTCTCTTCATCATAGGAGGCCTTAGCGGAATCTCCCACGCTTCTCCACCCACGGACGCCCAACAGCAGGATACCTACTACATCGTTGCTCATATCCACTACGTACTATTCGGCGGCTCAATCTTCGGACTTTTGTCCGGTATCTACTACTGGTTCCCCAAGTCAACTGGCCGCATGCTCCACGAAGGTTTAGGAAAGCTGCACTTCTGGCTGGCCTTCATTGGGATGAACATTGCTTTTGGGCCCATGCACTGGCTGGGCATGGACGGCATGCCCCGGCGGATTTACACCTACGACTCCAGTATGGGATGGGACTTCTGGAACCTGGTGTCAACGGCTGGCTCATTGCTAATAGCGGTGTCTACCCTGGTCTTCCTGTGGAACGTCTTTATCACCATGCGCAAAGAGAAGGATGCCCCGGCGGACCCATGGGACGGCAGGACCCTGGAATGGTCAATCGCTTCGCCCCCGCCTCACTACAACTTCAGCGAGATTCCCACCGTTCACGGCCGCGACGCTTTCTGGGATCAAAAATACGTGGAAGGTGCCGACGGCAGGCCCGTGCCTGTCCCAGCCGGCGGTGCCGCGGCCCACTCCCAGGGCAACGAAGAGTCAGAAGAGCATCATGACATTCATATGCCCGGCCTCTCTTACTTCCCCATCATCGTGGCGCTGGGCCTGGCCATGGCCGCTGCGGGGATTATGATTCACCTGGCGGTGACGGCTCTGGGAGTGCTTGTCACTTTCTTTGGCATCTATGGTTGGGCCTTCGAGCCCGCCGATCCTGAAGAGCAGACGTTGGTAGAGGAGTAACACTTTGGCGCACTCATCCGCCGCAGCCCATGCGGCCCCATTGGAAACCAGCACGGGGTTGAGCCATCGCAAGCTCCTGATGTGGGTCTTCCTGGCTTCCGACTGCATGTTGTTTGGCTCTCTCATTGCCACTTACTTGCTGTACCGGGGCAAGAGCTTGGTAGGACCATACCCGCACGAGGTTTTCAACATACCTTACACCTCCATTAGCGCCTTTGTGCTGTTAATGAGCAGTCTGACCATGGTGCTGGCCCTGGCCGCCATTCAACGAGGCGACATGCGGGGGCTTAAGGTATGGCTTCTAGCCACTGCCCTGCTGGGGGCCGTGTTCGTCGGCGGTCAGTACTTCGAGTTCACCACCTTCATCCACGACGGACTGTCTCTCAAGACTAACCTGTTCGGCACCACCTTATACATATTGACAGGCTTCCACGGCACTCACGTAACGGTGGGAATAATCATTCTGCTGTCGTTCTTCGTGGTAGCGATGCGGGGTCGCCTCAAGCCAGAGCACCACCTGAGCATCGAGCTGGCGGGGCTTTACTGGCACTTTGTGGACGTGGTATGGATAGTCATCTTCACCGTGGTCTACCTGACGGAAGCACCCAACATAGTCACTTAGAGGGAAGGACGGTTCAATCATGGACATGAACCATACAGTACCTACCACGGAGCGCGCCCACCCCACGCCCGCCAAATACACCGTCATAGCCCTGATCCTGGCGGTGGTGACCCTGGTCGAAGTGGCAATAGTCTACGCGAAGTTCTTGCAGCCAGTGCTCATTCCCATTCTCCTGGTGCTCTCCGCCGCCAAGTTCACCATAGTAGCCATGTTCTTCATGCACCTGCGCTTTGATGACAGGCTGTTTTCGGTTCTATTCGTTGGCGGGCTACTACTGGCTACGGCAGTAATAATCGCTCTCATGGCCCTCTTCAGTGTCTAGTTTGTCCCAGGAGCAACATAAGACTATGGTAGACCGTCTGCTATCGGCGCTTTGGATTCCAGTGCTGGTGATCATTGTCACCGCAGCCTTTATAATTGGCATAGGAGAGCTGCTCCTGTTCCTGGCTGAGGTCCAGCCAGAGGCGGCAGGCGTCAAGGAGCCTATCTCCGTCATCGTGGCGCTGATTCTGGCAGTGGCCATCCTCCTGGGTGCCACCTTTCTGGCCAGAGGCGGCAGCACCTCGGGGGACTAACCCAGTTCACCCCCTTCGTCAACGAAATGCGTCGCGCTTAGGAGCACTCAGTGGTAGAACCCCTGGCGACCTTCTCTTGGTGGCAGTGGCACTTCCATCCAGACATCGTTCTGGGCATGCTGCTTCTGGAAGGCATCTACCTCCTCGGTGTCGGCCCATTGCGGAAACGGTTCGCCCTGGCATCTTCGGTGGAACCCCGGCAAGTGGCTTTGTTTTCTCTGGGGATGCTTGTGCTGTATATAGCCCTCTCAGGGCCTATCCACGAGTTGGCCGACAACTTCCTGTTCAGTGCGCACATGGTGCAACACCTCCTCATGGTCCTGGTTGCGCCTCCACTGCTGCTGGCGGGAACACCAAGCTGGCTGCTGCGCCCCTTGGTCAGGCCGCCACAGGTGCTGGCTGTGGGGCGTTTTCTCACCAACCCGCTCACAGCCTTCCTCTTATTCACCGCTGTGCTCTCCGCATGGCATCTGCCCTTCCTGTATGACATTACGCTGCGTAGTCACGCGGCCCACGTTACGGAGCACCTGATGTTCATAGGTTCATCGGTCATCATGTGGTGGCCGTTGATGAGCTCGCTGCCAGAACTGCCCAGGGCGAGCTACCCAGTACAGATGGTCTACCTTTTCTTCATGACTCTGCCGATGAGCTTCATTGGCGCCGCTATTACCTTCTCCCGCGATGTCCTGTATCTCTGGTACGACACCGTGCCCCGCCTCTGGGGCCTGTCCGCCGTTGCCGACCAGCAGATTGGTGGCCTCATCATGAAAATACCTGGTGCGTTGACGTTCATGGTGTTGCTTGTGGTGGTGTTCTTCGCCTGGTACAACCGAGACGGTGCCAGCGACCTGGACCAACCCAGTAAGAACCACCCTGATGAGCTAGAACCTAGCAACGTTTCCGTCCCAAGGGGATAGACAAGAAGCATACGCATGGTTGAGGCTTCTTGGGACCGAACGGTACATGGGCACGGGTGCCCGAGATTTATGGATATACAGGGGCGTAGTTCAGCCTGTTGATAAGGTACCAGTGGGGGACTGGGACTCGTCACACAGATACTTTACAGGGTAGCCTCATAGTGAGCTCATGGCTTGTATAGCTGCGTATCAGGATAGAAACTCACCCAGGCCCACCCATACGTCGAGCTGAAGGGCAGTTCCTTTAGAAGTCTGTTCCTCAAGGGTCCTTCCACTCCCAGCCCCTTGGCCGGGTCCCAAAAGGTGCCAGTCTGCTGATCCTGAAGCCTGCCATTGACCCACTTGAAGTCCAGTACCTGCTCATTCAACCTACGAACATAGACATGAACCGCCTTGTCCTCTGGGTTGGCGTACACCACTACGGGCAACTCGCCTATGTGGTCGTTGACCACTACCTGCCGGCTCACCAATTCAACCCAGTAGGCCTTGACACCCTCGGCCAGGGCGACCCCTATAAAGAAATTACCTGGCTTGTTATTGGCGAAGGGGTCCACGGGAGGCAGTGTTTTGGTTGCCCCTGTATCCAGGACCAAGGTGTCTGGATGCTCTTTTTCCCACGTAGTCCACGGAACGACCTCGGCGGGTATCATCTCCAGGCGCACGCCTTTATAGGAACCTTGGATAGCTGTGCCAAGGGGCTGCGACCAGACGCTTTCGGTTTCGTGGTCATACCAGGTCATGGCTCTAATGTATAGGGCGCCATAATTCCCAAACGTGTGAGCCACTCCGTCGATTCGCCGGTCATGCACGAGACCGGTGGCGCAGATTGGTCACCATGTGACCAGTACCGGCACGCCTCCTACTGTATCGTTCACCATTTCCCTAAAGTTGAGCTCACCTATCGGGTAGGCTTTAGCTTGGCCGTTTATTTCCAGTCCAATAACGTAGGTCTGGTTGTGCAGGAGTGCCTGACTCCCAGCAATGAACGATGGGCCATAGATCGGCCGGATGGCATCACGGGGCAATTGTTTGTCCAGGAGGTATTCCTTGAATGTAACATCGGTCCTGTCAGCCGAGGAGACACCCGTACCGAAATAGGACACCGTCAAAGGGGCAGCAGGTTCCTGCCGCAGAAACGCGAAGAGCACGACGGACATGGCGGCCATGACGGTGGTGGTAACCAGCAATCGCACTTGTACCTTGGTCACGAGGACTACCTCCCTGGCCTGAAATCGAGCCGCGATCTTCAGAGCGCCCCTGTTCTATTACGAGAGTGGCTATGGAGAAATGGAAAGAGTAGAGTCCCAGGAAGTGGTGTAACAAGAGTAGAGGGTCTGGATGAAGAGAGACCACCACGTCATCCTTAGCGGGCAAAGACGAGCCTGAGAAAGGAGGACAACGGTGGTCAAGGAAAGGATGGACCTGTTTGAGCTAATGCGCAAGAGGGGAGTCGACGGTGACGTGGACTTTCTACGAGAGGCACTGAGAGTGCTGGTCGAGGAGATCATGGAGGCTGATGTGTCATCGAGGACCGGCGCTGGGTATGGAGAACGCAACCCTGAGCGGGTGACCCAGCGCAACGGGTACCGGTCTCGAGCATGGGACACTCGCGTAGGGACCATGGAGTTGCAGATACCCAAGCTGAGGGAGGGGAGCTACTTTCCGAGCCTGCTGGAGCCACGGCGTCGCAGCGAGCGAGCTCTGCTGGCGGTGATCCAGCAGGCGTATGTGGAGGGTGTATCGACGAGGCGAGTGGATGATCTGGTCAAGGCTCTTTGGTGCGAGGGTATCTCAAAGAGCCAAGTGTCGCGTATCTGCCAGGAGCTGGACGGGGTGGTGGAGAGCTTCCTGGGTCGGCCGCTGGACGGCGGATCATATCCCTACCTGTGGCTGGACGCACTAACCCAGAAGGTCAGAGAGGCCGGTAGGATAGTCAACGTCAGCGTGGTGGTGGCGACGGCGGTCAATAGCGAGGGCAAGCGTGAGATCGTTGGGATGGACGTGGGTACCAGTGAAGACGGCGCCTTCTGGTTAGCCTTCCTGCGCTCACTGGTCGCCAGGGGCCTCGGCGGGGTGGAACTGGTGGTATCGGACGCTCATCAGGGACTCAGGGATGCCATCGCAACTGTCTTCGGTGGGGCCAGTTGGCAGCGGTGCCGCACCCACTTCATGACCAACCTGCTCACTCGGGTCCCCAGGAGCGCTCAGCCCTGGGTGGCCACCATGGTACGCACCATCTACCAGCAGCCGTCCCCTCAGGAGGTGCATGCCCAACTCGAGCGGGTGATTGCTCAGCTCCAGGACCCGTTCCCACAGGTCGCCTCTCGACTGGACGAGGCTGGACCCGACGTCCTGGCCTTCTCCAGCTTCCCACTCGCCCACTGGAAGAAGATCTGGTCCAACAACCCCCTGGAGCGTCTCAACAAGGAGATACGGCGCCGCACCGATGTGGTGGGCATCTTCCCTAACCGCCCAGCTGTCCGTCGCCTGGTCGGCGCCGTCCTAGCTGAGCAGCACGACGAGTGGGCCGTCGGCCGTCGATACATGACACAGGAGGTAACCACCTCCAACGAAGCTCTACCCAGAGCCGAACTCGCAGAGGCAGCGGCCTAGACGATATCAACAGGATGACGTACTCTTACACCACTCTATGGGACGTGACCGACAAAAGCGCCTTCTATCCGGGGGGCGGCGGCCAGCCCAGTGACGTGGGCATCCTGCGCGCCGGGGATGCCACATACCAGGTAACGAAGGTGAGTCGCAGGGAAGGCAAAGTCACCCACGAGCTGGACAAGGCGTCACCGGCGGTGGGCACCCAGGTAACAGGCGTCATCGAGTGGGACAGGCGTTACAAGCTAATGCGGACTCACACGGCGTTGCACATTCTGTGCGGCGTGGTGTGGAAAGAGTACGGCGCTCTGGTCACAGGCGGCGATATGCAGCCCCTTCAAGCCCGCATGGACTTTGAACTGGAGCACATGAGCACGGATTTTGCCCGCGAGCTGGAGGAAAGGGTGAACAGGGAGGTCGCAGCGGCCCGTCCCGTGACTACAGCAGTACTCCCACGGGAAGAGGCCTTTAGCAATCCCGATCTGATCCGCACCAAGATCAATTTGCTGCCCGCAGGCATTCAGCAGGTGCGTGTGGTGGACATTAACGGCCTGGACCTGCAGGCCGACGGAGGCACCCATGTGGCCAATACGCGGGAGGTAGGCCGCATCCGTGTGGTGGGCCACGAGAGCAAGGGGCGCATCAACAAGAGGCTACGAATCCAGGTGGAAGGATAGCATGCCCGATGCAGCACCGTATCAGCACCGCATTAGGAGTGCAGTCATAGTAGTTGAGGGAGATTCCATTCTCTTGGTGAGGCACCGTACTGCCCGCACTGGACAGGAGTGGTGGGTACCTCCCGGAGGTGGGGTAAATGGCACTGAATCAGTGTTCGATTGTGCTCGCAGAGAGGTGTTTGAGGAGACAGGCCTCTCGGTTGAACTGGGTGATATCGTTTACGTGCGAGAGTTTATTGAATTGGACCCTTCAACGCATCACCTTGAACTCTTTATCATCGCTAAGTCTTATTACGGGAATATTACCACTGCCAACTTGGTCCCAGGTGATAGAGACGCCGAGATAATACAAGAGGCCCGTTTTGTGCCACGGGCAGAGATGACCAGCATCACTGTGTACCCTGAAATCCTGAAGGACCGCTTTTGGGATGACCTGGAACGTGGCTTCTCAGTAGCTGATTATCTTGGAGTACAGTGGCAGAGTGGGTAACCCCAACGCGGAGCCAGGCTAATCCAACTGCACCAGGGGCTCTCCCACCGAGACGTTATGACCCTCCAGGATGAACACGGCGCGGACAGTTCCTTCATGAGAAAACCGGACGCTCTGCTCCATCTTCATGGTCTCCATTATGCATATTTCCGTCCCAGGGGCCACTACGTCCCATACCTTCACCGAGACCGAGACGATACGCCCAGGCATGGGGGAGCGAATGATCTTCTGGTCTTGCTGGGTAATAGCCGAAAGGCCCACTGGCCCAACGACAGGTGCGGTAGGTTTGGGCCGGTCCTCCGGCGACGCGGCGGCACCTGCCTGACTCTCTACCTCTACCTCCATGACCTCGCCATCTACTGTGACCCTGAAGGGGTAACGCTGAGGTTCGTCCACCTCTACAGTGTGCCACTTGCCCCGGACCTTGACCCGGATCTCTCGCTTCACCAGCGCCCTCCCTGGCCTGGCCGGGGTTCCATCTGTGCGGCACGGCCATAGGTTTTCCACGAGCTGGTGCGCTGCTCGGAGGCGCCGTTCAAAAGAGATGCCAGCGCCACGGTGACCGCTGCCACGGTGTCTCTATCCGCCTCTCCTGACAGAAGAGCCTTCTGCTCCTCCATGAACTTGGCGAGGAACTGGGTGGAGTGCTTTGCCTTCTTGAACTCCTCACTCTCCAACACCTGGAGGATCAGCGGAATATTGGTCGTAACACCCTCAAGCTTGATGGCCTGGAGGCTGCTGGTCAACGTGGCAATGGCCTTTTTGCGAGATTTGCCCCAGGCTATGACCTTTCCCATCATCGCCTCGTAGAAGGGACTTATCTCATACCCTTGGAACAGGGCAGTGTCTATGCGAATCTCGGGGCCTTCCGGAAGCTCCAGGGACTCCACCTTGCCATATGTAGGCATAAGAGTGAGGGGGTCTTCCGGGTATAGCCTCATCTCGATGGAGCGCCCACGCGATTCCACGTCTTTCTGAGAGAAGGATAGCGGCTCTCCGGCGGCTATGCGGATCTGATGCTCCACCATGTCCAGTCCGGTAACCATCTCGGTGACCGGATGCTCCACTTGGAGGCGGGTGTTCATCTCCATGAAGTAGAACGTGCCCTTCTGGTCCAGGAGAAACTCCACCGTGCCAGCGTTGGTGTAGCCGATGTGCTCCACCAGGGCCAGCGCCGCATCAAACATCCTCTGCCGCTGGCGCTTCCCGATCTTGGGGCAAGGGGTTTCCTCTATGAGCTTCTGGTTGCGTCGCTGGATTGAGCAGTCGCGCTCAAAGAGGTGGACAGCGGTTCCGTGGTGGTCGGCCAGGACTTGCACCTCTACGTGGGAAGGACTTTCTATGTACTTCTCCAGGTAGACCCTGGAACTGCCAAAAGCGCTCTGCCCCAGGGAGCGGGCCCGCTCCAGGGCCTCGGGCAGCTCCTCCGGCGTTGCAACCAGCCGTATGCCTATACCGCCGCCGCCCGCCGCAGCTTTGACCATGATGGGGAAACCGATATCCAGCGCCGCGTCCAGGGCCTCACGGTCTGCTATATCAGCGCTGGTACCTGGAATCAATGGAAGGCCCGCCTCAGCCGCCAAGCCTCGGGCCATGACCTTGTCACCCATGCGCACCATGGCCTCCGCCGATGGGCCAATGAAGGCGATTCCCGCCTCCTGGCAGGCCAGGACAAAAGCGGTGTTCTCGGACAGGAATCCGTAGCCAGGATGGATGGCTTGGGCACCCGTGTCTTTGGCAGCTTGGATGATAGCCTCACCTCTCAGATAGCTTTCGCTGGCAGGGGGTGGCCCCAATAGCACCGACTCGTTCGCCTGCTGGACGTGAAGGGCGTGGACATCGGCCTCCGAGTAGACAGCCACGGTGCCAATGCCCAACCGGCGGCATGTGCGGATAACGCGGCATGCGATCTCGCCGCGGTTGGCTATCAGAATCTTCTCAAAAGGCGGCTGGAGGTGGTTCTTCTTTTTTCTTGGCATACTAGGACATCCTCAATGGCCCGCCGGGACCTCAGATTCGTTTCCAGATAGGGGCGAACCCGCATAGGCCTTGGTACGGGAAACTGATCTCAGGAAGGCAGCCGACCGCAACTCCCGTTCCAGCGTGTATCTCAGATACACATACATAGTGGCCGCCAACTCCCGATGTAGTGGCGCGTTGACCCGCACCATTGTAGCAGAGGATATGGTGGCAGTGGAGAGGAACCGCAGCACCTTTAAGGCATTCAAGGAGAGGTTTGTAGCTCCAGAACGGGAGGCGCTACAGGCGGGGCACAACACTCCTCCTGCCGCGGGACTCCATTGGTGCTGGTGGGGAGCTAGTTCGCCGTCGCACTCCGTGCACCGTTGGAGCTCCGGGAGAAAACCCGAGAGGCTGAGTAACTGAAGCTCCATGTACCGCAAAAGCAGGTCGGAGTCGGCTTCTACCCCCAACCCTCGCAGGCCCTCCAGGAAAAGCGTGTACACCGCCGGGCTGGGGGCTTCCAGAGGGCTGAAGCTATCCACCATCTCGGCCAGGTAGATGGCTCGGGACACTCTCTCCAGGTTGCCTTTCACCAATGGGAAGGTCTCGATCGCCTCAGCGCCAGTGACTGTGTCCAGGCTCTGCCCCTTGGCGATGGTCAAAGAGGAGCGAGTCAAAAGGTCCAGGTGTCCGCCCAGCCTGCTGGTGGTCTTTCTGACGCCCCGCGCCGTAGCCCGCAGCTTCCCCAGGCCTGGGGTGAAGAGCGTCAGAAGGCGGTCCGCCTCGCCCAGGGGGCTTGCGCGCAGAACGATGGCATCAGTGTTGTAGATGTGCACCCTGGGCATCCTAGAACTCCTGTCGACCCTGCATGGCCCGGGTAATGGTCATCTGGTCAGCGTATTCCAGGTCTCCTCCCACGGGCAGCCCCCTGGCCAGGCGAGTGATCCGTTTGACCAGAGGCGACACCAGCCGTTGTATGTACATTGCTGTAGCCTCACCCTCCAGGTTGGGGTTGGTAGCCACCACTATCTCCTGCACGGTGCCGTCCCGCAGTCGTTCCAGCATCTCGCGGATCTTCAACTCCTCGGCGCCTATGCCGTTGATGGGCGATATAGCTCCGTGCAGCACGTGGTACAGACCCTGGTAGCAGCGGGTACGCTCCAGAGCCAAAACGTCCAGAGGCTCCTCCAGCACGCAGAGGATGGAGCGATCACGGCTGGGGTCGGTGCAGATAGGGCAGGGGTCCACCTCTGTAAGGTTCTGGCACTGGGAGCAGAGTATGATCCTATCCTTGACCGCCAGGATGGCTTCGGCCAGGGCTTTGGCCTCCTCCTGGGGCATACGCACCAGGTAGTAGGTGAGGCGCTGGGCGCTCTTGGAGCCGATGCCAGGCAGCTTGTGGAACTCTTCTATTAGGCGGGCCACTGGTGCAGCGGTGGGATGGAAGTCGTGGTTAGTCATGATGAAATGTTAGGACAAGGCCAGAGTCTCTGCTGACCCAAAGTCGTAGATACAACGCCCCATATGAACTACATCAGCCCTGGTATCTTCATCCCGCCGGTGATGGCGCTCATGCGCTGTGCAGCCATATCTTGGGCCTTGTCCATGGCGTCGTTCACCGCAGCCAGGACCAGGTCCTCCAGTATGGCCACGTCCTGGGGGTCCACGGCATCGGGCTCTATCTTGACCGACTGCGCCTTCTGCTTCCCGTTAACGACAACTTTCACAGCGCCGCCTCCGGCAGAGCCTTCCACCATCTCACTCTCCAGGGCTTCCTGGGCTTTGGCCAGGCGTTGCTGTAGCTCTTGGGCTTGACGGATCAGATTCTTATTCATGGCGCTCCTCGGCTTCCTCCAATATCTTACCACCCATTCCCAGAGCAGCCTGTACCAGAGGACTCTGGAGGGGTTTATCGGTGCTCTCCGGCCCGTTGGGAGCCGTGTACGCCAGATTCAGGGGATTGGTGATGCCCAGGGCGTTGGTCACCACCTCCAGGAGGGTGCGGCGGCTCTCCGGGTTGTCCATCTCATCTCTCATCCGCTCCATGTGGGACTGATGGGAAAACTCCAATGCCAGGGTGTCGCCTTCCAGCCGGTGCTGGCGGCAGGCCCGGAGCAGCGCTCCCAGGTTGAACCGCCGACCCTTCTGGCGGCTGAGGACCTTGATGATACCATCCCACTCCTGTTCCAGGCGGACCGCCGGGTCCGAGCTGGCATGCGCCCTGGCCGGGCTGGTCTCCGGGGATGGCGCTGGTGGAAGCGGCGAGGGTGCCGGGGCAGCGGGAGGCTGCCATCGGGCCGCTGGCGCAGGTTGTCGAGCCGCCGGCTGGGCCGCTGGGGTACTGGCGGTAGGACGGTGAGCTATGGCTGGTGGTGCGGTTGCCGCGCCGGCAGTGGCGGGGTGGGCCGCGATAGAGGTGCCGCTATCGCTGGGGGCATCGTCCTGGGCCGCCTCTATCAGCGCCAGTTCCAGTGGAAGGGCTGTAGGCGTGTCGTGGCGGAAGTTGACCTGGCCCACGAGTCTCATGGTGTGAAGCAGTCGCTCCAAAGGCACCTGGGCTATGAGATCGGACTGTTCTCGCAACACCTCCTCCGCCTGTGGCACCATCTCGGTAGCGCCGGACTTGAGGAGAAGGAACTCCCGTAGCTCGTCCACCATCTGCCTGTGAAGCTGGCGGAGGTCCAGGCCTTCGGCGGCCATGGCGTTGAGCAGGGTTAAGGATTGGGGGACCCGCCCGTGCAGGACATGGCCCACCATGGCACGGACGCGCTCTTCGCTGGCAAGACCGAGGAGCAGGCGCACTTGCTCCAGTTCCAGGGGAGTCCCAAGAGAGGTCACGGCCCGCTCCAGGAGGTTCTCCGCGTCTCGGAGGCTTCCAGATGCATTGCGCGCCAGGGCGTGCAGGGCGGCAGGGTCCGCGACGACGTTTTCCGCCTGGCATATTTGCGCCAGTCGCTCGGCCATGGACGTCGGCGTGATGCGGTGGAAGTCGTACCGCTGGCAGCGGGAGACTATGGTGCTGGGGAGCCGGTGAGGCTCGGTGGTGGCCAGGATGAAGATGACGTGTGCCGGCGGCTCCTCTAGCGTCTTCAGCAGGGCGTCGGAGGCGGCATCGGTGAGCATGTGGGCTTCGTCCAGGACATAGACCTTGTAAGCGCCTTCGGCCGGGGCGTAGTTCACCTTCTCCCGGATGCTCCGGATCTCGTCTATGCCGCGGTTGCTGGCGGCGTCTATCTCCACCAAGTCCAGGGCACGCCCCTCGTTGACGGCCACGCAGAGCTGGCAGGCGTTGCATGGCTCTCCGTCTTGGGGATTCAGGCAGTTGACAGCTTTAGCCATGATCCTGGCCGTGCTGGTCTTGCCAGTGCCCCTGGGGCCACAGAACAGATAGGCGTGGGCTATCCGCTTCCGGAGGATGGCCTGTTTCAGGGTACGGACCACAGGCTCCTGTCCCACCAGGTCAGAGAGGCTCTGGGGCCGCCATCGGCGGTAGTAGACCTGGGTGGTCACGGGACCGCCTCGGTCAATCCCAGTGCGGCCAGCGCCTGTTGCTCTATGGATTTCATCGCTTGCTCTGCCCCAGGAGTAGCGTGGTCGTGTCCCAGCAGATGCAGCACGCCGTGAGTGATCAGCAACGCCAGTTCATCGGTAGGGGAGTGCCCCTGAGCAGTTGCCTGACGGAGGCACTGAGGGTAGGAGACGATGACCTCGCCGGCAAAACCCTCCTCCTCTGGATCTGTAACAAAGGGCTCGGTGCTTTCTGGGAGCGGAGGTTCGCCCTCGCCCTCGTACTCGCCAGCGTGGTCAGAGGCGAAGGCCAGCACATCGGTAGTCTCGTCCAGGCCGCGGTGGTCGCGGTTCAGAGTGTGAACTGTCTCATCATCGGCGATGACCAGGCTCAAACTGCGGTAGGCGGCCCTGTCGTTGCCCTCGCCTGGCGTGACAGTGGACCCTGCGGCCAGCGCTCTCTCCGCCACGCGGCGTAGCCACGGCACGGTCAACTCCCGGCGAAATGCCGGAAACACCTGGACATCTATGCGCCGCCCTGCCATAGCAACAGTCCTCACCAGCAGATGATAGCATAGGGAGTTGGGCTGGGGAAAGGAAGTAGGGCTGGAGTTTCAACCCCCGCTCATCCTGAGCTTGTCGAAGGAAATGAGCGGGGGTCTTACCACCGACTTAGGCGGGTGGTTTGTTATTACATGCCCACCTGCCGCCCGTGCCGCCGCACAGCCCATAAGAACGCGGCCAGAATGAGGCTCGCCATTGCCAGCAGGCCGGGGCCGGATAGTCCTGGTATCGGTGTAGGGGTGGGTGTCAGAGGAGGCGCACCCCCACCACCGCCACCTCCTCCGGGAGGCGTGGGAGAAGGCGGAACCGCTCCAAACTCATGGGGACGTGGAAAACCCCTCTGGTCCGTCGCCGGGGCGGCGCTGTCGTCACCTGCGTCAATGGCCGGGCTGCCAGACAGCAGGGCATGAGTAATGGTGGGGCCGCCGTTGCTCTGCAAGGGGCCTAGAACCGGGTCGGCGGTGATGTCGTCATTAACCCCATCAACGATGCAGGTGCCATCGCTGTCCAGGTTGTGGCCATTTGAAGTGATACTCCCAGAGCAGTCGTCACTCGGGCTGTTGGCAATAATGGAGTTGGTAATAGTCACCGGGCCGCCCGCTCGAAAAATTCCGCCGCCAGATGAAGCGGTGTTCCCACTGATAGTGCTATTGATGATTGTTACTGGGCTGCTTGTGCCTATGCTTCCATTCCAAATGCCCCCACCAACACCGCCAGCAGTGTTCCCACTGATAGTGCTCTTGCTAATAGTCATTTCACTAAAGTTGCCAACACCCCCGCTGAATGTAGCTGCTACAGAGGTGGTCTCGTTTGTCTGAACAGCGCTGCCCGGTTTGATAAGTGGAATCGCGCTGCCGTGCGTTAGGCCGCCGCGGACTCGGCAGGCGCTCTGTCAAAGAACTGGTCCGGCGTCATTCCCCCAAGGCTCGAATGGGGCCGTCCGGCATTGTAAAACTCGAAGTACCGCCCGAGTCCAGTTCTGGCTTCCGGGACCGATTCGTAGGCTCTCAGGTACACCTCCTCGTACTTGACGCTCTTCCACAGCCGTTCGACGAACACATTATCCTTCCAGCTTCCCTTCCCGTCCATGCTGATCTGGATCCCATTGGCTTTCAGCAGGCCGGTGAAGGCGTCACTTGTGAACTGGCTTCCCTGATCTGTGTTGAATATCTCCGGCGCGCCGTGGCGTCCCAGGGATTCTTCGAGCGCCTCCACGCAGAAGTCTGTGTCCATTGTGACCGATACCCGCCAGGCCAGCACCTTGCGGCTATGCCAGTCCATCACTGCGGCTAGGTACACGAACCCCCTGGCCATCGGAATGTACGTGATATCCATTGCCCACACCTGGTTGGGCCTGCTCACCTCAAGCCCGCGCAGCAGGTACGGATACACCGTATGGCCGGGCCGTCGCCGGCTGGTGTTGGGCTTGCGGTACAGCGCCTCAATGCCCATACGCCGCATCAGTGTGGCGATGTGTCTACGCCCGCAGGAGAGTCCCTCCTGGCGGAGCAGGCCTCGCATCATCCTACTGCCTGCAAACGGATACTCAAGGTGCAGCTCATTGATGCGGCGCATCAGTCCGAGACCGGCTTCGCCCACCGGCCGTGGCCGGTAGTAGATGCTCCCGCGGCTGATGCCCACTGCCTTTGCCTGGAGGGCGAGAGGCAGCTTGTGATCGCGGTCGATCATCGCCTTGCGCCCGGCAATCCCGCCTTCGTGAGCGCGGCCTCTAAAAAACCGTTCTCCAACGCAAGCTCACCGATCTTAGCGTGAAGGACCTTCATATCTACCGGCTTTTCAGCCTGCCCTGTCCCGGCCCCAAACAACTGCGCCGCCCGATCCAGCAACTGGGTCTTCCATTGCGTGATCTGGTTCGGGTGCACATCGAACTGGCTTGCCAGCTCCGAAAGTGTCCGGTCGCCGCGCACTGCGGCAAGAGCCACCTTCGCCTTGAACTCTGCCGAGTGGTTACGGCGGGGTCGTCTGCTCATCTCTCGCTCCTGTCTCCGAGAGCACTATCATGCCCTCAATCAGGCAGCGATTCCACTTATCCCCCTGTTCAGATTTCCGGAGCCACTTCTGGTCTGGATGAAGAGAGACCACCACGTCATCCTTAGCGGGCAAAGACGAGCCTGAGAAAGGAGGACAACGGTGGTCAAGGAAAGGATGGACCTGCTTGAGCTAATGCGCAAGAGGGGAGTCGACGGTGACGTGGACTTTCTACGAGAGGCACTGAGAGTGCTGGTCGAGGAGATCATGGAGGCTGATGTGTCATTGAGGACCGGCGCTGGGTATGGAGAACGCAACCCTGAGCGGGTGACCCAGCGCAACGGGTACCGGTCTCGAGCATGGGACACTCGCGTAGGGACCATGGAGTTGCAGATACCCAAGCTGAGGGAGGGGAGCTACTTTCCGAGCCTGCTGGAGCCACGGCGTCGCAGCGAGCGAGCTCTGCTGGCGGTGATCCAGCAGGCGTATGTGGAGGGTGTATCGACGAGGCGAGTGGATGATCTGGTCAAGGCTCTTTGGTGCGAGGGTATCTCAAAGAGCCAAGTGTCGCGTATCTGCCAGGAGCTGGACGGGGTGGTGGAGAGCTTCCTGGGTCGGCCGCTGGACGGCGGATCATATCCCTACCTGTGGCTGGACGCACTAACCCAGAAGGTCAGAGAGGCCGGTAGGATAGTCAACGTCAGCGTGGTGGTGGCGACGGCGGTCAATAGCGAGGGCAAGCGTGAGATCGTTGGGATGGACGTGGGTACCAGTGAAGACGGCGCCTTCTGGTTAGCCTTCCTGCGCTCACTGGTCGCCAGGGGCCTCGGCGGGGTGGAACTGGTGGTATCGGACGCTCATCAGGGACTCAGGGATGCCATCGCAACTGTCTTCGGTGGGGCCAGTTGGCAGCGGTGCCGCACCCACTTCATGACCAACCTGCTCACTCGGGTCCCCAGGAGCGCTCAGCCCTGGGTGGCCACCATGGTACGCACCATCTACCAGCAGCCGTCCCCTCAGGAGGTGCATGCCCAACTCGAGCGGGTGATTGCTCAGCTCCAGGACCCGTTCCCACAGGTCGCCTCTCGACTGGACGAGGCTGGACCCGACGTCCTGGCCTTCTCCAGCTTCCCACTCGCCCACTGGAAGAAGATCTGGTCCAACAACCCCCTGGAGCGTCTCAACAAGGAGATACGGCGCCGCACCGATGTGGTGGGCATCTTCCCTAACCGCCCAGCTGTCCGTCGCCTGGTCGGCGCCGTCCTAGCTGAGCAGCACGACGAGTGGGCCGTCGGCCGTCGATACATGACACAGGAGGTAACCACCTCCAACGAAGCTCTACCCAGAGCCGAACTCGCAGAGGCAGCGGCCTAGACGATATCAACAGGATGACGTACTCTTACACCACTCTATGGGACGTGACCGCAAAGGTATTCCAGTATTTATCACTTTCGACATACTTGCCCTCCCCACCCTAGGCTGGCAGTCCTTCACGAGGCCTGATCTCATCACGGAGCTGGGCCAAGTGCTCCTCAAAGTGGGCCGTATGTGTCTCGAGGATACCTATGACTGTAATGACTGTCAAATTGGGCGCAGACGCTGAATCTCGATATAGCGTATGCGATAATGGGTAACTGCTGCCATGAACAGTCCGGAGGAGACGCTGGACGACCCGCACCTGTGAGACATGGGTTTTCTTGGAAGTGAAGCAACCGGAGGCCGGTAGAAGCGACGTATAGCCTAGAGCGCAGTACGTTTTCAGGGAGACACCTTCGCGAATAGCGCGCCGCGCTTCCATGCCCGGTGTGGAAAACGAAGAGGCGTACCTGGGTCGCCTTGGGCTCTCGTCACAGGAGCTTCAGCGGTTGGGGCGGGACGGCATGGTCAAAGGGCGGGAGGGCGTTCCCGCGTCGCAACACCGGACCCAATGTTGAGGAGCTGTATTTGAGACGGCAACCGCAGCGAGTTATTGCGTCGGCACGGGCTGTCCCCAGGGATCAAAGGGACAGCCGCTACCGCTTTGTAATTGTTGGGCTGACCGTTCTGCTGAACCTGTCCTTTGGCCTCAGCTTTCCTGCCATTGCTCCGGTCACGCCTCTCATCTTGGAGGAGTACGGCATCAGCCGGGGTATGGCTGGCCTCCTCACAGGGTCTGTAATCTTGATGTTGTCGGGATTCTCCATCCCGGCAGGCATGCTGGTGGGCAGAGTTGACCTGAAGAAGCTCATAGGCGTAGCGTGGCTAATGGCAGCCGCGCCAGCCTTCTCCTTCCTGGCGGAAAGCTTCTTGGCGCTCCTGGCCATGAGGATGGTGTTTGGCCTGAGCTTGGCCGTGATAGTGCCGGCCTTTGGGCCTCTGCTGATGCAATGGTTTCGACCACGGGAGTTGCCACTAATCAATGGTCTGAACCTGGCGATGCTGACTGTCGGGATCACGCTGTCCACCTTCATCACCGCGCCGCTGGGAGAGGCGGTGGGTTGGAAGACGGTTCTTAGTATCTACGGTGCTGTTGCACTGATGGGATCCCTTCTCTGGATGGCGCTGGCCAAAGTGCAGCGGCCTGTTCAAGCAAGTGGGCGTCTCTCCATAAGAGGGATGTGGTCAGTGCTCCGGTCTCGTACCACGCTGCTTCTGGCCCTTGCCGATGCCGGTCCCTTCGCCCAGTACATTGCGCTGACCACCTGGCTCCCCACGTTCTACTTTGAGGTTCACGGTATGTCTCTCAGCACGGCGGGGTCGGCGGTGGGACTTGCACCCCTTGCCGGCGTGGGTGCCATTCTTCTGGCAGGCTTGCTTTCAATGCGGGCAACTCGCAGGCGCCCGTTCCTGATACTCCCTGGTGTCGTGGGAGGACTGGCCGGATTTGCTACCTTCCTACTGGCCGGCTCCGGAGCTGTCTATCCGGCCCTGTTGCTGCTGGGGTTCGGCGCTTGGTTCTACCTGCCGCTACTCTTTACTATCCCCATGGAGCTCCCGGACGCCGTGCCTGAACAGGTTTCACTTGTGCTGGCTACCATCGGGACGTTGGGAGGGTTTCTCAGCTTCGTAGCTCCGATGATTGTAGGCGTCATGACTGATGCGTTGGGCTCCTACATACCGGGTTTCGCGATATTTGCGGTTCTATCGTGGAGCCTGGTCGTAGCTGGTGTGATGCTACCGGAAACAGGCAGGTCCGGGACATAATCCTAAGTGGCCAGGATGGACCGGTTTAGGTTATGGACCTAAGGATGCTGGAGTGCGGACTCTCCAGGCTGTCCAAGGACTCCACTCCCCCGAATTACGGAGCAGGGTAGCTAACGTGTGGCTCCGGCTGCAGTGTAATTCTTCGGCCGCTACCGGCTCCAGAGGCGTTTCGTCGCAATCTCCGCGCCATCTGCCATCGCCTGAAATTTCGCCCAGCATATTGAAGGGTGTGCGACTCGTGTCCCGATGCCACAGTCCGTGCCGGCAATGACGTTCTCTCTACCGAGCAGATCGGCATACCTACCGATACGTTCCGCGACCAGGTCGGGCGCTTCTATCATGTTGGTGATGTGGCCGATCACACCTGGCATAAGACTCTTGCCCTCCGGCAGCTTCACCGTCTCCCACACACTCCACGACCTCTACGCTCTGGAGGGCCAACTTGAAGTTCTCAATGTCCCGCTTTATCTCGTCCTGGCCTATGTATTTGAGAGGCCCTACGCAGAAGACGGGCTGATTAGTGGTAGGAGCCAGACCAGTGCGAGGCGGGCCACCAATATTGCCAGCGCCCATTTCGAAGAACTCCGGGAAGTCTCTCTGATCCCTGCCGGTGATGTTGCGTGCCCCAGGCCGGGCGCCTGGGTTCCGTTGCTCCAGCCCGCTCAAGCGGACACGGGCATACTGGGAGAAGCCTCCCTTGCCGAACTCGCCGTCGTTGACTATGTCGATGCCATTGGTGATCTGGTCCCTGACGACTTCGGCGACGGACTCCTTAAGGCGAGTCTCCAGTTTCTCGGCGTCGTAGGGCTCGTCGTTCTCTTTGGCAACGATCATATCGCGGAGGTCGGTTGGACGTGCCAAGCTCCCCGCGTGAGAGACAAGGATGCGTTCTGTGCTGCGTTTCATGGCGTGCTCCTCAAGGTGCGCGAACCAGCGTTGGGCAACGCCATTGTAACAGTTCCGCAAAGCGCCCGGTCCACGAACCTCCATTCTACCTTGTCCCGTACACAAACTTGACGGATGGCCAGAAATGGAAAGTAGGTCACACTCGCTCTTCCTGGCCTTTTTGAAAGGAGTGACTCGAAGAGTTCATCCTCTACCCCTATTCTGAATGCGCTGATGCCTATTGACATCTTTCGAAGGAAGATGTAGCTTTCCATTTTAGTGAAATATCTTATCCTGTAGAAACTTTCTGGAGGGCTGAAGTGAAGTGGGGCAGTGAGCGGCAGTCCAAGGAACGGCTCTTAGCCCGCGTTGCGGAAATACTCACGGAGGTAGCGCGCTCCGGACCGTACGCTGTTTCTCCGGAGTGGTTTACTGTGGACCTCACCATGCCGCAGGCACGGGTCATCTTCCTGCTAATGCAAAAGGGGATTCAGCGCATGAACAATCTGGCTTCCACCCTGGCCATCTCTTTCTCCCGGGCCACGGCCCTGATGGACCAGCTAGTGGAGAAGGGCATGGTGGAACGCTGGACAGACCCGGAGGACCGGCGTTCAGTGCGGTGCGCTCTGACTGACGAGGGGAAGGAACTGGCCCATCTGCTCCTGATGGAGCGCCGCTCCCGCTGGGAGGAGAGGCTAGCTCCCCTTTCAGTAGAAGAGCTTAAGAGGGTGGGCGACGCTATGCAACTGGTGCGAGATGCCCTTCAAAGGGCTGCTTTAGGGGTGGAGCCTGCCGCCACGGCGTCCAATTAGGGGGCTCTGCGGAAAGAGGGGTGTCCAGCGGGGCGAAACTCCGGAGTTCCGACTTGGTCGAGCGCCGATATTATCAGGCGTTTTAGATGGAGTCGGGAAGTCACGACGAAGTCGGACCTGCCCTAAGCGAAGCCGAAGGGACGGTGGTCTGGGTGTCCCCCAGATTCAATCCGCACCCCATTTCTTTCGGCCTACTCAGGTCAGGCTCTGCCCAGGAAGGGGCTGAAGGGGGATGGTCGAAACAGTTTTCATCACCCTGCTAGTGGCCAGAGCCAACGGGCATTCGGTGAGCAAATAGATTCCAACGACAGAAGGGCGGCTTAGACAAGCAATGGAACGCAAAACCACGGGAAGCACTGACGGGTTACAGACGCCCCAGGAGTCCACGGTTGGCAATGGCGCTGCGCAAGGGTCGAAAGATGGCGGTGGTGGAGTGGCCGTAGGGACAGGCGCGGCCCCAGACAACGGCGTAGAGGGTGGGATGGGCATAAGGATGGGCCGTGGCGGTGGCGCGCCTATCTCTTTTAAGAACCTGCGTACATTCGCCTCGCTTAAAAGTCCCGTGTTCCGCCTCTATTTCGTGGCCATGATCGGCCAGATGGCGGCCATGAACATGCAGATGATCGCACGGTCCCTGTTGGTATTTGAGCTAACAGGGTCCGGTACGGCTCTGGGTATCATGGCTCTGGGCAACGCTTTGCCCATGATATTCTTCTCTCTCTTTGGCGGTGTGATCGCTGACAGGGTCCAGAAGAAGTACGTGCTCCTTGCAGGTCAGGCGGCGTCAGCCATCGTTTCCCTCATCATTGCACTGACCCTACTCGTCGGTCTTGTCAGTGCGGAGCGTTCAGGCTCCTGGGTTATTCTGGTGTTCGCTGCACTGATCCAGGGAGCAATAATGGGCTTGATGATGCCCTCACGCCAGGCCATGATCGCCGATATCGTGGGAGAGGAACAGCTCATGAATGCTGTGGCCCTCAACACTTTTGGAATGAACTCTTTGCGGTTACTGGCCCCTATCCCTGTAGGCTTCGTTATCTACCTATTTGGCTTCTCAGCCATCTACTTTGCCATGACAGCCATGTATGGTATGGCAGTGTTCTTCATTCTCTTGATGCCGAAAACCGGGACGGTGAGGTTGGCCGGACTTGGTGCTGTGCACGATATGGTAGAGGGACTTAAATACGTCCGCCAAGAGACCACTCTACTAGTGATACTGGCTGTTTCACTCGTGATTGTACTGCTCTCCATGCCATACATGATGCTGCTGCCAGTGTTTACCACCGATGTCCTTCATGTCGATTCTAGGGGATTTGGGCTGTTGTTGAGCACGTCCGGCGTGGGAGCAATGGTTGGCTCGATCTTCCTGGCATCTTTGCCCAATAAGAAGCGCGGCCTCATGTTGATACTGGGTTCCCTAATCCTGGGATTGGCCCTGGTAGGATTGTTCTTCTCCAGCTCCTTGTTCCCTTCTCTAGGCATGCCCCTGGCCTTTGCCTTCATCTTCTTCGTCGGCTTAGGGCAGACGGCCCGAATGACCTTGGGGAATACACTGCTCCAATACTATGTGGAGGAACAATACCGGGGACGGGTTATGAGCCTGTATTTTATGGAATTCGGGCTGACCAGCTTCGGGGTGTTCTTCACAGGAATCATGACCGATATGGTAGGTGTGCAGTGGGCGGTGGGTGGGCTCGCCATCCTTCTTGTATTGTTTTCGATTTATATGCTGGTCTTCATGCCAAAGCTGCGTAGGCTGGACTAGCACTTTGTTCCCGAGAGGATTTCAAATAAGCTACTATGAGGCAAAGACCTAGGGAACACACGGCACTGGCGAGTGCCGGGATAGAGAGTTGTTCAGCATGAAGTTGCACGAGCTAGAAAGGATTCTGGAATGGCAGAGGACGTAACAGAACGCACTCCCCCGTCGGAGCGGACAGGAGCGCCGAATGATGGCGTACCCGGTAACGGAGACCGCCGCGACCCCACGGACGAGTTGGCGGATGGGCCTCCTGCACAGTCTTCCTCAAATGGAGATGCAGAAGAACGACAAACGTCTGAGCCATCCCCGCGAACGGGTGCCCGCAGACCTGGTGGTGTGGGCGTAGGTGTGCGCGGGCGCCAGGAAAGCGAATCGGAGGACCTGACGGGTGCCTCCACGGAAGAAATACTGGACGTTCGGGTTGGGCGTGGTGGGGGTGGGGGCGGTCGAGGAGGGGGTGGTCGGAGTGGCGGTCGGAGCGGTGGAGACTTCGAAGAACCCAGCCTCTTTGGACGGCGTGGGCGTTCCGAGTACGCCACCCGTGATCTGACCAAGGGCAGCATCTCCAAGAACCTGTGGTTCCTGGCCTGGCCCCAGATGATCGAAGGCATCCTGAACGTCGTTGACCAGATGGCGGACTACTTCTGGGCCGGCCGCTATGGCGGCGGGGAGTTGGGGGGGGCACGAGCCATTGCAGGCTTGGGTGTCGCTCAGAGCTACACCCACCTGATCATGACTGGGCGCCAGGGTCTGGACATCAGCATGCAGGCAATGATTGCCCGTTCGATTGGCGCCGGGCGTCTGGAATTGGCCAACCACGTTGCCTTGCAGGCTTTCACTCTTACGGGTGCATTTACGTTCCTGATGGTGCTCGTGGGTGTGTTCCTCACTGACCCTCTCCTGAAGCTTGTTGGGGTCAGCGACGAGGTCGTTAGCCTCAGCAGCCTGTACATGAGGATCAACTTCATCGGCTTTGGTTTCCAGGCGTTCCGCATGTTGAGTGGCGGGGCGCTGCAAGCGTCGGGTGATGCCCTGACGCCCATGAAAGCCACTTTGCTCGCACGGGTGACACACCTCGTCATCTCCCCTCTGTTGTTCTTCGGCGTCTGGGGCCTCCCAAATATGGGGATTGCCGGGCTGGCTCTGGCCAACGTCCTGGCTCAGAGCCTGGCGGTGGTGTGGAATCTGCGTGCTCTCTTCACTGGCACGTCCCGGCTTCACCTGACCCTCCGTGGCTATTACGTGGACTTCCCTCTGTTGTGGCGCCTGTTGCGTATCGGCGCTCCGGCAACCGTTACCGGCATGGAACGCGCCCTGGTCCAACTCGTCCTGGTGCGAGTGGTGTCACCCTTCGGGGACTACGCCGTGGCCGCCTACGGCCTGACGCGGCGCATGGAGATGTTCACCGCGTTGGGGAGCATGGGTCTGGGGCGGGCATCGGGCACACTGGTGGGCCAGAACCTGGGCGCCGGGAACGAGCAACGTGCCCGATCTACGGTCCTCTGGGCTCTGTTCTATGTCACGTCCATCCGGGGCTCCATGGGGTTGCTGCTCTTGATCGTCCCAGCTGCATTCGTTTCCATTTTCAACAGCGAGCCCGCCTTGATGGAGGTGGCGGTCGTCTGGGTGCGCATCCAGGCAATCGGCGGGCTGATCATGGGCGGGTCCATGGTCTTCCAGTGGTCCTTCAACGTGGCCGGCGACACCCGGACTCCTCTTGTGGTAACGCTGATCAGCATGGTTTTGATCGAGTTGCCGCTAGCTATCGCTTTGTCGCAGTTGACACCGCTGGGCCAGTACGGGATTCCGGTGGCCATCACCATTGGTATGGTCTTCCGGACGCTCCTGTACCTCCCTTACTTCCTAAAGGGAAAGTGGCTGAAGGTCAAAGTCATCGACTAGCCGGGGAATGAGTGGCTTTGGGAACCGTCGCAGATTGCAGTCAGACAGAGTCGGAATTTCCTCTCACTTGGGCTTAGTATGACGCCCGGAGACTCAGTCCCGTGGTAGACGACCACGTCGACAGTAGTCCGATTGGCACTTAGCGGTCTTCCATACCTCCGCTAAAAGAGACATTCTCTACAAGGTGTATCTCGACTGGGTTGGGAGGTGCTCCCTGAGAAGTCTGATATGCTCAGGCCCCATGCCACAGCACGCGCCCACGAGCTGGACACCCATGCGCACCCAATCCTTGGCCTTCACCAAGTACTCCTCAGGCGAAAGGACGTTGGAGAACTGCCAGTTGGGTCGCTCCATCTCTCCAGAGTGTGGATAAGCGCCCAGTGGGCCGCTCCAAGCCTCTTGCAGCACCTCTAGCGCGGGAATTGTCTCACTTACGGGCGTATGCATCACCGCCATCAGTGAGCCGCCTTTTGGCAACAGCCTCTGTAGCACGTCCTTGAAGCTCGGTCCGTCTTCATAGCCCAGTCGTTCACCAACACGGACGAGGGACGAACTTTCGTCTACCCAACACGTGTAGCCCACCCAGACTGGCAGGCCAGTAGATACGGCCGCCTCAATGGCATAGGTCGACATCTCAACATCACGCATCATTTCCAGAAGAAGCAGGTCACATCCAGCCTCGGCTAGAATCTCAGCCTGTTCTTGAAAGTTGGCCCGAAGCTTCTCGGCGCCAGGTTTCCTCCGAGTCAAGTAGTCACCTTGAGTATCCCGTTCCCATCCTAGGAAATGGGAAATTGATCCAGCGATGACGATGTCACGTCCTTTCGCTGTTTGGTCCAGCGCCTCTTTCGCCAGTTCTACAGCGCGCGTGTTCACATCCCGCATACGGTCCTCCAGCCCAGCTGTCTCAAGGGCCAGCCGGGACGCGGGAAATGTATTGGCGGTGATGACGTCCGCACCAACCTTTATGTACTCCTCATGGACTTCTCGAACCACATCAGGCTGCTCCAAGTTCGCCAGAGCTGACCAAGCGCTGGACGCGTTGGACAGGCCTTTCCGTTCGAGTTGCGTGGCTGTTGGGCCGTCCAGAATAATCACGTCTCCCCGTTCTAAGCGTTGCTGCAGCGTCGCCATGAGTCCTCCCCTTTCGGCCCCTGCTGGAGATACTGTCGCTCAGACCAGAAAGCGGCATCACCCTGGCTGTTCTACCTGAGCTAGGCTTTGAACAGGGCGATGCCGCTACTCCGTTTTTGTGGTGGAGACGGGGGAGGGTCGGACTCTCCCGCAAACACGGGCTATCGCTGCAGAGTCAGGGATGGAACTCTCCGCGAATAGCGATGTCCTCATGGCCGTAGCATAGAGAAAACCCGCAGCCGTTTCCAGACCGCCCATTGGGAGCACTACGCTTCTTTTGCTCCCTTGCGCTTCCCCTCACCTTCCAATGCCGCTATGCGGTCTTCTTGGTTGGAGGAGGTAGCGGTATGACCACCCTTTACATTTCCATCCAACAGTGCGGCGAATGAAAGAGAGCAAGTAGGATACAACCCGGCTCAATGCTGGGAAGCGATGGACACCAGGCGGACGAGGGGACGTTCCGGGTGCGTATTTGCGGGAATACCCATGAAGATGTGAGTCGGGGAGACGGCTTGAAGTTGGCATCAGAGTAAGAACAGCCTATACTCATGATTGAAATGTCCAATTATACCTCCATAGGCCTATTCAAACATCAGTTTGAAGAACTTCGTGGCATCAAACTCCGGTGGGAGCAACTCGCAATGCGGCGATTCTCTTGGGGCGACTTTCTGATGATACTCGTGACCCTTCACGATGCTCCAGATTCACGATGGCGCTCATCCACCAGGACGAAGAACCGCCAATCGAAGAACAGCCAAGCGAGGACAAGAAGATAACCTGAAGGGGAACGGATGGGTGCTTGACGCTGAATTCACCCGAGAGTTACACCAAACCTTTGGCATTGGTAGTCGACTCTTTTCTGAGACCACCGAAGCAATAGCAGGGAGGGTCGCCTGGAAGGTTGTGGAGAAACTGAAACAGCAGTACTGGGACGCCGTCTTGCAGCCTTGGGACAGTCAACATCATTCAGGTGACGAACCGAACCGCCCAGACTGACATCAACATTCGAAGTCTTCGGTCCATCGCTGTCGTCCACTTGGAGCAGCCCGAGGTAAGAGCATGGGTTGACTTGTACATGGCACATGAAACCAAACTCATAGCGCTAGAGCAATACTCTGGACATGACAGGCTCGCCAGAGATTGTCTAGTTCGTCAGGCGCATCGAATGTATCTTAGAGAGAAGAATGGGCACCCCCAAAGTTGACATCCCGATCTAGGTTCGCATAGGGCCGGACTAGTTCGCTAAGCGTATACTCCTTAGCAGTGGGGCACGTGCCGTTGCGGGAGGCCTAGGCTGTCCTAGTCTGGTTTTGAGGGCCGCCGTAAACTCCGCCCACCACCCTCTCCCTTGTTCAGCCGCAATAGGGCCTTCTCAGCGCTGCGCTAGGCGACAGAGAGTTCCTTCTCCATTTCTGGAACGTAGGTACCTTGCCGTGCAGCGCTGGTTAGCTTGGCCCGCTGATGGAATGCCTGCTTCGCCTGCTCCACGTTTTCGGACCTTCCCGACCAAGCCTTCAAAGGCGCGGCCTGTAGTCCGCGGGCAAATGAAAAGCTGAGTTGCCACGGCGCGCCGACAGTTGTGGCCCGCCGGTTGATCGCGTTGAGATTGACTGTTGCCTCTTGGTCGCTCTGGCCGCCGGAGAGGAACACGATTCCCGGGAGGGCGGCCGGGACCACCCGCATCAAACAAGCTACGGTCTTCTCCGCGATTTCCACAGGCCCGGCCCGGTTGGTCGCCGAACTGCCAGACGTTACCATGCTTGGCTTCAGCAGGCATCCTTCCAGGATCACCCTCTGCTGGGCCAGCTGGCGGAAAACCTCCCGGAGGGTCAAATCGGTGACCTGGAAGCAATGGTCTATGGTGTGGTCGCCGTCAATTAGTACCTCTGGCTCTACTATGGGTACTAGTCCGGCTTCTTGGCTCAGCGCGGCGAAGCGTGCAAGCGCGTGTGCATTTGCATCAATGCAATACGGAGTCGGAATGCCCTGACCAATAGTGATGACCGCACGCCATTTGGTGAAGCGGGCTCCCAGGTCAAAGTACTCCTTTAATCGGTCCCTCAGGCCATCCAGGCCTTCGGTGACCGTCTCACCTGGTGCGCCAGGCAGCCCCTGGGCGCCCTTATCCACTTTGACGCCAGGGATAATTCCTTGGTCCTCCAGCACCTTCACCATCGGGGTGCCGTCAGCCCCATTCTGACGTATAGTCTCGTCGAATAGGATCACTCCGCTGAGGTATTCAGCAATGCCTCTTGTGCGGAAAAGCATCTCTCGATAGTTGCGCCGATTCTCCTCAGTGGACTCCACGTTGATGGAGTCAAAGCGCCGCTGGATGGTCCCGCTGCTTTCGTCCGCGGCGAGAACCCCCTTGCCCGTCGTAACAATGGCCTGTGCTGTGGTAATCAGTCCGTGTAGATCCACAATAGCCTCCTCCGTAAGATATCCGGACCGGACTAAGCCGGGCTCGCCGCCCCGATTATCGCGACGGCCTTTTCCACCACTTCCTTATTCCCCAGGATCAATGGCGTACGCTGATGCAGTTGCTCCGGGACTATATCCATGATCCGCCGGCTCCCCGTCGAGGCAGCGCCTCCGGCCTGCTCCGCGACGAAGCCTAGGGGATTCGCTTCGTACATGAGCCGCAGTCTGCCCTCGGGACGATTGCGGTCCGCGGGGTACAGAAAGATACCACCCTTGAGGAGGTTGCGATGGAAGTCGGCCACAAGGGAACCTACGTAGCGCAGAGAGTAGGTATCCCGGAGACTGGTCACGGCCTGCTGGGTCAACGGGTCCAGGGTCTTGAAGTTGCCCTCATTGGTGCTGTAGTAAGGACATGCCTCCGGAATCCGAAGGTCCGGATGGGTGATGGCGAAGGAGCCGGTCTCGTGGTCTAGAGTGAAACCTTGTACGCTGTTACGAGTAGCCGTCACCATCACCGTACTGGAACCGTAAACGACGTAGGCTGCGGCAACCTGCTCATGTCCGGGCCGCAGCAGCGAGTCCTCTGTGACAGGATCGGTGCCATTCCTACGCCAGATTCCAAAGATTGAGCCAATGCTCACCGCCACATCAATGTTAGAAGAACCGTCCAAGGGGTCCATGAGCACCATGTAGGCATGTTTGTCATCGTCCCCGGCGAAAACGGGCCTCTCAATCTCCTCACACCCGATGATCGCAACGCGGCCGCTGTTACGCAGAGCCTCTACGAAGATGTCTGAGCTGGCCGTGTCCAGGCGCTGTACTATCTCGCCCTGAACGTTGGTCTCACCGGTGACACCAAGGACGTCCGCTAGGGCCGCCGCTTGAACCTGTTGATGGACTTTCCTAGCGCCCTCTGCAATGGCTGAAATGACAGCATCCAAGCCGTCATAATCGGCATCGCCGTAGAAGGCTGAGGTCACGAACTCATTGAGGGTCTGCCGCTTTCCCAAAACAGCCACGCACTCACACTCCCCTTCGCTGGCAACAGTGGTTCTCCCCCGTGAGCTTATCTGGAGTGGTTCTCGATAACCTAAGACTAATTCTAACGTCGCCTACCAAATGCGTCAAGGACACACATGTCGCAGTCCGGCGATTACCGCACTCTTGAGTGAGCGTGTCTCATAGGCCTTCGAGTGCCCACCTTGCAACCGCATGAAGTGCGGAGGCAAGCGGTAGATCGGCAATCCGAATCCGATAACAATGAAGAACGGACGACCGGCCACAAAAGAAACCTGCCCAGTCTGCGGGACGACGGTGTTCCGGACAGGAAAGGGCTAGGACGGCCAACCACAGTAACCCAAGTCACCGAGAGAACGTCACAAGGATTCCCTTTGCAGTGGCAGGGCGGGGGGCCTCTGGAACTCGCCCTCAAACACGGCCTGCTGAGGTGGGTTGCCCGCCCGCTAACTAGCGAGGCGCTAATGGCTGCGGCGTAGGCCTAGGTACCGTCAAACTTTCCATTCCTGGCCTTTCGGCAAATTCTGCGAAAGGTGACGGGCAAGGTTGCCTCATACACACAAAATGGACCCGCCTAGGCGGGTCCATCAAGCGCATAATTCCATGATGCTTATTCGAACCGCAGCGCCTCCGCCGGGTACACCTTGGCCGCCTGCCGCGCCGGAAGGTAGGTAGTCAAGAGCGAAGCCACATACGCCACAACGATGACCACCGCAATGTTCAGCCATGGAACCTTGTAAGCAAGGCCTTCAACGTCCTTGGCTACTTCGTTGATCAGGTTATAGGAGAGCATTGCGCCCAGGACTACGCCGATGACGATGCCCAGCAGCGCCACAAAGGAGGACTCTAGCAGGAAGGAGAGCTGCACCATGCTCTTTTGAAACCCCAGCGCTCTCAACACACCTATCTGCTGACGTCGCTCCACCACGGAACGGGCGGCGATTACACCAAGGGCCGCGATGCCCACGACCAGCCCAAGGCCCATGAAGCCCTCAAGTAGCGTGTTTATCATACGGTTTATGCTGGCGTTCTCGTTAACCTCTTCCTCTATGACCTCCACCTGCAAGCCGTTTTCCAGGAAATTCGCCTCTAGTGCCTTGGCCGCAGCGACTGCGTCAACGTCTTCCTTGAGACTAAACATGTAAGACCTGGGGTGCACTGTCTGATTCAGAAGCGTGTTCAATGTGTCCTGGGAGGTTACGACACCGGCGCTGTAGAATGACCCCGCTTTCAGCACTCCTATGACCCGCAGCCGTTCCTCATTTCCGGTACGAGGGTCTTCCGCCAGAATGTACACCTCTGGCAGCACCTCGTCTTCCAGGAAGAACCCCTCCAGTTGGAATCTGGACCAGAACCGCCCACATCGAAGTCGTTCCTTGTCGGGACCATGAAGTCGTCGACCACCACCGTGCCAGGCTCCTCCTGGAGTGCCTTCCACACGTCCCTGGGAGTGTCGTAGCCTGCGGCCATCAGGGCAAATGGGTAGGTGACACTGTTGGTGTAGCCTTCGTCCACTCCCCGGATGAACCGGTCTTCCACAGGATCCTTTTCGGTCCCCTCCTGCTTCATGCCCACCCGCACCCCAGTGAAGCTACCAATGGCCTGGAAGTCATCCAGAGACACGCCGTCAGCCTCTTGAAGGGCCTGCCGGATGTCTGGTATTGGGTTGGACGGGTTGGCAGAGGCCCGCACCTGATAGCCGCCAGAGAGGGTCACGTCCCATAGAGTGGTGTAAGAGTACGTCATCCTGTTGATATCGTCTAGGCCGCTGCCTCTGCGAGTTCGGCTCTGGGTAGAGCTTCGTTGGAGGTGGTTACCTCCTGTGTCATGTATCGACGGCCGACGGCCCACTCGTCGTGCTGCTCAGCTAGGACGGCGCCGACCAGGCGACGGACAGCTGGGCGGTTAGGGAAGATGCCCACCACATCGGTGCGGCGCCGTATCTCCTTGTTGAGACGCTCCAGGGGGTTGTTGGACCAGATCTTCTTCCAGTGGGCGAGTGGGAAGCTGGAGAAGGCCAGGACGTCGGGTCCAGCCTCGTCCAGTCGAGAGGCGACCTGTGGGAACGGGTCCTGGAGCTGAGCAATCACCCGCTCGAGTTGGGCATGCACCTCCTGAGGGGACGGCTGCTGGTAGATGGTGCGTACCATGGTGGCCACCCAGGGCTGAGCGCTCCTGGGGACCCGAGTGAGCAGGTTGGTCATGAAGTGGGTGCGGCACCGCTGCCAACTGGCCCCACCGAAGACAGTTGCGATGGCATCCCTGAGTCCCTGATGAGCGTCCGATACCACCAGTTCCACCCCGCCGAGGCCCCTGGCGACCAGTGAGCGCAGGAAGGCTAACCAGAAGGCGCCGTCTTCACTGGTACCCACGTCCATCCCAACGATCTCACGCTTGCCCTCGCTATTGACCGCCGTCGCCACCACCACGCTGACGTTGACTATCCTACCGGCCTCTCTGACCTTCTGGGTTAGTGCGTCCAGCCACAGGTAGGGATATGATCCGCCGTCCAGCGGCCGACCCAGGAAGCTCTCCACCACCCCGTCCAGCTCCTGGCAGATACGCGACACTTGGCTCTTTGAGATACCCTCGCACCAAAGAGCCTTGACCAGATCATCCACTCGCCTCGTCGATACACCCTCCACATACGCCTGCTGGATCACCGCCAGCAGAGCTCGCTCGCTGCGACGCCGTGGCTCCAGCAGGCTCGGAAAGTAGCTCCCCTCCCTCAGCTTGGGTATCTGCAACTCCATGGTCCCTACGCGAGTGTCCCATGCTCGAGACCGGTACCCGTTGCGCTGGGTCACCCGCTCAGGGTTGCGTTCTCCATACCCAGCGCCGGTCCTCGATGACACATCAGCCTCCATGATCTCCTCGACCAGCACTCTCAGTGCCTCTCGTAGAAAGTCCACGTCACCGTCGACTCCCCTCTTGCGCATTAGCTCAAGCAGGTCCATCCTTTCCTTGACCACCGTTGTCCTCCTTTCTCAGGCTCGTCTCTCAGGCTCGTCTTTGCCCGCTAAGGATGACGTGGTGGTCTCTCTTCATCCAGACCCTCTACTCTTGTTACACCACTTCCTGGGACTCTACTCTGAAAAGCATGCTTGACCATCATCCCGACATAGAGGTGGTTGGGGTCGCTAGGGACGGCATTGAAGCAGTATCTGAGTCTGAACGGCTGCAACCCGATCTTATACTGATGGATGCCCAGATGCCGGAGATGGACGGCATCCAGGCCAGCCGGGAAATCAAGCAAAGGCGGCCCCACATCCAGATCCTATTCATGGCCGTGCATCCGATACACGCTCAGTCGGCTCTATCAGCAGGTGTGGACAGCTACATCATGAAGGACTGTGGCAGCCTCGAGCTGATGAAGGCGATCAGGAGTCTGGTCGGCTTCTATTGAGAATCCTAGTAACGGTTAGATGCTAAGAAAGTCATCAGGGGAAAAGGAGAAAGCGGACCATGATCTGGTACAAAATGTGTCTACAATGCCCTGGAGAGTTCAATATGGCTGAGGATATTTACGGGCAGTTCGTAACGTGTGCGCAGTCCTGGCACTACCTGTCGGACCCCGAGCAGGCGCTGATAGAAATCACCAGGGCCGGCAACCTTCTGTACTCCTTCATCACTGCTACAGAGGATTGGGCAAACGTATAGTTGGGAATTCACATAGAAGCTCGTTGCTATCCAGAAGCGAAAGAGAGGTTACGCGAAATGATTTTGTGGGGACTATTACTCATTGTCATAGGAGTCGGAGCGTTGCTGGGTGTAAGCGTCTGGCCCCTGCTTCTCATTGTAGCTGGAGGTGCTCTACTATTGTCCGCGAAGTCCGGACGCCCCGACCGGTACTTGGACTGGTGGTGCTGCTGACCAACCGGCATCTTAGGAAGTTCGAATTACCTTGACTGAATTTATCCCCTGTGCCCTTTTGGAAAGTTAGGTCGGCACATTCCCTTCGCGTAAGGTTCACTGCAGGGTGCTCGGGCAGTCCCTGTGAGCGCTGACTTGTCTTCTCGCTAGAAGAAATGCAATTCCTGTTGCTGGTAAGTACCCCCAGCTTGAGCCCCCCGGCATTCGCACTTCTCAACCTCTTGTCAATTTGAAGCCAGCCCCGATCAATAACAACTCCCTCTAAGCCCGAATCCACCGATGCGCGACGGTCCGCGCTCGATTCCGATAAATGGGGCCGGTGGCGGCCTTTGGTTGGAGTTGGTGGCGCCGATGGCGGTCCTGGGCAGCGGCGCTGGGGCGGGGTCGGCGGGACAGCATGCAAGGGAAGACAATCGCGGACCGGGCCGGTGCGACTCTGTGGGGTGGTTGAGTAGTCTGGTGGACGTGTCAGGCGCCGTCGGTGCCGTCAGGCAGGCAATGGCAGGGCTCGCAATCGAGCCAGGGCGCGAATGAACTGGGTTTCCCAAGGCCAGCCCTGTGGCAGATGCAAAGTGAGGCGGCGGGCCGAGCGGGTGAGCCGTCCGGCCAGGGAGAAGAAGCGCCGCCGGAGGGTCCTGGTGGTCACCACCCCCTCGCCCAGACCGATGCGCGCAGTCCAGCGGGCCAGGTTATGGGCCAGCACCTGAACGGCCAGCCAGGCGCCGTTGGCGGGGAAGCGGCCCGAGGGGAAATGATTGAGGCCGACGCCGTGTTTGAGGTCTCGGATGGCATTCTCGATCTCGGCGTGGCGGCGATGGTCGGCCTCCAGTTCCAAGGTTTCCCCGTCCCGGTAGGTGATGAAGCCGTGATAGCTGTAGCTGGCGAAGAGGGCCAGTTGGGAACCGGGCGTGGGCTTCACCCGCCGCACGATGAGCCGCACTGGGGCGGCTTCGGGCTCACCCTGGAAGGGAGTGTAGGTGGTCTCGGCCACGTCGGCGCCGCCGTCCATCCAGTAGGGGACGGGCGTCCAGTCCTCCTCGGGAATCGCCTCAATCAACTCCCTGAGGCGGGCGTGTTGGCGGATGGTGATGGAGAAGCGGACATCCATCTCGCGGCAGACGACGACCAGGGCGTGGGCATAGAAGCCGCTGTCGGCCCGCACCGTGAGTTGTCCTGTAGCCCCAGCATGGCGCACCCGGCCCACGGTCTCCCGCAGGAAGTGGGCGGCGCCACGAACGGTGTTGGCCCGGCCCTCGCGAAGCCGAGACATCAGCACGTCGCCGGTGCCGGCGGCGATGGCCAGCAGCGGGTGATAGCCCCGCTGGCCAGTGTAACCATGGTGACGCGCCCCCTCCTTGGCCAGTCCGTAGGTCTCGCACATGGTGGAGTCTAGGTCGATGGTCAACGGCCCTTCACCGGGTCCCGCACCAGCGGCCCAGGCCCGGGACAGCAGCTCCCGGCTCACCCGATCCAACTGGCGGACGTGGCCCCACCGGAAGCTGCGCAGGAAAGTTCCCAGGGTGGATGGCGCCTTGACTACGCAGCCGATGGCGCCAGCTGTCCCGCCGGTACGCAACACGTCGGCGTCGTCAATGAAGTCGCCCCCAGCCAGCGCCGAGGCCACCAGGCTCAGCAGCTTGTCTCCCGGGTTCGCCCGCCCCGGCGCGTCTCCCAGGTCGACGTGGCTGTCGACGACTTCACGCAGGCCCAGGTGCTGGGCTAGGGTCACCGGGAGCAGCAGCCCAGCATTGGCCACGAGGCGGTGGTCGTCAAACGCGATTTGGATGCGATCGGGATGGTTGCGTGGTAGCATCTATTGGGTGCTCCTTGTTCTGGGGTCGGCTTTGCTGTTTCAAAACCATTATCCCAGATTCACAGGAGCACCCTCTTGCCGCTTCAGGACACTGACCCGACGCCCTCCTTCGGTGGATTCGGGCTAAATTGCCGGGACTGTCAGTGGCTGGGTCAGCTCTGTTCCCAGATCGACTCCATTACTGCACCAGGTTTCATAGGTAGTTTGTTCATTCGCACGCCAATAGCCTTGTAAATGGCATTAGCTATAGCAGCCGGAGGTGGTACGATCGAAACTTCGCCGACGCCTCGAACCCCAAAAGGATGCCGGGGATTGGGCACTTCCACAATTACTGTGTCTATCAAGGGTAGGTCTAGGCAGATTGGCATTCGGTAGTCAAGCAAGCTGTTATTCATTAAGCTCCCTTCAGAGCTCATGTAGTACTCCTCATTTAAAGCCCAACCAATGCCTTGAACGGATCCCCCTTGCATTTGTCCCTCGACATAGCTCGGGTGTATCGCCTTGCCGACGTCCTGGACTACGGTGAATTTCAGTACATCGACCTTTCCCGTTTCTGGGTCAATCTCAACGTCAACTATGCAGCTTGCGAATGCGCCTCCTGCACCACCACCGTCGACTGTCGCCGAGCCGACTACAGGTCCTTCGAGATTATCCAGCACCTTTGCTACCTCCCGAATTGTCATGCTAAGCTCCGGTGCCGACTTGGATCGCACCTTCCCGGATTCGAATTCCACAGAGTCGGGTGCTACGTCCCAGATCCTGGCAGCGCGCTCGATCAATTGGTGCCTTACGTCCATTGCAGCATCTACGGCTGCCTTGCCAGTCTTGAATGTAACGCTGCTCCCACCGGTCCCACTCGTGTATCCTATCGAATCGGTGTCCATCACCGCGGGGATCACATCCTCAACTGGAATCCCAAGCACTTCTGCAGCCTGCATCGCCACTGAAACCCGCGTGCCGCCGATGTCTGGCGAGCCCTCGCTCAAATTAACAGTGCCGTCGGCATTCACTTTGATGGTGCAGGCAGAAGGGCCTCCGCCGTTCATCCAATAGGCCACAGCAATTCCCCTACCTCTATTGGGACCGACCAATGGGGAATTGAAGTGTGGATGGTCCTTAGTAGCTTGCAGGACCTCCAGGCATCCTATGCGAGGGTATCGAAGACCATCAGCGCGGCGAGTACCCTCATGCGCAGCGTTTTGCAATCGGAACTCTAGGGAGTCAAGACCCAATTCCTCCGCCAACTCATCAATCACTGATTCCGAAGCGAAGACGGCATTGGTAGCGCCCGGAGCCCTGTACGCTGAGGTCTTGGGCTTGTTGACCACAACATCGAACCCGTCTATCACCACGTTGGGTATGTTGTAGGCTGCAAAGATACATATCGCCCCGGCGTCGACCGGGGAGCCGGGATAGGCTCCGGCCTCGTAGGCTAAGGAGGCTTGAGCGGCTACAAGCATTCCCTCCTTGGTAGCTCCCAACTTAACCCTAGTGTAGGAACCCGGCGTGGGGCCCGTGCTCTCCAGATCCTCGGCTCTGCTCATTACCACTTTCACGGGATGACCTGATTTTTTCGATAGCAAAGCTGCCACGGGATCGCCATATGGGTCAAACTTACCGCCGAACCCGCCGCCGATTTCCATTGGGATTACGCGGACGTCTGAGACGCTGAGCCCTAAAACTTGGGCTGTTGTGTCCCTGACCTCGAAAGGGCCCTGGGTGCTGCACCAGATAGTAATCCTGCCATCCATATTCCAATAAGCAGTTGCGTTGAGTAGAGTCCCAGGAAGTGGTGTAACAAGAGTAGAGGGTCTGGATGAAGAGAGACCACCACGTCATCCTTAGCGGGCAAAGACGAGCCTGAGAAAGGAGGACAACGGTGGTCAAGGAAAGGATGGACCTGCTTGAGCTAATGCGCAAGAGGGGAGTCGACGGTGACGTGGACTTTCTACGAGAGGCACTGAGAGTGCTGGTCGAGGAGATCATGGAGGCTGATGTGTCATCGAGGACCGGCGCTGGGTATGGAGAACGCAACCCTGAGCGGGTGACCCAGCGCAACGGGTACCGGTCTCGAGCATGGGACACTCGCGTAGGGACCATGGAGTTGCAGATACCCAAGCTGAGGGAGGGGAGCTACTTTCCGAGCCTGCTGGAGCCACGGCGTCGCAGCGAGCGAGCTCTGCTGGCGGTGATCCAGCAGGCGTATGTGGAGGGTGTATCGACGAGGCGAGTGGATGATCTGGTCAAGGCTCTTTGGTGCGAGGGTATCTCAAAGAGCCAAGTGTCGCGTATCTGCCAGGAGCTGGACGGGGTGGTGGAGAGCTTCCTGGGTCGGCCGCTGGACGGCGGATCATATCCCTACCTGTGGCTGGACGCACTAACCCAGAAGGTCAGAGAGGCCGGTAGGATAGTCAACGTCAGCGTGGTGGTGGCGACGGCGGTCAATAGCGAGGGCAAGCGTGAGATCGTTGGGATGGACGTGGGTACCAGTGAAGACGGCGCCTTCTGGTTAGCCTTCCTGCGCTCACTGGTCGCCAGGGGCCTCGGCGGGGTGGAACTGGTGGTATCGGACGCTCATCAGGGACTCAGGGATGCCATCGCAACTGTCTTCGGTGGGGCCAGTTGGCAGCGGTGCCGCACCCACTTCATGACCAACCTGCTCACTCGGGTCCCCAGGAGCGCTCAGCCCTGGGTGGCCACCATGGTACGCACCATCTACCAGCAGCCGTCCCCTCAGGAGGTGCATGCCCAACTCGAGCGGGTGATTGCTCAGCTCCAGGACCCGTTCCCACAGGTCGCCTCTCGACTGGACGAGGCTGGACCCGACGTCCTGGCCTTCTCCAGCTTCCCACTCGCCCACTGGAAGAAGATCTGGTCCAACAACCCCCTGGAGCGTCTCAACAAGGAGATACGGCGCCGCACCGATGTGGTGGGCATCTTCCCTAACCGCCCAGCTGTCCGTCGCCTGGTCGGCGCCGTCCTAGCTGAGCAGCACGACGAGTGGGCCGTCGGCCGTCGATACATGACACAGGAGGTAACCACCTCCAACGAAGCTCTACCCAGAGCCGAACTCGCAGAGGCAGCGGCCTAGACGATATCAACAGGATGACGTACTCTTACACCACTCTATGGGACGTGACCGTTGCGTTGTGTGGTTCAATGTAGCCTTGGTGGACCGTCTTGGTATTGAATTCCCGTTCAACAACTACGTCGGCATCCTGAAATCCTTTTTCTATATCGCCAAGCCTGTGCTGAAAATGGCTGGCTACATTGCTAGCATTCTCTGACCTGATTCCAAATTCATCAGTCTTCAGGTCACTGTGGAGAATCGGAGCTTGTTCCTTCATACTTTCGGGTGCTGATAGTACCGCAGGCAGAACCTCGTATTCAATTTCAATCAGCCCGAGTGCCTCTTCGGCGACGTGTGGATTTGCTGCGGCAACTCCAGCAACCGGGTGGCCCTTATATAAGACCTTGTTGCTGGCCAGTATGTTGTCCCTCAAGTTCTTAATTTCAGAGCCTAGCTCGCTTGGTAGGGAGGACTTGTTCGAATCGCTCGTAGGAAAATCCTTAGCCGTCACCACAGCTTTTATGCCTGGATACCGCTCAGCCTTGCTCGTGTCAATAGACTTGATCTGAGCGTGAGCGTGAGGGCTCCTCAGTATCTTGCCATGTAACAGCCCTGGCATCTGGATATCTGCGCCGTACTGAGCCCGGCCTGTTACCTTATCTACGCCATCGTGGCGTATAGGTCTGGTCCCCAGTACATTGTATTCATGAGCTCTCACGGCATTTACTCCTGTACGAGTGGTCATTTATTGAGCTCCTTGCTCTACATAAGTCTGTTGCGTCCGCACGGCCGACTGGACTATTTTACAACGCGCCACTCGGGAATCAAGGTGCATGGATTGGCCACAGAAGGTTCATTACGGGCCCTTTGTCAATTTCGTTGCCCAACTTGTAGTATCCTCATCATGGATCCTAGAATAGAGACTAGTTTTATGAAACCAGAACGACCGATAGCGCATACTTCCCACACCGAGATCAATTTGGACCAACTCGGCGAGATCCAGCCGGGGCTAGCGCGTCTCATGGTTGAGGTTAGCGACCGCTACTGGATCCTTTTCTATGCGGCTAAGGGAGGGAATTGGAAGCTGGCAGCTCTCCAAAGCTCAGAGCTTGAGAAGGCGCTAAAGATTGGTGCCATTACACGCCCAAAGTACAAAGCCAACCTTGAGGCGTTTGCACAGGGCCCGCTCTCGGCCATTAACAAGGCGATCGAAGCGCAGGAATGGACGGCATTCGAGACAGCTTTCGAGGCTGGCACCACCGCAGCCAACGCTTATCATCGAAAGTGGGACCACGAAGAGATCGTCTGGGAACTTCCTGACGACCCTCCTAAGCACCTCAAACTCAGTGCCCCAAATGGGTAGGGAATGTTCTGCGATACTACAGGTGCGGTATGTATCTACGCGACACTCAAAAAGAGAGCTCCTTCCGAAGGTGCGGTGACCCCTCGCCGGTTCCACGCTAGCTCGTGCCGACAGGTTGGGCTGGTGTTTTACATGCGCCCAGCTCACTTAATCGGCTTCATGAATAGTCTTCGCCGGTTCGAAGGCGCATTCGTGACCTTGGTCTATTAGCTGCTCGGATACAGTTCTCTCGAGCATTCCGGACCTCCATCATCGGGACATTGTATTCTGATGAGGTCCACCAGCCAAGACTCAAACCTCGGAGTCAATGAGGTAGGGCAAAGGTGTTCTTGAAAGTCCGAGTAGGAGTTTTACCTTTCGTCGCGGAACTCTCGGTAGCCACCAATCTTTTCTCTTGTCCAGTCTTCCCCAAGTAGCTCAGTGAATAGGTTGAACGCCATCATGACTCCGTAACCATTTGCATGCATGCGTGATCGCTGTGCCTTGGCCGTGATATCATAATGACCATGCGCATTGGCAGTTTCGAGCTTCGAGAGCCGCTTCCTCAGTTGAGGCGGCCCCATGCCATTGCCTCGTTGACACCGTGGATTGATGTTGGAGGCGTGGGTACCCTGGCGTTAACGCGCCTGGAACAGCAGTTGGGAGCCCAGGATCTGGGTAGGCTGGTCACTCCCGGCTCGTATTTCGACTTCACTCGATACCGCCCCATGATGCATTTCGAAGAGGGGCAGCGCCTGACGACCGTTCACAACGTCGACGTCCGCTACGCCAAAGGTCCCCACGAGTTTGATCTCATCTTTCTTCACCTGTCGGAGCCCCATGCCAGGACCGAGGAGTATTTGGACTCCGTGGTGGCTCTACTCCAGCACTTTCAGGTGGAGCGGTATTGCCGCATCGGTAGCACCTACGGTGCCGTGCCCCATACTCGACCCCTTCCGGTCATGGCAACCAACAACGGCCAGCAGGTCACAGGTCTACCAGGTGTGAGCACAACATCTTCCGACCGCTACCAGGGTCCCGTGTCCATTGAGAACCTTGTCGGGGAGAAAGCCTCTGCCCTGGGCATCGAGAACATGACCCTTGTAGTCCGGCTACCTCAGTACCTACAACTTGATGAAGACCATAATGGCACGGCCCGGCTACTCAGTGTGCTGTGCTCCCTGTACGACTTGCCAGAGGAGCCTTCGGTGGGCCGGCATGGCCTGCAGCAGTACGAGCAGGTGTCGGCTGAGGTCGCGCGCGATCCTGAAATCAAGGCCCTGGTGGAGCGGCTGGAGGCAGACTACGATGCCCGGATGGCGTATACCCACGAAGGGCCGCCGCCGCCGCTTCCACCATCAGTGGAGGAGTTTCTCCAGGAACTGGGTGATCCGCCCAGCGATTCCTAGCAGCAAAAGGGTAGACCAGCCACACAGGGAAGCTGCCCAGTCTGCGGGACGACGGTGCTCCGGACAGGAAAGGGTAGGACGGCCAACCACAGTAACCCAAGTCACCGAGAGAACGTCACAAGGGTTCCCTTTGCAGTGGCAGGGCAGGGGGCCTCCGGAACTCGCCTGCAAACACGGGCCATTGAGGTGGAATACTGGGTGGGTTGATCCCTCGTTGGAAAGCGGAGTGAGTCTGGCGGCGGCGTAGGGTCGGACTGCGGCCGAATGGCGCGTGATTTCCCGTCGGCGGGTAGGCCCACAAACACCCAACTTTCACTTCCGGCCTTTTGGATAAGAACCATAGCAGCGGAGTGATCATTTTGCTACCATTACCCTATGAAGTTACCAAGTCTTGCAGTGGCGTTTGCGCTCTTGGCATCACTACTCGCGGCGGGGTGTAATCAGGCCAGTCCAACACCAAGCCCAGCACCAAGTCCCACGCCAACGCCCGAAGGTCCGGCAGCTGTGGCCAGCGATGGCGACACCGTGGCCGTCCAATACCGCGGCACCCTGGACAACGGCGAGGAGTTTGACTCCTCTCGACCTTTGGAGCCGTTGACTTTTGTCGTTGGCAGCGGCCAGATGATTCCCGGCTTCGATAAGGCTGTTCATGGCATGGCCGTAGGGGAAACCGTCACTGTGCGCCTCGAGCGGCGGACGCGTTCAATTTAGAAACGGAGCGACGGGGATCGTACTGGAAGTCACTAGCGAGGTCGTCAAGATCGACGCGAACCATCCGCTAGCAGGCCAAGCCCTCACGTTCGAAATCGAGGTTGTCTCGATCCAGTGACCGCCCGCAATATCTCAGAGTGCCCCCTTGAGATCTGAGGTCGCGTACCATCCTTTGCTCCACGGAGAGGCCAGATCAACTGACTGAGGTGCCCTTTGGAAAGTAGTGGCCTTCCATACCTGCGTCAAAAGATACCCGGTGCAAAGTTTATCTCACACGCGCCGGGAGGCTCTCCATGAGGAGTCTGATGTGCCCGGGCCCCGTGCCGCAGCACGTGCCCACGAGCTGGCCCATGCGCACCTGGCGCTCTCCAACGCCTATAAGGGACGCGCTTCGGCAGGCTCGGCACAGGCAGCTCAGGAGGATCAGCGCCGCGCCGCCACCCTGTTTGACGGCTGTTTGCACCCGCATAGTGTAGGTTAATGTGATACCTTAATTCAATCGGCGGCAGTTGACCCGAACGGCTGCAAGAACCAGAAGGAGGAACCTTCCTATGTCTGACGCCCCAACCATCTTGGATCTCATAAGCAATCACACTCTGAGCATGGAGATGGCGGCCACGATGTGGGCATTTGTCAGCGAGCAGCGCTCGTTCATCACCGCGGCCGTTCCGCGGCTAGCTGGGAAGTCCATTGTAGCAGATGCGGTCTTGAGCCTGCGTCCACCGGCTGTGCCGGTCCATGAGCTTGACGGCAGTATGGAAGAGATGGATTCATTCAAGCTGCGCGCGGTAGGGGGCTACCTATCGATATCCGAGATCAGCCAGGGGCCTTTTCAAAACTACATTTGGGGGGAACCCACACGGCGCCTATTCGCCACCCTGGACGCTGGGTATTCACTAGTAGCCACCATGCATGCATCGGGGCTGGAAGACATATTTGAACAGATATGCGCGGGCAATGGGGTGGGTGACGATGCTGCTTCGCACATCGGGTTCGTGATTTATATTCGACGCTTTGGGGATGAGGCAAACGGTTTCTGGCGGCGTGTGACGGAGGTCCATGAAATTCACAGAATTGAAGGAGGACGTGCTTCTGGGAGCCTGCTACACAAATGGCATGAAGACGACGACTCGTTCGAGGTGCTTGACTCGCCCATGACCCTGCAACACGACGGTGGGGACATCGTTGCTCGTGTAGCCGTGCTCAGGGAGGTTGCTGAGTCAGAACGGCGCTCGGCGAGTGACGTGGCAGAACTCGTTGATAGATTTGCGCCGCGGGGCTAACCAGCCCGTAAACACGGGCTAGTGAGGTGGCTAGCCCTATTGTTGACTAGCGATGCGCTAATGGCCGCGGCTTAGGTCTAGATAGCACCCGACTTTCCGCTCCTGGCCTTCTGGCAAATCCAGTGTGCTACAGTATGAATGTCTAGGTCAGAGAACGGTGACAAACCTGTGCTGAGGGCCGAGATAAGATGGCTACGTGGATCGGATTGGGCATAGGACTTACTTATGTAGTCGCGGGTTGGGAGATCTGCGTCTATGCGCCCAAGGTTGGCCCCAGCCCGATCTTCGACGTATGAACTTGGTACAGCATGGTGAGTCCCGATGTTTGGAATCAGAGCGAACAGGATTGGCGGCATCCTATTCGCCCTGATTGGCCAAGTCTCTTACTCACGTATTGTCTTGGAAAGCATCAACTGAAGCGGCAGGTTCATGCGTAAGACTAGTCGGAATCAGAACCTGAGCAGTATCGCCGCCTGGCGTAGGAAGCTCGCCAGACCAGGTTTCACTTTGTCGTAGAAGGCCGTCAACCGGCTATCCGCCACGTACATATCACCCAGCCCCCGGAAGAGTCCGGGCGAGCATTCATAGAAGCGTTCGTTGATGACACGGTGCCACCGGCCCGTCAACTCTTGCACGACAAGCTGGCTTCACTGGTATGTTGGGTGTCAGCGGTTTTGGACAGTTCTGGGTCCGAGAGATTGGGGTGAAGAAGCTCCTGGTTTGAGGGTTTCTCTGACCTCCTGATTGTACCGCCTCCGCCGGTCAAAAGTCTCTCGCTGTACCTCCTTCCTCTGGGCTAGAATTGCCTCCAGACGGCCTTCCAGCACGTCAGCCGGAGTTACAACCCTGAGCGCCTGATGATATCTTCGGTAGTTGTAGAACTCGACGAAGTCCCGGATGGCCGCCTCCAGGTCTTCCACCACCTCGTATGGCACCTGGTTAATGTCGTCTTTCAGGGTTCGGTGATATCTCTCCAGCTTCCCGTTGGTCTGAGGGTGATAGGGTGCTGCCAGGACGTGGCGAATGCCCACCACCCGCATGTACTCGCGGAAGGCCCGCGATACATAACCTGAGCCATTATCTGAGAGGAGCTTGGTCCGATCCTCCAGAGGTACATCAGTCATACCAGTAGAGTCAACAGCTTCCTGGACCACCTCTATGAGGGAGTTGGCCGTCATGTCCCGTTGCACCTTCCAGGCCAAGATGAACCGGGAGTAGTCGTCCATCACCGTCACGAGGTAGTAGTAGCCCCATCCCACTACACGGAAGTAGGAGGCATCGGTGGCCCACAGCTGGTGGGGCCCTGTGGTCTTGTGCTGGTACTCTTTGCTCGCTGCCAACTGGTATTCGATCCGTTTCACCAGACCCTCCCGTCTCAGAATACGATAGACTGTGGAGGCGGAGACCGATAGGCCTCTGTGGTCGGTGAGCGAAGCCGCCAACTGCCGGCTTCGCCAGGTCGGCATCCCACGGGCTGCCGCCAGCACTACTGCCTCCTCTTCTGGACGCAGGCGATTCCAGGGCCTCTCAGTTCCTTCCGTACCCTCCCAACTACCCTGCCGGTGCCTCCACCTCCACCAATAATACGTGCTCCTGGAAATGCCAAGCTCCCTGAGTCGCCTGTTCTTCCCTCTACCATGTCGCTCCACCTCAGCCACGACCTTCGATTGTTCCACTACGCTCATGCGACGGTGCCGTTGTCGTGTAGGGGCGGCAGAGCTGTTTTTTTGAAGCGGTGCAACTCCAGGGACAACTCACCCACCAGCTGCTTCAGTTCACTGTTCTCCCGCTTGAGCTGCTCTATCTCTTGCCGGGTCGCATCACGCACACTGTCCCGAGTCAACCTCTCCTTCCCAGCTTCCATGAACCCCTTCGTCCAGGCGTAGTAGGAGTGGGGTTTGATTCCTTCCCGTCGGCACAGGTCATTAACGGTAGTCTCCCGTCTGAACCCCTCCAAGACGATGCGGATCTTCTCTTCAGGGGTATACTTACGGCGGGTCGCTGCACGGACCTGACGCACGAAGCTTCGTGTCTCCTGGCTTCGCTCCTCAGCTTGGCTGGCCTGATCCTCTACCTGGGTCATCAATGACTCCTTTCACTTAGGGTTAATCTACCCCTCTGAAGGAGCCTCTACCACCCCCAACCTCTTCGGTTTTCTAGGCCTCAATAGTGTCCAATTGCGCTGACACCCTACACACTGGTAGTCCCCGGGCTGGCGGACACTGAAGCGGTGGCGAAGCTCCTGGAGGACCTGCCAACGCTATGGGATGGGGCAACGGTCGGAGAACGACGGGCCATTCTACTGGCCATGCTCGAAGCTATCTACGTGGATGCGTTAGATGAGAAGAGGGTCGTGGTCATCAAGTCCAAGCCGGCATTTCGGCCCTTGCTGGAGATATTGTCGCTTAGACCTGAGAGCGGCATCGCCCTGGCTGTTCTGCCTGAGGTAGGCTTTGAACATGGCGATGCCGCTACTCGGTGTTTCTGGTGGAGACGGGGGAGGGTCGAACTCCCCGTCCAGAAAACGCTCAACTGGAATATGCTACAGGCTTGTCCGGCGCTTGTTTTCTTGCTGGCCGCCTCTCCGCCGGCAGAAAGGCTTGTCAGCCAGCCGATGGACCTCTTAGGGCTGCCCGTATCGGCGTTAGGGCAGACTGCACCCCGAAGTTATGGCGCCTGCTCCCCGCCCTCGGGGCGAGACGAGGGCAAACGTAGCCGCTGTTAGGCGGCTAGTGCGAGTTGTGGCTCGCGAGTTACTTTTTTGCCGCCTGTTTTACGAGGTGTGACGGCACCTCGGCCTGCAATTCCGCCGAACCATCCTCTGTCGAACCCACGCGTCCCCATATGCACACATTATATCAGATATGCGGAGCACCGCGCGCTGGCAGATGGCAGCAGGCATTCCCACACGCGCCGGAACGCCTACCAGGCAGACCGTCGCTCTCGGATAGCGCGCTGCATCTCACGCTCGGCATCCCTACGGGCTATGACCTGCCGTTTCTCGTACTGCCTTCTGCCCCGAGCTAGGCCCAGTTCCACCTTGGCCACGTGGTGCTTGATGTAGAGACGCAATGGCACTATTGCCAGCCCTTTCTGTGCCGCCGTGCCTGCCAGTTGCGCTAGCTGGTCACGGTGCAGTAGCAGCTTTCTAGGTCTGGTGGGTTCGTGGTTGTAGATGCCACCCTGGGCATAGTGGGCCACGTGGGCTCCTACAAGCCAAAGCTCACCCCCATCGGAACGGGCGTAGGCATCTTGGAGGTTGGCACGGCCTGCGCGAATGGACTTGATCTCTGTGCCGGTGAGCACAAGGCCGGCCTCTATTCGCTCCAGGATGTCGTAGTCACGCAGTGCTTTGCGGTTAGCCGCGACGACCTTGAAGCCATCGCCGCTTGGCGTTGTCCGGCTTGGCGCTGGCATAGATGGCGTCCTTACCTCGCCGCGGTTGGCACCTGGTTTGTGAGGTACTGAATGGCGCTGTACAGTTGCCAGTCGAAGCTGGTCCCCAAGGGTATGCGCAGGTCCATGTATATTTCTATATCCGGGGTAAGGCCCTCTCCTTCAATCAGGCGTCCGTCTGGGGTATACCAGAGGGCGGAGGTCATGTATAGACCAGAGCCATCTTTCAGCTTTCGGATCTCGTTGACACTGCCTTTGCCATAGGTCTTGGTGCCAATTAGAATAGCCCTCTGATGGTCCTGGAGGGTCCCAGCCAGAATCTCGCTGGCGCTGGCGCTGGTCTGGTCTGCCAGCACAACCATAGGTATCTTGGTGGCTATGCCCCCTTCCTGCACCAGAAAGTCTTTGCGTTCCCCATGGCCATCCATCTGGTATAGCACTAGGCCAGCCTCGAGGAACTGACTCGCCACTGCCACTGTGGTATCCAGCAAGCCGCCTGGGTTTCGCCTCACGTCCAAAATCAACCCCTCCACATTCTGAGCCAACATCTCCTTGAGCGCATTTTCCAAATCTTCGTCTGTGTCGTCTAGGAACTGCACTATCCTGAGATAGGCCAGGCCGTCGCCGATGGACTCCCAAGTTACTGTCTGCAGTTTTACAACGTCGCGTGTGACGGTAATTATCCTGGGAGTTTTCTCTCCAGGGTGGAGCACCAGGAGTTCGACGGACGAGCCCTTGGGCCCCCGGATGATTCGCGCAGCCTTGGCGATGCTCATGTTGGTGGTAGTGGTGCCATCTACCTCCAGGATAATGTCTCCCGTCACCAAGCCCGCATTTTTCGCCGGGCTATTTGGAATAGGGGCAGCGACGGCAAGCTGGTTGTTGATAATAGTGACGTAGATTCCAATGCCTTCGAACTTGGAAGACAGGTTACTGGTCTCCAGATCGTACTCATCGGGCAGCAGATAGGATGTGTATGGATTGCCCAGGGCGTGCAGCATCCCTCGAATGGCTCCCTCCTGCAACTCCTGTGGCGTGACGCTGGTATCATTTTCCTTTAGCTTTGGGGAAAGGACTCGCCACGCCTGCCAGACCGCCTCCAAGTTCGGAGCGTCCAGATTGTAGTCACCAGACGTCAAGTAGGTGGACGCTTTATCTCCCAGAACGGCTACCATGCCTTGAATAGCGCCATCGCTAAGAGTTCGCTGGTCTATTTTCTCTTTTCCACCGTAATCCTTCTCCACCATTTGCCACACCTCCCAAAGGATAGATAGCTCCTTGGGGACCTGGGATGTGGCAGCACGCTCAGCGCGGAACTGCTGAAGTCGCTCTATAGGGGCACAGGCCGCAGCGACCACCAGGACAAAGGCGGCTAGAGTGGTCCAGAGGAGTGTTCTGGTAGGACTTGGGGTTGGCAACAATGTCTTTACCATTCAGTTGAGGCTATTCATTGTAGCATACAGGGCCGTAGAGCCCTGAGCATCCTTGGCCAACGGTTCCGTTTGTTTGAGTAGGGTAGGGGCCTTCTGATGCTGTCCGTGGGGCTGGGTGTGGAAAACTACGTTGTGGTAGGGTATTTTTGTTATACCCAGCTTTACGCCAGAAACCGCTGGAAAACCTCGTTGCCCAGGAGACGTCCCCGTGGCGTAAGCCGAAGCCAGCCCAGGTGCCATTCAAGCAGACCCCAGCGCTCCATCTCTGCTATTTGAAGCTTGTATGCCTGCCGCAGTTCAAGTCCGAACCGCTCCTGGAAGCTGGACTCTGAAACTCCCTGGCCCAAGCGGAGCCCCATCATCATGGTCTCTCCCATCTCCATTGGGGTGTCAATGGCATCCACGGTTTCCAGAGGCCCTCCGTCCCGCAGGTCTGCCAGGTGGAGACGTCTGGCCCCTTTGTCAGCCCACTGTTGGACCCGTTGGATGTACTGGCGTGGCGACTTGACGCTGGCGAACCTGTAGCCTCCCAGGTAGGAGTGAGCGCCCGGCCCAACGCCCAGGTACGACTGGTTCCGCCAGTAGGTGAGGTTGTGGCGGCAGGCGCGGTCAGGCATGGCCCAGTTGGAAATCTCGTAATGTTCGTAGCCCGCGTCGTCAGCTAGCTCTTCCGCCAGCAGGTGCATATCGGCGGCCAGGTCTGGGTCCGGGTCCGGAACCTTCCCAAGACGTACCCATGCCTCCAAGGGCGTCCCCTCCTCCAGGGTCAGGCAGTACATGGAAAGGTGCTCTGGGGCCAAGATTAGCGTTTCGGTTAGCGTACCCCGCCATTGGTCCAAGGATTGATGCGGCAACCCATACATCAGGTCCAGGTTCACGTTATCGAAACCGGCATCCCGGGCGTTCTGGTATGCCTGGCACGCCTCTTGGGCGTTGTGGCGGCGGCCCAAGAGTTGCAGGAGGCCGTCGTCCAGGCTCTGGACCCCTATGGAAACGCGGTTAATACCGGCTGCTTTCCACATCTCCAACCTGGTGGGTGTAACGTCTCCAGGATTGCTCTCCAGAGTAAGCTCGGCATTTGGTGCCAGGGAAAAGACGGCGCGTACCGCATCCAGCACGCGTTGAATATCCTCTGGCGGCAGGTAAGAGGGCGTGCCGCCGCCGAAGAATAGTGTGGAGATAGGCTGAGGGAGTGGCGCGTCCTGGCCTTTGGTAAGAAAGGCACCCCACAGGCGTATCTCCTGGACCAAGGCCTCTATGTAAGCCGGCATGAGAGGTTCGATGCTCTCATATGTGTTGAAGTCGCAGTAAGGGCACCTGGTCTCACAGAATGGTATGTGTATATACAGGGCGATGGGCGTTCCCAAGGCCTCTGGCTTGAGACGCTCTTCCGGCTTGCCCGTTGTCCGAATGGTCTTATACATTGAACAAGAACTCGATTACGTCGCCGTCTTTGACGGTATAGGTCTTGCCTTCAAGCCTCAGCCTGCCCTGGCGGCGCACTTCGGCAAAACTGCCGCAACGAGCCAGGTCGTCAAAGGAAACAGTTTCGGCTCGGATGAAGCCTCGTTCTATATCTGAGTGAATCTGTCCCGCCGCTTTGACTGCTGCCGTGCCCTGGTGTATTGTCCATGCCTTTACCTCATCGGGGCCTGTGGTAAAGAAAGAGATGAGGCCAAGCAGTTGATAGGAGAGGCGAGTCACCTTGGCTGTGCCCGGTTCGCCTGCCTCCAAGGAGCGGCGAAACTCCTCCTCTTCCGCCGAAGCCAGTTGAGCCAGGTCAGCCTCCAGTTTTGCGCAAATGGTTGCTACCTGGACTCGGGATCTGCCCAGTCGCCCGCGCGCCTCCTCTTCTATGCTGCTTGCCTGAGCCAGTTGTGCCTCGCCAATGTTGAAAAGGACAAGCATGGGTTTGGCCGTAAGGAACTGATAGGCGCTTATGAGCTTGACTTCCTCACCGGTCAACTCTTGTTCCCGTATTGCGATGTCGTGTTCAATGCCCTCTTTTAGTCGGGTCAGGAGAGCGGCTTCAACACGGTTTCGTTCTCGCTCTTGTGCCTTAGCGCCCTTTAGCTCAGCCTCAAGCCTTAGGAACCTGCGTTCGATGATGGCCAGGTCTGAGAAGGCTAGCTCAAGGTCCATGGTAGCAGCATCGCGGCGTGGTTCTAAACTCCCTTGTACGTGGGGGACCGATGGGTCCTCAAAGCCACGCACAACGTTAAGCAGGGCGTCAGTGCGTTGAAGGACGTTCAGATATTCGCCGCCAATGCCCTGACTTTTCCCCATGCCTTCCGGAGCCCATGGGATGTCCACATAACGGACCTCCGCCTGGAAAACACGTTGGGGATGAAACATGGCGACCAGGGCGTCCACACGCTGGTCTGCAACCTTGTCCACGCCTATGATTAGCTTGCCGGACTGACCACCAGAGTGGGATGATTCAGTACGTCCCCTGGTTAGGGCATTGAAGACGGTGGTTTTGCCGCTCTTGGGGAGACCGATGATTCCTAGCTCCATTGGGATACTCCTGGAAAAGAACCGGCTACCCTGGGGCGGAGTTCAGGGTGACGAGTGTGCCTACCTGCGAAGTCCGGGCAGAGCCATAGTTTCAGCCGGAGCGCAGGCAATAGCCGCAAGTGGCTTACCGTATGGCGTAGAGGTTTCCCGCCGTGGTGGGCACGTATAGGGTATCACCAGCCAATATGGCGGAGGTAGTGACACCCTCCTCCACGGAAGCTCTCCACTTCTCTATCCCAGTGGCCGCGTCAAACCCGTATACAGTGCCGTCGGAGGCGGTTTGAATCACGGTGTCGCCGCTCACAATGGGCGCGGAGTACAGACGTGCCAGGTCCTCTACGAGCCACAGGTCTTGGCCTGTTTTGGCGTCCAGGGCGCGAAGTCTCCCCTCAGCGGTAGCCATGAACAGCCGCCCATCGGCCGTCGCCACCTCCGCCACGCTCGGATCACGGCTGAATCGCCGGCTCCACACGAGGCCCGGAAGGCGAGGTGGAGAAGAGACCATTCCCCACACGAAGAGATGAGCCTGCACAGTTAACTTAGCCTTGCGAAAAGCTGCGTCCTTTTCCCTGTAGTCGAAGGCTAGAACGCTCCCTGAACGCGTGGTGAAATAGGCGACGTTATCCACTATTGTTGTGGACCTGTCCACAGAGGCGCCAACGGCCACCTGGTATCGAAGGGTTCCATTGGATATGTCCGCCATGTATAGTTCGCCGTCTTGTGACCCAACAACCGCTATCCCCTGGCTTACTGTGGGCGTGGCCAGGATCCAATCGCCTGTTTCCATTTGCCAGCGCAGTTCCCCGTTGTCAGCGTCCAGAGCGTAGAGGAAATGGTCCCCGGAGCCGATGTACAGAGTGCCATCCACCACGGTGGCTGAGCCGTAGATAGGATTATTGGTACGATAGTTCCATTTCAGCGTCCCTGTTTCCGCCTCAAGAGCCAGCAGATCACCGTCCCTCAACCCTACATAAACCAGGCCGCCTGCAACAGTCGGGGCGGAGTTGATAGGTCCGCTTACGGGGTATGTCCAGAGCATTTGCCCGGTAGCCCGGTCCAGCGCCGCCACTCTGCGATCGCTAGTGGCTACGAATATCTTGTTTCCGGCCACCGCTGGTGAGGCAAGAATGGGTCCGTCAGATTGGAATATCCGTTGGGGTGCTCCCTGTGGAGCAAAGGCGGGGCCAGGGACCACGCCTGTATGCAACAGGTCGCGCTGGATGGTGGACCAACCCCCAACAGCCGCAAATGCTGTGATGTCAGTGGTGGGTGCTGGCAAAGGCGGCGCATAGTCTATGATGTTGTATGTCCAAACTCCCAGCACCACCGCTGTCAGAACACCTGCCGTGCCCCACACGATGCGTTTCCTAGCACGCAGCCTTCCCGCATACCTGCGAATCCATATCTTCTCCTCCTCACGGCTGACCACCGGCTGCGCCCCCAGGATACTCCAGCAGGTCTGGCATCGGGATGCCGTTGCGGAGTTTCCTGAGCCGCATAGAGGGCAGATGACTCGGTCATCCTCTATATCCCTGGCTATGGCTACCTCTTCGCTGCGGGCAGAGGCTATGTCAGCCGAATGAGCTGACGCAGTGACGGCCTTTGCCACGACGGATGGGCCTGCCGCTTGGGCCAGCGCCTCTACCATAGCTCCACAGGTGGAGTAACGCTCTTCCGGCCTGCGTTTAAGCGCTTTGAGAACCACGTCGTCCACCGCAACCGGGAGCGCCTCGTTCCAGTAGGAGGGGGGGTCTGGAATGGTGGAAAGCTGGCGTGAAAGGATGGTATAAGGGCTCAGGGCGTCAAAGGGGACCTCTCCCGTAAGCAGCTCATACGCCAGGGTCCCCAGGGAGTAGACGTCGTTACGTGGGTCGGGAGGCTGCCCCTGAAGCTGCTCTGGGGCAGCATAGCTGGGCGCCGGTGTGTTTACGGTGCTTCGTAGGAGAACGTGTCCACCCTCCGCCAGGTTTATGGTCCCAAAATCCGAGACCATTGCCCGTCCGCTCTCTTCGTCGTAGAAGACGTTGCTGGGCCGCAGGTCCCTATGGACCAGGCCATTGGCATGGGCGTAGTCCAGAGCCGCCGCCACCTGACTCAGAATAGTCAGGATTTCCCCTATGGGCAGCCGTCTACTCTTTCTGGTCTTCAGGGTGGGCCACTGGACGTACTCCATTGCCACGCCTATGGACTCTTGGTCACGTGCGACGCCGTACACCGGAACGATGTTGGGGTGATCAAGCTCCTGCACCTGGTCCATCTGGCGTTGAAACTGTATCAGCGTCTCCGCCTCTAGCATGAAATAGGCATGTATCACCTTTAGCGCCACTATCTTGCCGCTGGTGGTATCCCGTGCCTTGAAGACCATGGCCAGCCCTGTGGTCGCCACAGGGTTCAGGAGTTCGTAGTTGCCTATCAGTCCGTTGGTTAGGCGGCTCATGAAACTTTATTATATACTAGCCAGCGCCGAATGTCTTGGCGTTCGCAGCAGGTTGCTAACAAAAGGGGTGCTCAGAGGGGCGAAACCCAATTGACTAGGGTCTGGGACCCAATGAGGTTGGACCTGTCCTGAGTAGACCTAAACCTGCCAGAGGGTTGTAGTCCATGATATACGTCCTCTACGGAGAAGATGACTTCTCTAGAATGGAGTCCCTGGAGGAGTTGCGCCAGGAGATCGGCTCGCCCGAGCTCCTGGAGGCGAACACCACTGTGCTGAACGGACATGGGCTAAACATCCGGCATCTACAGGAGGTGTGTAGTGCTGTCCCTTTCCTGGCCGAGCGGCGACTGGTCGTTGTAGACGGGTTGCTGGAGCAGTTTGACGCCGGAAGAGCAGGGAGACGGGATGGGCGGTCCTCCGGTGCCAAGGAAGCGCTGGAGGAGTGGCAACAGGCCCACGCAACCCTGGCCCATATGCCTCCCAGCACAATCCTGGTCTTCTTGGAACGCGGTCTGCGTCGTGACAACGTTCTTCTGCGAGAGCTGGCAACCGTCGCCCAGCTGCGCGAGTTTCCTCTCCTGGGTGGTGTGGCTCTGGAGAGGTGGATTCGCGAGAGGATAGCCAGCAGTGGAGCGACGGTAACGCCCCAGGCGGTACGGCGGTTGGGGGAGCTGGTAGGGGGTAACCTCTGGTTACTTAACAATGAGATAGAGAAGCTGGCCCTGTACGCGGGCGAAGAGGCTCCCATTGATGATGAGGCGGTGGAACTGGTGGTGCCATACGCCCGCGAGACCAACATCTTTAGGGTGGTAGACTCTATCCTGGAAGGACGTCCGGCCGTGGCCATGCGTTCCATACTCTTGCTGCGCCAGAGCAGAGCGGATGTCTCATACGTACTCACCATGCTGGCCCGACAGTTGCGTCTTATTCTCCTTGCTCAAGAGCTTCAGGCGCAGCGCGTTCCTGGGCCAGAGATGCGAGGCAGGCTGGGGTTAACGGCGGACTTCGCAGTCCGGCAGGTGGAGGAGCAGGCGCGTCGCCATTCTTACGGAAGGGTGGAGGCCATGTACAGGCGGTTGCTGGAAACAGACCTGGCCATCAAGCGAGGGGAGTTGGATGAGGACCTGGCCCTGGAGACGTTGGTGGCTGAGTTGAGCGCTGGCTCCCGGGGGCGGGAAGGGTCTCCCCGTCGTGGCGTATCTCGTTGAAGCAAGCCACATAGTGGTTTTCCCCGATCAGCCTTAGCGCTGGCTTTGGGCTTGTGCGGCATATATTGGTTGCCTTGGGGCACCTGGGTATGAACGGACACTCGTCTTTCAGTTCAATGGGATCAGGGGAGCGCCCTCGCATTGGCAAAAGAGAGCGGTCAACGTCATCCAACCTGGGAAGCGCCTGGAAGAGGCCCCAAGTGTACGGGTGCGATGGTCGCTGAAACAGGGTTATTGTGTCGGTGTACTCTACTACGGAACCTGCGTAAATGACGGCTACGTGGTCGGCCATCTGGGCCACAATCCCCATGTCGTGAGTGATTAGAAGGATGGTAGTCCCTTCCTCTCTTCTCAACTGTCTCAGGTGTTCCAGGACCCATGCCTGGAGCGTCATGTCCAGGTTGGATGTGGGCTCGTCCGCGATGACCAGCTTGGGATGCAGGGCCAGCGCTATGGAGAGCATTATGCGCTGGCACATCCCTCCGCTGAGTTGAAACGGGTACTGGGTCAAGATGCGCCGGGGGTCTGGAACACCCATCTCAGTCAGCATCTCCTCTGCGCGGTCGCGTGCCTCCCGTTTGGTCATAAAGGTGTGGGCCAACAGCGCCTCCTCCACCTGTACGGCAATGGAAAGGCGTGGGTTGAGGGCAGCCTGGGCATTCTGAAAGACTGTGCCAATCTCCTGGCCCCGGATCTCCCGCAGGCGTTCCGGACTGCTATCCAGCAGGTTCTCTCCATCCAGTAGTATCCGCCCCTCAACAACCCTGCCTGGGAAGGGTATAAGCCCCAGGATGGCCAGGGCGGTGACCGTTTTCCCAGAACCGCTCTCTCCCACCATGGCCAGGACGGTGTTCTCCTGGAGAGCCAGGCTAACGCCGTTGACGGCCTTAATCACTCCCTCCTTGGAGTAGAAGTGGACGTGCAGGTTTTCCACGCGGATTAGGTCTGCCATTGGTCTGGCTCAGCCTCTCTTCGTCTCAGCGCGACGTCAAATAAGTGTGACATTACAAATCCCTGGGAGTCAAGAGAAAGCGCCCGATGGCAACTTCAAGTCCCCGGCTCAGACCGGAGATTTGGCCACTTTGGTGGAATTGTGACATCATACCCCAGCTTGCTGTGGGCCGCCATGAAGGCAAGATGGCCACTTTGTGCAAGATTTCACTTGATAGCCAGAGAGGGCCCATGCTATAGTAGTTGCGATTTACTCTGGGCCCGGCGGAGCGCCATGCTTGACGACTATTTCCGGCAATACGGGCTGATCCTAATCCTTACTACCGTAGCTATTGTTGTGCCAGTGGGCATGCTTATGCTCTCCTGGCTTTTCTCCTACTTACGCATCCGCCCCAAAAAGCCAAGCCTGGTGAAAAGCAGCGTGTACGAGTGTGGAGTAGAACCTATAGGGCCAGGCCGATGGGTGCAGTTCAACTTCCGCTACTACACGTATGCCTTGCTCTTTGTCATCTTTGACGTGGAAACGGTGTTCCTTTACCCGTGGGCCATACGATTCAAACAGCTTGGCCTGTTCGCCTTGTTTGAGATGCTGGTATTCGTTCTGATTCTGGTAGTGGGACTGGCGTACGCATGGCGGAAACGCGCCCTGGAGTGGGAATAATGGCTGAGAATACTAAGAATACAAGCCAGACGGGTATCCCTTTATATGTATCCACCATTGAGTTGGACAGGCAAGAGGGATCAAGGATCCAGGCCCTCAAGGACAGTGCGGTGGAGCCGTATCCAGACCCGGTGCTGGAGGTGCCGTCCGATTTCCAGCGAAGCGTGGTCGTGACTTCCGTGGACGCCCTGCTCAACTGGGGTAGGCGTTCCTCTGTATGGCCATTGACCTTTGGACTGGCCTGCTGCGCCTTCGAAATGATCGCCAGCGCAATGTCCCGTTACGACATCGCCCGCTTTGGCATGGAGGCCATGCGTCCTTCCCCAAGGCAGGCGGACCTGATGATAGTTGCGGGCACTGTGACATGGAAAATGGCGGATGCCATCCAGCGGCTCTACGCCCAGATGTCAGAGCCCAAATGGGTTATCTCCATGGGCGTATGCGCCACCAGCGGTGGCCCGTACTACCAGTCCTACAGCGTGGTGCCGGGAGTGAACCACATCATCCCTGTGGATGTTTACGTACCCGGCTGCCCGCCCCGCCCAGATGCCCTTCTCTACGGCATCATGCAGCTTCACGAAAAGATAAAGAACTACGGCTTGACCCATGTGCCGGCAGGGGCGTAGATGATCCAGCCCATGTCAGGAGAGGAGTTGGGGCGGCACCTCCAGGTGGTTCTTCCGCTAGCCGTAGAGCAATGGGATGGCGTTAGCCTCTGGATCAAGCCGGGAAGCGTGCTGGAGACGTGTCGCTTCCTCAGAGAGACGCAAGGTCTGGAGTTTGACCTGTTGAACTCCATCTCAGCAGTGGACTACGTGGAGCAGTTTGAGTTGGTCTACCACCTGACCTCCACTCGGCACAGGCACAGCGCCATCCTTAAAACCAGGGTTTTCGACAGGACAGACCCCACTGTTCCATCAGTGGTAACCGTTTGGCAGGGTGCGGACTTTCAGGAACGGGAGATCTGGGACCTGATGGGGGTTGCCTTCTCAGGACATCCCAATCTGAAACGCATCATGCTTTGGGAGGGATTCCAGGGCCATCCTTTGAGACGGGACTATCTGGAGCCACCGCTCTAAAAAGCGAGCCATGCCCATACGCACTGAGCCTCTCACTGTCAACCTGGGTCCCCAGCACCCCAGCACGCATGGCGTTTTCCGTCTGCGCGTCACATTTGACGGCGAGGTCATCTTGGATGTAGAGCCGGTGTTCGGCTACCTGCACCGCGGCTCCGAGAAGCTGGCGGAGGAGCGGACGTACACCCAGGTAATCACCCTGACCGACCGCCTGGACTACGTGGCCGCCATGACCAACAACCAGGCCTATGTTATCGCCTGCGAGAAGCTGGCAGACACAGTGGCCCCTGAGCGTGCTATGTACCTGCGGGTAATAGCGGCGGAGCTACAGCGTATTGTCAGCCACCTTGTTGCCACTGGATTCCTCTTGAACGACCTGGGAGCCTTAGCCACTCCACTTATGTACTGCTTCCGCGAGCGAGAGAAGGTCCTGGACCTGTTCGAGATGCTGTGTGGCGCGCGTATTACCTTGTCTTACATGAGGGTGGGAGGCGTGTTCCAAGACGCTCCGGACGAGTTCTGGCCGGCGCTGAACAGGTTCACCTCGGAGATGCCGCACTACATAGACGAGTACGAGCAGCTTCTTACCAAGAACGAGATTCTGCTGACCCGCACCAAGGGGGTAGGCATTCTCACCACTGAAAAGGCACTGAACTGCTCCGTGACCGGCCCCGTCCTTCGCTCCACCGGCTTCCCCTGGGACCTCCGCAAGGCGGACCCGTACGAAATATATGATAGGGTGGAGTTTGACGTTCCAACAGGCGAGCAGGGAGACAACTACGACCGTTACAAGGTCAGGGTCATGGAGATGCGCCAGAGCCTGCGCATCGTTGAGCAGTGTGTCCAACAGATTCAACCAGGGCCTGTGCGAGCGGATGTGCCCGCGCTGCTCCGCCCGCCTCCCGGTGACGCCTATGGACGCATCGAAGGGCCGAAAGGCGAGCTTGGGTTCTACCTAGTGAGCGACGGCGGAATTGCTCCGTACCGTTTCAAGATTCGCTCGCCCTCCTTTATCAATCTGACCGTGTTGCGAGACCTGCTGGTGGGCTGGAAGCTGGCGGATATGATTGTTACCTTTGGCAGCATAGACATCAACATGGGAGAGGTTGACAGGTAATGCCATCCCCCCTGGAAGGGAACGCGCTGTTCCGCGGCATCTATTGCTGGCTTGCCGCCGGCCAGGGCAACGCACAGTACTGCACCCCCGCGGGAGAAACGGTCCTGCGGGATGGTCTTCTGCCCAGAGGATGGGAGTGGCTGGCCTTCACCGTGGCTGCCATAGCTATTGCGGCGCTGGTAGTCAACGTTTTCCTGGTTCTGGTTATGTTGTACACCTACCTGGAGCGGCGGCTGTTAGGCCGTTTTCAGGCGCGGCTTGGGCCCAATCGTACCGGGCCTTTTGGCCTTCTTCAGCCCGTGGCCGACGCCATCAAGATGCTCACCAAGGAGGACCTGGTCCCCGCGGACGCAGACCGGTGGGTGTTCAACCTAGCGCCCGTGGTGATGGTGGTGCCTGTCCTCCTTGTCCTGGCGGTGCTGCCCTTTGGCAGGCACTCCTTCATTGCCGACGTCAACATCGGCATTCTATATGTTGTCGCCGTAACCTCTGTCAGCACTCTTGCAATGTTCATGGCGGGGTTTGCCTCTGGCAACCGGTACGCCATGTTTGGAGGCATGAGAGCCGTAGCCCAGCTAATAAGCTATGAGATACCCGTGGTGTTGTCTATAGTGGGAGTCCTGTTGCTGGCAGGCTCTTTGTCACTGGTGAGCATTGTGGAGGCGCAACGGATACCTTTTATTCTGTTGCAGCCTCTGGGTTTCTTCGTCTTCGTGGCCGGGAGCTCTGCTGAAATGAACCGCTCTCCATTTGACCTTGTGGAGGCGGAGTCGGAGATCGTGTCCGGGTATCATACAGAGTACAGCGGCATGAAGTTCGGCATGTTCCAATTGGCAGAGTTTGGCGCGGTGCTAACCACCTCAGGCATAATGGCCACCCTGTTCCTGAGAGGGTGGGAGGGGCCGTACTTGCCGTCGCACCTTTGGTTCCTCATCAAAGTCTTCTTCTTTGCTTTCCTTTTCATCTGGGTGCGAGCCACATTGCCAAGGCTCCGGTTGGACCAGGTCATGGCCTTCGCTTGGAAGTTCCTCCTGCCCCTAAGCCTTATCAACATCTTCGTAACTGCGGTGGAGGTCCTGGTACTGGATACCAGCGTGCTGGCCAATCTATGGTTGATGGCCGGTATCAATTTCGCCGTGGCCGTGGTGGGAATCGCCGCTTTCTCCCGCTTCGTACGACTTGGCGGCCAGCCAAGAGATATGATAGTTGAGATTCCAGTGGACTCGGAGGTCCAGTAGTATGTACGGACTAGGTATCCTGAACGGCTTCCTGGTGACGATGAAGAACTTCATCAGGAAGCCGGTCACCATCAAATATCCCGAGGAGCGGGTTCCGCAGCACCCTCGCTTTCGCGGCGAGGAGTTCGTGTGGTACGAGGAGAGATGCACCGCGTGCGACAGTTGCGCCAAGTATTGCCCGCTAGGCATCATCAAGATCGTCTCGCACCCCAGCGGGGACAACCTTCCTGAAGGCGGTGCCTACGCCATCGACGTCTTTGACATAGACATCGGCAGGTGCATGTTCTGCGGCCTGTGCGTGGAGGCGTGCCCATACGATGCGCTTTTCATGGGCAGTGGTTTCGAGGAGGCCACGTACAGACGAACCGAGCTGGTAATCCATGCCGACCGGCTGCGAGCAGCGGAGAAGCGGCCCAGCACCTGGTTCCGGCCCCAGCTTGAGGGCAGGGGCTACGACCCGCATAGAGACGACGCCGTGCCATGGAAAGAGGCGGGCAGGGAGTCATGGCCGCACCATCTGCCCCAGCGGCCCGGAGAGCCAGGGACTGGTGGGGCAGATGGCCCTCCATCGCCGGAAGGGAAAGAGGAGACTGGATGATTCAGGAGCTTCTTTTCTGGCTGCTGGCCGCTGTTAGCGTCGCCAGCGCCCTGGCCGTAATCAGATTGCAAGACCTCTTTCGGGCGGCCCTCATGCTGGTGGTAACCTTTTTCACCGTGGCCGGATTGCTGGTCCTGCTCAACGCTGACTTCCTGGCGGTGGTGCAGGTGCTGATCTACGCTGGAGCTATATCGGTGCTGATAATATTCGCGGTGCTCCTGACACGGGACGTAGAGAAGGGTAATCGGCCCAACCGGCTGCGGGTGCCGGCCCTTTTGCTCTCCGGGCTACTCGGGGTGTTTCTGGTGGTTGTGGCGTTGCAGAAAGAGTGGCTGTTGCTTGAAGACGCCCTCTCTACCGCAAGCCTGGCCCGGGTGGAGGAGGTGTTCTCTGCAACGCCTCAGTGGCTGGCCGGTTTGCTGCTCAGGGAGTGGGTCCTTCCCTTTGAGGTGGTCTCGCTCCTTCTCCTGGCGGCGATCTTGGGAGCCATCGTTCTGGTCAGGGAGCACCACCCATGACGCTCGAACGGTTCCTTGTCCTTTCTGCCGTTTTGTTTACCATCGGGCTGTACGGAGCGCTGACCAGGCGCAACGCCGTGAGCGTGCTCATGGCCATCGAAATCATGTTCAACGCCGTGATAATAGCCGTCGTGGCCATGTCCCGTTACGTGGCTCCCGCGGCCCTAAGAGCCAGTCCCACCGCCACGGACGATGCTTTTGTGCAGATGGTGCTAACAGGGCAGGTGTTTGCAGTGTTTATCATCACTGTGGCGGCGGCAGAGGTCGCCCTGGGGCTGGCAATCGTCATCGCAGTCTACAGGGTAAGAGAGACTGTAGACGTGACGGAAGTGGACCTGCTAGGACGGTAAGATGCCATGTGGGTAGAGTACAAAAAGGCTCCGAACCTGATCATAGCCGAGATGTGGAAGCTGATCCTGGAAGGGGAGGGACTGCCCACCAGACTGCTTCCGGAAGGCGACATCCGGGATTGGGGAGAGCAGGTCGCTTTTCGAATAATGGTGCCACGTGGCCGAGAGCACGTGGCCGACGAGATTCTACGCAAGCTTTAGCCGTAGCTGATAGACTATGACTGAACCGCAAGCATGGGCCATCCTGTTCCTTCCACTGGCCTCATTCCTTATTATCGCTCTGCTCATTCGCCCGTTTCTTAGCCAGCGGTATTCCAGGCTAAGCGGCTATGTGACCACCGCTGCTGTTGGTGCAGCCTTCATCCTTTCACTGGTGGCGCTGAAGAGCACCATTGGCTCCGACGAACCCATAGGATGGGAGTCCCATCCGTGGCTTGCCATCGGCGATCTGGAGATACGGGTTGGCATCCTTTTGGACCCACTCACCGCCATAATGCTGGTGGTGGTGACAGGCGTCAGCTTGCTCGTGCAGGTCTACTCCCAAGGCTACATGAAGGACGACCCTGGTTACTCACGGTATTTTGCGTTCATGTCCCTTTTCACAGCCTCCATGCTGGGCGTGGTGATATCCAGCAGCATCCTTCAGCTCTACGTATTCTGGGAGCTGGTGGGGCTGTGCTCATATCTACTCATCGGCTTCTGGTACCACCGGCCTGCGGCGGCGGCGGCGGCCAAAAAGGCTTTCATAGTCACGCGCATCGGCGACGTCGGTTTCCTTCTGGCAATCCTATACCTTTACCTGCATCGCGACACGTTTCTTGCCCAGGGACTCAACCCATTCGAGATAACTGACATATGGGTTGCGGCTCTGTTGCTTCCTGCCTTCGCCGTTACATGGCTCAGCCTGGGCATATTCGCCGGCGCGGTAGGCAAGTCGGGCCAGTTCCCTCTGCATACCTGGCTGCCCGACGCGATGGAAGGCCCGACGCCCGTGAGCGCCCTTATCCACGCTGCAACCATGGTGGCGGCGGGCGTATTCCTGGTGGCGCGGTTCTTCCCGCTGTTCCACGAGTCCGCAACGGCAATGCGCACTGTGGCCCTGTTAGGCGGGTTTACGGCGGTCTTTGCCGCCACCATGGCCCTGGTCATGTACGACATCAAACGGGTGATGGCGTACTCCACCGTGAGCCAGCTTGGGTATATGATGCTGGCCCTGGGGATGGGCGCTCCTGCTGTTGCCATCTTTCACCTGTTCAACCACGCTTTCTTCAAGGCGCTCCTGTTCCTTGCGGCGGGCAGCGTCAACCATGCCACTGGCACCTTTGACATGAGGTACATGGGCGGCCTGCGGAGGCACATGCCGATAACCTACGTGACAATGGCCATAGGAAGCCTGAGCCTGGCCGGGATATTCCCTATGTCAGGCTTCTGGAGCAAGGACGAGATTCTCCTGGAGGCCTGGCGGGGCGGTGGCCTGGTGGACCAGGCGGTGTTCTGGATGGCGCTGGCTGGCGTCTTTCTGACGGCCTTTTATGTGTCGCGAATGATGTTCATGACATTCCACGGCTCTTTCCGCGGCGGCGCTGAGGCGGAAGGAGATGGCCAGAACGCGGAGCATGGTGTGCATCTGGCAGAGTCTCCGTGGGTCATGTCCTTGCCTCTGGTGGTCCTGGGTGTGCTTGCCCTGGCTTCTGGGTACGTGGCCAACCCTCTGGGCGACCTGGCCGGTATTCCTGCCCACTGGTTTGTGGAGTCCCTTGGCGGACATGCCGAGGATGCCAGCCTATCGCTGGCGGTGGTCTCCACACTGGTGGCGCTGCTGGGAATCGGCCTGGCCGTGCTGATGTATCTGACCAGAGCTCTGTCACCCGATGCCGTGGGCCGTGCCCTGCGGCCCGCTCGAGACCTGCTTTTCCATAGGTACTACCTGGATAACCTTTATGAGGGCGTGATAGTTGGGAGGTTCTTTTACCGGGGTGTGGCGCGGTTCCTGGACTGGGTGGACCGCGAGGTCATAGACCGTACTGGGGACGGCGTCGGCTGGCTGGGCAGGAACCTTGGACGTGGCCTGGCACCGATTCAGGACGGCCAGACCCAGGCGTACGGCGCCGTCATATCTCTAGGCATCCTGGCGATCATTGGAGCGTACCTTGTTTTTGGCAGGTGATAGTTGCTGACAGCCACTGTGTTCCTTCCCTTGGCTGGGGCCCTGGTCATTGCGCTGCTGCTGCGCCAGCCCAGGGCTATACGGGGTTTCGCCATCGGCGTCATGGTGTCGGACCTGGCGCTGGCTACCATCGCTTTTACCTCCTACGACCTTCAAGAAGGCGGCCTGCAACTGGTGGAGCGAGTCAATTGGATTCCGTCCCTGAACGTCCAATACTTCCTGGGACTGGATGGGCTGAACGCACCGCTGGTGCTACTGACTGGGATAGTGGGCATGTGCGCTGCGTTGGCGTCGGGGAACATACAGCAGCGGGTCAGGGAGTATTTCGCCTGGCTGCTGGTGCTGCAAACGGCTGTCATGGGGGTGTTCACCGGGCTGGACTTCGTCCTCTTCTTCATCTTCTGGGAACTGGAACTGGTGCCAATGTACTTCTTAATATCCGTCTGGGGTTCGGGCCGCAAGGAGTACTCGGCCATGAAGTTCCTCATATTCACCCTTGCCGGCTCCGCCTTCATGCTGGTAGGCATCCTGGTTCTCTACTTCTCCGCCGGCACCTTCGATATGACCGTCCTGGCCACGAGCAACATTACAAACCTTGTGATACCTGCCCAGATGGTGTTCTTCTTCTTTTTCGTGGCCTTTGCCATCAAGCTGCCCACTTGGCCCTTGCACTCCTGGCTGCCTGATGCCCATACCGACGCCCCCACAGCCGGCAGCGTGATGCTGGCTGGCGTGCTTATCAAATTCGGTGGTTACGGGCTTATTCGAGTGAGTGTGTCTATGTTTCCCCACGAGGCCCGGGACTACGCCTGGCTGATAGTGACCCTGGGTGTGATAAGCATAATCTACGGTGCCATAGTGACCATCCGCCAGAGCGATATGAAGCGCTTGGTGGCCTTCAGCAGCATCAGCCACATGGGCCTTGTGCTGCTCGGTATCGGCTCGGTGGGCGCAGTGGCCGCCGGGGTGAGCCCCGTGGGCCTGAACGGTGCCGCCATGCAGATGTTCACCCACGGCACTATCACAGCGCTACTGTTCCTGCTGGTGGGGCTGGTATATGAGAAGGCCCATACCCGCTACATACCAGACCTTGGTGGACTGGCGTCGCGTATGCCATTTGTTGCCACCGTCTTCGTTCTGGCCGGCCTGGCCGGGCTGGGCTTGCCTGGCCTCAGCGGCTTCATCTCCGAAGCACTCGTGTTCCTGGGCACCTTCTTTGTATGGGGATGGCCCACTGCGATTGCTGTGTTCGGCATTGTGCTGACGGCTGGGTACATCCTGTGGATGGTCCAGCGTGTGCTCTTTGGCCCGGCGCTTCCAAGGTACGCCCTTATAGGTGATGCTACCCTGGTAGAAAAGTTGCCCCTGGTGGTTATGGTTATCGCCATTGTGGTAGTTGGCATCTATCCAGCGATCCTCACCGACGTATTCAGCGCGGGGATCAACCCGATCGTGGAAAGGCTGAGGGTTCTAGGCCCATGAGCCTTCGTGACCTGTATCTGCTATCCCCGGAGATTGCCCTGGCAGGGTTGGCAATAGTCGTTGTCATCCTGGACCTGCTTGTGAGCAGCAAAAAGGTCGTGGGGACGGTGGCGTTCGTGGGCCTGGCCGTGCCCGTAGCTCTTACGTTGGTGCTATGGGCTGATGTCCTGAGCGAGGCGGCCGTGTTCGGAACGTTGGCGGTGGACAGGTTTGCCCTTTTCTTCAAACTTCTGGTCCTGGCCATTGTCGCCGTGTTGATCCTTGGGTCGGCGGACTACGTGGCCAGGTTTCAGCGGTACCAGGGTGAGTTCTACGCCCTGGTACTCTTTTCGGCCACGGGGATGATGCTGCTGGCTGCCACCACTGAACTTATCTCCATATACATCAGCCTGGAGCTAACGGCGCTGCCCCTGGCGGCGCTGGCGGCCTTCCTGCGGGATGAACGCTCCACCGAGGCTGGAATCAAGTTCCTGCTTCTGAGTGCCATGAGCTCGGCACTGCTTCTTTACGGCATGGTGCTGGTGTATGGCTTCACAGGGAGCACTCATCTCCAGCAGATTGCGCAGGGGATGACCCAATTGCAGGGAACCGCACCTTTTGGCAGCTACGCTATGCTGGCAGGCGTTGCGCTGATGGTTGTGGGGTTCGGGTTCAAGATAGCTATGGTGCCCTTCCAGATGTGGGCCCCTGACGTGTACGAAGGTGCTCCAACGCCTATAACCGCGTACCTTTCCGTGGCCAGCAAGGCGGCGGGCTTTGCCGTGTTGCTGCGCGTTTTCTACTTTGCCCTTCCGGCGGTCAGCGGCGACTGGAGCACGCTCTTCGCCGTGCTCAGCGCCCTGTCAATGACCGTTGGGAACCTGGTGGCCATCGCGCAAAACAACATCAAGCGGATGCTAGCATACAGCACCATAGCCCATGCGGGGTATCTCCTGGTGGGAGTGGCTGCGTTTGCGGCCAGAACTCCGGGGCCGGACGGTTTGGCCCTAGGCCCCAGCGGCGTGCTCTTCTATCTGGCGGCGTATGCAGCTACCAACCTGGCGGCCTTCTTCGCCATTATAGCCATTGCCAGCAGGACGGGGAGCGAGCAAATAGACGACTTTGCGGGAATGGCCAGGCGTGCCCCTTTGGTGGCCGCGGTGCTGGCCTTCGCCATGCTATCCCTCATAGGCATCCCCCCGACGGCTGGGTTCATCGGTAAGCTCTACCTTTTCAACGCCGCCGTCCGGAGCGATCTGGTCTGGCTGGCCGTGGTGGGCGTAATAAACAGCGTGGTATCCGCCTACTACTACCTGCGAGTGATCAGGGTCATGTATCTGGGTGACAGTCCGTCAGAGGATGTCATACCGTCTTCACGGCCCGTGCGGCTGGCCCTGGCGTTAACCGGAGGAGGCATCCTAGCTATCGGACTTTTGCCTGGCTTCCTGCTGAAGATCAGCGAGGCAGCGGTGCACATCTTTTCGTTGACACCCAATTAGCCCAATGCTAGACTCGCGGAGGTGGATCCTTCGGCCTTCGCACTATCAAACACACGGCCTCCTACCCATCCCCCTCTCCGTGTCGGAAATGGGGACACAGGGGGTGAGGTGAGATTCTTCTCTACTTCATCATGGCCATCATGAGCAAGCATCGTACCATTGGCATTGTCTATAACCCTCGCATCCAGGGCACTCAGGAGTTGGTCGCCCGGATGGTCCAGCAACTGAATCTGGTGGAGGGTTCCCTGGTATGCTCCGTGGAGGACCTGGAGCAGATCAAAGACAGGCATCCTGGTGTTGACCTGCTTGTCACCGTCGGCGGTGATGGCACCATTCTACGCGCCGTCCAGGTGGCGGCGGTCCACGGCGTGCCCATCCTGGGGATCAACATGGGCAGAGTTGGCTTCATGACGGAACCCAGCGCGCAGGATGCTCTGGAGCGTCTGGACCAGTACCTGGAAGATAACCTCTGGATAGAGGAACGGGCAATGCTCCAGGCCAGCGTGGTCTCCCAGCGGCAGGGGAGAGGCGGTAGGCAGGGGCATGAGGAAAGCGACAAGGTGTACCATGCCTTGAATGAGGCCGTGGTTGGTAGCGGCGCCGTGGCTCGCATGGCTGCCATAAAGGTCACCATTGACGGTGCGCCTCTGACGGTCTATAGGGCCGATGCCGTAATAGTGGCAACGGCCACAGGCAGCACAGCCTACGCTCTTTCAGCGGGCGGGCCCATCATGTATCCCGCCTCGCGAGATATGCTGCTCAAGCCGGTGGCGGCCCACTTGGGAATGGGGACAGCCCTTGTTCTTCCTGGGAGCAGCCGCATCGAGTTGATGGCGCTCTCCAATGGCCCGGCAATGCTGAGCGTTGATGGGTTCATTGATGTCAAACTGGGGGAAGGGGACCATGTGCTCGTGGAGGCAAGCCCATATATAGCACGGTTTCTCAGGACGCAGCCCCCTTCGCACTACTATGCCGTCCTTGCCCAGCGCTTGGGGCTGGAGCCCGACGACTTGCCATCCCGTCCTGTCCTGTGACTGGCCTCCTGGCCTTGGGTTAGCTTGGGATGATGAGGCCTTGAGCAGGAAAGCGCAGGAAGGTCTGCGTGCTTTTCAAAGGTCAGGGGTTAGATAAAACTAAACCTGGCGCTTCAGTGTAATAACAAGCCGTCACCACTTGGAAGCAAACAGGACACCAAGCTGAACTGGGTTGCAGTGGCGCTGGCGCTCTGATATATTGCAGACGGGTTTCGACGCTAATCTTCAGGACAGGAAGTGCGGCATGGCGGTATACCAGCATGATGTTGTGGTGGTGGGGGCCGGACTGGCTGGCATGAGGGCTGCAATAGCTGCTCACGCTCTGGGAGCCAACGTGGCCATGGTCAGCAAGGTGCACCCTGTCAGAAGTCACTCTAACGCTGCCCAGGGCGGCATCAACGCCGCCCTCACCAGCCAGGGCGACTCCTGGGAGGACCACGCGCTGGCTACCGTCAAAGGGAGCGACTACCTGGCCGACCAGGACGCCATTGAGGTGATGTGCCAGGAAGCTGGCGCCGCCCTTATAGAGTTGGAGCACATGGGTGTCATCTTCAACCGGGACGACGAGGGACGCCTGGGGACCCGTCGCTTTGGAGGCCAGGAGCAAGCCAGGACATTCTTCGTGGCCGACATCACCGGGGCGGCCATGCTTCACGTGCTCTACGAACAGATTATGCGCGCCAACGTGCGCGTCTACGAGGAGTGGTTTGTCACATCTCTGGTCATGGAGGACAGCGAGTGCCGGGGTGTGGTAGCAATAGAGATAATGACCGGCCAGCTACATCTCATCAAGGCCAAGGCGGTGATCCTGGCCACAGGCGGCGCTGGCCGGGTCTACGAGCCTACCACCAACGGCCTGGTGGTTACCGCCGATGGACAAGCCCTGGCATATAGGGCAGGGGCGGCTTTGATGGACATGGAGATGGTCCAGTATCACCCCACCACTCTGAAGGGCAATGGCGTTCTCATAACCGAGGCAGCACGCGGTGAGGGGGCTTACCTGCTCAATTCCGAGGGCGATCGTTTCATGGAAAAGTACGCTCCTAACATGATGGAGCTAGCCTCCCGCGACGTTGTCTCCCGGGCGGAGCAGACGGAGATAAACGAGGGACGCGGCGTGGATGATTGTGTATTCCTGGACCTGCGGCATCTGGGAAGGGAACTTATTGAGACAAAGCTGAGCTACATCCAGGAGGTGGCCGGGGACTTCGCAAACGTTGACCTGGCAAAGCAACCCATACCCATTCGCCCAGGCAACCACTACATCATGGGCGGAATCAAGACCGATATTCACGGCGCTACCTCTATCCCAGGGCTGTACTCGGCTGGTGAGTCCGCCTGCGTCAGCGTCCACGGTGCCAACCGGCTGGGGGCCAACTCCCTTCTGGACACCATAGTTTTCGGTCGCAGGGCTGGTGAGGCCGCTGGGGCCAGAGCCACGGAGGTAGGCGACAAGCCTGTGCCTGAGTCGGTGCTCTCCGCAGATAGTGAAACCATCCGCTCGTTTCTTGCCCGCAAGCCCAACGGGGACATGGCGGCGAAGATCCGCCTGGAAATGGGCGAGACCATGAACGAACACGTTGCTGTATTCCGCGACGAACAAGGGATGCAGACGGCGCTGCAAACCATCCGCCGGTTGAGGGAGCGGTATGCGGAGCTGGCCGTGCAGGACAAAAGCCAGGTGTTCAACACTAACTTGGTGTTCACGCTGGAGCTTGGGTTCATGCTTGACACCGCCGAGGTAATATGTGGTAGCGCCCTAGCAAGAAAGGAAAGTCGCGGCGCCCACTATCGGACAGATATACCCCAGCGAGACGATGCCAACGGGCTAAAGCATACGTTGGCGTACTTCAACCCGGAAGGCCCAACCATTGACTACTCGCCAGTCACCATCACTCGATGGCAACCCCAGGTAAGGAGCTACTGATGCAAGTTACACTGGACGTCCGTCGGTTCAACCCAGAGGAAGCCAACTCGAAGCCGTATCAGCAGACCTACACGGTGGAAGCAGAGGACTACTTCACCGTGCTGGACGCTCTTATCCAGGTCAGGGAGTACCAGGACCCCACGCTGGCCCTACGGTGTTCCTGCCGCGCATCCATATGTGGCTCCTGTGCCATGCGCGTAAACGGCCACGCAAAGCTGGCGTGCAAGACCAAGCTTACCAGCGTAATGGATGCCCAGGGCAGCGTCCGCGTGGAGCCCGCCGGCAATATGCCTGTGGTCAAGGATCTCATCGTGGACATGAAGCCCTTCTGGGACAAGGTATGCGCGGTTGACCCGTGGCTTCAGCCGGAAGGCCCGGAACCCGAGGGCGAGTACTTGGCCTCTAACGAAGCTATGATTCACCTGACTGGCGTCATGAGCTGCATCATGTGCGGCATCTGCGTCTCCGACTGCACAGTGCTGGAGGTGGACCCCAACTTCCTGGGGCCGGCGGCCCTGGCCAAGGCGTACCGGTTCATAGGCGACCCCCGGGACGCAGCCAATCAGGCCCGCCTCAAAAAGCTCAACGAGTATGGTGGCATATGGGACTGCACCCGCTGCTACGAGTGCGTCCAGGTCTGCCCTAAGGGTGTCGACCCTATGGACCGCATCATGGTTCTGAGGGATAAAGCTATTACGGCGGGCTTTACAGGCACCACTGGTGCCCGCCACGCCGAAGTCTTCGCCGAGTCGGTCAGGCACACCGGCTGGCTGAACGAGTTCTGGCTGCTGCCTAAGACCTTGGGGATGTTCAATCCCTTGAGCCTGCCCGCTCTACTGGGCTTGCTCCCCATGGGCCTGCGCGCCGTGCGCCGCAATAGGCTACCCCATATGTTCCATAAGTCCGTTCCAGGAATCCAGCACATCCGACGCATCTTTCAGAAGATGGAGGCCCCCAAATGAAACACGCCTTTTTCCCCGGCTGCGTCTCCCGCGGAGGTTGCCCAGAACTGTACCCCGCTGTCGTAAAGGTGTGCCAGCGCCTGGACATTGAGTTGGATGAGCTTACAGGCGCTTCCTGCACAGGAGCGGGTGTGCTCCAGGAGAAGGACCAGTTCCTGGGTGACACGCTGAACGCCCGCACCTTCGCCATGGCCGAGCAGAAGGGCTTGCCCCTCTTGACCATCTGCTCCACGTGCCAGGGTGTCATGAGCCAGGCCAACAAACGCCTCAAGGACGACCCTGCGTACCTGGCCAAGGTGAATGCGATTTTGCAGGAGGAGGGCCTCCAATACAAAGGCACCGCCGTCATCAAGCACCTGCTCTGGGCGCTGGTGGAGGACATCGGCGTGGACACCCTGAAGTCCAAGTTCACGCGCAGGCTTACCGATCTGAAGGTGGCGCCTTTCTATGGTTGCTACATCGTTCGCCCTTCCTGGGCTTTGGAGTTCGAGGCAAACCCAGGGCGTGAGAACTCTCTGGAGACGCTCATAGAGGCGGTGGGAGCAACGGTGGTGGACTTCGAGGGCAAGACGCGCTGCTGCGGCTTCCCAATCCTGACAATCAACGAGAAGAACTCCCTGGCCATGGTGGCCAAGCACACTTCCGAGGTGCAACAGTTGGGCGCCGACGCAATGGTGACACCATGTCCGCTATGCCACCTGAATCTGGACAGCTACCAGCCCAAGGCCTCCTCCCAGGCTGGAATCCGCATCCACATGCCCATCCTGCACCTGCCGCAGCTTCTTGGCCTGGCCCTGGGTTTCAGCCCCAAGGACATGGGGCTGGAGCGTCACATTGTCTCCATGCGCGAGGTGGAGGACAAGGTGGAAGGGGCGGTGGCGGGCAGAGGGTAACTCCTACGATTCGAATCCCTGACGGCCCACCATTCCGGATGAAAGACAGAACTTTTGCCTGCACGTTCGAGCTACCCCGCGACCCAACTCGGCGCCCTACACGGCCACAAAGCATGCGATGACCGGTCTCACCAAGTCTACTGCTCTTGATGGACGCAAGTACGATATTGCGTGCGGCCAAATCGACATTGGCAACGCTGCGACCGAGATGACGGAAAGAATGAAAGACGGCGTTCTGCAGGCCAACGGATCAGTCCAGACCGAGCCTACGATTGACGTAGATCATGTGGCGCGCGCAGTGGTGTATATGGCTAGTCTCCCATTGGATGCGAACGTGCAATTCACGACTGTCATGGCGACCAAGATGCCCTTCATAAGGCGAGGGTAACTGAAGGCAAACCTGAGGGCCACGCTTGCGTCGAAGGCAACACAGGCGAGGGCATCGATGCCGCTGAGTTGATGCGGCGCAGGGCGTTTCCTCTAGTCCGCAGAGGCCGGTTCGGGCTTCGGCTGTTCCGCTTCGACCCGCAGGTCGGGGAGCCAGTTCAGCCACCTGGGCAGGTACCAGTTCTAGTCCCCCAAAAGCTTCATTACCGAGGGCACCAGTACCATGCGTACTATGGTCGCATCCAGCAGTATGGCAACACCAAGCCCGAATCCCATTTGCTGCAAAGCCACAAGAGAGCCTTGCGCGAAGCCTCCAAAGACGGCGACCATTATGAGGGCGGCACCGGTGATCAGCCGGCCCGTAGTACGTACTCCAAAGGCCACTGAACCGGTGTTGTCGTGGGTCTGGTCGTAACGCTCTCTTATGCGGCTTAATAGGAAGATCTGGTAGTCCATGGATAGGCCGAACAGGATGGAGAAGAGGAATAACGGTAGAAAGGCCTCAATTGTACTGATTTGCTGGAGACCAAAGAGCTCGTTTCCAACTCCTTTCTGAAACACGAGAACCATTAATCCATAAGCCGCGCCCACCGAAAGAAGGTTCAATAGAATGGATTTCAGCGAGACGACGATAGAGCGGAAGACCAGTGTCAGCAGGATGAAGCTCATGGTGAGAACAAACCCAAATACAATAGGGGCATAATCTCGGGCTACAACGAAGAAATCTATGTTGAAGGCGGTGTCGCCTGCCACAAATACTTCTGTTGCAGATAGGGAGCCGAAGCTGTCAGGGACGTAGTCGTCTCTTAGACGCAATACAGCGTCAATGGCGGCGTCGCTGGCAGCGTCGCCCCCTAGAATCGCTGCGGACACAACAGCCAGGTCTTGTGTACCATTGACCTCCAACTGGGTCCTTCCGAAGCTACCATCGGCCTCTATGCGGGCCATTAGGCTTTCCAGAGCATCTTGGACGCCCCCGTCATCGATAGCTCCGTCGATTACTACCCGGACTTGGTTTGTCAGGAGGTCCGGGAACTCCTTTGCAACGATAATGAAACCCTTTTTGGAATCGAGTTCATCGGGAAAGGATTCAACGTCGGAGAAGCCAAGGTTTAGATCGAAGAAGGGGATGGCGGCGGCGATAAGAAGTCCAGCGGACAGCAACAGGCTGACCAGTGGCTGTTTCATTACGCCCCGGGAGACGGTGTCCCAGAAGCCCCCATATGCTGCTCGTCGAACCGTTCTTTAGCCAGCCCGATGATGGGAATACTTAGCTTATTGATCTTATCACCTAGGAGGCTAAGGACCGCCGGCAGCAGTGTTAGCGATGCCAGTACTGAAACAATGACCACAAAGATTGCCCCAGCGCCAAGAGCATTGAAAACGTCCATGGGTATTAATAACATCCCGGTGAGAGCAAGCGCTACGATAAATCCGCTGAAGAGGACTGTGCGACCGGCAGTTGCCCCGGCACGGGCTATGGCACCCATCTTCTCCAAGCCACCCCTACGCTCATCACGATAGCGATACACTATGAAAAGAGAGTAGTCGATGCCTACTGCCAGTCCAATCATAGGGATTATAGTGGTAACGAACAAATTGAATTCGTAGGTCAGGCCCACCAAGGCGACAATGCCCATGGCGATAGCGATCGAGATTCCAGCGATGATAAGCGGGATCAACGCAGCAACAACGGCGCCAAAGACTGCTATGAGAATGAGCAGCGCAATGGGAATCGCAATGGATTCGCCCTTTTCTGCGTCTTCTTGTGAAATGGTGGCAAAGTCATCGAATATGGTGGCCTGGCCAGTCACCAGGACTTCAAACCTCTCATCGGTGGCGGCGAGGACGGCATCGCGAACGTCCGCTATGTTCTCGCCAGCGTTGGCGGCATCGATGGCAAACGTGAATGGAATCATAGTGGTGTGACGGTCAGCCGAGACCAGCGACTCATCAGGGAGCATGTAGTTGTGTACGGCACTCTCGATGACCTGATCACCAAAGCCGACGATGGGTGTCGGACCTGATGATCACGATGTCGCTCATTTTAGGCGGGCCGCTGAGGCGCTCTTCGACGAGTTTGTCGCCCACTACCGAGTCGGCGTCGTTGGTTAGATGGAACTCAGTGGTAAGGGCATCATTGAGGAGTGTAGCCGCTAACCAAATGAATACCATCAGCGGAATAACCCATAGCGCAATTACGACCCACGGCCGGCGTGCGCTGGCGCGGGCAAGAGATTCAGTGCTCAAACGCGATGCCACTTTACTTCCTCCTATAGGCCTAAGCTCGCTTCGGTAGCAAAGGATTCGTCGCTGTCCTACTGAAGATGGTAACGCATTCCGACTATTGAGAGGTAAGTCTAAGTACAGAGGACGACAGATGTCAAGCATCCAATGGAGATCAAACTCGTGTCGTGGAAAAGCATCGAACATCAATAATCTGAGGTGGCCGCCACAAACGACTGTGTGTGCGGGTACAACAGCAACAGAATCTGCAGAACAACCCCAGGGGCATGGCTTGGGCACGAAGATGGCGTGGACGCAATTGACCCTTCGGAAAAGAGTGCAGCGGTGGTTCAATTGCGCCTATAGAATCGTGATGGAGTAGACACAACTGATCCTGACAGTACGGTCATAGTGGGGATAAAATAATCAGATGCCGGCCCTGCGGCGCCGGCGACCAGGCAGGGGCGAAGTCGAAGGCGGGGTTGTTGGTGAGGCGAGTCTGTTCGGAGCCGACGGCGTTCATGACGTAGATCTCCAAGTTGCCGTCGCGGAAGGACATGAAGGCGATCTTGCCCGCGCCGGGCGTAGCGGTGGTAATTGGCGTAGGAGCCGTAGGGTGATGGCTACGGCAGCGGGTAATCCACGAAAAAGTCCCAGATCAGGTCGTTAGCGCTGATCTCGTGGGTAGCGCTGCCGAAGTTCTGCGGCTGGAACTCGAACCTTGCGTCCGGCCACTGGTGTCCGCCACCATCAATGGCGTACAGCTCAACTGTCGCGCCCTTGTCGCATTCCTCATAGCGAACTAACCGAACGTTCTGGGTTACTTGCTCCTCCATTGGAACGCTGGCGCAGCCGTTGTGCGCCGCCCAGCCCGGTATATGTTCGTCCTCGATAGACCCCAGCCGAGCCTCACCTTCACCTCTCTGGAACACACAGAGAGTTAGCGTAAAGACCAGCAGGGCGCCGACTCCAAGGGCAAAGGCACTCATTCCGACGGCCCGCCAGCCTACTCGTCTGCTCCGGCGGTAGAGCACTAGCCCACCCCCGATCGCGGCTAGTGCGATAACCAAGAGGATCAGTTCGGAGTCACTGCACTTGTCGAGGTCGATGCCGCTCCAGCCTTGATCCCTGCCCTCGAACGGGACACCCGGATCGGTGGTCCCATGGAAGGCGATGACGGGGATCGGCCGCGTCGAGAGGCAGCCCGACTCGGGTATATCAGGAGAAAAAGGGTGAAAGTACACTCCCGCGACGGGGGCGATGGCCGCGATGCGATCGGAGAGGTCGCAGGCAAGTCGTACCGACAGATGTGCGCCGGCGGAGAAGCCCGTAGAGAAGACACGAGCAGAGTCGATGCAGAGCTCCGCCTCCAGCGCGTCCAACAGGTCATCGATGAACGCGACGTCGTCGGGAGCATCGGGTCCAAAGAGTCCAAGTGTGGTGAAGTTCCATTCCGGTTCGGGGATGAATGTCGTCACCAGGCCCTGGGGCATCACGGCGATGAATCCCGCCCAGTAGAGTCCCAGGAAGTGGTGTAACAAGAGTAGAGGGTCTGGATGAAGAGAGACCACCACGTCATCCTTAGCGGGCAAAGACGAGCCTGAGAAAGGAGGACAACGGTGGTCAAGGAAAGGATGGACCTGCTTGAGCTAATGCGCAAGAGGGGAGTCGACGGTGACGTGGACTTTCTACGAGAGGCACTGAGAGTGCTGGTCGAGGAGATCATGGAGGCTGATGTGTCATCGAGGACCGGCGCTGGGTATGGAGAACGCAACCCTGAGCGGGTGACCCAGCGCAACGGGTACCGGTCTCGAGCATGGGACACTCGCGTAGGGACCATGGAGTTGCAGATACCCAAGCTGAGGGAGGGGAGCTACTTTCCGAGCCTGCTGGAGCCACGGCGTCGCAGCGAGCGAGCTCTGCTGGCGGTGATCCAGCAGGCGTATGTGGAGGGTGTATTGACGAGGCGAGTGGATGATCTGGTCAAGGCTCTTTGGTGCGAGGGTATCTCAAAGAGCCAAGTGTCGCGTATCTGCCAGGAGCTGGACGGGGTGGTGGAGAGCTTCCTGGGTCGGCCGCTGGACGGCGGATCATATCCCTACCTGTGGCTGGACGCACTAACCCAGAAGGTCAGAGAGGACGGTAGGATAGTCAACGTCAGCGTGGTGGTGGCGACGGCGGTCAATAGCGAGGGCAAGCGTGAGATCGTTGGGATGGACGTGGGTACCAGTGAAGACGACGCCTTCTGGTTAGCCTTCCTGCGCTCACTGTCGGCCAGGGGCCTCGGCGGGGTGGAACTGGTGGTATCGGACGCTCATCAGGGACTCAGGGATGCCATCGCAACTGTCTTCGGTGGGGCCAGTTGGCAGCGGTGCCGCACCCACTTCATGACCAACCTGCTCACTCGGGTCCCCAGGAGCGCTCAGCCCTGGGTGGCCACCATGGTACGCACCATCTACCAGCAGCCGTCCCCTCAGGAGGTGCATGCCCAACTCGAGCGGGTGATTGCTCAGCTCCAGGACCCGTTCCCACAGGTCGCCTCTCGACTGGACGAGGCTGGACCCGACGTCCTGGCCTTCTCCAGCTTCCCACTCGCCCACTGGAAGAAGATCTGGTCCAACAACCCCCTGGAGCGTCTCAACAAGGAGATACGGCGCCGCACCGATGTGGTGGGCATCTTCCCTAACCGCCCAGCTGTCCGTCGCCTGGTCGGCGCCGTCCTAGCTGAGCAGCACGACGAGTGGGCCGTCGGCCGTCGATACATGACACAGGAGGTAACCACCTCCAACGAAGCTCTACCCAGAGCCGAACTCGCAGAGGCAGCGGCCTAGACGATATCAACAGGATGACGTACTCTTACACCACTCTATGGGACGTGACCGTCAACGGTTAGCCTCACTGCATCTGATTGGCCAATAGTCAATGATTCCAGTTCAGCATTGCCGTAGCGACCAGTGTCAAAAACGACCCGTGGTGCATCTGGTGCATCCAGAGAGCACCGGACGATCGTTTCGTGAGAGCTGGAATAGGGTGTCACAAGTGTCTCGTTGCCGACAGCATCTCTGAAGAAGACGTCCATTGACCATTGCGAATGGACGTGAACGCTATCTCTTCATTGGAGCACCATGATGGTGAGGCTTAATCGGCAGTGTCGCTGATCAACCGCATGAGATTGTCTCCATTGCCATCCCCATCCTTGTCGGAGGTATCCATCACGAAGACATCATCATTGCCATATCTGCGGGATATAAAGACGATTCTGGTTCCATCTGGCGAGATTGAAGGTGCCACATCACGACCTGCAGACGTCGTAAGTCGTGTCTGTTGTGATCGATCATCGTTCATCACAAAGATTTCCCAATCCCCGTCAAGTTCGCGCTGGAAAGCAATTTGGCCGGCTTCATAAGGTATCGCCTCACCAAAGACCACGGTTGAAGCGTCGCTAGCTAATATGACCATTACAAGAAATACGATGAGAGGGGTACGCAAAAGTAGGTTGAGTCCCGATGTCATGACAACCCTCCTTGAGGATTCAATTTGGCGTGCGGGTTAATGGATTCGGCAGCTACAAGGCCAACGAATAGTCGGAAGAAGCAGGTCATTGCGGGAGTATAGAGTAGACGGGCCTCCCATTCAATCCCAAATGTTGGCTGTTCGCCTAACGTCTGCCTCCAAGTCGATGGAATCACTCGTAGACAACTGCAATGCGGTGAAAACCGATCGAGGTATTCGTAAATGCCTCCAATATGCTGCGGAACAGGCGCTTGGCATATAGAACGATTGCTGCAATTCCGGATTTGGTGCAGCCACGATGATACTGGGGTCAAATGTTACTTTCCAGACGTGCTCAAGCCCGGATGACCAGGACGGGGGCGCCCATGGCCCTGACCAACTGGTCGGCAACGCTTCCAAAGATGGCGCGCTTAAGACCGCCTCGGCCGCGGGTAGTCATCACGATGAGGTTTACCTTCTGCTTCTTGCCTAAGCCTAGGACGGACCTGATGAGGCCTTATCGGAGGCTATTGGCCTGTCGGCACCTCAGGAGAGACGTCATGTCCACCTCCCCCCAACACTCGACAAGACATTTGAGACGAGTGGCCCCTGTTTCAGGTTCTGAGTGATAAGATGGGGGCGCCCATTCTAGACGGGAGAAGCCTAAATGGTCACTAGCGATAACTTGCACGAACTGATCGAAAGCGTATTGGGGGATAGGTTGCTGGTGGTGGTGTCCAATCGGGAGCCGTATATTCACAGCTACTCAGGGGGAAACATCCAGTGTACTGTGCCCGTCAGCGGTCTTACTGCAGCCCTGGACCCTGTTATGAGGGCGTGCGGAGGGATGTGGGTCGCCCACGGAAGCGGCGACGCCGACCAAGAGACGGTTGACTCCAGTGACAAGGTGATGGTGCCCCCAGGAAACCCCAGCTACTCCTTGCGGCGGGTCTGGTTATCTAAAGAGCAGCAGGAGGGGTACTACGACGGCTTTGCCAACGAGGCGCTCTGGCCCTTGTGCCACATCGCTTACGTCCGCCCGGTGTTTGATGAGCAACACTGGCTCATGTACAAGGCCGTGAATGAGATCTTTGCCGATGCGGTTTGCTCCGAGATAGGAGACAAAGAGGCCATCGTCTTCATCCAGGACTACCATATGGCCCTGCTCCCCCGTCTTATCAAGGAGCGGGCCCCACAGGTTGTCACAGCCCAGTTCTGGCACATCCCCTGGCCCAATCCGGAGGTCTTCAGTATCTGCCCATGGCAGGAGGAGGTCCTGGACGGGCTTCTGGGAAACGACCTCCTAGGCTTCCACACCGGCTATCACCGCAACAACTTCCTGGACACTGTTGACTTGGTCCTCGAATCGAAGGTGGACAGGGAGCGCTATGAGGTGGTCCGCCAAGGGAAGAAAACCGCGGTCCGCTTTTTCCCCATTAGCGTCGACTTCCAACAGGTGAGCGAGGACGCCCAGCAGAGTGACGTTGAGGAAGAGATGGAGCGACTTAGGAGGGAACTGGGTGTCGAAGGCCAGATAATCGGCTTGGGCCTTGACAGGTTCGACTACACCAAGGGAATACCAGAGAGGATCAGAGCATTCGATCGATTCCTGGCGAAAAACCCGGAATATCGTGGTAGGGTAGTTTTCATCCAGGCGGGCGTCCCTAGCCGGACACAGATCAGGGCGTACAAGCAGTTCGAGGACGACACCGATTCTCTTGTGGAAGAAATAAACGAACGCTGGGCTTCCGGCCGCTGGGAGCCCATAATCCTGCTCCGCGAATACCTTTCACCTGCCGTCCTCCTAGCCCTCAGGAGGTTGGCCCACTTCACCATCGTGAGTTCTCTGCACGACGGCATGAATCTGGTGGCCAAGGAGTATGTCGCCAGCCGGTTCGATGAAGATGGGGTCCTAATCCTCAGCCGTTTCACCGGTGCCGCACGCGAGTTGACAGATGCGCTCCTGGTCAACCCCTACGCTACCGACGACTTCGCCGAGGCCATCAAGACCGCGGTGGCAATGCCAGAGGACGAACGGCAGGGGAGTATGAAACGTATGCGACAGGTTGTGGAAGAGAACAACGTGTATAAGTGGGCCGCCGACATTATATCGGAGATAGCAAAGACACCTCCCTTTGAGTAGGCGATGGAGCACCTTTTCGAAGCATGGGCGAAGGTTGGCGGAGAGATCTCACTGGCAGACCACGTCTTGCTCCTAACCGACTATGACGGGACACTCACTCCCATCGTAGAGCTTCCGGATATGGCAGTTCTATCTGATGGCACCCGGGCCATCCTTCAGGAGCTGGCCCAACAGCGGCGCTTCACTGTGGGCTTCATTAGCGGCCGGGCCCTGAGCGACCTGAGAGAGCGGGTCGGCCTGAAAGACACCATCTACGTTGGCAGTCACGGTCTCGAGATCGAGGGCCCTGCGTTCAGCTTTGTTCACCCGGTGGCGGAGGAGTTTAAGGCCGTGGTTAGCGTTCTGTCATCGGTGCTCCGGGAAAGTCTGAGTACAGTCAATGGGGCCTTTGTGGAGGACAAGGGGATCACACTAAGTGTCCACTACCGGCTGGTAGACCAGGCCAGTATACCCGCGGTTGCCAGCGCCTTTGAGCAGGCTGTGAGCGCGCCTGGGCTGCTGGGTCGGGTGAAGACTACCGAGGGCAAGAAGGTATACGAGGTGCGGCCCGCGGTGGACTGGGATAAAGGCCAGGCCATATCCATGGTCCTGGCCACCCTCCAGCACTCGCGACCTCGGTCTCGCCTCCTGGTCGTGTCCCTGGGCGACGATCTCACGGATGAGGATGGCTTCAAGGTGGTGAACGAGCTCGGCGGCATTTCCATCCTGATAGGTGAAGAGGCGGGGGAAACTGCGGCTCGCTACTACCTTAGAACTCCTGCAGAGGTCATGGAGTTCTTGAGCCGCCTTGTAGAATCTGAGAAGAGAATGGCCTGATGGACGCCATTTGTTTGCTTCCCTTAGCCCGGTGTAATCTCCGTTCTCAGGTTTGCCGTTTCCTCGCTCGTTTCGAAGCTCTCTGCTCTCTCTGAAGTCGGAACCCCCATTGTCGTAGAATCATATTGAGGGGCCAAAAGCCTCGACGTTCGTGGCGGACGACAATACTGGTGCCTTTGTCACCCAAGGATGGCGCACAGCGTTGGGCATCTTCGTAGTCTAACCGATGAAACAGAGGGATGGTGGCCGTCCTATGCTGAGAGGTAGCCGATTTGCCGGATTGCTGTGTGCTTGGTAGTTCTACAACGAGGTAACCGTATGGACCAAGATTAGCCCCGCCAAGATCTACGAACTCCCTTAAGAGGTGGTCTCGTTTGTCTGAACAGCGCTGCCCGGTTTGATAAGTGGAATCGCGCTGCCGTGCGTTAGGCCGCCGCGGACTCGGCAGGCGCTCTGTCAAAGAACTGGTCCGGCGTCATTCCCCCAAGGCTCGAATGGGGCCGTCCGGCATTGTAAAACTCGAAGTACCGCCCGAGTCCAGTTCTGGCTTCCGGGACCGATTCGTAGGCTCTCAGGTACACCTCCTCGTACTTGACGCTCTTCCACAGCCGTTCGACGAACACATTATCCTTCCAGCTTCCCTTCCCGTCCATGCTGATCTGGATCCCATTGGCTTTCAGCAGGCCGGTGAAGGCGTCACTTGTGAACTGGCTTCCCTGATCTGTGTTGAATATCTCCGGCGCGCCGTGGCGTCCCAGGGATTCTTCGAGCGCCTCCACGCAGAAGTCTGTGTCCATTGTGACCGATACCCGCCAGGCCAGCACCTTGCGGCTATGCCAGTCCATCACTGCGGCTAGGTACACGAACCCCCTGGCCATCGGAATGTACGTGATATCCATTGCCCACACCTGGTTGGGCCTGCTCACCTCAAGCCCGCGCAGCAGGTACGGATACACCGTATGGCCGGGCCGTCGCCGGCTGGTGTTGGGCTTGCGGTACAGCGCCTCAATGCCCATACGCCGCATCAGTGTGGCGATGTGTCTACGCCCGCAGGAGAGTCCCTCCTGGCGGAGCAGGCCTCGCATCATCCTACTGCCTGCAAACGGATACTCAAGGTGCAGCTCATTGATGCGGCGCATCAGTCCGAGACCGGCTTCGCCCACCGGCCGTGGCCGGTAGTAGATGCTCCCGCGGCTGATGCCCACTGCCTTTGCCTGGAGGGCGAGAGGCAGCTTGTGATCGCGGTCGATCATCGCCTTGCGCCCGGCAATCCCGCCTTCGTGAGCGCGGCCTCTAAAAAATCGTTCTCCAACGCAAGCTCACCGATCTTAGCGTGAAGGACCTTCATATCTACCGGCTTTTCAGCCTGCCCTGTCCCGGCCCCAAACAACTGCGCCGCCCGATCCAGCAACTGGGTCTTCCATTGCGTGATCTGGTTCGGGTGCACATCGAACTGGCTTGCCAGCTCCGAAAGTGTCCGGTCGCCGCGCACTGCGGCAAGAGCCACCTTCGCCTTGAACTCTGCCGAGTGGTTACGGCGGGGTCGTCTGCTCATCTCTCGCTCCTGTCTCCGAGAGCACTATCAGGCCCTCAATCAGGCAGCGATTCCACTTATCCCCCTGTTCAGATTTCCGGAGCCACTTCTCTTACACGGAAATCTAAGCCTCGTGCAACTCTTAAGGGGATGTCTTTACCGATAATAGGCGACGGCATCTTAGAAGACATTTCTGATCTCCTTACCCTTACGGCACTGGCAGTTGTGCATCAAGCTTCGCTTCAATCACATGTGATGCGTCACTAGGTTTCAACCCTTCTATCTGCCATCCTCTCCTGCCCTAGACCTTGCTCAGTAGAGTCCCAGGAAGTGGTGTAACAAGAGTAGAGGGTCTGGATGAAGAGAGACCACCACGTCATCCTTAGCGGGCAAAGACGAGCCTGAGAAAGGAGGACAACGGTGGTCAAGGAAAGGATGGACCTGCTTGAGCTAATGCGCAAGAGGGGAGTCGACGGTGACGTGGACTTTCTACGAGAGGCACTGAGAGTGCTGGTCGAGGAGATCATGGAGGCTGATGTGTCATTGAGGACCGGCGCTGGGTATGGAGAACGCAACCCTGAGCGGGTGACCCAGCGCAACGGGTACCGGTCTCGAGCATGGGACACTCGCGTAGGGACCATGGAGTTGCAGATACCCAAGCTGAGGGAGGGGAGCTACTTTCCGAGCCTGCTGGAGCCACGGCGTCGCAGCGAGCGAGCTCTGCTGGCGGTGATCCAGCAGGCGTATGTGGAGGGTGTATCGACGAGGCGAGTGGATGATCTGGTCAAGGCTCTTTGGTGCGAGGGTATCTCAAAGAGCCAAGTGTCGCGTATCTGCCAGGAGCTGGACGGGGTGGTGGAGAGCTTCCTGGGTCGGCCGCTGGACGGCGGATCATATCCCTACCTGTGGCTGGACGCACTAACCCAGAAGGTCAGAGAGGCCGGTAGGATAGTCAACGTCAGCGTGGTGGTGGCGACGGCGGTCAATAGCGAGGGCAAGCGTGAGATCGTTGGGATGGACGTGGGTACCAGTGAAGACGGCGCCTTCTGGTTAGCCTTCCTGCGCTCACTGGTCGCCAGGGGCCTCGGCGGGGTGGAACTGGTGGTATCGGACGCTCATCAGGGACTCAGGGATGCCATCGCAACTGTCTTCGGTGGGGCCAGTTGGCAGCGGTGCCGCACCCACTTCATGACCAACCTGCTCACTCGGGTCCCCAGGAGCGCTCAGCCCTGGGTGGCCACCATGGTACGCACCATCTACCAGCAGCCGTCCCCTCAGGAGGTGCATGCCCAACTCGAGCGGGTGATTGCTCAGCTCCAGGACCCGTTCCCACAGGTCGCCTCTCGACTGGACGAGGCTGGACCCGACGTCCTGGCCTTCTCCAGCTTCCCACTCGCCCACTGGAAGAAGATCTGGTCCAACAACCCCCTGGAGCGTCTCAACAAGGAGATACGGCGCCGCACCGATGTGGTGGGCATCTTCCCTAACCGCCCAGCTGTCCGTCGCCTGGTCGGCGCCGTCCTAGCTGAGCAGCACGACGAGTGGGCCGTCGGCCGTCGATACATGACACAGGAGGTAACCACCTCCAACGAAGCTCTACCCAGAGCCGAACTCGCAGAGGCAGCGGCCTAGACGATATCAACAGGATGACGTACTCTTACACCACTCTATGGGACGTGACCCTCGTGCATCGTAGAAGTACTTTGGCTTCTAGTGTCTTGTTCATTGCCTGCTGACTCTCGGATTCGTAGGCCGGGCCGCGTTCAACAATTGCTCAACAATGCCAGAATAGTGAGGGCTTCCATCTCGTTGCCAAGTCCACATAGCGCAAAGAATGGTCTCAAGCATCCGAGGCCAGCCGAATGCCTGAGAACTGCCAGCGCGCATCGGGCGGGAAGAAGTTGCGGTAGGTAGCGCGAATGTGCGACGCGGGGGTAACGCAAGACCCGCCACGCAGGATCATCTGGTTGACCATGAACTTCCCGTTGTATTCGCCAATCGCCCCTTCCCATGGACGAAAGCCTGGGTAGGCAGTGTAAGGACTCTGGGTCCACTCCCAGACATCGCCAATCATCTGCGTCAAGCCAGAACCGGGGTCTGGAGAGTGGAGGGGCTGATAAGCGCCGGATTCTTGCAAGTTACCCTGCATAACAACCGGCGCTGCGGCATATTCCCACTCCTGTTCTGTGGGCAGACGTTTGCCACGCCACCTTGCGTAAGCATCTGCCTCGTAATAGCTCACATGAGTGACGGGAGCGTGTTTATCCACGGGCTGCATTCCAGAGAGGGTGTAGTACCACCACTGGTCATGAATCCGCTCCCAATACAGGGGGGCACACCATTCTCCTGCCTGAACAGCCTTCCAACCTTCGGAAAGCCATAGCTCTGACCTCTGATAGCCTTCCGCATCCATGAGCTCTTCATTGGTCACTGGACGGGAGGCGAGATAGAACGGGACTATATACGTTTGATGTCTTGGCCATTCGTTATCAAAGGCGAACCCTGCGCCGCCGTGGCCGATTGTTTGCAACCCCTCTTCAAAGCGGACCCAACGGAGTGGGGGAGTGGCCGCCGCTGAAGAGAGCGCGCGGTCATGATACGCAGGCCTGAGGGGATTTATGCTGAGGTTGTACTTGATATCGGTAAGCAGCAGCTCCTGGTGTTGTTGCTCATGATTCAGGCCTAACGTAGCAACGGAACCTAGCGTTTCCAACTCTTCATGTGTCATAGCTTCGAACAACGAGAGCATCGCTTGGTAAACGACTCCCCGGTACTTATATACGTCTTCGACGGTGGGCCTGGACAGTAAGCCGCGATTCGCACGGGTGAACTGGGGCCCGGCGTCGTTGTAATAGGAGTTGAAAAGGAAGGCGTAATCAGGATTGAATCGCCGGTAATGGGCAAGATTAGGTTGTAGGAGGAACGTCTCGAAGAACCATGTTACATGCGCCAGGTGCCACTTGGCCGGACTGACATTGGGCATTGCCTGGACAACGTAGTCCTCTATGGCAAGCGGAGCGCAGAGCCATTCCGTTGCTCTTCTCGCCTGCTGGTAGTCTGCGACGAGGTCTGCCGGCGCAGGCGGTGTACCTTCGAAAAGAGGCCGTCTAGCCGAGACCATAAGTTTCTTCTCCCACCCCATTTATCCTATTCAGAATCAATGCTCAATACACGAATTATCACAGGCTCATTTCTGCCTCTTACAGTGATACTCTGCTGCTCAAGCTGGCTGTAGAGATCAGCAACCTCTTGATAAATAGGCTCACTCATCACAATCTGTCCAGCCTTTGCTTCCGCCTGGAGTCTGGAAGCCAGATTAATCGTATCACCCAAAGCAGTGAAGTCACGGACAGCACCTGCGCCGACCCTGCCTACGTACGCTTGGCCGGCATGAACTCCAACCCCCATCGGCAGCCGAATCCCTTGGTCATCTTTGAAATCCACGGGGCTTGCATGAGTTCCACGGCGGCTCTAGCTGCTGATCTTCGATAACCCGCACCAGAAACGGGAACCCAAAAGGCCATTACCTCATCTCCGATCATCTTGTCGATGATGGCATTGCTGGGGATGAGGACGTGGGTAGCAGCACGATAGAACCGGTTCAAGAGGGCGGCAAAAGCGCTGGCTCCCAACCGCTCTGCCAGGCCAGTGGAGCCACGGATATCAGCGAAGAGGACGGCAACGTCGACTTCCGTCCCACCGGACGGCATCATGTCATCGCATTTGTTGCACATGGATGGATTCTTGCGCGAAGGCTTATATCCAAGCACCTTTGTCACAGGGCCCCCGACCCCGCCCAAAGGAATGTCGCAAGCGAAACATCTTCCATGTCCAGGAAGAAAGGACAACGGACGGTTCGCGTGTCTTGAGATTTCCTAGTTGAATGCAGGTAGAAGGAGAGTATATCCTCGTGTCTGGGAGCCAGTCAACCTATCGCTGGCTTGGATGCAGTTCCATCATCTACACCCACCTTCCCATCTTCGACCGCGCCTTCTCAGAAGTGTATACGTCAAGCCCCTGCCTAGTCAGGGCGTCCTCCACCATCTGGCGGAACATCTCCCGCTCGTGGCCGCCGATGACCGCCTGCTCGTGCGCCTCCATGATGGCGACCGGATATCCTAACCCCTTTCGGTACTGGTCCAGCAATAGCGAGTGCGTCAGCACCAGCAGCGCCTCATCCTCCGCCACCCACGCCGGCACCTCCACCCGCGCCATCTCCGTGCCCACGTTGACATAATAGAAGGCAACCGCGTGTCCGCCATAGTAGTCCCGCACCACCGACGACGTGCTAGTGAACGCTGCCGACCGCTCTCCCGGGGCCAACACCTTCGCGAAGAGTTCCCGGTCCAGCAGGCCACCCACCACGTCGCACGGACGCTCGCCGGGGCGCACCGTGCCGCAATACCGGTCGCAGTCCACCGGCTCGTATGGACACACTGACAGGCGCAGCGCGTTCACCACCTCGGTGCTGCGGGGAAGGCTCACGTATGCCGCCAGGGCCAGCGGACGCCTCTGAGCTATGCTCCTCAGACGTTCCAAGGCAGGCAGCAGCCCATCACCTATGAGCGCCCGGCGAACGTACTCCGGGTATGCCTGGCCAGTGAGTCCCCACAGGATAAGCGACCCGTCCACCAGGGCCAGGGTAGGCGTGTCATCCGTCGCCTCTTCGGCCAGTTCCGCCAGAGCAACCACCTCATCCACCGACCGTTTGATTCCCAGCAGTGGCCCTTCCAGCGGCTGCTCCCTGGCTCCCTCAGGGTCAACCAGCGCCAGCTCTTCCGTGGAGGCGTAGAGCTTGGGCTGGCTCTCCAGTCGCGCCTGGGGGTTGGCCCCGTACTGCAATGCCACCTTGCTGATATTCACAAGGGCGCAACGCACCGGCAGGTGGCGGTCAACGTCTATGTGCGAGCCGTCCACGGCCATGGCGCGGTAGTTCGCAGGGAGTGGGGTAGGGGAGATATGCGCTGCTGTGTCTGCGGGCAGGCCTGGCACCAGCCACGTAACCCTTCCTTGGCTACGCTTCTGGTTGATGGCGCCGGCATCAGCGGAGGCCAGGGTCGCAAGCGAGCGCTCCAGGCGCTCGCTGTGGCCAACACCCTGGGCCTGGAGACCCTCGACCAGCCCTTCAAGCTGGGCGGCGACTTTATGGAGGTCCAGTCCCATCGCTACCTTAGCACCCTTTCATCACCCACACGCCTCGTGATCCGTCGCTGGTCCAATTGCTCCATCAGTGCCAGGGCATACTTGCGGCTGGTGCTGAACATATCTCGCACCTGCGCCACCGTGATCTTGCCCTCGCCCTTCAAATGCTCCACAATCCTGTCCACCATCTGCTGGTACGCCTCGGCCGCAAAAACTATCTCGTCGCTGACCTTGACCACCCTTCCTTCCTCCACCAGCAGTTGCAGCAGGTCCGGCTCCGGAGGCTCCGCCGTGGGAGGGGAGTACGGCTCCGAGCCAAGCAGCTTTACATAACCATCCAGTGCTTGTCGCTGCGCCGGGCTGAGGGACACCTGGTGCTCCGGAACTCGCAGCAACGTGTCTTCCTCTACCACAACACCTTCACGGATCAGACGCTGGAGCGCCAGCGCCGATACCTGGTCGGGTAGTGCTAACCGTCCACGGACCTCCTCACGGGGAGCGCCACGCCGGACAGGGAAGTGCCGGTGGTACGCCTGCAAAGCCGCTTGCGCTCGCTCCGTCACCTTTGCCCACAAAGAGGCCGGGAGCAGCACGGCATCTTCCGACGCCACGTCGCCTCCCATTACCAGCACCGCACCGCTCTCCGTCATCACCTGAAGATGGGTGCGTGCCTCCGCCACCGACATACTCGCTTGCTGGGCCAGAGCCCTGAGAGTCTGCGCGCCGCGTCCTTCCAGCCCCTCCAGCAGCACCTCCTCCCCTGAGCCCTCTTGAAGCCTCTCCAGGTGCTCCAGCGTTGCGGCATGTAGTCGCCTGTGGCGCTTGGCGTGTGGTTCTACCACATTGCCTCCTCCTAGCGTTGTTTCGGAGGAACGTATGACAAAGAAGTCACCCTTGACCACCGCCACGGGGCTTTTCACCCGTATCTGGACCCAGCCGCTCTCACCGGGGAGCATGGAGTCGCTGTCCAGCAGACGCACCTGGGCCGGAGTCTCGCTGGTGCCTGTGTAGAACGATACCGTTGCGTTGTGCTTCAATGGCCGTGGCGCATCGGCAACCATGCGCAGGTGACCGTCCAGAGCCCCTGTGGGATGGAGCCACCCCGGGGTTGTGAGAACGTCACCCCTTTGGACCTCCTCATGAGATACCCCGGCCAGGTTGACCGCCGTGCGAGTGCCTGGCAGCGCCTTCTCTTCACTTGTACGGTGGGTCTGTAGGCCACGGATGCGTGCTCGTTTCTGGGCCAGCACCAGCTCAACCTCTTGACCTACATCCAGGGTGCCATCGGTCAGGGTGCCGGTGACCACGGTTCCGAAGCCGCTTATCACAAAGGAGCGGTCTATCGGCAGGCGCGGACGCCCCTTATCAGGGCGAGGCTCTGCTATGTTCAACATATCGTCCAGGGTGCTTACAAGCTCCGGAAGTCCCTGTCCCGTATAGGCCGACACCGCGCGTATCTGTGCTCCCGCCAGCGTGGTCCTCTGGAGCACCTCTTCCACCTCGGCTGTGACCAGCTCCAGCCAGTCCTGGTCTACCAGGTCGCGCTTGGTGATGGCCACAACGCCTCGCTTCACCTGAAGGAGGTCCAGGATGGCCAGGTGCTCCCGCGTCTGCGGCATCACCGCCTCATCCGCGGCCACTACCAGCAGGGCCAGGTCAATACCCCCCACGCCAGCCAGCATGTTCTTGATGAAACGCTCATGCCCTGGCACGTCCACGATGCTGACCTCCCGGCCGCTGGGCAGCATAAGCCAGGCAAAACCCAGGTCAATGGTCATTCCCCGCTCTTTCTCCTCTCGAAGGCGGTCGGGGTCAATACCGGTGAGTGCCTTCACCAGCGTGGACTTGCCGTGGTCTACGTGGCCTGCGGTGCCGATGACAAACATAAAAACAGTTCCGCTAGCGTGGATCGGTCAGGGTGTAGGCCCAGAATAGCATAGGGGAATAAGGCCAGCAATGCAGGGCAGGGGGCCGTTTGCCAGCAGGGGGTAAGGTCGAACGGCGTTAGGGGGTAGAAGGGCGACGAAGGATATTGTATGCCGGCTACCTACCAGACCCAACTGCTGTAAAGGACCGTCATATATGTTGATAAGACTCTTCATCCCGGCACGTTGGGACTCAGAATGACAAATGACATCTGACTCCTCTAATTACCCGGCCATAGGTGCCTAAAGGGACAATCGTTTTCATATGACAATGGAGACGAAGAACGCATTGACACCCTGCCATCCTGTTGATAGCATATAGTCAATAGATACACCGGCAGGCGAGGTGCCATCCGTTTCGAGAGCAAGGCGACCGTAGGAGGTTGGCCCGCGCTGTGACAGGCTACCAGAAGCAGAGAGTTCGCAGTTGCCGCTCTATGATTCTTTTCCCTCTGAACAGCGTGCAAGTATGCTCGCAGAACATTAGAGTTCCGTGTGGCTCGGAAGGGTTATCCCGACCGAGCCTTTTTTGCGCGTGCACACATAGCTAGATGGAATAGTTGATAACGGCACTATCCAGGAGGTTAGCATAGTGACCACAGGGAATATTGAGCTACATAGAGGGCTATCGGGAGTCTATCTGGACAGGACGGAGTCGTGCTTCATAGATGGGACTATAGGGAAGCTCCAGTACAGGGGCTACGACATCCACGACCTGGCCGAGAAGTCTACTATGGAAGAGGTAGTCCATCTCCTTTTATACAACAAGTTGCCCAATAGCAAAGAGCTGGCTGCTTTCGATGCACAGCTCAAAGCCGACCGGACCGTGCCTGCGGAGGTCCTAGAAATCGTTGACAGGGTCAAGAAGGCCCACCCAATGGACGTGCTGAGGACGGCGGTCTCCGCCCTCGCTGCCTTCGATCCCGAGGTTGCCGATAACTCGATAGAGGCCACCATTCGCAAAGGGCTGCGTCTAACCTCCAAGGCCCCCACCATCGTGGCCGCCCACGAACGTATGAGAAATGGCTTGCCCCCTGTGGCACCTAGTCCCACGCTCAACCATGCCGGCAATTTCCTGTATATGCTCTTCGGCAAGGACCCCACGCCCGAAGAGGTCCATGTCATGGACGTGGACTTCATCCTCCACGCCGAGCACGGCGCCAACGCCTCCGCCTTCGCCGCTCGCGTGACGGCCTCCACCATTAGCGACCTCCATTCCGCCATAGTTACAGGCATCGGAACCCTCAAAGGCCCCGCACACGGCGGTGCCGCGGAAGAGGTCATGAAGATGGCGGAAGAGATTGGCACGCCCGAGAACGCTGAGGCTTGGGCCCGGAAGCTCCTGGACGGCGGCGGACGCGTGATGGGTTTTGGTCATAGGGTGTACAAGGCCGAGGACCCCAGGGCGCGCCACTTGCGAGACCGCTCCGAGAGCCTGGGCATGGCCAGGGGAGAGCCCCAGTGGTACCAGATTCTAGCGAAGCTCTCGGACGTAATGGTGCCCTACCAGCGAAGGGGCATCTTCGTCAACGTTGACTTCTACGCTGGCTCCATCTACCACCTGCTGGGCATCCCTGAAGACATCTTCATATCCATATTCGCTCTGGGGCGCATCCCAGGCTGGACGCTCAACGTTGTGGAGCAGTTCGAGCGGAACATGCTCATCCGGCCTCTCATGGAGTACACAGGCCCCGTGGACCTGGAGTACGTGCCCATTGCACAGAGAACGTAGCCATCACTAGCCGTCACAACTACAAAGAGCGGGAGAAACATGCTCCTGCTCTTTGTTCCTTGCATGACGTACCACCCTGGCCCTCGCAGGTAGGTCAGGTAAACCTATATACCGTATAGGCATAGCCTCACAATCAACCCAGGAGGCCACATTGCTACCACAGGTCGTTGAGCTCCTAGACAAGCTGGAAACAGAACGCCAGAGTCTCCTGAATGACCTGGCCACCCTCTCAGATGAGCAAGCCCTGGAGCATCCCAACGGCGAATGGTCGGCCAAGCAACAGCTTGCTCATCTTGTAGAAGGCGAGCCTGAGTGGCTGGCGTGGGCATTGGCCGTATACCACGGGCCAGGGGCCACCGTAGGCCAGCCGCCGGATGTGGAGCAACCTTTCCTTCGAGATGTCGCCGAGGCCGATGCGAAGCCGCTTGCCTGGTGGCTGACCCGCCTTGGGGAGACCCGCGCCCAGACCTTATGGCGCATTCACGAAATGGACCTCTCCAGCGCGGAAGCTCTAGAGAGAAGGGGAGTGCATCGAACCTGGGGCGAGATGAACGTGCTGCAACTGCTCCGTGGCATCTACCGTCATGACCGCATGCACAGAGACCAACTGCTGGACCAGGAGCAGTCTTTCGTACCACGTACGGGTGTGCCGCACACGCCATAGTTATGTAAAATACCTATGGCACATACATATCGCTGGACATAACAATGATAGGGCGAACCACTACCGCCGGCCTTCTTCCCTGGGTCTAGATGTATACCCTGCCCTTGTCGCCTTCATCAAATCACCTGTCTCTGCCGAACTGGTTCGTGTACCTCTATCACTCGCTCCACGGCCGCCTCTATCTCAACCAGCAGCCTGTCCAGCCCCGTATGCGTCACCGCAGATACCACTACTCCTTTTCCCAGGGCCTCTACAGCTTCTAGCGAAGCTGGCCTGCCACCGGCACCATCCAGTTGAGGGACCAGGTCTTCCTTGTTCAACACCAGGACAACCGGCTTCTGCTCCAGGTGAAGGTCTCGCATGACCACCACCACCACCCGCCCCTGCTCCAAGGCGTTTGGATGCGTTATGTCTACTACGTGGAGGATCAGGTCCGCATCTTGTAGCTCCTCCAGTGTTGCCCGAAACGCCGCTACCACTGCGGGCGGCAGCTTTTGGATAAACCCCACCGTGTCCGTCAACAGCACCGCTTGCCCCCCAGGCAGTCGCAGACGCCGCGTAATGGGGTCCAGGGTAGAGAAAAGCTGGCCGGACTCAGCTACGCTCGCCGTAGTCAGGGCGTTGAACAGCGTGCTCTTGCCAGCGTTTGTGTATCCCACCAACGCCACAACGGCGACCTCCTGGTCTTTGCGGTGGCGCCGGTACAGCGAGCGTTGTTGTCGCACATCCTCCAGCTCTCGCCCCAGCCGCTGGATTCGACGCCTGATAAGGCGCCTGTCAGTCTCGATCTGTGCCTCGCCTGGACCTCGCGTCCCTATGCCGCCTCCCAGCCGCTCCAGGTGAGACCATTGGCCAGCCAGCCTGTGCAGCAGGTACTCATGCTGTGCGAGTTCCACCTGAAGTCGCCCTTCCCGCGTCCTGGCCCGCTGCGCGAATATGTCCAGGATAAGGGCCGTCCGGTCAATGACCTTCACGTCGTCGCCCAGGGCCTTCTCCAGATTGCGCTGCTGGCTGGGCGTCAGCTCATCGTCCAGGATTACGGTATCGTACAAGGCCCGCAAATCCAGCAGCTCCTCCAGCTTGCCCTTGCCCAGGTAGGTTTGGTTGGAATGCTCCACGGACTGCGTCATTGTGCCCGTCACCCGGGCACCCGCGCTCCGCGCAAGCTGCGCCAGCTCCCCCAGGGAGTCCTTCAACGGCCATAGGCTTCGCTGCCCCTTGACCTGGACCCCTATCAGGTAGGCCCGTTCCGTCCGCTTAGCGACACTAACAGGTTGGCGTGGGATGGAATCTCACCTCTTAGGCGGGGCTGGAATGCGCCATCCGGACAGGCGCTGTATGCCGCGCTCCAGGTCAGCATCAGATAGCGTAAGCGATAGCCGGATATATCCCTCGCCGTAGGCACCGTAGCCGGACCCTGGCGTCACCACTATGTCCTTCTCCTCCAGCAGCATGCTGGCGAAGCTGGCAGATGTGTACCCTTCCGGCACGCGCGTCCACACGTACAGGCTGGCCTGCGGCGGTGTGACCCGCAACCCCATGCTTCGCAGGGCCGCAACCAGCCTGTCCCGGCGGCGCTGGTATATGGCGTTGTGCTCCTCGATGCTCTCCTGAGAGGCCGTCAGCGCCTCGATGCCAGCTATCTGAATCGCCTGAGGAATCCCAGAGTCCAGGTTGGACTTGACCCGCATCAAGGCGTTGATCATCTGGGCGTTGCCCACCGCCATCCCTACCCGCCAGCCTGTCATGTTGTAGCTCTTGGACAGCGAGTGGAACTCAATGGCCACGTCCATGGCACCCTCGGCCTGAAGGAAGCTCACTGGTTCATACCCATCGTAGGCCACCTCCGTATACGGCGCGTCGTGGCATACGGCGATGTCGTACTTCTTGGCGAACTCCACCACCTTCTGGAAGTAGTCCAGTGGCGCTACCGCCGACGTTGGGTTATTGGGGTAGTTCAGCCACATCACCTTGGCCTTGCGGGCCACCTCCGGCGGAATGGCCTCCAGATCCGGCAGCCACCCGTTCTCTTCGGACAGTGGCATGAAGTGCGACTCCCCGCCCGCGAACATGGTGCCCACCGAGTACACAGGGTATCCGGGGTCTGGCACCAGCGCCACGTCTCCAGGGTCAATGAAGCACAGCGCTATGTGACCGATGCCCTCCTTGGCCCCGATGAGCGGCAACACCTCTTTGTCTGGGTCCAGGCTCAGCCCGAACCGCTTCTGATACCAGCCAGCAATGGCCCGTCGGAACTCCGGCAGGCCCTCGGACTCGGGGTAGCGATGGTTGGGCGGGTCCTGCGCCGCCTCGATGAGGCGGTTAAGGATGTTAGTGGGCGTAGGAATGTCCGGGTCTCCGATGGCAAACGTGATAACGTCTATCCCGGCGGCCCGTTTCTCGTTGATCTTGCGGCTGATCTCCACAAACAGGTATGGCTGTAGTTTGCTTATTCGCTCTGCGAACTTCATTTTCTTTCCTTTTCCTCACACCGCTCGTGGTGAGCTTGTCGAACCATACGAGCGGAGTAGCACCGCGAAGCAATCTAAGGCGTTCAGTCATCCACAACAGTCGCTTCATCCGATACGTTTATCTCCCTGTACTACCGCCTCTGTTCTGTCATCGTCCTGCCCTGCTACGCCTTCTCGTGCTTAGTTTACCGGCAGGACCTCTCGCTTCGCCACCTGTCCGAAATCCGGGGTCCACCTCAGGGTTGAGGCGACACTCTATCCTTGAACCAGACCACAAACGGCTCGCCAGCCGCCACTTCAGGCAGTAGCCATCGGGCTGCGTCCCTAATCAGCCACTCCCCAGCGAAATTAAGACCCAGGGGCGGGAGTACCAGGTATGCTGCCAATTGAACCTCTGCTGCACCCGTGGGATAGGCATACATACTCAAACAACTCGACAGTCTGGGCTCCTGCACCTTGGCAAGCACCTGTTGTAGGACTTCCCCCGCCACGCGATCAAAAGCATTGCTTGTGACAAGCTCTTCAGCAAAAGAGCGAAACGCCGGGGCGGACATCTCCCTTCCAGCCAAACACTCCCGCGCGGCATACACGGCACTCCAGGCCGGAAGGTGAGCCTGAGCTGTGCCCCTCGCGAGCCACCCAATGTAACCGCTTCTGGAATACACTATCGATAAGTCCTCGACCTGAAGCGTCTGGCTTGTGAAGGTAATCATATCTGCACGTTTGGGTGTGTTCGTGGGGCCACAGGCGGTCAAGACAGCAGCGAGTGCCGCCATTGCCAGCATCACTCCCATTTCTACCACTTTGCCTCCTAAATCCTGCTGTTGCGTACCTTCACCTCACCCACTCTCCATCAAACACCTCCTCCACGGCACCCTCCAGGTACACCGGCCCTTGGCCTTCCCACGTCACCTCCAGCGTGCCGCCTGGCATCTCAAGCTCCACCTTGCTGTCCGTCAGGCCCAACAGCCGCGACGCCGCTTGCACGGCGCACGCCCCCGTCCCGCAGGCCAGGGTCAGGCCGGCACCCCGCTCCCAGCTCCGCGCCCTCAGTCTGCCCCTGTCCAATACATTCACCACGTGAAAGTTCACCCGCCTGGGAAACATAGGATGGTGCTCCATCAGTGGTCCCACCACGCCAAGCGGTACATCCGCCACCGACTGCTCCAAAAACGCCACGGCGTGCGGGTTACCCATGGAAACGCACGTGATCCTGAAGTCGTAGCCGGCCACATTCATCGGATACCCTGATATTATGTCGAGCGACCGTGTATTTATGTCGAGTAGCTTTGTATTTACGCCTAGCTGCAGCCCCTTCTCTCCTATTGGAATGCGCGCCGGTATATCTTCGGCCCCGAACCGTGGGTCGCCCATGCTCGCCCTTACCCTGGCGACACGCCCCTGCCCGTCCGCAAGCGGCGCCACGTCCAGCACGCCGTTGCCCGTCTCCACCCGCAGCGCCTGTCCGTCCAGCGTCACGATGCCACGCTCCACCACGTACTTGGCAAAGCACCGGATGCCGTTGCCGCACATCTCTGCCTCGGAGCCGTCGGGGTTGAACATACGCATCCGTATGTCAGCCACCGACGATGGCGCTACCAGCAACAAGCCGTCGGCCCCTATGCCGTAGTGGCGGTCGCACATCTCCCCCGCCAGCTTCGACCAGTCCAGGTCCTGCTCCCTTGCGTCTAGCAGGACATAGTCGTTGCCGGCCCCGTGCATCTTTGTGAACCTCATAGCTACCGCATTTTACCATAGGCCAGGTAAGAAAATGCCCCTCATGGTAAGCCCACGTTCTCTCACCGCTCATATCCTTCGACAAGCTCAGGACGAGCGGTGGAGGGCGCTGGAAACTGTGCCGGAGTATTTTCTCAATGATCATAAATGGGCGGCATCGATGCCCCCGCCTTCAGGCGGGGTCGCAAGCCCTTTTCCCATCACGCCTACCCCTTTTCCGCCAAGAATCCAGCCACCAGGTCCGTGGCCTCAGCCTTCACCCTCTCCCCCGCCTCCAGCCAGCGGACCCTTGGGTCCGACAGCCGGAACCAGGCATACTGATGGCGCGCAAACCTGTGCGTGCCTGTTTTGATGTTTCGGATAGCCTCTTCCAAAGCTACGTCACCCGACAGGCAAGCCGCCAGCTCCCTGTACCCAACGCTGGCCATGGACGAATGTCCAGGAGTGACCCCGCTAGCTAGCAACCGCCGCACCTCTTCCATCCACCCGCGCCGAAGCATATCGTCCACCCGCTGGTCTATGTGCTGGTACAGCCGCGCCCGTGGTAACGTCAGCCCGATAACCAGCGCCCTGTACGGCTCCGGCCCTCGACGCCGCATCTCCGACCACGCGACCCCAGTGAGGTGGTGCACCTCCAGCGCACGGATCAAGCGACGCACGTTGTGAGGATCTATGGCTTCCGCCGCCCTGGGGTCCACCACCGCCAACCGAGACAGCAGCATAGCAGGTGCCAGCTTTGCCATCTCCTGCCTGTATTCAAGGTCCGGTGCCACCGCGGGCACTCGCCACGCCTCCAGAATCGCCCACAGATACTGGCCCGTCCCGCCCACCAGGAGTGGCAGCCTTCCTCTGGCCTGAATCTCCAAGATTGCCGCCCGTGCCAGCTCCAGGAACGCCACCAGGCTGAACTCCTCCGTAGGCTCCATGACGTCTATCAGGTGGTGCGGGACGCGGGCCTGCTCCTGTGGCGTCGCCTTGGCCGTGCCGATGTCCATCCCCCGGTACACCTGACGGCTGTCCACGCTGACGACCTCAACCGGAAACCGCTCCGCCAGCGCCAGGCTGAGCGCCGTCTTGCCAACACCCGTGGGCCCGACAATAGCGACGATGGGCGGCTTAGTCATGGGAAGCTTTCACTGTCATGCTGAGGGAGTTCCGACAGGTAGGGACGACCGAAGCATCTAAGGCCGTTCTTCAATGGCAACTACGATAGATGCCCATGGGAGAGGTGCCAGAGATGCTACTGCCTCCAAACAGACTTAGCTAAATAGATATCGGGCTTCCCAGTCCCATTGGCATCGGGCATCACCCCTACAATTGTAAACCCGACCTTCAGGTAAAATTCATACGGATGGCGCCGCAGGTTTCTGACATTGGCAAGATGCTCCAAGACGTTGGGGAAAAGGTCTACGCCTGAGAGTGTCGTCATGTCGCTCTCGTCATCGCTACCCACCGAGATAGTGAGGCCCCCACGTTCTTTGACCAGATGCTCAAAGTCGGCCACCAAGGCACGCCCGATTCCCTTGCCCTGACGGTTTGGCCTCACCACCAGGGGATGGAGCTCCCACACCTTCCCTCGATATTGCCTGATGCCTCCTATCCACCCCAACACCCGGCCTCCGTCATCAACTGCTATTCTGCTTATTCGGTCGGGCTGGAGGGATTCCTGGACTTCTTCCAAGGCCGCTTGTATGTCAGGCCATGCGTCAGGAGACATCTCCTGAAAGCCCTCAACGAGCAGAGAGGCAGTCTGTCTTATCGCCTCGTCATCGTCAGGAGAGAGGTCAATGATCCGCATACATACTGCCCATTGTGGTTACTCCCCTGAAGGGTCACCCCGGCCGGCCACCCCTTTCCCTCGCCGTCACCTTCACCATCTCCTCGAACTACTCCGCGTCCAGGCTGGTGCCGCCCACCAGCGCGCCTTCTATGTCCGTCGCAAGAAGGTTTTATGGTTTAGATGTAATCAGGTCCAATAGCCCATCTGGGAAAAGAGTTGCTCCACCGCTCAAAAACTCGGAAAGAGGGACCCACTCTGCATCGAACGGCTCGCCTTCCTCCATCCCGGAGATAACAGCCCATTCATTCAATTTCTTGTCCAACAACTCGCCTTCGTACATGACCAATAGCTCATGCTGAGGTCGTCCCGACCGCGAGTAGAAGTTCTCAAGGAAGCCAATGCATCTGAGATTAGTTACCTCTGCCCTTATCTCCTCCATAACCTCCCGTATTACGGCATCTCGACTCCCCTCCCCAAAGTGGACCCCGCCTCCCAATGGGCGGTAGAACTCTCCCTTCTCCAGCGAGTATCCCAGAGCAGCAAGAATTCGGTCTCCGTTTCGGATCACGCAAAGGGCCGCAACCCGAATAGTCCCCTGTGCCATTGATGTAGTCTCCGTTCCCGTTCAACGTTTCTGAGAATGGGACCCATACACTTCGAACTCTACAGAGCCTGTCAGCTCCCTACTGCCACACCGCCAGAATGACCCCCGTGGCTGCAAACGCCACCAATTGATGCGCCATGCTAATGAAGTAGACTACGAGAGACCGACCCTCAAACAACACCGTCACTAGAGCGGTGGTAACGACGAAGCCGAGCCAGGTGACGCCCCCAATCATCAGGCCCTCGACGATTGTGTCAGCAGCCCTCCAGTCGGCGACAAGCCCCATCACATACGAGACCAGAAATGCGCCTACCAGCATAAGCCCGTACGTCCTGGTGGCCGTTCCTTTGGAGGTCATGGAGTCATGCAGCCTCTGGAACGTCTCTTTGCCAATCGTCTTCTCCACCTCAGCCGTCCACGGCTTGGCGAACATGACAGGCGAAAACCATAACGCCCCAATGACCATGTTTACAACCGTGGCCAAGGCTACCGCAGCCCAGTTGATATCCACTTCCATCTTAGCTACCTCCTATCACTTGTCTCACGGCTCCCACCCGTTGGTGGTGAGCCTGTCGAATCACGAACATGCGCCAACCATCCCCTACCCTTGTCATGCTGAGCCCGTCGAAGGAAATGAGCGGGACCTTATCCTTACCCAGGCCGGCCACCCTTTGCCTTCCCCGTAATCCTCACGATCTCCGCGAACTGCTTCGCGTCCAGGCTGGCGCCGCCCACCAACGCTCCGTCTATGTCCGGTTGCGACACGAACTCCTGAATGTTGGCAGGCGTAACGCTGCCTCCGTAAAGCACCGGCACCATAGCCGCGCTTCCCTCCCCAAACCGCTGGCCCAGTACTTGCCGCACCAGCCCAGCCATAACCTGCGCCTGTTCTCCGTTGGCCGCCATGCCCGTGCCAATCGCCCACACAGGCTCGTACGCCACCACCAGCCCGTCCGCGGTCTCCACGCCGTCCAGGCAAGCCATCAGGCTCCGCATGACCACCGCGGCGTATATCCCTCGCTGGCGCTCCTCCTGGCTCTCCCCCACGCACAGGATGGGCTGGAGGCCCGCCTCCAGCGCCCTCTTCACTTTACGGTTGACCATCTCATCGGTCTCGCCAAAGTCCCGTCGCCGCTCCGAATGCCCCAGTATGACGTACTGGCACATGTCCCGCAGCATCGGAGCCGACACCTCCCCTGTGAAAGCGCCGGTCTCCTCGTGGTGCATGTTCTGCGCCCCCACCTTCAACGACGACCCCCGCAACGCCGCTGCTACCGTCGCCACCGACACGAAAGGCGGACACACCGCCACCTCCACTCCTGTCGCCTCTTCCAGGAGTTGTTGCAGCGCCGTAGCCAGCACCATACCTTCCTGAAGGGTGGTGTTCATCTTCCAGTTGCCCGCTATCAAAGGTCTTGCCATTAGCCTCTCCTTTCATTGGAGGAAACCCGTATCCCCTTGCAAGAACGGATTGCTTCGCTTCTCCTCCCCAATTGTGCTCTGCATCCCGTGGCCCGGCAGCACTACCGTCTCATCAGGCAGCGTCAGCAGCTTGGCGAAGACGCTCTCTATAAGCTGCCGCCCGTTGCCTCCCTGCGTGTCGAACCTCCCGATGCTCCGCTGGAACAGGGTGTCGCCCGTGAACACCAGCCCGTGCCCGTACAAGCACACACCGCCCAGCGTATGTCCCGGCGTCTCAACCACCTGGAACCTGAACTCTCCCACCTCCAGCACATCTCCATCCTGCAAAAATCTGTCAGGCTCTGGAGGCGGCCGGTAGTCGGCACCGCCTGCCGTACCCACACAGCGCTGCCCTTCAGTAGCGGCACATCTGCCTGATGGATAGCGTAGGGAGCGCCTGTGCCAGCCTTCACTCCAGCCACCGCTGACGTGTGGTCGCCATGTCCGTGCGTGTTTATAATGAGCTTCACCTTCAGGTCCAGTTGGTTTATCTCGTACAGGATGCGCTCCGGCTGCGCCCCTGGGTCCACCACAATGCACTCCTTGGCTGCCAGCGACCCCACGATATATACGTTCTCCACAAATGGTGTCACCACCACCCGGCGGAGTATCAGGTCCTGGTCAGTCAACGTGTGCCCACGCTCCTATTTACCTGCGCCCGACGACGATGATGGTCTCGTTGGGCATACGCACAGTGCCGTCCTCGGCCGAAAACCGCCCCGCAGTATTCGAGATCGCCTGCCATGCTTCTGCCTGTCGCTCCTCCGGCTGATTGGCCAGCAGGCCACGGATCGGAGGAGCGATGTCCCGGAGGAAGTCTGTATACGCCGTGGCCGAAGCAAACTCTACCGTCATCGTCATGCGCTCGCTCCGTACATCAGCAAACCCGGCACTTGTGAACGCCTGCTCCAGAGCAGCCGCGTCTGCCAGGCTAAAAGGATTGGGCATCCCTGGTGGAGGTGGTGGTAGCTGGAACATATTCTGGATTACCCCCATCGCCAGGCTGAGAATCGGAGTCTTAGGTGGTACGTCCCATACACACGTAGCCAGTCGACCGCCGGGAGTCAGCGACCGCCATACCCCGCTCAAAGCGGCTGCCAGATCAGGAAGGAACATCAACCCCCATCGGCACAGAACAGCGTCAAACGTGTTCTCTGGAAAATCGAGGGCCTCCGCATCCATTATCTTGAACTCCACATGCTTTAATCCCAGGGCCGTCGCCCGCTCCTGCGCGATTGCAAGCATCTGTGGAGACTGGTCCGTGGCTACGACGTGGCCCGTGGCGCCAACCCGACGAGCGGCTGAAACTGCTGGCTCGCCAATCCCGGTTGCCACATCCAGCACCCGGTGTCCAGGTTGGACCTCAGCCAGTTCTAGCAGGCGGTCGCTGACCTGCTGAGCGCCGCTTTCAATGATCTCCCACCACTTCCTCCAGCCGGCGGCAACAGCATCCCATTCCTGCCGTTGTGTATTCTTGAATTGGGCTGGATCGAATGGTTGTGTAGTCATATCTTGAAACTCCTTTTGCGCTACCAGTGCTGGCAGGCAGTCCCCTACTGGCTATCCGTTGGGTTAGGGTAAGGCGTCGTCGGGAAAGCTATCTTACCGCTCCATCGGAAATCCCTCTGTGTTCCCCCACTCGGCGAATGAACCGTCATAGTTGGTCGCCTTCTCGTACCCCAGCAGCTTCAGTGTGAACACACCGTGCGCCGCACGGATGCCCCCCTGTCAGTAGGTGTACACCTGCTTCTCCGGCGTTATCCCCTTCTTCTCCAGCATCGCCCGCATCTCCGCCGCCGGCTTGAAAGCGCCCGTGCCGTCCGGTTCCACCATATCGATCCACTCCAGATGCGTTGCTCCAGGTACGTGGCCGGTGTTCTTGTTGCCCCGGCTCGACTCTCCCGTATACTCCGCCTCCGACCGCACGTCCCATATGACCGCCCCGTCACGTTCTATCGCCGACTTCAGGTCTTCGCCGCTGATTATCATCGACGGGTTGACCTTCGGCGTGAACTTCCTTGGCTCCACTGAAGGGATCACGTCCGTCACAGGCAGGCCTTCCGCCATCCACTTCCGCACGCCGCCGTTCAGCACCTTGACGTTCGTATGGCCGTAGTAATTCAGCACCCACCAGAGCCGCGCAGCCCACGGCGAGCTGTGGCCCTCGTATGCCACCACCAGCGTATCGTCCCCAATCCCCAGCTTGGCCATGAACTCCGCCGCCTTCTCTGGAGGCATCACGTAGACGCTGTTATCCGGGTCCTTCACATAGTGGTTCTCGCCCATATTCACAGCGCCAGGTATGTGCGCTCTGAGATAGGCGTCCGGCAGATCGCAGTCCACAATGCGTATGTTGGCATCCGACATATGTTCCGCCAGCCACTCCGTCTCCGCCAGCAGTTCCGGATGGGCATAGCCTCGCGTGGACATATTTCGCCTCCTGGCCGTATTGAAGCACTATCCTAGCCGTGGCCGCAACCTGTGTCAACGAGGCCTTGTAAGGGGTAGCGTGCTTCCACCATTTAGTCATCACACTTTCCCATTGACATGCGCCTAGTCTAAGCGTACAATATTGGTGTCTCATATTTGTGCAGTAATAAGGTGTAAACATGCGTACTACAGTTGATTTGCCTTCGGAGCTCATCGACGACGTGGTTCGGCTTACAGGCTCCACGAAGAAGAAGGACGCCCTCCGCATCGCCCTGGAGGAATATGTTCGCGACAGGCGTGTTGAGGCACTCTTGGCCGCTCCAGGCACAATAGACATCGAAGACGTTTCCAAAGAAATGGAGGAGCTAGAGCTGGCAGAAACACATGCTTGGGAGTTGCCAGCAACCTCTGGCGCTCCCAACACACAAACAGCCATATCCGCTAAACCGAAGGCCAAAGTTGCAGAACAACGAAAGCGTTATCGTTGATACCTCGGTCTGGATAGCCTACCTCCGTGGCCGGAACCCTGCTTCAGTCCAACAGCTAAGTGACCTCATCGCTGATCACAGGGCCATCCTTTGCGGAATCGTCTTGGCTGAGGTTCTGGTCGGTGTCCGTGACGCTAAGGAGCGTGTCAGTCTGGACGATATGTTCCGTGCCTTGCCCTATTTAGAAACATCTCTAGCTACTTGGACTCTTGCCGGAGAGCTTGCTTACTCACTCCGATCGCGTGGTCTTGCCACGCCTCTCAGCGACCTCATCCTTGCCGCCATCGCCTTGGAGCATGGCTTCTCCCTGTTCACTCACGACACCCACTTCCAGCGCATCTCAGACCTACGTCTCTACCAGCCGGCATAGTTTGCGCTGCAGACGCTGGCATAAGGTATAATTGCCGTTAGCCAGCCCTGCTGAAAGGATATGCCCCCATGCCCAAAGCAACCCTATATTGGTGGACCCGCTGAAGCACCTGCCGCAAGGTGCGAGCGTGGCTCCACGAGCATAACGTAACCCTGGACGAGCGCGACTTCTTCCAGCGCCCCTTCACCGACGCCGAGCTGCGCCAGCTTATAGGCACCCGCCCGCCTGCCGACCTCTTCTCCTGGAAAAGCCCGTCCTTCAAGGCCCAGGGCCTCTCTCCCGACGCCCTGGACGGCGAAGCCCTCATCCGCCTCATGCTCCGCGAGCCGCGGCTCATCCGCCGGCCCATCGTCCGCATTGGCGACACAATCATCATCGGCGCCGACTGGCCAGCCCTGGAATCCGCGCTGCACTAGCCTCCGTTGGAGGCGAGGTCTCCTCGCCCAACCCCCTTCCGTCCACGGTGATGACGTGCACGCAAGTAAACCGTGTTGTGTTAGGATGCTTTAGATATGATGAACTGGATTCATGAATGACCCGCATGTCGCTAGATGTTGAACAGATAAAACGTCCACCGGGCCGGGTCTTCTACGGATGGTGGATCGTTGGCGGCGGCTTCTCCCTCCAAGCGATTGTCGGGTCGTTGATGATTCACAGTTTCACCGCCTACTTTCCCCTGCTGCAGGCCCAGTTCGGCTGGAGTAGAGCGTTGCTGTCCGGGGCGTTTGCATTGTCGCGGGCTGAAAGTGGCATTCTGGGGCCACTGCAGGGCTGGCTCATCGACAAGTTTGGTCCCAGGATTATGGTGAGGGTCGGCATGTTGATGTTCGGTGCTGGCTTCATACTTTTCAGCCGTACCGACTCCGTCCTGGATTACTATCTCACCTTTGCTCTCATGGCCGTGGGCTCCAGCGTCGCTGGGTTTCTCACAGTGGCAACGACCATCGTCAACTGGTTCGAGAGGCGACGTAGCCTGGCTATGGCTATCGCCATGAGCGGTTTTGGAATAGGCGGACTATTGGTTCCTGCAATAGCCTGGTCGCTCACCTCGTTTGGCTGGCGGCCTACCGCATTTTTCTCGGGGGTCCTGATAATGGTTGTCGGACTACCCATAGCTCAGATCATGCGCCAAAGGCCCGAACAGTACGGATATCTGCCCGACGGTGTAACCACTCCTGTGCCTTATTCAGTGGAGGACTCCTCCCAGGGATCCTTGAATCTTAGTGCTGTACCCGGTCAAGATGGCGTCACTGGTTTCACCGCCAGAGAGGCGATGCGGACACCTACTTTCTGGCTCCTCAGCTTTGGGCATGCGATGGCGCTGCTCACTGTGGGAGCCGTCTCCTTGCACCTGATCCCGCATATCATTGATAGCGTTGGGGTCTCCGTCACGGCGGCATCCAGCGCTGTGGCAGTCATGACGGTATTCAATGTTATGGGGCAGCTAGGCGGTGGATTGTTGGGTGACAGGTTCAGCAAACGGGCGTTGGCGGCCGGGGCGATGCTGCTCCACTCCGTTGCTCTATTGACCCTTGCTTACGCCACCACCCTCGTACCTGTCTATATCTTCGCTGTGCTGCATGGCACCGCATGGGGAGTGCGCGGGCCTTTGATGACCACCATACGTGCGGACTATTTTGGTCGCGCCTCTTTTGCCACCATCATGGGATTCTCATCTCTGATAGTGATGGTAGGAATGACTATTGGCCCACTCTTTGCTGGCATCATGGCCGATATCTTCGATGGCTACCGCGTTGGATTCATTGTCATTGCGGCAATTACGGCCGTTGGATCACTGTTCTTTGTCTTCGCACGCGCGCCTAATCCGCCCGAACGCACCTAGCGTTCGCAGAGTGTGCACTCAAGGCAGGACGGATAGCGAGAGGCGGACTGATACGATGATCTCATCGTTTCCATCCACTGTCATTCTGAGCCACAGTCCTTGCTCCCTTCGTTCCTCAGGATAAACTACATGAAGGGTAAGCCGAAGGGATGCATCTATCCCCGCTCATCCTGAGCTTGTCGAAGGACATGAGCAGATAAAACTGCGCCCATCACCCCTTGACACCCTTTCTCTGGTCCGCTAAGGTCCAGGACCGGTTTGTGGAATGGAGGGTACAAATGGGCCTGGACATCGGCATCATAACCATCCAATACTTGGAACGACCCCGCGGTATGGCTTATGAGTTCGCATGGGAGCTAGCTGTGGAGGCCAGCGTAGGTGGTTATATGCACGGCGAGGGCAATAACTGGGGAGCCTTTACCCAGCGCCAGGTGCTAGAGATGCTAGAGGAGTTCGCTGAAACACGGCGGCTTGACGCCTCTGCCAAGAGGGAGGTCTTGGCATGGGTCGAGTCGCTTCCCTGGGACGGCTGGAACGATAACCTGGCCCCGAGCGATTCCACCGACGACGATGACGACTACAACCCAGTTGTAGACGGCCCCGACGACTACCATGGCGGCATGATAGAGCTTCACTTCAACTGGTAAAGATATTCTTCTACGCCTGTGTTATAGCAGAAATATCACTCAGTTTGCCCATACGCTCGTCGTGAGCTTTTTCAAAGTTGGCATATTTAGCTCCGTTACGGAACATCTGTCTTAGAGACAGTGGCTGACCAGTGAGTAGAGTCCCAGGAAGTGGTGTAACAAGAGTAGAGGGTCTGGATGAAGAGAGACCACCACGTCATCCTTAGCGGGCAAAGACGAGCCTGAGAAAGGAGGACAACGGTGGTCAAGGAAAGGATGGACCTGCTTGAGCTAATGCGCAAGAGGGGAGTCGACGGTGACGTGGACTTTCTACGAGAGGCACTGAGAGTGCTGGTCGAGGAGATCATGGAGGCTGATGTGTCATCGAGGACCGGCGCTGGGTATGGAGAACGCAACCCTGAGCGGGTGACCCAGCGCAACGGGTACCGGTCTCGAGCATGGGACACTCGCGTAGGGACCATGGAGTTGCAGATACCCAAGCTGAGGGAGGGGAGCTACTTTCCGAGCCTGCTGGAGCCACGGCGTCGCAGCGAGCGAGCTCTGCTGGCGGTGATCCAGCAGGCGTATGTGGAGGGTGTATTGACGAGGCGAGTGGATGATCTGGTCAAGGCTCTTTGGTGCGAGGGTATCTCAAAGAGCCAAGTGTCGCGTATCTGCCAGGAGCTGGACGGGGTGGTGGAGAGCTTCCTGGGTCGGCCGCTGGACGGCGGATCATATCCCTACCTGTGGCTGGACGCACTAACCCAGAAGGTCAGAGAGGCCGGTAGGATAGTCAACGTCAGCGTGGTGGTGGCGACGGCGGTCAATAGCGAGGGCAAGCGTGAGATCGTTGGGATGGACGTGGGTACCAGTGAAGACGGCGCCTTCTGGTTAGCCTTCCTGCGCTCACTGGTCGCCAGGGGCCTCGGCGGGGTGGAACTGGTGGTATCGGACGCTCATCAGGGACTCAGGGATGCCATCGCAACTGTCTTCGGTGGGGCCAGTTGGCAGCGGTGCCGCACCCACTTCATGACCAACCTGCTCACTCGGGTCCCCAGGAGCGCTCAGCCCTGGGTGGCCACCATGGTACGCACCATCTACCAGCAGCCGTCCCCTCAGGAGGTGCATGCCCAACTCGAGCGGGTGATTGCTCAGCTCCAGGACCCGTTCCCACAGGTCGCCTCTCGACTGGACGAGGCTGGACCCGACGTCCTGGCCTTCTCCAGCTTCCCACTCGCCCACTGGAAGAAGATCTGGTCCAACAACCCCCTGGAGCGTCTCAACAAGGAGATACGGCGCCGCACCGATGTGGTGGGCATCTTCCCTAACCGCCCAGCTGTCCGTCGCCTGGTCGGCGCCGTCCTAGCTGAGCAGCACGACGAGTGGGCCGTCGGCCGTCGATACATGACACAGGAGGTAACCACCTCCAACGAAGCTCTACCCAGAGCCGAACTCGCAGAGGCAGCGGCCTAGACGATATCAACAGGATGACGTACTCTTACACCACTCTATGGGACGTGACCTCCCGCCCGGTCGGCCTTCGCGGGCAGGCCGGTGTACCTTGCAATCCCTCTGGCGTTGCCGCCGGAGCCGTGGAAGAGCAGGACCAGCGGTGTGGCGTCGGCGCCGCCAGTGTCGCTGTACGATGGCGGGATGTGCAGGATGTACCTCCTCGTCAGCCCGCCGGAGTCGATCGTGTGGTTGAAGTCGCCGGCAGCCTGCGGGCGAGCAGGATCGCAGCCAGTCGGGGCAGTGGGCGTAGGCTCCAGTGCCGGCGTGGCCGTGGGGGTCGCGGTTGTCTCTGGCGCCTCTCCTCCGCCGCAAGCAACCAATAAGATAGCCACGAGTGCCAGGCAACAAGCCAGAAGCCAAACGTGCTTGATCATGGAGGCATTGTAGGAGCGCCCCCCGCCGAGGTCAAACACCCTATCCCTCCGGGCCATACAAGCAAGGAAAAACCAGGCGAAGAAGGATTGTTACTACCAAATAGTGGAGACTGGGGGAGTCGAACCCCCCGTCCATCACATGTTGTTCGTTCGCTTCGGTGGCCGATTGTGCTGAACTTTCCCAAAGTGCCCTATTGACAAATGATTACACCTCAGCATGCCTAGAACTTATCGGTGGGTACGTTTCCCGAGTCGCCTCAGCCTTTCTGATAAGATCCACTATTTGTCCTTTCTATGATTACGGGGACCAGTGGCCAGGGGTGAACTGGACGCATACCATCTCGGCAAGCTGCTTGCCAGTATCCCATGCTCCACCATAAGGGATCCGAACTCCGCCGCTGAACCGCATGTCCTCAAAGAGGGGATAAGGTTGCACCCCCTTTACTATGCCCTCAGCTTCTCCGCCACCGACTGGAACGCTGCGATGGTACGATCCACGTCCTCATCCGTATGGGCCAGGGATACGTAAAACTTCAACACGGCTTTCAGAATGCCTTGCTCCAGCAGCAGCCGGTTGAACCGCCTCATCATATCTCGGTTGGCTTTCAGGGTGGACCGGTAGTCTGTGACTTTCTCGTCGGTGAAGCAGACGTCAAACACAGTGTTGTCGCCCACCACCTGGGCGGGTATCTCAGCCCGGTCCAGCGTCTCCTGGAGGGCGGTGCGCAGCCGCCTTCCCACCGACCGAATCCTCTCGTATGTTCCCGCCTTGCGCAACTCCGCCAAGGTTGCCAGGCCCGCGGTGGCGGCGACGGGGTTGCCGCTGAGGGTGCCGATTTGCGGTATATAATCGTCCTCCCCCACTTGGGAGGAGTCGTAGTGGCGCATAATGTCGGCGCGGCCAGCGGGTAGCCGCCGCCAACCACCTTGCCGATGGCGGCCATGTCCGGCTGGACGCCGTAGGACTCCTGAGCGCCCCCGTAGGCCAAGCGAAAGCCGGTGACCACCTCGTCGAAGATCAGCGGAATATCATAGCTCGCCGTGACCTCCCGCAGGCCCTCCAGGAACCCCTGCGCCGGCGGTATGATGCGTTGCAACGGCTCTAGGATGACGCCAGCCAACTGGTCGTGGTACTTGCGGATGATTCGGGTAGTGGCCTCCAGGTCGTTGAAAGGGGTCACCAGGACCGTCTCCTGGACAACCCGGGGAATGCCGGCTGAAGATGACACGGAAGTAGGGAAGTCCGCCAGTTGGGAGGGCCACGCGCTCATCATGGCGTAGTCGTGGGAACCGTGGTATCCGCCCTCGAACTTGAGCACCTTGTCACGCCGACGATAGGCACGTGCCGCCCTGAGGCACTGAAACGTGGCGTCGGTGCCACTGGTGGTGAACCGCACCATCTCGGCGTATGGGACGGCGCGGCACATCTCCTCCGCTAGCTCTATGGCCACCCCGCTGGTGAGAAAGTAGGTGCTACCGCGCTCCAAGCACTGACGTACGGCTTCCACCACGGCGGGATGGGCGTGGCCCAGGATCAGTGGGCCGGACCCCATCAGGTAGTCTATGTACTCGTTGCCGCTGTAGTCGTATATCCTGGAGCCGCGGCCTTCTTTGACTATGAAGCCGTCCTCAAAGCTGGAGGGGGAGTTCCCGTTCTGAGCACCAGGCAAATACCGTTGTGCCCTCTGGAGCAAAGCCTTCTCTTCGGGGCTTTGAGGGTTTCTGCGGGACATACCACCTCCTATCAGGCATCTCTGTAATGCCGGAGGCTTTTGGCGTGCCAAAGAGGACCGCTAGCTGGCTTAGGCTGCTTGCGGCCGGCCCTTGCTCATGACGTCTACCAGCTCCTGGACGGCGTTGGCCGACTTCTGGAGCATAGCCTGTTCTTCCGCGGTCAGCTTGATTTGGATGACCTCCTCGATGCCGCCAGTGCCCAACCGCGTGGGGACGCCCACGTACAGTCCCCGGATGCCGTACTCGCCATCCAGGTATGCGGCGCAGGGGAGAATACGGTGCTGGTCCAGGATGATGGCGTCCACCATCTCGGCCACGCCCGCAGACGGAGCATAAAAGGCGCTGCCTGTCTTCAGCAGGGATACGATTTCAGCCCCGCCATCGCGGGTGCGCTGCACGATGCTCTCCAGGGTCTCTTTGGGGATTAGATCGGCAACAGGGACGCCCGCTGCAGTGGTGTAGCGTATCAGAGGCACCATGGTGTCGCCGTGGCCCCCCAGAACGTAGGCCTGTACGTCGCGTGGTGAAACCCCAAGCTGCTGGGCCAGGAAGGTGCGGAACCGTGCGGTATCCAGGACCCCGGACTGGCCGATGACCCGCTCCCTGGGCAGGCCGCTCACCTGGTAGGCGTGCTGGCACATGGCGTCCAGGGGGTTGGTAACAATGATCAGAATGGTGCCGGGCGAGTGCTTGACCACTTCCTTGGTAACGGCGCCCACTATGTCCAGGTTGGTGAAAAGGAGGTCGTCCCGGCTCATGCCGGGCTTGCGGGCCACACCGGAGGTTATCACCACCACGTCGGACCCGGCGGTGTCTTCATATCTGTTGGTCCCGACGATAGAGACATCAGACCCTACCACGGGGCCGGACTGCAAAATGTCCAGGGCCTTGCCCTGGGGCAGTCCTTCTACGATATCCACCAGCACAACGTCTGCGTAGCCTCGCTCGAAGATGCGCTGTGCCGCAGTAGCTCCTACCTGCCCAGCTCCAACAATAGTGACCTTTTTACGCATATACCATTAACTCCTTACGGTTACTTCTGGAGGGTACAACCCCGCGCACAAGGCATAATTCCACGAAGGTGTTCTCCGGAGGCCATACACTGAACTGTCCTTCAGTATCTTGCGGCTATTCTATTGCTCACGAAACGCCCCTTGGATGGAGGCGACATGGGCCGGTATGCTACCAACTATGCTTTCACGTACTGTTCCCAGCGCGACTCTAGCCCGGGGTCTTCTACGGTGGCCATCAGGTACTCTCCGAACTCCTTGCCCGTGACGCCTGTGTCGCGGCCAGTCATAACCATCTTCTTCTCGTACTGGCCACATACGTCCAGGGCCATTTGCAGTTTATCTCCCAGTTGCGTGTAGCCAATGTGTTGCAACATCAGAGCGCCTGCGCGTATGACGGAACTGGGATCGGCGTATTGTGCTCGGCCCTCCCGCACCATTCGTGGAGCTGAGCCGTGGATTGCCTCGAACATAGCGTACTGCTTGCCAATGTTGGCGCTGCCCGCAGTGCCCACCCCTCCCTGAATCTGTCCCGCCTCGTCCGTAAGGATGTCGCCGTAGAGGTTGGGCAGCGCAAAGACCTGGAAGTCCTTGCGACGAGCCTCATTCAGCAACATCGCAGTCATGATATCTATATACCACCCTTCCCAGCGGATACCTGGGTATCTTTCGGAAACCCGCTTGGCCACGTCCAGGAATTTCCCATCGGTGGTCTTGACGATGTTGGCCTTAGTAACAATGGCAACATAGTCCTTGCCGGCACGCTTGGCGTGGTCGAAAGCCGCCTCTATGATGCGTTCTGAACCCTGGGTGGTGATGACTTTGAAATCAATAGCCAGGTCCTCGGTGACATCAACGCCCTGGCTGCCTACAGCATAGATGTCTTCTGTATTCTCGCGGTAGAAGGTCCAATCAATCCCTTGCTTGGGTATTCGAACAGGCCTTACGTTGGCGAATAGGTCCAGCTCTTTGCGCATAGCCACGTTAGCGCTTTCGATATTTGGCCAGCCGTCGCCCTTTTCTGGGGTATGAGTTGGGCCCTTGAGCGTGACGTGGCACTTTTTGATCTCCGCAAGCACGTCATCGGGAATCGCCTTCATTTGGGCTGCGCGGTTCTCAATAGTCAGGCCCTCAATTACACGGAACACCACTTTGCCGGTGTCCACCTCATTTTTCAGGAGGTACTCCAGAATACGCTGGGCCTCGCCGGTTATGTAGGTGCCTATGCCATCGCCGCCAAGGATGCCGATGATAATGGGCTTCACCTTTTGATAGTCGGTCCATGGAACGTTTTCTTTGAGCCGTTCGACTCGTTGGAGCTGCTGCTCCAGGATGTTCCCGAAATGCTCTTTAGACCTTTCAATCGCTTGCGTGTCTGCCACGGTGGCTCCTTTCTTCGACTGGTTTCTTGGAAGACCGCTCTACCCTGGCCGTTGTTGGCCAGGTCTTTCTCTGCTGCTGAGCCCAGAGAGTACAGGTCACAGAGTTGGAGATGGGGAAAAGCCTGGGAACGACAAGATGCTGCCAGGCCAGACACCGACAGCCCGCCGCTCTTGGCACTCTCCAGATGGATTATATCAGGATTTCGTCGGAGGGCAATGGCAAGGAGGAACACGTCCTGATTGCTCTTATGCGGTGACCTCAACCAAAGTATAGCCAGGCCGTTCGTGAAGAAATCGCGGACTCCGCATACTATGGACCCCCGCCACAAATTGCCACACCCAGATTCATAAACTCATCGGGCATCGCCGTGACAGTTCCCTCACAAGCTCTAAGGACGAAAGGCTCCACAACTTTAGAAGCAACCGGCCAGGGAAAGAAGGGCCGGCAGGAGCGCTGGAACCTATCCTCGGTCCCAGCCCAAACTACGCCACCGCTGTTGTCTGATCAACTCCTTGCGGTGGGCCGCCTTCCACGGGTTGGTGTGCTGGGTAGAGAGCACGGGTCTTTGTCCCTCCAGCGCCGCTTCCACAATGGAGGCTACGGTGGCCATGAGGGAAGACGTATCCACTGATTTTCGTTCGCTGTCGCTCATCGCAGTGTGTCTTGGGAAATATCCGTCCTTGTTGACATCACCCTATGATATGGTTTGACCCTTTGACTTCCCCTTGGTTTCTCAACAGGGCTTCGGCTCAGGGCAGGCTTGCTCACCATGAGTGGAGTGCCCCCCGAGTCAAGTTGGAGGGGGGTTGTCATCCTCGAAACACCTCTATAGTGGCATGTTGCCGTGTTTCTTTGGAGGCATGGTGTCCCGTTTGTTGCGGAGCATGCCGAGGGCCTTGATAATCTTGGGGCGTGTCTCCGCCGGGTCAATTACGTCGTCAATGTACCCTCGCCCAGCGGCAATGTACGGGTTGGCGTACTTGTTGCGATACACTTTGGCCAGCTGAATTTTGACCTCATCAGGGTTTTCTGCGCTGGAGATTTCCTCCCGGTGGATGATGCTAACGGCGCCTTCCGGGCCCATGACAGCGATCTCGGCGGTGGGCCAGGCGAAGTTCACATCGGAGCGCAGGTGCTTGCTGCCCATGACCACGTAAGCCCCTCCATAGGCTTTCCGAGTGATGATGGTGATCTTCGGGACTGTGGCCTCGGCGTAGGCGTAGAGGAGCTTGGCGCCATGACGGATAATGCCACGGTGCTCCTGGTCAGATCCAGGAAGGAAGCCGGGGACATCAACCAGGGTTATCACTGGAATGTTGAAGGCGTCGCAGAACCGGACGAAGCGAGCAGCCTTGTCGGACGAGTCAATATCCAGGACACCGGCCAGGTATGCTGGCTGCTGGGCCACGATGCCGACTGGGGATCCCCCCATGTGGGCCATGCCAACTACGATGCTCTGGGCAAACTGACGATGCACCTCCATGAAGTCTCCATCGTCTATTATCCTGCTTATGACCTCACGCATGTCGTACGGTTTCACGGGGTCGTCGGGAACAATGTGGGCCAGAGACTCGTCGACGCGGTTAGGGTCGTCGTATGAAGTGGAAATGGGTGGGTCTTCCATGTTGTTTTGGGGCAGGAAGCTCAGAAGACGCCGTACCTCGTTGAGACACTCGTCCTCCGTGGCGTGGCTGAAATGGGACACACCGCTAAGGCTGGAGTGGCTCTCGGCGCCTCCCAGCCGCTCGTGGGTCACCTCTTCGCCTGTGGCGGCCTTGATGACATCTGGCCCTGTAATAAACATCTGGCCTATGTTCTGGACCATGAAGACGAAGTCTGTGATCGCAGGGGAATACACCGCGCCGCCGGCACACGGACCCATGATGACGGAGATCTGAGGGATGACGCCGGAGGCCAGGGTATTTCGCAGGAATATCTCCCCGTAGCCAGCCAGACTCACCACACCTTCCTGAATACGTGCGCCCCCTGAATCGTTCAGTCCTATGATGGGGGCACCGTTCTTCATGGCCATGTCCATGATTTTGATGACTTTCTCCGAAACCGCTTCCGACAGGGAGCCTCCGAACACAGTGAAGTCTTGGGCGAACACATAAACCAGGCGTCCGTGGATCATCCCGTAGCCCGTGACTACCGCGTCACCAAGGTAGAACTGGCTTAGGGCCTCGTCGTCTGCGGACCAGGGGGCGACAAATGGGTCTAGCTCCTGAAATGTGTCCTTGTCCAGTAAGAGGGTTATCCGTTCCCGGGCCGTCAGCTTACCCTTGGCGTGCTGTTGTTCAATGCGTTTTGGCCCACCGCCCTCCTGGCTCTGTTGCCGGAACTGTGCAAGCTCCGTCAGGCGTTCGTCTATCTTTTTTTCGACAGCCATAGTCTCCTCGAAACCGCAACCAGAATTAAAGAAGAGTCCTGGTTTCGCAAAGCGGATTATGAAAGTTAGAGTGATCCTACCAGATTCCTGACAGGCTGGCAAGTCAGAGTAAGGAGAGCGGCCCGGCGACGCCATTCTGAGAATCCAAGTCGTTCTGGGTGTAAGATGTACTAAATTTCAGACTCTTGGACAAGAAAATGGCAGATAGTAGGTACGTAGCTCCTTTTATGGTCTGCGGGACCAAACAGCTTGAGTGGGGCCGTCGTACCTATGTTATGGGGGTCGTCAACGTGACTCCCGACTCTTTCTCCGGTGACGGCATAACGGATGTGGCGCAGGCCGTGTCCAGGGGGAAACGTCTGGTGGAGGAAGGCGCCGACATCCTGGATGTGGGCGGTGCGTCTACTCGGCCTTCCTACGCTGCCAGGATCGAATCTAATCTGGCGGGGGTTGGCGCTGGTCAAGGGGCTACCAGAGTCCAGGTAGAGGAGGAGTTGCGCCGCGTAATTCCTGTTATCCAACTGCTGGCGGAGCAGGTAGATGTGCCCATCAGCGTGGACACGTACAAGGCAGAGGTGGCGCGCCGCTCGTTGGAAGCAGGGGCAGCCATGATAAACGATGTCTGGGCCCTCAAGGTGGACCCAGACCTGGCCGCCGTAGCAGCGGAGCACAACGTTCCCCTGGTGTTGATGCACAACCAGCCAGACACTGAGTACAAAGACCTGATACCTGACATTATGGCAAGCCTGGAAAGCAGCGTGCGGCGAGCCCTGGACGCTGGGGTCCTTCCGCAAAACGTCATCCTGGATCCAGGCTTTGGCTTTGGAAAGAAGCCAGCCCACAATCTGGACATAGTGAGACGCCTGGGAGAGTTCAAGGCAATGGGCTACCCGTTGCTGGTGGGGACATCTCGGAAATCTACCATAGGGCTGGTGCTTGGCCTGCCTGTACAGGAGCGGCTGGAAGGCACAGCCGCTACTGTGGCCATCGCCATCGCCAACGGGGCGGACCTCGTCAGAGTGCATGACGTCAAAGTCATGGCCCGCATGGCGCGCATGACCGATGCCATTGTACGGGGCTGGACCCCGCCGCCAGAGAGGTAGGCTATGCCTTCCATAACGGTGTTTTTGGGACTGGGCGGCAACGTGGGCAGCCGGGAAGAGAACCTGGCTAGAGGCATGGCGTTGCTGGCTGGTCCGTTGGATGTGACTGCGGCGTCCTCAATATACGAGACGGAGCCGTGGGGGTTTGCTGAACAGCCGTCTTTTCTCAATATGGTGTGCCGAGCAAGAGCCGATATGCCGCCGGAAGAGTTGCTGCTCTTGTGTCAGGATGTGGAGCGGCAAGTAGGGCGGAAGCCGACTTTCCGCTACGGGCCCAGGGTGCTGGATATTGACATCCTGGACTATGGCGGGATGGTCGTGGCGTCACCTGCGCTAAGTCTGCCTCATCCGCTACTGGAGGAGCGGGCCTTTGTGCTGGTGCCCCTGGCCGAGATTGCGCCGGAGTGGGAACATCCGGTGCTGCGGAAAAGGGCCTCGCGACTGCTGGAGAAGGTATCTGGCAGGGAAGGGGTACGGCTATGGGGAGACCCGCTGGAGGTGGCCTCTGGCCGCTAAGTGATATTGACAGGTCATACCGAAATCAGGGATCACATGAGTTCGCCAAAGGTGAGACCTCTGCCGCTGCTTGCCCAGCCCATTTCCCTGTTATCAGGCACGTAGGCTGGGTGGCAGAAGGTTGGGGATGGAGTCCTGAATAGGGTATTCCTCCGGGCAACGGCTGCAGTACAGAGTCCCAGATACAATTTCGGTCCCCTCTTCCTTCTCCACTCGTAGCTCCAAGGGGCCTTTGCACACTGGGCAGGCCAAGATGTCCATCAGGTCACGGCGCATTGTTGCTCCTGTTGTATTTATGGATAGACTTCTGCCGTCTCAGTGGCGGCGCCGGCTTTGTCGGACCGCCCTCTGAGGCTTCGCTGCTCTTCTGCCGTAGCTCAGGGCCGCCCATATGCCAACCACTCCTACCAGCGCCATAGCCAGGGCGAGCCATGGATCGGCCTTGGGCCAGAACCCCGCCTGGATTCGCGTCAGGTCGGTCAGGCCTCTTACTATAGCATACCCCAGAAGGAACGCCGCGGAAAGCAGGCCCGGAGACGGCCTTCGCAGGCCGATGTTGAGGAGTGCGGCGAACAGTCCCAGGACAAGGAGTCCTTCATAAAGCTCCGATGGGTAGCGAGGGATGGTCAAACCGGGAAACTGAATCCCCAGGAAGGTATCCGTTCCCGCCTCCCGTGGGTCACGTCCCATAGAGTGGTGTAAGAGTACGTCATCCTGTTGATATCGTCTAGGCCGCTGCCTCTGCGAGTTCGGCTCTGGGTAGAGCTTCGTTGGAGGTGGTTACCTCCTGTGTCATGTATCGACGGCCGACGGCCCACTCGTCGTGCTGCTCAGCTAGGACGGCGCCGACCAGGCGACGGACAGCTGGGCGGTTAGGGAAGATGCCCACCACATCGGTGCGGCGCCGTATCTCCTTGTTGAGACGCTCCAGGGGGTTGTTGGACCAGATCTTCTTCCAGTGGGCGAGTGGGAAGCTGGAGAAGGCCAGGACGTCGGGTCCAGCCTCGTCCAGTCGAGAGGCGACCTGTGGGAACGGGTCCTGGAGCTGAGCAATCACCCGCTCGAGTTGGGCATGCACCTCCTGAGGGGGCGGCTGCTGGTAGATGGTGCGTACCATGGTGGCCACCCAGGGCTGAGCGCTCCTGGGGACCCGAGTGAGCAGGTTGGTCATGAAGTGGGTGCGGCACCGCTGCCAACTGGCCCCACCGAAGACAGTTGCGATGGCATCCCTGAGTCCCTGATGAGCGTCCGATACCACCAGTTCCACCCCGCCGAGGCCCCTGGCGACCAGTGAGCGCAGGAAGGCTAACCAGAAGGCGCCGTCTTCACTGGTACCCACGTCCATCCCAACGATCTCACGCTTGCCCTCGCTATTGACCGCCGTCGCCACCACCACGCTGACGTTGACTATCCTACCGGCCTCTCTGACCTTCTGGGTTAGTGCGTCCAGCCACAGGTAGGGATATGATCCGCCGTCCAGCGGCCGACCCAGGAAGCTCTCCACCACCCCGTCCAGCTCCTGGCAGATACGCGACACTTGGCTCTTTGAGATACCCTCGCACCAAAGAGCCTTGACCAGATCATCCACTCGCCTCGTCAATACACCCTCCACATACGCCTGCTGGATCACCGCCAGCAGAGCTCGCTCGCTGCGACGCCGTGGCTCCAGCAGGCTCGGAAAGTAGCTCCCCTCCCTCAGCTTGGGTATCTGCAACTCCATGGTCCCTACGCGAGTGTCCCATGCTCGAGACCGGTACCCGTTGCGCTGGGTCACCCGCTCAGGGTTGCGTTCTCCATACCCAGCGCCGGTCCTCGATGACACATCAGCCTCCATGATCTCCTCGACCAGCACTCTCAGTGCCTCTCGTAGAAAGTCCACGTCACCGTCGACTCCCCTCTTGCGCATTAGCTCAAGCAGGTCCATCCTTTCCTTGACCACCGTTGTCCTCCTTTCTCAGGCTCGTCTTTGCCCGCTAAGGATGACGTGGTGGTCTCTCTTCATCCAGACCCTCTACTCTTGTTACACCACTTCCTGGGACTCTACTCTTTCCCAGCAGGCCCCATGCAGGAAGCAGGTGAGTCGGAAGAGGACGATCCCCAGGGGAAGGAACAGGGCATATGCGTCGGCGACGGCCAGGAATGGGGCACCCCGGGAGCGACTGTACATCAACGCGCCCACGGTAGCACCTGCCAGTGCGCCATAGAAGGAGAGACCGGCGTTGATGCGGACCACCTCTATGGGATACCGGTAGAAGACAGAAGCCGTGGGCAGCAGGTAGACAAGACGTGAGCCCAGCAGCGCTCCTATGCCCAGCCACTGGGTCAGCCCCGACACGGTGCGAGGTTCCAGGCCGAGCGCTCGCAGGCGGTGCTGGGCCAGGAGGTCCACCAGCCAGAAGCCGGCGAAGGCGGCCAGCACGTGCAGGTTAGCCAGGAAGTTGTGGGCCAGGCGGCTAATCAAGTCCATAGTCGCTACCCGCCTCCGATGCCGTGCTCAAAGAGGTCGCGGAGGAGGTCGGCCAGCAGGATCACCAGGAGGCCCAGGATGAGGATAAGGTTGGTGGCAGAGAAGGTGGCCCTGACGGTGCGTTCCTTGTCCGGGGGCACTGTGCTGCGACGCTGACGGAACCACACCAGGTAGAACATCCAGACCGCCAGGGCTATCTTCACGCCCAGGACGAGGCCGTAGGCTCCGCTGGCGTATCCGGAAGTCAGGCGGTTGATGGACAGAATGGCGCCGGTGACCAGGAGGGCCCATATGGCGGTGTCCACCAGATTGCGGAACTCCTGGCCTGCTATTCGGTTCAGCGCAGCCTCCTGTGGAGTGTCGCGGAGCGATGGTCGTAGCACAGCCAAGAAGAATATGCTTCCACCCACCCAGGCTACCGCCGCCAGGGCGTGGAGCCACCGGATGAGCAGCAGGAACCAGTCAGCAAAGCTCATGGTGGGGGACGGGTCACGACTTGAGGATCTCCTCTATGAAGGTGGTCAGGGTCGCCTCGTCGATCTGGCCTACCCACCTCTTGTAGACAAGGCCATCCCTGGTAATGAATAAGGTCGTGGGAAAGTAGATTACATTGTAGTCAATGGTGACCTGGGTGGTGGTATCAGGGCCGGTGAGGAACGTGGTTCCTTGCTCGTCCAGAAAGGCCCTGGCGTCGACTTCGGTGTCCTGAACGTCCACACCAAACACCACGAGGCCTTCCTCTTCGTACTGGTCGGCAACAGCCTGTAGGGCAGGGAACTCGGCGCGGCATGGCGGACACCATGACCCCCAGAAGTTGAGCACCACGGGATGTCCCAGTTGTTGGGACAGAGTGAATTGGCCGGCGTCGCCGGAGTAGATGGGCACGGTGAAGTCGGGGGCAGCTTCCAGCTTGGGGCTGCCGCCTCCGCGGGCATAGGCAACGCCGAAAGCAAGGAGAGCACCGAGGCCGGCCAGGGCCAGGAACCCCAGTGCCGCTGGCTGCCAGCGTATCCGTGTGGATGCTGATCTGGTTGTGGTGTTGTCCATGTGTTGGTCTTCTGGAAAACTCCTTCGACCATCCCCCTGTCCCCCTTCCTGGCCAGGAAGGGGGATTTGTAATCGTATCTGGGGGACACCCCCAGGCCCCTGCCAAAGGGGCTTTGCCCCTCTGGACTCCCCTTTTCGAGCAACCTCCTAAGGCGCTCCCTTACTACTCTAGATTAGATGGCGTGCGTAGTCAAAGGATGTGGGCCTATTCCGGCTCCTCGCCCAGCTCTTCGCGGAGTAGGATGTCGGCGTAGCGCAGCAATACATCCGCGCGCTCGGGGTCGGTGCTGCGAGAGTCGAGATAGAGGCGCAGGGCCTCTCGTGGGCCAAGGCCGCGAGAGCTTTCGGGGGTAAGGCGTGTGCGGCGGGAGCGTGTGACATCGCGTTGGATGCCGGCGACGTAGTGGGCGGTGAACAAGGCGTCGCGTATGTCGGAGTCGCGCAGGCGTGGCTCCATCTCCTCTGAGAGCTGGATGCGGACACGCACGATGGCGTCAGTCACATATTTGCGGGCGATGGTGTCCAGGACGCGTTGAGTCGGGTCTTCGTCGCCCGGCGGGACATCCACGTCTATGGTGAGGAATGGCCTGGCCTTGACCGGGTGGAAATCGAAGCCTCGAAGCCGCGAGCTCCCGACTGCTCGGGACTTCTCATCCAGGTCTATCACGCAGAAGCCTTTTTCCTCAGCCTCTTCAGAGAAGTCCACGCGCTGGAGGCTGCCGGAATAGGCGACGGTGGGGTTGTAACCAAGGACCTGGTGCTTGTGGACGTGGCCCAGGGCGACGTAGTCCAGGGCAGGACTGGCCAAGGTGGAGAGGAGGAGGACGTGGTCGCGGCCAAGCATCATGGAGCGCTCTGTGCCGACGGTAGCGCCGGAGACCGTGACGTGGCCGACGAGGACGGCGGGCATGGCTGGGTCCAGGCGCTGTAGCTCCCAGGTGAGGGCGGTGGTGAGCCGTTCCTGGAGCCGCTGGGTGATCTGGTCCAGGGTGAGGTCTCGGGTATCGTCACGGGTGAGGTACTGGCTGCGGCGCACCCAGGGGAGGGCGACTACCTGGAGAGGGCCGTCGCGGGTAGGAAGGATGGTGGTGGATATGCGGTCGGAGACGAAGACGCGCTCGATGGCAAGGGTTGGGAAGATGTCGAGGGCGCTGGCGCGGCCTGCTATAGCGGGGAGGTCGTGGTTGCCGGTGACGAGGAAGATTGGGATGCCTACAGCGGCCAGACGGGCGATGCGGCGGGCGAACTCACGCTGGTGGGTCTGAGAGGGGTCGCGGGACTTGTAGGCGTCGCCGGCGAATAGGACGGCGTCCACGCGGTTGGCGATGGCGTAGTCCACCATCTCGTCGAAGGCGGCGAGGAAGTCGAGGAGGCGAGTGGACATGCCGGTCTCGGGGTCGGTGCGGCCGTAGTTCTCGACGCCTATGTGCAGGTCAGAGAAGTGCAGGAGTTTCATTGATGGAATTCCGTGGATAGATAGGAGCGGTTGATTGAATTCTCCGTGATTTTGCTGCTGCGGAGCTTTGACTGGTATCTGAGCAACGGCACACGGCACGAGATAGGGCCGATTGATGGTTTTACGAACTGCATTTGCATGGTCAGGCGCTGACTACGGGCGTTTGCCTGGGGAAGCATTTGAGACAGGATACCAGGGATGGCCGGTGATGGGGTAGGGGAGGGTGGCGGGGGATTTGATGGACCGATTGGGCAAAGTGGTGCTAGAATCGGCGTAAATTGGCAGAAGGTGATACATGCCTACAAAGAAGCAGGTACAGCAGGGCGAGATTGAGCGAATCCGAAGCCTCATACAGAGTAACGCCGATGAATTGTTTGGAGGAGACCTTGGAAGGGCTTTTCTTGTGTGGGCTTCCCAGTTGCACCTAGACCAGGTAGAAGATCCGCCGACCAGCGACGATTTGATCGCCGCCATGACTGACGGAAAGGATGACTTGGAGATTGACCTTTTCCTGGTTGATGAAGAGTCGAGGAATGTTTATCTATTCCAGAGTAAGTACAGAAGCACACCAGGCAACATTAGCAAGAAGGATCTAACTGATTTTCTTGAAGCTCCGGCCAGACTGGTCAGTGCAGCCTATCTGGCAAAGAATACCAATGCAAAAATTGTAGAGCTTGCTCCAATATTCCGTGAAAAGCTAGTAGAAGGCTACCAAGTCCAGTTGGTCTTTGTGACTAGTCTAAATGCCCCTTCCCCGATTACCAACGCAGCCCAAGAATGGAGTGATCAACATCTCATTCTATACATTGGCTGTGAACCTATAGAGGTTGCGCACAATGTGGTGATAAGCGATGCCCAAGACCTTCTCCAACGCTTTGATTCTGGAGCAACTGAGAAGACTGTAACAGTGAAGCTCAGATTAGTAGATAATGAATGGCATCTCTCTAACGCAGGTAAGTTCAGGTGTATATCGGCCACAATAGAAGCCGAAGAGTTGGCGCAAATCTTTCAGACGCATCGATATGCCATTCTCCGCTATAACCCAAGGGGGCCACTTGGCGCAGTCGCTGTAAATAAACGAATCCGAGAAACCTTAGCAGATGAAAGTACACGTACCTTGTTTCACTTACTCAATAACGGTCTAGCGGCAGTATGTGAGGGGTTTACTGACCCGCTGCTGGAAGATGGTAAGCCAACGGTAACCGTTTCAGACTTTCAGATAGTAAATGGGTGTCAAACTACGTATACCGTTTGGGATCATTGGCAGAGGAATGGTTCCTTAGCGCAAACAAGAGTAAACAGAAGTGGCTCCGGAAATCTGAACAGGGGGATAAGTGGAATCGCTGCCTGATTGAGGGCATGATAGCGCTCTCGGAGACAGGAGCGAGAGATGAGCAGACGACCCCGCCGTAACCACTCGGCAGAGTTCAAGGCGAAGGTGGCTCTTGCCGCAGTGCGCGGCGACCGGACACTTTCGGAGCTGGCAAGCCAGTTCGATGTGCACCCGAACCAGATCACGCAATGGAAGACCCAGTTGCTGGATCGGGCGGCGCAGTTGTTTGGGGCCGGGACAGGGCAGGCTGAAAAGCCGGTAGATATGAAGGTCCTTCACGCTAAGATCGGTGAGCTTGCGTTGGAGAACGATTTTTTAGAGGCCGCGCTCACGAAGGCGGGATTGCCGGGCGCAAGGCGATGATCGACCGCGATCACAAGCTGCCTCTCGCCCTCCAGGCAAAGGCAGTGGGCATCAGCCGCGGGAGCATCTACTACCGGCCACGGCCGGTGGGCGAAGCCGGTCTCGGACTGATGCGCCGCATCAATGAGCTGCACCTTGAGTATCCGTTTGCAGGCAGTAGGATGATGCGAGGCCTGCTCCGCCAGGAGGGACTCTCCTGCGGGCGTAGACACATCGCCACACTGATGCGGCGTATGGGCATCGAGGCGCTGTACCGCAAGCCCAACACCAGCCGGCGACGGCCCGGCCATACGGTGTATCCGTACCTGCTGCGCGGGCTTGAGGTGAGCAGGCCCAACCAGGTGTGGGCAATGGATATCACGTACATTCCGATGGCCAGGGGGTTCGTGTACCTAGCCGCAGTGATGGACTGGCATAGCCGCAAGGTGCTGGCCTGGCGGGTATCGGTCACAATGGACACAGACTTCTGCGTGGAGGCGCTCGAAGAATCCCTGGGACGCCACGGCGCGCCGGAGATATTCAACACAGATCAGGGAAGCCAGTTCACAAGTGACGCCTTCACCGGCCTGCTGAAAGCCAATGGGATCCAGATCAGCATGGACGGGAAGGGAAGCTGGAAGGATAATGTGTTCGTCGAACGGCTGTGGAAGAGCGTCAAGTACGAGGAGGTGTACCTGAGAGCCTACGAATCGGTCCCGGAAGCCAGAACTGGACTCGGGCGGTACTTCGAGTTTTACAATGCCGGACGGCCCCATTCGAGCCTTGGGGGAATGACGCCGGACCAGTTCTTTGACAGAGCGCCTGCCGAGTCCGCGGCGGCCTAACGCACGGCAGCGCGATTCCACTTATCAAACCGGGCAGCGCTGTTCAGACAAACGAGACCACCTCTCATCCTCTGGCTAATTGGGAGGGCCTTAACTATCAAACTGGGAGTCGGTAAACAACGTGGGACGTATAGGGGCGTATCACCGGCAATAGCTGAGGCTCTTACAAACCGGATAGATGAATGGTTTCCGCCATTGCACGAACTAGCCGTGGATACTGTCAAGTATGTTACGGATGTGGCGGTAGAAGCAGCAGCCGACACTGGTCGGTCACGTCCCATAGAGTGGTGTAAGAGTACGTCATCCTGTTGATATCGTCTAGGCCGCTGCCTCTGCGAGTTCGGCTCTGGGTAGAGCTTCGTTGGAGGTGGTTACCTCCTGTGTCATGTATCGACGGCCGACGGCCCACTCGTCGTGCTGCTCAGCTAGGACGGAGCCGACCAGGCGACGGACAGCTGGGCGGTTAGGGAAGATGCCCACCACATCGGTGCGGCGCCGTATCTCCTTGTTGAGACGCTCCAGGGGGTTGTTGGACCAGATCTTCTTCCAGTGGGCGAGTGGGAAGCTGGAGAAGGCCAGGACGTCGGGTCCAGCCTCGTCCAGTCGAGAGGCGACCTGTGGGAACGGGTCCTGGAGCTGAGCAATCACCCGCTCGAGTTGGGCATGCACCTCCTGAGGGGACGGCTGCTGGTAGATGGTGCGTACCATGGTGGCCACCCAGGGCTGAGCGCTCCTGGGGACCCGAGTGAGCAGGTTGGTCATGAAGTGGGTGCGGCACCGCTGCCAACTGGCCCCACCGAAGACAGTTGCGATGGCATCCCTGAGTCCCTGATGAGCGTCCGATACCACCAGTTCCACCCCGCCGAGGCCCCTGGCGACCAGTGAGCGCAGGAAGGCTAACCAGAAGGCGTCGTCTTCACTGGTACCCACGTCCATCCCAACGATCTCACGCTTGCCCTCGCTATTGACCGCCGTCGCCACCACCACGCTGACGTTGACTATCCTACCGGCCTCTCTGACCTTCTGGGTTAGTGCGTCCAGCCACAGGTAGGGATATGATCCGCCGTCCAGCGGCCGACCCAGGAAGCTCTCCACCACCCCGTCCAGCTCCTGGCAGATACGCGACACTTGGCTCTTTGAGATACCCTCGCACCAAAGAGCCTTGACCAGATCATCCACTCGCCTCGTCGATACACCCTCCACATACGCCTGCTGGATCACCGCCAGCAGAGCTCGCTCGCTGCGACGCCGTGGCTCCAGCAGGCTCGGAAAGTAGCTCCCCTCCCTCAGCTTGGGTATCTGCAACTCCATGGTCCCTACGCGAGTGTCCCATGCTCGAGACCGGTACCCGTTGCGCTGGGTCACCCGCTCAGGGTTGCGTTCTCCATACCCAGCGCCGGTCCTCGATGACACATCAGCCTCCATGATCTCCTCGACCAGCACTCTCAGTGCCTCTCGTAGAAAGTCCACGTCACCGTCGACTCCCCTCTTGCGCATTAGCTCAAGCAGGTCCATCCTTTCCTTGACCACCGTTGTCCTCCTTCCTCAGGCTCGTCTTTGCCCGCTAAGGATGACGTGGTGGTCTCTCTTCATCCAGACCCTCTACTCTTGTTACACCACTTCCTGGGACTCTACTCCGTTGACGGGGGTAGTGATGGACACGGAGACTGGTCACCTAACGGACTCGCCATCACATGGCGATCTCAGGAAGGCGGGGGCAACAACGTTTGGGTGATGTACACGAGTGAACCGTAGTTACAGCTTCGTATTGACCGCCTACGACGGTGATAGGCCTGGAGGGGACGGAACGGACAGGTTCCGGATCAAGATAAAGGACGAACAGAACAACACCGTCTATGACAACCGTTTAGAAGCGTCTGATGACATGGACACGGCAGACCCGCAGGCCATATCCCAGGGGAACATTGTCATTCACACTAAATGAGAAACCGTAGTCAGCGGTGTCTTAGCAACAGGATGAGCGCGTCTACGGCGGGCCTGACCTCGCCTAAGGCCCGTAGCGGGTGAGCTTGCCGGCGTGGGCCAGGACCTGGAGCATAAGGTGCATCGCGGGGAAGGTGTCAAGGGAGCCGGCGGCGCAGGCGCGCTCGTTGAAGGCTTCCACGCCGTCGCCACGGGTTAGTTTGGAGCGCAGCAACAGCGGCACGGGCTGCCAGCCGTGGGCCGCCAGGATGGACGGGGTGGCGTGGTCGCCGGCCACCACCAGGACATCCGGGTTCAGGGCCAGCAGGCGCGGGATGCGGGCGTCCAGCTCCTCCAACGCTTTGACCTTGCCATCGAAGTTGCCGTCCTCGCCGGCGGCGTCGGCGGGCTTGTAGTGGATGTAAAAGAAGTCGTGCTCCTGGTAATGTTTCTCCAGGGTGTCAAGCTCGGCGTCGAAGTCGGCTCCGGTGGGTATGACATTCATGCCCAGGACGCGGGCCAGGCCACGGTACATGGGGTAGGCGGCGATGGCGGCGGGGTTCAGCCTGTAAGCTACCCCCATAGGTGGGAAGGCGGGCAGACGCGAGAAGCCGCGGAGCAGCACCATGTTGGCGCGGTCGCGGCTGCTTAGGAGCTCGCCGGCGTGGGCTACGAACTGGTTGGCGGCATCGGCCGTCTTCTGGGCTTCCGGAGCCAGGGCATCTACGGGCATAGGCGCTGCGCCCACACGCTGAGGGTCGGTCTCGGTGAGGCGGTCGCTGAGGCCGTCGCCCCTCATGAGCAGGACGAAGCGGTAGTCCTGGACGGGCAGCACCGAGAGGTCCAAGCCGGTGAGCTTTATGGTGTCGAGAAGCTGGCAGAGTGGGCGGCTTTCCTGGGTGGGAATGCGTCCTGCGCGGCGGTCCAGCAGGAGGCCGTCGGGGTCTACCGTGCAGAAGTTGCCGCGAGCCGCCACGTCGCCGTCCTTGAGGGGCGCGTCTATGCCCAGGGCCTCCAGCACACCGCGGCCTATGAAGTATTTGAGTGGGTCGTAGCCAAAGAGGGCCAGGTGCCCGGGGCCGCTGCCGGGAGCAATGCCAGGCAATACCGGCACCGTCCTGCCGCCGGAGGACTCTTTGGCCAGGCGATCGAGGTTGGGCAAGCGGGCGGTCTCCATCTCTGAGCGGCCCGTATCGGGGTGAGGAGCGCCGCCCAGGCCATCTACCACCAGCATGACAATTTTGGAGGGTGTGGCCTGCACGATGTCGGCCAGGGCAGGAAAGTCGATCACCTGTCCTCCTTGTCCAGCAATGTGGCGATGCCAGGCAGATCCCTGCCCTCCATAAACTCCAGGGAAGCGCCGCCGCCCATGGAGACGTGGTTCATGCTGTTGGACAGCCCCATCTCCTGAACGGCCTCGGCGGTGGAGCCGCCGCCCACGACGGTGATGGCCCCATCCAAATCGGCCATGGCCTCGGCGATGCTCCTGGTGCCGGCGGAGAACGGCTCGAACTCAAAAACTCCCATAGGGCCGTTCCAGATGACTGTGCGACACTCCTTGAGCCCTTGAGCGAAGGCCCGGACGGTCTGGGGGCCAATGTCCATCACTTGAGAGTCCCTGGAGATCTGGCTACTGCTAACGGTCCGGTGTGGCGCATAGGCGGCAAAGGAGTCGGCCACCACCAGGTCGGCGGGCAGGTATACGGAAACACCCTGGGATTTGGCGTCGCGCAGGATGTCCAGCGCCACATCCATTCGTTCCTCTTCCACCAGGGAGTGGCCAACCTCATGGCCCTGGGCCTTCAGGAAGGTGGTGGCCAGGCCGCCTCCCAGAAAGAGGCGGTCTACGAGCTGCAACAGGTTTTTGATAGCGTCAATCTTGTCGCTGACCTTTGCGCCACCTACCACAGCTCCCAGGGGCCGGACAGGGTTGTCCAGGGCAGCGCCGAGCATTTTGAGTTCGCGCTCCATCTGGAGGCCGGCAACGGCAGGAAGGTAGTGGGTGATGGCTTCTATCGAGGCGTGGGCTCGATGGGCCGCGCCGAAGGCGTCGTTGATGTATACCTCCGCCAGGGAGGCCAGCGCCTTGGCGAACTCGTGGTCGTTCTTCTCCTCGCGGGGATCGAAGCGCAGGTTCTCCAGTAGGAGAACCTGGCCGGGCTCCAATTCAGCGACAACATCCTGGACTATTGGGCCAACAAAATTACGTATGTAGATGAGAGGCTCGCCCAGGAGCTCCTGGAGGCGTAAAGCCACGGGCGCTAGGCGAAGCTCCTTCACGACCTTGCCGTCGGGACGGCCAAGGTGGGAACAGACTATGATGCGGGACCCGCGCTTTTTGAGATACCTAATGGTCGGCAGGACGGCCTGGATGCGGCTGTCGTCGGAGATAACAGGGATGCTGGGGAAAGTGGTGATAGGGGCAAAGGGCACGTTAAGGTCTGCTCGGAGCAGCACACACTTGCCTGAGACGTCGATGTCCCTCACTGTCCTCTTTTTCTTCAAGGCATGGCTCCTGAATGGAAGAGCGTGCCATTCCTTTTACAACGTTCGGGAGAGGTTTGTCAAACAGTGGCAGGTGCCCTGTCTCTGCAACCAACTGACAAATTATCATTGCGAGGAGTCCCGACAGGTCGGGACGACAAAGCAATCTGGAGGGGTGAACCCCACAGCCAGATTGCCACGCCCCGATTGCATCGGGGCTCGCAATGACATTTCATAAGCGTATTTCATTGACATCACCTGAGCGGAATATTCTGGCAACTCAGGGTTCACCCTCCCGAAGCGCGAGCCATGTGGCTACTTGCAACAGCTCCCGCCGCCCTTCTGGCGTCAGCGTTGCGCCTTCCAGACCCATGGTGGCTTCTTCCAAGTGGTGCCGGGCCGCTGCCTGGGCATGGGGCCTGGCATCCAGCTTTTCCAGGACAGGAGTAAGCAGTTTCAGGTCCGCCGGCTCCAGCACACGTTTGAAGAAGAGGGTTCCAAGCTCCCGCTTCTGGGCAATGGGTGCGTGTTCCAGGGCGTTCACCACAGGGAACCCTTTCTTCTTGTTCAGAGCGTCCAGCCCAGGGGCTTTACCTGAAAGGGGCTGACCCCAAAGCATCTGTATGTCCTCCTGAATCTGGAAGGCCACACCCAGGGTCTCGCCGAACTGCCGCATGGAAGACGCGGTGTTGGATGCGGGCGCTCCGGCCATGACTCCTAGCTCCATGGCGCATCCCAGGAGCGCTCCAACCTTGTCCCTGGCCATGTTGAGATAGGTTTCTGTGGCAATGTCCACTCTCTCCTGGTACACAAGTTCCTGGTGCAGGCCTTCGCACATACGCAGGCAGGCGGCGTCCAGGGTCTGCATCAGGCGCAAGGAGTCGTCGGTCGCTCCGCCACGCTCATGGAGACGCAGCAGGGACAGCCTGGCCAGGGCATGCAGGCCGTCGCCGGCGTTGATGGCCTGGGCAGGGCCCCATATCCACCACACGGTCGGCTGGTTGTGCCGCTGCTGGCTGCCGTCCTGGATATCCGCGTGGACCTGGTTGAACTGGTATACAAGCTCCACTGCGGCGGCGGCAGGGACAGCCTTCTCCATGTCACCGCCTGCTGCGTGGGCGGCCATCAGGCAGAGGCCAGCGTGAATCCTGGGCTGGGGGACCGGCGACTCCAGGGCTTCACCCCTTTCATCGCGCCAGCCCAACTGGTACTCCATGAGGCGATATAAAGGAGAGAAGCGACCTGCGAACAAGTCCCGAAGAGAGTCATCTACCAGAGAGATGTGGCGTTGAAGGGGCTGAGGCATAATCATGGGTGATAAAAACTCCTTCGATCATCACGCTGGCCCAATTTCCTTCGCTCTTCCACGGAAGGATCATAACGGGCCCTAGCAAGAAGGTGAAAGTTATGTGTAACTATCCCATAACATCCAATAGCGAGGCTACTGTGAGGCAAGAGCAACACTTACTGATCAGGGCAACGCAGCCTGCAGCCAACCAGCATGCGAGAGTATTTCGCGTGCGACCGCAGTGACCAGCCGCCCATCGCCATTGTCGACCGTGAAGTCCTCAACCTGCGCACGTTCCAGTATGTCCGCCAACTCTGCCGACCGGGCGGTAAATTGTGCCTGTAACATCCCAGGCTCGCGAGATCGGACGCGGGCTTGCATTGTGGCGACAGGGGCCGTCAGGCGGCAGACAACGATCTCTGCCCCTGGCACCGCTCGGCAGTATTGTGCAAGTTCCGCACGATCCTCGACAACACATGCAACCAACAATCGCTCTGCTCCAGCAGCGGCATAGACCGGCCAAACAGCCGCGAGATTGGTAAACATGAGTTGTTCACCATAGCGACCTTGCTGTGGATACATGATCGAAAGACAATCAAGGTCAATAGCTGCGTGCGGTACCGAGGCCTCTGCCAGCAAATCGGACGCCTCGGATAGCACCGTAGTTTTCCCAGATCCCATTGACCCAGAGATAATCAACACAGGCACGTTCATACTCATGCCGACCGCCTTCCGTTAGGACGTGAAGGGATAGTCACCAAGTTATATCTGGCGGATGCCCCCAGTTCCCATGCCAAGGGGGCCCCGCTCAGATGGACTCCCCTTCTTCATCAACCTGTTGTGCTGAACCTATTCTACAACTCCGGGACAGACGGACCGGATGGCGGCAATGGATACTGCGCCCTGGCGCAGGACTCTTGGCAGCGGGCCTGTGACATCCACAATGGTGGACTGGATGCCCTGGGGGATATCTCCGCTCTCCAAAATCATGTCCACGGCGTTGCCAAGTTGGTGGCGTACCTCGTCCGAGGTTTGACACGGGGGCTGGCCTGAGCGGTTGGCGCTGGTGCCGGTGATGGGCCTGCCAAGCCCTCGGGCAAGGGCGATGGGCACCGGATGATTGGGAACACGCACGGCCACGGTATCGCGGCCTCCGGTTATTAGATCGGAGACGGTGGTCGAACGCGGCACCACCAGGGTAAAGGCACCGGGCCAGAAGCGACTGGCCAAGGGCCAGGCAGCCTCCGAGACGTCTCTTGCTACTAGGGAGAGGTCGGCGGCATCTGATAGGAGAAGAGGCATGCCCATCTCTTCTGGTCGGCCCTTTATCTCTATGACGCGTCGAACAGCGGAGGCGGAAGAGAAGTCGGCGGCAAGGCCATATAGAGTATCGGTGGGAAAGGAGACGACACCTCCATTCCTGAGCGCTGCAATGGCTGCACAGAGTTGCTCTTGGAGCGCCGGTGGAAGCGGCACAGGGATGGCGCTAGTCCCTGATGTACCTCTGGCGCTAAAACTGGTCACGTATCCCCCTTTCGTAACCTTGACTGAGTATAGCACAGGTGCTACGCTCGACCTGATCAGCAGCCTATTGGCAGGAGAGATGCACACCAAGCTACGGAACAGTCTGAAGACCCCTTATCCCCTACCCTCTCTCTTCATTGCCAAGAAAGACAAGGTTGAAAAAGGGAGTTAGGGAACACCTCCTTCGGCAGGTCCGGCTTCGTCGCGATGCCAACTAGGTCTAGCGTCGATTGTATCGGGCGTCCTCTATGGAGCCGGGACATGCACGTCCGATTGCATCTAGACCAACGACTTGTCGGGGGTTGTATCGGCACTCTCGACCTGTCGGAGCTTAGGACAGGCTCTAAAACCCAGGCGGGGAACCGAGATTCCCTGTACCCACTTGGATGAGATTTCCGAAAGGCGAAATGGAAGAAGAGAGCGTCCCCACAAGCCATCGAGTAGCCACCAGCGATGATGTGGAGGTCTCCACCTATCTGGAGATCGCCAAGGAGAAGAGCGGCCAGCAGCCTCTCCCACAGAGCACCGGCGAGGACCCGGGAGAAGCTGTGGTTATAATAGACTTCGGGTCGCAGTACAGCAGGCTCATCGCGCGCAGGGTGCGGGAGTGCCACGTCTACTGTGAAATCGTGCCGCCTACCGCCGCGTGGGAGGCCGTGGCTCACCTGAACCCCAGAGGGGTGATTCTTTCGGGAGGGCCAGCCAGCGTATACGAGACCAACGCTCCCCTGGCCCCCATGTGGGTATACCAGAGCAAGCTGCCGGTCCTGGGCATCTGCTATGGGATGCAGGTGATGGCCCACCAACTTGGAGGGAAGGTTGTGGCTTCAGCCACACGCGAATATGGCCACGCAGTGTTGAACCAGAACGGTACGGACAGTCCTATCTTTGACGGACTGCCCACCAGTTTACCTGTGTGGATGAGCCACGGCGACAAGATTGCTGAGATGCCTCCCGGGTTCCACTCCCTGGCCTATACGGACAACTCGCCTATCGCCGTCATGGGGAACGACGGCATGATCGGGTTCCAGTTCCATCCCGAGGTGGTGCACACGCCTCAGGGTACAGAGCTGCTGTCCAATTTCCTTCTCAAGATATGCCACTGCCAGGGCACCTGGACGCCGGAGAACTTCGCGTCGCAGGCCATTGCCCGCATCAGGGTGCAGGTGGGCCAGGGCAAGATCATATGCGCGCTGTCGGGCGGAGTAGATTCGGCGGTGGCGGCGGTGCTGATCCACAGGGCCGTGGGAGAGCAGCTCACGTGCATTTTTGTGAACAACGGACTGCTGCGTAGGGAGGAGCCTCAAAGGGTGCAGGATGTGTTCCGCCGGCACTTGAAGCTAAACCTGATCTACGTGGATGCCGAGGAACGTTTTCTACGCAAGCTTAAAGGAGTTACGGACCCTGAGGAGAAGCGGCGGGTGATTGGAGAGGAGTTCATACGGGTGTTCGAGGACCAGGCGACGGAGCGTCTGGGCCACGTAGACTTCCTGGCCCAGGGGACGCTGTATCCAGACGTAATCGAGAGCCAGACGGCGGAGAACCCGGCCGCAGCCAAGATAAAGACACATCACAACGTGGGAGGGCTGCCCAAGACTATGTCCCTGAAACTGGTGGAGCCTCTCCGATATCTGTTCAAGGATGAGGTCCGGGACGTGGGTCTGGCCCTGGGGATGCCCGAAGATGTGGTGTACCGCCAGCCTTTTCCTGGGCCTGGGCTGGCCATACGCATTCTTGGGGAGGTCACCTATGAGAAACTGGAGGTACTGCGGGCCTGTGACTGGATAGTGATGGACGAGATAAAGGGAGCGAACCTGTATAGGCAGCTATGGCAGAGCTTTGTGGTGCTTACCGATGCCCGTAGCGTAGGCGTCATGGGCGACTTCAGGACATACGGATACGTTGCGGCTGTCAGGGCGGTGACCAGCCAAGATGCGATGACCGCCGACTGGGCCCATCTACCCTACGACGTGCTGACGAAGATCTCCGACCGCATTGTGAACGAGGTGCCACAAGTGAACCGGGTGGTGTACGACATCACCAGCAAGCCGCCTGGGACGATTGAGTGGGAGTAGGGGGCATAAAATGGAATTCCCACCAACATATTTGGTTGCGGTTTCAGTGAGCTAACAAGCCATTTGAAAACTTTGATTGATACTGGGTGGTATCCGTCAGAACCGGAGAACCCATTCTATCCTCACGAGAAGGCTAAGCCCGGCGATTACATGCTTTTGTATTGCGCTGAGAAATATTCAGATGGTACCGGCAAGCACAAATTTAGTAAATCGGTGGCTGGATTGGGTATCGTAATCTCATCTGATGGAAAAGACGGCCTTAGATACTGCCAGATTCCTCTAAGTCAAAGTGTCTCTCTCAAAACAGTTCTCTCTCGTATTACAGCTAAGGAAAATAGAATCTTATCCAAAAATCTAGGATTCTCAACCTATTGGCTTTTTGAAATAGCGGAGAGGTCTTTCTGGTGCATACTGAGAAATGGAAGTTTCGGTTCACTTACCGTAGGAAAGCTATGAAACTCCTCGTCATTGGTTCCGGAGCAACGGAGCACGCCATTGTGCGGAAGATTAAACGAGCCAAGGAGTCGAGGCCCATACCCTGGAGCATGATAATGCCACTGCCGCAGCCAAAGATGCCATTGCCACTGCCATGCCCTTCTGAGTCCCGATGAATTGGGCCTAGGAATCTGGGAAGGAGGCTAGCCCCATCCACCCAAGACTCTCCGCTCCGCTCAGGGTGACAAGTAAAAGACCTTACGGGTAGAGGCTGGCCCTCTTGACGCGGCCGGCAAAATGAGGTATGTTGTAGCCGCATACAACAACACTAACGGAGATTGTCATGGCAGAGGAGATAGAGGGTCACATTACTGTTAATGAAGCGGCCAAACGGATGGGCCGGTCCGCCGAGCAGGTACGCCGCTACCTCCGAGATGGAACGCTGGGTGGAAAGCGCATTGGCGGACAGTGGTTCATCCGCGAGACGGCAGTGTTGTACAGGACCCGCCAAGAGGAGATAAGCGAAATGACGAGAATGGAACCTAAACCTGGCGGGGACTTGCCCGGTGTGGCTACCAAGGGACGTATGGAGGTCTTTGAACGCATCAACCGCAGGCGTAAAGAGATCTACAGACGTTGGGAATCCACGGGCATTTCAGTGGACGCGGCACAGCTGGTAAGGGGTATCCGCGAGGAGGAACGGTAGCTTTGCCACTTAGGTGTGTTGATGCCAGCCTGGTGGTGGCCTGGCTTGTTCCGAGCCAACGCTCGGCAAGTGTGGAGTCGGCCTGGTTGGCCTACGCTAAAGGCGAAGACGATTTTGTAGCGCCTCCCTTGCTTCCCGCCGAAACCATCTCCGCCATCAGGCGCCTTACCTCGAGAGGAATCTTGTCCCAAGAGGAGGCCGATGGTCTGGTAACAGATTTCCTCGCCCTTGCTATACCTACGCCTGCTCCGGCAGGGTTGTACAAACGCGCCTACGCTCTTGCAGCGAAGTACCATCGCTCCACCGTGTACGACACCTGCTACTTGGCTCTTGCCGAGTTCCTGTCTTGTGATTTCCTGACCTTGGACAGGCGGCTGTATGATAGGGTGAAGGCTGATTTCCCTGAAATCAGGCTGGTGTAGTGATGAATATCCTTGTAGTTGGCTCAGGGGCAAGGGAGCACGCCATAGCCTGGAAGCTAAGGCAGAGCACGCAAGTGGATGCTCTATTTGTGGCGCCGGGCAACGCCGGCACCGCTGTTTTGGGCACCAACCTGCCCATAGCGGCGACGGACATACCAGCCCTGGCCAGCGCAGCGCGACAGCATGGAGTTGACCTGACAATAGTGGGGCCGGAAGCGCCGCTGGCAGAAGGCATCGTGGACTTGTTTCAGGAACAGGGGCATCCTATCTTTGGGCCTACCAAAGCGGCAGCGGAGATCGAGTACAGCAAGGGATTCGCCAAGGAGTTCATGAACCGCCACGGGATACCGTGCGCCCAGGGCATGGCCTTTGACTCCTACACGGAGGCCCAGCGGTTCATTCAACGCCGGGAGGCCCCCATTGTGGTCAAGGCCGATGGCCTGGCTGCGGGTAAGGGCGTTACTGTGGCGTTTACGCGTGCCGAAGCCCAAACCGCTCTGGATGCGTGCATGAATCAGCGCATCTTCGGCGAGTCTGGGGCGAGGGTGGTAGTGGAGGAGTACTTGGAAGGGCACGAAGTCAGCGCGTTTGCATTCACGGATGGTGAGCGGATTTCTCCTCTGGTGGCAGCCTGCGACTACAAGCGCGTGGGAGACGGCGACCAGGGACCCAACACCGGAGGCATGGGCAGCTATAGCCCACCGGAGTTCTGGGACAGTGAGATGGCAGCGAAGGTGGAGGAAAAGATATTCCGCCCCACAGTGGCCGGTATGGCCCAGGAGGGCAGGCCCTACCAGGGTGTCCTGTACGGTGGCCTCATATTGACCAGGCAAGGAGTGAAGGTGATAGAATTCAATGCACGGCTGGGCGACCCGGAAACGCAGGTGATTCTGCCTCGGCTGGAGACAGACCTGGTAGAGATTGCGCAGGCCGTAGTTGATGGTATGCTAACCGAAACACGAATTCAGTGGAGCCGCGAGGCGTGCGTTGGGGTAGTTATGGCACCCGGAGGCTACCCTGGAGAGTACGCTACGGGGTTCTCTATCTCCGGCCTGGATGGTGTGAGTGGGCAGGCCCTGGTGTTCCATGCGGGCACCAAGTTCAGGGATGGTGAAGTAGTGACCAGCGGAGGCCGGGCGCTCACGGTGGTGGGACGGGCCCCTACTCTGACGCAGGCTCGGCAGAGGGCGTACGATGCCATCGAGCGAGTCTGGTTCCAGGGGGCGTTCTACCGCCGGGATATAGCGTTGCATCCCACTGAGGTAGGTACTCCCAAGAAATAGACGGACGGTATGTTCCATTGACCACGGCCATTGCCGAGGAGGAGGTAGAGATGGCAGCATCAGTTCACATGTGGCCCTTCCCCAAGGAGGCAAAGCTCTCCGATGGGACAATTGTTACCTTGCGACCCATGGTGTCCGGTGACGAACCAGCCATCCTGGCGTTCTTCGGCAGGGTGCCCGCGGACGACAGGTATTATCTGAAGGACGACGTGGTGTCTGAGGAGGTGATCAGAAGTTGGGCCAAGGCCATCGACTATAATCGGGTCTTGCCCCTTCTGGCTATCGAGGAAGGCAAGGTAATTGCCGACGGTAGCCTTCACTTCTGGCAGGGGGCGCGAAGGCACCAGGCGGAGGTGCGCATTTCGGTGGACCCGGAGTACCGGAGCCGTGGCTTGGGTAAGGCCATAATGCGCGAGCTTATACGCATAGCTAGGGAGAAGGGCCTTCGGAGGCTTCTCATGGAGGTGGTGCCAGCAAGAGAAGAGGCGGCAGTGAGGGTCACCGGAATGCTGGGGTTTATGCCCATGGTCGTACTGCCAGACTATGCCATCGACAGGTCGGGCTTGCTGGCGCTGGACCTCATTGTCATGGCCTTGGACCTGCAGGCGGCGGACAGCCACTAGGGCTTTTTAGAAGACACTTATCCCCTGATGTCTCCATGTCACTTTCGGATTGGCTCAGGGTAAGCAGGCTCACGATGAGCGGGTGAGAGGACATTGGAAGTCGGCGGGAGGCTGGATATAGAATCAGGAGGTCTGAGATGCCCCAGGTGGGCGTGATAATAGGCAGCAAGTCGGACGAAGGGAAGATGCAGGAGACCCTGCGTGTCCTGGAGGAGATGGGAGTCTCGTATGAGATGCACGTCCTATCCGCCCACAGGACGCCGCAGAAGGTGGCGGACTACGCCCAGGCAGCCCAGGAACGCGGGATAGAGGTCATCATCGCCGCCGCGGGAGGCGCTGCTGCGCTTCCGGGGACGATAGCCGCCTGGACGGACCTGCCCGTCATCGGAGTCCCCCTGCCCTCCAGCGAGCTGCAAGGCGTGGATGCTCTGTACTCCATCGTGCAGATGCCGCCCGGGGTGCCTGTGGCGTGCGTGGCCGTGGGTAGCTGGGGTGCCCGCAACGCGGCGTATCTGGCAGCGAGCATCCTAAGCCTGAAGGATGATAAGATAAGGGGAGCCTACTCCACGTACCGAAAGCGCCTGCGGGATGGGTAGCTCGGTCATTCCCTGGCACTAAAGTGTCAGGTTTGTAAGCCTAGGCAACACCAGACTTCAGTCGGGGGAGCAGATTAGAGACCCATGAGCATTGCTGTTCTCTGTGACTTCGACGACACCATAACCCAGGAGAACGTGGCACACCTTATCCTGGACCGGTTTGGCGACGGGTCGTGGCGAGAGGTGCGGCGCCGGTATTTGGAAGGAAGCATTCCACCTCAGGAGTACTTCGAGCGACAGTTCACTCTTGTGCGGGCGACGCGGTCTGAGATGCAGGGATATGTGCGGGAAAAGGGCCACATCCGGGACGGCTTCCCAGCGCTGGCGCGGTACTGCCGGCAACGGGGCGTTGAGCTGGCTGTCATCACACTGGGCCTGGACTTCTACGTGCAGGCTTTGTTGGAGCAACAAGGGTTGGGCTGGAGGACGGGACCATGATAGACAGGTACGCCCGGCCCGCTATGAAGCGGGTCTGGTCGGAAGAGAACAAGTACGATAAATGGCTGACAGTGGAGCTGGCTGCGTGCGAGGCGTGGGCCGAAGAAGGAATGATACCGCAGGCGGACATGGCCAAGCTGCGTGGAGCTTGCTACAACCTGAAACGCCTAGATGAAATCTTCGAGCGAACCCGCCATGACATGACTGCGTTCACTCGCTCCATCACAGAGACCCTGGGCGAAGAGGGACGCTGGATTCACCTGGGGCTGACATCCAGCGATGTGATGGACACGGCGCAGGGCCTTCAGATGGTGGAGGCGGCAGACCTGCTGCTGAAAGAGGTTGACGCCCTGCGAGAGGTGCTACAAGGCCGCGCTTTGGAGTTCAAGGATACACTGATGATAGGCCGTACCCACGGTATCCACGCCGAGCCCATCACCTTTGGATTGAAGCTGGCACTCTGGTGGGACGAGATGAACCGGAACCGGGAGCGCCTGCTGGCGGCTCGGGAGCAGATCGCCGTTGGCAAGGTCTCGGGGGCCGTGGGCACTCATGCCACGGTGCCGCCATCGGTGGAGGAGCGGGTGTGCGCCCGCCTGGGGCTAAAGGCGGCGCCGGTGTCCAGCCAGATCATCCAGCGGGACCGGTATGCCCACTACGTGACCACGTTGGCGCTAGTGGCGGCATCCCTGGAGAAGTTTGCCACGGAGATACGGCACCTTCAGCGCACCGAGGTGCGCGAGGCTGAGGAGCCGTTCAGCGAGGGACAGACGGGGTCGTCGGCCATGCCGCACAAGCGCAACCCGGAGCTATCGGAGAGGGTGTGCGGCCTGGCACGGCTGGTCCGGGGCCATGCGGTGACTGCCCTGGAGAACGTAGCCCTGTGGCATGAACGGGACATCAGCCACTCCTCGGCGGAACGCATCATTTTGCCGGACTCGTGCATGGCGCTGGACTACGTCCTGAGCCTGTTCACTCAGGTAATGCAAGGGCTGAAGGTTTATCCGAAGCGCATGTGGGCCAATCTCGAGTCCACGGGCGGGCTGGTGTTCTCGCAGCGGGTGCTGCTGGCGCTTATCGAGGGTGGCATGAGCCGGGAGGCAGCATACGAGATAGTGCAACGCAACTCCATGAAGGGGTGGGACGAGGGGTTTGACTTCCGAGACCTCATCCGGGGCGAGTCGCAGGTGTTGGACCTTATACCGAGCTACGCTCTGGAGGAGCTGTTCGACTACAGCTACTACACTCGCTACGTTGACGAGACGTTCAAGCGAGCGGGAGTGGAAAGGTAACGATGACCATCCTACACACCAATCTGCCTAATCTGCTGCACCGTGGCAAGGTGCGGGACACGTACGACCTGGGCGGCGGCCTGTTGCTCATGGTGGCCACGGACCGCATCTCGGCCTTCGACGTGGTGCTGCCCAACGGCGTCCCTGGCAAGGGAGTCGTGTTGTCGCGTATGTCGGCTTTCTGGTTCCGCCATACTGCCGACCTGGTGCCCAACCATTTCATTGGCATGGCAGAGGATGTAGCTGACAGCTATCCTCAACTGGCAGAGGTGCCACGGGACGTGGCCCGGCAAGCGATGGTGGTGAAGCGGGCGCAACGTCTGGACGTGGAGTGCGTCGTGAGGGGGTATCTGGCCGGCTCGGCGTGGGCTGAATACCGGATCACGGGTGCTATCTTCGACAAGCCTGCTCCATCGGGCTTGAAGGAGGGGGAGCGCCTTCCCAAGCCGATATTCACGCCTACTACCAAGGCGGAAACAGGACACGACCTGAACATGACGTTGGAGCAGGTGGAGGCGTTGGTGGGCAAACAGAGGGCCAGGGAGGTGGAAGAAAAGAGTCTGGCGATATACAATTCCGCTCATGCCTACGCCCTGGAACGGGGCATCATAATTGCTGACACTAAGGTTGAGTTTGGAGTTGTTGATGGGAACGTCATACTCATTGATGAGGTGCTGACGCCGGACTCCAGCCGGTTCTGGGACGCCTCGGGTTACGAGCCAGGGAGGTCGCAGCCCAACTACGACAAGCAGTTCGTGCGAGACTGGCTGAACGGCACGGGGTGGGACCACGAGCCGCCGGCCCCGGAGCTTCCAGCGGAGATCGTGGAAAAAACCAGGCAGCGATACCGAGAAGCCTACGAGAGGCTTACAGACGAAACGCTACCAGAGTAACGGAGACAGGAGGGACATTGGCAAAAGAGCGAGAACGACGGCAGCAGGCGGGCCGGCGGGCCGAGCAAAGGGAGCAGCGCCGGGTAAGGCAGCATGCTAAGCGGCGGCTGCGCCGTTGGGGGTACGTGGCAGTATCGGGGGTCATTGGCATTCTTATTACCATCTCCCTGTTCCTGCCTTCCTTAGACGGAGGAGTGAGTCGTAACGTTGACAGGAGCGGCGGACCCGGAGAAACCTTCGATATTCTCGAGGCCTTTCACATAGCCAATAATTCAACCTTCGACAATTACAACAGCGTTCCCCCTACCTCCGGGTCTCACTGGGACCCCCCCGCGCCGTGGGGCGTATACGCCGCACCAGTTCCCAATGAGCGACAGGTCCACAACTTGGAGCATGGGGGGATCCTGATTCAGTACAAGAGCGAGGACGCAGCCCTCATCTCCCAACTGGAGGATTTTGCGAAGAAGCAGGTCAGCTACCCGTGCTACCTGATGGTAGCCCCGTATCCAGACATGTCAACTACCATAGCCGTGACAGCCTGGGGAGTCCTTGACACCATGGATGCGTATGACGAGGACAAGCTCCAGGCCTTTGCTGATGCCTACCGGAACCGCGGTCCCGAACAGGTTGGTTGTAACCCGGGCACTCCATAGTCCATGTATCTTGCCAAGGTATACGTCACGCTGAAGTCAACGGTCAACGACCCACAAGGGCGCACCATAGCCGGCGGTCTCAAGAGCCTGGGGTTCGAGTCAGTGACGGACGTGCGCGCCGGTAAGTACCTGGAAGTGCGGCTGGCGGAGGATGACCAGGCGCGCGCGGAGGCGAAGGTGCGGGAGATGTGCGACAAGCTGCTGGCCAACCCCGTGATTGAGGAGTACCGGTTCGAGTTGGTGGAGGTGTAGGGACACATGATGCGTGGTTCCCTATACGGTAAATGCCCACAGTACATTTGGTTAAGGAGTTAGAGTTTTGGATGGGGTCAGGCACATTGAGGCGGAGGATCTTGTAGAGTGGCAAGTCTTAGGGATAATACGCTGCTATCGTATGCCTTGGCTTCGGGTTACCGCCTTTCTGGCTGCACAAGGTCTTCTCGCTACTTCCCATCTTTAGAAGACCCCGGATGCTAGCTGGGCTTTATTAGGGCTCATTGACATCCACAACAGGGCCAAATTCCTTGATGTGTTCAGTCATCAATATCCCTACTACAAGAGCCGCGAGAAAATTGATAGTTGCAATAACCAGAAAAGCGAGTTGGAAGCCTTGGATATCCGCCAATACCCCGGCAAGGATGCCCCCTACTACAAACCCTGCATCCCTGAACGACCGATAGACCCCTATAGCCGAGGCCCGGCGGAGTGGATGGGAAGCATCTCCCACCGCTGCAATGAGAGTGGGATAAACAGCAGCAGTTCCTATCCCTAGTATGGTCGCAGCGCTAATCCAGAAAAGGTACCCATCTCCTAATGCCACAAGGACTATCCCCAGACCTTGCAAGAGCATCCCCACAACAATCAGGTTCTTTCTTCCTACATGATCGCTAAGGAACCCGGTGCCTAGCTGTGTTATCCCCCAAACCTGGGGATAAATGGCCGCAATTATGGCAATGGTGGCTACACCCTGTCCTCGGGTGGCTAGGAAAAGAGGAAAGAGTCCCCAGACAGTGGCATCGTTGATCTTAGTGACCAAGCCCGCCTGGCTAAAGCTGACCAGGTTTCTATCTCGCATTGAGGCGACAACAACGTTCCAGAAACTGGGTATGCTAGCTTGTTTCCGGCTTTGAGATGCTTCTCCCTGTGAGTAATGTAGTGTTTCCTTTACGAAGAAGACCGAAAGGAGCAGGCCGCCCAAGGCCAGGCCGATTGCCAGAAAGAAGGGGTGTGGCCTGGGAGCGAAACTAGCTGCGATAAACCCGCTGGCCAGGGTTGAGAAGGCGACACCACTATAGCCAGCGAATTCGTTCAGGCCCGTGGAGAGACCTCGGTGCCTCACCTCCATGTTGTCCATCATCATCAGGATTGTGGCCGTCCAGCACAGCCCTTGGTTGATTCCGAGGAGCAAGTTGGCTCCTACTATCCATTCCCAGTGAGGGGCCCAGATAATGAGCAAGGGTACAGGAATCCCCACAGCCCATCCTAGGATCAAAACGCTTCGTCTTCCCACCCTGTCCATAATTCCACCGGCGAACAGGTTGGAGAGGGTCTTGGTAAGGCCGAAACCTACAATGAAGGAGAGGGTTATCGTAGAGGAGGAGATGCCGAAATCGTGCCGGGCGATGATGGGAATAATGGAGCGTTCCGTTCCCCACATGGCACCGATGAAGGCTGTAAGCACTACCAGCAACATCAATTGGACCCATCGCACGGATGAGTTAGGATGTGATGCCCAGATGTCTAACCTCTCTTTCAAATATGGCTAGGCCGTCAAAGCGACGCCATCTGCTCACCAAGGCCATGGCTTTAGAACGCGGTGTCATTGAGGGGGCGTCATTGCCCTTTTTTTGATGATGTTTGGAGTTTTTGGATCACCATATTCACTGTCATCACAATTCCGGAAGCTATGACGAGTTTGTCGAAATCCGGGCACCCGATACGTGCGTCCCCCAAGAGCAAACATGGTGCCCCGAGCTTAAGAAACTACAAAACGAACGGACTGACTTGCGGAGCGTCAGGTTTGATTACCCTGATACAGTTCCCTTGGTACTGGGCACCTGGTTGGCGGAGCGTGGATCAATCTCCACGGCCTCCCGAAAGGCACGGGCCAGGGCCTTGAACAGGGCCTCCGCCTTGTGATGCGGGTCAACGCCGCTCAGGACTTTGGCGTGCAATGTCAGGCCACCCTCCAGGGCCAGTCGTTCCAGGAAGTGGCCGACAACCTCGCCAGCCAGGTTCCCTACCATAACTCCTTCCAGCCCTGTCTCCACTACGGCATAGCCCCTGCCACCGGCGTCCACGGACACCTGGGCCAGGGTATCGTCCAGGGGCACAATAGCTGACCCCATGCGCCGGATGCCGGTCCCGTCGCCGATGGCCTGGCGCAGGGCGCGCCCCAAAGTGATGGCTACGTCCTCCACCAAGTGGTGGGCGTCGGGGATGGCGTCACCCCTGGCGGTGACTGTTATGTCTAGCAACCCGTGCTTGGCGAGTTGTGCCAGGAGGTGGTCCAGCATGGCCTCACCTGTTTGAATAGCGTATATCCCCTGCCCGTCCAGGTTAACCTTCAAGGATACGCGTGTCTCCGAGGTCTCACGGGTCATGGTAGCCTGGCGGGAGGAGATGGAGGTCTCAGATTCGTGACGGCGTGCCCTTTGTGCGGTGACGGTTAGGTCGAGAGAGACGTAGATGCGATTCTTCACTCGTTTGACCTGGCCGGTGACGGTGCCCAGGTTGACGTAGCGGCGCAGGGAGGCGGTGGTCATGCCAAGTTCGGCGGCGCGCTGCGCCAGGGAAACCGTACCGGATGGGAGTTGACGGCGACGCCTGCGAGACCCACGTCGGGGTTGTGATTCAACCATAGTTGATGCTCCTTATGCCAGTATGGTTTGCAGTGTTTCCACCAGGGCCTTGTTCTGGCCGGGAAGGCCCACGCTGACGCGGATGTAGTCCTGAAGCAGAGGCGTATCGTAGTAGCGCACAAATATACCACGTCTGGATAGTTCATGGTAGATACGATAGCCCCGCCCTGCTGTCAGGCGGCAGAGGATGAAGTTGGTACGGGAGGGCAACGGGACAAGCCCAGGGATTTGCTGGAGCTTGGCAAATAGGCTATCTCGCTCCGCCACGATGGACTGGACTCTCGACAGGAGAAGCGCCTTATCCTCCAGGGAGGCCAGCAGCGCGACCTCCGCGGCGACGCTGAGGTTGTACGGAGGCTTGGCTACCATCAGGCGCTCGGCGACCGCCGGGTCCATGATGCCGTACCCCAGGCGGATGCCCGCGAGGCCCGCCCACTTGCTGAAGGTGCGCAGCACCACCAGGTTGGAGTATTGAGAGACTAGCGGGGCCACCGTGATGCCGGCGAACTCACAGTACGCCTCGTCCACAACCACAACCATGTCCAGCCCTAGAAGCTGTCGCAGGGAGGCTTCGTCCACTAGGTTACCAGTGGGATTGTTGGGCGATGCCAAGAAGACCATTTTGGCCCCGTCCATTGCCGCCTTGCGTATGCCTTCTATGTCAATGTCGAAGGTCTCGGTGCGGGGCACGGAGACAAGCTCTCCGCCGACCACGGAGACGAATGATGCGTACATTCCAAAGGTAGGCGCGCAATCAATGACACTGTCGCCCTGGGCCACGAAGAGGCGGAGCAGCAGGTCTATTAGCTCATCGCTGCCCACGCCAGCCACTATGCGGTCAGGTGTGGTGCCGGCGTAGTCTGCCAGGGCTTCGCGGACGCGGCGCTGCTGGGGGTCCGGGTAGATGTGGTAGCCCTTGTAGCCGGCCAGGGCCTCGGCGACTTTGGGCGATGGCCCGTATGGGTTTTCGTTGGCATCCAGCTTGGCGATGTCGTCTTCTGGGAGGCCGGCGCGGGCGGCCAGAACCGACGGCGGGTCAACGGCCGCGTATGGGAGCGCGTCCAGCATGTGTGGGAGCATCAGGCTGCGTATGTCTTTGAGGTTAGGCATGGCTCAGGGCAGGCTCCGGGGCTTTGCCCCTCTGGACTCTCCCATGAAATAAGTCGTAGGCACACTACTCGTCCGGGGCCGCCCGCATCTCCGCTGCTCTCGCGTGGCCGGTGAAGCCTTCGGAGCGGGCGATGATGGCCGCGGTGGGCGCGAGCCGTCGAGCCACGTCCTCCTTCAGCGCTATTACCGGGATGCGTTTGATGAACTGGTCAACGCCCAGGTAAGAGGCGAATCGTGCCGTGCCGTGGGTGGGTATCGTGTGGCTGGGGCCAGCCACGTAGTCGCCCATGACCTCCGCTGAGTGCTCTCCCAGGAACAGGCCGCCAGCGTGGCGCACCCTTTTCACCCAGCGCCGCGGCTGCCTGATCATGAGGCACAGGTGCTCGGGGGCGATAAGGTTGGACACCTCCAAGGCCTCCGTAATGTCTTTCACCAGTATCATCGCGCCGTGGTTATTGATGGAGGCTAGGGCGATGTCCCTGCGTTCCAGCGTCATGAGCTGTTTCACCAGCTCCTCCCCTACCCTGCCGACCAGTGCTTCCGACGGCGTTACCAGGACTGCCGAGGCGAGGGCGTCGTGCTCCGCTTGGGCCAGGAGGTCTGCGGCGCAGAGGGCAGGGTCGGCCGAGTCGTCGGCGACCACCACGGTCTCGGTGGGGCCAAAGACGCCGTCAATGCCCACCTGGCCGAATAGCTGCTGCTTGGCCAGGGCGACGAATAGGTTGCCAGGGCCGCATATCTTGTCCACCTTCGGGACAGACTCGGTGCCAAAGGCCATGGCCGCTATGGCCTGAGCGCCGCCGATGCGGAACACCCTGTCCACTCGTGCGATATGGGCCGCGGCTAGCACAACGGCGCTGGCATTGACACCGTCGTGGGCAGGGGTACATACGATGACGTCCTGCACTCCCGCTGTTTTTGCGGTTACCGCGGTCATGATGACGGTGGAAGGATATGCGGCGGTGCCGCCGGGGGCGTAGACGCCGACACTCTCCAAGGGCACGATAAGCTCACCGAGGCCGGTGTTGGGATCGTGCCATGTTTTGGGCAGAGAGGCTTCAGCGAACTGGGCGACCCGCTGGGCGACCAGCTCCAGAGCAGACCTTAGCTCGGTTGGTATGCTCCCAGCAGCCTGGGCAAGGGCCTCTCGTGGCACCTCCAGGTCTGCGAACCGTATGCCGTCTATGCGTTCCGTGAGGTCTTTCAAGGCGGTGTCGCCACCCTTGCGGACATCCTCGATGATGCGTCGGACAGACTCGTGTACGGTTAGAGGTGAGCCCCAGATGGCCTGGCTGCGCCGTGCGACCTCCTGGGCAAGCTCTTCCGGTACTTCTTGCGATGTAATGGATGCCCTGCCTGCCACAAACTCTTTGGCCTCCGCCAGGCCATGCAGCACCCTCATATGAGGTACTCCTGGACAGTAGTGGCCCATTCCTGAGCTATTGTCTGCCTATAGGAAACCAGGGTAGCCCTGGGCACAAGGTCGTATATGCGTTCCAGGCTTTGCGACGGGTCTGCCAAGAAGCGGTCGGCTATCAGTCTAGCCCGGTCAAGCTCCTGTGGGTCCTGGCGACGGGTTGCAAGGCCTTGCAATCTCTCCCAGGTGAACTCGCGCTGGGTGGCGCCAACCAGCCACTCTCGCCACTCAGCCAGCGTTTCGGCAGGCAGGAAGCCCACGGAGACCCCGACGTCGGCATTTGGGAGCCAGTCGGCGATCGTTTTCATGCCCTGGAGCTTGTCCCTGGCGCAGCGGTCCAGGTCTAACTGCAAAGCCCGGTCCATAACGTTGGCCTCCACGGGGTCATTGAAAAGCGCGCGGTTGGCGAAGTACGGGCGGTAGACCTGGATGATCCACGCCTCGTCGGCCACCAGGTGGGAGATGTAGCCTGCCAGGAAAGCCTGGGTAGGCCCAGATAGGACGGCCGCATGGCTCAAATGGGGATGAGCTTTGAGCATGTTGCTAGCGCCGGCGCCGATGGTGGAGTTGCTGAGAGGCGCAAAGTGAGTGTCATCTCTCTGGCCACGGGTGATTACCCGTATGTCCGGAGAGCAGCTACCCAGGAGAAAGCTGCCCAGGTTGGCCTCGATGACCGGCCGGGGGAGTTGGGCGGCGAGCTCCAAAGCTATATCCAGGTGAGCGATAGGGTTTGGCATAGTAGCGCCCGGTGAGGCTGCGAGGCTTTACGCTAAGACGTCCCCAACATGCGGCGAACTGTCGCCACCATTTCACCTCGCGAGACAGTCGCCTGCCCTTCTCTGTTAAGCCGCTCGAACTCCTCACGTGAACCTGCGCTGGACCTCCCTGCACTTCCTACCCGTAGGTCCTTTACCGCAACTGTCCCGCTTGCCAGTTCGCTTTCTCCTAATATAATGGCGACAGGCACTTTCCTTGCATTAGCAAGGGAGAGTTGAGCAGAAAGCCCTAGACCGTCCGCGCCAATGTAGACCTCTGTGCTGAGTCCTTGTTTACGTAATTCTGTCGCAACCTGAAGCGACACTTCGCGAGGGACGCCGGGGGTTTGTACGATCATAACCTGTACTATGGTGTTCACATCATCAGCTAGCCCCAACTCCCCGAGTCCCTTTATTAGCCGCTCAAGGCCGATGGAGGCCCCTGTTGCTGGGACCTGGGCCTCAAGAAAACGCGAGACCAACCCATCGTAACGCCCACCCCCCATCACTGAGCTGCTATCTTTAGCACCAAGTAGCATTGTCTCAAACACAGGGCCAGTGTAGTAATCGAGGCCACGAGTCAAGCTAGGGTCGAAGATGGCCTCATCTTCCCCTATGCCCAAGCTCTCCATGTAACGAGCCAGCTTGGACATTTCATTTATGGCCGACTCAGACGACGGACCCTCAGGCAAGCACTTTCTTAATTCATCAATTGTTTCCAAACGGGTATTCCCCCGGATGGAAGTGAATTGAAGGATATTATCAGTTAGTGACTGCGGCAGACCCACACCTCTTATGGTGTCTCCAGATTCGTCAACCCGACCGGCACCAAGCTCCAAACGTACGTTATCAATACCTACCTTTTCCAGCTTGTCCACCACGCGTAATACATGTTTCCTGGTTTCGTAGTCATCAATCCCATGTCCGGCAGCCAATGCATCCATTAGTTTCCTATTGTTGATTTTGATCAGAAACACAGGATGTTTGTTATCACCCGAAACCGGCCTCTCGGTCAGTTTTCGCATAGTTTGGCACATGGCAGCAATGATTTCGGCATCCACCGCCACGGAGTCCGACCCAGCAGCATCTACATCGAACTGAGTAATCTGCCGAAATCGGTCAGGCCCCGGTTTATCAGCGCGAAAAACAGGGCCTATGTGATATCGTCGGAAGGGCAATTTGAGTTTGTCACCATACTGGGCAAGAAGCCTGGCAAACGGCACCGTTAGATCAAAGCGCATTCCGATATCTTCACGTTCTGGGCTTTTCAAACGGTATATCTGCTTATTAGTGTCCTCTCCCCCTGTACCAAGAAGAGTCGCCAGGTATTCAAGTACTGGGGTGTCAACTGGGACAAACCCAAAAGTTTCGTACACCCCGCGGATCAGCTCAACGACCTTATTGCGATAAACCATCTGCTCGGGCAGCAAATCCTGAAACCCGCGCAGTGTTTGAGGGGCCACCAGACCCATGGCTTCTGAAGAGGTAGAAAGCATTGCTGTTGCCTCCTGGCGAGATACCGCTGTGGAACCACGGTATTATGTATGCCGACAAATGAACCTAACAGGCCCCAGGTTTCAATGGCATCGAACAGAAAATGTGGTACCGGGGATGGGATTCGAACCCATTACCTCCTGATCCACAATCAGGCGCTCTGTCCGATTGAGCTACCCCGGCCTATTTATCAGACTGATAGACTAACGAGGGTGAAGTGACTACCACCTGAGACACACCGTTGTTCGCCAGATTAAGTAGCAGCGGCCTCACCTCGTCCTTGTCCAGAATGATATCAAGAATAGTCTCTTTCTTGTCGTTAACAGATGTGGAGTAATGGGCAGTCTGTGGAATCATGGCTAGGAGCGCAGAAAGGTCGACTGACGGCACGATAACTTGCAAGTTTGCCTTTGAATCCGCGAGCAAACAACTCTTGAGCAAGATCGAGAGGTCCACCATCTTTTTTTGCTTCCACTCGTCACCGGCGTAAATACTCTTGTTTGCGATAAACCGTGGCATTGATTCCAGCACCACATCAATCACCCTCAGGTCGTTCGCTCGTAGTGACTCGCCAGTTTCAGTGGCGTCCACAATCGCATCTGTAAATACAGGGATCTTTGCCTCTGTCGCTCCCCAAGAAAAACTGATGTCAGCGATCACTCCTTTCGTAGCAAGCCAGTCAGTCACTACGTTTTTCAATTCGGTTGAAACCCTTAAAGATTTCTGTCGCTTCAGGTCTTCCACAGTCTGATACGGCGAGCTATTCGCTACTGCCAGAACCCACTTTACCGGCAGTTCCGTACGTTTTGAATATCTTAGGTCCAGCAAGGTCCGCAAGGAGGGGATCGTGCCTGTTTCCAGGATCCAGTCATAGCCCGTTATGCCGCAGTCCAAACTACCTTCTGCTACATACACAGGGATTTCCTGAGGCTTTAGCAACACTGGGGCTACCTCTACGTCATTGGAGCTCAACCACAGTGTGCGTTCGGTCCCTGTGAACAAGAGGCCAGACCGTCTGAACAGATCTAGGGTTTTGTCCTGTAGACTTCCCTTGGGAATACCTAATGTTATTCGCGGGCCCATGTCTTTGGTCAAAGTAACTGATTTTAGCTAGCACAGCATAGCATGGCAAGGCAATGAACCGCAAGGTTCAACGTAGATTACGAACGTTGCCATTGCCTACTCGGTTCGTCGAACGATCCTATTACCGTCTCGCGACCATTTGGTGCTAAGTAGCTCGCTTGCATCTAGGAGTCGCTGAAGCGTCTTGTACTTTGAGTCTTTCAGCTTCGTAATGCTCAGGGCAGTTGCCGCCTCAGCAGCGGCGGTAGTGCCAGGGATGAATCTTTTATCATTGGTAATCCTATTAGACCAAGCCCTGTCTATAGCATCATCCCAGCTAGTGGGAGTGTCTTTAAATCTCTTACCTGTGGCAGGGCCATTAGATAGCTCCACTATTACATCGCCTCGTCCCCTTTGCCGGGTCACGTTTACTTCTGGAGACGAGTCCAAGTACCTTGAAAAAGTGGCGTGGCCAAGCGCTCTGGGATTGAAGGCTGGGTCAAGACGCTGCATGGTCCCTATGAGCTTGCTACCAGTTACCATGCCCTGTTCGTCAACAGATACTCTCATAGCCCGAACCAATAGGGAGTCACCTGGCACCACTTGAGAAGTACCTGCCAACGGGGTTGGGCTGGCCTCCGTGTCAAGATAAAAATACTTGTCGCAAGAGGCTACAAGGGTGCTGGAAACCGCCGCCTTTCTGCCCGCGCCTATAACGGACTTGCCGGCGGAACGCAACTTGGTCACGAGCGGAACGAAGTCGCTATCCGCCGACACGATGACGAAGGTATCTATGAAAGAGGACTCGTGCAAAAGGTCAACAGCATCAATGGCAAGTCGGATGTCGCTGGAGTTTTTGCCTGATGCCGCTGAATGGAATAGGATCACAGGTTCAATGCCAAGCTCCAGCACCTGACCTCTGTCTCGTCTGGTGTTCTCGGCGGACCAGTCGGCGTATGCCCGCTTCACAACAATGCGGCCAATATCCGATATCTGGTCGAATAGCCACCGGATGGAACCGAGGCCAACGTTTTCATAATCTATTAGCACTGCAATTTGTTGCTCTGCCATTAACCGTCCTTCTCGTTATGGATTAGGCTATTATCCCGCCAGCCCCAACTACCGTGGATGAGCCACTATATAGGCTGATAAGACTCTTCGTCCCGGTTTATCGGGACTCAGAATGAAAATGGGACACTAGAATTGCCTTGCATCATAAACCCAGCCTTGGCATACCTATTTGATTGCATTCTACTCCAGAAGTCCGTAGCCTCGCCACAATGCTACAATACTCGTGCCATGACCATGACTGCCCAGACTATTGCTGACAGGTTGTGGGCCACGCCTATGGGGCCAGGCGTGTATATCATGCGTGGGGAGGGTAGCAAGGTGCTGTACGTGGGTAAAGCAACCAACCTGCGCAGCCGCCTGCGCTCCTATTTCGGGTCGTCGGTGAACCTGGCGCCCAAGATACGCAACTTGGTAGGCCAAATCGCTGACTTTGAGTATGTGGTGACGGAAACTGAGGCCGAGGCGCTCATCCTGGAGAACACGCTGATCAAGCGCCACAAGCCTCAGTACAACGCCCGGCTCAAAGACGACAAGACCTATCCCTACATCAAGATAGACCTGGCAGAGGAGTTTCCACAGGTCTACTTTACCCGCCGGGTCCAGCCAGATGGCGCTCGATACTTTGGTCCATTTGCCAGCGCATGGTCGGTGCGAACAACCATGGACTTGTTGAAGAAGCTGTTCCCATATCGCTCTTGCACCAAGACCATCACTGGGACAGACCCTCGCCCTTGCCTGGAATACTACATACACCGGTGCGTCGCACCGTGCGTTGGCGCGGTGTCCAAAGAGGAGTACAAGCGGATCATAGGGCAGGTAATACTGTTCATGGAGGGGAAGACGGAACGGGTGTCGCGTGACCTGAGGCGAGGGATGATGGAGGCCGCCAACAACCTGCATTTCGAGCGGGCAGCCCTGCTGCGAGACCAGATTCGGGCCATTGAGCGGGTGGGCGAGAGTCAGAGGGTGGATGCTCAGGGTGAGGAGGATCGGGACGTAGTGGCGCTGGCAATGAGCAAGGCAGAGGCGTGGGTAGAGGTGTTTTTCGTGCGTCACGGCAAGCTCCTGGGAAGAGAGCACTACCTGATGGAAGGTACGCAGGACGACGAGCCGCCACAGATTCTTGGGCAGTTTGTTAAGCAATTCTACGATGGAGCGCCCTACATACCGCGTGAGTTGCTTCTTCAATACCCCCTGGCGGAGGAAGGGGCCGTCATCGAGGCGTGGCTGACGCAAAAGCTGGGCCGCCGGGTGACGCTTCTGGTGCCGGAACGAGGGGCCAAACGCCGTCTGGTGCAGATGGTGGCGGACAACGCCGCTCAGGGACTTCAACAGCATGTTGTGAAGTGGCTAGCCGATACAAACAATCTTCAGAACGCCATGGATGAGGTGGCCGAAGCCCTGAACCTACCACGCCTGCCGCAACGAATGGAGTGTTACGACATTTCCAACATCCAGGGGACCAACTCCGTGGGTTCCATGGTGGTGTTCGAAGGAGGGCGACCCAAGAACAGCCACTACCGCCGGTTCCAGATCAGGTCCGTGGACGGCGTGGACGACTATTCCATGATGCAGGAGATGCTGCGCCGCCGGTTTCGCCGGCTGTCAGAGCAGATGCGGGCCGGTGGTAACGAACAGGCAAAAGAGACTACATCAACGGGGAGCGTAGAGGGGCAAAGCCTCTCTGCCGGGGTGCCAGGGGTGCCCCCTGAACATTCTTCTCCTACCCCCATATCCCTTGAGAGTGGAAAGGTGGGCCAAGAGCCTGTCCTGAGCCTGCCAAAGGAGGGTGAGGGTTCACCCGACTTGCCCAGGGAGCAGGCCTGGGGCATTGTTCCTGACCTGGTCCTCATTGACGGCGGGAAGGGGCACCTGACGGCGGCGCTTCAGGTCTTTCTGGAGCTGGGACTGGTAGATACCATACCTCTGGCCAGCTTGGCCAAGGAGAGGGAGGAGCTGTTCGTCCCGCATGATCCTGAGCCCGTACTCCTGCCTCGCGGGTCGCAAGGATTGTTCCTGGTGCAGCGCATACGCGATGAGGCCCACCGGTTCGCCATAACGTATCACCGGCAGCGCCGCAGCAAGGGAGCCATACAGTCGTCCATAGACTCAGTGCCGGGCATAGGACCCAAGCGCCGGCGGTTGCTCATACGGCGGTTTGGCTCCGTGGCGGGCATCAAGGCGGCTTCTCTTGAGGAGGTGGCCAGCGTGCCGGGGATGACAATGAAGCTGGCACAGAAGGTGAAGGAGCATCTTTAGATGCACGCAGGCCACGAGATTCCACCTCGGGCGAAGCCCCAGAGCGACGACGGCTATCTGGAAGAGATGACCAGGGCCGTGTTTCAGGCCGGGTTTAGCTGGCCGGTCATCCGGGACAAGTGGCCCAACTTCTTACTGGCTTTCGATGGGTTCAATGTGAACAGTGTGGCTGACTACAACGACGACGACCTGGAAAGGCTGCTATCGGACAGCGGTATAGTGCGGAACGGACGGAAGGTTGTGGCGACCATAGCAAACGCGCGCACCATTCAGGGGCTGGCCCAGGAGCACGGCTCGTTCCACGGTTACCTGCGCTCTATCGACGGCCTCTCCTACGCCCAGAAGCGCAAAGCGTTGTCCCTGCAGTTCAGCCACCTGGGCCCCACGGGCGTGTTTGCGTTCCTGTGGCGCGTGGACGAGCCAGTGCCGGAGTGGGAGGATAGGAACAGGTAGGTTGGCGAAGCTGTGCCTAGCCCCCGAATTGCAGAAGAGGTCCGTCAAGACCAACGCCTTTCTTCCCACCCACCTGCCCTGGAACGTTGTTAGAAAAGGGGGTCACCTCCCTAGACCCACGCCAAGGAAGCATTGCCCCTTCTGCTCTCCCCCAGGATGAGACCTCCAGGGCCTTGACCTCAGATATCGCCCATACACCAGTCGAAGGCGTGCCGCCAGCCATCCGGGGCAGCGTGTTGCGTATAGCTGGCCTATAGCCGGCGAAGAAGGCATGGCAATGGAGCAGAGGGACGGGCCCAACGGTGTGTCCCCTGCCCTACTCCTCCGGTACGCCAACATCGGCCTTGACGGTTTCTTCCATGCTCGACTTCAGGGCACGGAGCAGCCCCATAGCCACGTCCACGTACTCGGGTGTTAGAGGCGCATTGAGGCGTGCCCCGCCGGCGACCAGATAAAGCAGGGAGCTATCCGCCAAAGGTTCTGGGGTCGCGTGGCCCAGTTGAGAAGAGGGATTGGAGAATATTTGCTGGCTTTGGCCAGAATGTTCGGTACTCGCCGAGGCTGACAAATGCCTCATCGCCCGGGCGACATCGCCCAGATGCTTCTGAATGAGCGTGAAGCGGCGTACGATCTCCTCCCTGGGGGCCTTGGTTACCTCCTCAAGGGTTATCAGCAGAGCGGAGTCGTCGGGGGCTTCGCCCTCGAACTTCTCATATAAAGCTCGCAGCAGGTCCACTCGCTGAAAGGCTTCGATCCGAGCTTTGCGGGCCTCTTCCGGGTTGGCAGGATGAAGAATCCTTCGGGCCAGGTCTGAAATCCTGAGCTCTCCCCTCCCCTCCACCAGGCCAAAGTCCCTGAGAGCGGCGATCTTGGCGAAGAGAGTTCCGCTGTTCTCCGCCATGGTCAGCTCCCAGGCCAGCCCTTTGACAGTCACGGTGCCCCGGAACTTGCTCAGGATACGTCCCGAGATTTCTACTGCATCGCCGAAGCGGATATCTGGGTAGGAGTAGGTACCTAGTTTGGCCATAGCAACCTCTCTATAAATCCTGCTGTTTATTCTGTTTCAGACTCTACCATTCCCTGCCGAGTTTGTCAAGGGGTGGCGGAGATTTTGCTGCAATATTACCGCATATTGCTCATAATGTTCTGCTTGCCCTGAGATATAATGCGAGAATCCTGCTGATTCATCCTGCCTGGGTTAGGGTGCCCTGGCGATAGTGCCATAGGCCCTTGACAAAGCAATGCACCCCTTGTAACGTCGAAGGTGCTGCTCTTTGGCTTCTTTCCCTGCAACCATTCCAATTGTGCTATATGTGGGGTGTGCCCAAGGTCTAGCGGACGAGGAAATGGCGATACCCATCGTTTACACACTGAGCAGTTGTCCCACATGCGATGATTTGAGGGCTGATTGGACCGGCCGTGGCCGGCTGTGCATAGGCAGCGTATCGGCAAAGCAACGTGATAGGTGTATTAAACGGGAGGGATAACAGATGGTAGGCAAAACAAGCGTGGTGACCCCGGAGCGGTTTAGTACAGGGCTTACGTACAGCGACTATCTGAGCCAGATAAAGGTGAACAAGGAGCGGTTCGAGCAGTACTACTACGAGTGCCAGGTGTCGTCGGAGGATGCCGACTTCTTCCAAAAGGCCGCCCAGCATGCCAACGGCCCAGCGAAGATTCTGGTGATAGGCGAGGACTGGTGCCCGGATGTGTACCGTGGAATGCCGGCGATGGCGCGCATAGCTGAGGCGGCGGACCTGGAGATGCGGGTCTTCCCGCGAGACCAGCACTTGGACATCGCGAACGAGTTCCTGAAGAACGGGGAGTTCCTGTCTATTCCGGTGGCGGTCTTCTACACCAAGGATATGGAGTACATCTGCCACTGGATAGAGCGGCCAGTCTTTGCTGACAGGGAGCGCGCCCAGATCCAGGAGGACGTCAAGCAAGCGATGCCCGGCGCAGATGATCAGGCGATACGAGGTGAGACACGGACCAGGACCCAGACGAGGCAGTTGGTCTGGCAGCAAGAGTCGATTAAAGAGATGCGCCAGATGGTGGCCGAGAAGCTGGGAACGGCGTAAGGGGCCAGAAGGCCAGGGAACCTTTCAAAAGAACGTCTTTCTTCCCACCTCAATGGCAAATAATGGGAGAACAAGCCCCCGGCTGTAGTCGGGGGTTTGTTGTGTGTTGAAACCAGTTGCTAGTACCCGAGCCTGAGCAGGAAGGCTCTGTCCATCTGCCAGTTGGGATACACCTTGACCCATAGCTCCAGGTGGACGGGCCGTTCCAGGAGGGACTCCATTCCCAGGCGCGCCTGGGTGCCAATCTCCTTCAGCATAACGCCTCCCCGGCCTATGAGGATGGCCTTCTGCGAATCCCTCTCCACGTAGAGGATGGCGCTAATGTAGTCCTTGCCGCCGTGATCCTCGGACTGCTCCTGGAAGGTTTCTATCTCCACGGCGACGGCGTAGGGCACCTCCTGGGCATAGGCGTTGAACACCTGCTCTCGGATTAACTCGGCGGCCAGGAACCGCTCCGGGCGGTCTGTCACATCGTCTGGAGAGAAGAGGGGCTCGCCTTCCGGCAGGTGGCGGACTATGAGAGACAGCAGAGTGTCCACGCCATCCAGCTTCCCGGCGCTGATGGGAACGATCTCCAGGAAGGGGTAGAGACGGGCATACGCCTCCATGACAGGCAAGAGCTCTGGCTTCTTGACCAGGTCTATCTTGTTGATGGCCAGGATGGCCTGCCTGGATTCTCTCCGCAGCGCGCCTAAGAGCCTATGCTCTATCTCACCCGGTGGCTTGGGTTCCACCATCATCACTACCAGATCGGCTTCGTGGATGGCCTCCAGGGCCGAGGATAGCAAACGCCTGTCAAGCTCGTCGTGCCTGCGATCAGGTAGACCGGGGGTATCCAGGAACGCCACCTGGTGGTTATCGCCTGTAAGCACTCCCAGGATCTTGTGTCGGGTGGTCTTTGGCTTGGGGCTGACGGCGGAGAGCTTGAAATCGACCAGGATGTTGAGAAGGGTGGACTTGCCCACATTGGGGCGTCCCGCAATGCTCACGGTGCCGCATCGGAAAGGTGCCGCAGCCGCTTCTTTGGATTGCATACGACTATGGTAGCAGATGGGAGAGGGGCAAGGTACAGAGCAAACTGCCTCTTTGACATTATCCATCGCCTACGCCTCGTCAGCACCTGTGGTGCAAAGGCTAACCACATCGCTAAAGTACAGCTACCACTGTACGAACATCGGCATGACAGCTACGAAGCCATTATATTGGGTCCTCTCGAAAGCCCTATAGTAGTGCATTCATCTTGACACTTCAGCCGCCTTCTCGACTGGCCGATCAGAGATAGGCGCAGCCTATCCCACGTGCGTCCCACCGGCATCGTAGACGTACACCTTATCGTCGACGTTGTCCACCACGTAGAGGTATGCTCCATCCCAGGCGATGGCCCCAGGGAAGTCGTTGCCGGTGGCGAGGTCGAAGTCGCGGTCTTCTGCTTGGTCATGGTGTGCCTCCTAAGATTAGTTGGGGGCCTTCTTCCTTGACAGAGTGTAAACCACAGTATACAATAAGGTCATGCTCACGATAGTCCAGACCGCCACCTTCAGGGCCTGGCTCAACGGCCTCAGAGACAGGCAGGCCGCTGGTCGCATCCGGGCGCGGATGCGCCGAATGGCCGGTGGCAATTTGAGCGACGTTAAGCCGGTCGGAAGCGGCGTGTTCGAGGCCAGACTTTTCCACAGGCCGGGGTATCGCCTCTACTTTATCCGCGAAGGCAACGCGGTGATCGTCCTTCTGTGTGGTGGCGACAAGGGCAATCAAGACCGGGACATTGAGCGTGCTATTGAGATGGCGAAAGAGAGGGAATAGACGATGGCAAAGGGAGATAGGATTTGGGACCCTGCGGAGGACATCCAGAATGAAGAAGACGCGCGCTACTATCTGGAAGGCTGCATTGAGGAAGACCCTGGGGATGGCAGTCTCATTCGGGCGGCATTGAGCGATATTGCTCGTGCTCAGAACATGACCCATCTGGCCAAGGCAGCGGGCATTACTCGGGTGGGCCTGTATAAGGCGTTGTCCCCAGACGGAAATCCCTCCTTCGCCACGGTGATTCGCATCGCGCGGGCGTTGGGCGTTGACTGGAGAATCGCCATGGAGGACCTCCCAACTAGTGAGCACGCTCGTACCTCCTCCTAATTAGGTTGGTATCAGCCCCAGCGCCGCTACTCTTTGGCTTACGTCGAATAGGTGGCGGAGGTGGTGGAGCTGTACAATAGCCTGGCCTTACACGGGCCGGAGCGCAGACTTTTAAGCACGGCGTAGCAGTCCGAAGCGGTGATAGAATACCAGTTTCTCAAAGCTAAGATCATTCGCGCTGGCAATGGCTTCTTCAAATCTTCGTACCGCCCCAGTGGCATTTAGGTTGCGGACCCGACTTGCGTCAACAACAGCCCGCGCCCTGTCATCTCGTACCTTCAAGGGTTCCAGCAGATTGAGGCGCCTAGTCACCACGTTGCTGGTGCCAGATGCGAAGGGCCCCACTATTGTACCCACCAACTATGGGATTCGCTTGATCGTAGACCCTACTGTAGACAAAGGTATAGAAAGAGCTATCTATTTGTACGGCACGTACGAATCAGGCACGCTTGACGTGATTCGCCGGTGCTTGAGCAGCGGTGATACGTTTGTGGACGTGGGAAGCAACATAGGACTAATGTCCCTGTTTGCGTCACGAATTGTCGGTGAGTCTGGCGTCGTCTATGCCTTTGAGCCAGAACAGGATACATTCGCTATCCTTCAACAGAACGTTTCACTAAATACAGTCTCTAATATCCTATCCTACAGCGTTGCCTTAGGGTCCGTCGGCGGCGAAGCACTCATATACAGCAATCTTGAAATCAACAGAGGGAGTGCATCGCTAATCAAACCCTATGAAAGAGAAGCGGCTGGGAGGAAAGTTGCCGTTGACACCTTGGATCATTTTGTAGCAAATCATAACATCACCCAAATAAAAATGATGAAGATTGACGTTGAAGGGATGGAATTGGAAGTGTTGAAGGGTGCAACCCAGGTACTGGAAGGTCCAAATGCAGAGGTGGTCTCGTTTGTCTGAACAGCGCTGCCCGGTTTGATAAGTGGAATCGCGCTGCCGTGCGTTAGGCCGCCGCGGACTCGGCAGGCGCTCTGTCAAAGAACTGGTCCGGCGTCATTCCCCCAAGGCTCGAATGGGGCCGTCCGGCATTGTAAAACTCGAAGTACCGCCCGAGTCCAGTTCTGGCTTCCGGGACCGATTCGTAGGCTCTCAGGTACACCTCCTCGTACTTGACGCTCTTCCACAGCCGTTCGACGAACACATTATCCTTCCAGCTTCCCTTCCCGTCCATGCTGATCTGGATCCCATTGGCTTTCAGCAGGCCGGTGAAGGCGTCACTTGTGAACTGGCTTCCCTGATCTGTGTTGAATATCTCCGGCGCGCCGTGGCGTCCCAGGGATTCTTCGAGCGCCTCCACGCAGAAGTCTGTGTCCATTGTGACCGATACCCGCCAGGCCAGCACCTTGCGGCTATGCCAGTCCATCACTGCGGCTAGGTACACGAACCCCCTGGCCATCGGAATGTACGTGATATCCATTGCCCACACCTGGTTGGGCCTGCTCACCTCAAGCCCGCGCAGCAGGTACGGATACACCGTATGGCCGGGCCGTCGCCGGCTGGTGTTGGGCTTGCGGTACAGCGCCTCAATGCCCATACGCCGCATCAGTGTGGCGATGTGTCTACGCCCGCAGGAAAGTCCCTCCTGGCGGAGCAGGCGTTGCACTCCTGCTGGTCACCAACTCCTCTGTTATCGTCCCTCTGAATGCCGTGGGCATCGCCCTGCTGGCGCTGTCAGTCACCCAGGCCACTCTGACAATCGGGAACAGGTTTGTCTTTGCCTGCCTGGTGGCTCTGTGCTTACTTAGCACCGTAGGGGCCATCGGGGCCATTCCCTGGGGGTACGGCCACCCCGTCCAGTCGGCGGCAATAGCCGTCACCAGTTGGATGGGGTTGTTGCTCTATTGCAGCGGTGTGACTGAGCGGTTCTGGCAATGGGTGACGGCGGGGGTGTTCGTCCATGCTGCTGCTACTATCTGGCAGGGGCTACTCCACTACCGCGAACCGTTCTACCGGGCCACAGGGCTTTCGGACAACCCCGATCCCGCCGCCGGATACCTGGACGTGGCAATCGTCTACCTGCTGGTCAAGGGTAAGTGGTGGGCCACGGCGCCGCTCATCCTGGCGCTGCATTTCACAGGGACCAGGCTGGCCTTTTGGGGCTTCCTGACTATCGTGCTGGCCATGGGACTCCGCAAGGTGCTGGGGTGGAGACAGGTGGCTGTGCTACTGGCCGCAACATTCTTGTTCAGCGCGGTCCTATGGCCTTACTCGGGGCGGCTCTACCGTCTACATGATATCAAAGCGGAGGTTGTGGCCAGGGCAGAGGGGCCACCCGGCATACCAAAGACGCACATCCTACCCGGGATATTGCCTCAGGGCTACGCCGGCGACAAGGGCTATCATGTTGCTCCGCTCCGGTTGCTCCGAGAGATTGGGTGGGTTGGCCTGGGGGCCTGGGCTCTGGTGAGCGGTGTGGCGGTCCCGGGCGTCCCGCCATTGGTGGTTAATCCTGTTGCTCCTGGGGCTGGCCAGCCTGGACTATTACATCATCATGCCGCCGGCCAGCCTACTGTGGTGGGCAGCATGGAGGGAGTCCTGACGCTGCCCAATAACCAGCTCATAAATATAGGGAACTACCCGCTTGAACCACTCAAAGAGTCTCACTTCAGCACCTCCATGATTTCGTCCCAATGTCTGGGCCGACACAGGTAATATTCGACGCCCGGACACCCTTCCAAGGCATCCTTCCAGTCCTTCTGGTTCGGTAGCGCCCGTCCTTTCCTGCCGGAACGCCGCTGGGCACATGGACCAGGAGTTTGTTCTGCTCTCCATAGCTGTACCGCCCCGACTTGTCCGCCCTTTTCTCGAGAACTGTGCCGTCCGCGACCAGGCTGTCGAGTTTTTTGTTGAGCGAGTACCAGTTCGCGACCGCTCTGCCGAACAGGTCAGCGGTGCTCGTGACCTTCGAGGCACAAAGCAACTCAATGTCTTTGACGTGGGGCTTCTTGCGGCGGATGGACCCTGCCTCAGCGATCCGCTCGCAGTGGGGAGCGAGCAGGCGCAGCAGGTCGTCCGCTACTGCCTTTGCGTCATCCCTCGACCTCCTCAGTCAACGCTCCTGGCCATGGAACATCCCACTCCCAGAGCCGCTGGCGACCACGTGCTGGTATAGGCGGGTCAAGAGGCCGGATGTCATCGAGGAACCAAAGCCAGCGCCCCTCGGAGAAGTCGCCGTAGGGGCCGGGCTCTACCCACCCGGTATAAGACGGCGACGAAGCCAGGACTTTCCCCGTATAGGTTTGAAACCCCACCTGCCGGGCATCTACCAGCAGTGCAGTAGCGATGACCACGCCCAGGGGGATGTCATCCCAATGCTCGACTGCCAAGCGTATATCGTCGTTCCATTCCCAGCTATCCGGCAGCCGCTTCGCGGCATGTATAGCGATGCGTTCACCAATAACGGCTCTCGGGGGTCGCCAGTCGCGAGTTTCTATGGTCTTCAGACCACAAGCAATTAGCGATGCCCAAGGCTGATGTAGAGTAATAGCCTTCATAGCACTTCCCTTTTCTTCATCAATTCATCCCAATAGTCCAAGCGGGAGCAATCCCGACAAGCTGGGCCGACGATATCTAACCTGCCCATTGGCAGACGTACCTTCTGGCTAATGCTCCACAGGTAGAGACGGGTGCCGCACCGGAAACACGCGCAGATGCTAAGCCAGCGTTTCAGTCTTTGAAGGATACCCATTAGGACACTATCCGTCTCAGTCGCTTCGCTATCGTGTCCTCCAGGCGTGGGTAGTTCTTGTCGGCGGCGTTCCGCAGCATGTTCACACCAGACCGCCCACGTGCGCCAACCTCAACAGGGAGCGAGTAGTTCACATCCGCCGATCCCCAGACACCAACGACAACGTCGCCCTCCTCGTGGGCCGGCTCCTGGGGTCGGATGCTCCGTCGCAGGTTCCCGGTCAGCACCGGAGTGTCGGCCTGGGCATCCACCACGCACTCGCCCATGACCTCGTCGATGCCGTCCTTGGTGGTCTCGACGACCTGCTTGAGCACGTCATCGCCCTTCCAGCTTAAAGCCTTTAGGCATCTCAGCCTCCTCTAGTAATCTGTCCCCAACAGTATGCCCTATGACCGCAGAGCCAATCGTTCGGCGGCTAAGCGATTCATGCTAACGCCAGCCTCAGCAGCATCTCTCGCAAGGGCCCGATGAGTCTCCGGGGGGACACGCAGGCTGAGGGTTCCGCTGTAACGCCGGGTGGATAGGGGCTCAGGGATCGGGCTGCCATCCTCACGCAAGCTCTTCACGGCGAAGGCCACCACATCCCTAATACCCGCGAACGCCTCTTCTGGGGTGTCGTCCAGGTGACTGAGCAACCCAAACTCAGCACACAGACCAACATACATCTCGTCTTCTTCAGACCACATGACTCGGTAGGTGTAGCGGTCCGTAATCTCAGCCATCGCTCTCCTTCAGCTTGTCAATCGCTTTGAGTACCTGGCGCACCTGGTACGGTTTTGCCATGCCCCTGATCAGTTGGATATTCACCAGCGGTTCTCCCTGCCAAGGCGTCTTGTAGAACAAGTGGCTTCCGCTTTGCCTGGGCTCCCCGAAGTATTGCTCACAGACCTTACGAAGGTCAGCGAACCGGACATTCCGAGGGTTACGCCTGAGCTTGGCCAGCGCCTCATCCATGCTTGTATGGTAGCACTATCGCAATCGTTTGTCAAGCGTTGGAGACTACAATTCGCTAATCGGTGCAGCGGATCTTGTACAGTTGGGATGCGCCGTGAAGCCGATCTGCTCGTACTCCGCAAAGCTCATGCGGCGGCCGTTGACCTCAGCGCACAGCTCGTCCTCGTCGCCATCGGAGATGATGACGCCGACATACACGTCCGAGGCCCGATACGTCTCATAGGCCGACAGATTCTGCGCTTCAGCAACCTCGGTCCGAGCAATCAGTTGGCCCCGGTACTTCGGCCCCGCGTTCCGGTACGGGCCTGCAGGCACGTCGGCCCGGATGCGCCGGGCCAACTGCGGGATACCTTCCCCTGCCTCGCTGCCTGCGCGGAGGGCCTGGAATATGGACTCCCGCGTCTGCCCTGCGATGTCCACCAACCCACGCCGCGTACCGCCAGATGCCAGGATGCGCTGCCGCACCGGATCGGGGATGTTGACTTGCAGACCCAGGGTCGAGTTGACGGTGCCAACGCTCAGGTTCAGCGTCCGCAGCGTATGGCCGTCCCAGGCAGGAATGAGCACTACCTGCTCCCATTGGCTGAAGGCCAGCCCTGACAGTATCCGCTGGGCGAGGTCTTCCAGCTCGTCATCGGTCTGTTTCGTCCGCTGGCCCAGGGCCGACGCTACGGCGCGGCGTCCCTCCAGCTCGTCGGTGAACTCCTCCTCCAGCGTCTCGGCGTCCCGCGCCAGGGCGAGTAGCAGTGCCCGCTGTTGGCTGGTGAGGTCTGCCTTGGATCGCATGACGGCCAGCATGTAGTCGCGCGTCGGCAGGGAGAGCACGGCGGTCTGTTCTTCGAGTTCCGCGGTCGGCTCCGGCGGCGGCGCGGCTGGCTGCCCCTGGGGGACGGGGTAGAGGTTCAGCGGCCGCAGGTACACCTTGTCGGTGTCGTCTGCTTCCAGGCCCAGACCTGTCCTGGCGTCGTAAGCGGTAACAAAGCCGCCCCTCACGCCGATATCCCATCGCTGCATCTCCTGCAGCAGGTCGGGTTGCAAGCTCATCACGCCCGACAGGTCCCACTCCAACCAGTAGCTGCCAACGTCCTCCACGCCAAACCGGGGCAGGAGCTGCCGCTGCGCTTGCTCGGCTAGTGAGGAAAATTTCAGCTAAGGCCAAGGTCTTTCTTCACCTCATGCCAAGAGCGGAATTTTCCTTCCTGATACGCAAGCAATCCTCGTTCGGTACCAGATGAGAAGGCACTCGCCTCCTGGAAGGCTTGGGCTTGCATAACCCCTTGGGTCTGCGTGGTCTCTCGTGTCATAGTATGCTCCCCATATAGTACTGCCGACACTTTTAATAGTATAGCACAGAGCAGCGGGGCGAATGATACGTGCTCGTTGCCTGCTTGTCAAAGCCGGTGGCATCTTAGCCCCATAGCCGCGCCGCCTGCTCCACAGAAAAGGTCCAAGAGCCTCACAGAGCCTCCTCCCACATCGCCTTTCCTCCTGGTTCCAGTTTCAGTTCGGACGAATGAGCCGTAGCAACGAGCATCCCTTGGTAGTAGACGAGATAGTCATCATTCCGTAAGTAAGTATTTAAATCGCTTATCCAAGCACGACGCCCGCCGTTCAGTCCATAGAATCCACGCTCCGCACACCAGGCATACCATTCATCGCCGTCGATGTCGGGAATGGGCTCTACCTCCACTGCAATGAAGGTGGACCTTCGTCCGCTCATAGCACCTTCCCTCCGTGCCGGTACTCCGCCACGTCTGGACACCAATCCCACAATCCCTGATGCCCCACCGCAGGAACCGGGGGGTTGCACGGCTCAACATCCATGAGGAACCACAACCACCGGCCAGTGGAGAAGTCGCCGTAGGGATCGGGTTCTACCCACCCGGTATAAGACGGCGACGAGGCCAGGACTTTCCCCACGAAGCGTTGAACTCCCACCTGCCGGGCATCTTGCAGCAGAGCCGTAGCGACAACCACCCCTAGCGGAATCCGATCACCCCAGCCAACGCCATACAGCTCCAAAATGGCGCTGAGGGTAGCCGTATGGAGCCTTCCTGACACCACCCGCGTCTTCCCGGCGTGAATGGCTATTCGTTGTCCAATCAAGCTTCGTGGTGGAGCCCAGGAGCGGGTCTCGATGGTCTTGACACCGTGGGCCATCAGAGACGCCCAGGGCTGATGCAGGGTAAGAGCTTTCACAGCTTCCCTCCGTGCCTGTAGCTCCGGGTGCGGTTGTAGGCCATCTTGGCCTCGATAACCGCGTCCAGGTCGATGCCGTAGTGGGCGGCCATTCGCTCGACGCCGTTGATCAGTTCCACCAAAGACCCTTGAATGAAGCCGTCTTCACCATCCTTGTTCTTGCTGTATCCGAAAGCCTCTGCGGTGACTCCATGCAACGTGGCGATCCAATCACCGAAAGACACCAGTCCCCCGAAACGCTGGAACTGAAACCTCGGGCTACCTCCGAGTTTCCACCCGTACCACTCCGCCATAAGTAGCTTCAGGGCGTAAGACTCGCGGCTGGTGTCATCGCCGGTGTCCCGCTCCTCCCGGGCGTTGAACAGAGCTTGAACCCGTGCCTTCCACTCTTTGGGAGTGCCAGATTCGATCACCCGCCCCGTGGCAGCCAGCACGCGGTCGCAAAAGTGCTTTGGGTTGGTGATGCCAGTCACTGAGTCAAAGTGGACGGTCTCGCACTCCTCAATCTCCAAGTCGAAGGTGGGCTCCCCATCGTTGCTGGACCACCTTATGAACCGGACGATCCTCACCCCGAAAACGTTGGAGAGCCGATCCAGAATGTCTTCGGGATTAGGATTGTCATCTAGTAACTCCTCCAACGCCCTCTGCGCCTTGGCTCCGACCATCGGCTCTTTGGCGGTGCGTATGGTGCGCTGGTAGTAGTCCTCCCTGAGCTTCAGGGCCTCGCCGTACTTCCGCCTGTGGGCGATCATCAGATTGGCTATCTCCTGGTCGGACCATCCCGCTCCCATAGCAATGTTCGCCAAGCTCTGGTCATACCCTGAAGCGCTGGGGTCCTGCATGTCGGGCCGCCGATGCTCCCACGACCGCTTGAACTTCTGGTCGTTCTCCGTCAAGGCCAGGAATTTCTCAAAGGGGGGCGTGTTTGTCTTGGTCGTTGGCATTACTTTCAACTCCTTACTCTTAGTCTGTAGACTTCGGCGACGTCGATGTAGGGCTGCAAACCCTTGGGTAGCTCCTCTTCGCTTTCCTTCTTCTCCCTGACGTAGGCTCTCAGGGTCTGGGCGTTCACAGTGGCCTTGATGAAGTCTCCCAGACCGGCCCGGCGCAGGGCCGTGTGGGCCTTCTTCGTATCTCCCACCAGACGGGCAAATACCTCACGATTGAGGTATACCGTCTGGCCAGATGCGGTCTTCATGTTCTGGATGCCGTCGTGGGCGAAGGCGTTCAGAAGCCGTTCCTCTTTCCTGGCCATCTCCTCCTTGTGGGTCTTGAGTTGAGCTTCCAGTTCCCGAATGCCCATCACCAGTTGGGCATAGTCGTTGACTCTCTGTCCTAGCGTTTCTGTCGCAGTCGTCATTTCAAGCCTCTTCGCATGATGCTCTCTACTACCTGTTCTCGGGCCGCCAATGCGGCCATCACCTTCTCGTCCACAGTTTGCGAGGCGATCAGGTGGATGATCTCCACGGGCCTCTTCTGCCCGTGGCGATGGAGTCTAGCCTGTGATTGCAAGTAGTCGCCTAGCGAGAACGAAAGCGAATAGTAGACGGCGTACCGGGCCTTGGTCAGGTCTATGCCCAGCCCGCCAGACTGTATCTGGACCGCCAGCACGCCTCCCCATTCATTCCATAGGCTGATCTCCTTTCGCTCTCCTGATATCTCGAAGCTAGGCCGCCCCAGCCTCCGGGCAACCCTATGAACGACCTCCAGGTCGTGCTTGAAGCGGGCGAACACCACCACCGACTCCTCCTTGCCCATGTCCTCCAAGAGGTCGGCAAGAAGCTCCGCCTTCGTGGTGTCCACCTCCACGTCTCGCCCGTCTTCTGTTCGTGCATAGCCGGACGTGACTTGCTGGAGCCTTAGTAGCTGGGACAGAGCATTGACCGCTGTGATCCGCCCTTCCTCTAGGTCAGCTATGAAGTCCCGCTCCAGGGTCCGGTAGAGCTTCCTGGCCTTGGGGCCGAGATCGCACATGCGAGTGACCGTAAGCAGCGGCGGCAGGTCCAGCACGTCGGCTGCTTCAACCCGGTACGCTATACTGTAGAGCTTCTCCTGAAACTCCTCCTGGTGCTGATAGCCCATGATCTCTTGGTTGTTCCACCCACCCATCACCGCGTACCGGGACTTGAAACGGAAGTAGGAGGTCCCGTAGATGCTCTTGTCCAATGCCCTGTACTGGGCATAGATGTCTAAGGGGCTGTGGGCCATTGGGGTGCCCGTAAGAGCCAAGCGTTGAGGTACACGGTCCGAGAGGCGGGAGCAGTAGCGGCTGGTTACGCCTCCGGGACTCTTGATGCGATGGGAATTGTGGACCAGCAGGCCTTCGGCAAAGTAGTTGCCGGTCTCGGTTTCGATGTTAAAGACTGTACAGCCTTCTGAATTTGGTTGATGACCTCCGGCAGGTCTTCCAATATCTGTTTGTTCCAAAAGTGAAGGACCGTCCAACCACGGGACTCTAGGTAATGTCTCTTCCGGGCATCGGCTGCCTTCACCTTGCGCCCCATGTGAGAATGCCCGTCCACTTCGATGCCCACCTTCAGCACCGGCTCTGCCAGGTCCAGTTTGAAGACCGACGGCAAGTCTCGCTGGCGAGGATTCACTCCAATGGGGTACTCGGCAGGCCATCCCAACCGGTCGGCCAATATCCGTTGCGGAACGGTCAGCCCTTGCCCGTTGCCTCCCTTGAGCGTTGGATACCCCATTTGCCGCAAGATAACCTGGGCCTTGGCTTGATTCCTGGGGTTTCGGAGCGGGTTGGAGCCTGACCGCAAATGGCGAAGGCGCGCTTCCTGGACGTCGGGGCGTTGACGCAAACGCAACATCGTCGTCCGGCTGCGCTCCTTCGCCTCTGGCGTGTTCATCCTTGCTTTGCCAGAGCACGAACGGCCGCAGAACTGGCGAGCAATCTTGTCTCCCAAAAAGCTCATGCCGCACCATTCGCAAATCAGGGGGTGGATTCTCTTCTTGACCCTTTTCGGCGATGCAGCCAACTGTGTCATCCGTGGTGACCTCCCTTGCTGGGATGTAGCCCCGGCTAGTCCACACCGGATGGTCTGGTGTCATAAGGGTGTCGCCAAGGGCAATGAGGCCCTCTCTGGAGGTCCTTGTGAAGGTATGCCGCACCCTCGACTGGACTACTTGGCCGGTGGAGTGGTCCACTCCCCAGACCACATCCCCTCTCTTCAGCTTTTCGATGCGCTTCTTACCTGCTGGGGTGGCGATAGCGGTGCCTGCCGGGTGGCACTCATCCATCACCACCAGGTCCCAGGGCTGTTTCCGGGCCCAGCTTCCAAAGGGCTCCCGCCACACCGACTCGTAGTTGATAACCACCGCTGCCCGCTCCGATTTGAGAAGGGCTGCTTCCGCCTGGGCCTGCTTGTCCTTTACGCTTCCGTGGGCCAAGGGCAAGACGGTCCAGGGCGCGGGGCTGTGCTTTGCGAACTCCCCAGGCCATACCCCGGCCACCACCGACAGGGGGCAGACGATCAGCACCCGCCGGTAGTCCTGGGTGTCCATCAGGTCGATGGCCACCTTCGTCTTGCCGGTGCCCATCTCCATGGCCAGCATCAAGCCTGGCTTGTCCTTCACGAAGGCCAGGGCTTCTTGCTGGTGAGTCCAACGCGCAGGCCGAGCCCCCCCGTGGTAAACTGCACGATCATCGTGGGGAGCGTTGTTATGGAATCCGAGCGCAACTACTGGATTAGTCGTTGGGGAGACCATCTGATTGCCTTCTTTCACGATCAGAGCAAGTCTGACGCGATACGTGCCCGCAACGCTGAATCCCTCGAGCTTGGAACCACAGACTTCCCCGAAGAAGTGCTTGAGCTATTCCGAATAAAAGTCGGGCCGACCGGGGAAGTCGAGGAGAGGGCGCGATTCCTGCAAGCGTGCCATGCGGCGACCTTTCAGATAATCGAGGAGCTCGTTCGGTCGAAGCAGAGATGAACCTGGATAGCCTGAGGAACGTTTCCCGCGGGTCAGGCGCGGGGTCGTTGGGCCGGGGCGGACGCCTACTTCGCGCTACTGCCTCCACTACCATCTGGTCGTATTCTTGATCCGTCATTCCTTCGTTACTTTCTGCCCTTAGGTGGCGGTTCATCAGTCTTTCTCCCTCCCTCTCTGTCTGCGCTGGCTGTGATCACGCCGCCACCAGCTCACGGTCTCTGGCGTGGCACTCACACTGGCATGGCGTTGGCGGGGTGCTCAGGTGGGGAACTTCCCCACTGCACTTGCGGTGGTCTCCGATGGAGCACCGGAATGTCTTCGGATAGCAGCTCATGCTTGTGATGCCTCCTGGTCAGTCTTCAGCGTGCTCTTGCCCGTCCCCATCTCCATCGGCAATAGCTTCATTGCCTCTGGCCTGAGCCTCTCTTCCAAAGCCCACCTGGGTATTACGACCCGCCTCCCAATCTTTTATGTACTCGATGCGGCCCTGGTACATCTCGTCCTTGATCTTCCAGACGCTGATGCTCAGGCACTCGGCGGCCTCTGGAATCCTGTAGCCTAGTTTGTCATTCATGCCTAATACTCCGCGTGCTCTCTGCCGTCCCAGCCAACATATACAGGGAACTCAGGGCCTTCTCGTTCCCTTTCCTCTCGCTCCATGCAGCAGGCGATGCACTCAAAGAGCCCTGTCTCCAAAGGCTGGGCGACGCCGGTATTCCAGCGCGTAGGCATCCGGGAATGCCTTCTTGCACGTGAAGCATCTACGCATGATCAGCCCTATCATTGAGCAATTGCCGCCCGATGAACTCGGTGTAGGCTGGCGGGATGGCCTGGGTCAGCTCCTCGCGCTTCATCCAGTCGATGCCCATCGCCTCGGCTGCGAGCCGCCAGCCCTTTGCATGGCCGCTGCCAACGCCGTTGCCTTGGGCGCCATTCTGCCAGTTCGTTAACTGCGTCTCGGGCATCCCATTAGATAATCCGATCTTGCTGTCCTTTGGTCTGCCATTCGCACGGAGCCTTTCGCCAACAATCGTCGGGTATGAGAACGGCACCTTTTCGTATCCGGGCCTGATGTTTAGGGCTCCATCGTGGTACTTGCGCCAGTCCGAATTGACAGGATTAGGGTGTTTCTCACGCCAATAGGGATCGAAGTTGCTCGACTTCGTGGGGATAGAGACAATTTGTTGAGAAACATTGCTGCCCTTTTTCCAAGGACTATCCCCCTTTGTGACTCGCCCCTGATGCTTCGGATGCCCTGGTGCCAGCCAGAACCAGTTGCTCGCAAACAGCCGGTGCCGGTAGAACGGCAAGCCGAACATCGCACCACAAAGCCAACCCGCCTTGAGCCCGTGGTCCTCTAGTCCCCGCTTCTTCAGCGTCTTAGACCCGTACCGTGCCCCCATGACATTCTCCACGACGTAGGATTTCCCCAAGCCCTCCAGCATCTCAAGCGTGGGCAGCAGTAGCAGCGGGTAGTCCCGCCCCCTGAGCCACGGCAGGTTGTGCATGATGCTGTAGCCTTGGCATGGCGGGCTCGCGTGGATGGCGTCGTAGTCGTAGCCGTGCTCTGCCGCGTACTCCAGTGCGTCGGCCTGGACGAACTCTTCACCGATGTATCGGGACTGCGGCTTATAGTCAACTCCAGTTACATGGAATCCAGCTAGCTGATAGCCGCGGGCTGCCCCTCCCGCACCGCAAAAGAGATCAAGAATCTTGGGCTTCTTGGGCGTACTCATTGAGCAACGCCCTTAAAGTCCGTATTTCCATCCGTAGATCCATCAAGCCAGCCATATCTTGGTGATGAAATGCATGGCTTCGTTTGTCGCGAATCTCTAAGTTGGCAGTGCTGTTGTCCTGTTTGTTTCCGTTTAGGTGGTGTACTTCCTCGACAGACATCAGGCATCGTCCAAGGCTCTTCGCCGTAACTAGACGGTGCTCGTAGACGTAGCCGTCTCCATTCGCCATGGCAAAGTATGGGCTGGACGGAGCCAGCCAAACCTCTACGTATCCACCCGTGGTTATTGACCTTCCACCATTCCAATGCCAATGGTCCGGCCCTCGGTGCACCGTTTTGATCCGGCCAGCATAATCTCGCCCGCAGGGGTAGCACCTCTGACTCTGCGGCTGCCCCTTGCGCAACAGAACCCAACGCTCGGAACCGCAGGTGATGCACGCGTGCCAGACACACTTGTGAGAATCGGACCCAACTCCGACATCTTTGGCTTTTGCTGCATCTCCCAATTTCGGCATGTGTATATTGTAAGGTATAGTATCCCGCTATGTCCACGCCCACTATCTCGTCGAAGCCTGCATGGTGATAGCCAACTGCTGCCCCACCAGCGCCACAAAAGAGGTCAAGGAGTTTAGCCACTATGCCTCCCCCGCCACCAACCGCGCCAACAGCCCAACAGGGTCGTACCGCTCCCAGGCAGCGCCCCCGGCGACCTTGGCGGCCCCGGCGTCCCCGGCGGCGTTGGGGGACTTCTCCACGCACATCGTCCGCCACTCGGCGCCGAAGCCGCCCTGATCCGCTACGCTCTGTAAATCGGGGAGCACCGTCTCCCACATCCAATCCATGACCAGAGCTAGCCGCCCTTCCTCCCTCTCACGGCCCGTGCCAGCGGCCATCGGCAACAAACACTTCCACCCCGGCGAGTTGCGCATCTCCGAGGGCATCACATCCTGGACAGCCATCATCCATTGACCGATAACCTTCGACATACACATCGGGATGGTGTCCGTTACCTGCTCAGTGAGCGCGAGGTTGATCGCCGCGACCGAGCAGGCCGACTCCTCCGTCCCAATGCCGTCGGCCAACTCGTGTGACGCGAGATAGTCCCGTAAACGTGCGTCCGCCTCCTGCGTCCATACAGTCGTCATCCTCGCTCCTCCACTTCCGCTAGCACCCGCTCCCTGGCCTCTTGGGCTGGCTTCGTCGCTGCACAGTCGGTGCAGGCGTAGGCCAGGATTCTCGTCCCATCCACATGCAGCACCGGGTACCACCTTGGATGCGGGCAGTGGGGATCGGCCCAGACTATCCGCTCGGTGGCTCCGTCCTGGATTAGCTCCTCGTACACCCGGTCCAGATCGCGAGCCAGCACGTCGGTGACGGCGCTGCCGTTCGTCCGTCGGCTGTGTGCCCGTACCTGGTGGCCGTTCCGCGTGTGCGATCTGACAGTCGTGTACCCCATCGCTATACCCTTTCCTTCACCTTCTCAGCAGGCTCCAGGATGTTGATTCCCGTCGCTTCGTCTTGGCCTTCCCAGAACCACTTTCGGTACAAGGCGTCTTGTTCTTTAATCGGCGCTGCTGGCTCCCAGATCGCCTTGACCCACATGCCGTTACGAAACTCCCACTTCGGTTCAGGTAAGACTCCCACGCTAGGTCTCCCCTACCCCTCTACCGCCGGACGCCGGTACTCGTCCATGTCGATGCCGAACTCCCGGCACCACTGATATAGCGTCGCGTCGGTCACTCCAAGGTCCATAGCGGCAATGGTGACCATGTGCTTCTGACCGCGGCGGCCTTCCAGGGCTTCTCGGAGTATGTCCGCCATGCCCTTGCTTCTTTGGGCCTCTAGCTTTTCTTGTGTCGGTGTCTTGGACATCTCAATACCCGTCTCTCTGTTAACTAGAGTTAATCTCTCTAAATAGTCTATTGTAACTAGTCTACCTTGCCAAGAGGGTTAACTTATAATAGACAGCGAGGTAACAAGAATTGGGTCGTGGCGACGGAAGCAACAGTGGGTTGGGACAGCGCCTAAAGCAAGCTAGGGTTGAAGCTGGCTTGACGCAGAAGGAAGCTGGTCAGGCTATATGGGTTGATCCCAACACGATTTACAGCTATGAAACTGACCGCGTAAACCCTTCAGGGCCGGCCTTGCGCTCTCTAGTCCACGCATATGACAAGCCTTATGAGTGGTTCTTCGGCAAGGAAGAGAAACCCCAACGGCTCCCGCCACCCCCGAACGACGAAGCGCCAGAGTCTGGAACCCAGCCCACACCTGAGTCGTCGGACGTCATAGTCTCCCTGGGCGAGAGGCTCCAAGACTTCAGTGCCCGCTTCGACAGGCTTGAGACCTACATCCGCGCCCAGGCCCCAGTCCAGGCCATCGGCGAGTCCAGACCAGGGTATGGCCCCAGCAACTACGATACGTCGGACAGAAGCCCAGTTCGGCTGTTGGAAGTCGCTTCGGCAGCGGGCGTAGGCGCGGAGGTCTACGACGAGACACCAATCGGGCTTCTGTGGTTCCGCAACGACTGGCTGCTAAGCCACTCCATCGACCCGGAGAAAAGCAACATCATCCGCGTCCGGGGAGAATCTATGGAGCCTACATTGCCGGACGGATGCTCGATCCTGGTGGACCGCAGTCAGGGCCGGAGACGGCGTCGCGTTGGGCGCATCTTCGTCATGCGTACCGAGGACGGCCTCGTGGTCAAACGCGCCGGAAAGGACGCCGAGGGTAACTGGCAGATGGAGAGTGATAATGAAGATTGGGAACCCGTGCCTTGGTCCAGGGACGCCGAGATCATCGGCGAGGTGCGCTGGTCGGCGGTGACATACTAGGGGGATTAACTGTGTTGTTTGGTGACGAGAAAAAACGGAAGCCTATCCAAAAACTCATTAAAGATGGCCTTTATAGGAACCAACGCGGCAAGTGTATGTACTGCGGTAGGAATCTCGACCTCGCAGATATGCACGTCGACCACAAGACTCCTTTTGACCATGGAGGCTCTGACAGCGAAAAGAATCTCCAGATGCTCTGCGGCCCCTGCAATACACGTAAAGGCGCTACGACTGACGGTGAGTTCAGGCGAGCATACAAGTCGTTGGGGCTCCGTCCGGCTAGGGAGGCCGCCGGACGTCCTCCGAGCAGAGTCATTCCGCTTAAGAAATTTGAAGACGTTACCAAAGAATCCAGTGCCAAAAGAGCAAAGCGTAAGCGAAGGAATGACCCTTGGTTTTGAGGTTTGGGTGTTGACCTTGCAACAACATAGGCTAGTTGCTCATGTATTGCCTAAAGCAACACAAGAACTCTTGGAGTCCAGCCATCCTATTCGCTATTTGGCCACCATTCATGGTCAACCTAATCGAGATAAGATCAGCCTAAAGCGCCTCCGCTCGTGACGGCGATGGTGACGTAGTGGTGTGTGAGATATTGACTGAAGCCAACTTCGCCGACACGGCCATCGGGACTGTGCTAAGTCACTTGGGCCTCTACCACCAGTGTGAGACCGACTAACCGGAGGGCTCGTTCTATGGAGCTAATGTGAGAGCGATGATCGGGGTCACGGAGTTTCCTGACGGCGCTCTCGGTAATACCGAGTTGCTTGGCAAGCGCGACATTGGTCATGCGCAACCTACGCATGGCGCTATTGAGGGCGACCTTGGCGGCGGCTATAGGCTCAAGTCGAACGGCCTCTTGTCCCTCTTCGAGTGTACTGGGAAGGGGAATGTCCTTGCCGAGGCGGTAGTAGCCCCCAAGAGCCGCCACGAGAGCGTCTTCGGCCATAAGAAGCGCTTCCTCCCGTGTTCTGCCTCCGGTGTTAGCTGCCGGCACATCTGGAAACGATACCCAGAAACCACCGACTTCTTCAGGATGCAACACGCATGGGTAAACGTATCTCATAGGTCACCAGTCCTTTCTATCAATGCCAAGCTCTTTGAGCATTGCGGCCAGGAGGCCAGGGCGTATCTCGCCGTGGGGAACGACCGTGAACTTGGAGCCGAGGTAAATGGTTTGGTGGCTCCCCTTACCACGACGCACATCTTGCAGGAATTCCAGCCCGTTCTTGCGGGCGTATCGCCGCGTTCGCCGTATGAATTCCTCTCCCTTCATGATGATATTATCGCACCTAACGGGACGTGTTTCAAGGGGTGTAGGCGCCTAAGAGGGGCATTATCCAATGGCTGAACCGGACTGCGCTGAAAAAAAACATTTTGACTTAACGGTCGGAGGAACAGGGGTGGATATTGGCCAAATACCGCCCGCCCCCGTGGTGCATGGCCGCCCCAACTTCGTTGACAAGACGATCTGGACCGGCGACAACCTGGACATCCTACGGGGGATGAACAGCGAGTGCGTGGACCTTATCTACCTTGACCCGCCGTTCAACAGGCAACTGCAACTGGGTCCATGTCGCAGTGATCCCAGGAGTGAATGATGACTGACAGCGCCGCCATCTACGCCAGAGTCAGCACAGCCCAACAGGAAGACGGGACTTCCTTAGACACCCAAGTGGCCGCCTGCCTAGCGCTGGCGGAAGAACGTGGGTGGCAAGTCGAGCAGCCCCATATCTTCCGGGAGCAAGCCTCCGGTGCTGACCAGGAAAGGCACCTGCTAACCCAGGTGCGCCGACTGGCAGGGCTCGGAACCATCAAGGCGATCATCGTCCACTCTCCAGACCGGCTATCACGGGAACCGCTTCACCTCATGGTGATGACTGAGGAGCTCGCAGAGGCTGGAGCCAAACTCTTGTTCGTACAAGGGCCATCGGGCACCACTGCGGAGGACAAGCTCGTCCGCTACATCCTGGGTTACGTGGGAGAGAAGGAGCGCGAGTTCATCACCGAACGAACCATGCGGGGCAAGAAATCAACGGCGCAGAATGGACGTATGCCCGCCGGTACCGGGAAAGGGCTATACGGTTACCAATACGACCCCGCAACGAAACAGCGCACCATCCTGGCCACCGAAGCGGAGGTCGTCAAGAAGGTCTTCGTTTGGGCTAACGAGGGGATCAGTCTCTACCAGATCGCCATACGTCTCAATGAGCAAGACATTCCGACCAAGAGCGGGAGCGCCTGGCATCCCCTCACCCTGAAACGGATGTTGACCAACACCTCGTACATGGGACTGGACTACTACGGAAAGACGAGGGTGCAAAAGACACGAGGTCGGCGTAGGACGGTCAAGGTTCTGCCAGAGGAAGAATGGATTCGGATCGAGGGGTTCACCCCGCCAATTATCGACGAGTCAGTCTTCGCGCTCGTTCAGGAAAGGCTCAGCCAGCCCAGCAACAGGACAACCAAATCGGAGAAGCGGTATCTTCTGACGGGATATGTGGTCTGCGGGGAATGTGGGAGTCCGGTCGTAGGTGCCCAGCTCAACCGCCGATACCGCTATTACCGCTGCCGCGCCACCGTGCCGACCACCGTTCGGCCAGCAACCTGCCGAGCTCGATACATCCCAACTGATGCACTGGAAGACGTTGTTTGGAGCGAGGTGCGGAAGGTTCTGGAAAATCCCGAACTGGTGCTCGACAAGCTGCGACAGCAACTAGCCGGTACGGTATGGGTGGCGGGCTTGACGAAGAGATCGCCCGGCTAGGGCGAGAGATTCGGCATTGCCGGGACCAGGAGCAGCGCCTGATCAAACTCTACATGTACGGCGAGATCGACGACGACTACATCCGCTCGCACAGCGGCCCCCTGAAAAGTCAGCGAGAGGGCTACGAAACCGAGCTGCGGCGGCTTGAGCACCAGAAGGCCGAGAAGCACGACCTAGAAGAGGCTGAGGCCCAACTCACCGTCTTCTGCTACAGGGTCAAGAACGGCATGGCCAGTGAGGACCACGACGGGAAGCGTGCGGTCCTCTCAGCGTTTCGAGTGAAAGTCGAGGCCACGAGGGAACAGGCCGTGATCAAGGGAGTCGTCGGATTCCCAGAAGCGGATAGCTATAACTACCATTGCACGAACATTGGCATGACAACGTGGACGTAGTCGTCGGCGCCGACGGGCCGTATGACGCCAGGGCTGGAGGCTGTGGTGGTTTCCAAAGCTACCTCATCACGGCTGATGACGGCCAGAACATCGTTCAGGTACTTGCTGCTGAAGGCGACCTTGGCGTCCTCTCCTTCTACCTGGGCGTCGATCTCGCCGGTGTTATCGCCCAACTCCTCCGCCCTAGCCGAGATGACTAGCTTTCCTGGAGTACCAGGGCTTATCTGAATCCGTATGATGCCACTGCCATCACGGGCAAAGATGGCGGCGGCGCGCACGGCCCGGCTGAGGTCCTGTAGCTTGACAACGGTGCGGGTGCCGTAGCTCTCCGGTATAAGCTGCTTGTAGTTGGGGAACGTGCCCTGCACCAGTTGGGAGACCAGCTCCAAGTCCTTCATGTGGAACATGACCTGGCTGCGCTGGGGAGTGACGGTGAACTCCATTGGCTCTTCCTGGTCCACCAGCAGGCGGTTTAGCTCCGTGAGGGTCCTGCCAGGGACGATGAAGCTGATGGGAGTGGGGATAGAAGCGGCCAGCTTGGCAGTGTGCACGGCCAGCCGAAAACCGTCGGCGGCGGCGAGCGTTACCGTGTCGCCCTCGAGCTCTATCTTCACGCCTGTGAGGACTGGGCGAGAATCCTCCGTGGCGGCGGCGAAGGCCACCTGGTTGATGGCGGAGCGCAGGGTCTTGGGCAGTATCCTGATGCCAATGCCTTCCTCTACTGAAGGAATGGGGGGAAACTCCTCGGCATCGGTGCCCAGGAGACGGGCTTCGAACCTGCCAGATGTGAGCTGGATGCCGAGGGGTTTGGGGGTCATAGCGATGTCTATTGGCCCCGCTGGCAGGGAGTTGACGAAGTCGGTTAGCAGGCGGGCTGGGACTGTAATGGCACCATCGGTCTCAATCTTGCCGCCTATCCATGTGTTGATGGCGATTTCAAGATTGGTGGCGGAAAGCTTGAGCCGCCCCTGGTCGGTGGCCAGGAGCACGTTCTGGGTAACCGGTAGCGTTGTACGCGTGGCGACGGCTCGGCCCACGATGTTCAGTGCTCTGCTCAGATTCTCTTGTAGGCAGGTAAGCCTCATTCTGCACCCCCGTTGAAACTGAGAGTAGTATAGGAGTGGTGGCGTGCAGCGTCAACGCACGCCAACCGCTTTGCGCAGGAAAGTGGCACGTCTGTGGTTAGTTCAAACGAAGAGTTGCAGGTACCACTGAAAGATGGCCTGACCCCAGAATAGACCAACTACTCCCGCACTGGCCAGGAACGGACCGAAGGGAATGGGATCTTTGCGTCCGCGAATCTTGAACACCATGAGGATGACGGCCACCATCCCGCCGGCGATAAAGGCTAGCTGGAGGGTTACCAGCATCGGTATGAATCCCATCATCAGACCCAGCAGAGCCCCCAGCTTGACGTCTCCTGCGCCGAACCCGCCCCGGGCCAGGACGTAGATGATGAAAGGCGCTCCGCCTCCCACCAGCACGCCTTTCAAGACCTCCAGGTATGCAGTCTGGATGGATAGGCCATGGCCAACAGGCCCCCAAGGCGCTACCAGCAAGGCCACGGCCATGCTGGGGTAGATAACCTTGTTGAGTATCAGGCTCGTCTTCATGTCCACCACAAACACCGCAACCAAGACTCCCACGAAGGCCAACAAAACTCCTGCCTGGATTGTGATCCCGTAGCGGAAGACCACGAAGGCGAAGAGGATACCCGTGGCTAACTCCACCATGGGTAGCCGCCAGGGTATACGGGCGTGGCAGTAGCGGCATCGCCCCCTCAACCAAAGGAAACTCGCCAATGGCACCAGGTCCCAGGGGGCAAGGGGGCAAGGGGGTGGCCGCACGAGTCGCAGTGGGATGGCACGGTAACAATGGACTGGCCTCGCGGGAGCCTGTCCGTGCAGACGTTAAGAAAGCTGCCCACGGCTAGGCCCACCAGCCCTGCAAGGGCAATGAACACGGCGGTAGCCGACTCCTGCAATACCATCTTGTACCCTGCCGAGCTTCTAACCGAAACAGTGGGACAAGCCAGACACGTAAACCTTTTCCGAGGCTGACAGCATATCACGTGATTGTAAAGTCAACTCGGCAGAGGTGGTCAAAGGTCCGGCACCTTCATTCGCCCTGACGCCGTCGAAAACAGAGACTGGCCTGAAGGCGTGTTCAGGCCAGTCTACACAGTCCTCGAATTGGAATTGCTACTTGACGATGACCTGCCCAACCATGCCCAGGCCTTCGTGGGGGACGCAGTACAGCTTGAAAGTGCCTGCCTTGGTAGGCGTAATGGTCTGCTGCACGCTTTCGCCTGCGTTGATGAATATGTCCACGCTTGGCGTATCTTCGTCCACGCTTTCCACCTCTTCGATGGTAAGGTCGTCAACAGTAAAGGTGTGGAACTCCTGCACGGCGCCGAAGGAGAGGGTGTACGTCTTGTTCAGTTCAAGGTTGAAGGTATCGGGTATAAAGCTATAGGGAAGCTCCGTCTGTTGTATGTCGATGACCTCCCCAACTGGAGTGCCGCCCGTAGCTTCGGTGGGCGTGGGTTGTGTAGTTGCCTCAGTGGGTGTTGGTGCTGCGCCACCACCGCCGCACGCCACCCCGCCTAGCATGAGCACCGCCATCAATACGGCCCCGAGGGAAATGCCTTTTCGCACGCTGCCTCCTAAGTTGATCATCAAAATAAAAGACTCCTGCCCCGTCTTTGTTTCCTCAAAGGGAAAGGAGCCTCTCCAATGTGTTATTTTTATCACAATTCGCCAAACCTGTCAATACGAACCAGGTTCCGGATCTGCGTACTTGGCCGGCATGGGGGCAACCCTATGCCTGGAGCCTGCTTCGAGGTCCGACCATGTCAGCGCCGCCGCCATTCATCTACGGCAGCACCGAGAGCCACTACATATCGTGCCTCCACATAGTCGGGCTTGCCTAGGGGGTGTTGCTGAGCAGGAAGAAGTATGCCAGGGCGTGGTACTTCCGCCAACCAGGCAGACCTTGCCACGCGGAAGAAACCCAAATCTTGGTTCAACGTCGACTTGGTGCCTCTAGCCGGTCCTCTTGACCTCCAGCGATTCCCCCGGGGCTAGCGCAACCCGTCGCACGTTGATACCCAGCTTAAGCAACCAGTAGCCCAGGGTAGCTTTGCTTACCCCCAAGGTCGCCGCGGTAGCAGTCAACCCCTGCTCGTTTATCATCTGGGGCAACAGTCGCTCCAGCGACTGGTTGTTGTGGGCGCGTTCCACCGATGCCATCAGCTTAGTCTTCTTAGCCACGTTTCCCTCCTCCAAAGGGTGTCATAGCAGTCCATTAGAGGCTATGTAACCCCCTCCAAGGCGACATAGTCTAAGCAAAGTTTAGCCTAACGTCAAGATAAAGTCAATATTGTGTATGAGAATTGTCTTATACAAGTATAAAACTGCGCTTGGATTCTTCTGAGGCAACGTTTAGCCTAGGGGCTAGCCACAGGAAAGAGGTTGTGGGCAGGCCGTTGCGTACACCGCATTGACGGCCCCCTACCCTGCTGTTACACTCCCCGACGCCCCGGAGGGCCAATTATACATGGCATCCATTGAACACCAGCTTCTTGCATTCATTGCCCAGGTCTACGACGCTCTGGGATGGCCAGGGGTGGTGCTGCTCATGGCCATTGAAAGCGTCTTCTTCCCCATTCCTAGTGAGGTGGTTATGCCCTTGAGCGGCTGGATGCTGATAGCGGCCAAGGGTAAGAGCGTATGGTATGTGCTCCTCGCCGGGTTATACGGTGCCTTGGGGAGTCTCATCGGCGCGCTCATCATCTATCTCTTTGGGGCGTCGGGAGGGCGGCCGCTGCTGGAGCGGTACGGACGCTATGTCCTGATAACTCAACGGGACCTGGAACGAGCCGACCGGTGGTTTGCCAGGTACGGGACATGGGCGGTGTTTCTCTCAAGGTTGGTCCCTGTAGTTCGCAGTCTTATCAGCTTCCCCGCCGGTGTGGTCAGGATGCCCATCCTGCGGTTCTGCGCTCTTACCTTTGCCGGTTCGTTCCTCTGGTCCCTAGGGTTGGCCTATGGAGGATACCTGTTGGGGGAAAACTGGGAAGCGTTGCGGCGGGTGATGCGTCCCTTTGATATTCCCATCCTGGTGGTGTTGGTGGTGCTGGTTGGGCTGTATGTTTACCGCCATGTCCGCCACTGGCGCGATGAGGCCAGAGATACCCGAGGAGGCACCACAGGGCTTTGAGGCCGACCCAAGAGGTAGCTCGGACCTCTTTGTACGCCTGTCTCGCCTGAGGAGGAGGGAAGAAAGGAATCTGGGGAGTACCCGCTTCCTCCCCACAAAGAACCGCCAGAATCCCGACAGACCAGGACTCTGGACTACCTCTGAGAAGTGATTTCAGATGAGCGCACCTGTTGAGAACCGTGCCCGTCTTTGCCTTGACCCTGCCAGGTGGCATTGGTACACTCAGATTGGCACAGGTCCCAGTAGCTCAGAGGATAGAGCGGCTGCCTTCTAAGCAGCGGGTCGCGGGTTCGAATCCCGCCTGGGACTCTTTTCTATCTATAGCGAAACGCTAACTGGATCCAAGACTTTGTTGACCCTGACTGATCAATGGGCGTAGTTTTGTAGTATCCTGAGCAACGGTCAAGTTGGCAACCTCGGTTCGTGATTGCTTCCAGCGCCAGGTGAAGGAATTATGGTGGTTGCTGTGTCTAAAAACAACATGGAATTCCTCCTGGAGATCTACCGCCAGGCCTGGCGACAGAGTCGCTACTACGACACAATGCGTAGCGGGTTAGCGGCCTTGTAGACCGTCAGCGATAATGGGACACATATAAGGGTAGGAAAACCCGAGAGTCGGAGGGTGGTGTGAGCTCCTGAAATGAGGGTAGAGCTACCCACAGAAAGGAGCAGATGTGTCCCAATTAGAAGTAAGCAAAGCAGAGGCTGCCGAGGAACGAAGCGAGCAGACCAGGTCTTTCGTCCGCACAGTGAAGGCGGCTGCCCGACGTAAGTACACCTCGGAAGAGAAGATCCGAATTGTTCTGGAGGGCTTCCGCCGCGAGGTCACAGTCAACGACCTGTGCCGGCGGGAGGGGATCAAGCCCCACTCCTACTACTCGTGGACCAAAGAGTTCATGGAGGCGGGCAAGGAGAGGTTGACCCGTGACTCGGTTCGGGACGCCACTCAGCATGAGGTAGGGCAGCTCAAGCGAGAGAACGGGGAACTCAAGGAGCTAGTGGCCGATCTGTCGCTGGAGGCGTACCGTCTCAAAAAAACGGCCATCCCCATGCCCCAGGACGCCACCGGTACCAGCGGATGAGCGCCCCGGAGAAGGCAGAGGTAGTTACCAAAGTATCCTCGTCTCCCCTCCACAAGCGAAAGGTCCTCAGAGAGCTGGGCATCCCTAAGAGCACCTACTACCGGTGGCTCAGACGCCAAAACCAACAAGGACTTGAGGACCGACCAGGAGGCGATCAGCCACCATGGAACCGTCTTACTATTCAGGAAGAACGCTCAGTCCTGTTATCAGCCAGAAAGATGCCAGAGCTGAGCTGCCGTCAGCTGGCCGCGTGGATCACCGACAACCAGGGCTTCTCAGTCTCAGAGTCCAGCGTCTACCGTATCCTGGGCAGGGAGGGCCTAGTGAAGAGGCCTGAGATGCGGTTGGCCGCGGGGAAGGAGTACCACCGCAAGACCACAGGGCCTCACCAGATGTGGGCCACCGATGCCTCATACTTCAGGGTGGTTGGTTGGGGCTACTACTACCTGGTCACCGTTATGGACGACTACTCCCGCTTCATCCTGGCTCACAGGCTTCAGCAAGATATGACGGCCGACTCCTTCATCGAGGTGGTCCAGGATGCTGTGGACACGACCAGCATGGACCAAGTCCAGTCACAGACCGCACCAGGCTGCTGAGTGACAACGGTCCAGGCTATGTCTCAAGAGCATTCAGGGACTACCTGGGGATGGTTGGCATCAAGCACATCCTAGCAACTCCTTTCCACCCTCAGACCAACGGGAAGCTGGAGCGCTACCACCAGACCATCAAACGGGACGTCAACCAGGTGCCTTATGAGTTGCCCGCCTACCTTGAGGCTGCTATCGCGGCCTTCGTCAGCTACTACAACTACCGGCGCTATCACAAGGCTCTGGGCAACGTGACACCATCAGACGTGCTCAAGGGAAGACGGCAAGAGATCCTACAACGCAGGAAGGAGGTGAAGGCTCAAACCACCGAACGGCGACGACACTACAACAGGGCCCTCAGGGAGCTCACCAGACCTCCATACAGCCCCTGATCTCTCGGCTCCCAATGTGTCCCACTTTTGCTGGTTGCTAACAATTATGGAACCGCTAAGTTTAGCACGATTGCCGGATTAGCAAACCTCCTCCCTTCTGACACTGTGCATCCTGGTGCCGTCACATAGGCGGCCTGAGCCCAATTTGCCTGTTCCCAAAGCTGAGTTCAAGTTGAAGGGCTAGACAACCCACGACGATGTAACAGCGCCATATCTGAAGCAGCCTATTCAGAAACCGCCGATAGGGCCGTTGCTTTCCAAAAGAGCACAACCTGCAATCCGATAGTGAAGGCTCCGCAAACGCCTATTGCGCTGGCGAAGTTATACTGGCCAATGCCACATCCTATTGACAAGAGGTTTAGCCACACCGTAACTTATCACATAAGGAAGTCTGTTAATGGCTTCCCTTTCCCCGAAAACGACCTCGGTAGCACTAAGAAAACCGGGGGAGCAAGTTAGACGGCAACTTCGTCTATGGATAGAGTAGAAGTATCAGTTCGCGAGCTTCAGGAATACGCCGACTTCGCCCCGGATGACCTGCTAGACCAGCTTAGGGAGCTTGGTCGTTGCCTCGAAGGACGGCGGGTTGTCCAGGTAAACGCTACCCCGCATGGTGGTGGTGTGGCGGAAATCCTCAGGGCTTCTGTCCCTCTAATGAGGGGCTCTGGCGTAACCGCAGACTGGTACATACCACAGGTCAATGGCCCGTTTTTCACCACAACCAAAGACATCCACAACTACCTTCAGGGCAAAGAGGGCCACCTCTCCAAAGAGCGTCTCGACCACTATCTGCGCTGCAACAAAGAAGCGGCCAGGCAGCTTGACACTTTCCTGACGTCGGCAGACCTCATCATCATCCACGACCCACAGTTTCTACCGATACTTTCCTACTTGCAGACTCCTTGTCCAAGCGTCTGGGTCTGCCACATAGACACGACCTTTGCCAATGAGGAGATCCGGGACCTGATGCTCCCCTATGTCCGCCTGTATGACAGGATAGTATTCAGCCTCGAAAGCTATGTGTTCCCGGGTTTGGATGAAGGCAAAGTGCGCATCATCCATCCTGCAATTGACCCACTATCGCCGAAGAATGTACTCATGCCATTGGACCAAGCCAAAGACACCCTGGCTGGTCTTGGCATAGACCCACTAAGACCTTTGATGACCCAGGTCTCCCGCTTTGACATCTGGAAGGACCCCTGGGGAGTCGTTGACTCCTACCGTATAGCCAAACAGGTGGCGCCCGAACTCCAGTTAGCACTGGTGGGTGTTTTTGACGCCCAGGACGACCCAGAATCGGTGGAGGTCTTCCAGAGTGTCAAAAAGTATGCCAACGGTGAACAGGACATCCACCTCTTCACCGACCCCGACGTGGTGAAGGCACGAGAGGTCAATAGTTTTCAACGGGGTTCTGACGTTATCGTGCAAAAGTCTATACGAGAGGGCTTTGGTCTTGTGGTGGCGGAAGCCATGCTGAAAGGCTCCCCTGTAATCGGCGGCGACTGTGGCGGGATCCGCCTACAGATCCAGGATGGCGAAACGGGATTCCTGGTAGACGGAGTTGCCAGTTGCGCCGAGCGGGTTGTAGACCTCTTGCAAGACAAAGCCCTGGCCCAACGAATAGGACAGGCTGGTAGCAAGTCGGTATACCGGAATTACCTCATCCCCCGGCTTTTGAGAGACTACCTCTCTTTGGCCCGTGAGCTTCTCTCGCCAACCCTGCGTTGACAATTCGGATACCCTGACTTATCGTGACCTGCCGTCACGGAATAACCGGATGCGCGGAAGGGCGCTTCTTGGGTTTCGACCGAGACGTGGCACTTCCCTACCTGGTTTATTGTGGACACCTTGAGGTATCCTACACCGGTAGAGTTCTTGACAGCAGTTGCTGTGCGAATTGGCACCTCTCGGTTCATATCCAAAGAGCGTGGCACCGAAACCGTCCCATGCAAAGTCGAGACATGCTCACCTTGATCGGAGCAAACAGCGTGTACTGGTCGGAACAATGGCATCAAGCGAACAGGTATCTGAGAAAAGCTCACGTCTAGGCGAAGTGGTGGAGGCGTCCAGCGCCGCCTTTACTGTGCAATGCTACGATCTCTACGGCGCGCCGGCCCTGGGCGCACTGGTGCGCACTGGGAAGGATAGCCCCGTCTATGGCGTGGTGCGCAACGTGATCACATCGTCTCTGGACCCGGGCAGGCGGCCTGTGGCGCGAGGCCAGGATGAGGCCGACGAAGAGGCAGTGTACCGTAACAATCCGCAATTGGACAAGTTGCTACGGACCGAATTCCAGGCCATCATAGTCGGCTATCCCGACTCCGTCGGGACGGGCATGCGCTACGGCCTGCCATCGCAGCCGCCTAGGATCCACGCCTTTGTCCAGGCGTGTACGCCACCGGAAATGCGTGCCTTCACGGAGGACCTGCGCTTCATGCCGCTGGTGCTGGCCGGAGCGGCGATGGAGGCCGACGAAGTGGTGGCGGCGTTCCTGCGGCAGGCGGCCTCGGTGCACAATGATCCACAGGCGTTCCTATTGATGGCGGGTCGCCAGATGGCGCGCTTGCTATCGCGGGACCTCCAGCGGCTAAACGCGATTCTAGGGAGTCTGCGATCATGAGGGGAAGAACCCTCACCCCCTTTATCCCCCTCTCCCGTGAGGGAGAGGGGGAAAGAAAAATAGTAATAGGGGACACCCATATGACCCCGGCAGGGAACCTGGGTTCCCTGCCCCTTCCTGCGCTTGAGAATTATGCCAGCGTTGAGGGGGATGGGGAGAAGGAAGAGGTTTCAATGGAACACTCATTGCAACCTCTGGCAGAAAGGATTTTTCGTCCCGTGTGGACTCCCATTGGAGGGATCAAGCAATGAATGAGCCGGCAAGCAAGCCTGTGCCGATGGGCGTTGTGGTCGGCGGCTCGCTGTCCAGAGGCGTGGAGGTCAGGCTGGACGCCTCTTTCCCTGTGGAGCAGGTGAAGGTGGGCGGCTTCGTGACCATCCAAGGGCAGTCAAACCGGTTCTTTGCCATCATCTCCGACGTTACGCTGGAGGCGTCGGACTCTTCGCTGCGGGCCGTGCCGCCGGACGCCTCGGACCCGTTCGTCGCGTCGGTAATGTCCGGCACGGGGGCCTACGCGGTCGTAAGCGTGCTGCCCCAACTCACAATGAGCAGCGACGCCTTCGAACTGCTGTCGGGGCCGCAGCCAGCGCGGTCCATCCCGGCCCACTTCGCACCGGTGTACCAGGCCACCGAGGAGGGCATCCGAGCGGTGTTCGGCACCGAGGACGAACGGCACATCTGGATAGGCAGCCCGCTGGACATGGAGGGCGTCCGCGTGTGTCTGGACCTGGCGGAGCTGGTGAAGCGGTCCAACGGCGTGTTCGGCAAGAGCGGCACTGGGAAGACGTTCCTCACGCGCATCCTGCTAGCGGGCATCCTGCAAAAAGACGTGGCGGTGAACCTGGTGTTCGACATGCACAACGAGTACGGCTGGGAGGGTACAAGCGAACGAGGCCCAGGCGTCAAGGGGCTCAAGCAGCTCTTCCCGTCCAGGGTGGCGGTGTTCTCGCTGGACCCGGAGATGTCGCGCCGGCGTGGAGTGTCGCCAGACGCGGAGGTGCGCATCGGGTACGGTGAGATCGAGCCGCAGGACATAGAAATCCTGGCCGCCACGCTGAACCTGACGCCCCAGGGGGTGTCGTCAGTGTACAGCCTGGTGCGTCGCTTTGGACAGGAGGCGTGGCTGGAGGAGTTCCTGGCACGGGAGAACCGCGAGGAGTTGGCGGCGCTGGCCGATGAGACCAATGAGAACTTCCAGGTGTTGTTCACGCTGCACCGGCGGATGCGCACCGTGGGCCGCATGGGGTTCCTTACGCCCAAGGCACCTGCGGATGCGGTGCGACGCATCCTGGAGTACCTGGACCGTGGCGTCCACGTGGTGCTGGAGTTCGGAAGGTACGGCAACGACCTTTCGGCGTACATCCTGGTGGCCAACCTGCTCACGCGGCGCATCCACGACATGTACGTGGAGCGGATGGAACAGGCATCGGGAGGGCGCGGCCAGGAGCCACGGCAATTGCTGATAACCATCGAGGAGGCGCACCGGTTCCTGACACCCGCAGTGGCCGGGCAGACCATCTTTGGCACGATAGCGCGGGAGATGCGGAAGTACAGGGTGTCGCTGCTGGTGGTGGACCAGCGCCCCAGCGGGATAGACGAGGAGGTGCTGAGCCAGCTTGGGACGCGGTTTGCATACCTGCTGGACAACGAACGGGACGTGGACGCCGTGCTTGCAGGCATCGCCGGAGCCAGGGAACTGCGGACGGTGCTATCGCGGCTGGAGTCGCAGCAGCAGGCGCTGGTCTTTGGGCACGCGCTGCCGATGCCTGTGGTGGTGAGGACGCGAGATTACGGCACAGAGGAGTCGTACAGGGAGTTTGGGTTCCGGGACGCCTCGGAGCTGAAGCGGCAGGTGGAGGAGGACTCGAAGGACTTGTTTGGGTAAGGAAGAACACATGTCATTTCGAATGGCCACCACATGGAAAGAATGTGGACTGCAGATTCAAGCTATCAAAGATAAGTGTAATGGTCTTTTGGAGGAACTAGGTCTTCCCGAGGATGATGCACGGGCTCAGGGAATGATTCACGTCAGACAATTCTGCAACACAGCCGAGATGCCAAGCTCCTCATAGAGATGTGTGGCCTTCCAGACGCTGAGCGGAAGTTTGAAATAGTAATGGTGCCAGCTTGGCTTAGGAATAGTCTTCATGCGAATGGGATCCACAGATGGCCGAACAAAACAGTGATCTTGAATGGGGAGGCCTTTGTGTTCGTGCAAAACAAGCGAATCAAATGTGCCTCTTGGAGTCACCTTACCCATGCAGTTCTGAACAGCCTCAATGTCTACGAAGAATTGCTAACATCGAAGAAGGTAAAGGCCATTGAACGCATACGGGCGAGATAGAAGTAAGGGGTCACGTCCCATAGAGTGGTGTAAGAGTACGTCATCCTGTTGATATCGTCTAGGCCGCTGCCTCTGCGAGTTCGGCTCTGGGTAGAGCTTCGTTGGAGGTGGTTACCTCCTGTGTCATGTATCGACGGCCGACGGCCCACTCGTCGTGCTGCTCAGCTAGGACGGCGCCGACCAGGCGACGGACAGCTGGGCGGTTAGGGAAGATGCCCACCACATCGGTGCGGCGCCGTATCTCCTTGTTGAGACGCTCCAGGGGGTTGTTGGACCAGATCTTCTTCCAGTGGGCGAGTGGGAAGCTGGAGAAGGCCAGGACGTCGGGTCCAGCCTCGTCCAGTCGAGAGGCGACCTGTGGGAACGGGTCCTGGAGCTGAGCAATCACCCGCTCGAGTTGGGCATGCACCTCCTGAGGGGACGGCTGCTGGTAGATGGTGCGTACCATGGTGGCCACCCAGGGCTGAGCGCTCCTGGGGACCCGAGTGAGCAGGTTGGTCATGAAGTGGGTGCGGCACCGCTGCCAACTGGCCCCACCGAAGACAGTTGCGATGGCATCCCTGAGTCCCTGATGAGCGTCCGATACCACCAGTTCCACCCCGCCGAGGCCCCTGGCGACCAGTGAGCGCAGGAAGGCTAACCAGAAGGCGCCGTCTTCACTGGTACCCACGTCCATCCCAACGATCTCACGCTTGCCCTCGCTATTGACCGCCGTCGCCACCACCACGCTGACGTTGACTATCCTACCGGCCTCTCTGACCTTCTGGGTTAGTGCGTCCAGCCACAGGTAGGGATATGATCCGCCGTCCAGCGGCCGACCCAGGAAGCTCTCCACCACCCCGTCCAGCTCCTGGCAGATACGCGACACTTGGCTCTTTGAGATACCCTCGCACCAAAGAGCCTTGACCAGATCATCCACTCGCCTCGTCAATACACCCTCCACATACGCCTGCTGGATCACCGCCAGCAGAGCTCGCTCGCTGCGACGCCGTGGCTCCAGCAGGCTCGGAAAGTAGCTCCCCTCCCTCAGCTTGGGTATCTGCAACTCCATGGTCCCTACGCGAGTGTCCCATGCTCGAGACCGGTACCCGTTGCGCTGGGTCACCCGCTCAGGGTTGCGTTCTCCATACCCAGCGCCGGTCCTCAATGACACATCAGCCTCCATGATCTCCTCGACCAGCACTCTCAGTGCCTCTCGTAGAAAGTCCACGTCACCGTCGACTCCCCTCTTGCGCATTAGCTCAAGCAGGTCCATCCTTTCCTTGACCACCGTTGTCCTCCTTTCTCAGGCTCGTCTTTGCCCGCTAAGGATGACGTGGTGGTCTCTCTTCATCCAGACCCTCTACTCTTGTTACACCACTTCCTGGGACTCTACTGCCCACACCGCCGGTTCTTGCCGCATGACCTCCACAAAGTCAGTACGTGGAATGGCCAAGACCTCCACATCACTCAAGGCACGGATGCTCACGGGGGACACGGGTGGATCCAGGAGAGCGCACATGTCCACCATTGTTCCTGGCCCCGAGACGTAAAGCCACAAGGCCGGGGCTTGCTCCTGATACACCCCCACAGTTACCATGCCCCGGAGAATGAGGTAGACCTCCTCGATCTGCGAGCCTTCACCAAGAAGGAGGCATTCTCCGGGGAACTGCCTCACTTCTCCAGAAAGAATCCGGCGGTTCACCTGGGGCATAGGAAGACTCTTCAAGGGTTGGGCATCCCGGGCGAGTGCCTGAAGATCCATTTGGATAACTCGGCGTGGGTCCGATTGGTCTAACATCGTATTCTCCCCTTCTGATACATTCCTTTGGCCTTCATAGGCCAATAGCACGTTTTGTTTCCAGTTACACAATAGCCGTGTCCGTGATCGATGAATATCAACCAAGCGAATGAGTGGTGGGTGAGATGGCAAAGCGATATCATCACCCTAACGGGGTAGTACCGGAACCCCACGTCTGCATACTTGTTGGGTTGCGACAGCAGACTGTTCACCCATTCCCTAGCCAGAACCTGTCTTGAGCAGGATGTAGGTCCCCCTTACGGAGCAGCGCGCATGACTCAGGAACTGGGACGGATCGAGCGGCCGACCGCTGAAAGCTTCGCTGGGAAAAGGAAACTTCTTCTGGTCCCTCTGTCATACGAACCTCCGCCAGGAGTTGAAGAGGGATTGGAGGTTTTGCATAGGTACTGGAGCCAGGTCCAATCCAATGTCGCGTCTCTGGAGAGCAGGCTGGGAAGCGTGCAGCATATCTATCACGAGGCCCTGACGGAAAGCAGCGCCGCGGGGCTGCAATACCTGCAAGAGGCGGGCTTCCGTAGCTATCCGCTCGTCCAAGAGAGGTATGAGAGAGGAGCTACTCTGGAGGCCACGGAGGACCGGGAGGTGCTGCTGGAGATGCAGGACCTGAGACAGTGTCTTATGCTGCCCCTGGTCAGCCCCAGGGTGGCTCAGCAGCTCCAGGGGTGGCTCAGCGAAGGGACCCGGAGGCGGTACGGGCATATTACGGCATGCCTAAACGAAACGCTAAACAGTGGCGATGTGGGGCTGCTGGTCATAAGCGAGCACCACCAGGTGCAGTTCCCTTTGGACATAGAGGTGTTCTACGTTAGACCCCCCGCCTTGGACGAGTACCAACGGTGGTTCCAGGAGTGGCTGGCCAGGCAAGAACGGGAGTCCGCCGGGCCGGAGTCGGCGGAGGAGGCATAGGAGATGAGGAAAAAGGGGTGCTGGAATCTGCGGGGCCGTGCTGTATACTTAAGACCTAACATCGCTCCTTGGCCAGGACGATACACTCTACGAATGCATAAGGCGGGTAGAACAGGCACATGCGAAACTCAAACGATCTATATGAAATCCTTCAGGTCCATCCGTCGGCTGAACCAGAAGCTATAGAGTCTGCCTATAGGCGGCTTGCCAGAAAGTACCATCCAGATATGAATACCGAGCCGGAGGCAGCTGAGATTATGACGCAGCTGAATGAGGCCTACGAGGTGTTGAGTGACCCCCAAAAGCGGGCCGAGTATGACAATAGCCTTGCTGAAACAAGCCAATCAGAGACGGCAGGGAGCACTGCGGAGCCTGAAACAGGACCATCGGACGGACCGGCAGGCCCGTCCCCTACGCAGCCTCGATACCTGCAACGGCTCCACGCCGATAAGCCCCGAAGCTCGATAATGCAACTCTTAAGTCCGGTTTTGGCTGCCACGATAACGGTGATAGGCCTGACTCAGGGTGATCCCCTCAGTGTGGCCATGGGAGGCGGCCTGCTGGCCTATGTTTGGTTCACCAGGCACACCCGGTACGAGGTGTTCGAGGACAGGCTGGTCATCCGTTACGGAAGTCCCAGGATGAGGAGCGTGATGCTAGCCGACATCGGCGAAGTGCGGTTAGTCAATGCTCCCTTGGGGGGGCAAGACCTGCTGGTGAGGAAGACGGGCGGAGGTGTACTTGTTATCAGGCCCAGCAACACAGAGGGGTTTGCTGAGGCCCTGAGAGAGGCCCGCGGTGTATCCCCGGTGGACCGAGGACCCGAGGCCCCGCCTGCCAAGCAGCCTCGACCACGAGCACGCAGGTCGCGGAACCGGAGACAGTAGTATTCGCGGTAACCCGGGCAAAGGCTTGCAGTCAGCAGAGCCAACCTATTTCTAGGCGTGGGACATGACACCGCCATCCACGAAGATGGTGTGGCCGGTCATAAAGTCCGCCGAGTCCGAGGCCAAATAGACGGCCAGGGCACCGATCTCTTCGGGCTTTCCAAGCCGGTGAATGGGCAGATAGCGTGTTAGGCGCGATTGCATCTCCGGGTCATTCTCCTGCGCCATAGGGTCCCCCTCAATCCACCCCAGACCGATGCCGTTCACGTTGACCCCGCGCCTCGCCCACTCCAGAGCCGCAGCCTTGGTAAGTTGCACCACGCCGCCCTTGGCGGCACAATAGGCGGCGGCGTTGGCAAGGCCGCGGTCTCCCAACATGGAGGTGACGTTTACTATCTTGCCCCTGCCCTGGGCCAACATGTGGCGTCCCACATGTTTCGTGGTGTTGAACACCGCCGTCAGATTGCCGGCTACGACCTGGGTCCACTCTTCCGGGGTGGTCTCCACCAGGGGTTTGCCGAAAGGCAGGTCAATAGTGTTGACCAAAATATCCAGTTTGCCAAGGGCGGCCACGGCCATTTCCACCATATGGCGGACGGCTTCATCGCTGGTAACATCTACCGCAAAGCTCTGACAATGGCGGCCCAGCTTTGTTACAGCGGACAGGCTGGCATCCACCTGGCGTTGCTCGGCGGCGCTACTGGTGCACGGGGTCAGGGCAAGGTCAGCCCCGGCCTCTGCCAATGCCAAGGCGACAGCGCGGCCCACTGGGGATGCCGCTCCCACCACTACGGCCTTTTTCCCTTGGAGGTCGAATCCTTTGATTGTCATGGTCTCTTCCTTCTACGTCCTTTACGGGCGGATACTGGTGAGTACACCCCGCTCATGTGGTTCGGCAGGGCCCATCATGAGCGGAGCCTTGAAACCCTCAACTTAAGCCTGGGTTTGGATACATAACCGCTCGTCCTGAGCTACGCTTTGTCGGGGGGCACAACATGCAAGGTTGATTATAGTGAAACCGTTGGGACCAGTTGGATGGGGGCTATGCCATCCACCAGGCCACCGCCATCCATGCAAATCACCTGGCCGGTCATGTAGCTGGAGGCCTCTGACGCCAGCAATACGGCTAAGGGACCCATCTCTGAGGCGTATCCGGTGCGCCCCACAGGGGTGAACCTCCCCCTATCGCGCACCAGTTGCAACTCCTCATCGGTAGCGGGGTCATGCTCAATAAAGTATCCAGGGACAATGCAATGGACACGGATGTTGTCGTCGGCCAGGGCTATTGCCAGTGACTTGGTGAAAAGGATAACGGCCGCCTTGGCAGCGCCATACATGAAGTTTCCCCGCTGTCCCCTCATGCCGGACCCAGAGGCCACGTTGATGATGGTGCCGCTTTTCCGTTCCACCATCTGGTGAGCCACGGCGCGGGTGCAGTAGAATGTCCCAGTAGCGTCTGCGTCTATGCCCCGGTGCCACTCGTCATCGGTGATCTCCCACAGGGCCTTGCCTGTGGCAACGCCACCACGCCCGGCGTTGTTTATCAGGACATCCACTTTGCCTAGCTCCTGGACCGTTCGTGCCACCAAGGCGTTTACCTGGGAGGAGTCGGTTACATCGGTGGGGATGGCCAATCCCCGGCGACCCAGGGCCTTGACCTGGGTCGCGGTGTCCTGGATGGGGCCGGGCCGCCGGCCTGCCACCACAATGTCCGCCCCGGCTTCGGCCATGGCGAGGGCCATGGCTTTGCCCAGGCCTGTGCCTCCTCCCGTAACGATAGCTACCTTGCCATCCAACCTGAGCTTTTCCAAAGCCATCCAAGCCTCCTGTTTAAGTGTGGGTTTTAGCAGAGTGATGCAAAACCTCCGTCCGATCATCCCCTCCGTTCATCCCGACAGGTCGGGCGTAATTTCCTGCATGGCGCTGGGTGGTAGGGTCATGTCGCCTCCTTACTGGGTGGTTTGATGTAGGCTAGACCGATATTGGCGGCTAGTGGACGTTGCGCCAGGGCAGGCAAAAAGAAAGCCCTGGGAACTATCTGTGAATCATGGAGGCGACGAGCAGATTCGACCTGAAGCCCATTTCGTAGCTAAATCCGCCCTGTTCCAAACTGCGCCTACCACCTTTCATACCACATTCTGTTTGAGCACGCTTGAGAACGCTGCACCCTTCCCCTAGTACGTCACCGCGGACCACCGGACCTCGCCGATGATCTCCGTGCCTGGGGACATGGGCGTAACCCGCCAGTCAGGACTGTCGCTCAGTAGCTCCCACCGGCCCTCTTCGTCCAGCCCCAAACGCTTCGCCACCAGGCCCTCCTCCGTCCGCATGACGTAGATTCGTCCCTCATGCGGTTCCCGGTGTTCACGGTCCACCAGGATAGAGCAGCACAACCTGGATAAACTCAGCAACGTCTGGCACCTCCCATTCCCAGGATGTAGTCAAAACGAGAGCACCATTGCCGTAGAGATGGGATTGGAAACCTGCTGCATCTGCTTGGTTTTCGGCTGATCCACCGTCATGACTACTTTGATCTCAGGGCAGGCTCTCTCCCACCAGGTTTACAGCATAGGCAAAGCCATCTATTTCACCCTCCTCATCGATCCACCAGCCATGGGTGACCACGCCGATGAGTTCCCCGCGGCCATTAACCACAGGACTGCCACTACTGCCGTCCGAGATGAATGCGTCAACAACGTGGTATGCCGCCGAGGTCACCCCGGTACCCCAAAGTGCACTTGCGCCCAACACCCCATATGTCACGATGAGGATATCCTCGGCGATGAGATTTAATGGGAATCCAATGATGGAGACGGGTTCACCCTGACGCGATGTCTGGGCTATAGGCATGGGAGTGCTCTTAATTCTGCGACCGTTGGCCGGTGTGAGAATGGCAAGGTCCCATCGCGGGATGGTCTGCGCCTCTTCGTACTCCACGCTGCCAGACGCGGAATGAATGACGAATATGTCGCGAGCATCACTGACCACGTGCATGGCAGTCAGCACGGTTCCCATATCGTCTACGTAGAAACCGGTCGAACAGAGGTATTCCACATTATTGGTCTCCACGGTGCTGATACACACGACGCTGTTGCTCGCAGTCTCCAGGATCGCAGCTACGTCCATGCCCGGCCCTGCCACACCAGGTTCTCCTTGCGCACCTTGGGAGCCAGGGTCTCCTTGCGCACCTTGGGAGCCAGGCTCACCTTGCGCACCTTGAGAGCCAGGTTCGCCATGAGTACCTGTGGGACCGGACGGTCCTTGTGGCCCTTGAGGGCCGACTGGTCCCTGGCATGCGACGAGAAGAAGCCCAACGATCAGTAGCAGGATCATGGCCATTCGCATTGCTTGATTCTTGGAATTGGCTTCCACGGTTACCTCCCTTACAACCCTGGGCCTTAGCTGACTCCTCACGGCTGGACGACCGACAGCGCAACCAGAAAATCGGACAAAAAAGGACCGCCGCTGTCTCGCCACACCATCACCGTGTAAACACCCGGTCTCGTGGATCGTGATCCCAGGCTGGCCGTGAACTCAAAGCTTGTGGAGCTTTGCGACCAGGAGTCAGCGACTACCTCGTTGGGGTCAAGGGTGGGGTAGTAGAAGCCAGGGCCTAGCGGCTCAAGGATCCTTGCCACAGGCTCATGATCGCAGGCTGTTGTGAAGCCTCCACCGATACAGTAGCTGTCGATCGCGTCGATCTGTGCCGGAGTCTTTGGGCTTGGTGGCGGGTCGTAGTAGACGGTCACAACGTTTCCAACTTCAATGTCTTCCGCCACCTTGGTTAGCCTGAAGGAGAGTGTGCCGTCGGCGCTGAGCGCCGGCCTGCCATTCGCAACCGCATCGCCACCCTCGAATTGCTGGGCCAAGACCGTCCGGCGGCCGTCCCAGGCTATGCCGATGTTCACGAACCGGTGCGCGTTGCCCAGAATATTGTCTCGATGGCCCCAGTCGGCATGAGCATCGTTGTACATCATCATGAACTCAAGATCCTCAATATCCTCTTTGGGCTCCGACCTAGCGCAGCTCACAAAAAACGAGCCGCAGCGTTCCTTATCCCATTCCTCTTGTGTCCAGCCATTGGAGGCGGAGTTCTCCGAAGCGTAGCTCTGCCCCCCGGTCTCAGAGTACACCATGTAGGGCTTTCGACCGTCGACCCACCAGTGGCCTAGATAGCCATGCACGAGCATGTCTTCGGCGTGCGATTGCGCCGCGGGGTTCGGCCCGAGGGCCACAGGCGACAGCCCGTGGTCGGTTCTGTCCTTATTGATCAGTTGGAGGGTGAAAAGACGCAGCTCGGCCAATCGCGACTCGGACAGGCGCTGCTCCAGTTCTGCTGCAACCGGACTCCTCACCTCCTGACCAGGGATGTCCGTGACCTCCTGACCAGGCATGTCCGTGCTGGCCGCTGGTGGCTCGCCATAGTATCTGCGCCTCAGTTCAATACAGTTCCTGCTTAGGTAGTTATCCACTGTTTCGCCACCTAAGCTTACGTTGTTTACTTGGACGAACTTGGGAATCGTGGAGGGTGCCTCATAGCATTTGGTCGCAAATCGAAAATCCCATGTAGTTAGCTTGAAAGCATCAGTAATACCTGCTCCTTCGGACCAGTGGTAGGCAGTGAGGCCTCCAACGGAAATTAGTATCGCGATGATTATTACTTTCAACAACCATCTGGCGGTTATGTACCAGGTTCTGTACCATGGTCGAGAATTCTCAAACTGAGTGTACCACCATGGACGTACTGACATGCTTTGGCCTCACTAGCTGATTTGAGACCTACCGACTGGTCCCTAGAACGTCCTCGCCACCCATCGAACCTCGCCTATAACCTCAGTGTCCCTGGACCAAGGCACGGGTTCCCAGTCCTCATTATCACTCTCGATCTGCCAGTTTCCCTCAGCGTCCTTTCCGGCGCGTTTGACCACGAGGCCGTCCTCGGTACGCATGACGAAGATGCGCCCAACGCGACGCCGTCTCCGGCCCTGACTGCGGTCCACCAGGATCGAGCATCCGTCCGGCAATGTAGGCTCCATAGATTCTCCCCGGACGCGGATGATGTTGCTTTTCTCCGGGTCGATGGAGTGGCTTAGCAGCCAGTCGTTGCGGAACCACAGAAGCCCGATTGGTGTCTCGTCGTAGACCTCCGCGCCTACGCCCGCTGCCGAAGCGACTTCCAACAGCCGAACTGGGCTTCTGTCCGACGTATCGTAGTTGCTGAGGCCATACCCCGGTCTGGACTCGCCGATGGCCTGGACTGGGGCCTGGGCGCGGATGTAGGTCTCAAGCCTGTCAAAGCGGGCACTGAAGTCTTGGAGCCTCTCGCCCAGAGAGACTATGACGCCCAACGCATCGGGCTCGGATTGAGCTGCCGACTCTGGCGCTTTGACACGGACACTGTCCCCTTGTGGTTCGTCTTCCTCGCCGAAGAACCACTCATAAGGCTTGTCGTACAAGGCAGCCAGCATGTTCATTGCTAGCTGAGAAGGGAAAGCGCTCCCCGACTCGTATCTGGAGATCGAGTTCCGGGCTAAACCTGCTCGTTCTCCCACCTGCTCTTGGGTCAACCCAGACTCCATACGGGCGCGTCTCAGCCGTGCGGGAATAGGCTCCGTTCGACTATTCGGCATCATGGTCTCCTTGTTCACCATTATGTAGCACACCCCTTGACATATGGAACAACACGATGTATCATAAAGCAACAGTAAGGAGATACATGGTGGATCATATGCAAAAGTCCCCCACTCAGGAGAAGCTAGAGGCCCAGCGCAACCAGGACATCAGAGACGTCGTGGTCGGCGCGTTCAGGAAGTTCGAGGGCCGCAGGAACATGCTCGTGCTGGTAGCTGCCGACCTGGAAGTAACAGGCACGACGCTCTACCGCTGGTGCTCCGACCTCAGCATCGACATCGACGACTACCGGCGTCCGGCGGTACGGGAGGAGGAATCATGAGCGTTGCTGAAAACCGGGCGCTGAAGCTGAAAGAAGTAATTGGGCTCATTAGCCTGTCCAGCGCGACGATCTACCGCATGATCTCGCGTGGCGAGTTTCCCCGTCCTGCGCGGGTCGGCCAGCGGGCAACCAGATGGCTCTCCGACGAGGTGGAGGAGTGGCTGGCCTCCCGTTCACACACCGCTCCAGAAAGCCCAGGGCGAGTGATGGAGGCGCGTCGATGAGCCACACGACGGTGAGAGCGCACACATGGCGGGACTATCAAGCGATGGACGTTACTACTGTCTCACACGGGGGACAGATTGCCCGCAACAGGACGGGCGGTTACCCAGTGCCGAGAAGGGGAGTACTAGAGAAGGTCGTCCACAGCTATGTCCAGGGCTTGGGCGATAGCGGCCAACGTCTTGATGGAGCCAGTTCGCTTCCCCGCCTCAATCTGGGAAAGGTAAATAGCATTGATGCCGGCCGCGGCGGCCAACTGACTTTGGGTCATATGGCGATGGCGGCGATACACCCGGACTGGATTTTGCCCTGCCAGGAGCTGGTCTGCCACTTCAACGGGAAGGGACTCGCCTCCCTCTCCCTTGGCACGATCGTAAAGCTCCACATCGCTCAACAGCGCATCGGCATCTTCCTTGGCCAAGCGCTCATATTCCAGCCAGGGAATCACCGCAAAAGCCGGCTGTCCGGCAGTGTCAAGAATGACCTGGGGCTGATTCATCATATCCTCCTATCCTCGGTAGACCTGTCCACGTGGGGCGATGCGGAGCACGTCAATAACCAGGGCAGCGTCGTCCCGCTCAAAAATGATCCGCAGGTCGCCTACCCGCAGGCGAAAGCCGGTTCGCCCGGTAAGTGGGGCTATATCCAACTCCCGGCGGTCGGGGTTCTCGGCCAGCTTGTCCAATTGACGACGGATGCGCTGAGCTTGCTGACGCGGCATCTTTTGCAAAGCTCTTATAGCTTGTCGCTTAAGGGTCAATTGGTACAGCCCTTCTTTCATGTCCAATATTATAGCATTGCGCTTTATATATGTCAAGCGTATTGCTTTAGTCTACTGAGCGCAGGGCGATGGGAGAGTCTGTCGAGGGGATAGCCCTTCTGGGACTAGCGCTGCTTGTTATCGTCCGCGAGCGAGCAAGGCAACAATCGATGAAGCCAAGAGACCAAATAGGAGAAACAGCACAAGATACCGAATCTCGCCCATGAGGGCCATTACGACAAGCACCGGCTGCACAAATCGCAGAGCAGGAGACTTGATCATGGCGAAGCGACGGAAATCCAAGGCTAAGACAGTGCCCAACCGGAAGGGACTGATGCCCGGAGAGTACCGGATTTGTATCCATTGGCAACAAGAGAGGACTCTAGGCAAATGTTCAAATCACCAACCCAGGAAAAGCTAGAGGCCCAGCGCCACGAGGATATCCGAGACATCGTGCTCGGTGTACTTCGCAAGTTCCGGGGCCGCCGCAACATGCTGATGCTGGTCTCCGTCGAACTTGAGATCACCGATACCACGCTCTACCGCTGGTGCGAGGAGTTCGGCATCGACATCGACGAGTACCGGCGGGTGGAGGCGTAGCGATGGGCTACACGGCGGTTAGGTCACACACAAGGCGGATGCGTAGCCCCATGAATCCATCCTACCATCAAGCCGGGCCAGTGGAGGATTTATGGCGTGGTTTCGTGGGAGTGAGTGGACCCGTCGGCAGATTGCTCAACCAGTATTCGATGTATGTCGCGCACGAGGGCGAGCAGTTCCTCCATAGGGTCCTGCGGAGGGTGAGGAGGTGGCTCTGTGGGAGACTCGGTGGACTCCTCCTTGCCGAAGAACCACTCCATGGGCTTGTCGTAAATCTGAGTGCAAAGCCTCAACACTGGTTCCGAAGGGCGAAACTTGCCCTTTTCATAGCACCATATTGTGTTGAGCCTGACGCCCACTCGTTCTGCGACTTGTTCCAGCGTCAGGCCCTTTTCCAGTCGGGCTTCTCTGAGTCTTTCACCTAGGGTATCTAAGGCCATCAATACACTCACTTTCTACGCCTCCTTTCCATGTTAAGAGAAACTACTTGACAAAGTCTTCCTTGTGAGATAGAATACAGGCAGTTAATCGTTCTATGCCTAGTAGAAAAGATATTGAGATGCCCAAGACACCGACACAAGAAAAGCTAGAGGCCCAAAGAAGCAAGGGCATGGCGGACATACTCCGAGAAGCCCTGGAAGGCCGCCGCGGTCAGAAGCACATGGTCACCATTGCCGCTATGGACCTTGGAGTGACCGACGCGACGCTATATCAGTGGTGCCGGGAGTTCGGCATCGACATGGACGAGTACCGGCGTCCATCGGTAGGTGTTCAAGAGCGGGCGCAACGGCGGGGGACGGACATGGGTGGTACCCGAGTCGGTCGAGGCGTGGAAGAAGCGGGAGCGGAACATGAGGCGCAGGTCGACGGCAATTACGAGACAGAAGACGAGGAACATCCAACCGGTCCACGATGAATAGACACTCCCGCCTCGATCAGATTGTCGCAGCAGCGCTGTATTGGTTCATTGGTGCCATGTCGGGCATCCTGCTGCTGATCGCAGGTCTCCCCCTGTCAGACGGCTATCAGAAGATACTGGTCATTACTACAGTGCTCATCATCAATGGACTGGTTATTGGCGCCAAAGTCTCACCCCTGCGCTCATACACAAGGCGGCAACAACACAGTTAATCCCCCTAGTATGTCACCGCCGACCAGCGCACCTCGCCTATGATCTCGCACTTCTTGCGGGCGAGCCGAACACAGCATCCGAATCTCAGGCGGCCAGAGTGACGTGTAAGACTCTGGTGTCCGGGCGTAGGGATGGTCACCATCTTCAGGCCGCTCGTATCGATAGCAGGCGCAGATGCCGACCACATGCGTACGAGTTGAGTTCAACACCTCGTGGCCGTCGTCTGGGAGATCACCTTCGTCATGTTCCTCCCCACTGTGGCCGCACCAGAAGCATGCTGGTATGTCACGCGCCAATTCCATCATCGCCTCCTAGAACGTCCTCGCTGTCCAGCGCACTTCGCCAATGATGTCTGTGTCTTCGCTCAGAAACAGCGGCGCCCATGTTGGGTTGTCGCTCATCAGCCACCATCCCTGGGCGTTCTGTTTGACCCGCTTCACCACTAGACCTTCTTCAGTGCACATCACATAGATGCGTCCATTCCGCAACTCCTTGCGATTGCGGTCCACGATTACCTGGCAGCCGTCAGGTAGGGTCGGCTTCATCGAATCCCCCCGGACGCTGATGATGTTGCAGTGCCGGGGATTGATGCGGTTGCGGCGCAGCCAGGAGCTTCTGAACGGGACCCTAGCGGTAACCGTCTCGTCATAGTCCTTGGCCCCGCTGCCGGCGGCGGCTGCCACCTCATCTAACCGGATGAGGGTCTCTTCGGGATCTACGTCGCCGGGTTCCTCCGTCTCTGCAACGGCGTTGTTCGGGCTATCCCTGTTGACAGGGTATGGCGTCGGATCGTCGGTCAGGCCAAGAAGCCAATCTGTTGAGACCTGCAATTCCCGGGCCGCATTAGCTAGGCCGTCTAGCCGTAAAGACCTCTGTCCTGACTCCAGTTGGGAAATCATTGATGAGCCATAGCGGTCGCCCATCGCCACTGCAAGGTCAATCTGCATCAACCCGCGTTCTATCCGTGCTTTGCGTATCCGTTCGCCTATCATTTCTCACTCCCTGTAAGTTTAGTGCTAATAACCTCTTGACACGTCACTGCCAGTGAGATATTATTAATCTCACGGAGAGTGATGTGGCAATGATGGCAACGACACCCCCGCATCTACGGAAACTGAGGGGTCACATTGCCGAAGCCGGACTAAAGCGGCAGGATTTGGCCGCCCTCCTCGGCTTCAGCGAGACCATGTTCAGTCTGTACCTAAACGGCCGCCGACCTGCGCCACCCGATTTCGAGGCCAACGTCTACGCAGCTATAGACCGGCTGGAGACAGCGGAGAAGGCGGCTCAAGAGGCTAGAGAGCGCGTGCTGGCGGAATCGACTGATGAAGACCTCGACATCGACGAGTACCGGCGGCCTGCGGTGAGGGAAGGAGGTGGGGAGTGATAACCCCCCTTATAGCAGTTTGCGCTCTGGTCACTTGCGCTGGACTATTGCTTCACTCTTGGACCTTGTACCAGGTTACGGGCGAGCTTCGGCTATTGGGCGCAGAACTGAGAGCGATGTTGAACGCGATCCAACAGTCGGAAGCGTCAGAAGGAATCGATTAGCCATGTCAAGCCTCCTAATTCACGCTCAGGAAATCAGCAAGACGCTGGAGCCTGCCTACGATCGAGGGACGCCAGCAAAAGCTATCGACGGCCTTCTCGAATACTACTACAGACTCAGCGAAGCCGACAAGGATGCGTTCGTCGCTGCCCTGATCGGCGAACTAGTGACTCTAAAGGCAGCAGCCAAGCATCGCCGCATCGACATCGACGACTACCGGCGTCCGGCGGTACGGGAGGAGGAAGCATGAGCGTTGTTGAAAAGCGGGCTCTGAAGCTGGAAGAAGTACTTGGGCTCGTTAGCCTGTCCAGTGCGACGGTCTACCGGATGATGTCGCTAGGCGAGTTTCCCCGTCCTGTGCGGGTCGGTCGGCGGGCAGCCAGATGGCACTCCGATGAGGTGGAGGAGTGGCTGGCCTCCCGCCCACACACCGTTCCCGAAAGTCCAGGGCGAGCGAAGGAGGCGCGTCGATGAGCTACACGACGGTTAGATCGCACACGCGGAACGGTCACCAGGTACGGGCACACAGCCGACGGACGAACGGCAGCGCCGTAGCCGAGGTGCTGATGCGCGGCATGTACCGGGCGTATGAGCGGCTGGACAGTGAGAACACAGATCCTGTGGGGCCGGTCGGCGGCGATCCCGACTGCCCGCATCCAAGGTAGTACCCGGTGCGGCATGTGGATGGGACGAGAATCCTGGCCTACGCCTGCACCGACTGTGCAGCGGCGAAGCCAGCCCAAGAGGCCAGGGAGCGGGCGCTGGCGGAGGGGTAATAGTGGCTAAACTCCTTGACCTCTTTTGTGGCGCTGGTGGGGCAGCCCGCGGCTATCAGCTAGCTGGATTCCATGTAACTGGAGTTGACTATAAGCCGCAGTCCCGATACATCGGTGAAGAGTTCGTCCAGGCCGACGCACTGGAGTACCTAGCTAAGCACGGGCGCGAGTTCGACGCGATCCACGCCTCGCCGCCGTGCCAGGGCTACAGCATCATGCACAACCTGCCGTGGCTCAGGGGGCGGGACTACCCACTGCTGATTCTGCCGACCATCGAGATGCTGGAGGGCCTCGGCAAGCCCTACGTCCTTGAGAACGTCATGGGGGCGAGGCACGGGTCAAAGACGCTGAAGAAGCGGGGACTTGAGTCGCATGGGCTCAAGGCTGGCTGGCTGTGCGGGATGACGTTCGGCCTGCCGTTCTACCGGCATCGGCTGTTCGCCACGAACTGGTTCTGGCTGGCGCCGGGGCACCCGAAGCATCAGGGGCGAGTCACAAAGGGGGATAGTCCTTGGAAAAAGGGCAGCAATGTTTCTCAACAAATTGTCTCTATCCCCACGAAGTCGAGCAACTTCGATCCCTATTGGCGTGAGAAACACCCTAATCCTGTCAATTCGGACTGGCGCAAGTACCACGATGGAGCCCTAAACATCAGGCCCGGATACGAAAAGGTGCCGTTCTCATACCCGACGATTGTTGGCGAAAGGCTCCGTGCGAATGGCAGACCAAAGGACAGCAAGATCGGATTATCTAATGGGATGCCCGAGACGCAGTTAACGAACTGGCAGAATGGCGCCCAAGGCAACGGCGTTGGCAGCGGCCATGCAAAGGGCTGGCGGCTCGCAGCCGAGGCGATGGGCATCGACTGGATGAAGCGCGAGGAGCTCACCCAGGCCATCCCGCCGGCCTATACCGAGTATATAGGAGCACAAATACCGATATGAACGACAGCAAGCTAGGCTACAGGATTAAGGAAGCCGCCAAGGTCATTAGTATCAGCGAGTGGAAGCTCAAGGAGGAGATGTACCAGGGGCGCATCAAGTACATAAAGATTGGCACGCGGGTGGTAATACCCAGGTGGGCGTTGGAAGAGAGGCTCAGGCCCGAGGCAATGAAAGCTATTGCCGATGGAGATGGGGACGGGCAAGAGCACGCTGAAGACTGACCAGGAGGCATCACAAGCATGAGCTGCTACCCGCAGACGTTCCAGTGCTCCATAGGAGACCACCGCAAGTGCAGCGGCGAGATCCCCCACCGGAGCACGCCGCCAACGCTGTGCCAGTGCGAGTGCCACGCAAGGGATCGTGAGTTGGTGGCGGCGTGATCACAGCCATTACAGACCGAGGGACCATGACCACATCCTGGCAACACCAGAGAGAAGCCCTAGCCTTTGTGGAGGACAAGCCAGGCTCGATGCTGGCCATGGAGATGGGCACCGGCAAGACGAAGGTGGCCATCGACCTGATGGACACCCAGGACTACCGGCGGGTGCTGATCGTCTGCCCCCTGTCGGTGGTGGCCGGGGTATGGCCTGGGGAGTTCGCAAAGCACAGCCCCGCGCCCTGGACCGTCTTGCCCTTGGCCCACGGAAGCGTAAAGGACAAGCAGGCCCAGGCGGAAGCAGCCCTTCTCAAATCGGAGCGGGCAGCGGTGGTTATCAACTACGAGTCGGTGTGGCGGGAGCCCTTTGGAAGCTGGGCCCGGAAACAGCCCTGGGACCTGGTGGTGATGGATGAGTGCCACCCGGCAGGCACCGCTATCGCCACCCCAGCAGGTAAGAAGCGCATCGAAAAGCTGAAGAGAGGGGATGTGGTCTGGGGAGTGGACCACTCCACCGGCCAAGTAGTCCAGTCGAGGGTGCGGCATACCTTCACAAGGACCTCCAGAGAGGGCCTCATTGCCCTTGGCGACACCCTTATGACACCAGACCATCCGGTGTGGACTAGCCGGGGCTACATCCCAGCAAGGGAGGTCACCACGGATGACACAGTTGGCTGCATCGCCGAAAAGGGTCAAGAAGAGAATCCACCCCCTGATTTGCGAATGGTGCGGCATGAGCTTTTTGGGAGACAAGATTGCTCGCCAGTTCTGCGGCCGTTCGTGCTCTGGCAAAGCAAGGATGAACACGCCAGAGGCGAAGGAGCGCAGCCGGACGACGATGTTGCGTTTGCGTCAACGCCCCGACGTCCAGGAAGCGCGCCTTCGCCATTTGCGGTCAGGCTCCAACCCGCTCCGAAACCCCAGGAATCAAGCCAAGGCCCAGGTTATCTTGCGGCAAATGGGGTATCCAACGCTCAAGGGAGGCAACGGGCAAGGGCTGACCGTTCCGCAACGGATATTGGCCGACCGGTTGGGATGGCCTGCCGAGTACCCCATTGGAGTGAATCCTCGCCAGCGAGACTTGCCGTCGGTCTTCAAACTGGACCTGGCAGAGCCGGTGCTGAAGGTGGGCATCGAAGTGGACGGGCATTCTCACATGGGGCGCAAGGTGAAGGCAGCCGATGCCCGGAAGAGACATTACCTAGAGTCCCGTGGTTGGACGGTCCTTCACTTTTGGAACAAACAGATATTGGAAGACCTGCCGGAGGTCATCAACCAAATTCAGAAGGCTGTACAGTCTTTAACATCGAAACCGAGACCGGCAACTACTTTGCCGAAGGCCTGCTGGTCCACAATTCCCATCGCATCAAGAGTCCCGGAGGCGTAACCAGCCGCTACTGCTCCCGCCTCTCGGACCGTGTACCTCAACGCTTGGCTCTTACGGGCACCCCAATGGCCCACAGCCCCTTAGACATCTATGCCCAGTACAGGGCATTGGACAAGAGCATCTACGGGACCTCCTACTTCCGTTTCAAGTCCCGGTACGCGGTGATGGGTGGGTGGAACAACCAAGAGATCATGGGCTATCAGCACCAGGAGGAGTTTCAGGAGAAGCTCTACAGTATAGCGTACCGGGTTGAAGCAGCCGACGTGCTGGACCTGCCGCCGCTGCTTACGGTCACTCGCATGTGCGATCTCGGCCCCAAGGCCAGGAAGCTCTACCGGACCCTGGAGCGGGACTTCATAGCTGACCTAGAGGAAGGGCGGATCACAGCGGTCAATGCTCTGTCCCAGCTACTAAGGCTCCAGCAAGTCACGTCCGGCTATGCACGAACAGAAGACGGGCGAGACGTGGAGGTGGACACCACGAAGGCGGAGCTTCTTGCCGACCTCTTGGAGGACATGGGCAAGGAGGAGTCGGTGGTGGTGTTCGCCCGCTTCAAGCACGACCTGGAGGTCGTTCATAGGGTTGCCCGGAGGCTGGGGCGGCCTAGCTTCGAGATATCAGGAGAGCGAAAGGAGATCAGCCTATGGAATGAATGGGGAGGCGTGCTGGCGGTCCAGATACAGTCTGGCGGGCTGGGCATAGACCTGACCAAGGCCCGGTACGCCGTCTACTATTCGCTTTCGTTCTCGCTAGGCGACTACTTGCAATCACAGGCTAGACTCCATCGCCACGGGCAGAAGAGGCCCGTGGAGATCATCCACCTGATCGCCAAGGCGACCGTAGATGAAGCGATTATGGCTGCTCTGTCTCGTCGCCAAGATGTGGTAACTCAGATACTTGAAAGGGGCTTATATCGTGCCGCCACTGATTGATTTAACCGGTCAAACATTTGGATGGCTAGAGGTAATAGGTCGTGCCCCAAACCGAGGGAAAGAGCCCCATTGGGTCTGTCAATGCCAATGCGCCCACGCCGTTGTAGTACGGGGCCTCCATTTGAGATCGGGCAACACTAAGAGTTGCGGCTGTTTGAAACGGGAACTATGTAGACCTCGCTTCAAAACGCACGGGTTATCCCAAGCCTTACCCCGGCTATACCGGATCTGGGTGGGTATGCGAGAGCGCTGCCTCAATCCGCGACATGTGCGTTACCGCCGTTATGGAGGGAGCGGCATAACTGTCTCTAGTGGATGGCATGGTTACGCAGCATTTCATGAATGGGCCACGACTAACGGATACCGGGAAGATTTGAGCATTGATCGGATAAACAATGACGGTAATTATGAGCCAAACAACTGTCGATGGGCTACTCCAAAAGACCAAGCCCGCAATACCAGCCGTAAGCGGTTAATTACCTTGAACGGAGAAACCAAATCCCTCGCTCAATGGAGCAGCGATACTGGCATCCCTCGAACCACATTGAGTTCTCGAATCGCCACGCAAACCGTGGACGAGAAGGTGATGGCCGCATTGGCGGCCCGAGAACAGGTAGTAGAGAGCGTCATGCGAAGAGGCTTGAAATGACGACTACGACGAAGCCAGAGACAACAACTACGGGAAACCGGGTCAACGAGTACGCCGCCCAGACCCAGGCCATCCGAGACCTGGAGGCAGACCTGAAACGGAGGAAGGAGGAGCTGGCCAGGAAAGAGGAACGGCTTCTGAACGCCTTCGCCCACGACGGCATCCAGAACATGAAGACCGCATCTGGCCAGACGGTATACCTCAATCGTGAGGTATTTGCCCGTCTGGTGGGGGATACGAAGAAGGCCCACACGGCCCTGCGCCGGGCCGGTCTGGGAGACTTCATCAAGGCCACTGTGAACGCCCAGACCCTGAGAGCCTACGTCAGGGAGAAGGAGGAAAGCGAAGAGGAGCTACCCAAGGGTTTGCAGCCCTACATCGACGTCGCCGAAGTCTACAGACTAAGAGTAAGGAGTTGAAAGTAATGCCAACGACCAAGACAAACACATTAGCGACTATCACAGAGTACCGAGCCCTGACCACCAATACCAACGAAGTTCTTGCCGTAATCCAGGAGAACCTGGGCAACGAGAAGATGACGGACCAGGACCTGGACCGGATCATCCTGGACGGACTCAGTTGGAGAGTGCCTACCTTGGAGGGCGAGGAGTCGGTCAACAGCCTGGACGGGATCATAGTCCACTGGACGACCCCAAGAGCTTACTGGAAGACCAGCCTTGACGATGGCGGTGGAAGCGCTCCGCCGGACTGCTTCAGCCCCGATGGGGAGTACGGCACGGGAGACCCAGGAGGGGACTGCTTTGCCTGTCCCTTCAACCAGTGGGGCAGCGCTGAGAAGGGCGGCGGGAAGGCCTGTAAGGAGAAGAGGTTGCTATTCTTGCTAAGGCCGGACTCGGTGCTTCCGGTGGTAGTCCAGGTGCCCTCCACCAGCATCCAGCGCATGAAGCGTTACTTCTACAGGTTGTCGGAGAAGGCCATGCGCCACTGGGGAGTAGTGAGCCATCTGGGGCTGGAGAAGGCCCAGAGCAGCGGCGGAATTACATACAGCCGCGTGACCCCCACGGTGGAGAGCGTGGTTCCAGAGGAGCAGAGGGGGAAGCTCAAGGCATACGTGGACGCCATCAAGCCTCTGGTGAGCCAGAGAGTCGCAGTGAACCGGGACGAATAGACAGTGGATGCAGGGCAGTTTCTGAGGGAGCTATGGGGGGACCCGCCACCCGGGCAGGTGCTGGTGTGGATGCTGCCCCAGAAACGATCGACGTGGCACTTCAAGCTGGACGGCGTGGCTGCCCAGCTTGAAGGCTACGCCGATAGGGACATCTACACCGGGGTGGGCATCGCAGCGCCCGACGCCCAGGTCACATCGAAGACCAGAGTCACTTCGGCCAACGTAGCTGGAATCCCTGGACTGTGGGCGGACATAGACGTGGCGGGGCCGGCACACAAGAAGCCGAACCTGCCCGAGACGGTGGAGGAGTCCCGGGAAGCTCTGGAGAAACTGCCCTTTGCTCCCACCATCCTTGTCCACTCGGGGCATGGGCTCCAGGCTTGGTGGTTGTTCGAGGAGCCGTGGATATTCCAGAGCGAAGAGGAGAGGAATCAAGCCCAGGCGTTGGCAAGGTGGTGGCACGGAAAGCTGGCAGCCCTCTTCGAGGAGAAGGGATGGACCCTGGACGCCACCCACGACCTGGCGCGGGTGATGCGCCTGCCAGGCACCTACAACAACAAGGCCAAAAGAGTCCCTGTGAAAGTGCTGTCGTCCGGCGGCCCCAGGGTCTCTCGCCAGGAGCTCCTGGACCTGGTGCCCATGACCCAGGAGAAGGTCGTAGAGCAGATATGCATGCCTGTCGTGGGGGAGATCGTCTTATCTGAGGATGCTGAACCTCCGGTCTTGAAGCTGTTGTCTCTGATGGAGAACGACCAGAAGTTCAAGCGGTCGTGGGAGCATCGGCGGCCCGACATGCAGGACCCCAGCGCTTCAGGGTATGACCAGAGCTTGGCGAACATTGCTATGGGGGCGGGATGGTCCGACCAGGAGATAGCCAATCTGATGATCGCCCACAGGCGGAAGTACGGCGAGGCCCTGAAGCTCAGGGAGGACTACTACCACCGCACCATACGCACCGCCAAAGAGCCGATGGTCGGAGCCAAGGCGCAAAGGGAGTTGGAGGAGTTACTAGATGAAGATGCCGACCAGGAAGCCACATTGGAAGGGCTGTCTTCCGTGTTCGGAGTGAAGATTCTCCGCTTCATAAGGTGGTCTTGCGACGATGGGGAGCCCAGCTTTGAACTAGAGATTGAGGGATGCGAAACCGTACGGTTTGAATCTGTGGCCGGCATCACCAGCCATAAGCGATTTTGCGACCACGTGCTGGCTGCTACCGGCCGCGTCCTCCCTCCGTGCAAGCCCAAGGAATGGGGGAAGCGGATACAGGCTTTGTTCAACGTCCGAGAGGAGCGAGACTTAGGCGACGAGACAAGCCCGGAATCTTACTGTTTTAGGCTGCTCACCCAATATCTTGACTATTCCAGTAGTGGGGCAGACTCCCGGGAGAAGGGGCTATCCCAGCGTAAGCATTGGGTTGAAGACGGGTGCCGTTACTTCTTTATTGATTCCTTTATCAGGTGGGTAAGCGTCCAGCACAACATGAGGTACTCAGCTAAAGAGATCGGGAAAATACTCAAAAAGCGGGATGGGGTAAACCAACGATTGAATACCCAGACCCATGATGTGGGGTCGGATGGCAATAGTGGACACCAAACCTTTCAAGCTGCGAGTAATCCTGCATAGAATCTTTGTTGAAAGGCCGCAGGTGACAGGAATCCCAGCCTGGCCTGGCGGCGCTGCCTGTTATAGAAGATCTCGATATATTCTGTAATATCTCGAATTGCTTCCTGTCTACTTTGATAATGACGGTGATGGACTAGCTCCTGCTTGAGTGTTCCCCAGAAGCTCTCCATCGGCGCATTATCAAAACAGTTCCCTTTCCCGCTCATGGATGATCTCAGGCCAGAGCGCTCCATAAGATTTCTGTACTCCTGGGAGCAATACTGAGAGCCCCGGTCAGAGTGATGCATCAGTCCCCTCGCGGGGCGTTTGGCTCTCAGCGCCCGGAATAGAGACTGACTAACCAGATTCCTGGTCATCCGCTCTCCCATGGCATAGCCCACGAGCTCTCCGGTGAACAGGTCCTTGTGGCCCGCCAGGTATAGCCAGCCTTCATCAGTCGGTATATAGGTGATGTCACTCACCCACACGGCGTTGGGCTGACTGACCTTGAACTGCTGGCCCAACAAGTTATCCGCAACTGGCAGTCTGTGCGCGGAGTTAGTGGTAGTCTTGAATCTCCTCTTCTGTTTACAGCGTATGCCGAGCTTTTGCCGGATCCGCTTGATCCGGCAAACACCCACCCGAACGCCATGCTCCGCCAGATCGCGCTGTAACCGTTCCGGGCCATAGGTCTGTCTATTCCGCTGGTGGGCCGCCATTATCTCCAGCTCCAGCCGCACTTCCTCCTGTGCCCGCTTGGACAGCGGCCGGTCCACCCACGCATAGTAGCCGCTGGCCGATACATTCATAATCCGTCGCATCATCCGGACTGGATACTTGAGCCGCAACTCATTCATCGCCGCGTACCGGGCAGCGACTCCTTGGCAAAGTACGCGGCCGCTTTTTTTAGTATGTCCCGCTCCATCTTCACTTCCGCCAGTTCCTTCTTAGTCCGGGCCAAATCCATCTCTACTTCAGTCAAGGGCCTGTACGTCTTGCCGACATCTCCCAGTTTGCCGGCCCTTTGTGCCTTCACCCAGTACCCTAACGTCGATGGCGCCAGGGACAACCGGCGGGCTGCCTCCGGCAATGATAGCCTCTCTTCCGTTACCAGCTTCACTGCTTCCTGGCGGAATTCCCTCGTGTATCTTCCTTGAGGGACACCTTTCATACTGACACCTCCGTCGCTCTATCTTATCCGACTTTGGTGTCCGTTTTTCCCATCCTATCTCAATGCACGGCATACCACGGTCAGCGTTTGGATGCTGCCCGCTAAGTAAGCAAATACCTATCTTGTAGAAAAAAGGTGATTCACAATTGAAATGCATTTTGCCCTGTTAGTTCCTTAGTTGGTTAGTTGTCAGCTACGACCCAGACACACTAACCAAAACGCCTAAAACTAACGTGTCGTTAGTTTAGGCCCAAGAACAGCCAATTCCAGGAGAGAAAAAGATCAAAACATCCATGCATTATTTGATGGTATGCGTCAATTTTAGATTCTTCCATCATATACACAGTTCGGAACGTGGACGGAGCTAGTCTGGCTCCGGGGAGTGGCGTTTAGAGTGTCGATTACAGAAAAGCCCAGCACATTCATTACCGACTATCAAGCTCTATCCGAGTACCGGATTGTGGGACCGCCCGGCACGGGCAAGACCTCCGAGGTGGCGAAGCAGGTGGGGGCAGCCGTGCGAGCAGGAAAGCGTGTGGTGGTGGCCAGCCTTACCAGGGCAGCAGCAGCGGAGGCAGCGGGTAGGGACATGCCCATCGGCAGGGAGAGCGTGGGAACCCTCCACAGCTTTGCCTACCGCGCCCTGGGAGCCCCGGTCATCGCCGACTCTCCAAAGATGCTTGCCGAATGGAATAAAGAGCACCCCTTTGACACGCTCACTGGGGGCCGGGACGTGGACAGCGACAACCTGGACACGGCTCCGGGAGAGGGAGGAGGAGACGAGCGATTCAACGCCATGAACCTCAACAGGGCCAGGATGATCCCCCGTAGCATCTGGCCCCTGTCAGTCGAGCAGTTCGCCGACCAGTGGAACGACTGGAAAGAAGCCAACGGCCTGCTGGACTTCACCGACCTGATCGAGCAAGCCCTGGACTGCGTGAAGGAAGCCCCCAACTCCCCGGACATCCTGTTCGTTGACGAAGCCCAGGACATGGACGCCCTGGAGATGGCCCTGGTCAGAAAGTGGGCCACGGCAGCGGGAGGACTGGTCACTGTGGGCGATCCAGACCAGGCCATCTACAAATGGCGAGGCGCTGACCCCAAGGTGTTCTACGAATCCACCATCCCCCAGGACCATGAGCGAGTGCTGTCTCAGTCCTACAGGGTGCCGCGCAGTGTGTGGTCTCAGGCGATGGGATGGATAGGCCGGGATCAGACCCGGCGGCAGGTGGCTTACCAGCCCAGGGACGAAGAGGGCAATGTCATTCGCAGGGACGCGACCTGGAAGACTCCTGATAGCCTGCTGCTTGACATCGAGGCCGCTCTGTCCAACGGGAAGACCGTCATGGCGTTGGCCTCATGCTCCTACATGCTCCGGCCCCTGATCGCCGTTCTACGCCAGGCGGGAATCCCCTTCCACAATCCGTACAGACGCAACCGTGGCGACTGGAATCCCCTGGGCAGGGCCAGGGGCAAGGTCTCCGGGTCGGAGCGGCTCCTGGCCTTTACCCAGATGGTGGAGATGGGTGAGTGGAGCCGGGAGAACCTGTGGCGGTGGCTGGAAGCCGTCAAGGTAAAGAATGTCTACCAGAAGGACGGCAAGGAGTGGCTGGAGCTTCTGGAGGGCATGTGGGTCTCCCACGACGACCTGAACATGATTCTCACCGACGAGGCTATCGGCGCTGGAATGAGCGGTGACCTCCGGTGGCTCGGCCAGCAGCTCCTAGCCAGCAAGCGCAGGGGCATGGAGTACCCGATGGAGATATACGAGGCCAGGGGCCGGGAGGCCCTGGGAAAGTCCCCTCAGGTGGTCGTGGGTACAGTCCACAGCGTCAAGGGGGCGGAGGCCGACGTGGTGTGCCTGTTCCCCGACCTGTCTCCCAGTGGCATGGAGGAGTGGGACTCCGGCGACCCTCACCAGCAGGCCGCAGTGTACAGGCTGTTCTACGTGGGGATGACGAGGGCCAAGGAGTCCCTGGTGATTGCCGAACCGGGTGGAGGCATGGCCGTGGACCTGATCTCCGATGGCTAAGGAGGCCACCATCCAGAGGAACATCGTGCGTTACCTGAAGTACCTGGGGGCCTGGTGCTTCAAGGTCCACGGCAGCCCATACCAGCGGGCCGGGGTGCCCGACCTGCTGTGCTGCCACAAGGGTCTCTTCTACGCCTTCGAGGTGAAGCGCCCTGGCGAGAGGGCGACACCGATCCAGGCCCACGAGCTACAGCAGGTGCAGACGGCGGGCGGTACGGCAACCGTGGTGACCAGCGTGGAGGACGTGCAGAGCCTCATGGAACGGACAAGGGGCATCAATATGAGCGATAGGGAGGAAGTAGTGGCGAGTAGCGGTCGTTATGCAGCGGGCACCGAGGTATCCACGGACAAGTCCAAGACCGAGATTGAAAGGACCCTTGCTCGGTACGGAGCTGACCAGTTCATGTACGGCTGGGAAACCTCCAGGGCAATGATCGGCTTCAGGTCCCGTGGAAAGATGGTCCGGCTTAGTCTCCCGCTTCCAGATCGCAACTCCGATGAGTTTCTGTTGACGCCTAGCCGCAAGTGGCAGCGGTCCGCCGCTGAGATCGAGAAAGCCTATGAGCAAACCGTCAGGCAGCGGTGGCGGGCTCTGGCCCTTGTCGTGAAGGCGAAACTTGAGGCCGTTGAGACGGGTATCACCACCTTCGAGGCGGAGTTCTTGTCCTACATCGTGCTGCCTGACAACTCGACTGTGGGCGACTCGATGCTGCCGCAGGTGGAGCACGCCTATTTGTCCGGCGAGATGCCCCGAATGCTGCCTTCGGGAAAGAGCAGTGAGGAGACGTTACGGTGAGTGAAGATAACAAGAGCGATCAAAAACCCGATATTCAATTTCACGACCAACCCCGCAATCTCGACGGCGGGGCGTTCTTGGAGATCAAGCTAGATTCCATCGACGTGTTGGAGTGGCATCCGCTACCAGATGGGCAGGGCAAGCCGACCCAAGTGCATGTCTCCGTGATGGTTGAGGGTCTGGACGTTCCGCTAGTCATGCGTTTCAAGGGGCCTGGGACGTTGGACGCTTTCATATCCGCATTGGCTGTTCACGGCTTCCATGTCTGGCCCGACCAAGAGAAGGAGGGGTTACTTTGATGAAACTAACAAAGGTCGCAGCAATGAAGATATTGAGCATGGGTTGGGGGGTCCAGACCTGGACACTGGCAGCGAAGATCGCTCAGGGAGAAATGGAGCCGGTGGACTTCATGGTATTCGCCGATACCGGGCATGAAGGGGCCGAGACTTATGCCTTTGCCGAGCGATGGACACCCTGGCTGGAGGAGCGCGGCTGCTCGGTGATAACGGTCCACGCAGAACGCACCGACGTGGTGCGGGAGGATTGGACTCGCCCAGGGGTGATGATTCCGGCCTTCACATTCGATGCGGCCACAGGGAACCCAGGCCAAGTGCGTAGGCAATGCACGGACGACTGGAAGATCGCTCCCATCCGTCGATTCATACGAGGGGAGCTGGTGCGCCAGGGGCTCAGGCGGACCCCTGGCATTGTGGAAACACTGCAAGGGATCAGCCGGGATGAATGGATGCGTATGAGGACCAGCGATGTGGCGTATATCACCCACCGCTATCCGCTGGTGGATCAGGGCTTGACTCGGACCGACTGCAAGGTATGGCTAGAGGAACAAGGACTCCCCTTGCCACCTAAGTCCGCTTGCACGTTCTGCCCATTTCACAGTGTTGCCGCATGGCAGCAGCTAAAGCGAGATGGAGGCTCAGACTGGCGGGAAGCTGTGGCGGTGGATGCAATCGTAAGGGATAAGCGGCCCGATCATGGCCCACTGTTCGTACATCCGCACCGCAAACCTCTGGCAGAGGCGGTGGCGATTCCAGAGGACGAAGGGGCATCACAGTTGTCGTTTGAGGACTCCTGCGACTCCGGGTTCTGCTTCACATGAGACGAAATCCACTACAAACGTCTCCGGCCGTACGGACCTTTGAGGTAGCCGATGGCTGGCCCACGGCCACAGCGCGCTCGAATGGGTGGATTTCCTGGAGCGCAGGAACTAAGGCACCGGCGGGGCCAGGGTAGCCGGTGACACCGTAAGGGAAGTTGAGCCCCCTGGCCCCAATACACCATCTTGGATAGGAGAACAGCCATGAAACTATCTGACCTACAGAAAGAGGCCCACGCCATCGCCAAGGACCACGGCTGGTGGGACACCGAACGCACCTTCGGCGACTGCATCGCGCTGGTGCATAGCGAGCTGAGCGAGGCGCTGGAGTGGTATCGGAAATCGGATAGTGTACGGCCGATGAGAGAAGAATCCCCGCAGTACGGTCTGGACGATCCTTTGCACGGAAAATACAAGCCGGTGGGCGTCCCTTCCGAGCTAGCCGACGTGGTGATCCGGGTGGCGGACATGGCGGAGTGGTACGGGTGGAAACTCGGAGGTAGCCCGAGGTTTCAGTTCCAGCGTTTCGGGGGACTGGTGTCTTTCGGTGATTGGATCGCCACGTTGCATGGAGTCACCGCAGAGGCTTTCGGATACAGCAAGAACAAGGATGGTGAAGACGGCTTCATTCAAGGGTCTTTGGTGGAACTGATCAACGGCGTCGAGCGAATGGCCGCCCACTACGGCATCGACCTGGACGCGGTTATCGAGGCCAAGATGGCCTACAACCGCACCCGGAGCTACAGGCACGGAGGGAAGGCGCTGTGAAAGCTCTTACCCTGCATCAGCCCTGGGCGTCTCTGATGGCCCACGGTGTCAAGACCATCGAGACCCGCTCCTGGGCTCCACCACGAAGCTTGATTGGACAACGAATAGCCATTCACGCCGGGAAGACGCGGGTGGTGTCAGGAAGGCTCCATACGGCTACCCTCAGCGCCATTTTGGAGCTGTATGGCGTTGGCTGGGGTGATCGGATTCCGCTAGGGGTGGTTGTCGCTACGGCTCTGCTGCAAGATGCCCGGCAGGTGGGAGTTCAACGCTTCGTGGGGAAAGTCCTGGCCTCGTCGCCGTCTTATACCGGGTGGGTAGAACCCGATCCCTACGGCGACTTCTCCACTGGCCGGTGGTTGTGGTTCCTCATGGATGTTGAGCCGTGCAACCCCCCGGTTCCTGCGGTGGGGCATCAGGGATTGTGGGATTGGTGTCCAGACGTGGCGGAGTACCGGCACGGAGGGAAGGTGCTATGAGCGGACGAAGGTCCACCTTCATTGCAGTGGAGGTAGAGCCCATTCCCGACATCGACGGCGATGAATGGTATGCCTGGTGTGCGGAGCGTGGATTCTATGGACTGAACGGCGGGCGTCGTGCTTGGATAAGCGATTTAAATACTTACTTACGGAATGATGACTATCTCGTCTACTACCAAGGGATGCTCGTTGCTACGGCTCATTCGTCCGAACTGAAACTGGAACCAGGAGGAAAGGCGATGTGGGAGGAGGCTCTGTGAGGCTCTTGGACCTTTTCTGTGGAAACTCCTGGTCCATGTGCCCAGCGGCGTTCCGGCAGGAAAGGACGGGCGCTACCGAACCAGAAGGACTGGAAGGATGCCTTGGAAGGGTGTCCGGGCGTCGAATATTACCTGTGTCGGCCCAGACATTGGGACGAAATCATGGAGGTGCTGAAGTGAGACTCTTTGAGTGGTTCAAGCGGGTAGTTCCCTATATTTATGAGCTGGTTATTGGGCAGCGTCAGGACTCCCTCCATGCTGCCCACCACAGTAGGCTGGCCGGCGGCATGATGATGTAATAGTCCAGGCTGGCCAGCCCCAGGAGCAACAGGATTAACCACCAATGGCGGGACGCCCGGGACCGCCACACCGCCACACCGCTCACCAGAGCCCAGGCCCCCAGGCCAACCCACCCAATCTCTCGGAGCAACCGGAGCGGAGCAACATGATAGCCCTTGTCGCCGGCGTAGCCCTGAGGCAATATCCCGGGTAGGATGTGCGTCTTTGGTATGCCGGGTGGCCCCTCTGCCCTGGCCACAACCTCCGCTTTGATATCATGTAGACGGTAGAGCCGCCCCGAGTAAGGCCATAGGACCGCGCTGAACAAGAATGTTGCGGCCAGTAGCACAGCCACCTGTCTCCACCCCAGCACCTTGCGGAGTCCCATGGCCAGCACGATAGTCAGGAAGCCCCAAAAGGCCAGCCTGGTCCCTGTGAAATGCAGCGCCAGGATGAGCGGCGCCGTGGCCCACCACTTACCCTTGACCAGCAGGTAGACGATTGCCACGTCCAGGTATCCGGCGGCGGGATCGGGGTTGTCCGAAAGCCCTGTGGCCCGGTAGAACGGTTCGCGGTAGTGGAGTAGCCCCTGCCAGATAGTAGCAGCAGCATGGACGAACACCCCCGCCGTCACCCATTGCCAGAACCGCTCAGTCACACCGCTGCAATAGAGCAACAACCCCATCCAACTGGTGACGGCTATTGCCGCCGACTGGACGGGGTGGCCGTACCCCCAGGGAATGGCCCCGATGGCCCCTACGGTGCTAAGTAAGCACAGAGCCACCAGGCAGGCAAAGACAAACCTGTTCCCGATTGTCAGAGTGGCCTGGGTGACTGACAGCGCCAGCAGGGCGATGCCCACGGCATTCAGAGGGACGATAACAGAGGGGTTGGTGACCAGCAGGAGTGCAACGCCGGCGCCGGCCAGGAGTGAGTGGTCCAGGGCAATCGTCCGGCCATATCGGGCTACTGCGACACTTCCCACAGGCGCACCGTTCCTTTGGAATAGCGGGGCTGCAACCAGGGCGCGGTGTAGAGAGGAGCCCACGGATCGCCTGGTGGAGCGCCCCACAGAGGCGGTTCCAGCTTCTCATCAACAGGGAAGCGGGTATCAACCAGCACCCACCGGATGCGCCTGGATGCCGCCGCCGCTACCGGGTTACAGTCCGCAGACCACCCCAGGACGCACTCCACGGTTGGGTACCAGACCTGGCCGGCAGGGTGGGGCTCCGCGCTAAACGTCCAGTAGGTGGGGGTGCCGTCCTTCAATGCAGACACCCAAAACGCCGTGGACCCGTTGGTGGCAATGATCGCCTCACGGTTGTTGGTGGGGACCAGTTCCATGGCCTCCAGCATATTGGGTGTCATCATATCCGAGTAGGTGGTCTGCTTGTAGAACGTCCAGATGGACGCCACCACCATGGCGGCTACAGCGACACCCACCCCTATGGCCACGTTCCTCCGGTTCCTGACCGTTTGCAGTTCACCGGCCACGTACCACGTCCCAAGGATCATCAGTAAAGGGGAGGCGATGTGCTGACTACGGAAGAAGATGTTAATAATGGACTCATCGTAAGACCAGAACAGGGGGAGGCAGCTATGCGTCAGTAGCACCAGCGACACCGCCAGGAGCGCCGGGTTGGTGGCCCTTCTGACGATATGCCACACCACAAAAGACCCGTAGCCGAATGTAAGCCAAGCGGCTGTATAGCCGGTGGGTATGAACACCTTGGGGCCGGGGAAGGCCATCATGGAGCTGCCAAAGAAAACGTCCTGGTAGTAGAGCCCGATGGCAGGGACCGCCAGGAGCGCGCCGGCCGCCATGAAAGGGACAGCCCTTTTGACCGGCAACCAGGAACGGGAGAACAGGGCCATGCCCACAAGGAACATAGGGAGAGCTACGCCGGCCAGCCCGGTAGAGGTCTGGTTCATGTACGGGATGATTGCGATGGTTCCCACCACCGCCAGTTTGTCATACCACCGGGCGGTCCCTTCCGAGACGGCGATCAGCCCCCAAAGGCACAGGAGAATAAAGCCGATGCCGATAAGTGGGACCGCGCCGGTAACCACCATTTCCCAATGCCAGGGATTGAGGGCCACGAACACTACGGCGATAGGAGCCAGCCGCCTGGGAAGTAGCCGGTAGGACAGCAGCGCCGCTGCGGGGATCATGGGGATGGTGGAGAAAATGGACTCCCACACCTTGTAACCCGTGTCCCATCCCAGCAATTGCATGAAAGGGATAAACAGCCAGCCCGGGGCCAGGATGGGCCGGTCAAAGTAGAGGTCTGATGCCACCTCCATGCCGAGCAAACCCCTGGCATGGAGCAGGTATGCGCCGCCATCCACTCCGAGCCCTCCGGCATGGGTGAGGGACATGACAAGACGCACCGCTATCAGTATCAGGGACAAAGCCCCAACGTAATAGACGGTGCGCCTTGTGGTCTGCGTGCGCAGAAGCATAGAGGCGAGTGGCTAGGTGCTGTCCTTCATCTTGTCGTACATGTACCAGACGGCCAGCACGACGGCTCCCAAAGGGACAAGCCCCAAGAGAGATGCGACCCCCGCAAAGGAGCCGATACCTGTCGTGGTCCCGGCGCTGATGGTGTTGGTGATGATCAAGGGAATGATTATCAGAGCAACCAGCAGCACAACCATGACTCCGATGAAAAGTGAGATTCCAGCTTTAATACCCATTCTAGGCCTCCTTCCCGTTCTGCTCCTTACAAAACTGTGGGAGCCCCAACGCAGGGCTCCCATTTGAACGGCTACACTCTGGACACCGCCACCACCACGGCTACCACAATCCCAAGAATCGCCAACACCATGGTGAAAGCGAACATTGTGGCAATGGGCGCCGAGACAGCCCCGCCTACTCCGGCCAGAAGCGTGTTGACCTGGGGGATGGCCAAAATGAGCAGGATCACCCCGAACAGAACCGCGAAAACTCCCATCACCTTCATACTAGGTATTATTGAGGTAAAGCTACGGTAACGTAAAGTATGCGGCTATGAGGCGCATATATTGTGCCAAGGGCAACAATAGTTTATAAAGAGATTACGGACATGGTGACCACACAGATACAAGAGAGTAAAGGCGTGCTCAGAGGGCAGGTGCCACCTGGCTTGTTCTCTCCTGTTGTAGCAGGGAACCGCCAAGCCAACCACCTATCCCGCAACGACCTGGCGGCATCCACTCTACTTGTCAAGCAGACTGTGGCTGCTCTCGGTATGTCAAAGACACGGTTAGCCGTGGTGCTGGGCTACTCGGTGACCGATACATGGAGGTTGGGACACACAGCGAACCTATCCCAAATCAAAATGCAGCGGCTGGCTTGGCTCCTACTAATGAAGATGGCCGGAATAGACACGTCGGTTATCTACTCGGTGAATTGGCAGGACGGGATCGTTTACACCAATGAGAGAGGGAGTGGATGAAAGTATCGAATTGGGATTTGCGGCCCAACAGGACATTTGCTCTGAGGAAGATGAGCCAGGATGGTGGCACAGCAATGATGGCCCTGGAGCATCCCAAGACTAAGGAAGCTGTGGCCGTCACCAGGGGCTCCATTAAGTTCAACCCCGACCCCATTCCATTGACCTCATGGGAGGCATTGACCCAGCTTCCTCCACCCTATGCCACCGGTCCCAAGAGAGTGAGTTCCTGGGCATGGTTGACAGGGGACAATCCTTTTCAAATGATCACGGTGGGCGGCGGGATGATACCGGTCCCTGACCGTCCTGCCACCCAAGTTCCATATCAGACGGCGCTGAATATCTACGACGAAGGGGAGCAAGCAGCTCTCCAATTCAGGGCAGTTGCCAAAGCCCGGGCCTCTGGCGGGTGGGCGGTGTCAACCGTAGTCCAGTTGGTCCTGGCCGGCGTTAGCGCCATCGCTGCCCTGGTGGTCGCGTTTGGGTTACTCCCAACCATTATCGAGAGGTTCCGATCATTATGAGGAGCCCACTCCACAGGCAAGCCAAAGAGCCCAAGATACACACGGTCCAGGTGGCCCTGCTCCATACCACAAAGGGAGACACCAGGGACGCCATCCTAACCAGGACGACGATGCCGCTCGAGGAAATGAGGGAGCATTGGGGTGTCCGTGGCTACTATGTCAGGTACACCTTGAATTGGTCGTACATCATGGCGATAGGCATGTCGGTATTCTTCTCAGCTCAAACGGCGCTCCTGTCCTTTCTGACCACGCACAGTATGAGCGGCGCCATCATCCCCACTAGCGCAGCGGCGGGAATCGGGATGGCCATGGGCATTGTGATGGGCAGGATGGTCAGTGGGCAAAGCAGGAAAGGGGCTCCACCCGATCTTTACATGGGATGGGCAGAATGGAACCCCGAAACTCAGACCAATGATCTGGTGCCGATGGAGCCGGAACGTGCGTCCCAGCTTACATGGACCAACAAGGAACAGGCGGCATATCTCCAGATCATCGGCCAAGCGCCGGCCCGTAAGCCGCAGGACCAGACAGCCCATGGCCAAGAGGACGATGAGCAGGACGATGTGGTGCAGGGATCCGTCCCGGTATACACCAGCAAGGGCTTATATGAGGCGCTACAGGTCAAGACGGCTCTACGCATCCTGACTCCGCCTGATTCGGGGGAGAGGATCGCGCAGATGGCGTCCCTTGGCGGCATAGCCATATCCCTGCTGGCGATTGCGGGGTTGGTGGGGATCACAGTGGCAGACCAGCAGCCCACCCCAACCACTCAGACTGCAATAAGCACCCCTGGGCCGAACCAGGATGTTTCCAATGTAAGGTAGGCCATGGTAAGCAGCAACAAAGACTTTGTGTACGCCGATCTCCCCCCAGGTGAGGAGTTCGGCTTTGGCCGTCCGCAGCCAAGGGAGCGCGTCCAGGATGAGCGCAAGATCACCCCGCCGCTGGCCGACGAGAGGGAGCGGATAGAGGAGGACCGCCAGCAGCAGGAACAGGTGGAGGAGGGACTTGCAAAGGGACGGGAGATAGTGGAGGAGGATATCCGGGTCATCACCCGCCGCCAGGAGGATTTGCAAGCCAAGTTCCCCACCCTGGAGAAAGACCTGGCCGCCCATGAAAACCTGGTCAAGGCCATCATAGCGGGGCAGGTGGGGGTCACTGCGGCCACAGCAGAGCAGATAAACGCCCGGGGCGCGGAGCTGAGCCGCCAGGTGGAGTCCTTCAACACCGAGAACGCCACCATCGCGCGAGATATCAAGGCGGAGGCATTCGATGAGCGGATAGCCAAACTGGAAGATCGGGGGGGGCGGCTGGGCAGAGCTAACGAAGCCCTTAACCGGCGCATCGAGGCGCTGAATCTGAAACAAACCCGAGTTGCGAACCTGCAAGCGGATGTTGTCGAAAAGGACCAGGTGGACCAAATCGTCGCCCCGCCGCGGGATCGCTTTGAGGCCATGCTGAAGGCTGGCGATATCCCCAAGGGAGCCAAGTTCGCCGGCACAGACAAGGACGCCAATGTTCTGTACATGGACAAAGCCGCCTTTGATTCCTTGCCGCCAAAAGCCCAGGCCATCTTTGAGAAGATATCCAGCGCCACCCAGGCCGGCAACATAGGGAAGCTGTTTGATGTGGAGGGGATGACTCCAGCAGCGAAGCTGCAAAGGTACAAGAAACTTGGCATTGTTGACCCCGCTGCCCCGTCGCGGGATCGCTTTGAGGCCATGCTGAAGGCTGGCGATATCCCCAAGGGAGCCAAGTTCGCCGGCACAGACAAGGACGCCAACGTTCTGTACATGGACAAAGCCGCCTTTGATTCCTTGCCGCCAAAAGCCCAGGCCATCTTTGAGAAGATATCCAGCGCCACCCAGGCCGGCAACATAGGGAAGCTGTTTGATGTGGAGGAGATGACTTCCGAGGGCAAGTTGGAAAGGTACAAGAAACTTGGCATTGTTGACTCCGATGCCCTTTATGGTGGCGCGGATAATGACGGCAACCCACTCCTTGTGGTGGACCGCCAGGGGGACATAGTTAAAGAAACCTCGGAGCTAAAGGCGCTAATCAGAGCCAGGCTCAGGTGGGAAGCCGCGCCGGACAGGGGCTTCTTTGATGCCGCTGCACCGGGGCTTGGCGACAGGGCGCAGCAACGCGAGATCCAGCGCATTCTGGAGGCGGGGGAGAAGGCAGGGATACTCACCCAGAAAGAGAGGTCAGTCCTGGCATTGACCCGGGGCCAGACCGATGGCGACGTAATGGAGGCGGCTCTGTTCGCGTCACCACTCCCGATTGTCAAGGCTGTCCGGTTCGTGGCTGAGTCTATATTTACCAAGCAAAGCTTGGCGCTGGGGCTCAGAGAGGGAGCCGCGCTGCTGGCCCCTGTAGGCGTGGCATCCAAGGCATTCCTAAACTACGCAAAAAGAATAGGGTTGGAGATAGCAAAAAGAGAAGCTGGGACGCTGCGTGTTTCGGTGATGACCCCGGATATAACGCGGTTGGTCCTAGAGGTCAACAAAGCCATAGTCAAACAACGCGCAGCCCGGGACGTGGCCGTAGCGGCAGAGGAACGGCAACGGGCAGCGGCATTGGAAACGGCATTTGCAAAGTCTAGGGCCAGGAGTTTGGAGGGGCAAGCTTGGACCACACCCAAAGTGCCAACCCAGGCCACCTCCAAGGCATTCCGGCAAGAGATAGAAGCAGCAGCCGAGCGCAGGACCAAATGGCTAGAGGAGTTGATAAAGGATTCCAAGCAACGCGCCGCCACCGAGCGGTCAATAGAGAAGGCCCAACAGCTCATGCAACTCAACGCCGCCGATGTGGTGAGGTTGCAGGGCTTGATGTCGCTGGCCTATGCGTCCCAAACCAGCACCAGGACATTTAAGGTGCCGTCAGTGGTGACGGGGACGCAACTACAGGCCCAGACCATCACCATTGGCACTACCAAAGCCACTCAGTTGACCGGGGCCAAGGTGGGAACAGCGGTGGCCCCCGCAATCAAGGTGGGAACAGCGACGGCCCCCGCAATCAAGGTGGGAGCAGCGACGGCCCCCGCAATCAAGGTGGGAGCAGCGGTGGCCCCCGCAATCAAGGTGGGAGCAGCGGCGGCCCCCGCAATCAAGGTGGGAACAGCGACGGCCCCCGCAATCAAGGTGGTGCCCAAGACCAGGCCGGCAACCAGGCTGACCCCCAGCCCCACCAAGGGGCTGCGGACCGGCCGCGCGACCCCGCGAGTGGCGCCATTCAGGGTGCAAGGGGAGAACACCCCTGCAGGACGCTTCCCCAGGCGCGTGGAGTGGCCGCAGGGCTACGCCTTGGCCACCAGGGACTTGGTGACCGGCCTCACGTCCTACCGGCGCAACCCTGAACCACGGACCAGGCCATCGGAAGGGCTCAAAGTGGTGGCCTACAGCGGGATAAAGCCCAAACCACAGAGACTACGGCTGGGAGCTTTCGATGTGAGGATCACGGCCCGAGGGCTGAATTACTCCCGGTCCACGCGGCAAGCCAGTCCCCGCCGGCCGGCGCTGCGCGGTGGACGGTTGCAGGAGAGGAGCCTCCGTTGATGGTAACCGTACCTAGAAAGCGCCGAGCAGCCACACTGAGCCGCCCACTGGCCGCGATTGACAAAGAGATCAGGGCAGCGGAACGGGCCGTCAAACAAGCTCAAACATCGGGAGACATGGCCCAAATAGAGGCAGAGCAAGAATACCTGGCCACCCTCCGGCTATCACGAAGGGATGTGCTGGACGCGGAGTTAGGGCCAACGGAAGCAGGGCAGTTGGTAGAGTTGGAGCGTCAAGCTAACGAGCTTGCTTTTAGAATTGAGGAACGGCAGGGCGGCGCTGGGATCATAGCGCCGCCGAAAACAGGCACCGCAGGGATAGGATTCTTGTCTAGGGCGCAACTGGAGGCATTAGCCCACCATGAGGGATTGGACCCCACGAAAGCTGATTGGTGGGACAGCATAGACTCCAAAGTGGTGGCTGAGTTCCGTGGCCGCATGACTGGACTATCCCGATCCCCTGTAGCAGACCTCAGACGAGCATTGAAGGTGAAACAGGCTGAAATACGCCATCTGAGTGCTGGCGGCTCACTTACAGGGCAAACTCCCCGGGGCAAAGCCCAGGATCGGCGGCGCACAGCCAAGGTGATAGCTCCCGCAATACCCACGACAGCCCAAGGGCAAGCATTGGTGGACCGATGGGAATCGCGCCCAGGCCAGTTGGATAGAGAAGGGACAGACACCCAGCCTTGGGCGTTCCGCACCCCCGCCGCCGCCAGGAGAACGGCATCACCATGGCTATCCGAAAAAGAAACCAAGCCACCCAAAGCGCCAAGAATCAGGGCAACAGGCTTAAAGGTTAGGAATCTACGTTGACAACCAGAAAACGGGGCCGAGGGCGCAGTAATGAACCGGATGGAACGCCGAATGTTCCAACGAAGCAACAGAGGTTAAGCATGGAAGAAAACATGGTAGAGGTGAGGGTAGAGAGCGATCAGCCGCCAACCAACGGGCATCAACGGATGCCGGCTGGCAACTCGGGCCTGTTCGGGGTTGATGAGCTGGGTGGTGGTGGGCAGGGAACGCCGCCGTCCCGCGACTTTATGACGGCCCATGTCCACGACCTGACCCGCCTGTACGGTGAGGCCGTCCTGACAAAATGGGATCGGTCCAACATCATGCTCCAAGAGGCTGCAAACCAGATACGCCTGGGTCACCTGGATATGTCCCGGGTGCTGACCCTTGGAATAGCGGCAACCATAGGCGTGGAGGGCCGTGGCCGGGAGGATGGGGTCAAGGTGGAAACCATGGGAGCCAGGTCTGCAATGTCCAGGGCCAGGGGTTTCTTTGGAAATGCAGGGAAGATGTTTGGCATGGGTGGAGCCAATGATGGCACGGCCACCCCACCACAACAGCCGGGGGGCTACTAGGATGCACAACAGCTTGCTACCTGCCGGCGCAGGAACGGGACTATTCCCTGCTCCGAGAAGTGGTCAGGGTGGCGGTAATCCCTACGTCCAAAGCATGTTCCCCCGGCCCGATTCACCCAGCGCCGCCCGGAGGCTGCTACTGCCCTGGAACATGCCGACTGACTCAGAGTTCCGCAGCACCAACGTCATATTTTGGGGGAGACGGCGCACAGGCAAGACTCTCAGTATGGTGGCTTGCTCCAAGATACTCAGCAGCAGCCTCCACAGGTTCGGATGGAAGATACAGAGCAATATCCAGGTTGACTTTGCGGACAACTGCGACCCCATGCTGGGGCTCTGGATCAATGAGGACATGGACAGGGCCAACCGGAGCCTCTTGGACATTGACGAGCTTACCGAGTTGGTTCCGTCCACCAGGGCCATGTCCGGGATCTCCCTGCAAACCATGTCGTTGATGATTCAGATACGGAAACTGGAATCGGAAGTCCTGGCCACTACGCAATTCCCAACGGACATATTGGGCAAGATGCAGCGCCAGTTGGACCTTTACGTGCTGTGCGATGCGCATATCTGGAAGAACGCCAGGTTTAACAAGGCCGCTGCAAAGGCATCCTATGTCCGGCTGTACGTCTTTGACGTGGGAGGGCAGTTCTCAAACCTGCCTCCGATCAAGTTCTTCCCGCCGCCCATGTCTATGGCCATTAAGACCATCACTCTCCACAACCTGGACAGTGTGTGGGGGAGCTACAACACGCTCAGTAAGGTGGCATCCGTCTATGCCAACGACTACAGCCAGGGCAAGCTCATCAGTAGGCAATGGAACACCGCCGCAGTGGACCGGAGCAGGGAGGCGATAGAAAAGGGGCTCCTCACGACGGAGGAGGCCGAAATGGAGGCGTTCACGGACGCCAGGTTTGCCGAGGCCGCGGCACATCCCACAGCGCCACCCCCGGACATTAGCTACAGCATGACGCCGGTGAGCATTGAGGGATGGCTGCGCGACAAGCGGACCGCAGGGCGCAACAGCATCCACCGTGGAACGGTCAAAGAGGTGCAGCAGTTCATACCGTCCATCACAAAGCTGGACGATGTGCTTCGGCTGCTGGAGGGTAGCGGATTCGACGTATGGAAAGAGGGGCGATTCCACTACGCAGAGGTCAAGCAATGAGACGGACATTCACCTTATGGGTGGTGGGCCTCCTGGTGTTGGCCAGTGGGCTGGTGGCCTCTGCCTCAAACCACACCCTGGACGATTACCGCTATGTCCTGAGTGTAGGAATGCACAACCAGACCGGTAGCGCACTGACGGCCAGCCCCGTGGCCATAACCATGCAACCCCTCAATCTGGTGAACCAGGCCATCATCCAGGCAGACGCGGAGGACTGGCGACCTGTTACCTCGGCCGGCGTAGCCCTGGAAGGCGTGGCGCAGGGTATGGCCGCCAACAACCAAACATGGTGGATTGACATTCCCTCCCAAGGCCCCGGCAGCACCGCGCAATATGATTTCCATACGTACAACACCACGGCCACCCGGGACCAACGGTTCAGGTTCAACGGCTCAGATGGTGGGATCACCATCGCCGACCACGCGGAGTTGGACTTTACCAACCTGTTGTCCGTGGAATTGGACGTGGAGCTGCTGGCGATCCCTGCAGCCGACACCTATCTGCTGAACAAGCACGGTGCTTACGGGATCGGTGTCAGAGACGGGACCACCGTATTTGCACAGGTGCATACGGGGAACGCCACGATTGGGCTATCAGACCAGACCTCCAATGGCAGCGATTGCTTCCTCAGAGGTGTGTCGACCCTACACGCGGCTGGAGCTGTTGGGGAAGCTGCAAACCTGAATGGTGTAAATGGCCACCTCAAGTGCACCTCTGACGCAACGTTGGACAATATCTTTTCCGGCGGCGGGACGCTGGAGTTCTACCTGAACCTGGACACCGTGACCGCCGCTGATTTCATTGCCAGGAAGGACTTCGGCGGCAAGGGATGGCGGGTGAGTGAGGATGTGGCCGCTTGTGGGGCCAACACAGCCAAGGTGGTGTTGGATGTGACCTGGGACGGGGGAGACGGCAAGTGGACCTCCACCAGTTGCATTCTGGACACAACCGCCGGGTGGCAGCATATCTCAATCACCTACGACAGCGACTCAACCGGCAACAATGCCCTGATGTACCTGGACGGCGTCTCCGCCGCAGTTACAGCCGCAGGGACGCAAACAGGGACCGTGTACAGCGATGAGATCAACATCCTGCATATAGGGAACCTCTTCCGCCCCCTTGACGGCCAGGTGGATGAGTTCCGGGTGTGGAACGATACCAGGACGGCTGCGGAGCTCCTGGCCAACTACAACGTGGAGTTGGGGGGGACAGAGGCGGGACTTGCAGCCTACTGGCGACTGGACTCCCTCGGGACAGAGGTAAGCTATGCGTCCATAGTCGTTGACACGGAGTACACGTTCCGCGTCACCTACGACGGGGCCACGATCACCCTCTACGTGGATGATGTGTCCCAGGACACCGCCGCAGATGCCGGGAGTGCCACAGACACCGCCCAGGCCATTGTCATAGGCGACGGAATCAACGGCTACTTTGACGATGTTCACGTGGGCATCCTGATCCCAGCGCCGGCCCTTTTGCTTCGGTCTGACACCGGAGTAACCGCGACGGGTGGCTTGGTGGACACATGGGCCGACCAATCAGGCAACGGCAACAACTTCACTGGCACCGGAGGTAAGCGCCCCACAGAAACAGCCTCCGTGTTCGGAGTGAATCCAGGGATTACGTTTGACGGCAGTACCAACCTTCTGGATGCGGATACGGGCGCATTCCTAACGGGTAGTAGCGGCCTGATCTTAGGATTAGTGAACATGTCGAGCGTCCCTGCCTACACTACAAGTTTCCTGGCATCCAGTGATGAGGCCACCACCTCATATTTCATATTTACGAGCCCCACCAGGAGCAGCGGCAGTCCCAAAATGGAGATAACACAGACTTCTGGAGGAGGTAATGATGAGTTAGAGGGGACCACATCAATAGTAAGTGCCACTGACTATGTTATGGCATGGGGAAGCGACGGGTCCGCTTACACGGTTTGGCTTGACGGGGTGGATGAGAGCGCAGCGGTTATTACTGGTGCCGATACAGGAGACTGGTTCGCTGACACCGCAAACCGAGATAACGTCACCTTGGGTGCGATGGTACGGACCTCCGACGCGGCGAAATGGCCTGGGGATATGGGTGCGGTGGTTGTATTCGACGATGTGTTCGACACCTCCATTGTTACAGCGGTGACTACGTGGCTGACCGCCTACGCCGCCGGCACCGAGACAGCCTTTCCAACAGCTGACGCCTATCTAACATTGGACTTTGAGCCGGATGAGCTGGCCGAGACGCAACAGGGCAACAGTGGCAACTCATGGGCCTGGGCGGGGACGGTCGAGGATGTGTCCACGGTAGGCGTAGACCATGACGGCACGTATGCGCTCACCAGGAACATGATCGACCTGACACGGTGGACTTACAACCTCCGCAACAAACTACTCACCGTCACGTGGGTAGGGGAGTCCAAAAGCGACCTGCTGGGGTTGGGCGTCTCGGACCCCACCAGCACCACCGGCGAGACGCCATTCCTGTTCAGGGACTACTTTGAGGCGGTGCTGGAACACCCCAATATTGGAGTGACGCCCCTGGCCGCATGGTACGTGTTCCTTACCACTGTGGGGCTGCTCCTTACGTTTGGCATGTGGGCGGCAACCAAGACGCAGTTTCTGACTGCATTGGCGCTGCCGGCCGTCTATTGGGTGGCTTGGGCCTTGGGGATACCTCTGACGCTATGGGTGCCGCTAATCATGTCACTGGTGGCGCTGGGCTTCCTGGTGGGCGTCAAGAGGGTGGTGCAAGCATGAGGAAGCTCTTTATGCTGGCCCTGGTCCTGGTGGCCCTTGCGCCCGTTAAACTGGCGATGGCAGCGGACCCGATGGGAGGGCAAGTCCAGCAATGTGAGGCGTTCAGGCACGTCCTCGAGACGAGCGACTGGCTGATACTATGCCGCCTTCACTTGATCCCCGCGTCAAATACCGGATATATGGATTCCTTCACCATATCCACAACCAGCGGGGACTTTGACGACCCGGCGGTGCTGACCAACAAAGTGGTGGTGACGACAGCCACGGATTACACCGTCACCGCTGACGCAACAGCTATCACGTCCTTTTGCACATTGGGACAGGACGATTTGACCATTGACTGTGACGGGACCGGCCTCGCGGACGCATCGCACACCGTGGAGATCACATATCGCGGCGGGTGGAATGCTTACAGCCCCTCGGACGTGATTGTTAGGCTGGACGATTCAGGAACGCCGGTAGCAGAACGCAACGCGGCGCGGGTGGGCTATGGCCTGGTGGGGCTGTACCTGACCGCCGCAGATATCACCTCCCTGGCCCTTACATGGGGCGATGCAGGGGTGACAGTGAACGTCCTGGGCTCACCCAACTTTTGGGCTACTTCAATGGACCTGACCGGGGCGATAACCTGGCAAGCCACGGCAGACCTGGCCGAAACAGTGACCACGCTCACAAGCCGGATGCTGCTGCTGCTGACGTTGCTGGAACAGGTGGACGCCGGAATCAGCGCCGGAGAGTATGTGCAACCCCAAGGCGTCACCAACACCGGAGCGGTGTTGGCTAATGAGGCATTCGCCAGCATTGGAACAGCGATCCCTCTAGCATTCCTGACAGCGGAGAGCAACCCATTCCCTGACGCGGTGACGACCCCTACCACGTCCCTGGTAACAAGCGTGGAAAAGGCCATCAAGACCACCAGTGTTTACACCCACATGCAAGCGGTCCACCCGCTGGCGGGAGTGTTCGTCACGTTGTTTGGGAGCTTTGCATTGGGTGGAGCCGGCTGGATGGTGACCAAGCAATACATCGTATCGGGGATGGCCTGGTTCGTGGTGATGATGGGCGGCTGGCTCCTGTTCGCCATCCCCTTCCCCATGGTGTTCATACCTGCAGCCCTACTGGTGGCCGTGGGCTTTGTCTGGATAGCCAAGCAGGTGTTTGACTAATGAACGTACGCATTCTTTCAACATTCATGGCCCTGTGGCTCGGCTTCGCCTTCGTGGGAGGGCTGGTGGACGGGGTGATCTTAAGTGGGTACGACGCATCAGACCCTGCGGCCAGCACAGGCGATGCTGGGGGCTCTGGCGGGCGCTTCCAAACTCTCTATCCAGACCCAGGAGAAGGAAGGTATCTTGGGGAACCTGCTCGGGCAGGTGACCCGGTGGTTCGCAGCGAGTTACAACTTCCTGTCCAGTTGGGCCAATATGCTGGCCCTCAACTTTAGTTTCTTCACCGGGCCGTATGTAGTCGTGGGTTGGTTGGTGCGCGGAATCATTGGAGTGCCGATGGTGACGATGCTGCTACTCCACGTCCTGGGGAGGGCATAGTGTTATTCCTTGGTGCCGTGGCCTTCTTCCTTTCGGCCATCTGGCTAGTGTGGTACTTGTTCACAACGCTGGCGGCTCCTGTGCTAGGGCTGGCGGCATTGGCCCTGGTAGGAATGGCTTTTATGGCCCTGATCGCAACGGTCAAATCCATGGGGGGAGTGTAAGTGTTACGCACTTGGGCGATGCTCGGCTTCATAATGTTCCTGTTGGCAACGGCGGTGGCGTTTGGGGACTTTCAGGTGGGCCAACTAGCCCTGGCGCCATCCAACTACGGTGATGCCACCTGGGGGGACCAAGCCACGCCGTTTACCTGGACGTTTGATGCCGGGGACACTGACCCCACGATGGACTTTGCCAGTAACCTGACTACGTTCAACCACCCGGTCACCATGGCTAGCACGTTAGGCATTACCGGGGCTACCACGCTCACTAGCACACTTGACGTTGGTGACACGGCCACTGGACCTAGCGGTAATGAAAGCTATCCATTGCTAGTAGCAGGAAATATCCCGGCAGCTACTACTCAGGATCTTACCAGCGCACTATGCGGGATATGCAGCCGCATGTCGCTCAACATTGATGGAAGTGGGACATATACAAACCTCCCTGTTTTGTATTTAAGCGCCACCCAATCGGCTGGCTCATCCACGTCTACAACCGTATCAGGGTTGGAAATTGGTGCGCCGGTTAGATCATCAGGGACTTGGGGAACCTACGGCTCCGTGATTATCAACGACCCCGGCACCACTGCAACCACCAACTACGCGCTTTGGGTCAAGGGCGGCACGGTGGCAGTTCGATGGGAAGGTGGAGCTTGCTGACTCTCAGTGGATAAAGATGGGTGGTGGAGCGCCGGTCGGGACCGACTGTGACGCCGCAGCCGAAGAAGGGCGGCTCTGGACCGACACCACCAACGGCCTGTTTTATGTGTGCGATCAGACCGGCGCCTCTACAGGGTGGGCAACCGTCTTGGATTTTAGCTCCTAGCCGCCACGGGATCCATCACCACTGCCCTTCCGCTCCCCGCCCACGTGGTAACCCACCCCTGGCCCACTCGGAGGGGCTGTCCGTTGATTCAAGGGCATGTTTAATTTGGGAACTATATACACCCATGGAATTCATCCTTGGGGCAGCAGCAGTCCTTGCCTTGATTGTGCTGTGGCTGATAATCGCGATCTTGTGGATGATTTGGGATGCGACAGAATCCCCGAAAAAGTAACAGAGGAGCCCATGACGACAAGAGCATTAGCTAGACGCACCCCCTCGGAGTTGGCCCGAGAAAGAGGGAAAGCGCAACAAAGCACTAGGGGGAAAGGTAACACGCTCCCCGAGTACCTGGAGGAGCCGGAGATCGCGGCCCTGGAGCGTTCAGCTCCCCACATCCACGCCAGGTTGCTGATCCTCATACAGTGGAGGGCAGGGCTCCGCGTCTCCGAGGCCGTGGCCCTGGAGCCTGGGGACTTAACCCTTGAATCGGAACACCCGACGCTACGGGTCCGACGCGGCAAGGGCAACAAGACGCGGATCGTGCCGGTCCACCCCGAGCTGGCGGCGGCGTTCACCCTGGCAATGGGCTACGGCCGGCGCAACCAGCACGGGCCTTTCATACAGGCGACCAGGCAAACCGCGTGGAGGTGGATTCAGCAGAGCGTGGAGAGGGCTATTCAGATCGGGGGCATAGCCACAGGTAAACACATAGGCACCCACACCTTGCGCCACAGCGCGGCACGTCACTGGCTGGCAAACGGGGTGCCTATCAATGTGGTGCAGGGATGGCTGGGCCACGCGAACCTCCAGACCACCCTGATCTACCTACAGATTCTCCCTGACCCAACCGGGTATATGGATAGGGTGCCGTGAATGGACTGGCACTTAGAACAGTGGGCCATCGCGTGGCCGGCCATCCAACGGGAGGGCTGGCAGACATGATGGTCTGGTTGACCGGAGTCCACGGATACATCTTTTGGCGCTGGACCTTAATTATGAGGGATGTATGGAGGCGAAAAAAGTAGACATGAGTAGAGTGACTGTCTCATTGCCAAGCTGGAAAGGTGTTACACAAGCCGCGTCGGTGGCAGTTGTCGGCGCGTTAGTAGTCTGGTTCATGTTCTGGACGTGGAAGGACTACAGCAGCGAGGTACAGATTATCCCCTGGACACCGGGAACCGCAGAGGCACAGTCGCCGTACCTCTGCTTTGCGGCGCTCAAAGGAAAGCGTCTGCTAGCCCTGGATTGTCTCGATACTTCACTGACCCAGGCCGTAGAAGCACCCCAATCTTAGACAGCACGTTATCGTCCAGTTAAATACGCTTCCCATGCTTCCATAAGTTCGCGCCGCTTGTCGAACAGGTCTGAGCGGAAGTAGGCCGCCTCCGTTGCATTGGGGACAGTGTGGGCCAACGCTGCCTCCATGACCGTGTGGGGCGCGTCCGTGCACTCCGCCGCCCAGTCCCGGAAGCTGCTGCGGAATCCGTGCGGAACACAGTCTATGCCCAATGTCCTCAGCAGCTTGCGATGGGTCATATCGCTCAGTGGTCTGCCCGACCGCGACGGGAAGACGAGATCGCTCCCACCGTCGAGACTGCTTGCATCGGCCAATATCTTCATAGCCCGCTCTGACAGCGGAACACGGTGCTCGCGGTCAGCCTTCATACGCTCGGATGGGACGGTCCATGTCCTGGCACTTATATCTACCTCCGACCACTGAGCATTTCGAGCCTCGCCTGGTCTACTTGCCGTCAACACCTGGAATTCCAGACACAGTTTGGATGAGGCCAACGCCCTGGCGCTTCTGATGGACTTCAGAGCGCCGGAAACTGCTGAGTAATGGATGGCCTTGAAATGCCTGCCCACCTTCGGCGTCTTGGGCAGCACTTGAGATAATGCGTCCCCAGCAGGGTTATCGTAGCGGTAGCCGCTGGCAACAGACCACTTTATAATCGCCGACACTCGTCGCCGAACGCGCCGAGCCGTTTCTGGCTTGGTTGTCCAGATAGGAGATAGGGCCGCCAGCACGTCCGCGCCGTCAATCTGGTCAACAGGAACGTCGGCGAGATATGGGTAGGCGTAGGTCTTTAGGGAGGACCTCCACTGGACTTCGGTCTTGGGATGTCGCCAGGTTGGAGCGTTCAGCGCAATCACTCTGCCAACAGCCTCCGAGAAAGTTGGCACCGACGCATTGCGCTTCTCTGCAAGAGGGTCGCCGCCAGACCGAGCGGTCTTGCGATTCTCAATTGCCCTCTCCCTCGCCTCGGCAAGAGACACGAGCGGCCAGCCCCCAAGCCCCAAGTCGGTTCGCCTCCCTCGGATGAACAAGCGCTGTATCCATCGCTTGTTCCCGCTAGGCTCGACGACAAGGTACAGACCGTTTCCATCGGCGTGCCGGCCAACTCGCTTTTCCGTCCTCACTCGCGCAGCGCTGAGGGCGCTATTGGGCCTGCCGCTCATACTCGGTTCCTGTCAAGACCTACCACTTTCCCTGCCACAACCTACCACGATACATACCACATAATGAACGAGATTGTATGACTTTCTATGAGACGATACAAGACCCTCTGAGAATCCGGGTTCGTAGCTAAATAGAGGGGAACACAGGGCAAAAGAGGCTATACTAAAGCTAGAATGAAGGAGGGTTAATGGAGGCGACGAGCGGATTCGAACCGCTGAATAGGGGTTTTGCAGACCCCCGCCTTAGACCACTTGGCTACGTCGCCTTGGCCTCGAGCATTTGATCTGGTGCCGAGGAGGAGATTTGAACTCCTACGAGCTTGCGCTCACGGCCCCCTCAAGACCGCGTGTCTACCGATTCCACCACCTCGGCGTCGTACTACCACTGATCGGCATGCCGGGAAAAGAGCGCGTCCGCACACCTCCCCACCCCACCCTACCGTACCCTACCGCATGGTATTATGCCGCTACGCCCCAAGTTGTGTCAAACGGTATAATGGCGAGTGCGTTTGGCGCTGGCTGGCGGTAAAAGGGTATCAGGAGGTGGCATGGAAGCTGTGAAATGCTACATGGTCAAGCCGGGAGGGCGACGCCCTGAGAAGGTGCCGACGCGACCTCGGCTGCCTCAAGCGGCGGTGCACTGCCCTCCATTGACCGATGGTAATCAACTGGGGTGGTTGGTGTATCCCAACACAGGGTCACAGTGGGAGGTGGAAAGGCTACCTGAGATGATCCAGATTACACACAGGCATGGTCAAGATCCTGACTTTCCTCTTGACTTTGTGCTGCAAGCCTTTGAAGATGGCAGTCGCGTGATGCAGCTGGCACCAACGTCCGGTAGTGCTGCGGGCCCGGAGCAATACCAGCGGGCTACAGAGGCTACCGATGAGGTGTTCCACGATATCCAGAACCCATCGGGCGCTATCACACTTCTGAGCAACTGCTGGTTCAGGACGCCGGATGGGTGGGACTCGGTATGGATGGGTGTGACCAATCAGTTTGACCCACCCACGCCTCATGCATACACAGTGCGGGTACAGACCGACTGGTACGCAGGCTCTTCTGCCGTGGAGGTGAGGTATCAGCTAAGGATTGGAGAGCGGCTGAAGGTGGATGGGCAAACTCCCATTGGCATGGTGGTCTTTGTGCCCCGCCACGAACCATCGGTGGAGTTCCTGCCATACCCTGAGGAGTTGAAGGCGGAAAGAGAACGCCAGGTTGCGGAGAAGTACCTGGCTAAGAACATGAGGACACGCCGCCAGATGTCGCCGCATAGTGTCTGGTACGTGGGAGAAAGGCGGTCTTAGCCTTTATGATGGACACTTTATGAGAGACAGGCATGCAAAGTAGTACGGAGGCCGCCGCAGGGGCTATCACCAGCAGGCAACGGCTGACGCTGTTGGCTACGTCAGTAGCTGGGCATGCCTTCAAGCACATGTTTGCTTCGGCCTTCTTCGTGTTCCTGCCGGAGATCAAGAGTGGCCTGGGGCTGAGCAACATCCAGGTGGGCACCCTGTCCACCATCCGCAATATCACCGGGGGTCTGGCCAACCTTCCTGCGGGGTTTGCCGCGGACCGGTACGCCCAACAGAGGCCGATCATCCTGGGCCTGTCTATCGCGCTCATTGGTGTCTTTGGGCTGCTGCTGGGCCTGGCTACCAGCTATGGTGTTGCCATTTTTGCGTCGACTCTGATGATTGTGGCCATTACCGTGTGGCACCCATCGGCCCTCTCCTTTCTATCTCAGCAGTTTGCCGCCCGACGTGGTTTGGCCATCGCCATGCACGGGACTGGGGGCAGCGTTGGGGAGGCCCTGGGCCCATTGATGGCGGGGGCGTTGCTGGGCCTGTTGAGCTGGCGCACCGTGCTTCAGGGGAGCGCTATTCCCGCTATTGCCATAGGGATTATCATCTGGCTCATTCTCCGCTCCATTCCCAATAGCGGCTCTGCCTCATCCACCGTTCGGGCGTACCTGGGGACCTCGGGCCGGCTGCTGCTCCACCGGAGGCTTCTGCTGGTGCTTCTTTTCGCCGGCGGGTTCGCGGGAGGCCAGAGCGTGGTAATGACATTTCTTCCGATCTACCTGCGGGAAGACCTGGGTTTCTCCAGCATGACACTAGGAGTGTACCTCTTTCTGGCCCAGGTAACGGGCGTTGGCACACAGCCTCTCATGGGCTACCTGTCCGACCGGCTGGGGCGCAAGGCAGTCTTGGTTCCAGGTCTGGCGTTTCTGGGGTTGGCCTATCTAGGCCTGAACCTTGTGACCCCTGGATGGCCCTTGGTACTGACGGTGCTGGTTATGGGCGCTTTTTCCTTTTCTCTGATGTCAATACTACTGGCGTCGGCGATGGACCTGGTGTCGGGCGAGGTCCAGGCCATTACGGTCTCACTGGTGTTTGGCTCGGCGGTGGTGGTCTCCGGCTTTGCGCCTGCCGTGGCTGGCCTGATAGCGGACTCATACGGGGTAAAGGCTGCTTTCTTGTTAGGGTCCGGCTTTGAGCTGACTGCGGCGCTGGTGGCCGCTCTGAGCCGCTGGCAGCGCGGCTGAGAGCGTATGACTTGTCCATGCCCTCAGTGGGAGATTTTCAACGAACTTGGGAGTCAGGACAATAGGAGGCCAGCAATGTACACGGATGTGCACCACTTGGTCATTGCGGTCAATAACCTAAAGGAGGCGGTGGAAGACTACGAAAAGCTGGGTGTTAGCAACCAGCAAAAGTGGGACACATTGGGAGCCGAGAGATCAGGGGCTGGATGGAGGTCTGGTGAGCTCCCTGAGGGCCCTGTTGTAGCGTCGTCGCCGTTCGGTGGTTTGAGCCTTCACCTCCTTCCTGCGTTGTAGGATCTCTTGCCGTCTTCCCTTGAGCACGTCTGATGGTGTCACGTTGCCCAGAGCCTTGTGATAGCGCCGGTAGTTGTAGTAGCTGACGAAGGCCGCGATAGCAGCCTCAAGGTAGGCGGGCAACTCATAAGGCACCTGGTTGACGTCCCGTTTGATGGTCTGGTGGTAGCGCTCCAGCTTCCCGTTGGTCTGAGGGTGGAAAGGAGTTGCTAGGATGTGCTTGATGCCAACCATCCCCAGGTAGTCCCTGAATGCTCTTGAGACATAGCCTGGACCGTTGTCACTCAGCAGCCTGGTGCGGTCTGTGACTGGACTTGGTCCATGCTGGTCGTGTCCACAGCATCCTGGACCACCTCGATGAAGGAGTCGGCCGTCATATCTTGCTGAAGCCTGTGAGCCAGGATGAAGCGGGAGTAGTCGTCCATAACGGTGACCAGGTAGTAGTAGCCCCAACCAACCACCCTGAAGTATGAGGCATCGGTGGCCCACATCTGGTGAGGCCCTGTGGTCTTGCGGTGGTACTCCTTCCCCGCGGCCAACCGCATCTCAGGCCTCTTCACTAGGCCCTCCCTGCCCAGGATACGGTAGACGCTGGACTCTGAGACTGAGAAGCCCTGGTTGTCGGTGATCCACGCGGCCAGCTGACGGCAGCTCAGCTCTGGCATCTTTCTGGCTGATAACAGGACTGAGCGTTCTTCCTGAATAGTAAGACGGTTCCATGGTGGCTGATCGCCTTCACTGTGCGGACGAAAGACCTGGTCTGCTCGCTTCGTTCCTCGGCAGCCTCTGCTTTGCTTACTTCTAATTGGGACACATCTGCTCCTTTCTGTGGGTAGCTCTACCCTCATTTCAGGAGCTCACACCACCCTCCGACTCTCGGGTTTTCCTACCCTTATATGTGTCCCATTATCGCTGACGGTCTACAAAGCTGGGCTTCAAGGCTGAGCACGTGGGAAGGGAGACCGCTTTCGGTAACCGTCAGGCCCTACTGTACTTTGAGGAAAGCGGCAGCTACATAGAACTGGTTGAACCTATGAGCCCTGACATACCAACGGCCCGCACGATTCAGAGCCGAGGCGAAGGCATTCACCTGGTGGCGCTGGAGGCGGTCGACGTGAAGAAGGCGGTGGACGAGATGAAATCCAGGGGAGTGCAACTTATTGAGGGTGCAGGCGGCCCATTTATCCATCCCAAGAATACGCACGGTATCTTGTGCCAGTTGGTGGAGCGCAAGTGACGGAACGAGGGGCACCTGTGTCCTGATCCGCAAGTCCGTTGGATGATTCTGGCTTTGCCACTCCAGGCTCCACGGTTCGACTCGCGGTAGCAAGCCATTCTCGAACGGCTGCCCGGGCAGGCATCACCGCTGGGACTAGGCCCACACCTGGTACCGAAGCACGTGCAACTCTTCCGCCGTGGGCGGCGTGGTTGTCTCCACTACATCTGGCATAACTGGCCTGAAGCCAGTGTTCTTCAGGACGTCGTCCACACTAACACCTTCATGAACGGACTTGAGCCGCATGGTCCCGGTGGACTTATCAAAGTCCATTACGCAGAGGGGTGTCACCACCAGCCTGGGGCCTTCGGTGGATATGCCACGCTTCCGCCTGCCGTCGGGCCCGTCGATGTTGCCGGCTATGGAGATGAAGTCCACACGCTCCACAAAGTTGCGGGCGGTGTGGCTGTTCGGGTAGATGTAGAACCGCTTAACCGCGTCGCCGTAGGAGACATTAGGGACTCCAGGCCCCTTGAACTTGGGATGGTGAAAGTCGCCCCCCACGAAATGCAGATTCATATTCCCGAACTTATCGTGCTGAATGGCGCTGTGGAACATGAAGTCAAAGCCGCGCGTGGAGCTAGATATGAGTTCTCGGGAGTCTTCCATCGCCTCCGTGCCCATCAAACCCGTGTATCCCGTGCCCCCGCCACTAGAGAGGTTGGGGCAACGGGTGAGCTGGGCCAGCTTTATGGCCGCGTCGCCTATCCGGTCTCCCGCACCAGTGCCTCCAGACTCACCGTCTTGAAGGTCGCGGCTAAGTACCACTGTCATCAGCTCTTCGATGGTGTAGTCAGAGGATTTTGGCACGGTGTTAGAACTTATCTGAGTCATTCCATTCCCTCCTAGCGGACATTTATACCGCTCGCCAGCCAGATGCACCCCGTTGCAGTTCCCATAGCCTTGTCGCCCCGCCAATCCGTTCCATGTAGTCAAAAATGGAACGGGGTCCCAGCACGTACTTGTCTAGGTATGTTTGGAACAGCTCGGTGTCTCCCTGGGCGTTGGATGCCGCAGCTTGCCAGTATTCTCTTAGATGGTCCGTGTCAGGCGCGTATTCACCCGAGCTTCCGGCAGGGTGAGCGCCAAATGGCACCTCAACCACCGCGTCCACATAGCGGCATGGAATAGTGGTCCCACCTGGGTCCTTTAGTGTCTCCTCATAGGGAATGATCTTGTCCACGCTGACCAGTACCCTTTGCGAGGCTTTGGCCACCAGGTGCGAGGACCCGCGCGAGGCGTCCCGGACGTTGCCGTATATGTCAGCCGCCGGCGCATGGACAATAGCCAGGTCAGGGCGTATGGCCTCGACCGCGTAGAGGTCTTCCCCGCCAAAAGGCGGCGTATACTTTTTCAGCAAGGGATGGACATTCACCAGGTCGGTGCCTTTCATGCAAGCCATAGGCATGTATGGTATCCCAAGGTCAGCAGCCATCAGACCTGCCACTGTGGAAGGCTGGTCAATGCCATTGGCCACGATGGTCCCTGCCTCCGCCGCCTTACGCCAGTTGGGCGCCATGCCGAACTGCAGGGCCGACACCATGGGGCAAAAGGTCTCCTTGACCGCCCCCACTGCCACGAGCATATCCACATCATTGGCGTTTACGGGTCCTCCGAACAGGAAAAGATTGCGTATTCCCGCAATGACAACTTGCCGCACCAGTGCACTTGGCCTGTTGCCATAGCCATTTCCTCCTATGAGGAGTTTGCTGCCATCGGGCAAAGCGTCCTTCAAGAAGGCTGGCACATCCTCCATCCGTATGACCTTGGTCTTCCGTTCAGGCATTTCGTCCCCCTGACGTTAAGAATCTTCTAGCCGATCTCACAACTTGCTTCAACCACATCTGAAAAATGCCGGCCGGCAATGTGCAGAGGGCCGGAGGCTATCGAATGAACTCCTCTCCCCTGTGCTGGATGGCAGACGCATTATAGTCCTAAGCCGGCAATTCCGCACTCTTGTCAATGGTCTTCCATCCTATTATATTGAGAAGCGCTTTGGAGTCTAGCCTTTAGGGGAGGTCCCATGAGCACACCGTTGGATGGCATAAAGGTTGTGGACCTGAGCCGCGGCGGTACTCCACTCTCCTGTTCCATGGTCCTGGGCGACCTAGGAGCAGAAGTGATCCATATCAGTGATCCTAACCAAAGAAGAAGGGGCCGGGGTGACCAGGCCTTACCGTTAGAAGAAAGGCGCAACGCTGCCTTTGACCCTCTTTTTAGAAACAAGGCTAGCGTAACCCTCAACTTGAGACACCCCGAGGCGCTTAAGGCGCTCCACAAGCTGGTTGAAAAAGCTGACGTTTTTCTTGAAGCCTTCAGACCTGGCGTAGCCGCCAGACTAGGCGTCGGCTACGCCACATTGAAAGGAATGAACCCGCGCCTTATCTACTGCTCCATCACCGGCTACGGCCAGGATGGGCCATACAAAGAGGTAGGAGGACACGATATCGACTACCTTGCCACCAGCGGGTCTCTGGTGAACATCCAGGAGCGTGAGGACGGCTCACTTACCTCAGTGAACCAGGTAGGCATCTTTACAACGCGTGGGGTGATGGCAGCCGTAGGTATACTGGCCGCTCTGTTGGCCAGGGAAAGGACTGGTCTGGGTCAACATGTGGACATATCTATTGCCGACGCCAGTCTATACCTTATGGCACCTCTCCTCTCACAGTACTTCCAGCGAGGAGTACTCCCCAGCCGTGGCGAGCCAGACCTCTCAGGTACAGTGCCCCATTACGCCATATATGAGGCAAAGGACGGCAAATATCTCAGCCTGGCCTGTGGCGAGCCTCATATCTATGACGCCTTGATGACCTCACTGGGGAAAACAGAGTGGCTGGGGAAACAGAGGGATCAGAGCCTGTATCCGGCAATTCGCATGTTCTTGAGAGAAACGTTCCAAAGCCGCCCCAGGAATGAATGGTTCGAATACCTGTCCGAGAAGGGCGTGTCTGTAGCCAAGGTAAATGACCTGGCCGATGTCACAAAAGACCCTCAGTTACTGCACAGGGAGATGATTCTGGAGGCAGGCAGCGTGGAAGGAGAAGTAATCAAACAGGCCGGAATCGGGTTCAAGCTGTCCGAGACGCCGGGAGCAGTCCGAAGCCTTGGTGTGGTGGAAGGCAGCAACACTCTGGAGGTGTTGCAGGGCTTGGGGTTCTCCGCAGAACAACTGGAGGCGATGCGCCGCGAGGGGGCAATCTAGCAGACTGCTTAAAAAGGGAAGTCCCGAGTCCCGCCCTGTGTGATTCTGGTGTCCTCGTTTACTACGGCCCTCTATGAGGGGCTCCTGCTAACCGTAATCCAAACTTACCTAGCCCCCGGCCTCAAAGTCCGGCCTCCGTTAGGCGAAGCCGGAGGTCAATCTCCAGGCGAATGTTATCCTCCACGCTCAGAACCATGAACACTCTGGGGATAGCCATGTTGAAGTAGCCAAATCGGAAGCTAGCAGTAGCTTGCGCAACTATTTCCTGGTCACTGAAGGACGCGTTCACATCCCAAGTGAGTGGCCTAGTCACCCCATGGACAGTCATGTCTCCTAAAATCTGAAAACGGGCCTCGCCACTCTTTGGCAGGGGCGCAGGCAAGCCAACCACACTGCGTGGTACAAACTCCGCCAGGGGATACAGGGCTGTTACCAGGGTGTTCCGCCTAATGTAGTTGTCCCGGCGGCTCTCGTCGCTTTGAAGAGTGCGCAGGTCAACCACTAGCTTGGACTCCTCCGCAACAATGGTGTTATCCTGGTCCAGCGTGATTTTACCCTCCACCTGTTGCGTGACCCCCACAGCATCGGTGGGGAGGTTCAACCGTGCTAGCTGTTCCTTTACCCTGTACCTGGCCTCGGTGCCTGTAGCTACTTCCAGCACCAACCACCCCTGCGCAGACGCGGATTCCTGGCTTTCGGGACCTGGCGCTTGGGTAGCAGTGTTTTGCGGCGTGCCGGTGGTGACCGGAGTGGGAGCAGGAGCCTGCTCCGAGTTGGGCAGACCAGCCGTCGGTGTAGTGGCTGCGCCGCTACTTGTTGTGGCAATGGCCGCGGGAGACTGCCCAGCGCATGCCGTGGTCATGGCCACAATCGCTACCAAGAAGATCAACCTCACGTTGCGCATTTTGTACTTGTCCTGAGTAAGCAAAGAAACACCATCCCAGGCTCCCAAGGGAACAGTCCCTGACTTGCCAGGTGTAAAGCCCCAGTTACCTTGGCGAGCTACTCGGCATATCCGGCCACTCCCCCAAGATCACACTGACCTGGATAGTCTGGCCATTCCGGATGAGAGTCAGGCTCACCGTGTCCCCAGGTTGAAGACTGTTGAAATAGGTTATGAGGTCCTCCACACTTGCTGCTGAACGGCCATTCACGGCGGTGATGATGTCGCCTCCGGGGCCGGGGCTGGCACCCGTTCCAACGCCTCCCCCGTTCAGTCCGGCCTCTCCGGCTGGGCTGCTGCCTGCCACAGTTACGATGTAGACTCCTTGCGGAGTGCTCACACCCAACTGGTCCGACAGTTCAGTGGAGAGCGCCACGCCGCTGATCCCTAGCCACGGCCGCTTGACCGTCGTGTTGTTCAAGAGCTGCGCCAAAACGTTCTTGGCGGTATTCACTGGGACGGCAAAGCCAACACCAGTGGCGCCAGTTGAAGACGTCTCGATTGAGGTATTGATGCCTATTATTTCGCCCCGCGAGTTGAGGAGAGGGCCGCCTGAGTTCCCGGGGTTTATTGAGGCGTCGGTCTGGACCATACCTGTTATGGTACGGCCAACGATGCCTACACGGCTTCTATTAACGCCACTGACCACACCAACAGTGATGGAGTTCTCTAGCCCAAAGGGACTGCCCAAGGCGATAGCCATCTGCCCTGGCTTGACGGCACCGGAGTCTCCCATAGGCAGAGGCGCTATGCCATTTACGGCCTGCGGGTCCACTTTCAGAAGCGCGATGTCGTCGGCTGGGCTTGTCCCGGCGACCTGAGCGTCCAGGGTCCGCCCATCCGAAAGCGTCACCCTGATCTGGGTGGCGGATTGAATCACATGGTAGTTTGTTAGGATGTGGCCTTCAGCGTCGACCAGAAACCCCGATCCTTGTCCACGTCGTACAGGACGAGACCCGAAACGGCTGGTGGTCGCTTGCACTACACTGATTTCCACCACGGCGGGGCTAACCTCTTCATACAGCACCGGCGCCGCCGATGCAGTATTGAAGAAGACGCCAGAGATTGCGGCGCCCGCCATTCCGCTTATGCCAACTAGCATTACCAGAAGAAACAAGCCTAGCAGCCTGGAGTGTAGTTGGCCCCCTGTCCTGGTATTTTCCATTGTAGTGCTCCCCATTGATATATCTGCCTGCTGTGCCTCATCGATTGCTGGCCCATTGTGAGCTGCGATAACTGCCAAAAAAGAGATCCTATGGGATTCCCAAGTAGGTTGAGGCCTCGCTACTGGCTACCCCCGAAGTTGGAACCCCCGCCAAAGAAACCGTCAGCGCCCTCGGGTGCGATAATAATAGACCTGGCGGTAACGGTGCCATCCTCCCCTCGCTGACCTATAACAGTTACCCTAAGCCCTGTCTTCAGGTCATCCACAGTGCCGGCCACCGACATCTGTATCGTGGTGTCGGCACTGATGATTGCCTGCAACGGCCCCTGGGCCGTGTTAATTGTCACCGTGTTACCCTCAATCGTCTCAATGCTCCCAGCCAGCCCACTCCGGCCTGCACCACCTAGGGCCCCTCCCCGTCCGGCTTGGTCCTGGAACTGCTGGCGGAACTGCTGAAGCTGCTCCGGAGTGAATTGCCCAGGGAGCTGCTGCGAAGGGTCAGATGGCGCCTGCGCCGGCAGGGCATTTAAGGCTGCTTCCTTTCCCTGGCTCTTGCCCAGGGCCATGCCGCCCGCGAATGCCCCTCCCAAGCCACCACCTAGCACCATAACAGCGACCAGTAAAAGCATGAATACCTTTGTTTGCATTCCTCTCCTTTTCTTGCCTTGCTTGCTCTCAGCACAAAAAGCGCTCCAGAAGGCAGGCGTCTATATTCCTACCCACCCGCCCCATATGTTTCTATATTGGTGAACACCCCCAAACCCCCAGCAAGGAACTCAGGCTCCTTGTATCCTCCTAGGTTTTGGGGCAAGGCCCCCTTGCCCACTACTCGTACCGCAGCGCCTGGATGGGATGCAGGCGGGCAGCTCGGAAGGCGGGGTATATGCCAAAGAAGAGCCCTATGACCGCCGATACCACCAATGCGAGCACGGCGATATCGCCGCTAAAGGCCGTACGAAAAGTCTGGCCCCCCAGGCTCCGGCCATCCATGAGGCTGGACAGCGCCAGCCCCAGGAGCACCCCCATACCACCTCCACCCAGGCTCAGGAGCGTGGCCTCGGACACGAACTGGAGCAGTATGTCCCGTCGCTTGGCTCCCATGGCCTTGCGGATTCCGATCTCCCGGGTGCGCTCCGTCACCGACACCAGCATAATGTTCATGATGCCGATGCCGCCCACAAACAACGAGATACTGGCGATGGCGCCCAGGAACACCACAAAGGTATCGGTGGTCGCCTCCAGCGTCTCGATGGTCGCCTGCTGGCTGGTAACCGTGAAGTCGTCGGCTTCGGTGATGCGGTGCCGCAGTCGTAGCACGGTGGCAATCTCCTGCACTGCGCCATCCATGGCGTCACTGGTGCGCACCTGAACGTTGACTGTCTGTACGCTAACGCCGCCTTGGGCGGTGCGCTGCGAGGCAAGACGGTAATACACGGTGGTGATAGGCACCAGCACCTGGTCATCGAACAGTCCCTGGACACCTCCACCCTGGCTTTTCAACACTCCCGTGACGGTAAACTGGCGTCCATTGATCCTGACCGTCTGGCCCACCGGGTCCCGGAAGCCGAATAGGGTTTCCGACACCCGCGACCCCAGGACCACCACCTCAGACCTGTTATCCACCTGGCCCCACGTAACGAACTGGCCAGAGGCGACGGGAGTATTCCGCACGAACTCGTATTCCGGGGTCACGCCAACCACCTGAGTAAAGGTGTTCTTGCCGCCTGCCACCACCTGGCCCGAGGTTCGTAGCTCAGGTGCCACTGCTGCCACCGAAGGCGCGTACACAGTGTCCATGAGAGCGTAGGCATCGTCCAGCGTCAGGGTGGTAGCGCTCCCCTGCCCTCCTGTTATACCGCCCTGGGTTGTAGATCCAGGCCGAACGAATAGAAGATTGGTACCCAGGGCCGCGATGTTGGCCGTAATGGCCTGCTGGGCACCCCTGCCTATGGCCATCAGAGAGATAACAGCCGCCACGCCTATGACAATCCCTAGTAAGGTGAGGCCTGACCGGAGCTTGTTGGCACCCAGGGACGACAAAGCAGTACGGAAGGTAGTAAGGGGGTTCACTAGCGTTGTCCCTCCACCCCTGCGACCCCAGCAGCCGCCCGGCGAGGTTCCACGACACGTTCGTCCTTCACCACTCGCCCGTCCAACATGGAGATCACTCTGTTTGTATGCTCGGCAATGTCTGGCTCGTGGGTTACGATTATCACAGTAAGGCCCTCTTCCCAGTTGAGGTGCTGGAGGATGGCGATAATCTCGTAGCTGGACCTGCTGTCCAGGTTTCCCGTGGGCTCATCCGCTAGAAGGATAGAAGGGCTCTTGACCAGCGCCCGGGCGATGCCTACCCGCTGTTGCTCGCCACCGGATAGCTCTGGCGGCCTGTGGTTTGCCCGTGGCCCAAGCCCTACTCTCTCCAGTGCCTCCATTGCCCTTTCCCTCCGGTTCTGCCCGTTGCCATACAGCAGAGGAAGCTCCACATTCCCCAACGCGGTCAGCCTGTGTAGCAGGTTGTACGTCTGAAAGACAAACCCTATCTTCCGGTTGCGTATCTCCGCCAGCCGGTCATCGCCCAGGCGTCCCACCTCTTCCCCTTCCAGGATGTACCTCCCAGAGGTAGGCACATCCAGACACCCAATGACGTTCATCATGGTGGACTTGCCTGAGCCGGAAGGACCCATGATGGCCATCATCTCGCCTTCCCGTATATTCAGGCTGACGCCCTGAAGGGCAGCAACCTCCAAATTGCCCATGCTGTACACCTTGGTCACGTTTTCAAGCTCAATCAACGGCCTGCTCCTGCCCTTGGCGTCGGTCGAGCCCCTGGCCCGCTCCCACCACCCACCTGGGACCCGCCACCACCCGTGAAGGTCCCGCCGCTGAACTGGCCTCCCCGGAACTGGCGAAAAGCCTGGCCCGCACTAAACTGTCCTGCGGTCGCTTGCTGGGCATCCATAACCACCTGGTCTCCCTGGACCAGGCCCTGGCGGACTGCCACCCAGTAGTCGTCGCTGTTGCCCAGGACCACTGGCCGCTCCTCTGTGATCCCGTTGCTCATCACTTTCACCACTGGCTGGTCAAAGGTGCCGTATAGGGCCTGAAGAGGCACCCGCAGTACATCGTTCTCCTCGCGGATGACTATGCTGGCGGTGGCGCTAAGGCCCTCGCGGAGGTCCAGCCCTCTCGGGACCTGCAACTCTATGGTGACGGGATAGCTGACCACGCCCTGCTGACTTTGCGCAGCCGAAGCGACGGATGAGACGGTGCCCTGGAGCGCCTGGCCCTGCAGGGCGTCCATGGTCACGCTGGCGCTCGCTCCCACACGAACAAACAGGACGTCAATCTCGTCCACGACGCCGTTCAGTTCGACCGTATCGGAGTCCACCACCTCCATAATGGCGAAATTGGCATTGACTATTTGGCCGGCATCCACGTTGACCAGCGAAACCACGCCGGCCATGGGCGCCTTCAGGGTTGCGGCGTCCAGGCGTTGCGAGGCCACGTCCAGGTTCACACGTGCCAAAGCAAGTTCAGCCTCTCTTAGGGCAACCGTCAGTGAGTCAGGGCCCGCCTTCATGTCTGCCAGGGCATCCTCTGCTGTAGTAATGGCATCGTTGGCGAGAGTGACACTGTTTCGGGCGATGATGATAGCTTTTGACGCCTGAGTCTGGACCGCATCCAGGTTGTCCTTAGCACTCTGATAGGCTGTCCAGGCGTCGTCCATATCTTTCTCTATGCATATCCCTTGGGCTGGAGCATCCCCATTCAGACATGTGGCGAGAAGCTCACCGGGATAGAGGTTCAGCCATGTATTGACTACGGATTCAATCCACAGCGTAGAAGGGTCATCATAGGAAAGCCCTTCCGAGAACAAACCATTGCTGAAGTCCTGGAAGCGCAGGCTGGGATCAAAGAGAGCGTTCAAATCAACTTCCCAGGATGCCAAAACCGTGTCAGGGGCCAGGTCTACCTGGTCTGAGACTATCTGAATCCCCAGCCATTTCGGGAAGACTGCCTGGTAGTCTGCCTTGGTGGTGGCAATGAGCTCACTTGCTGTTTTTATCTTTGCATCCCACTCCTTCTGGCTAAGCCTCAAGTCTTGCTCTGCATTGGATAACGACGCCTTCGTGGAGTCTACCCTGGCCTCCGCTTTGGCCATGTCGTATGGCGTGTAAGGGGCCTTCGCCGTGGCCAGGGCATCTTCAGCATTTCGCAGGTTTACTCGCGTCTGGGCCACCTCTTTTTGCAGGGACGTGACCGTGGCTGCGTCCAGTACAGCAAGCGTCTGTCCTTCCTGCACCTGCTGTCCTTCCGACACCAGCACCTCTCCAACAGTCCCCTGCGAGCCAAAGGTGAGCCTCTCCCTGTTAGCAAATGCAAGGCTGCCGTTGGTGGAGACCTGGTTCACCACGTTCCCATACACCACTGGTATAAGCTGCTGGTCCTCGCTCAGATCACTACTGCTTGAGCTGCCAACCAAGGCATATACCCCGTAGGTCGCGCCGGCTACCCCTATCAGCACGGTGGCCAGCACACCTACTTGCCATAGCTTCAAACTCTTCAATTCGTCTAGCAGTGTCCCCATGTTCGTTATCCTCTCTAGCCTTGCGTGCCTGCCGGACGTGCCAGAGGCAGTTCGAAGATGAAACTACTTCCCTTCCCCAGGGTACTCTCGGCATGGATGGTGCCGCCGTGGGCCTCCACCAGTTTTCTGGCGATAGTGAGCCCGAGTCCAACGCCTCCAGTAGCCCGGCTACGCGACGCATCAACACGGTAGAACCGCTCGAAAACATCGGGGAGGTCTTCCGGAGGGATGCCATCGCCTGTGTCGGCCACTGTGACCCTTGCCGAGGGACCTATCACCTCTGCCAGGACCCTCACCGCTCCGCTTTCGGGCGTGTGTTGAATAGCGTTCTCTAGAAGATTGCCCACTACCTGCGCAATACGTGTCCTGTCAATCTCTAACATGGGAAACTCAGGCGGGACATTCAGAGAGACGGCAATGCCTCTGGCTTCAGCACGGGGGCGCACTGCCTCCACCGACCCTCGAAGTACGTCTTCCATGGAATCGATCTCGCGGTTCAGGTTGAGTGTTCCAGCCTCTGCCAGGGCCAACAGCCTGAGGTCTTCCACTAGATGCGATAGATGCAACACCTGCTGATAAATGGTTTCAATTGTTGTGCTGTCGGGTTGAAGGAGGCCATCCTTCACCGCTTCCAGGTAGCCTTGAATATTGGAAAGCGGCGTCCTGAGCTCGTGGGCCACGTCGGCGACCAGGTTGCGGCGTTGCTGTTCCGCCTTTTGCAGGCTGTCCGCCATGGCGTTGAAGGTGCCAGCCAACTGCCCCACTTCGTCGCGGGTGGTGGCCGGCACTCTCTGGGTAAGGTCACCCTGGCCCAGGCCTCGTGCCGCCGAACTCAGTAGGCGTACCGGGGCCAAGATCCGGCGGGATACCAGGGAGACCAGCAGAATCCCGCCTGCTCCTGCCGCCAGGCCAGTCCAGAGAAGGGAGCGCTGCACCGCCGTCACGAGTCGGGAGAATGGAGGCTCTGGTACTATCTCTGGTGCATCACTAGGCGCGATAGTAAGAGAGCCGACCTGGCTCCCTCCGCTGAGGACGGGGAAGAGGTGACTCCCCGGCCTGGCCTGTCTCCAGGGATTTCCAAACCGCAGGTGAGAATCGCCTACCACTTGCCCCTGGCTATCCGTAACTACTATCCGCCACCCGTAGAGGGCACCAGCCTGCTCCACGGTCGGCTGAAGGTCGGTCCACCGGCGGGCAGAGTAGGCCCGCGAGATGAGTTTCTCTACACGGGCAGCCCGACCATCCTCAACCTCTTGCTGGAAGCGCTCCGCTTCCCGCTGGGCGGCAAACCCCACGTACCAACTGATGCTTCCCAGGGAGAGGGCCAGCACCAGGGTGAAGCCCAGGATGAGCCGGAACTGGAGACTGAAGAGCCAGCTATGCATTGTCAAACCTGTACCCGATACCGTAGATTGTGTGAATGTAGCGTGGCTTCTGAGGGTCTGCCTCCAGCTTGCGGCGAAGGTTGGAAACGTGGGCGTCAACTGCCCTGTCAAACCCATCAAAGTCGTAGCCAAAAACTTTGTCCATGATTTCTTCCCTGGTAAATGTCCTGCCGGGCTCGCGCATAAGCAGGACAAGGAGCCGGAACTCCGTAGGGGTGAGGCGCACCGGCACTGCCCCAACGGTTGCCGCGCGGAGGCGGAGGTTTGCCGTTATGTCCCCGTGCCGTAGCTCGGCAGGTCCCCGGTCTAGATCTCCCTTTGTAGTCCGGCGCAGCACAGCCCGTATACGAGCCGCCAGTTCCCTGGGGCTAAAGGGTTTGGTAACGTAGTCGTCGGCTCCCAGGTCCAGGCCGGCCAGGCGGTCCTCCTCCTCGACCCGGGCCGTAAGCATGACTATTGGCACGTCCGACTCCTCTCTGAGAATGCGGCATATCTCCATGCCGTCCAGTCCCGGCAACATCAGGTCAAGGATCACCAGGTCCGGGCGGGCTTCCCTGGCTATCCGCAAGCCCTCGTCCCCTTCTGAAGCATCCAGCACCTTGTGACCATCGCGGCCAAGATACAGGCGCACCAGTTCGACGGTGTTGGGGTCGTCCTCAACTATCAGGACCGTACTTGGCACGGCATCACCTTTGGTTAATGGGTTGCTGAAACCCCTTTTCGACCATCCCCCTGTCCCCCTTCCTGGCCAGGAAGGGGGTGATAGCTAAATCTGGGGGATACCCCCAGACCCCCACCCCTTCGGCTTCGCTCAGGGCAGGCTCCGGGACTTTGCCCCTCTGGACTCCCGTTTTTCAGCAGCCTGTTAGTGGGTTGCGTCCTTGCGAGACTTCTACATATTGAGGGCCGCAGCTCTTAGAAAGAGGTGCTCCCGGAACTCGTGGGAGTTGGGACAACTCCATAGTTGGAGTCTTTCCAATTCCACCCTCCGCCTCCAAACTTATGGCGACGGTGGAACCCATGTCCTCCGAACCCTTTCAACGGGCCACTGGGAGAGAGGACATCCGGCCGGGACTGATACCACTCCGCCATCTGATCCGCCTGTTCCTGGGTGATCAGCCCCTTCGCCACCATGTTATCGAGCTTCTTTTGCATAACCTCGTCCTGTATCTCCTTGGACGCTTGCTTCATGGCGTCCTGGACACTAGCCTCGTCCACACCCAGTATAGTGGCAAGGCGGGCGGCAAAGCTCTTGAACGGCGACTCGCCGGTAATCCCGCTTTCCTGGGCCAGAACGGTGCCACCTGTGATGCCTATAGCCAGTGCTCCGGCGAGCAAGGTTACGAACAACCATCGTTTCTTCATTTCTGATACCTCCATAGTTCCTGCGCTTTGTTGATGCTCTATTTATAACAGCAAACCTTGAAGAAAGTTTGAAGAGGGGCAGAGCTCCGACCGAAGGTCCCGACTCCATCAAGGATGCTCGACAGGGTCGGCGCTCGACGGTAGTCGGCATCTCTACGAAGTCGGACCTGAGCAGGAGTCCAACAGCGTAGAAAGCCACGATACATCGGGCCATGACGGGGGTCGGGAAGTCACGATGGAGTCGGACTTATTGAGTTGCAGTGGTTGGTTTGTCTGGGTCACCAGTAATGGGGGGCACGCCGATGCGGGCCGGTATGGGAGATGGCTGCTGGCCGTTGCCGTCGGAGCTGCCGTCGACACCGTCGCGAGACTCGTAGGTCATCCGATAGAGGCGGCTGTAAAGCCCATCGTGCGTTAGCAACTGGTCGTGAGTGCCGGTCTCTATTATCTTACCACCCTCCAGCACCACTATGCGGTCAGCGCTGCGGATGGTGGACAGCCTGTGGGCAATCACGAAGGAGGTGCGCCCTATTAGCAGGCGCTTCAGTGCCCGCTGGATGGTGGCTTCGGTAGTGCTGTCCACATTGGCTGTCGCCTCGTCCAGGATGATTATTCGGGGGTCGGCAAGGATGGCGCGGCCGAAGCTGAGGAGCTGGCGTTGGCCCAGAGAGAGGTTCTGTCCCCGCTCTTGAAGAATGGTATCGTACCCGTCCCCCATCTGAAGGATGAACTCGTGGACGCCCACTGCCTCGGCCGCCCTCACAATCTCTTCGTCCGTAGCCTCGGGACGACCGTACCGTATGTTGTCTCTTACTGTTCCTGAGAACAGGAACGGGTCCTGGAGGACGACTCCCATCTGCCGGGCCAGGGAGGCCCGCTGGACCTGGCGAACGTCTAAGCCATCTATCCTGATACAGCCAGAAGTGACGTCATACAGGCGGCTTATCAGGGCCGTTAGAGTGGTTTTGCCGCTACCAGTTGGGCCGACTAAAGCGATGGTCTCCCCCGGCGCTACGTGCAGGTTAATGCCATGCAGCACCTCTACTCCTGAGCCATAGCTGAAGCCGACGTTCTCGAAGTTTATGTCGCCCCGGATTGGGGGCAGCTTCGCGGCATTGGGCATATCAGTTATCTCTGGCTTGGTGTCCAGGACTTCAAAGATACGCTGACCGCCCGCCATTGCGCGCTGAAGCTGGGTGGACTGCATGACCAGCTCTCGCAGGGGTTCAAAGAAGCGCTGAACAAAGAGGACGAAGGCGACGACCACGCCAACGGTGGTGTCGCCGTTGAGGACGCGGATGCCACCGAAGATTATTACTGCCGCTGTCGCCAATGCTACCGAGACCTCTAAGACAGGTGCCACGACCGCCGTAAGCTGGCCAACCCGGATGTTGGCGTTGAGGTTTGCGGCGTTCACCATATCGAACTTGCGCAGGTTCTCATCCTCGCGATTCAAGCCCTGGATTACCCTGACCCCGGATATGTTCTCTTGAAGATTGGAGTTCACTACGGCGATAGCCTGGCGCACGCGGATGAAAGCCCGTTTGGCTCGCTCCTGCCATATCCAGAGCACCACCAGAAGCACAGGCACTATTGACATGGTTACGAGGGCCATAACCACGTCCAGCTTGACGAGCCAGAAGATCACCACAGCCAGGCCAAGGATGTCTGCCAGGATTGTGAAGAAGCCAGACGTCACCAGTTCCTGCAATGACGTTACATCGTTCTGAACACGCGACATCACCCGACCAACCTGGTTGCGATCGTAGAAGCTCAGAGAGAGCTTCTGAAGGTGGTTGAACATCTCCCGCCGGAGGGTGTACAGGACCCTGTGTCCCATCCATGCTGTAGAGGTCATGTATATGAAGTAGGCAAGCCACGCGCCTATCGCCAGGCCTACCATGGAGATGCCAAGACCGGCCAGGGACCTGAGGTCGCCTTCCATGGCATGGTCGATGGCCCAGCCAATGAGCACCGGCTGCGTGTATGAGGCTATGGAGTAGAGAATTGTGCCCAGGAGAGCAAATGTAGCCCGCACTTTGTACGGGCGCAAGTAGCCGAACAGGCGCACTACGACCTTCTGGTCGTAGGCCTTGCCCAGGTCATCGTCCGACCAACCGTCCGCACCGTGCATACCACCGTGCATGCCACCGCCCCAACCGCCCATGTGGGCCATTAGACTCTCTCCATATTGGAACCTTGATTCATGAGATATCATCCACCGCTGCCTGAGATGGTGCGGCGATCTGGCTCACGACGGTTTGCTCCTTGGATAGGGCCTCCTCCTGGTCCCTCAGCTCCAGGTCGTATATTCGCTGGTAGAAGCCATTCCGGTGGATAAGCTCCTCGTGGCGGCCCTGCTCCACCATCTGGCCCCTGTTCAGCACCAGTATCTGGTCGGCCATTTTCACCGTGCGGAGCCGTTGAGCAATGACGAATGTGGTGCGGCCTTTCATAACCTCTTGAAGTGCCTGCTGGATGAGGTACTCAGTCTCTGTATCCACACTTGATGTGGAGTCGTCCAGGACGAGAATAGGCGGGTCGAGCAACAGGGTCCGGGCTATGGCCACCCGCTGTTTCTGGCCTCCGGACAAGGTGATCCCCCGTTCGCCGACCCAGGTATCGTAGCCCTGAGGCAGCCCTACGATGAATTCGTGGATGCGCGCCGCCTTGGCAGCTGCCTCGATATGCTCCTGGGTGGCATCAGGCGCGCCGTAGGAGATGTTGTCGCGGACGGTGGCCGAGAAGAGGAAGACGTCCTGCTGGACTATGGCGATGGAGCGCCGCAGAGAGGCCAGGGTGACGGTGCGGATGTCGGTGCCATCAATAGTTATCAGGCCATCGGTTACATCATAGAACCGTGGCAACAGGTTCACGATGGTGGTCTTTCCGCTGCCCGTGGGGCCCAGCAGGGCAATTACCTGTCCCGGCCGGGCATCTATGTTGATGTTCGTTAGAACTGGGCTGACAGCGTTGTATCCAAAGGAGACGTTCTGGAAGAGCACATGGCCCTTGACCCGGCCCAGAGCCGGCGCGTCAGGCGTTTCCTTTACGAGTGACTCGGCGTCCAGGATCTCGAAGATGCGCTGCCCGGCGGAATAGGCCCGGGCAGTTGCTGTGATAAGAAAGCCCAGGCTGCGGATTGGCATTTGCAGCAACGTAAGATAGAGGGCAAAGCCAGCCAGTTCGCCCTGGGTGAGCCGTCCTAAAGCGATCTCCCTGCCCCCGAACCAGATGGTGGCAGCCATCCCCAGCATCCAGAGGCCGGTGATGGCGGGAGTAGAAATCGCCTGAAGCCGGCTGGAGTGGTATGAGTCCTTGAAGAGCGCCACGGCCTCCTTGTCGAACTTCGCTATCTCCTGCTCCTCACGGCCGAAGGCCTTCACCACACGCACGCCTGAGAGGCTCTCTTGGAGGACGGTGGTGAGCCTGGCCAAGCCCTCCTGAACCCGGCTCCATATAGTCCGCTGAATGATGTTGAAACGGACCGAAGTAGCGGCTATAACTACCAGGAAGGGCCAACTTACCAGAGCAAGTCGCCAGTTGTCCAGAATCATGAGGACTAGGGCTGCCACCAGGACCAGCACGAGGTACGACGCCCTCAGAGAGACCATCTGTATGAACCGTCGCACCGCCTCAACATCCTGAGTCGCCCGGGACATGAGCTGACCGGTCTGGTGACTATCGTGATATGCAAAGGACAGGTGCTGGAGGCGGTTGTACATGTTGTTGCGAAGATCGTAGGCCACCCGCTGGGACAGCCACTCTCCTAAATATTGCTGACCGTAGGTGAACATGCCTCGTATGCCGGCGGCGCCCAGGACTGCCATCCCCGCCACCAGGAGCACCCGGATGCGGTCCTGCTGCTCTGACCGGATACCGAAGTCTATGGCCCATCCCACCAGCTTAGGGCTGATCAGCATGAATGTGCCCGCGCCCAACACGCAAAGCCAGGCCAATGCTAGACGCCGTTTGTAGGCGAACGCAAGGGCAATTAGTCTAGCTAGTACGGACATCTGTTGTACTCACAGGTGAAAAGGCTTTGTCCAGTATCTCTAATGCTGACGAAACAGTGGCCAGGTCTTCTGGCGATAGTTCTTTCAAACTGTCGGCCAGTTGGTCGCGTGCCTCCAGGCGGGCCAGGTCCAGAGCAGTCTGCCCACGTTCGGTGGGAGAGAGGCTAATGCGACGGCGGTCCTGGGCGATGCGGCGGGAGACTGCCCCGTCCGTCACCAGTCGGTCTACGAGCTTGGAGGCGGACGGCATGGATAGACCCAGGAAATCGGCCACCTCTGAAAGCGAAGTGCCTGGGTGGCGCTGGAGGTATAGGAGGGTTCGGAACTGGGCAACAGATAGACCCGGCATGCTGTGGCGGCGCATCTCGTGCCTGATGCGACGCATGATGAGCGGAACAACGTCCAAAAGTTGCGCGGAGCAGTCAGCCAGGGAAGTGGCAGGGATAGTTTCCAGTTCTAACTGTTTCACATGCAAACTATACCACTCAGGAGAGTGGGTTGCAACAGTTCATCTGAACGGCCTGGCTGACGAATAGCTGAGAAAGCGTCCCTGGCAGCTTGGCCTGGGCAAATGTTTTGCCTTGGCTAGGTTCGACTTTGGCAGGGGCGCGAGGATTTGAACCCCGGACCGGCGGTTTTGGAGACCGCTGCTCTACCAGGCTGAGCTACGCCCCTACGCATACCTGGCTCAGATACGGACCACCGCTTAGCTTCCCTTTCCTTGGGCGCTTTGCAACATTCTGGCAATATCGCAGTGATTCAATACCTTCGCCAGATTCAGGATACCACAACCCCAGCGGCGGGTCATATGTCAGAATCACCCGGAGCTTCCAGAAGTCGTGCGGACCTTACAGCCGCATCTTCCTGCATCCCAGGGAGCACGTGGCTACAGACCTTCATGGTCGTGCCAATGTCAGCATGCCCAAGCCGCTCGCTTACGGTCTTGGCGGGGTATGCCTGACATCAACATCAGCGTGGCATGGGTATGACGCAAGCTGTGAAAACGGATGTAGAGTATGCCGTTGAACATGGCGGCTTCGCTGGGATACAGGCAGGCCGGAATGCTAACCACAACGCTAACACCTCAATGCAAGACCGCGCCGTATCCATCAAACGATTCGAGGTAGAAGGCCGCTCCTGTACGACCGCAAAGAGAAGTAAGCATCGCCCTCTTTTGTACGTTGACATACATCCACGGCGGCAAATCTGTTGGCTCGACATGTACTTGTTGCACCTCCACTGCTACACTGGACAAGTACTTTCCATGGTCACGTCCCATAGAGTGGTGTAAGAGTACGTCATCCTGTTGATATCGTCTAGGCCGCTGCCTCTGCGAGTTCGGCTCTGGGTAGAGCTTCGTTGGAGGTGGTTACCTCCTGTGTCATGTATCGACGGCCGACGGCCCACTCGTCGTGCTGCTCAGCTAGGACGGCGCCGACCAGGCGACGGACAGCTGGGCGGTTAGGGAAGATGCCCACCACATCGGTGCGGCGCCGTATCTCCTTGTTGAGACGCTCCAGGGGGTTGTTGGACCAGATCTTCTTCCAGTGGGCGAGTGGGAAGCTGGAGAAGGCCAGGACGTCGGGTCCAGCCTCGTCCAGTCGAGAGGCGACCTGTGGGAACGGGTCCTGGAGCTGAGCAATCACCCGCTCGAGTTGGGCATGCACCTCCTGAGGGGACGGCTGCTGGTAGATGGTGCGTACCATGGTGGCCACCCAGGGCTGAGCGCTCCTGGGGACCCGAGTGAGCAGGTTGGTCATGAAGTGGGTGCGGCACCGCTGCCAACTGGCCCCACCGAAGACAGTTGCGATGGCATCCCTGAGTCCCTGATGAGCGTCCGATACCACCAGTTCCACCCCGCCGAGGCCCCTGGCGACCAGTGAGCGCAGGAAGGCTAACCAGAAGGCGCCGTCTTCACTGGTACCCACGTCCATCCCAACGATCTCACGCTTGCCCTCGCTATTGACCGCCGTCGCCACCACCACGCTGACGTTGACTATCCTACCGGCCTCTCTGACCTTCTGGGTTAGTGCGTCCAGCCACAGGTAGGGATATGATCCGCCGTCCAGCGGCCGACCCAGGAAGCTCTCCACCACCCCGTCCAGCTCCTGGCAGATACGCGACACTTGGCTCTTTGAGATACCCTCGCACCAAAGAGCCTTGACCAGATCATCCACTCGCCTCGTCGATACACCCTCCACATACGCCTGCTGGATCACCGCCAGCAGAGCTCGCTCGCTGCGACGCCGTGGCTCCAGCAGGCTCGGAAAGTAGCTCCCCTCCCTCAGCTTGGGTATCTGCAACTCCATGGTCCCTACGCGAGTGTCCCATGCTCGAGACCGGTACCCGTTGCGCTGGGTCACCCGCTCAGGGTTGCGTTCTCCATACCCAGCGCCGGTCCTCAATGACACATCAGCCTCCATGATCTCCTCGACCAGCACTCTCAGTGCCTCTCGTAGAAAGTCCACGTCACCGTCGACTCCCCTCTTGCGCATTAGCTCAAGCAGGTCCATCCTTTCCTTGACCACCGTTGTCCTCCTTTCTCAGGCTCGTCTTTGCCCGCTAAGGATGACGTGGTGGTCTCTCTTCATCCAGACCCTCTACTCTTGTTACACCACTTCCTGGGACTCTACTCAGTGGCCAGCACCATGCCGTTCCCCACCACCTCTGTGACCACGGCCTGGAACTCTTTCAAATAGCTATCGTCGTAGTAAAGTGCCTCGGTCATAGCTTACTCCTCACATCCACCCCCAGCGTGGTGTTTCCTTACAGGAGGCATATCCTCTTTGGGGGGGATATACCTCACCCCCTAGCCCCCTCTCCTGAAGTAGAGGGGGAAGAGAGGAAATCTGGGGGATACCCCCAGACCCCCAGCAGAAGGGGCTCCGCCCCCTCTGCACTCCCCCAAGGCCGTATTTCCGAACAGCTTGTAGCAATGGCGTGCCTCTCTACTTCTCCTGGCCCTGGCGCCAAAGGTGGTAGAGCCTCTGGCCAGAGGTGAAGGCTGCAAGGGCCAGGACCAGCGCCATCGCAGCAATCACCAGGCCGGTAAGCATACCCGCCGCCATTATCAGCACCCTCTCGGTCCTGGTGCCCAGGCCGGTATCCTTCATGGCAATGCCAAGGCCCTCTCCACGGGCACGGAGATAGCTGACCATGTAAGATGCCACCAATGCCCCGAAGGCGAGCAGGACTCCAGCCTCGTTGTCGGTTCGAACGTAGAACCATAGGATGCCCAGCAGGATCAGCGCCTCGCTCATGCGGTCCGCCACGGAGTCCAGGGCAGCGCCAAAGGGGGTGGCCTGGTTGGTGAGGCGTGCCAGAGCGCCATCCAGCATATCCAGGGCGCTGGCCGCCAGGAACACCACTCCCGCTGTGATGAAATGGCCCTGGGCGGCCAAGTACGCGGCAACGCCTGTCAGGGCCAAGCCAAGCAGGGTGACGGTGTTGGGAGTGAGCCTGGCCACATGGAGAAGCCGTGCGCCGGGGTTCTCGAAGTATTGGGCCAGCAGCTGGCGGGCCCGTGCCCTAAGCGCCAACGGCTGCCTTCTGAGCAGAGGTGGCACGGTGGTAGTCCAGCGCCTCTTCATAGCGCTGGACTACCTGGGCAGCCACGCCCTCCCACCGGTAGTTCTGAACGGTGAGCTTCCCCCGTTGCCCCATCTCCCGGCGAAGCGCTGGGTCAAGAATGAGTCGCTCCAGGGCCAGGGCCAGGGCCTCTTCGTTCTTTGGAGGCACCAGGAACCCTTCCCGGCCATCGGTCATAACTCCTCGAAAGCCATCTATATTGGAGGCCACGATGGGTTTTCCTGCAGCCATGGCTTCGCCCAGCACTATGCCAAAGCTCTCCTTGCCCGTGGCTGGCGTACAGAAGATTTGAGCGGTGTGATAGTAGCGCCGGACGGCATCGCCGCTCACTCCACCTACAAACACCACATCCTGGAGGGCGCGCTCAGACATTATGCGATAGCACTCCTTGCCTGGGCTGCCCGGCCCAACCACGATGAGGCGCAGGTGCGGGTACTGCCATTTCAGGCGACCGAAGGCACCCAGCAGGTACTTAAGCCCTTTGCGCTTCTCCAGCCTGCCGACGAACAGGATATTGAGCTTGCCGTCATTGAAGGCATCGAAGGGCGGCACCGGTTCCGAAAAGTAGTCCACGTCTATGCCGTTGGGTATGACGTGATAGTTGCCTGGAAAGGACTTGCTAATGTACCTGCGGGCAGGCTCCGAAACGGCAATACGGGCGTCCAGCTTTTGGAACCATCTATCTATCAGACGTCGGCTGAGCAGATACTGGATCCCGCTGCCATGAAAAGCGTGGAATGTTCCCACGTTGGCAACATCGGAAAGGCGGAGCACCGTTAGGGGCAAAACGGGTGCCATAGGCTCGTGCAGGTGGATGACGTCGAACTGTTCTTCCCGGAGCATGGTCTTGACCCTGTGTTCCAGCCATACGGAAAGGGATAAGCGAGCGATGGAGCCTCCGCTGGGGACGGGGACTGGCCGACCTATGGCTATGAGGTTGTCCAGGCCAAGGGAGTTGGGGGAGACTGCGGGTGCCAGGAGCTTGACGGTGTGTCCCATGCGCTCCAATTGCCGCCCCAGGCTGGAAATATGACTTACTACTCCACCTGGGTATGCGAAATCATACGGTGAAACCAGCGCTATCTTCATAGTTCTCCGCTACAGCGTAGCGCTTCCGTGCCTGCGTGGACTGCCTTACCTATCCCCTTCAACCTTGTCCCGACAGGTCGGGACTCTGGACTCTCATTCGGTTTCAGCAGCCTGCTACTACTCTTGCCCTTCTATGAAGGACTCCACCAGGTCGTGTGCCTCGCTGTCGGTGTACTGGATAGGCGGAGACTTCATGAAGTAGGCCGAGGGGCCAACTACAGCGCCCGACAAGCCTCTGTCCATGGCCAGCTTGACGCACCGGATGGCGTCCACCACCACGCCAGCAGAGTTAGGGCTGTCCCACACCTCCAGCTTCACCTCGACGTTTAGGGGCACGTCGCCGAAGGTCTGGCCTTCCATCCGTATGTACGCCCACTTTCGGTCGTGCAGCCACGGCACGTGGTCGCTGGGGCCTATATGCACGTTCCCTTCGCCCACGTCGTATGGTAGCTGAGAGGTGACGGAGTTGGTCTTGGAGATCTTCTTGGACACAAGGCGCTCTCTCTCCAGCATATTCAGGAAGTCGGTGTTGCCCCCGAAGTTGAGCTGGTAGGTGTGCTCTACCTTAACGCCTCGATCATAGAAGAGGCGGGCCAGCATCCTATGGATGATGGTGGAACCCACCTGGGACTTGATGTCATCGCCGATAACTGGAAGACCCCGCTCCTTGAACCGTTCCTGCCAGTAGTCTTCGCGGGCTATGAACACTGGGATGCAGTTCACAAAGCCACAGCCCGCTTGAAGCACCTGCTCCACATACCACTTGGTGGCCATCTCGCTGCCCACAGGCAGGTAGTTTAGCACCACATCGGTCTCGGTCTCTTTCAGGATACGGACCACGTCAGCCGTCTGGCCCGGTGCCTTCTTGACCAGATCGGATACATACTGGCCTATGCCGTCGTGGGTCATGCCACGTTGAACCTTCACGCCGGTGGGCGGGACGTCGGCGAAGGTAATGGTGTTGTTGGGTGGAGCATAGATGGCCTCGGAAAGGTCCCGCCCTACCTTGTTCATATCGATGTCAAAGGCGGCAACGAACTCTATGTCACCTATGTGGTACCCTCCAAGAACGGTGTGCATCAGGCCCGGGATAAAGCCGTCTTCCTGCGCTTCGCGGTACTTGTGGACGCCCTGGACTAGGGATGAAGCGCAGTTGCCCACGCCAATGATAGCCACGTTGATTTTGCCCAAAGGATTCGTCTCTCCTACCTGTAAATATCCGTTGATGGGATTGCCATGCGGTTGTAAACCCTGCAAATGGTAGCACCTTACAGGATGGGCTGCAACCTTCAAAGCGCTGTAAATTGGTACGGCCAGGCGGGTCGGCGATACCAGTGCGTTACGTTATCGACCGGTTGCGTACAACGTGGCTATACGAACGAAGCCGCTGGCATTCTACCTGGGAGGCCAGCCTCTGTGCCCAGTCACGCGCTTCATCGCCGCTTGGACAGCCGGCATGCAGCGCCCCCATGCTGACGAAACTCGCCGTTGCGGGTATAATGCTCCTTTGCAGATACCCCTTCGGAGGCTCCGTGAAAGTACCACTGTCCTGGCTCCGCAGCTACGTGGATATTGCCCTGCCACCCAAGGACCTAGGCCATCGCCTGACAATGGCGGGCCTAGAGACCTCCGGCTATGCAGTGATCGGCGGTAGCTGGGAAAACATCCTCGTGGGCCGCGTGGTGTCCGTGGAACCGCACCCCAACGCAGACCGTTTGAGGCTTGCCACCGTGGACCTGGGCGACGAGCAGATCATTGCGGTCTGTGGCGCTCCCAACGTGGCCGCAGGGCAGCGAATAGCCTTCGCCCGGGTGGGAGCGCGGCTGATGGACGCGGAGTCGGGCCGCCTGGAGACGCTAAAGGCGGCGCGAATCCGGGGCGTGGTATCCGCCGGCATGGTCTGCTCCGAGCGGGAGTTGGGCCTTGGCAACGACGACACCGGCATCCTGGTTCTGGAAGAGTCAGCGCCCGTGGGTGCGCCCCTGGCGGACTTCCTGGGAGACACTATCCTGGACCTGGAGGTCACGCCAAACCGGGCCGACTGGCTTTCAGTCCTGGGGGTTGCCCGCGAGGTGGCGGCCCTGACCGGCGGCCCTGTGCGTGAACCTCATATGTTTTACCTCGAGGAGGGCGAGCCCATTGAGAGCCTGGTCACCATTAAGGTAGACGCCCCTGACCTGGCGCCGCGCTACACCGCCAGCCTCATTACCGGCGTGCACCTCGCTCCTTCGCCCCGATGGATGCAGGAGAGGCTGCTCAAGGCCGGGCAGCGGCCCATCAACAACCTGGTGGACATCACCAACTATGTGATGCTGGAATACGGCCAGCCCCTGCACGCCTTCGATTTCGACCTGCTGGAGCATAAGACTGTAGTAGTGAGACGGGCCGCCCCGGGCGAAACGCTGGTGACCCTGGACGGCGAGAGCCGCCCCCTCTCTACCGATATGCTTGTCATAGCAGACTCCAGCCGTCCTGTGGGCCTGGCGGGAGTCATGGGCGGCGCTAACTCGGAGGTCACCGAGGCCACCACCTCCGTGCTCCTGGAATCGGCCAACTTCAACCCCGCTAGCATTCGCAGGACGGGTGGTGTTCTGAAGCTACGCTCCGAGGCCTCCATCCGCTTCGAGCGCAACCTCAACCCGGAACTGGCTCCGGTGGCTCTGCGCAGGGCCACGCAGCTAGTGTACGAGCTAGCAGGCGGCCGGGTTGCCCAGGGCATCATAGACCTGTACTCCGGCAGGCGGCTGGTCCAGTCTGTGAGCTTGACCATGAGCCGCGTCGAAAAGGTGCTGGGAGTCCGGCTGTCCCTGGAGGAGGTTTGCCGCGTTTTGGCATCCCTTGGCTTCCAGTACCAGCCTCAGGGCGATGCGGCCCTGCTGGTCATGGTGCCATACTGGCGCAGTGATATTGCCATTGAGGATGACCTGGTGGAGGAGCTGGCGCGCATCATTGGGTACGACGCTATCCCCACCACCTTCCTGGCCAGCGCCATTCCTCAGCACCAGCCTCATCCCATGCGAGACCTCAGTGAGCGGGTGAGGGACATCCTAGCCACAGCAGGCATGCAGGAGGTGATCTCCTATACCCTGACCAGCCGCGACAGGCTGGATAAGGCCGAAGCTATCCAGGGCGGCCCAGAACCCCTGCGGGTGTCGAATCCCATGAGCCCCGATCAAGAGTATCTGCGCACTACTCTGCGGGGGAACATCCTGGCTACCCTGGCATCCAACCAGCGATTCGGGGAGACGGGCCTCAGGCTGTTCGAGGTTGGCCGAGTCTACCATCCTGGCCCAGAGGACGTGCTTAGCGAGAACCTGCCGCAGGAGCGCGCCTTGGCCATTGGCGTCCTCTGGGGAGACCGCGCGCCGTTGACCTGGGCTGGACAAGCAGGCAATGCCGACTTTTTCGATGGCAAGGGTGTAGTCGAGGCGCTGCTGGCGGCACTGAACCTCCAAGGGGAGTTTACCGCCACGGCCGACCCTCTGCTCCATCCAGGAAAGACCGCGGCTGTGGCCATTGACGGGCAGAAGGTCGGCGTGGTTGGAGAGGTGCTGCCAGACGTGCTGGAGCGGTTCGACGTGGCTGCTGGAGAAGTGGTATTGTTCGAGTTGGACCTGGAGCTCCTGCTGCCATCGGTGTTTCAGGCGCAGCGCCGGTTCGTGCCTTTGGCCAGATTCCCCGGGGCCGACCGGGACATGGCCCTGTTGGTGGACAACAATATCCCTGCCTCACGCCTGGAAACGGTCATTCGTCGCAACGCTCTGGTGGAGAGCGTAACCCTGTTCGATGTGTACACAGGAGCGGGCGTGCCGCAGGGCCAAAACTCTCTGGCCTTTCGCATCCACTACCAGTTGGGCACAGAGACCCTTACCGCCGAGGCGGTGAACGCCGCCCAGGAACAGATATTGCACGACCTGGAGCGGGAAGCAGGCGCGCGGTTGCGGGGGTAGGAAGGTGACACGCCATGGAAGTTGCCATTCTCGCTTCGTTAGGTGTTCTGATTGTCCTGGTTATAGGCGTAATAGCCGTCTTACTCAGAGGACGGCCTGGTGATGTGTCGGGGCAGATAGAGGCCTCATTGAAGGGGATAGACGAAGCTAAAGGTGTGATATCAGACCATGCCTTAAGGAGTATGCAGTCTATAAACCAACTGGGAGATAACCTATTCAAGCTAGTGCAACAACAAGAGGAGGCTCAAAAGCTGGGCCAGTCCCTCAAAGACCTGCTTCAGGCTCCTAAGTTACGCGGCCAATATGGCGAGACCGTACTGGAAGAGATGCTGGAGCGCGTGTTACCTAAGGGAATCTGGGAACGCCAATACGCGATAGACGGCGGACAGGTTGATTGCGTGGTCAAATATCGAGACGTAGTGGTCCCGATAGATGCCAAGTTCCCCCGGGACGACTACCTCAGATACCTGGACGCGCCTTTAGACGAGAAGGTCGGTTGTTGGAAGGATTTTGAACAGGCCGTACGAAAGCAGGTTGTCAGCATCGAGAGCAAGTACGTGAAGCCAGAGAAGGGCACGTCAGATTTTGCATTGATGTTTATCCCTTCGGAGGCCATCTACTACGAGACCATTGCGGAGAAGAACCAACTTGGCGAGCCATCGGCCATACTTGAATTTGCTCAAAAGCATCACGTGCTTCCTGTTGGCCCCAATACGTTCTATGCCTTCCTACAGATTATCTTCCTCGGAATCAAGAACATTGAAATGGTCACCAGCGTAAAGAAAATCCAGGAAGGACTGTCAGGTCTCCAACGGTCTTTCGAGCTGTTCTACAAAAGACACGAGGATATCGGCAATGAGCTTGACAAAGCGGCAGTTGCGTACAGGGTAGGCACAGGGCATATAGAACGATATAAGCGCAGGTTAGACGAAACTCTCCAGCTTCAAGGCCTGGACGAACCGACCAAACCACTTCCCACAGGTGGGGAGAATCAGGAATAACATGCATGCTCACATCCCAGATATGCTCTCCGTAGAGCAGGCGCGGGAGCGTATTTTGGCCCTGGTGCCGGTGCTGGAACCGGAGGAGCGCCCTCTACTGGAAACTCTGGGCCAAGTACTGGCGGAGGACCTGGCCGCCGCATTTGACATTCCACCCTGGGACAACTCGGCCATGGACGGGTATGCCGTGCGCCACCAGGACGTCCACGACGCTACTCCCACAGTCCTCCGGGTCATAGACACAGTTGCGGCAGGCCAGTGGCCCCAAGAGCAGGTACGTCCGGGCACTGCCATCCGAATCATGACAGGCGCGCCTATACCCCCAGGAGCAGATGCCGTGGTACCCTTCGAGGACACGGACGAGATGGAGAGAAAGGCGCAGAGTCGCTCCCAGGACGAGGTAGCCATCCTGAATGAACCACGTCCGGGGGCGCATGTAAGGCATTCCGCTGAGGATGTGCGGCAAGGGGATCTGGTCCTGCCTAAAGGTACGCTCCTGAGGCCCAGCCACATCGGCGTGCTGGCATCACTGGGATATGCCACGGCCAAGGTGGTGCGGCGCCCCCAGGTGGCTATCCTGGCCACTGGCGATGAGCTGTTGCCGGCCGGCGAGCCGTTTGTGCCAGGCAAGATATACGATAGCAACAGCTACAGCGTGGCGGCACTTGTGATGAGGTGCGGAGGTGTGCCCAGGGTTATGGGCATTGCACGGGACAACCTGGAATCCCTTAACCGGATGCTGGACGATGGCCTTTCAGCCGATATGCTCATCACCTCCGCTGGTGTCTCCAAGGGCGATTATGATATGGTCAAGGACGTGCTGGCGGAGCGCGGCGAGATCGCCGTATGGTCGGTGCGCATGAGGCCCGCCAGACCCCTGGCCTTTGGCGTATTGAGGGACAAGGGTGGCCGCTCGGTGCCCCACCTGGGCCTTCCTGGAAACCCAGTGAGTGCCATGGTGGCCTTTGAGGAGCTGGGCAGGCCCGCCCTTTTGAAGATGATGGGGCGCACGACCCTGTCCAAGCCAACTATAGAAGCCATACTAGAGGACCCGATAGTCAACGAGGACGGGCGCCGAGTGTACGCCAGGGCCGTTGTCACCAAGCGCAATGGCAACTACTACGCCAGGCTTACAGGACCACAGGGTTCCAACATCCTTACCTCTATGACCAAGGCCAACGGCCTGGCCATCTGCCCTGAGGATGTCCCAGTCATGGAGAAAGGCCAAAGAGTCCAAGTGGAGATGCTGGACTGGGACGAGGAGGCTGTTTACTAGACATGGCCGGACCCCTGGCTTAAGTCGGTGGTCTACGGTCCCTGAACCGGTAATCAATAGAATGGAGTACAGAACGTGGTAATTGAACAACAGCAAGAAGAATCCGAGGAGCTTCTTTCAGCCCGCTTCACAATCGACCCAGACAGCCTGGCCACCAGAGGCCGGTCCATGCAGCTACTTCTGCTGCACAGACGGTGCGCTTCCTGCTGGGGGATACTTATACAGGAGCCGGGACAAGGAATTGCCATAGATGTGGATGAACACCTGGAACGGATAGCCAATCACTGCTCCGTCTCCGCAGGGTTCATACAGTCTGACATGCCCGCGATGGAGGCGGCTTTCCGCGTATTGTTGAGCAACGACCGCAATCCCATGACGGTGCAGTCCATATACGAAGCGCTGCGGGAGCGGTGGTCAAATCCCACCAACCCCCGAACCCCACCATCGGACAAGCTGTACCGGATGTTGATAGCCGATACCTTCTACGGCATCATCCCGGCGGCCGAGGCAACAGGGAAGTAGTCTGGCAGACTACTTAAAAAGGGGACTCCAGAGGGGTAAAGCCCCATTGACAAGGGTCTGGGGTCCGATGATGCTCCGCTCCTTCCGACTTATGGTGACAAAGTCGGAGAGGATGGTCAGAGGAAGTTGTACGTACCCTGCTACGGCTCTTCTCGGGGCAGCCTTTTCCTCTCAACAACCTGTGGCTCGGGTGAGGGTGGTGAGAGCGTCACTGGAGACGCAGATCGCCTGACATCCTTCTTGGGTTTCTTCGATTCTCGTGAGTGGTAGTCTCTCTTCCCCATAGCAAACCTCCTGGCTTATGTTGCCAGGTGCTCCTTGGCCGTGGCCACCAGTTGCGCAAAGGTATCCGGCTCCCGCACCGCCAGATCGGCCAGCATCTTCCTGTCGATCTCCACCTTTGCCAGCTTCAACCCATGGATAAAGGAGTTGTAGTTGAGTCCGTGCTGCCGGGCCGCCGAGCCAACGCGCAGGATCCACAGGCGGCGAAAGTCGCCTTTGCGCTCCCGCCGGTGCGCGTAGGAATAGGCCATGGCATGGATAAGCGACTCTTTGGCCCGCCTGTATAGGCGGTGACGCACCCCAATATGGCCTTTGGTCATTGAAAGCACCTTGGCATGCCGCTGGCGCTTAGTGACGCCTCGCTTTACTCTGGACACGGTTACTCCTTACGCATCAGGGCCGCCTCTGCCGTGGAGGGAGGCGGGCGGTCTACTCTGGTCATCTGCCGTAGGGCAGTAGGTTGCGCAGCCGTGGTGCATCGGCCTTGCTGACTGCCACAGTATCGTCGTACATGCGGCGGCTGCGCTTGCTCTTCCGCCGGCGCAAATGGCTGGCGCCGCCTTTCATGCGCAGAGGTTTACCCCCTGCGGAGTAGCGGAGGCGGGCTGCAGCCCCCTTATGGGTTTTCATCTTGGGCATTATCTGTTCCTTCAGCTACGTTTGTGTCGCCGTCTTCCTGACGGGCCTCAGCAGTCCTGGGTACGGCGTCCCTGCGAATGGCGGGGACCAGGGTTATGCTCAATGCGCGCCCTTCCATGGCCGGCGCCTTTTCCAGCTTGGCGTCGTTCTCCAGTCCTTCAGATACTCTCTTTAGTAGCGCTACCCCCAGTTCAGGGTGTGTGATGGACCTGCCCCGGAATACTACCGCCACCCTCACCTTGGCACCTGTGCCCAGCAGCTTGTGTATAGTGCGGGCCTTGGCGTCCAGGTCGTGCTGGCCTATCCCCGGGCGCAGACGTACCTCACGAATCTCTATGATCTTCTGGGTCTTGCGGGCCTCTCGCTCTTTCTTAGTCTGGACGTACCGAAACTTCCCGTAGTCCAGCAACCGACACACAGGTGGGTCTGCAGCAGGCGCCACTTCCACCAGATCCGTCTCGCGCTCACGTGCCATGGTCAGAGCATCTTGAAGACTCATGACGCCAAGCTGGCTGCCGTCATCCCCAATGACCCGGACCGATGTGGCCCGGATCCGGCCATTTATCCGGTACTCCCTAGCTATGCTTGACCACCTGCCTTCGGTTTCCAGAATCCATTAGGCACGGTGGAAACTATAGCACATGGAAGCTAGTTCAGTAAAGGGCACGCCTTGACTGAGCACCGCTGGCCCCGCTAGCTCAGAGTCAGCGCCAGCATATTCTGGTCTTGCTCCGAGTTCTACACATATGGCTAGCTGCATGCTCTAGTCTAATGACATGCGGCCACCTTTTATTTGATGGGTGAAATCATACCAACTGCACTGGCGGACTGCTCGGAGGCTTCGCCTATATACGCTAGCCAATCATTTACAGGGAGATGGCGTTCTTTCACAAACCCACAGTGTAAGGGAGGAACGCGCCGAGACTCATCTGTGCCCCTCTCTGTTTGCACACAAAACGTTACACTACCTTGTCTGACACACGGGTTGACACAGCCTGGAGTCAACTATATATTGCGGCGGTAGGTGACCCTTGCCACGGCAGGCGGAGGAAGCTAGAATGCTCTGATAGAAGCCCAGTCGGCTTCTGGGGTGTCCCAGTTCGGGGGAAGGGAAGAATATGGACTTTGAGAGCCTCTATACCAAGGAGCAGGAAGAGTTCCGGGTCGTGGCGCGGGAGTGGCTGGAGGAGAACGCGCCGCTGGACCTGACCATGCCAGAGGATGGCAGGCCTCTGGACGCCGACGCTCAAGAGCTGGTCAGAAAGTTCCGCCGCAAGCTGGGAGCGCAGGGGTGGATTGCACCTTCCTGGCCTCTGCACATGGGTGGAGGTGGACTCAGCCCTAACATGGAAGTCATCTTGCAAGAAGAGTTTCGCCGCGCGAAGCTACCTCCCATCGGCGACAACCGGCGCCATATCAACACGATACTGGTGTGGGGCACCGATGAGCAGAAGCGCCGGTGGGTCATCCCAGCACTGCGCGGCGAGCTCCTAACCTGGCAGAACTTTGGCGAGCCCGGCGCTGGCGCTGACATAGCAGGAATCAATACCCGGGCCGTGCTCCACGGCGACGATTACCTGATCAATGGCAGTAAGGCCATGATAACTGGGCGGTTTGATCCCGACTACCTGCTCACGCTGGCGGTGACCGACCCCGACCGGCCACGCCATTACAACCTGGGCGTATTCATGGTTGATGCTCGCCTGCCTGGCGTCACCATAGGCAACCCAACCCTTCTTGTGGGAAGCGAGCGCAACATTTACCTGGATAACGTCCTTGTCCCTGGGGACTGCCTCGTTGGTGGTCTATATCAGGGGTGGGAGATTTGTCAGACCATTCTGCAGCAAGAGCGGGGTGAGGTGTCCTTCCGAATTACCGAAAGTGGGACCATTGATAGCATTCAGGAATACCTCAGGGAAGAGAGGAACTCCTACCAGTAAGGAAGGGGTGGACGGACCAAGGTGGACTTTGAATACAGCTATAGCGCTGAGCAGGAGCAGTTACGCCAGGAGGTAAGCGCCTGGCTGGATACCAACCTGCCCGAGGGACTGGTTGCCGCTGGTGGAACCCCTAGGCTGGACTCCCCGGGGTGGGAGCGGTGTCAGAACTTCCGGCGCAGGCTAGGGGAAAAGGGATGGCTGGCGCTCAATGCTGACCTGTCGCTGGTCTTTCTGGAGGAGTTGGCGAAGAGGAGGTTAGGGTGGCTGTTGGACGATGGCTCCTCAGTCATTCAGACAGCCCTTCATCGGTGGGGCACAGAGGACCAGAAGAAGAGCTATCTGCCTCTGATTGCTGACGGAGGGGCCAACGTCTGGCGTTCCTTAACTGAGCCTGGAGCGAGACTGGACGTTGGCAACTTGGGCATCCGGGCCTCTCGGGAGGGTGACGATATTATCCTCGACGGAGAGGATACATTTGCCGGCCAGGGCCTATGGCCCGACTACGTATGGGCCCTTGCCGTCACTAATCCTGACTTCCCCCCTCACAGGGCCACCGCCTCTTTCCTTGTCCCAGGCGGACTAGAGGGAATTACCATCCAGACACCCAGAACACTGGTCCCAGGGCAGACCCACCGGGTCACGTTTGACCACGTGGTGGTATTTCCAGATGCACTCCTGGGGGACGAAGGAAGCGGATGGTCTGTCATGCAGTCGGCCTTGCAGCCGCCACAGACAATCCAATATCCCACTGGTGAAGATGCGGAGGTGGGCGATCTTCTCCAGTATTCCAAGGATACGGATCGGGATGGGGCCAGCCTTGGTAAGGATCTGGTCCTCCAGCAGCTTCTTGTGGAGGCACACATCAACAGCCGTATAACACGCCTATTCAAGATGAGAAATGCGTGGTTGGCCTCTACAGGGCAGAATATCACCTATGAACTGGCCCAGACCGCCCTGTGGGAAAAGCAGATTTCCATGCGTCTTTCGCGCATTGTGCGCGATGTCATGGGCATGTATGCGCTTCTGGACCCGCAAGACCCCAGGGCGGCTGCGAAGGGAAATCTCGAGTACCAGCAGCGCATTAGCTTGTCTACCCAGAACCCATCCGCTGTTCCCGAGCCCTATGCCGTCGCCATAGCGGATGCCCTGGGCTTGGACAAGGGGAAGGAAGGTGGGGTAGACATCGCACCCCCTGGTGCTCCCACTGGCGTATCCGGCTCTGGTGATGTATAATCCCGCCCGGATGCTTAGGATGGATGGCAAGCGACAAACCAGTTTGTCGTTGTATTAGGAAGGAAAGAGTTAGCTTTAAGGAGGAACCCCATGGATTTGTCTTTGTCCCCAACTCAGGTTCAGCTCAAGAATTCGGCAACCGAGTTCCTAACGGCAGAGCTCCCCAAGGAGCGCGTTAGGGAGATCGACGATAGCCCCACAGGGTTTGACGCGGACCTGTGGCGGAAGATGGTGGACTTGGGCTGGACAAGCATGGCTATCCCAGAAGCGTATGGTGGCGCAGGACTCACCAATACCGACTTCGGCGTGGTTGCCGAGACGCTAGGTTACTACGCCGCCGGCGGCCCTCTGCTGGACTCTGCCGTCTTGAGCGCCCACGCTATCCTTGAGGCCGGGAGCGAAGATCAGAAGAAGGAGTATCTGACGGCCATTGCTAACGGACAGCAGATATTTGCCACTGCCATTACGGAGCCGGAGTACGGCTGGGGTCCCAGCTTCATCAAGACCGGAGCCACCCAAAGTGGCGGGAACTACGTCCTCAACGGGTCCAAACTTTTCATCCCGTGGGCCCACGTAGCTGACCAGATAATAGTGGCCGCGCGTACCTCCCAGGGAGCGACACCCGAAGACGGCATCTCTCTTCTTGTGGTGGACAAGAATGCCACGGGCGTCTCCACCCGAGTAATGCAGGGGTTCATTGGAGACAAGGTGTGCGAGGTGAATTTCAACAACGTAGAGGTTCCTGCCTCTCACGTCCTTGGGACTCCGGGACAGGCGTGGCCCGCCCTTGAGCGTGCCATGGACAAGGCGACCGCCATTCTATCTGTCTACATGGCGGGAGGCGCTTGGAAGGTATTCGAAATGTGCCGGGACTATAGCCAGGTCCGCATAGCCTTTGGAATGCCCATTGGCACCTTCCAGTACGTCCAAGGAAACGTCATCATCGCCTTGACGGAATCAGACGCCTGCAAATGGACGGCCTACGAGGCCCTCTGGATGCTGGACACCGACCGTAAGGAAACCCAGATAGGCGTGTCCACGGCCAAGGCAGTAGCTAGCGATAGCTTCTGGAAGGCTTGCGACGCCTCCCACGACGTCCACGGCGGCATCGGCATCGACGTAACCTTTGGGCTTACTCACTACACCAAGCGGGCCCGCACTTTCCAGCACTACCTGGGAGACGCCAGGTATCACAGGGCCAGGATGGCCCGCCTCATGGAGCTGTAGAGACCCACGGAGCTAGCGAGAGTGAGGGGCCACAACTGTGGCCCCTCACTTTTTACGGTTCCGCTGTCATTTTGAGTCCCATAATGTTATTGAGGAAATACATTGACCTGGTTTCCCGCGCCGTGCCGCCGCTCGTCCTAAACTCCAACCTAATGTCGGTGGTTGAGTTACCTTCCCTTCCCCATCCCATTCTGTATGTGCGACAATACTCCTTGTAACTCTTCACACTACTCAAAGAAAGAGGCACCAATGCCCAACAGGCTGATAAACGAGACCAGCCCCTACCTGCTTCAGCACGCCCACAACCCAGTGGACTGGTTCCCCTGGTGTCAGGAGGCCTTCGCCCGCGCCAAAGCTGAGGACAAGCCTGTTTTCCTGAGCGTGGGTTATGCCGCCTGCCACTGGTGCCACGTAATGGAGCACGAGTCCTTCGAGAACCAGGAGATCTCCCGGCAGATGAACGAGGACTTCGTCTGCATTAAGGTGGACCGGGAGGAGCGCCCGGATGTGGACGCCATCTACATGCAGGCGGTGCAGGTCCAGACGGGCCGCGGCGGCTGGCCCATGACTGTGTTCCTGACGCCCGAAGGCAAGCCCTTCTTCGGCGCCACCTACTTCCCGCCCGAAGACCGTCATGGCATGCCAGGTTTGCCTCGAGTGCTTACGGCCATGGCGGAGGCGTATCGCAGCCGCCGGGCCGAGATTGTCCGATCAGCCGCCCAGCTTGTGGACCACCTGCGCAGCGGTGTAAAGGCCTCCCAAGGTACCGAGCCCCTAACTGAGGAGGTACTGTCCGCCGCCTACCGGGGCCTGGCCTCTGAGTTCGACGGGGAGTATGGCGGGTTTGGACATGCACCCAAGTTTCCGCAACCCATGATCCATGAGTTCCTCCTGCGGTACCATGCCCGTACCAACGATGCCCAAGCTCTGTCCATGGTGGACTTCACCCTGGAACGCATGGCCCGTGGAGGCATGTACGACCAGTTGGGAGGCGGGTTTCACCGCTACTCCACAGACCCTTTCTGGATGGTGCCCCACTTCGAGAAGATGCTGTACGATAACGCCCTCCTCAGCCGCCTGTACCTGCACGCCTACCTGCTCACCGGCAATCTACAGTACCTACGCGTAACTCAGGAGACTCTGGACTACGTGTTGCGAGATATGACCGGCCCCGAGGGCGGCTTCTACTCCACCCAGGACGCGGATAGCCAGGGTGAAGAGGGCAAGTACTACATATGGACTCCAGGGGAGATAGAGGAGGTATTGGGAAAGGAGAAGGCAGAGGTATTCCGCCGCTACTTCGGGGTGACCCAGGAGGGCAACTTCGATGGTCAGAGCATTCTGAGCATACCAGGCAACCACACCGATGTTGCCCAGGAGTTGGGCATTAGCGATGATGACCTCTCCAACGTCCTGGATGGGGCCAAAGACAGTCTCTTGGAACGCCGCCAGGGCCGTGTGCCCCCTAGCCGGGACGAGAAGGTGATTACGGCCTGGAACGGCCTGGTGCTGCGCACCCTTGCTGAAGCGGCCTCGGTACTGGGCAGACAAGACTACCTGCAGGCGGCGGTGTCCAACGCCACCTTCCTGCTAGCCAATCTGAGAGACGGCAACGGCAGGCTGCTTCGCACCTACAAAGACGGCCAGGCGCGGCTGAACGGCTATCTGGAGGACTACGCCTTTGTCATTGACGGCCTGCTGGCCCTGCACGAGGCCACCCTGGACCTGAACTGGCTGCGGGAGGCCAGGGCTCTGGCCGACGCGATGCTGGACCTGTTCTGGGACGAAGGAGAGCAAGCCTTCTACGACACTGGCCGCGACCATGAGAAGCTGATCATACGGCCCCGGGACGTGTTCGATAACGCTACCCCCTGCGGAGGATCGGTGGCCGCCGATGTGCTCCTGCGCCTGGCCATCCTCACGGGCAACCAGGACTACTCCCGCCGTGCTGTCGTAGCGGTGAGGTCGCTGAGGTCGGTCATGACGCAAGCGCCCCAGGGCTTCGGCCACTGGCTGTGCGACCTGGACTTCTACCTATCCACGCCCAGGGAGATCGCCGTGGTGGGGCCGCTGGACCATCCTGCCACCCAGGCGCTTCTGGAGCAGGTGTATGGCCGCTACCTGCCCAACAAGGTAGTAACGGGCTACGACCCCAGTGTCTCCGGCGGCGAGGAGTTTCCATTGCTGGACGACAAGTACATGGTGGATGGCAAGCCCTCGGTCTTCGTTTGCCAGAACTACTCCTGCCTAATGCCGGCCACTGACCCGGAGGCACTAGCCGAGCAGCTTGCCCCCCAAGAGCCATAGAAGGCGTTTGGCGCTGTTGACAACAAGATGGACTAGCCCCCTCATCCTGAGCTAAGTTTACCCTGAGCGGAGCCGAGGGGAAGGAAATGAGTGGGGTAACTTGCCCTGGCAAAAGTTGCAAAAGTCGCACCGTTGGGGTAGAGTCCCGAAATACTACATCTCAGTCGAATTGATCCGAGGTGAGACTGTTGGAAAGCAGGTTCGTTCAGACCAAGGACATACGACTGCACTACCTGGAGTGGCCAAGCGACGGCCCTCCCATGGTCATGCTACACGGCACGGGACTGTGCGCCCAGGTATGGGCACCAATCGCCCAGGCCCTCTCCTCCAGGTTCCGCGTGCTGGCTATGGACTTGCGTGGCCACGGCGACTCGGACAAGCCCCAGGGCCAGTACCGTTGGGAGCAGGTTGCTGGTGACCTTCCGGCTTTCATAGATGCCATGGAACTGGACAACGTCCTACTAGTGGGCCACTCCCGCGGCGGTGGTGTAGCCGTGTTTGGCGGCGCTCAAAGACCTGAACGCATCTCCGGGGTTGTGCTGGTCGAACCGACCATCTCTTTCGGTCCCCGGCCGGGGTCAGTATCCGCTGATGGCCGTAACGTCAATCCCATGGCGGAGCGCGCCCTAAAGCGGCGACCGGTGTGGGCCAGCCGCGAGGAGATTTTCCAGAGCTACCACGGTAGAGACCCCTTCAAAAGCTGGCGAGAGGACACGCTCCAGGCGTACATCGAGGGCGGGACAAGGATAATGGAGGATGGTATGGTGGAACTGCAATGTGCTCCCCAGGTGGAGGCCCAATTCTATTATGGCGATATTCCATCCTGGATGATTGACGGGGTCGGCCATCTGAAGTGCCCCCTCCTTCTTGTCACTCGGGACAGCAATCACCCTTTTGTCTTGGACTCACCGGTGCTGCAGACTCTCAGAAACAACGCGCCGACCTTTCGACACATAATGGTGCCCCACACTGGCCATTTTGTACCAGAGGAGCAGCCCGATGCGGTGGTGAGCGCCATCTGGGAGTTCGTGGGAGCTACGGCTCTTTCAGCTTAACATTGTGCTGAACAATGACAGTCCAGTGGGAAGCAGTGAAGGAGGACTGGTCCCCACTCAGATATTTTGGGCCACTCCCACTTCCCCCTCCAAAGAGCTATACTGTGTCCTCAAACGTCCCGCAGGCGTTAGGATTGGTGCTTACAAGAACTGCCAGGAGGAGATCATCATGACGCAAGAGCGACAGTACACCTGGGAAGACGCCGTAGCCGCCATTGGACAGGACTTTGGAGGAGAAGGGGACCACATTGCCGATGAGGCCATAGAGGTTACGGCCGTGGCACGCTACTGCGAACCCTGGGAGATAGGCAACGCTCTCTATTGGGACAAAGCAGTCGCTGAAAAGGCCGGTTATAGAGACGTCGTCGCGCCATGGAGCGGGCTCCGGCAGACCTGGTCCTACAAAGGCTTCTGGCGGCCTGGGGATAGCACCCGCTTTGCCCAGGACGTGGACAAGGACCAATCAGCACGGCTGGGCAGCTTCCAGCCCGTAGGGAAACCGTTACCCCTGCCTCGCACCAGGCAAGGCATCGTTACAGACCTGGAGATAGAGTTCTTTGAGCCGGCGTGCGTGGGCGATCGCCTCAACACCAAAGGCAGGAAGCTGATCAATGTTAGGCCCCGGCAGACAAGGATTGGATACGGGGCCTTCTACAACACAGCCTCAGACATATTCAACCAGCGGGGAGAGTTGGTGGCAAAGATCAATTTCGGGCTATTCTCCTACAACCCAGGGGAGCAGCAGCCCCAAACATAGAATCAGAACTTATCGAGGAATGGAGACCACGCCATGGCAGAGCAAGCCTTGTCTGACATGAAGGTAATAGACCTGACCCAGTACATCGCGGGGCCAGCGTGCACTAAACTCCTGGCCGACTACGGCGCAGACGTGATCAAGATAGAACGCCCTGGAACAGGTGACGGGGCACGCAGCATGGGCCCCTTCTACCACGACGAGCCTGACCTGGAAAAGAGCGGCCTTTTCCTCTACCTCAATATCAACAAGCGAGGAGTAACCCTAGACCTCAAGAGCGCGCAGGGCAAGGAGATACTCCTGGAGATGGTGAAGAGGGCTGACGTGGTGGTGGAGAACTTCAAGCCGGGAGTGATGGAGCGCCTGGGCCTCTCCTATGAGGACATGGAGAAGGTAAACCCCAAGCTGGTGATGACATCCATCAGCAACTTTGGACAGACTGGCCCTTACCGGGACTATAAGCTCACGGAGCTCATGGCCTTTGGCATGGGCGGGCCCATGCAGTCCAGCGGCGAGGGGGATAGGGAGCCCGTGAAGTACGGCGGGACGCCTTCCATCTATCACTCCGGGGCGGTGGGCGCCATGTCGACCGTGGTGGCCTACTACGGGATGCGGCGCCACGACCTGGGAGAGCACGTGGACATCTCTATCATGGAGACCCAGGCCGGCACCATAGACCGTAGGCTCACATCCCTGGTCAGCTACCAGTACAACGGCAGGATAACACCTCGCGGCGCCACTGCTGGGGGCGGCATCGCCTCGGGCTACTTCCCGTGCGCTGACGGATATGTGATGTTCGCCGCAGGCGGCCCTCGCCTGGAAAGAGTGACGGCGATGCTGGGGAATCCCCCCGAGCTTATGGACCCCAAGTTCTACACGCCTGAGGCCCAGAGAGACCCCGATATTAAGGATGAGTATGATGCCGTATTCCTTGGCTGGTGCATGGAGCACACGAAACAGGAGATCTTCGCACTTGGGCAGAAATTTCGTAACATCTGCTCCGCCATGTACACCATTGACGAGGTGTTCGATGACCCGCAGGTGAAATACCGCGAGTTCATGGTGGAGATAGACCACCCCATAACGGGCAAGCTCAAGTACCCTGGACGGCCCTTCCTAATGGAGGAGACCCCGTGGATGTTACACCGCCCTGCACCCACCCTGGGTCAGCACAACCAGGAGGTCTACTCGGAGCTTGGATACGCCACTGAGGACCTGGGCAAGCTGAGGGAGATCGGCGTCATTTAGAGACGCCTGTGTCACAAGTCGACCCACAAAGCCTTGGATGGCCACTGCCGGAGTTATTCAAGGCACTCACAAGATAAGTTACGAGGTTGCAGGAGGTAAGGCATGGGAAAGTTGCCGTTGGAAGGTGTACGAATCCTTGACATGACGGTAGTCTACGCCGGGCCATATGCAAGCATGTTCATGGGGGACTACGGTGCCGAGGTGATAAGAGTGGAGTCCATCCAGCACTTTGCCCCCACCACTCGCGGGCAGTTCGCTAGGCCGGCCAAAGGCGCAATGGGGTACCCCAACGATGACCCTGGCCAGAGGCCCTGGAACAGGTATGCCACATTCAATGGCTCAAACCGCAACAAAATGAGCATGACTGTGGATGTAACCAGGCCCGAGGGCATGGAAGTATTCAAGCAACTGATAAGGGTAAGTGACGTCTTCATTGAGAACTACGTGCCCACTGCTATCGAGAAGCTGGGAATAACCTACGAGATGCTCCGCAAGGAGAAACCCGACATCATTTTTTGCAAAATGTCAGCTTATGGCGATACCGGGCCATACCGTGACTTCCGGGCCATGGCCGTTTCGGTAGACCCTCCCACCGGCCATGCATCCCTGCGCGGATACCGCGACCAGGACCCATCCACCCTCTGGGGCGCTGTGGCGGCAGACCCTGCGGAAGGCATCGCCGCCGTGTTCGCCATCGTCTCTGCCCTGAACTACCGCGACCGCACAGGCAAGGGGCAGGTGATAGACATCTGCCTGTCTGAGAACTTCATGACCTACTTCCCCCAGGCCTACATGGACTTCTCCATGAACGGCAGAGTCCAAGGCCCCATGGGAAATAGGGACCCGGTAGCCGTCCCTTCAGGCAACTTCCCCTGCGAGGGCGATGACAAATGGGTGAGCATTAGCGTCTTCTCCGATGAGGAGTGGGAAGGCTTCTGCCAGGCCGTTGGAGAGGAGTGGGTCAGGGAAGAAAGGTTCAAGGATGCGGCAAGCAGGCGTAAGAACGAGGACGAGTTAGAGCGGCTGGTCGGCGCATGGACCATACGCCATGACTACTACGATATGATGCACCTCTTGCAGAAGCATGGCGTGGCCACCGGGCCTGTGCTGAACGACGCCGCTGCCTTTGAAGATCCACAACTCAAAGCTAGGGGGTTCTTTGTGGAAGAGACCCAGGAGGACACGGGGACTCACCTGTACCCAGGATTCATGACGAAGATGAGAAACGCCCCTCTCGGCGTCCGGCGTGGCCCAGTGCGCCTGGGCGAGGACAACGAGCAGGTGTACAGGGAGTTGCTTGGGATAGACAGGGGTGAGTACGAGAAGCTTGTGGAAACAGGGCATATCGGCGTGGACTTCGCACCCAACGTCTGAACAAGTAGGAGCGATGCATGCGTCGCTCCTACTTTATCCGCCAGCGCCCTCTCCCACCTTACTTCGCGGGCGTGTGGTCTCCCTAAAGAGGCTGAGTGAATCCCTGGATTACCACCTTCCAGGTGACGGTGTCCAGCACGGCATAGGTGCGTTTGTAAGGGTTGGCTGGGTCCCGAGGTTCCCCCAGGGAGCCTGGATTGATAATAAGGGCCTTGCCAGCCCGGGCTATCATCGGCCAGTGGGTGTTGCCTACCACCAGGATGTCCGCCTTAGATTCCGGCAGATGGTTTCCCTCCCCTGAGAGACGTGTGCGCCCATCGTTCATGGGGTCCAACGGGCTACTGTGGATCATCACGAGAAGCTTGCCGCCAACCTCCATCTCCACCATGGGCGGAAGAGCTTCCAGCATCCGCATGTTATCGGGTGAAATAGTCCCAGAAGTGCGCAGTGGCGTACCTGCCGAGGAGAGGATAGCCTCTTCGTGGTTTCCCCTTACTGAGCGAATACCACGCTCGCGTACAATATCAAAGACCTCGTTCGAGAAGCGGTACTGGAGCACCAGGTCCCCAGCGCAGAGCACCTGGTCCACCGGCTGCATTTCATCCAATGCCCTTCGCAGGGCACGCACATCCCCGTGTATGTCGGAGATTATCCCAATCTTCAACGCGATTATCCCTGGGCACCATATAAGCTGGGTAGGCCCTAAGCGACTCTGTCATTCTGAGTCCAGACGTGTCGAGACTCAGAATGACATGAATTGACCTAGGCGTTCTGGTGGGATTATTACCACTTACTCCTTAGTGCACAGGAAGGTGGACCCGGTGCCAAACGGGCCGGTCTCACAAATGCCAACGTGCAGGTTCTTGAGCTGCCGAGGTCCCGCCGTCCCCATCATCTGCACCGCCGTCTCATAGACGTGGGTCATACCGTGAATGCGGCCGTCCCCCAAGTTCCCCCCAGAGGTGTTTACGGGATGAGGGCCGTTCAAGCCTATGGTTTCAGGCTGGGCGAACAGATGCCCTTCACCTATCTTGCAGAAGCCGAATATCTCCAGGTGGTTCCACACCATGGGGCTGAACCCATCGTACACGTGGATCAGGTCCACGTCCTCTGGGTGTAGCCCGGCGCTCTCGTACAGGTTATTGGCCATCACCGCCTCCGCCTCGTATATGCTCTCCAGAGGCTGGATGATCCCTCCCTTCAGCAGTTGCCACTGGTTCATGGCCATTCCCGCAAAGTACCCACCGGGATGGGGCGTATCCTTGGCGCGGTCCTCAGTGGTCATCACCACGCACTTCACCCCGTCCACCGGCATATCATTATCGAACACGCTCATGGGGTAGGCGATGAGCCGGGCATTCATGTAGTCCTCAAGGGTGATGGTACGGCCCTTCCACGCGGCAGAATCATTAAGCTGCGCATTCCTGTTAGCAGTCCCAATGTAACCGTACATCTCCTCCCTTTTGGCCCCAAACTTGTCCAGGTACCTTTGGAAATGGTGGGCCTGTGATGCGCCACCCACGCCGTGGCCATAGGTAAGGCTAAACCCCTGGTTGCCTCCGGCCTGCCTGGCACTGATCCCTTGATACCGCAGCCCAGGTGGGTGGTGCCCACAGCGGTAGACCAAGGCGTAGTTGCACGCACCTGTCCCCAGAGCCAGGGCCGCCGAGATCACCATCCCCGCTGATCCCGCCGGAGGAATCTCATTCTGGTTATACCACCGGACATTCTGCAATGGGATGAAGTCCATCATGGCCCGAACGTCCAGCCGATCGTAGCCTGCAACATTGCGGGCAACCTGGTGAGCCGGATTAGGCCAAGAGGATAATCCATCAATGTCCTCCGGCTTCAACCCGGCGTCTGCGATGGCCATGAGCGCAGCCTCGTTAGCCAGGCTGGCAACAGTCCTTCCGCTATAGCGTCTGTTGAGAGTCTGTCCCGCTCCCACAAATACCGGTCTTTTGCCTTCAGGCCAAACTAGGGGCATGGCATTCACCTCCTTATCGTTCTTATCGTTCAGCTAACCCGTTTCGTCTGTAATGAGAGTCAACAGTCATCATTGCTAGCCTGCCAATCCAGCGGGTTGGAACTGCACCACGGTTATGGTATCGCTGGCCTTCTCGAACACCGCCTCCACTGGCATCTCCGGCTTGATCTGGCTCCCGTAGGCATCGAACTCAAAGTTAAGGAGATTGCTCATGATGAATAACCCCTTCTGCTCCTCCAGCTCCACGATGACCACGGGATAAGGAACCCTGTCTTCGAAACCCCCTATGGAGTTGTCGTGGCACATGTAGTGGGTGTAGATAGTGCCCCGGCCACTGACTTGCTCAAAAACAAGGGCGGTATCCCGTTCCTTACAGTTGATGCACAGGTACAGAGGCGGGTGATTATAGTACCCGCAATTCTGGCACCGCTGGATCATCAGCTTGCCTTCCTGGGTGCCGTCCCAATAGGGCTGGGTGTGCTCGTTGGGCACAGGCATTATGGGATAGGGCGCCATGGACTTAATAATGGGCACGTCTAGCCTCCTTCTCTAACTCCATACTGAGCTTGGCTTCTCGGACGACAAGGGGACCAACAACGATGAAGATACCGCTAACAGTATGGGGTGTCAATAAGAGCACGCGAGCAGCCATTGAAGCCAAGTAGGTCCATGTCACTCTGAGTCCCGTTCCACCGGGACGGCCTTGATCCAAAAGGTTAACAAAAGGCAAATGTCTATTTTCCCGCCCACCCGCCCCATATGTTATTAGCTTGGGAGACACCCCCAAACCCCCGACAAGGAACCCTGGTTCCTTAGTATCCTCCCGACTTTTGGGACAAGGCCCATTGGGTCGAAGAATCTTACCAGCCGATACGATGGGTGTACGTGCTCTGGCAAGGTTATCGCCTGAGATCAACTCCTGCGCTGCTCGCTTTGCAGAGGACGAGTACCCGGCTTGGCATTCCCTTCCCCCCGCACAATCAGGCAGAACCGGTCGTAGACAGCGAATGGAGACGAAACCACGGATGTAGTAACATGTTGCACAGCATCTGGACAGGAGGCGTCTATGACGACACCGAATATTCCAACGGAGCAAGAGGTCATTGGTTACATGACATCGCTCAGCAACTGGGGGCGATGGGGGCCAGACGACATGCTGGGAACCCTCAACCTCATCACGCCCGAGAAGCGAACCCAGGCGGCCCGGCTGGTGCGCCAGGGCATTACAGTTAGCTGTGCCAGGCCCATTGTTCCAGAGTTGGCGGCTGACGTGACATCTATTCCGCCCATTCACTACATGACCAGTTCTGGTGAGACGGTTCCCGCCACCGGACCCGGAGGCACGGGCGACTTCATTGGAATGGTGTTTCACGGATTCAGCATCACACATATTGACACACCTCCCCACCAGTTCTGGGACGGAAAGATGTTCAACGGCAAGCCTACCTCCGCGGTGACCGCTCAGCAAAAGGCCACCGTTGGAGGGGTAGACTTGATAAAAGATGGCATCCTAACCCGGGGAGTGCTTTTGGACATTGCGGCGGTCAAGGGCAAACCGTGGCTGGAGGCTGGCGAGGCGGTCTTCCCTGAGGATCTGGAGGCGGCGGAGAAGGCTCAAGGAGTCCGTCTGGAGGAAGGGGATGCCCTGCTAGTACGCATGGGATGGTACAAGAGACGGATAGAGGTTGGACCTCCCACCGCCGCGCAGGGCCGGCCCGGGCTGCACGCCTCAACGCTGCCGTGGCTACATGAGCGTGGCATATCAGTAGCCATGGCTGATGCCTCCTGGGACTTGTCCCCCAGTGGCTATGCGGGCATAAGGACACCTATACATAGCGTGGGCATTGTGTTCATGGGCCTGTGGCTCATAGACGCCGGCAACTGCGAGGAGGTGGTGGAGGTGTGCCGCCGGCTGAACCAGTGGGAGTTCATGTTTGTGGTAGCGCCCCTAAGATGGCGCAACGCCACGGGTTCGCCTGTGAGCCCGCTGGCTGTTTTCTAGCATGTAGTCATCAACTCAATAAGTTAACGCCTACTCCGCTCGTATGGTCCGACATGTCCGACCCTGTCGAGTTCCGATTCTATCGGGCCTTGATGGAGTCGGGGCATTCTCGGTTTGCCGGAACTCACCCTGAGCCAAAGCCCTGAACAGAGCGAAGGGATACGTCCCTCTCAATCTACACGCAAAACGTTACGCCGCCTCAATTCGCCACCTTGACGTCCGTTCGGTGACCGTGGTACAGTCCGTCAGGAAAAAGAGACGCCCTTCATCCGTGAGCTTTTTCCAGGGCGAATACGAACAAAGGCCCGCCAATGGCGGGCCTTTGTTGGGGAGTAGTACATAAGTGGAACTGATATTCATAGCCTTGGCTGCCGGTATATTAGCCCTGCTTTTCGCCATATACCTCATCTTTAGCGTGATGCGCGTGGACCCTGGCAACGACACCGTTCAGGAAATCGGCAAGGCCATACAGGAAGGGGCCATGGCATTCCTCAAGCGGGAGTACGTCCTCTTGGCCACCTTTGTCGTAATCATCACTGTTGTCATTGCCCTCTTCATCGACTACGACATTCTGGACAAGACCGGGGCTGATCGTACCCTCCCCTCCACCGCCATTGCCTACCTGGCCGGGGCTATCGGTTCGGCTCTGGCGGGGTTCATCGGCATGAGCGTGGCCGTCCGTGCCAACATGCGCACCGCCGCCAGCGCCGCCAAAGGCCTGAATGCTGGGCTGCGCGTCGCCTTCAACAGCGGCTCCGTTATGGGCATCACCGTGGTGGGCATCGGCATCCTGGGCGTGGCCATCCTCTACTGGATCTTTCAGGATGCCAGCATCATCGCTGGCTTCGGCTTCGGCGCATCCTCCATAGCACTCTTCGCCCGTGTTGGCGGTGGGATCTACACCAAAGCCGCCGACGTGGGGGCCGACCTGGTGGGCAAGGTGGAGCAGGGCATTCCAGAGGACGACCCACGCAATCCGGCCACCATCGCCGACAATGTGGGCGACAACGTGGGCGACGTGGCAGGCATGGGTGCCGACCTGTTCGAGTCCTACGTCGGCTCCATTATCGCCACCATTGCCCTGGCCTCGGTGGCAACCCTCTTCGCAGGAGGCGCCAACGCCAATGTTCCCTTCGACGACGCCCGTTTCTTGCTACCTCTTCTGGTAGCGGGTATCGGGATCTTCGCCTCCATCCTGGGGACCTTCCTGGTACGCACCGGCGAGCAGGCAAGCATGGGCCGGCTCCTGTGGGCACTGCGCGCCGGCATCTTCTCCGCCGGCGGGCTGGTGCTGGTGGGCACGGCCATTTCCCTCATCGTATTGGACCTGGATTTCAGGCTCTTCTGGGTGGTGGTGGTCGGCCTGGTGGTGGGCCAGGTCATCGGCACGGTCACGGAGTACTTCACCTCATACGAGTACGGGCCAACCAAGGGCCTGGCAGGCCAGGCGCTGACCGGCCCTGCCACTGTGATCATCGCCGGGTTTGGCCTGGGCATGCTCAGTACGCTGGTGCCGCTGATTGCCGTAGTGGCCGGCATCTGGCTGACCAACGAGCTGGCAGGCATCTACGGCATTGCCCTGGCCGCCGTGGGCATGCTTTCCACCCTGGGCATAACCCTGGCCACCGACGCCTACGGCCCCGTGGCCGATAACGCCGGCGGCATCGCCGAGCAGGCCCACCTGCCTCCGGAGGTACGCGAGCGCACCGACGCTCTAGACGCCCTGGGCAACACCACTGCCGCCACCGGCAAGGGGTTTGCCATCGGCTCTGCCGTCCTCACGGCCCTGGCCCTGATGGTGGCCTACGCCCAGGTAACCGGGATAAAGGTCCTAGACCTGCTGGAAACCAAGGTCCTGATAGGCCTGCTCATAGGGGCCCTTATGCCCTTTGTGTTCTCATCGCTGACCATGCAGGCCGTGGGCCGTGCCGCCAACAGGATGATCGAAGAGGTGCGCCGCCAGTTCCGGGAGATCCCCGGGATCATGGATGGCACTGGCAGACCCGACTACGCCCGCGCCGTAGACATCAGCACCCAGGGCGCCCTGCGGGAGATGATACTGCCTGGCCTGCTGGCGATCATCGTGCCGGTGTTGGTGGGAGCGGTCATGGGTGCCGAGGCGCTGGGGGGCCTGCTTCTGGGGGCTATTGCAGCCGGGTTCCTGCTGGCCGTCACCATGGCCAACGCAGGAGGAGCCTGGGACAACGCCAAGAAATATATCGAACTGGGCAACCACGGCGGAAAGGGGTCAGAGGCCCATCACGCCGCCGTGACCGGAGATACGGTGGGTGACCCCTTCAAGGACACCAGCGGTCCCTCTCTGAACATCCTAATCAAGCTGATGGCAATGGTCTCCCTGGTCTTCGGACCGCTATTTATCTAGAAGGCAAGCTAACAACCATCACCCCCTGAGCTTCCCTCACCCTTGCCAAGGGCGAGAAAAAGAAGGAAATCTGGGGAATACCTCCGTCCTTCCAAGGAAGGCCCACTACAATCCCAACAGGTCAGGACGCTTGAGTTCATTCTAACCGCTGCCATAATCCTTGGACTGACCTACGTCGGGATGATGTTTTTGCCTGGCTGTTCATGACAGAATCCGTATCCCACGCGGAAGCAACAGAAGGTTGACAATCACCTATAGACCGGTGGTAAACTGCACCCGTCCCATTAGGGTTCACCACGTGGCCGAACCTCAGAATGTGCGCCTCGTTACTCGCTCTTTCAGCGCGTGGGCGACGTGGAGCACTCGGTCTATCTCTTTCAAATCAGCGGTGACAAGAAAGGGCGTCCTTGACAATACTTGTTAGCTTTGACATAGATGGAACTCTAGAAGCAGGAGATCCTCCTGGGCCCGTCACCATGGACATGGTGAGGAAGGCTCAGGCTCATGGGTGCATCATAGGCAGCTGTTCTGACCGTCCACTTCCAGTACAGCAGGAAATCTGGGACAGGCATAACATCCAGGTGAGTTTTGTTTCACCCAAGCAAAGTCTCTTGGATGTGAAGTCCCGCTTTACGGCTGTGGAGTACTACCATATTGGCGATACGGAGCTGGACCGCCAGTTTGCCCTGGAAGCTGGTTTCCTTTTCCTCTGGATGCACGCCGGCCATACGGAGCCGTGGCTTGAGGGGAAGGCTATATCAGGCTAGCGGCAGCTTGAACAGGCTCCTAGCAAAAAGTCCACGCTGGGTGATGTCGTTGCCGGTGGCGCGCCGGCCTCAAGATTCCAGGAATAGAGGAGGGATGAGAACCATGTCGAAGCAGATCCCAGTACCAAATGAGTTAGGCAAGCCTTTTTGGGATGCAGCCAACGAAAAGAAACTGGTGGTGCAGAGTTGCACCAGTTGCGGTACGCTGCATTACCCACCAAAACAGGCGTGCGACAAATGTAGCTCCACAGCTCCTCTGGAGTGGAAAGAGGTAAAAGGGCAGGGCCATATCCTTGAGTATTTCGTGATACGTGACACCCGAATCCGGCGGCTGCAGGCGGATCAACCTCTCAACCTTGCGGTGATAACCCTGGACGAGGAGCCGGGGCTCAACTTCTTGTCCAACCTTCCAGGCACGCCTGTGGGCGAGGTCCCGGTCGGGGAGGCTGTGGAAGTGTTGTTTGAGCCGGTGGAGGGGTCGGACCAGTTGATTCCCGAGTGGCAGGTTGTAAAGTAGCGCAGCAGGTTCGTTCGGATATAACGAATATACGCGTAGAAAGAGGAGGAAGCCATGGTCCGTCAACGTGACAATAATTGGATGAGGACTCGTACAGGGTCTGGGGTATGGGAGCACAGGGGAAAGGTTGCGGTAGCGGGATGGGGACAGTCCCCAATGGACCGGCGCTGGGACGGCACAAGCCTTGATAAGACCATGGGCGCCTACGCCATGATCGCAGCCCAGAAGGCGATAGAGGACGCGGGCTTGACGCTGGACGACATTGACGGCGTCATCACCAGCCCGGAGACTCGTGTAGGTGACACCTGGGCGCCACGGCCGTTCTTCGCTCCGCCATACGACTCCGAGGACGGCATCACCGAAGTCTCGGGGGAGTGGCTTGTCAAGCAGATGGGACTGAAGAATGTAACATATATTGACTCCCAAGCGCCCCAGATTGGCGGGATGATGGGCAAGGCCGCCCAGACCGTGGGTGACGGCCTAAGCAAAGTCGCTCTGGTTATTTACCCCATGGGTAATATCGAAGGCCGGTATGAGCAAGGAGGCTCAAACCAGAACGCCACCGACTATGCCCGCGGGAACAGTGCCTTCACCGCAACGTGGGGATATCAGAGTGGGGCGCAGATGAATGCCCTTATCATCCACGAAATGTACTGCCACAAGTATGGCAAGACCCACGATATGCTGGGCCCCTTCGTGATAAACTCGCGCAGGAACGGCCTTATGACCCCATGGTCATTCTACAGCCAGCATGAGCCATACCAGATTACCATGGAGGATTACCTGAGCTCACGGTTTGTTTCGGAGCCGCTCAGGGTCCTGGATTGCGACCGTCCTGTCATTTCTGCTGTGGCTTTTATCTTCACCACCGCCGAGCGAGCCAAGACGATGAAGCAGCCACCCATCTACGTCCTAAACCATTGCCAGGAAACTAATCGTGCTCGGAGCACGATGGCTACCTTGGAGGAAAACCAGGAGTGGTGCAGAAACTTGGCGACGTTGATGTGGGAAGGCTCCGGGCTTGGCTCCAAGGATGTTGACGTATTCAACCCGTACGACGGCTACAGCACCTTCACCCAGCAGTTCCTGGAGGGCTTCCAGTGGCACGGTGTCAAGGAGGGAGAGGCTCTAGACTTCTACCAAGGCGATCTCCGGGTAGAGGGTCCCCATCCCTACCTATCCAGCGGTGGGAACCTTGGGACTGGTCGCACCCGCGCCGCCCTTCATAGTGACAGCATTGAACAACTTCGGGGAACGGCGGGCCAGCGGCAGATCCAGATACGATGTGAAACCGCTCTCGCGGGCAGCAATAACCCCGGCGGTTCTGGTTGGATCATGTACAGCAAGGAACCCAACTAGACTCCCTCTCGGCAAAGCGGATCCACTGCCCGTTGCCCTGTTGCACTCCCAGGAGTTCGCAGGGCAGCGGGCAGTTTGATACCATCGTTGCCCCTGATAACCTCAAGGCAGACTTTATGAAGGAATGGAAGCGGGCTGATTGGGACGGCCATCCTGCTACGTCCCATGCCCCTTGAACCCCAGCAGCTCAATGCCCGGGCCAATCCCCTTGGACTGGGCCATCACCTTGATGCTACCCAGTTCGTCCTGGTCTACCAGGGCCATCATCGCCATACGCCTCAGTTCCATCCTGGCGTAGGACAGGCCTTGTGCCTGGAGCGCATCAAGGAACGAGGAGAAGCCAAGGTTGGCCAGGAAGTGGCGCTGGAGGGTGTAGCCTACGGTGGCCAGGCCGCGCCGCTCGCCCAGGCGCATGAGTGACGTAAAGTCCACCTGAGCAGTAATGTCCTGTTGGCCGATATGCTGGTACGGGTCAGTGGTGGCGGCGTGGCGTTGGAAGCAGACCAGCGTCCCCTGGGCATTCTGGAGCGAATAGAGGTCCTGGGCCAGTTGCCCGTAGTCTATAGTGAGAACAAATCCGCGCTCCAGGGTCTCGGCTAGCTGGTTGGTCCAGTCCTCCATGTCCAGGTTCACCTCACCCTGGGACCCTTCGGGCATGGACACACTCAAGCTGGCCAGCCTTTCTTCGATCCGAGGCGTGGACGGCTCGTCCAAGAGTTCGGTGAAAGTGTTCCCCGCCAATGTAACGAAGACCTCCTTGACCTGGCCAGCCCGGATGACGAACCGGTGGACAGGAAAGTTGTCTACCAACTCGTTAGAAAGGATACAGCCAACAACGTTCTGGAAAGGCCGTAGTCCTTCGGTTTTCACTCGTTGGATTCCCCAACTCATCTCTTGGCGGCTGGGCAGCGCCAGGCCTTCGGTCGTGTCGTCCAACCCCGTGGGGTCGGTGGGAATGGACGGCCACCAAGGCTCGTAGTCAGCGGCGACATAATACAGGGCCTCCGCCAGCCCGAGGGCCATACGCCGGCAGGCGTCCACGATGGACCGGGCCAGAGCGCCGTCACCAGACCCTACCTCTACCACGCGGAAAATGGACGGGTCTCCAAGGAGGTGCCACATTTGTTCCAGTTGCAGAGCGATCAGGGCGCCGAAAACCGGATGGCCCGTGGGCGAGGTCCTGAAGTGGGCGCTGATCCCGTTGGCCCGCGACGAGTAAAAGCCTCCTTGGGGCGAGTACAGGCAGGTCTGCATGAACTGGGCGAACGTGATACGCCCGTGCTTTCGGATAAGCTCTCTGATTTCCTGGTCAATGGCAGAAGGCAAATTCGGCCTCCCCAAAGCTGGTGCAGTTTCAGCGACCGCGAAGTAGGCTGTCAAGAGTGCCATTCACATGATACTGCGCTGAGGGAAGTAGCGTTGCGCAGTTCAGGTACAATAAGTGGTGAACTCCGCAGAGTTCGTCCAAGGAAACAGTCAACAAGGAAGACCGCGATGGCACTCAAGAAACGCAGGCTGGGAAGGACCAATCTGATGGTAACCGAGCTTGGCCTGGGAGCCATGGACACTCCCACGGTGAAAGAGGGTGCCGAGACGTTGCATATGGCCCTGGACCTCGGTATCAACTTCATAGATACCGCCCGAGAATACCAGGACAGCGAGTACCTTCTGGGCCAGGTCATCAGGGCAAGGGGAGGCAAGGAGTTCCACATCGCAACGAAGACGTTCAACCGTACCAGAGACGGTAGCCAGTATGAGGTGGACAGAAGCCTGAAAATCCTGGGTGTAGACAGAATAGACCTGTATCAATTGCACGATGTCTCAACTCCCCAGGCTTGGGAACAGGTGATGCAGGAAGGTGGCGGGCTGGAAGGGCTCAAGATAGCCAGGGAGCGGGGCCTGATAGAGCATATTGGTATTTCGTCTCATAGCCTGGACGTGGTGGAGAAGGCGATCCTATGCGGCGAGTTCGACGCGGTGATGCTGGAGTACTCCGCATTCTACAGGGACACGGAGAAGCTAATAACCCTGGCTGGAGAAAGGGGCGTGGGGGTGATAGCTATGCGGCCCCTGGGTGGCTCTGGCAGGACCAGCGCCATCAGGACTCGAATGAAAGGGTCCGGCCAAGAGACTCCTCTGACTCCGGCGTTGCTGCTCAGGTACGTCTTGTCCAATCCAGACATTTCCGTAGCTATTCCCGGGGCGAGGTATCCATCCAGGGTCAGTGAGAACGTGGATGTCGCCCTGGCCTATCAGCCCCTGGACGATGCCCAGAAACAACATTGTGAGAGGGAAGCAGCGCTGCTATTCTAGCTTGGGTCGGATAGCACACGTCAGCACTAGGTCACACCATCCACCAAATATAGAGACCCTGGACTTACGTCCAGGGTCTCAGGTCAGAACCAATAGTCTTGCTCTGGGCACTCCAGCAATACCGTGGTGCCCTTAACCCGCGTGCCTAGTCCTGATGCCTATCGCTCGCGGGCCTAAACCTTGGCATCTACCTTCTTCCGTAGGCCATTGAGGCCGCTGTTTACGTAGCCCTGAGTGTTGCACAGGAACATACGCCCCCCTTGGTCCATCCAGTGCTCGATGTTGCCATCGTTCGCAGTGGAACCAGTAGCATAACCAGCCGCTACGATCTTCTTCATAGCCTTTTCTATTACCGCCACAACGTCCGGATGGTCCCCCCTCCCCACGTATTGAGGTCCCATGCTATGGGAGAGGTCGCCAGGCACCACCATGAAGCAGTCGACACCCTTCACCGTCAGGATTTCATCCAAGTTGTTGATGGCGACGATGTCCTCGATTAACGCCACCACCATGGTCTGGTCGTTTGACTTGCTGGCGTAGTCAGTAACGCCGAGGCTCTGGCGGCCGCTACCGCTACGCCGGCCTATAGGGGTCCTCTTAGCCCCCTCGACTACCCGTTCCGCCTCCTCTTTGGTGTTCACGTGGGGCACCAAAACTGCCTGTACACCACGGTCCAGGGCGCGACCAACGAGCCAAGGCTCGTTGGTGTTCACCCGTACCAGGGAGGTCATGCCCCAGAGGTCACAGGCCCGGGAGAGATCACTCAACTGGGCCCAGGTAACGGGGCCGTGCTCCATCTCGATCCAGATGCAATCCACATCCCCTAGAGAGCCTAGCGTATCTATGGTATCGGTATCACTGCAGGATACAGCGATGACGGGCTCATTTCTCATAAGCTTAAGTTTGGCCCTGTTCGGTCGAATTTCTGCCATCAATTCCTCCTATGCGTGCATCAGTGATTTGTGAAACACTCCATCCTCGCCAGCATAATGCTCCTCTCGCCAGCGAGAAGTCAAGGATGGGGGGTGTCTTCGGATAGCTTCGGAACAAGATAGAATTGCCGTTTGCGGTGAGCTCGTCGAACCATTTGGCCGGGATTGTTACCACGAAGCCTTCAGTTGCAACCGCCAAAAGCATAGCCCCTGGACTCAAGTCCAGGGGCTATGCTCAGAACCAATGGCCCTGCTACGGGCACATCAGCCATACCGAGGTGCCCTTAACCCACGTGCCTATTTCTCATGCCTATCGCCGCCTGGCCTAAACCTTGGTGTCCACCTTCTTTCGTAGGCCTTCGAGGCCGCTGCGCAGGTAGCCCTGGGTGTTGCACAGGAACATTCGTCCCCCTGCATCCATCCAGCGCTCTATGTTGTTATCGTTCGCAGTGGAACCGGTAGCAAAACCAGCAGCAACGATCTTCTTCATCGCAGTTTCAATCACCGCCATAACGTCCGGATGGTCTCCCCTACCCAGGTATTCTGGCCCCATGCTTTGGGAGAGGTCGCCAGGCACCACCATAAAGCAGTCGACATCCTTCACCTTCAGGATTTCATCTAGGTTGTTAACAGCTATGATGTCCTCAATAAGCGCCACCACCAAGATCTCGTCGTTGGCCTTGCGAACGTAGTCTTGCACACCGAGTCCCTGTCGGGATCCCCCCATGCCACGCATACCGATAGGGGTGAATTTGGCTCCCTCCACTAACAGTTCCGCCTCCTCTTTGGTGTTCACGTGGGGAACCAAAACTGACTGCATGCCACGGTCCAGGGCGCGACCAACGAGCCATGGCGCATTGGTATTCACACGTACCAAAGAGGTCATACCCCAAAGGTCACAAGCCCTGGAGATATCACTCAAGTCGGAATAGCTGGCAGGGCCATGCTCCATCTCGACCCAGATGAGGTCCACGGTCCCCAGGGAGCCTAGCGTATCTATCTCATCGGTATTACTACTGGATACAGCGATGACGGGCTCCTTCCTCTTTAGCTTAAGTTTGGCCTTGTTCTGTCTGATTTCTGCCATCGTTCCTCCTATCGTACATCTAAAATATGAAATCCTCCGTCCTTGCCAGCATAATGCTCCTGTCGCCAGCGCGGTGTCAAGGGCGTCCTGTTGACCTGTTGAGGGTGGCCTTATAGAATCAGGCCATCTGAGGGAAGGAGAATTGAGTGATGGCCAAGGAGCGACGCCTGTCGAAGGAGACGTTTCTTCGCATGGCGGAGCTGGCGGGCCGACCCTTCGATGAGGAGACGGAGCTACGGACAGCCCACACATATGAGCAGGCCACTCCGTGGCGCCAGAAGCACCCTACCACATAGCTAGTCCGCATGCTACGGCATCAGCAGCAACTTGCCCGTGGTAAGGCGTCCCTGTAACTGGCGATGCGCCTCAGGAGCATCCTTCAAAGCAAACTTGTCGTGGATGTGTAGCTTCAGCTTCCCTGACTTCACCCACTCCAGGACATCTCCCGCCCGCTGAAGCAACTCCTCTCGCGTGGCCGTGTGGTCGTTCAGCGAGGGCCGTGTCAAGAAGAGCGACCTGGGATTGAGGATGGAGACAGGCATCGGCGGGACGGGGCCGCTGGCCTGGCCGTAAAGCACCATGCAGCCACGGCGCACCAGGCAAGCGATGCTCTTATCGAAAGTGTCAACTCCCACGGCGTCGTACACCACCTGGACGCCCGCGCCGCCGGTAATCCGCTTGACCTCCTGCTCAAAGTCCTGGCTGGAATAGTTGATGACGTGGTCGGCCCCCGCCTCCCGCGCCAGCTTCGCCTTGTCCTCCGTGGAGACCGTTCCAATGACCTGGGCACCCAGGGACTTCGCCATCTGAGTCAGCAGCAGGCCCACTCCTCCCGCGGCCGCGTGGACCAGGGCCGTGTCTCCAGGCTTCAAAGGATAGGTGGAATGGCAAAGGTAGTGGGCCGTCATGCCCTGGAGCATCACTGCCGCGCCGGCTTCGGCGTCCAGGCCACTGGGCAGCTTCACCAAGCGCCAGGCAGGCGCTACTACCTTCTCGGCATACGATTGGCCCACTCCTGTGTAGGCGACTAGGTCTCCCACCGCCACTTCCGTGACACCTGGACCCACCTGGGCTACCACGCCCGCCCCTTCCGACCCCGGAATAATGGGCAGCGCCGGAGGATTCAAGCCGGAGCGGGTGTACACGTCAGTGTAGTTCACACCCGCGGCCTTGATTTCCACCAGCGCCTGGCCCTCCCCGGGGAGTGGGTCTGGAACCTCCACATACTTCAGAACCTCTGGCCCTCCGGTATTGGATATCTGAACAGCCTTCATCTTTGTTTACCTCCTTGGCTTGATGACCCACATACTCTATCAATCCAGTCACCCCGCGTCCAGGCCAACTCGGCTTGGCAAAGAGTGGAAGCTAACACGAACGTTGCCCGCGCTATTCCGGCGGAGTGGACGGAGGATTCCGGCCCTGCCTGGCTGACCAGGCTATTGCCTGGGTGCGGTTCTGGAGATGCAGCTTGTCAAGATTGCGGGCCACGGCTATTTTTGGGCGGTGGGGACATGCAAACAGTGCTCATGGCGGGTAGATGAGCGGGCACAGTACGCGCCTGACCCTGCTTCCACCATCATAAACAGATAGACTCCCGTAATGCGCCTCATTGACATGGATACCACGGCTCGCCTAAAATCCTATGGCATCAACTACTCCCTATGAAAAAGCACACCAGGAAACACCATTGACTCAGCAACCCCCACGTCCGCTGAGCGACATTTCTTCCAACTATCTGGAAGCCCAAGGCGAGACCAACCACTCCGCCATTCAGCAGGAGTTGGTCCGCTTCGTAAGATGGTGTGGGCGCACCCGTGAGGCCCACACCCTGACTCCTTTGGAGATAGAAGGCTACAGCGGCAACCTGGAAGGGGCAGGCGAAGAAAGCGGTGAGCGGTTAGCCATTCTCAAGAGATTTCTGACCTACCTGCACCGCCAGGGTTGGACCGAAGCAAACCTGGCGCTCCACGCCAAGCTGCGGCGCACCGGTCGCAAGGGGTCCGCCCCAAGGCGGTCACGGTCCCCCAGGTCCAACCAGCTTACCGCGGAAGGACACCAGCTGCTCCAAGATGAGCTGGCTGGCCTCATAGGAGAGCGGGGCAACATAACCGAGGAGATTCGCCTGGCCGCGGCTACCAAGGACTTCAGCGAAAACGCTCCTCTGGATGCCGCCAGGGAACACCAGGGCCAGGTAGAGGCAAGGATCCGGGAACTGGAGGCAATCCTTAGAGATGCCACAATCCTGGACCAGGGTAAAGACGGCAAGAACACTCACATCAAGGTGACCCTGGGGGTCCGAGTAGTGCTTCGCCAGGCCCAAACAGGGCATGAGGTATCTTACCTCATGGTAGAATCCAGTGAAGCCAATCCATCAACAGGTAAGCTATCAACCGTGTCTCCCCTGGGCAAGGCTGTTATGGACCACGCCAAAGGTGATGAGGTTGAAGTGACTACTCCCAGAGGCGCAGTGCGCTATCTTGTAAGCAAGATAGGGGGCTGACATGGTCCCTGGGCACAATCAACCTTAGAAGCTATTCTGGGAAAACCTGCCCTGACTGGGGTAGGGTGCCTGCCGACGCAGTCCTGGGTGGGACTCAGAGCAAGAAACCCAAAGGTATTTCCGAACAGGGTATAGGGAAGCCCATCCGCGGCCTCCCTTTTTTGTAAGGTTTCAACATGGTAGAAGAAAACACCATCGCCAGAAGGCGCGCTGGCCCCTGGCTTTTGCTGTCGGGTGCCGTGGCCGTGGGCATCCCAGCGATTGCCATTAGCGGAACCATCATTATCACAGGCGGCCCCGACCTATATCCCCTGGCAGGAAGCCTCATCTTCGGCGCGGGAATAGTTGGCGCCGCCTTTCTTCTGGCCTGGGGTGCCGAGGTTGCTCAACTGGACATCTCTCAAGCCATGGCCCTGGCTCTTGTTGCGCTGGTAGCGGTGCTCCCTGAGTACGCCGTGGACGGATACCTGGCCTGGCAAGCCGGAGCCAACCCAGGCTCCGAGTATACCGCTTACGCCACCGCCAATATGACGGGGGGCAACAGACTCATCGTTGGGTTTGGCTGGCCCCTGGTGGTCCTGCTGTTCTGGATCAAGGGCCGGGAGCCGGTGGCCCTGGACCGGAGCGTCTCCAATGACATTGTACTACTGGTCGTGGGTGCTCTATTCGCCCTGTCCATGGTCTTCACAGGAGGCATCGCGCTGTGGCATTCAGCCTTCCTCTTCCCGCTCTTTGGCCTCTATGCCTGGCTCAGCAGCCGGGCCGAGCACCAAGAACCGGATCTGGTCGGTCTGCCACAAGCCATCGCCTCCCTGGGCACCGGTAAGCGACGCATGGCCGTGGTCCTTATGTTCCTGTTCGCCATCGGGGTCATCCTCTTCGCCACCGAGCCCTTTGCTGAAGGGCTTATCGCTACGGGAGAGGAGTTCGGGATAGACGAGTTCATACTGATTCAGTGGCTGGCTCCCCTGGCCTCGGAGTCTCCGGAGATGCTGGTGGCTGGCTACTTCGCCCTGCGGGGCAACCCTGGGGCAGCCTTGTTTATGCTCATATCCGCCACGGTCAACCAGTGGAGCCTTCTTATTGGCAGCCTGCCCATTGTCTACAGTATCTCTCTCGGCTCGCCCGCTGCCCTCCCGCTCACCAGCGGACAGGAGATTCAGGTGTTAGGATATGTACTACACCGGCAACAGGTGGAGCTGTTGCTCACCGTGGCCCAGACCATCTTTGCGGTGACCCTGGTGCTGCGCCTGCGCGTCTCCTGGCATAGTATGGCCGTCCTGCTTGGGCTGTTCGTAGGGCAACTGGTATCTTCCGGCACTGAGTTTCGCGCCATATTCGCGCTGCTCTTCCTGGGACTGGCCGTCTCACTCATGCTGGCGGACGGGCAGCGCCGGGCGGGACTGGCCAGCGTGTCCAAATTCTTCTGGCGCTCAGTTCGCCAAGACCGGACACCCTAAGGCTAATGAAAGGCAACTATCCTGCCTCACCCCGTACGCCAAGCCAATAGAATTACCTTGTCCTACGTGACTTCAAAGTATAGTCACCTGGTGTAGCCTTGCACATAAGTCATTCTGAGCGCAGTGAGGAATCTGGGGCGGGGTCGTTTCCTATCTGGATGATGCCACACCCCAGACCCTTAATCCCGGCAAGTCGGGACTCAGGGTGACACTTTGAGGGTTATTATGCAAAGCTACCTGGTGGAATAACCTAAGTAGGAGTTGAGGCTTACCATGGATAACAGATGGTCAGAGGAAGAGGCGATGGGTCACTCAGACCTGGAGCTTCTGGTATACCAGAGTCGTCTCATAGGCGCCGACCCTGCGATGGTGCTATGGGGCGGCGGCAACACCTCCCTCAAGGCCAACCAGACCGACTTCCGCGGCAGGGCTGCCAAGAGCCTCCTCATTAAGGGCAGCGGCTCGGACATGAAATCGACCCAGGCCAAGGACTTCCCCGCCATCCGCCTGGACGACGTTCTACCACTGTTCATACGCTCCGATATGGCTGACGAAGCTATGGTGGAATACCTGGAGCGGTGCATCATGGACCCAGGATCGCCCCGGCCCTCAGTCGAGACACTACTGCACAGCTTTCTGCCCCAGGCCAGCATCGTTCACACCCACGCCGACGCCATCCTTTCGCTGACTAACACCAAAGAACCCCAGGAGGCCGTCCGCGGAGCCTTCGGCAACGATGTCGTGTTGGTGCCCTACCGGCGCCCTGGTTTCCTTCTATCCAAAGAGACTGCCCTGGCGGCGCTGAAGCGTCCAGGGTCCAGGGGAGTGGTAATGCAGAACCACGGCCTGGTCACTTGGGGGCCCACGCTCAAGGCCAGCTACGACGCCCACATAGAGCTGGTAACCCGGGCCGAGGATTTCATACGCCAGAGGGCCACCAATAAGGTGGTTTTCGGAGGGACCAAGGTCCTCCCAATACCCAGTGAGGAGCGGCAACGTGTCGCCGCGGCAGTGGCCCCTGCCCTGAGAGGCTTCCTCACCCCACCCGGTGGCCCGCGTCTTCTTATCCGGTTCGACGACTCCGATGACATTCTGGCGTGGACAGGGTCCAAGGGAGTAAGAGAGCTGGCGGAGGCCGGCGCCGCTACCCCCGACCATCTCCTGAACACCAAACGCACTCCTCTCCTGGTAGAGGTCTCCGACCCATCCTACGTGGGTGATCTACGCAGAGCCTTGGAGGAGGGCATAGATAACTACCGCCAGCGCTACGCCGAATGGTTCCAACGCTGTAAGGTTGAGCCCGTGGACATGCGCGACCCATACCCACGAGTCATCCTGATTCCTGGCCTGGGCATGTGGGTCACCGGTCGGGACACCAGGGCCATGACCGTTGTATCCGATATATATCACCACACCATATCCATTGTGGCTGGCGCCCAGAGTGTCGGCGAGTACGCCTCCCTGTCTGAGCAGGATGCCTATGAGGCGGAGTACTGGCCCCTGGAACTGTATAAGCTGACCCTCCTGCCGCCTGAGCGAGAGCTTGCCCGCCGGGTTGCCGTGGTCACGGGCGCCGCCCGAGGAATAGGCAAAGCCATCGCCCGCAGGCTGGCCCAGGAAGGCGCTCACGTGGTAATGACGGACATCCAGACCCAGGGCCTTCAGGAAGCGGCGGATGAGATCAACCATGAGGTAGGCGCGATACGGTGCATGGCCGTGCCCCTGGACGTTACCAGTCCGGAAATGGTGGAAGAGACGTTCCGACAAGCGGCCCTGGCCTTTGGTGGCGTGGACATCCTGGTCTCCAACGCAGGCATCGCACCCACGGGCACCCTGGATCAGCTCTCCCTGGCCGAATGGCAGAAAAGCCTGGATGTGAACGCCACTGGGCACCTGCTGGTGGCACGGGAGGCTGTGCGCATCATGCGAGAGCAGGGGATGGACGGCAGCCTGGTCTTCATCGCCACCAAGAACGTCACAGCGCCAGGCCGGGGCTTTGGCGCTTACAGCGCCGCTAAGGCTGCCGAGGCGCAGCTTGCACGGGTGCTGGCCATAGAGAACGGCGCTTACGGCATCCGCAGCAACATCATAAACCCGGACGCCGTGTTCCAGGACTCCGGCCTATGGTCTGCAGAGCTGCGGGAGGAGCGCGCCCGCGCCCATGGCATCCCCGTGGCGGAGTTGGAGGAGTTCTATCGGCAGCGAAACCTGCTACAGGCATTCATCACCCCCGGCGACGTTGCAGAGGCGGCGCTGTTTCTGGCCAGCGACCGCTCGGCCAAGACGACTGGATGCATCATCACCGTGGACGGCGGCGTATCCGAGGCCTTCCCTCGGTAGGACATGTTCCGCTCGAGGTCAGCTGGCGAGAGCCGGTCATCTGGATCAGAAATTTCGGTTAAGAACGTTACGTTGGTAGAATGTTTCTTGGCGTATACTATCTACAAATATGCAGTCTAAAGCCATACAACCAGAGGAGGAACCATGGATCTGGGAGCATTTTCGATAAGCCTTGCTGTCAAAGACCTGGAAACGTCAAGGAAATTTTACGAGAAGCTTGGGTTCGGACCGTTTGGCGGTGACCAGGAGCAGAATTGGTTGATACTCAAAAACGGAGATCATGTGCTTGGCCTTTTCCAGGGTATGTTTGAAGGTAACATGCTGACGTTTAATCCCGGCTGGGATCAAGATGGTAAGGAACTTGATTCGTTCACAGACATACGCAAGCTGCAACACGAACTTAAAGATCGAGGGCTTACGCTCAGCAGTGAAGCTGACGAATCGTCAACTGGTCCTGCGAGCTTAACGCTTACTGACCCGGACGGTAACCAGATTCTTTTTGATCAGCACCGATAGTCGGTATGGTCAAAAGTTGGCAAGCCATGTGAGCGGAGGTAGACATGCCATTCGGCGTGCAGAGTTCGAAGAGTTACATGGGGCGTGTTCGTGGTTCGACGAGCTCACCACGCAAACACTAGGACGCCGCCACACCCTGGAGAGACCAAGGTGATGTCCTCTCGATGCGGACGTTGACAAGCTGGCCCAGAAGCTCTCGCTCGTCCTCAAAGAAGACCAGCTTGTCGTTGCGGTTCCGGCCCGACCACCCTTCGGCTTTGCTCAGGGCAGGCTTGGCCTTCTCCCGCCCCTCCACCAACACCTCCGTGACGGTGCCCTGGAGCCGGGCGTTGATGGTAGTAAGAATCTCCTCTTGGCGCCTTTCAATCTCCGCTAGGCGGCGCTTCTTCTCCTCGTGCGGCACGTCGTCCGCCTGCGTCCGTGAGGCGATGGTCCCAGGCCGCGTAGAGTAGGCCGCCACGTGCACCTTGTCGAATCGGACCTCTTGCAGCAGCTCCACTGAACGCCCGAAAGCCTCCTCCGTCTCACCAGGGAACCCCACGATGAGGTCGGTGCTCATGGACACGTTGGGCACGCTGGCCCGCACGCGCTCCACCAGCCTCCGGTAGTCGTCAGATGTATAGCCGCGGCGCATGGCCGCCAACACCTGGTCGTCGCCGGCCTGGAATGGTAGGTTGAAATGCTCGCACACCTTATCCAGAGAGGCCACCGCCTCAATGATGCGCGTGCTCATATCGTTTGGGTGAGACGTGAGGAACCGCACACGCTGGAGCCCATCCACGGCATTAGTCGCGACTAGAAGATCGGCCAGGTCTGGTGAGTCTGGAAGGTCGTGGCCGTAAGAGTCCACGTTCTGTCCCAGCAGCGTGACCTCCTTTACGCCTCGCGCAGCCAGCAATTCGGCCTCGTGGACTATGTCCTGGATGGGGCGGCTGACCTCTCGCCCGCGGCGGTACGGGATGATGCAGAAGGTGCAGAACTTATCGCAGCCGTGAATGATTGGTATGTAGGCAGTCACTGAGACCCTGGCAGGGGTGAAGGCGCTCAGGCAACCCTCGGCGTCCACGCCCAGGCGGTCGCCCAAGAGGTCCAACAGCGGCGTGTACTGTTGGGGACGCATGAACACGTCCACGTATGGAAACCGGCTTTTCAGGCCGTCGGCCTTGGGGCCGACCATGCACCCCATGAGCGCCACAACCCGGCCCGAGTCGCGCTGCTTCAGGGGCTTCAGTGACGAAAGCATTCCAACGACCTTGTCCTCGGCGCTCTGCCTGACCACACAGCTATTGAGGACGACAACGTCGGCCTCTTTGGGGGTCTGAGTGGGCGTCAAGCCAAGCTGGACCAGGGCGCTTTCCAGCCGGTCGGAGTCAGCCTTGTTCATCTGGCACCCGATGGTCCAGATGTGGTAGGTGGATAGGGCTTTGCTATTCTTGGAAGCCATCATGGCGACAATGTTCCGAAAGCGGATGGCGGAGGGAGAGGGATTCGAACCCTCGATCCCAGTTACCCAGGATAGCGGTTTAGCAAACCGCCGCACTCGGCCACTATGCGATCCCTCCGTATTGCCGTTCCACTATAGCAAAGCCAAGGTAGGGCGGCAAGGCAGGCCCACAATGAGCGGTCTTGCTTGAGCGGATGCCTACACCGTTTTCAGGCGCGGCAACGAAAGCTCGGAGGTGATGTCATCAAACCACTGGATTACCTCTTTGTGCAGAGGGATCCCGTTGGCCCGCCTGTCCTGCTCCGCCTCGTGCTCTGGCAGGCCGGGGTACAGGACGCGTTCATGCCCTTCGGCCGGCTTGGTGGTCCGCAGTATCTTGAGCATGGAGTCCAAGTTTTCTTTGAATGTGTCTACGTCAGTGAACGCGGCGATGTCGTAGGCGGCGAAATGGCTGCGAGCCCGGCCTACGGAGTTCAGGGCCTGGGCCTGAGTGCCTGCCAGGAAGGTGGTAAGCACTTCCACCATCATGGCCAGACCGTAGCCTTTGTGGGAACCCTGCTCCCGGGTACCGCCCAATGGAAGCAGATGGTACTCGCCCCTGTTGGGCGCCGGTATCTCTTCCATGACTGGTCTTCCGTCAGAGTCTGAAACCCATCCCGGCAACAGATTCGCCCCTACCCGGGCGGCAAGCCCTATCTTGTTTTCAGCAATGGTGGATGTGGCAGCGTCAAACAGAAATGGCGGCTCGCTCTTGGTGGGGGCAGCTATGGCGATGGGATTGGTCCCAAATATAGGCTCCGCTGAAAATGTGGGGGCAACCCGGACGCTTAAGGCGGTCATGCATATGCCCACCATGTTCTCTTTGGCCGCCATCATGGCAAAGTGGCCAACAGCGCCCATGTGGCCGCTGTTGTACATGGTCACTACCCCTACGCCTGTGTTTCTTGCCTTCTGAATGGCCAGCTGCATGGCAGGACCGCCCATGATGATGCCCAACCCTCCATCAGCGTCTATGGTGGCCGTAGCAGGGGATTCGCGAAGAATGTTCCACTGTGGCCTGGGATTCAGGCGGCTATCCTTGTACCCCTGCACATAGCTCCGGAGCATGTTGGAGACGCCGTGGGTCTCCACGCCTCGCAGGTCGGTCATCACCAGGACATCCGCGCCTTCGGCGGCGCTTTGGGACGAGACGCCCATTTTTTCGAAAATGGCAGCCACCGTTGCACGGAGCGACTGTTCCGGAACTCTGACCTCGTCTTCTGGGGGAACTTGGAAACGTTCTAGCATGGCATCGCTCCCAGTGTACTGCTGGCCGGAGAGGCCCAACCAGCGCTAGCAAGGATACTAGATGGCCAGATGTGGAAACCAAGGCGATAGTAGGCGTGCCTCTTGGCACTGTCAAGCAGCCTATGCCATCGTCTTCACGACCCGCGGCCACTCTGGGCTGCGGTGGCGGCACGAGGGCCAGCGGTTTCCTTGGCCATCAGCGCAAAGAGGATCCCCGGAGCCAGCAGAAGGCCAGAATTGGCCACCAGACCCACCGAAATTCCCGCCAAGTCCGCAATGAGCCCCAGGAGAGGAGAGCCCACCACCAATCCCACATCTCCAAATGTCCGGTTTATCCCAAGAGCCACCGCCCTTTGATGCGCGGGAGCCACATCGGCTACGTAAGCATTGGCTGCAGGGCCCTCAACGGCCTGGGCAACTCCGTAGATGGCCAGCGCCACGACGAATGCGGCCATGACCGGAATCACGCCCGAGACCAGCAGGGCGATGGAAAAGAGGAACATCGTCGGCACCAAGAGGGTCTTTCGCCCCACGCGGTCCACTATAGCTCCCACAAAAGGCTGGCATAGCAGGTTCACTGCGGATGGCACCGTGAAAAGAAGGCCAAGCTGCGAGGGGCCTAGGCCGTACCGCTCCTTCCCCAGCAGGGGCCACAGGGTGAAAAGAGCTCCACCTCTAGTGAAGAATGTGCCGAAGGTGAGCAGGTTTACACCGTAAAAGCCTGGGTTGCGGAACACGGACGGGGCTTGCGCAGTGCCGGTTGGCGCCTGATGTTGCTGAGGGTTGACTGGGCTGACAGTACGCTCAGGGGCCCGAGCGACATTAGCAGGTATCTTGGCCAAGGCCCAGACCCCCGACGCCACGGAGACCAGGGCCACCAGGTAAAAGGGGGCAGCGAAGCCGAACAGGTCGGCGGTAATGCCGCCAACCGATGGCCCAAGACTGATGCCCATCAAGAATGCGGCCTGATAGATAGGCTCCTGGCGAGAAGGCTCCACCAGGCTGTAGTGCAACGTTTGCACCAGAAGGCGCAATAGCCTCACTCCAGCTGCTCCACTGGGGTTTGTAGTGAAGTACCCCTCACATCTGCGAATCCACTTATTGATTTGGTGCTGTGTGGGTCCATTGGGCTAGTATGGTGGGAGCTGCTTTCAAAGTTGCCAGAACAACGCAATACCGTTCTGATTGCTGTTGCAAGACTTGTAGCTGCTTAGGATCCAGGGGACCCGTCACTTGCACATAAGACCTAATGGACTGAAATCCTACGGGCACCTGGTTGCCCACACCCAGGGTACCCCGCAGGTCCAAATCCCCTTGCACCTCCACCTGAACGTCATCCAAGGCCAGACCCATGCTAGCAGCCACCATCTGGACTGTGATCTGAGTACAGGCTGCCAGAGCACCCAGAAGGAGGTCCCCAGAACAGGCCACCATGCCCGGCCCTCCTACTCCGGCATGAGCCTGTGCCTCCCTCACGATGTTGGCCGTCTCTACAGAGCAAGCGTATGGCCCACCATCAGCCATATTTGCTTTGGCTTTTAGAGTGATCTTTGCCTTGCCAGGATCTTCCCTATACGACCGTTTGAGAGGGCGTTGAACGTCGCGGATGGTCATGCTACTCCTTAGGGTAAGCGTCGAATGGGCTTCTAGGCAGAATATGGGTGTCCAGCTAAATTAGATATGAATGGCCTGCCCATCAGCATCCAGCGCCGCCTCTTTCAGCGCCTCGGACAGCGTGGGATGGGAGTGCACCAGCCAGCCCACCTCACGCGTAGTCCCTTCCAACAGACGCGCCATGGACATCTCTCCCAGCATCTCCGTGACGTCTGGGCCGATCATGTGGACGCCCAGCAGTTCCCCGTACGCCTTATCTGCCACCACCTTGACCATGCCTTCCACATCCCCTATGGCCTGGGCCTTGCCGCTGGCCTGAAATGGGAACCTGCCGACCTTCACCTCATGTCCACGTTCCGTAGCTTGCTTCTCAGTGAGACCGAAACTGGTAACCTGGGGATGGCAGTAGGTAGCCTTGGGCATCATCTCATAGTTGAGGGCAGGGCTGTCCATACCAGCGATACGCTCCACCGCAAGCACGCCCTGGGCCTGGGCCACATGCGCCAGAAGCAGGATGCCCGTCACATCGCCAATGGCGTATACACCCGGCACGTTGGTGGCCATCGAAGCATCCACCTTTATGTTGCCCCGCTCCAGAGTGACCCCTAGACTCTCCAGACCGAGACCGTCGGAGTTGGCCTGCACTCCCACGGCCACCAGCACATGGTCTGCCTCCAGCGTCGTGGCTTCTCCCTCTCGCTCCACCTCCAGCCGCACCGTATCCGTTGACTTCGTAGCGTCTTTGACTCTAGCCCCTGTCAGGAACTTGATCCCCTGACGGGTGAAGGAGCGCTCCAGAAGGCGGCTTATCTCCTCATCCTCGTTGGGCAGCAGGTGCGGCAGCATCTCCACGATGGTGACTTCGGCACCGTAGGCGTTGTAGAGGTAGGCGAACTCAGCGCCCGTGGCACCGCCGCCTATGATGGCTATCCGCTCAGGAACCTGCCGCAGCTCCAGCGCCTCGCGACTGGTGATAATCCTCTGGCCATCCACATCCAGGCCAGGAATGGAGCGCGGGCGCGTCCCGGTAGCGATGACGATGTTGCTGGCTGTGATGGCACGCCCGTCTGGAGAGACCTCCAGCGTATGGGCGTCCCGGAAGCGGGCCTCCCCCTTGATATGCTCCACCTTGTTCTTCCTAAGCAGGCCGGCGACGCCCCTAGTCAGAGTGGAGACCACCTTCCGGCTGCGGTCCACAGCCTTTCCATAATCGAGCTGTAAATTGTCGAAGGAGATGCCAAACTCCTCGGCCCTGTGCAAAAGCTCTACGACCTCGGCGTTACGCAACAAGGCTTTGGAGGGAATACACCCCCAGTTGAGGCATATGCCTCCCAGCTCGTCGCGCTCCACCACCGCCGTTTTCAGCCCAAGTTGCCCCGCTCGTATTGCCGCCACGTAGCCTCCCGGGCCAGCTCCAACAACCACGACGTCATAATCCGGCATAAACAATCCTCCAGTGTATTTAGAGCAGCATCGTATAGCTTAGCATGTTTTCCAGCCATTTTGACCTGAACATAACGGGCCGGTTCTGTTTGCCGTGGGGCGTGGGTGGGGACGCAAACCGCAGGAACGCCGACATTGTCGAGACTCTCGACCTTCGGTCGGAGCTCATGATGAGTGCGGTTATTGCTCCGCAGTGGGCTGGCCTCTGCCTTGCAATTCCGTCGGACATGCACAAAAAGGCACTACCACATCCGCTTCTTCCTTGACACTTTGCCCTATCCAGAGGTATTCTGAGTTGCTTGTATAGTCCTGTCGGCGCATCCTATTTTCATGCCGGCAGAAGAGCGAAAGGACGGTGACGGCTATGGACGCAATTGTCGTCCTGTTAGTCGTCCTGGCGGCTCTGGGACTGGGAGCAGCGGTTGGTTATTTTGTCCCATCCATACTGACCCGGAAGGGAGTATCCGCAGCCAAGCAGAGTGCTACAGGCATCCTTGGGGAGGCGGAGGAGCAGAAAAAGAAGCTCCTTCTGGCAGCCCAGGAAGAGGCATTGAAGCTTAGGACCTCTGCCGAAGCGGAGCTTAGGGAACGCCGGCAAGATCTGCAAACGCAGGAGCGGCGCCTGAGCAGTAGGGATGAGCAACTGGAGAGACGGAACGGGGCGCTTGAACAGAGAGAACGAGGCCTGAGCCAGCGCTCTCAGGAACTGGATGAACTCAAAGCAGAGCTGGAGACTACCGCTGAGAGAGAGCGGAAGCAACTAGAGACGATCTCTGGCCTGTCTATGAGCGATGCCCGCGACCAGTTGATGCGGCGGGCTGAAAGCGAAATCCAGTATAACCTGGCCCGCCTTTACCGGGATATGGAGCAGCGAACGAAGGAGGCGGCGGACCAGAATGCCCGGAAGATTGTTACGCTGGCTATTCATCGCCTCGCATCGGACGTAGTTTCGGAAAACACCACCGCTGTTGTTCATCTTCCCAACGATGAGATGAAGGGACGTCTCATTGGCCGCGAAGGACGAAATATCAGGGCTATTGAAGCTGCCACAGGAGTGGACATCATCATTGACGACACTCCAGAGGCGGTTACTGTTTCCTGTTTTGATCCAATCCGCCGTGAGGTGGCGAAGATTGCCCTGGCCAAGCTTATTCAGGACGGACGCATCACCCCGCCGCGGGTTGAGGATGTGGTGGATAAGGCACGGAAAGAGGTCGACGAGACCATCGCAAGAGAGGGCGAACGGGCGGTCTTTGAAGCAGGGGTCAGAGGAATGAACCCGGACCTGGTCCGCCTGCTAGGTCAACTCAAATACCGTTACAGCTACGGCGAAAACGTCCTTCAGCACAGCATAGAGGTGTCCAACCTGGCAGGCATGATGGCCGCGGAGGTGGGAGTCAGCATAGAGATCGCCAAACTTGGCGGCCTCCTGCACGACATAGGTAAGGCTCTTACTCACGAGGTGGAAGGCACCCACGCAGATATAGGCGCCGACCTGGCAGGCAGGTACGGTATCCCTGAACAGGTAAGGCGGGCCATCATGGAGCACCACGACGAGGACAAGGGTTCCATCGAGGCATTCCTAGTGTCCGCAGCCGACGCCATCAGCGCCGCCAGGCCTGGGGCCAGAAGGGACAGCCTGGAGCACTACGTGAAACGCCTGGAGGCCCTGGAGGCGGTGGCCAACAGCTTCCCAGGGATAGAGAAGAGCTACGCCATACAGGCAGGAAGAGAGATCCGCATCATGGTGAAGCCGGAGTCGGTGGATGACATAGCTGCTGCCACCCTAGCCAGAGACATAGTGAAAAGGATTGAGGAAACGCTGGTGTACCCTGGCCAGATCAAGGTCATAGTCATCCGGGAGATCCGCCAGATAGAGTACGCCAGGTAGGGTAAGGGAGTCCCCCCTTCGGCTAGGTGCGGCATAGCCCAGCCGGTTGCCAACAAAGAGGAGTCCTGAAGGGTCGTAACCCCAGAACTCCTACTAGGTCGAGCGTTCCGATAAGTCGAGCATGTCCCGACTCCATCGAGGCCCGACATATCGTGGCTCTCGACGCTGTCTGAGACGCTCGATAGAACCGGCGCTCGACGGTAGTAGGCATCTCGATGAAGACGAACCTGCCTTGGGTTGGCCAAAGAAAGGGAAACCGGGCCCAATGATGTCCCGATTACATCGAGGACTCTTTACAAAGTAGGAGCTCCGCTCATCCCGACCTGTCGGGACAAGGTGGAGGGCATGCATAAGACGGAAAGGACAAAGCGGGTGCGAATCCTGTTCATTGGCAAGCCGGGTAGAAGGACAGCACAAGCCCTGGTGCCAGGCTTACGTCGTGAACATAGGATAGACCTGGTGGTGGCCAACGGCGAGAACGCTGCTGGCGGTTTCGGCATCACCCAGGATACCGCTGAAGAGCTGTTCGAGGGCGGCGTGGATGTAATAACCACCGGAGGTCATGTATGGGACAAGAGAGAGGTGGAACCTTACCTGGACGAAGAGGCGCGCCTCCTGCGTCCCCTCAACTATCCACCGGGAGTCCCCGGGCAAGGGTATTACCAGAAGGACCGTGTAACTGTAGTAAACCTAATGGGCAGAGTCTTCATAGGGACTCTTGACTGCCCATTCAGGGCTATGGATGCCCTGTTGGATGGCCTCTCCGAGCTTTCAGTAATCGTGGTGGACTTCCACGCGGAGGCCACCTCAGAGAAGGAGGCGCTGGGCTGGTACCTGGACGGCAGGGTCAGCGCTGTGGTGGGGACCCACACCCACGTGGCCACGGCAGACCAGCGCATTCTTCCCAAGGGCACCGCCTATGTTACCGACCTGGGTATGGTGGGTCCCATCAACTCTGTCATTGGTAACAACCCGGACGATGTGCTAAGCCGCTTCCTATACCAGACACCTAGGCGTCTGAGCGTAGCGGACGGCCCCGTCCGGTTCAACTCCGTCCTGGTCGAACTGGACGATGAAACGCTCCTGGCCAGGAACATTCAGAGAGTAGACAGGATAAGCTGATAACATGGCTGAAGTAGACTTGCATCTCCACACTACGGAGTCCGACGGCCGCCTTACACCGGCGGAGCTGGTGGCGCTGGCCGTCCAGCAAGGCCTTAGGGTCATAGCCATCACCGATCACGATACCACCGACGGCCTTGACCCCGCCTGGAAGGCGGCCATGGCCTACCCACAACTGACCGTGATTGAAGGAATCGAGTTGAGCACGGACATCCCCGGAAACGAGATCCACGTCCTGGGCTATTACATAGACCACAGGGACATGAGCTTCCAGTTATTGTTGCAACAGTTCCGCGAGTCTCGCGTCAACCGCGCCCAGGAGATGACAGAGAAACTGGGCAAGTTGGGAATGCCCGTAGAGTGGGACAGGGTCAAAGAGATAGCAGGACAGGGTTCCATAGGCAGACCCCACATCGCCCAGGCCATGCTCGAAAAGGGCTACATCTCATATTTCCAGGAGGCCTTCGAGAAGTACCTTGGCCGCAATGGCCCTGCTTATGTGGAGCGAGAGAAGCAGGTCCCAGAAGCAGCCGTGCAGTTGATTGGCGAGGTGGGTGGTGCCGCAGTCCTGGCCCATCCGGCCCAAGTGGACAACCTGGAGTCCGTGCTACAGAGCCTCAAAGCCGCCGGCCTCAAGGGCATGGAGGTCCACTACGCTCAGTATGATGAGGCCACCGTCGCACGGCTGGCGGCTCTGGCTGAGCGGTACGACCTGCTTCCCTGCGGCGGCAGCGACTATCACGCCATAGGCACACCGGGGGAGCACCTGCCTGGCAAAGCCGGTCCGCCATTGTGGGTAGCGGAAGAACTCCGCGACCTGGCCATGGAGCAGTCTTACGGCGGTTTGGGCTAAAAGTGCGGCAAGAGTCACCAACCCCCCAACATAAGCCTGGGGGTTGTCTACCGCCATCTGCCCCTGCTGGCTGGCTCGGAGTTTGCCGGACTCCCCATCCGCCGCTTCGCCTCTACCGCTTCACCACACCCGGGGGACGGTGTGCCATGACGGGCCACCTACCGCGATGACGCAACCAGAGTCCTCACCATCTGTGCCACCTCCAGCAAGGGCACTATCTGCCCTCTCTCCTCCAGGCGGCCCTTGACCTCGACGGCGTTCTCCCGCAGTGTGCGGGGCGACACCACCAATCGGACAGGCAGGCCCAGCAGGTCGGCATCGTTGAACTTGACGCCCGCCGACTCCTCTCGGTCGTCGTACAGCACCTCGATACCCTCTTTCTGGAGGCCGTCATACAGGTTATCAGCTGCCTGGCGGACATCCTCATGCTCCGGGTTCAAGGACACGAGATGCACCTGGTACGGCGCGATAGGCGCGGGAAATACAATGCCTTTGTCGTCATGGTTCTGCTCGATAGCGCCAGCCAGCAGCCGCCCAACGCCAATGCCGTAGCTACCCATGATGATAGGGTGTTGCTGGCCTTGGTCGTTCAGATAGGTGGCACCCAGGCGTTCTGTGAAAAAGGTCCCCAGTTTGAAGATATGGCCCACCTCGATGCCCCGAATGGATTGAATGAGGGTGCCACACTTGGGGCATCCGTGGCCCTCCTGGGCCAGAGCGATGTCGGCCACGAGGTCTGCCTGGAAGTCCCGGGGATAGTTGGCGTTGCGCAGGTGGTAGCCATCCTTGTTGGCACCCACCACGAAGTTGGCCCCTGCCTGAATAGACCTGTCGGCTACTACGGTGATTCCGTTCAGGCCCACTGCAGAAGCCGAGCCCGCCACCAGGCCGGCCTGGGCTACTTCCTGGTCTGTGGCCAGGCGCAGGTCACTGGCATGCAGGAGGTTGTTCAGCTTCACATCGTTTACGTCCAGGTCGCCACGGAGGGTGACAAACACCACCTTGCCCTGGGCCACGTAAAACACTGCCTTGAGTGTCTTGCTTTCCAGCACGCCCAGGTATGCTGCCACCTGGGAGATAGTTTTGGCGCCGGGTGTGGCCACCTCCTCCGGGGGTAGCTCCTTCTCAAGTGGGACAGGCGGCAAGGTGAAGGCCGCGCGCTCTGCGTTGGCGGCATAGCCGCAGCTGGGGCAGTGGAGGATGGTGTCCTCTCCAGCCTCGGCTGGCAGGATGAACTCCTGGGAGTCCTTGCCTCCGATGGCACCGCTATCGGCCTCCACGGCCATGGTAGGCAGGCCGCACCGATGGAAGATGTTCCTGTACGCCTGGGCCACACGGTCGTAGGAGGCCGCCAGTCCATCCTCGTCTACGTCGAATGAGTATGCGTCCTTCATTGTGAACTCGCGCACGCGGATAAGGCCCGCCCGCGGGCGTGGTTCGTCGCGGAACTTGGTCTGAATCTGGTACAGGATGAGCGGAACGTCCGGTAGGAGCTGACGTTTGCCTTCACCATCTGGGTGATGACCTCTTCATGGGTCGGGGCCAGTACCATATCCCGCTCCCGCCGGTCTTTCAGGTGGAACAGGTTCTGCCCAAAGGCGGCCTCCCGCCCCGACTCCTGCCACAGCTCCACGGGCTGTAGAGCGGGCATGAACACCTCTTGTCCTCCGGCGGCATCCATCTCCTCGCGGATGATCCGTTCTATCTTGCGCAAGGAGCGCCAGGCCAGGGGCATGTAGGCGTAGACGCCGGCGGCCACCTGGTGGACCAGGCCTGCCTTGATCATAAGCCGGTGGCTGGCAGTCTCGGCCTCCGCCGGGTCCTGTCGCAGGGTCTTGCCGAAGAGTTGACTGACTCGCATTTTGTTTCCCCTGGCCAGATATACAGATGTAGCCATTGTACAGTGAACGTTGCTACAGTGCACCGTGGTAGGTGTCATTTCAAATGCCTTGGGACACCGCACCATGAATGGTGCGGCATCATGCCGTAGCTTCCAAGCTGCGGTGTTATGTAAGCAGGACTTTACCCCCGCCCGTCAAGCAAGCGAAAACAAGGGCCTGAAATGAGCTGCCTCCAACCTTTCGCTTGGAGCAACAAGCGTGCTATAGTGCGAGAGGTTGTCCCCAATGCAGAGTCACGGCGTTCGTCTACAGATAGAAGAGCGAGAGGAGACCATGTCTCCCCATGCCGTGAAGGCGCGCGCCTCCAGGGGCAGGGAGGTGTGGGAGGAGCCGTCGCCGCTGAGGACCGACTTCCAGCGGGACCGGGACAGGATACTGCACACCAACGCCTTCCGACGCTTGAAGCACAAGACACAGGTGTTCATAGCGCCCCAGGGAGACCACTACGCCACACGCCTCACCCATACGCTGGAGGTGTCCCAGATCGCCCGCACCATCGCCAGGGCGCTGAACTTGAACGAGGACCTGGTAGAGGCCATATCCCTGGGGCATGACCTGGGCCACACGCCCTTTGGCCACGTTGGAGAAGAGACCGTGGACCAGCTTGCGCCAAGAGGCTTTCGACACAACCAACAGAGCCTGAGAGTAGTGGAGGTGCTGGAAAAGGACGGCCACGGCCTCAACCTGACCTGGGAGGTGCGCCAGGGAATCATCAGCCACTCCAAGCCGCGGGGCGACTTCCTGGAAAAGGACCTCACCCGCCACCTGACGCTGGAAGCCCAGATAGTCAGGCTAGCGGACGCTGTGGCCTACCTGAACCACGACATCGGCGACGCCATCCGGGCCGAGATGCTGAATGAGGACGACCTTCCAGTGTCCGTACGCCGCGTTTTGGGCACAAGGCATTCACAACGCATAGACGTTATGGTTACCGATGTGGTGGATACTTCGTGGGCGTGCACCGGCGCGGATGTCGCAGGAGACAGGAGGCCAGCGATTGCTATGAGCACCCGCGTGAGGCGAGCGTTGAACACATTGCGAGAGTTCATGTTTGAACAGGTATACCTTCCTGTCAGCAATGGCATCCAATCCCAGAAGGCAAGGGAGATCCTTACGTTCTTGCACGCCTATTGCACCGACTTTCCCAAGGCGGTGCCCGAGGAATACTGGCGTCGCGATGAACCGACGGACCAGAGGGGAGTGGACTACATTGCTGGAATGACGGACCAGTTCGCCGTTCGCCTGGCGGAGAAGCTGCGCCCAGGCATCTCCGGGGAAGTTTTCACTGGAGTGGCATAGGAGCGGTGCTAGAGGTGTTATATCGTGCTTTATGCAAAAGGTCTGTCAACACTAACGCCTTTCTTCCCACCCTCCCACCCTGGAACGTTTTTAGGAAGGGGGACACCCCCCTGGACCCCCGGCAGGAAACCTGGGTTTCCTGCACCTTCCCAATTCCAGAAGGGTTTGTATAAGGTCGCTAAATGGCTGTATCTGACGAGATAAAAGAACGCTTGGACATAGTGGAGGTGGTGGGCAGCTATGTGCCCGGCCTCCGCAAGGCGGGGCACAACTACCACGCCCTCTGCCCATTCCATACCGAACGTACGCCGTCCTTCGTGGTCTTTCCTGAGCGGCAGAGCTGGCGTTGCTTCGGCGCATGCGCCACGGGCGGAGACGTGCTGTCCTTTGTAATGGGCGCTGAGAAGATGAACTTCGCGGATACGGTAAAGCTCCTGGCTCAGCGGGCGGGAGTGTCGTTGCCCCAGCGGCAAGAACGGAAAGAGCGCAATGTTCTGTACCAGATCAACGAGGCCGCTGGTGCCTACTTCCAGGAGCTTCTGTGGTCGCTCCCAGGTATGGCGGTCAGGGCCTATTTTCAGCAGCGTGGCGTAGATACTGAGACCGCAAAGCGGTTTCAACTTGGCCTTAGCCCGGGAAGTCGCTCCGAATTGCTGGAGCACCTTACCACTTTGGGCTACTCTCAAGAGCAGGTGGTGCGGGCTGGCCTGGCTACCTCCTCCAACGATGGTCCGCCCAGGGACCTGTTCCATGGCCGGCTCATGTTCCCAATTCACGATGACCAGGGGAACATGGCGGGGTTTGGGGGCCGCTCTCTGGACGGCTCGGACCCCAAGTACCTGAACTCTTCCCGCACCGAGGTGTTTGACAAAGGCCACATCCTTTATGCTTTCCATCTTGCCAAGGCCAGCATCAAAGAGCATGGCGAGGTTGTGGTAGTGGAGGGGTACATGGACGCTCTTGCGGCCCACCAGCACGGGTTCGAGAACGTGGTGGCCTGCATGGGTACCGCCCTCACCGAGCGCCAGGTGTCGCTGCTGCGAGGCGCTGGCCGCAGCTTTGTTCTGGCCCTAGACCCCGATGCCGCTGGCCGGCACGCAACCTTCCGCGACCTGGTGGAGTCGTGGCACGCCCTGGAACGACAACTGGTGGGCAGGCGAGGTAACGTATCCATGTACCAGCCCACCGCAGACCTCTCGGCCATCCGCGTAGCTCTGATGCCCCAAGGAAAAGACCCTGACGAGGTGATCCGCCAAGACCCGGAGTTGTGGCGGAGCCTGGTGTCTCAGGCGTTACCACTGGTGGACTACTTCTTGGCCTCGGCGCCTGAGCGGTGGGACCTGTCCACCAGCGAAGGAAAGGCGGCCGCCGCGCAGGAACTTTGGCCCGTCATAATGGCCATACAGAATACCTTTGAGCAGGAGAAGTACCTCCGCCGCCTGGCCGATGCTCTGGGAGTGCAACCCGCCACCCTGGAGGCCAGCCTGGGCCGGCCACGGAGTGTTGCGTCGCCGCGCAGGGGGCGAGCATCCACTACCAGCGCCTCGACTACGCCTTTTGAAGGGGAGCACCGCGACACGTTGGAGGAGCACCTGCTGGCGCTGCTGCTCCAGTGGCCTGAGCTGCGCCAGCAAGCGCAGACGGTTGAGCCTGGGGCCTTGGAGAGGTGGGAGAACCGCCAGCTCTTTACTTTGTGGATTGAATGCTCTAGAATAGATAAGTTTCAGGAAACGCTGGAAGGGGACATCCGCCAGCAAGCAAACTATCTTATTGAACTACCCCTACCTCCTATGGACCTGCGCCACCGAGAGCAGGCGGTTAAAGACTGCGTTCACCGGCTTGAAGAGAGGCGGCTTCGGCGCCTGAAGGCTGAAGAGGCACTTCTGCTGGAGGAGGTGAGCGAGCCAAGCGAGCCAGGGGAATGGAAAGAACCAACGGTTTTGGAGCAACAGATAGTGGAAACCAATGAGAAGCTCAGGCTCCTCTTCGATGAGAAAGGTGGATATCAACGTTCTAGAAGGGGCCATTAAGGAGACGCATGCGTAAGCGACAAATACAGCATGAAGAAGATGACCTGATCAGGGAGCCGGCGGACGGTGATTCCAGAGAGGATGTCCGAGAGTTGCTTCCCGCAACCTCCTTTGAGACAAACAACGAAGGGGAGCAGGTGGCCACCCAGCTAGGGAATCCAACACTGGTTCCAGAAGAAGGCGAGGGTGAAGAGGAGGAGACTGTAAGCCCCGAGCCGGTCGGCGCCAAGGAGGAGGCAACTGTCCTGCGAACTGCCACCTTGACAGCAGAGGACATGGAGGTGGCCGAGATCATTGATGACCCGGTGCGGATGTACCTGAGAGAGATCGGCAGGGTCACATTGCTCACAGCCAAGGATGAGCGGCGGCTCGCCCGAGCCTATGAAAGCGGCCTCTTTGTAGTACGGCTCGAGAAGGAGCTTACGGCTGCTCTAGGCAGGTTTCCCAAGGCGTGGGAGATTGTGGTGCGCCTGCTTGCCGAGTGCTCCGAGCTCGAGTATGTGGCAGAGGTGATAGCCTGGAAGAGTGATCTCCCCTGGCCCATCTCCCTCCAGACCGTATTCGACGACCCGCAGTTCCGGGCCATAATAGACGTCGCCATAGACCACGAGAAGATGCAGGTGCTGGCAGACCAGGCCGGCAAGACTCTGGAGGAGATAGAAAAGGGTGTCATCCGTCTCTCCCTTACCAGCCGCCTGCTTCCTCCGGCAACACTGGAGATAGTTGGCGAAGAGCGCAACCTGGCGGAGTTGGCAGAGCTGGTTGCCGAGGGGGCTCTGGACCAGCAGATGGACCCATACGAGTATCTCTTTCGCCTGCACTGGGAGCGCACGAAAGCCGAAGGCCGCGCAGCCCAACAGCACTTGGCGGAAGCCAACCTCCGTCTGGTGGTCAGCGTAGCAAAGAAATATATCGGGCGAGGCATGTCCCTCCTGGACCTTATCCAGGAAGGTAACATTGGCCTTATCCGTGCCGTGGAAAAGTTCGATTACCGCAAGGGATACAAGTTCTCCACCTACGCCACATGGTGGATACGCCAGGCCATTACCCGGGCCATCGCAGACCAGGCCAGGACCATCCGTATACCGGTACACATGGTAGAGACCATTAACAAACTGCTTCGGGTCAGCCGCCGGCTGGTGCAGGAGTACGGCAGAGAGCCCACCAGCGAGGAGATTGGCTGGGACATGGACGTTCCAGCCGAAAAGGTGCGGGACATTCTGAAAATCTCTCAGGAGCCCGTCTCCCTGGAGACTCCCATAGGCGAGGAGGAGGATTCCCACCTGGGGGACTTCATAGAGGACCGGGCAGCCCTGGCTCCCGCCGAGGCTGCCAGCTACCAACTCCTCAAGGAGCAGATTGATGGAGTTCTGAGCACCCTTAGTGATCGGGAAAAGCGGGTGCTTCAGCTGCGGTTTGGGCTGGAGGATGGACGCAGCCGCACCCTGGAAGAGGTGGGCCGGGAGTTTGGCGTGACCCGTGAACGCATCCGCCAGATTGAGGCCAAGGCGCTGCGCAAGCTGCGGCACCCCAGCCGCTCCAGGAAGCTGCGGGACTTCTTGGAATAAGGAAGACAAGGCTTGGAGTCACAGGGGCGTCTGAAACAAGGACGCCCCTGCCCATAAATGCGAGGCAAGCGTGGTGAATGTCCCCAAATGCATGAGCACCCAGCATCCAGATAACGTGGAAACGCCTCCATACGTCGTGGACGGTGTGCTGAAGGGCGATGGAGAGGTGCAGGAAGCAGCGGCGATATTTTCCCTGGGTGCCGCCTGGCAGATGTGGGACTCCAAAGGCAAGGACGTGGACCTGGTGCATCTGGGACTCACCTCTGCGGTGCGTGCCAGCCTAGATCCGCGGCCCGCATCCTTTACACGTAGGTACGTAATAGAAGCGGCACGCCTGCGCCATTTCTTAGGGTAGGTGGAGGAGTACCGTCCATGCCCGAAGCGCCCGACCTGGAGGTGATCAAAGAGGTCCTGACCCGAAAGGTAGTTGGGCGGCAAATCGCCAGCGCCCGGGTGTTCAGGCCCACCGTCCTCCGCTCGTTGGCCGCCCAGGATTTCGGCAGTGACGTTACCGGGCGGACCATAGAATCGGTTTCACGCCGTGGCAAGTTTCTGCTAATAGCGTTTTCGGGCAGCACCACTCTGGTCATCAACCCCATGCTTGCCGGCGCTATCCAGCTCTGCGTACCATCGGAGAAAGTGCTCAAGCGCACGTGCGTTATCATGAAACTGGACAACCAGCAGGAGCTACGGTATCTGGACGATAAGCAGATGGGCCAGGTATACTACGTCTCCTCTGACCAGCTTGCGCAGGTGCCGCGTCTGGGGGAGCAAGGACCAGACGTCTTGGACGATGGAATCACCTTTGAGCAGTTCAAGGCCCGTCTGCGGCGTTATCACGGCGAGATCAAGGGGATCCTCACCAGAGGCGCCGTTATTTCTGGGATTGGGAATGCCTACAGCGATGAGGTCCTGTTCGCCGCGGGCATCTATCCCTTTCGCAAGCGCACCACCCTATCCGACGAAGAGCTGAAGCGGCTGTTCCAGAACGCCCACAGGGTAGTGACAGATGCAGCAGTGGAGCTAAGAGAACGAATGGGAGAGAATACCCATCTGAAGATCCGGGACTTCCTCCAAGTGCATAACAAGGGTGGTGAACCCTGTTCCCGCTGCGGGAACCTTATTAGCCAGATCACCGCCAACCAGCGCATCACCAGCTTCTGCCGCCACTGCCAGCCCGGTATGCTGTTGAAGAACTGATGGCCAGCGAACCCCAAGACCAGGGATGGTAATATATGGGCGGTTTTAAAGCCGCTCTTGTGTTGGGGTGGGGTGACGTCTGACCTATTCATGAGTGAGTGGCTAGGCCACATCACAAATGCTATTAGGCCCTCGCCCGGAGGCCCTCTCTTATGAGCAAAAACCCTCCAGCTGACAGCTCCCGGTACATTAGGTATTTGCAGGCGGAGCGCGAGGCGGTGGCCCTGTACACGGCTATGGCCCAGGCCGAGCAAGACCCTGCGCGTGCGCAGATCTTCCGCGAACTGACGGAGGTTGAGGAGCGCCACGCAGCTTATTGGGCGGAAAAACTTAGCCTGGCCTCCAAGGACATTCCACTGTTCAAGCCCACCTTCCGTGTGCGGGCCCTGGGCTGGCTGGCCAAGAGGCTGGGCACCAAGCGGGTGCTGCCCCTGGTGATGCGTATTGAAGGAGAGGACACGGAGATGTACGCCGGCGACCCCGAAGCGACCGAGGTGATGGCTGACGAAGAAGTCCACTCGCGCCAGCTCCAGGACTTGCGCGATGGGAAATACCCAGGCAGCGAACTTGACAACGGTGGCTGGAGGAAGGCAGCGGGGGGCGGCACATTTCGGGCTGCTGTCTTGGGAGGGAACGACGGCCTGGTCTCCATCTTCAGCCTTGTATGGGGGGTAGCGGGCGGCACGTCGGACCCATCCATTGTGCTTCTGGCCGGAGTGGCTGGACTTCTAGCGGGAGCCTTTTCCATGGCCGCGGGCGAATACGTATCCATGCGCGCCGACCGGGACCTGGTGGAACACCGAATTGAGAGGGAGCGGCGGGAGTTGGTGGAAACACCGGAGGAGGAAAGGCAGGAGCTATCGCTCATCTACAGGCTTAAAGGCATGACCAAAGAAGAGGCCGATGTGCTAGCGGACAGGATCATGGAGGATCCAGAGGTCGCGCTGAACACCATGCTCCGGGAGGAGCTGGGCCTGGACCCAGCCCAGCTAGGTTCTCCCTGGGGTGCCGCTATCAGCTCATTCCTAGCATTCGCTGTGGGAGCTGTGGTGCCAGTGGTCCCATACGCCTTGAGGCTGGGGGATAGGGCATTCCTGCTAAGCGGCGGCCTCAGCGCCATCGCCCTTTTCAGCGTGGGCGCAACGCTGGCAATGCTAACAGGGAAGAGAGGTCTCTGGGGTGGAGTGCGCATGTTGCTCATTGGCATGGCTTCGGCAGTCATTACATTTGGTGTGGGCCGTCTGATAGGGGGGGCTGTATCATAGAGGTTGAACCTGCAGCCGGCACAGATGGCATAGTCATCTCCAGGTTCGTTTGACGGGGTGGTGTCGAAACCAGGTGAAGGTTGGCTATGGGCAGGATGCACTTCAATGAACACGGCGGCTACCTCAGCAGGCGGCCAAGACCACGCATGCCTTTTCCGGACGCCATCTGCTGCATCAGCTTCTGGGTCTGCTTGAACTGGTTCAGTAGCTGGTTCACGTCCTGGGGCGTGGTGCCGCTGCCCCGCGATACTCTTCGCCGGCGACTTCCGTTGAGCGTCTCCGGGTGACGCCGTTCCTGGGACGTCATGGATAGGATGATGGCCTCAACTTTCTTAACGCGGCGCTCGTCAATGGCCTCTGCGGGCAGGCGGCGGGATAGAGCGGAGAAACCAGGTATCATCTCCATGACCTGGGTCAAAGGCCCCATGCGCCGTAGCTGCTGCAACTGTTTCAGGAAGTCATCCATGTCGAATGTGGCGCGGCGCATCTTCCGCTCCAGCTCCTTGGTCTGCTTCTCGTCCATCTCCTGCTGCGCCCGCTCCACCAGGGTGGCAACGTCGCCCATGCCCAGGATGCGAGACGCCATGCGGTCGGGATGGAAAGGCTCCAAGGCTTCCGGGCGCTCGCCGGTGCCCACGAACTTCACGGGCACACCGGTGACGTGGGCGATGGAGAGGGAAGCGCCACCACGAGCGTCTCCGTCCAGCTTGGACAGGATGAGCCCCGTAAGACCGATCCGCTGGTGGAACTCCTGCGCCGCCCGAACGGCGTCCTGGCCCGTCATGGCATCCACCACCAGCAGGGACTCCGAGGGAGATACGGCGGCCTTGACCTGCTCCAGCTCCTGCATGAGTTCGTCGTCAATGTGCAGCCGCCCGCCGGTATCCACGATTGCCCAGGTGGAACCCAGGGCCCTGGCGCGCTCCAGGCCGTGGGTGGCTACCTGGACGGCGGTAGAATCGGTGCCCTCCTGGTAGACGGGGATGTCCAGTTGCTTCCCCAGGGTGGCAAGCTGCTCAATGGCGGCGGGACGGCGGAGGTCGGCGGCCACCAGCATTGGACGGAGACCCTGACGGTGCAGGTAGAGCGCCAGCTTGGCGGCGGTGGTCGTCTTGCCAGAGCCTTGCAGGCCCATGAGCAGGAGCACCGAGGGCGCTTGGGGCGATGGTGTCAGGCCCTGGTGTCCCTGGCCCAGGATTGCCGTAAGCTCCTCGTAGACTATCTTTACGACCTGCTGGCCGGGGCTGAGGCTCTGGAGCACCTGGGTATCCAGGGCGCGTTGCCGGATTCGGTCCACCAACTCGCGGGCAACGCGGAGGTTGACGTCGGCCTCCAGGAGGGCTACGCGCACCTCTCGCAGGGCCTCGTCCACGTCCTTGTCTGTGAGGCGGCCCCGGTTGGTGAGGCGGCTGAAGACGCCGGTTAGCTTATCGGTCAGGCTGTCGAACATGGGCCTATTGTAGCAGGCGCGCTAACGCACAAACAGGCATGAGGCAGACGGGCAGATGGGCGATCAGCGGTGGCATTTGTTTTATTTTTCTGAAGAAACAAATCACGGTCCTGGGTTTCAAGAGTCCCTGGTGGCGTCCTTCGACAACCCCTTCCCTTCGCTCGAGGGCTTCGGCTCAAGACGAACGGGTGGGTGTGATGTGAGGATAGCAAAGGATGGTAGGGATGGGCTAGAGGGGAATGGCAGAAACCAGCTTGCGGTCCAGGCGGCTGCCGCAGGCGGTACAAAAGTGTTGGAGCTTCTCTGCGATGGCACTGCAGTTGCCGCAGAGAAAGAGGGGACCGGTTTTTGCCAGGACGAGGGAAAGGCCGCATGCTGTGCAGAAGCTAGCGCCAAAACCGATGCGGTGGGCACATCGGGGACAGGTAACCAGCGTGGCAGCCACCTTGTGGCGGTACGGTGACTGCCTTCGGGAGGCCATTATGATCAGCAGAAACGCTAGCCCGGACGCGAGGAGCAGGGCGAAGGCCCAAGGCGCGTACGACTGGTTCACGACATCCGCGAACAGAAAGAAGTTGAAAGCCCCATGGGTAACCATGGCCGCCATGAGCATGAGGATGGGAGCCTGAGGCCAGAGCCGGCCCAACTTGCGGGCGCCTAAGGCATAGCCGAACATCGCCGAGAACAAGACGTGGCCGATGGTGGAGCTTGGCCCCCTGACCAGGATAACGGCAGCGCCGAAGCTGGCTATGTATCCGACGTTTTCTATCGAGGCGAATCCCAGGGCAGCGGCGGCGGTGAAGATCAGTCCATCCAAGGGCTGGCGAAAATATGGAGAGTTGTAGGTCGTCGTCCGGACCACCAGAAACTTGGCCATCTCCTCGGTCATGCCAGCAACAACGAAGGAAATGTAGGCGGCCTGGGGCAAGGTAAGCTGCTCGGTGGTTAAGTCTGTCTCCAGACCGAAACCGGCGACGGACTGGAGAATCACCTCTACAAGGACCACAGGCACAGAGACTGCTATGCCCCAGAGGAAGGTGCGGACGACAAGATGGACTGGGGCCGGGATATACCTGTCGCGCTGGTAGATGAGCCAGAGCCAGAAGACTCCCGGCGCGAATCCCAGCGTCAAGTAGGCAATCAGTTCCATTTGTTTGGCCGTTCAACTCCGTAGGTTTACGACCCTGGTGTCGCAGATGAAGTCGTGCCACCCACGCTTCTGGGAGCTCAATGCGATGGCAATGAATCCCAGCCCCAGAGGGATGATAGAGACCAGGTACGCCCAGTAGCGGGCAAAGCTTCTCAAATATGTGAGACGGGCCCCATCAGTCCTCGCTACCTTCAGGCCTAGAATGGCTTTACCGATGGTCTGCCCCCATTGCCCGATGGTGAAGGTGTAATAAGCCGCGCCAAAACCGACGGTGATCAACGTGGCCGTCCATCCACCGGATTCCCCGACCAACTCACTCAAGGCTTGCTCCGTATCCATTCCAGTGAACGCAATCGTCAGTAAAACGCCAGCGATTGTCAGAAGCACCTCATCAATCACATAGGCTACGAACCTGATCCAGAATCCACCTGGGCTGCCTATCACCTCGGCCTGAGAGTATACCTGGTCTGGGAGCTTGAGGCCACATTTGTAGCAATAAGCGGACGTGGGTTCATTGATGGTGCGACACCCTATGCACACTTTCTTGGCGTAGGGCGGAATCCCTGTATCTACCGTCGGAGTAGAGCTTTGCGGGTCAAAAGAATGCCCGCAATTGGTACAGAAGCGGTTGGAAGCTGGAATGGTGGTGCCGCATGACGGACAATCTTGCGTCAAAGGCCCTCTCCATAGCCCGATTTTCGCTAGGATATCAGGGCGGATAACGACAAGCAAGCGGCCTAAAAACTACGCCCGTCGTGAGTGAATCGAACCATCCAAGTGGGGCGAGGGGTTACAGCTTGTCCACCTCTTCCATGAGGGCGGTGAGCATATCGGCCTCTGGGACCACGCGCACCTTCTGGCCCTTACGGAATATGACGGCGCGGCCCGCTCCGGCGGCGATGCCAACGTCGGAGTCCTTGGCCTCGCCGGGGCCATTGACCTCGCACCCCATGACGGCCACCTTCACGTTCTTGTCCACGCTCTTCAGCAGGGCGTCCACCGTGTTGGCCAGCTTTATGACATCCACGTCGGCGCGGCCACAGGAGGGGCAGGCCACCAGGATGGTGCCCTTCTGTCGCAGGTTCAGCGACTTTAGTATCTCGAAGCCGGCGGCCACCTCCTCACGAGGGTCATCGCTGAGGGAGACGCGGATGGTGTCGCCGATGCCTTCGTAGAGCAGCACGCCCAGCCCTATGGCGCTGCGGATGCTGCCCGCCTTGGCTGTCCCGGCCTCGGTGATGCCCAGGTGCAAGGGATACGGGACCAGCTCCGCCAGCCTGCGGTATGCCTCCACCGTGGTGTACACATCGAAGGCCTTCATGGATATTTTGATGAGGTCGAAGTCCAGGGCTTCCAGGATGCCAATCTCCCACAGCGCCGTGTCCACCATGTGGTCTACGACGGAGTATTCGCCCTCCGCGGCCCGGCCTGCCTTGGGGAGGAGGTTGACGCCATCGGAGAGGCGGTGGAGCGCCCTTGTCCTGCCGATGCTGCCCACGGGAGGCAGGCTGCCGAAGTTCACGCCGATGCGGATGGGGATTTGCCTCTCTTTGGCTGCCTGGACCACCTGCTTGACGCGCTCGGGGTCGCGGATGTTGCCCGGGTTCAGTCGAAGGCAGTCCACGCCGGCCTGAATGGCCTCCAGGGCAAGCTGGTAGTGGAAGTGGATGTCGGCCACCAGGGGAATCTTTATCTGTCGCTTGATCTCCCGCAACGCTTTGGCCGCCTCCATGTCCGGGACGGCGCTCCGGATGATCTCGCAGCCGACCTCTTCCAGGCCCTTTATCTGGGCCACGGTGGCCTTAACGTCGCGGGTGTCCGTCTTGGTCATGGACTGGACGGTGATTGGGGCATCGCCTCCCACCTTGACGTCCCCTACGTATACTGGCTTGGTTGGCCTACGGCTCATGATACGCTCCTTGCTGATAGCCTATGAGAAGCCCCCCCAAAACCCTTGCCCTCCTGTGTCACTCTATCCTGCTATCCCGCCTGAAGCGGGAGCTGGGGAAGAAAACAAATCTAGTGGTATTATACACAATGGCACCTTCCCACCCAGGCTCGCCCCAAGAATACAGTCCAGCGATACGAGGCTGGAGTAGCAGATGTTCTCACGAGTCTCCCTCCGATGGCACTAACGAAGGGTCTTCCCGTGCCTGGACTTCTTTTCTCCAGCGTCCAGACCCGCCTCGCCGGAAAAGAGGGACCAGAAGGACAGGGGCCATGAAAGTTGTCACAACGGTCATTATGATGGCGACACCAAACAGGTCGGCATCAATGATACCGTGGGCCAGGCCTATGCCGGCGATAATGAGGGCCACCTCGCCTCTGGGGAGCATCCCCATCCCCACACGACTTGCGCCCAGGATGTTGAAGCCCGTGGCCAGGGCGGGAAGCCCGCAGCCAACTATCTTGCCCACAATAGCAAAAATTGTCACAACCAGGGCAAATACCAGGGACCCCTGAACAGCTGAGACGTCGACCAGCATCCCCATGACCACGAAAAACACCGGAACCAAAGCGTGATACACGCCAGCCATTTGTTCCTCCAACCGCCGCGCCAAGCTGGTGCTGGAGAGGCCCAGACCTATACTATATGCGCCAATAATCATGGCCAGGCCAACGCTCTCGGCCAGCGCCGCCGCCAGAAACGCCAGAGCCAGGGATAGAGCTATCCCTGCGCCGGAAACGCGGAAAGAGTCCAGAAGCCGGGAGATGGGCTCGGCAAGCAGAATGCCTGCGCCTGTGAGGGCCACCCAAAAACCTAGAGCCTTGGCCCCAATAACACCTATTTGCGCCAGGGAGACGCTGCCGGAGCCACCTATGCCTACCAACACCGTTAGCACCAGAATGCCAAGAACATCGTCCACTACGGCGGCAGCAATCACCGTTACGCCCTCTGGGCTGTCCAGCCTGCGCAGGTCGTTCAGAACCCTGGCGGTAATGCCCACGGAGGTGGCTGTAAGGACAGCCCCCATGAAGAGTGCTCTGGAGTCTCCAAACCCTTCAGCGAATCCAAAAAGGACCGTGACCCAAGCCCCTAGAAAGAATGGCAGGAGTACGCCGCCCGCAGCCACAACGAGGGCCGGGCCAGCGTACTTCAGGAATTGCTTCAGATTGGTGTCCAGCCCCGCCGTAAACAGAAGAACAATGGCTGCAACCTGGGCGAAGGAGTACAGTTCGGGAGAAACGGGTATGGCCGTGGACCCTGCCACGCCAGCGTCTGGAACAGGGAAGAGAGGGCCGAAACCTCCAAGAGTCACGCCGCCCAGAGCAAAGGGGCCAATGATAATCCCGGCGCCCAACTCGCCCAACACAGGAGGCACTTTCAGGAAACGTACGCAAAGCTCGCCAGCCAGTTTTGCGGCCAGAAGGATGAGTGCCAGTTGGTATACCAGCCTTACGGCTATTTCAGTAACAGTATGTTCCATTGTTGCGGCAGACTTTCCTTAGAGTTGCGGCCAAGAGGCACACCAATTGTACCATTTATATCGTCGTCATACGGAAGCAGGCCTGCAAGTTTCCATCATGACTCCTCCACAGGTTGGAGCGTCGGGAGAAAGAAGCCTGGTTTGCCCGTGCCTAGGTCTTGACATCCTGTATATGGGTGCCTATGATTAGGCGGGTTGAAGCTACAGCTTCATCAGTGACGGAATTGTGTTGTTTTCTTGCCATTGGTATGGAGGAGTTTCATGCAATTGCTGAATAGGCGGCCTCTTTTCACAGTTCTAGTTTTATCGATAATTACGCTGTTCCTGGCTGCTGCTTGCACAGGCCCGGAGGGGACTACCGGATCCCAGGGCTCTTCGGGTGCGGCGGGCGCTGCGGGACCGCAAGGCCCGGCAGGCCCTGCGGGAGCGGTCGGCGCCTCCGGATCCAGGGGGGGCCAAGGCGCCACAGGCGCTACGGGAGCTACTGGGGACACTGGCCCGGCCGGCCCCACCGTTCCCATTAGCCTGGTTGTAGTCCCCACGTCCGCCACTGGGGTTTCCACCGGGGGCCTACCTGCCGTCGTGATAGTAGAGAATGACGGGCCCAAGTTCACAATCTACGCTACGGGCTTCCCCGCTGGCGACCTGGTCACCGTGGAACTGTCGGTCGACGCCTCGACGAGCTACATCATGCGGAGGATCGCCTCCGGTAGCGACTATGAGGTGCGAGGGTCCGGCGCCTACATGGCTAAGTTCCAGGGTCCCCGCCAACTAACGCCGAACGTTCCTGCGGGGTTGTACACTGTGACAGCTACCGCGGGGCCGTCGGGGGTTTCGGCAACCGCTCCCCTGCTGGTGGTACTTACAAAGTAGCGATAGCAGTTCAGCCCATTCCGTTCGCAAAGCAACAGGAGAGGGTATCTTGAAGGTACCCTCTCCTGTTTTGCCAAAAGCGAGGGGGTGCACCAAATCAAACCCCGGACTTAAGTCGGAGGTTTGACCCCCACATTAGATACTTCCCTTCGGCTACGCTCAGGGTAAGCTCTGGCGAAAGGGTGATGAGGGCCAAGGAGTTCAACCACCACCTCAGCATGACAGGAAGAGCAGGTACATCATGCCTCTGGAACCCCCCGGATAATGCTCACCTGGCGCACGCGGCGGCCAGCGGTGGAAAGGACACGCAGGGTCAGGCCCTCTAGTCTAACGCTATCGCCAGGGGTGGGTATCCTACCAAGATGAGACGAGAGCAATCCCGCTACTGTATGAAAACCATCACCTTCTAGGTGGGTATTGAACAGCTCATTGACCTCCTCCACTGTGGCCCGTCCGTCTACTACGGCCTCCGACTCGCTGTGTCGCACAATGGAGGGCTCTCGGGTGGCAAACTCGTCCTCGATCTCTCCTACTATCTCTTCGAGCAGGTCCTCTATAGTGACCAGCCCTTCAGTACCTCCATACTCATCCACCACAACAGCTATGGAGGCATGTCGCTCTTGAAACTCACGGAGCAACTGTTCCAGGGACATGGAGTCTGGGATGAATAGGGCAGCCCGAGATATGTCCGCCAGACCCGCACTGCTTCGCTCCACTGCCATGCTCTGAAGCACGTCGCGGGCATGGACTATGCCAACCAGGTTGTCTATGCTCTCCCGGTACACCAAGATTCTGCTGTGGCCACCTTGGGCCATGAGTGCCGCCACATCTGGCAAAGAGGCGCTTACCTCGGCGGACAGAATATCCACGCGAGGCACCATAATCTCTCTGGCCGGGATATCCTCCAGACTAAGGATGGCCCTGATCATCTGGCGCTCCTGGGCATCGGCCCCCCGGACAGCCTCTTCCACTGGAGGGCCTAACACATCGCCACCGTAGTTCTCTGGCTGACCGCCGCCAAGGCTGTCGGTGCCAGTCCGCCAGCGGCGCTGCGCCGGGATCCCCACCTGCTCCAGGGCCCAGAGGACAGGATTGAGCGCCCAGAAAACCCCTACCACCAATGGAGAGGCCACCAGCAAGATCCCTCTGTAATAGAGCCTGCCCAGGGCTTGAGCGACGCCTTCCACCAGAACTATTACAATCAGTGCGGCCACGCCCAGAATGGCGGCAAGTCCCCATGTGCCGCCGTCGTCTCGAACTGCCAAAGCGCCCAGAGACAGCCCGGCGGCCAACACTGACGCCATCCTTAAAAGGGCAAGGAGGATAGCAGTGCGATGATAGTGGGCGATCAGTTTGCGGATAGGACGGGCGGGGACTTCCCCATCTGACCACGGCAAGCCACCCTTTAGCCCCAGAGGAAGGAACGCTGCCTGGTACACGCCTACGCCTACGAAGGCAAGGACGGACGCAGCAAGCACAAAGATTGCCAGCGAACTATCGCTCTCCAAGTTCAGCACTCACTCCAAAGCTCAGGGGGTGCACATCCCTGACATAAACGTAAGCGTCTACTCCGTCTGCTCCAGCGCTTTGTTCTTCCGCACCGCGCGGGCCGGCGCTCCCATCACCAGGCTGTCCGGAGGAACGTCCCGCGTTACCACTGACCCAGCGGCAGTAGATGAGCGTGCCCCAACGCGTATAGGGGCAACAAGCATTGTGTCGCTTCCTATGAAGGCGTTATCCCCTATTACGGTGCGGTTCTTGTTCTCGCCATCGAAGTTGCAGGTGATAGCTCCTGCGCCTATGTTGACATCTTGACCAACGTCGGCGTCACCAACGTAGCTAAAGTGACCCACCTTGGTACCGCGGCCCACACGGCTGTTCTTTACCTCGGCGTAGTTACCGATATGCACCTCTTCTTCGATTACGGTGCCGGGGCGCAGATGGCTGAACGGGCCCACATCCACGGACTGTTCCAGATGTACCCCTTCCAGCATGGATGATAGGATCCTGCATCCGTCTCCTATGACAGAGTCATAAATCATGGACCCAGGGCCAAGAGCGCAGCTTTCGCCCACCCGCGTTCTACCCGCCAGGGTGGTATTTGGATAAACGGTGGTGTCCTGCCCCAGGGTCACTTCAGCTTCTATGTAGGTTGTGGCTGGGTCAACTATTGTCACCCCCGCCAGCATCCACATCGTAAGGATCCGCTGCCGCATAGCCTGTTCCGCCTGGGCCAGTTGGACGCGGGTGTTGACTCCAAGGACTTCCAGCGCCTCATCCGAGTCTATGCTTTCGATATTCAGGCCAGCGCCCGACGCCATCCTGATCAGGTTGGTCAGATAGTATTCGCCGTTTGCGGATGGGGACAGCTCCCGCAGCGCTGGCCAGAGCCACTCTGCCCGAAAGAGGTAGACCCCTGCGTTCACCTCGGTGATTGCCCTCTGCCCTTCGCTAGCGTCGGCTTCCTCGACTATATCCACAATCCGGTCCGAGGCGTCTCTCACGATGCGTCCTAGGCCATCAGGCGGGAGCTTACCAGAGGTGAGCAGCGTTACGGCAGCGCCGGTGGCCCGGTGCCACTCCAGCAGGCGAGAAAGAGTGGAGGACAGAACCAGGGGTGTGTCTCCGCAGAGGACCATGACATGCGCAGCCCTATCGCGCAGCAACTCTTCGGCCCGGAGCAGGGCGTCCGCCGTGCCCCTGGGCTCCGCCTGTTCCGCGAACTCCGCCGAATCACCCACATACAGGCGCCAAGAATCGCTGTCTGGCGGTGCCACCACCACCAGGGGGCCAGAGTGAACAGCACGCACCGCATCCACCACGTGACTAATCATAGCCTTGCCACACACAGTGTGCAGGACTTTGGGGAGACGCGACCGCATGCGCGTCCCTTTCCCCGCTGCCAGAACTACCGTCGCCAGGTCGCTCATGTCTTGCCCCGACCTCAGAAAAAACAACGCCCATCTTCCCCACAGAATAGAGGTGAAAATAGGCTCTAACAGTTTTGGCGTGTCACATCCATTGAGCCTCCACCAGGGAGGACAAGGTTATCCTACAGGAGTTTGGAAAGGAGTGTCAAGGCAGGCCACTCTTGGGAGCATTTACGCTGAGATATTGACTATTCTCGCAATGCCATACAGGCATAACGACGTTTCACGGTATGTTCACGACGACATCAGTATGCCACTGCTCAGGGTCCGCTAGAACTTAGCTACGTGTGGCCCATGCTATAATGGGCTACGAAGAGGAGAGGTGGCCGAGTGGTTGATGGCGCCGCTCTCGAAAAGCGGTATCCCCTAAAGGGATCGCGGGTTCGAATCCCGCCCTCTCCGCCAGGCTGAGCCAGGTTTCAGACCTCGTTGGCACGCCAGTGCCAGCAGGTCGCCAGTGTCCGGTGAGATGCATCAGCCAGAGCACCCCATGAAAACGGTTTACGTCATCCATAGGGAGGAGTGGCGGCAGTGGCTTGCGGAACATCATGATTCGGAAAAGGAGATCTGGCTGGTCTATTACAAGAAAAACTCAGGAAAACCTCGGATCCCCTACAACGATGCCGTGGAAGAAGCTCTATGTTTCGGTTGGATTGACAGCATTCTGAGAGGAGTGGACGAAGAACGGTTCGCCCAAAGGTTCTCTCCGCGAAAAGCCGGCAGCAACTGGTCAGCGATGAACAAAGAGCGGGCGCGGAGGCTAATTCAACAAGGAAAGATGGCTCCGCCCGGCTTGGCAAAGCTGAAAGGAGTCATTGCGCTATCTGCTTTGGCGGCCAAGGAAGAATCAGCGGGCCTTTTTGAGGTGCCTCCGGACATCCTTGATGCTCTGAGGCAAGACCCCAAGACGTGGGAGAGTTTTAGCCGATTTCCTGAATCTTACAAGCGGATACGCATTGGCTGGATAGAGATGGGAAGAAGAAGACCGGAGGTTTTCCAGCAGCGATTACGATATTTCATTAGAATGACTGCACAGAATAAGCAATTTGGCATGGTGAGGTGAATGGCACGAAAGGCCGTAGCATCAATAAGCCCCGAGGAACTTCTGGCTTCTTACAGCCCGGTCGTCCGGGTCGTTGTCCAATCACTACGGGAGTTGGTCCAGAGGGCCGTTCCCGAAGCCACAGAAAGGGCGTATCCTGGATGGCGGGCCATAGGCTATCGCCATCCCGTGGCGGGATACTTCTGTGGCATCTTCCCTTATGAGGACAGGGTGGACTTGGCCTTCGAGTGGGGAGCATACCTGCCTGACCCGGACAAGATTCTGGAACCCGGGGCCGGAAGGTTGAAACAAGTTCGATACATCAGGTTTTACGAAAAAGAGAACCTGGACAGACAGAAACTCGAGAAGCTCCTGAAGATCGCTGTTGCGTTCAGGGGCTAAAATAACAGACTGGATGATCTCCGTGGAGAGGTGCTGGAGCGGCCGATCAGGCGCGCCTGGAAAGCGCGTGTTCCGAGCAATCGGAACCGTGGGTTCGAATCCCACCCTCTCCGCCACCAAACTGTCCCAGCGCAATCTGCTCCCTGCCACTGTCGGCACATCGTTGGATAGTGGTAGAATGTTGCGTCCGCCCCAAGGTGACGAGTCACAGAAAACTTCCTGCATAGACCATTGAACAGCGAAGAACGGAAATACTGGGTTGCTTTCAACCGCGTCCCATCCATAGGCCGCGCGCGTGTTCAACTCCTGTTGAGCCGTTTCGGCTCGCTGGAAGAGGCGTGGAAAGCCTCTGGAGAGGCCCTGAAAGGGGCCGGCCTGGACACCCGGTCGGTGACATCCGTTGTGGCCACTCGCAACAAACTGGACCCTGACGCCGACATGGCTGCAATGGAGCGGCTGGGCGTGCAGGCCATCACATGGGAGGATCAGGAGTACCCTCGCCTGCTTAAAGAGGTGTACGACCTGCCGCCAGTGCTCTACGTCAAAGGCACGCTGCTGCCACAGGACGAGAGGTCTATAGCAGTGGTAGGAACGCGACGGCCCACCGCTTACGGGCGAGAAGCTGCCAGCCAGCTATCTACAGACCTGGCCCGCAGCGGCGTAATGGTCATCAGCGGCCTTGCCCGTGGAATAGACGCCATAGCCCACCGGGCAGCTTTGGAGGCGGGATGCCGCACCATTGCGGTGCTGGGCAACGGCCTGGACATCAACTACCCACCTGAGCACTCGGCTCTGTCTGCTCAGATTGCGGAGCTAGGCGCGCTGGTCAGCGAGCATCCCCTGGGCACACGCCCCGAGGCCAAGAACTTTCCTCGCCGCAACAGGATCATAAGCGGCATGACCCTGGGCACGCTGGTCATTGAGGCACCAGAGAATAGCGGGGCCATCTGGACTGTGCGCCACGCTCTGGAGCAGGATCGAGAGGTGTTTTGCGTCCCAGGCAGCATCTTCTCGCCCAACAGCCTGGTTACCAACGAGCTTATTCGGGATGGGGCCAAACTGGTACTGTCTTACAAAGACGTGCTGGAAGAGCTCAACATGGCCGGTGTTGGTGAGCAGCTTCCGCTGGCCGCGCTTTTCACCCCTGCCGACGACACCGAGGCCAAACTCCTGGGCACCCTTACCTACGAACCTATCCATATAGATGAGGTAGGCCGCCGCTGCGGGTTGCCTATGGCGACGGTAAGCGGTACTCTTGCAATGATGGAGCTAAGAGGGCTGGTGAAGCAAGTGGGCGGCATGAGCTACATTCGCACCCGAGAAGTGGCCGCCACGTACGGAGCAAGTGTGTAGGACTCGTTTCGAACTGTGGGGGCCTCTGTGCTCACTGGCCTAGTTGCATGGTGCAATTGCGAACTATAGCTGCGAGAGTTATTCATAGGAAGATATGGCAAAGAACCTAGTAATAGTAGAATCGCCGGCCAAAGCCAGGACGGTTGGCCGTTTCCTGGGCAACGCCTATGACGTCAAGGCATCGCTGGGCCATGTCCGTGACCTGCCTGGAAACAAGATGGGCGTGGAGATGGACAACGGATTCACGCCTGACTACCAGGTAATGGAGGGCAAGGTCAAGATAGTCCAGGAGCTAAAGAGGGCGTCCAAGGGAGCCGACGCCATCTACCTGGCCACAGACCCGGACCGGGAGGGCGAGGCCATATCCTGGCACCTGGTCGAAGCGGCCGGCTGGGCGAAACGCACCATCCATCGGGTCGTCTTTCACGAGATCACCCAGGCCGCCATCCAGGAGGCCTTCCACCATCCTCGGGACATAGATATGAACCTGGTGAACGCTCAACAGGCGCGCCGCATCCTGGACCGCCTGGTGGGATATACCCTTAGCCCCCTCCTCTGGAGCAAGATTAGCGGCGGGCGGCGCATGGGCCTTTCCGCCGGACGCGTGCAGTCGGTGGCCCTGCGGCTTGTGGTGGACCGTGAGAGGGAGATAGAGGCCTTCACTGCCCAAGAGTACTGGACCATCAAGGCGACCCTGGAACGCCTACAGCCTTCGCAGCCCAATGCCAGGCAGATCAGCTTTGCCGCCACTCTTCAGCAACTCCTGGGTCGGAAGAAAGGAGTGGACCTAGGCTCTGAGGCGGCGGCCAGGGAAGTAACCGCCGCCCTGGAAGATGCCGCATACTCCGTGGCGGAGGTGCAGACTAAGGAGGTTAGGCAGCGCCCTGCTGCCCCATTCACCACCAGCACCCTTCAGCAGGAGGCTTCGCGAAAGCTGCGTTTCCCGGCCAGGAAGACAATGAGCATAGCCCAGCAGCTTTACGAAGGCCTTTCCATGGGACCAGAGGAACCGGTGGGACTTATCACCTACATGCGGACAGACTCCACTCACGTGGACGCCTCCGCTCTCCGAGAGACCCTGGCTTACGTGCGGAAGCGGTTCGGCGCGGACTATGCGCCCAAGTCGCCACACATCTACACCAAGAAGGCCAAGGGCGCTCAGGAGGCGCATGAAGCTGTCCGCCCTACGTCCACCCGGCGAGAGCCGGAGTCTCTAAGGCGGCACCTATCCGCGGACCAGTTCAGGCTGTATGACCTGATATGGAAACGGATGGTGGCCAGCCAGATGAATGACGCCGTCTTGGATTCCACGCGCGTGGACATTCATGCCGAGGGGCCACATACCCAAGGACAGACCTACGTGTTCTGCGCTACAGGCTCCGTTCTGAAGTTCCCTGGCTTTCGCGCCCTGTATATGGAGAGTCGGGATGAAGCTCAGGATGGCGATACGCCCGACGTGTTGCCATCGCTTGGCCAGGGGGACGCGTTGCGCTGCCTGGGCGTGGAGCCAGAGCAGCACTTCACCCAGCCCCCGCCACGCTACACCGAGGCCACGCTGATTCGCACCCTGGAGGAAAAGGGCATCGGGCGGCCCAGCACATACGCGCCCATACTGTCCATCAACGTGGACCGGAACTACGTGTTGAAGGAGCAGTTGAGGTTCAAACCCACACAACTGGGTAAAGTAGTGTGCGATCAGCTAATAAATCATTTTCCCAGCATCATTGATGCAAAGTTCACCTCTGCCATGGAGGAGAGCCTGGACGACATAGCCAGTGGCGAGAAGAAATGGGTCCCTGTGCTGCACGAGTTCTACGGTCCTTTCCAGAAGGCGCTGGCCGCCGCCACTGAAGAGATGCCGCGAATGAAAGTGGAGGAGCCGTCGGACGAAGTGTGCGACATTTGCGGCAAGCCCATGGCTATCAAGACCAGCAGGTTCGGCAGATTCCTGGCATGCACAGGGTTCCCCGAGTGCCGGGGCAAGAAGTCGCTGCTAAAGAAAACGGGCGTGGCCTGTCCCGAGTGCAACGGCGGCGAGCTGGTGGAACGCCGTGGCAAAGGCCGTGCCTTCTACGGTTGCGCTACCTATCCTGAGTGCAAGTTTACGGTGAGCCGGCGTCCCCTGTCGGAGCCTTGTCCAGAGTGCGGAGGGCTGCTTGTGACCGCCGGCCGCGAGAGAGCGCAATGCGTAAAGTGCAACTATCGCGGCCCCGTCCCAGAACGGGAGCTAGCGGAGGCCGTTGCCTAAAATGGACCTCTTGCTGCAAGAGTACCAGCGCCACCTTCAAGGGGAGCGCGGCCTTGCGCCCGCCACGGTGCGCAACTATCTGGATGACCTGAAGCCTTTTTTCCAGTACCTGAGCAACGAAGGCATTGGCCCGGACGACGATTTGACGAAGGTAAAAGAGTTCCTGTTGAGGAACGGGCCATTATCTGTCCCTCAGGAATACCGGCGTCTGCTTCTGAGCTACATGAACTGGCTAATGGGAACACGGGGCACGAACCCAGGCAAGCGCAACCAGACCCAAGGTCATGCCAGAGCAAGCGCAGTCAGGAACCTGGCCAGCCTACGGTCGTTCTTCCGCTTTCTCATAGGTCGGGGTGCTATGCCTACGGCTCCTCTGTGGACCAGGGGGTCCACAAGCATGCGTGGGCTTCTTCCCAAGCGAGATCAGCGCCTGCCCCAGGTGCTGTACCACCACGAAGCCCAGGCCCTAGTGGAGCAGCCCCAGAGTTCGCCTTCAGAGACGCGAGCCGGACCGCTGCTGCTGAGGGACGCTGCCCTGTTGGAGATATTGTACGGCTCCGGCCTGCGTCTTTCGGAGGCGGAAGGGTTGGACCTCCACGACCTGGACATGGTAAGCCGCACCGTCCGCGTCACGGGCAAGGGCAACAAGGAGCGGGCCGTGCCTCTGGGCCGCTCGTCGGCGGAGGCCCTACGGCGATACCTGGACGAAGGCCGCCCGCGACTGGCCTCGTCGCGACCCACGCAGGCCCTTTTCCTCAACCGCGACGGCGGTCGCCTCTCCAAGCGCAGTGTGGAGTTGCTTGTCCAGCGATACGCCAAACGAGCAGGCTTGGTTCACGGCGTGCATACTCACACCCTGCGCCACTCCTTTGCTACCCACCTGCTAGACGGCGGCGCGGACATCCGGGTGGTCCAGGAACTGCTGGGACACGCCAGCCCTACCACCACTCAGATATATACCTACGTAAGCCCTGCACAGGCCAGGAAAGTCTACCTGGCCGCTCATCCGCGAGCTACCCAGGACGAGGGTGAGAAATGACGTATCTGGTAGTGAATGGCCCTAACCTTAATGCCCTGGGACGTAGGGACCCGTCAATATACGGCAGCCTCACGCTCCACCAAATCGAAGAGAAGATAGTGGAGCAGGCGCGGAAGCTAAAGGTGGATGTCGCCTTCTTCCAGTCCAACAGCGAAGGGGCAATCATTGACCACCTTCAGCAGCAAGGGCCGTCCTCTCAGGGGGTGATTATCAACCCAGGCGCTTTGACTCACTACAGCCTTGCCCTGCGCGATGCCCTGGCCGACCTAACTGTGCCGGTGGTTGAGGTACACCTGTCCAACATATATGCACGGGAACCGTTCCGCCGTCGCTCCGTGATAGCAGGCGTGGTGCGTGGCCAGGTCTCCGGCCTGGGTTGGTACGGGTACGTGGCCGCCTTGGAGTACCTGGTTGAACAGGAAAAGGAGGGTTAGATGGCTGTTTGCAGTCAGTGCGGCAACGAGGTATCCGAGGAAGCCAAGTTCTGCCCGAACTGCGGTGCTGCCATGTCTCCACCCCAAGCAGTGCCTGCGGAGGCTGCACCAAGCCAAGGCACCCAGGAAGTGGAAAGCACTCCCTCCTCCGGGGGCTATGCAGGCCAGCTCCCATCGAATATACGTAACATGGCCATGCTCTGCCACCTGGCTGCCTTTGCGGGGTACATGGGCATCCCCTTTGGAACCATCGTGGGACCCCTACTGGTCTGGCTTCTGCAACGGGAAGAGTCACCTTTCATAGATTCCCATGGCAAGGAAGCTCTCAACTTTCAGATTAGCGTGGCCATATATGCCATCGTCAGCGCAATCCTTATTCTTCTTATTGTTGGCATCTTCCTGCTGATGGCGCTCGTTCCATTTGCCGTCATTGTTACGATCATGGCCGCCGTTAGGGCCAGCAACGGTCAAGAGCACAGGTATCCCATGACCATCAGGTTCATTAAATAAGGCGGTGGAAGAGCCAATATGGTAAATAACATCCCATCCCGCCTGCAAGCACTCCGCGCCTCTTTGAAAGAGAACAAACTGGATGGATTGCTGGTGTCCACTCCGGAGAACCGCCGGTATCTGTCGGGGTTCACCGGCTCCGCCGGATACCTGCTGGTAACCCAGGCGGACGCCTTGCTGGCCACCGACTTCCGGTACGTGGAGCAGGCGGGAAATCAGTCGCCGGAGTTTCGCGTGGTCCGCATGGGAGCGGGAAACGCCTGGTTCCTCCAACTGCTGTCTGAAACAGGCGTTAGAAGAGTAGGCTTTGAGAGCGAAAACGTGACCGTGGCCCTCCACGGACGGCTGGTGCAGACCCTGAAGGAGTCCGAGGGTACAGGCACCAGCAAGCCAAGGCTCGCTGCAACGTCAGACATTGTGGACGAGCTACGCTCATTCAAAGACCCGGAGGAGATGCAGCTCCTCCAGCGAGCCATTGACATCTCCGATGGGGCCATGAACTCCGTAGCACCTACCATCAGGCCGGGACAGACAGAGGCTGAAGTGGCCTGGCGGCTGGAGGTAGCCATGCGGGAACTGGGCGCGGAAGGACCGTCCTTTGACACCATCGTGGCAGCGGGGCCTAACGGTGCCCTGCCCCATCACCGGGCCGACGACACCGTAATCCAGGAGGGTGAACCCATAGTCATCGACATGGGAGCCAAGTATCATGGGTACTGTAGCGACCTGACCAGGACCATTATCATAGGCACGCCCGACGAGACATTTCGCCGTGTCTACGATACCGTCCTGGGAGCGCAGCTTACCGCCATAGCCACGGTACAAACGGGCATGACCGGCACTCAGGCTGATGGCCTGGCCCGCAAAGTGATAGAAGAGGCAGGTCACGGGGAGCAGTTCGGGCACAGCCTGGGCCACGGCGTTGGCCTGGCCGTGCACGAGTTCCCACGGGTGGGCCCGAACAGCCAGGGGCTTTTGCAGGAAGGCATGGCGTTCACCATCGAGCCTGGCATCTACCTCAGCGGCTGGGGCGGCGTGCGCATAGAGGACGTGGTGGTGCTGGAAAAGAGTGGCGCCCGGGTGCTTAGCAAAGCAATCAAGCGAGATAAAGTGGGGGGCTGAACGTGGTAGTAAGTTTTGGAGACCTGCGCAGAGGCATGACCATAGAGATGGACGGGGAGCCGTACCAGGTAGTGGAGTACAGCAGTCACAAGATGCAGCAGCGGGCACCGGTCATACGGCTGAGGTTGCGGGAGTTGCGCACGGGTCGCACCATAGACCGCTCCTTCAACGGATACGACGTGAAGCTGACCCTGGCTGAGGTGGAGCACCGCCCTACCCAGTACATCTACCAGGACGGTGAGATGTACTACTTCATGGACATGGCCTCATACGAACAGTTCCCCCTTACGGCAGACCGGTTGGGAGAAGCGCTCAAATACCTGAAGGACCAGATGGAGCTGGAGGTGGTGTTCTTCAAGGGCCAGCCCATAGCTGTGGACCTCCCCACCTTTGTTGATCTGAAGGTCGCGGATACGCCTCCCCCCGCCAAGGGCGACACAGCCCAGGGTTCCACCAAACCTGCCAGGCTGGACACGGGCCTAAGCGTCAACGTGCCCTTCTTCGTCGCCATAGGTGACGTGGTCCGTGTGGACACACGCACGGGCGACTATCTGGAGCGCGTGTAGGGTAGCCAAGCGTACCAATGGCCGTCTACTCCGTCACCCAAGTCACATCTTATGTCAAGGAATCCCTGGACAGAGACTCGTTGCTGGCAGACCTGTGGGTCCGTGGCGAGGTCTCCAACCTCTCTCGCCCCTCTAGCGGCAACATCTATTTCACCGTCAAAGACGCTCAGAGCCAGCTGCGTTGCGTGATGTTCCGCCCAGGCCACGGGGCTGACCTCCTATCTGGCGGTGACGCCGTCATACTCCACGGACGACTGTCCATGTACTCGGCGCGGGGCGACCTCCAGATATACGTGGACCTGGTCCAGCCGGAAGGCACGGGCCTTTTGCATCTGGAGTTCGAGCGCCTGAAGGCGCGGCTGGAAGACGAAGGGCTATTTGAGCCTACCAGGAAGCGGCCTCTGCCAATCTACCCCCAAAAAGTCGGCGTGGTCACGTCGCCAACGGGCGCTGTTTTCCAAGACATCTGCACCGTGGTAGAGCGCCGGTACCCATTGGCGGAGGTGGTGCTCTCCCCCACCATAGTCCAGGGAGCAACGGCCGCCGGTGAAATTGTCCTGGCGTTGCAGGCCCTCAACGACCTGGGCGACGTGGATGTCATCATAGTAGCGCGAGGCGGCGGGTCGCTGGAGGAGCTATGGCCATTCAATGAAGAGGCTGTGGCCCGGGCCATCTACGGCAGCCGTATTCCAGTCATCAGCGGCGTCGGCCATGAGACTGATACCACCATCGCGGACCTGGTGGCGGACCGTCGGGCTGCCACGCCATCGGCAGCGGCGGAGCTGGCGGTCCCCGATGCGTCGCGTTTGCAGGCCCAGGTGGTGGGCTTTCAAAGGAACGCCATCAACAGCATGATGAACCTTACCTTTCAGTTCCAGCAGGAGATGGCGGGACTGGAGCAACGCCTGAGAAGCCGATCCCCTCAGATAGAGGCTTGGCAGCAACGAGTTGATGAGCTGACCCAGGCCCTCGGCCGGGGCCTCTCCTCAGCCGTGGCGCTGGCTACGGAGCGGATCAACGGCCTGGAGAGGCGTTTGAGCGCCCTGAACCCCCAGGCCGTGATGGAGCGAGGCTACGGCTTGGTTCAGCGCTCCGACGACGGCACGCTGGTGACCAGCGTGGGCCAGGTCAAACGCGACGATGAGGTCACGGTCACCGTCCACGACGGTGCCTTTGGGGCGCGGGTTAGTTAGAAGATTGGGTTCCAAATAGCAGGATGGAAGGCGAAGGTAACATATATGCCGGCCTGGCCCTCGTTATGGCAACTTTGGTATCTTGGATGGTGTCTCCCATAGTTGCCATGGTGATCGGTAGGCAGCTAGGTGCCCATACCCATTTCAGTGTAGGACCCTTGACACGCCGCTTTGTATGGAGCCTTCCAGCCGGACTGATTACAGCTATGATTCTGGCCCTCCTGGCAGGTCGAGTGCTAATGGGATTCCCCATTGAACCCACGGTGATTACCGTGGCGGTTGCCTGGTTCGCATGGACATTGGTATTCTTACTCTCGTACCGGCTGCCCATATACAAAGCCGCACTGGGCTCAACCGTGACTCTGCTGTTCTCGCTTCCGGCATCCATAATTGCAGGGCCGGTCACCGCGCCGCTAGTTGGTATTATGCTTTTCATACTTTCTGCGGTGCCTGTACAATAGCTTTGATTCAGTAACGTATACGCGCAAGGACAGTTCATACAAGCGCTCATGGCATCACAAGCAAACCAACCATCCTTTGAAGAGGCGTACACCAAGCTGGAAGAGACGGTGCGTGCCCTGGAAACGGGCGGGACCACTCTGGAGGAGACCTCGCGCCTCTTTGAGGAGGGCATGCGTCTGGCCCGCATCTGCCACCAGCTCCTCAGCACCACGGAGTTGAAGATCACCCACCTGCAGCGCTCATTCGGTGAGCAGATGGCCCTCTTGGACCAGGGCAAGGACGAGCCAGGTGCTTAGGACTGACCTGCACATGCACACCTACTTCTCCCGCGACTGCGCCACGCCTCCAGAGTGGCTGGTGGACCGCTGCGTGCTATCCGGCCTCAACTGTATAGCTGTGACGGACCATAACACCATTCAGGGCGCCCTTACCATAAAGGAAATGGCCCCGCTCACTGTGATCATAGGTGAAGAGATAAAGACAGCCGACGGCGATATTATCGGGCTTTTCCTTCATGAAGAGGTGCCTCCCGGCCTCACAGCCTTCGCCACAGCCAGGCGCATCAGGGCCCAGGGAGCGCTGGTGTCCATACCACATCCCTTTGACCGGTTCCGCAGCTCGGTCCTTCGTCCCCAGGCGCTAGAGGATATCCTTCCCCTGGCCGATATCGTGGAGGGGTTCAACGCCCGCAACATATTGCCCAAGTCAGACCGCAAGGCGCTGGCGCTGGCCGAGGCCCACGGCCTCGCTCTTTCCGCCGTGAGCGACGCCCATACGGTGCGGGAGGTGGGCAGGACGTATGTGGAGATGCCAGAGTTCGATGGTACCGCTCTGGGTTTTTTGGAGGCGCTGCGTGAGGGGACATTGGTAACTCACCGCAGCAGCCCCCTGGTACATTTGGCCAGCAGGTACCAAACGTTAAAAGGACGCCCGCCAGGATGGTGAAACGTGCTGAAACTGGGCTGGTTTTCCACAGGCAGGGGTGAAGGGTCCCAAGGGCTGCTGCGCTTGGTGCACGACCAGATAGCCAGCGGGGAGCTACCAGCCAGTATGGAGTTCGTCTTCTGCAACCGGGAACCAGGCGAAGCGGAGGGCAGCGACCAGTTCCATGACCTGGTCAACTCCTGCGGCGTGCCGCTGGTGACCCTCTCATCGCAGAGGTTTAGGAGGGAGCGTGGCGCACGGACCTTCGACGATGTAAGGGCGGAGTACGACCAGGAGGTAATAAAGCGGCTGGAAGGCTCTCAGCCTGATCTGGTGGTTTTGGCCGGGTATATGTTGTTCACCGCAGCGGAGTTGTGCCAAAAGTTCACCATGATCAACCTCCACCCCGCCCCACCCGGTGGTCCAGTAGGCACATGGCAGGCAGTTATCTGGCAGCTGATAGAAGAGCAAGCCAACGAGGCTGGATCTCAGATACAGAGAGCTACCATGGACTGGGACCGTGGCCCCATCCTGACCTTTTGTACTTTCCCCATAAGAGGGCAGACCTTCGACCCGCTATGGGAGCATACCGCCGGACGTGCCTCCGACGACCTGAAGGCCACTTATGGCGAAGAGCTTCCCATTTTCCAGCGCATCCGGGAAGAAGGCGTAAAAAGGGAGCAGCCCCTGCTGGTGGAGACCATCCGAGCCTTTGCCTTGGGGAAAGTCAAGGTGACAGGCCGGAGTGTGACAGACGCCGAGGGACAGCCCATATCAGGATATTCCCTCAACGAAGAGATAGAAGGGTGGATTAAGAGGGATGCCGGCGGCGAAGCCTAACACTTGTCGGCACAAATCGGCGTTCTCTTGAACATTTGCAACCTCGTTCTCAACCTACCGAACCATCCCCCTTTGTCCCCCTTCCTTTCCTGGAAGGGGGACAGGTAACTTTCTGGGGGACACCCCTAGTGCCCCCGTCCCTTCGGCTTTGCTCAGGGCTGGCTCCGGTGCTTCGCCCCTCTGGACTCTCCTCTTTCAGCAGCCTGCTGGCTATGCCCCCTTGGTCTGCGCCGCAACCTGCTTGCCTGTCAGGATTTCATCCACCAGGCCATACTCTTTAGCCTGCTCGGCATTCAGGTAGTAGTCCCGGTCACTGTCGCGGGCGATCTTTTCGTATGACTGACCGGTGTGTTCGGAGAGTATGGTGCGGATTCTGTCCTGGAGCCTCAATATCTCGCGGGCTGCGATCTCTATGTCTGCGGCCTGCCCCTGGGCACCGCCCATGGGCTGGTGCATATGCACGGTGGCGTTGGGCAATGCGTACCTTTTGCCTCTGGCCCCGGCGGACAGCAGCACAGTGGCCATGCTGGCAGCCATGCCAACGCAGATCGTGGAGACGTCGGGGCGGATCAGTTGAATCGTGTCATAGATGGCCAGGCCAGAGCTAATGACGCCTCCGGGACTGTTGACATACAGGTTGATGTCTTTCTCTGGGTCCTCCCGCTCCAGGTATAGTAGCTGCGCCATAATCAGATTGGCCACAGGGTCGGAAATGGCGGTGCCCAAGAACACGATGCGCTCCCTGAGCAGCAGGGAGTATATGTCAAAGGAGCGCTCGCCTCGCGATGAGCTTTCCACAACCATTGGAATGATATTGTTGAACCTATCCGGTAGTTCTAGCATCTTGCGTCCCTCCTGGACTTCCATCTTCTGCCGCCTCTTGAGGGGCGGCCTCTCCAGAGCCAGGAACTTCGCCCCTGGCAATCTGCACAAGCCTGTCCATAACTTTGCGATTGAGCACCCCACGCGCCAGAGACTCGCGGCCCTCTTCGGTATCCAGACTCCTTCGCAATGCGCTGGCCTGAGGCCCCGCGCTGGCCAGCAGGGAGCTAATGTTTTCGTCCACCTCCTCAGGCGCGGCGCTCAACCCCTCCAGATCAGCCACGTTGAGCAGAGCGTAGGAGCGGGTCAACCTTTGTATGGCTGCGGCTCGGGCCTCCTCCACGTGTTGCTCCTCGCTCCTGCCCACAGACTCGAGATACTGTTCCATGCTGACCTGCTGGCGTTTCAACGCATCCTCTTCGTCCCTCAGCAGATGGGCTGCTTCGTGCTCCACAAGCAGGGGAGATAGCTCCAACTTGGTCCTGGCCACCAACTCCTCAGCCACCTTCTCCTGATACCTTAGCAGGACATCTCGCTCCTTCTGGGTACGAATATCGGTGCGTACTCTTTCCTTCAGCGCTTCCAGGGTGTCGAAACCTTCGCCAACGCCCTTGGCGAACTCGTCGTTCAGGTCTGGGAGGCGCTTCTCCTTCACCTGGTGAACCGCGACCTGAAACAGGCACTCCCCACCAGCCAGCCTGCGGTCCGCGTAGTCGTCAGGAAACGGGAGGGTAAACTCCTTGCGTTCTTCCACCTGCGCCCCTATTAGAGCCTGGGCGAAGCCGGGTACGGGGTTGGGGTTGTCCATGACCACCGAGTAGACCACACCCTTCTGGTTGGCCACCTCCCTGTTGCCCGCCAGCGCCCGCACGTCGAGGGTTGCCTGGTCACCCTCGGCTATAAGACGTTCCACAGGTTCCCAGGGCGCCAGCTCCGAGCGCAGCCGTTGGAGAGTTGTCTCAACCTCCTCCTCCGCCACATCCACGGCCTCAGACTCTATCCGAATGTCGCGGTAGGCGTCCAGCACCACGCTGGGGACCAGAGGAACGGTGGCCTTGAGCGTTATCGGGTCTTTTTGGACCACCTCAACGCTGGGGATGCCTCCCTGCTCTATCTGCTCCTGTTGGACTGCTCGCTCCACCAGTTCTGGAACCAGGAAGTCCACAGCCTCATCCAAGAGGGCCTCATAGCCCACGAACCTTTCCAGGACTGATCGGGGGGCCTTACCTTTGCGGAACCCTGGAACGTTGACGCGCTGCACTACCCTGCGGTAGGCCCGGTCCATGTATGGGCCCAGGTCTTCCGCCTCCACCTCTATGTTCAGCGCAACCTCACGCTGGGGAAGGTCTTCTTTTGTTATCTTCAAATAGCGCTCCACTCAACGAAAACGGGCACAAGGGGTGCCGTCCTTGCAGGCGGTGGGTATCCTGCCCGCCGCTGTTCCAAAATGAAATTATAGCATGATGTAGCCAGATTGGAGTAACTGCCTCATCAGGGTGACGAAACACTCCATGAACCATCCCCCTGGCCCTGTTCCTGATAGGAAAGGGGATGGGAAATTCTGTGGGCCACCCCACAGTTCCCCCGCCAAAGGGGCGTAGTCCCTTTGGCCTCCTCATTTCTCGGCAACCTACTCTTCCACCACCCGTATGTGCAGCTCTTTGAGCTGCTCCATCGGCACAGGGGAAGGCGCGTGGAACAATGGGTCCACGGCGTTCTGCGTCTTTGGGAAGGCAATGACATCCCGGATCGAGTCGGCGTGGTCCGACAACAAATACAGGAACCGGTCAATGCCTGGCGCAATGCCTCCATGCGGCGGCGCTCCGTGCTCCAGCGCGCCAAGCAACTGGCCGAACCGCTCCTCCATCTGCTCCGGTGTGTAACCCAGGAACCGCATGATGCGCTCCTGTCGCTCCCTTACGTGGTTACGAATGCTTCCGCTGGCCAGCTCCATGCCGTTGCACACCAGGTCGTAGTGCCTGGCCCGTATCCTGCCAGGATCGGTGTCCAGCAGGTGCCACTGGTCTTCGGCGGGAGCGGTGAATAGATGGTGAGAAGGCTCCCATCCACCTGTCTCATCGTTCCGTTCAAACAGAGGGAAGTTGGTTACGAAGGCAAAGACCATGTTGGTGGGATCGGTCAGCCCCAGACGCTCGCCCATTTCATTGCGTAGCTGCGAGAGAGCGGTGTTCGTTACTTTGGCGGGGCCAGCCACGATCAGGATGAGGTCGCCTGGCTTGGCTTTGGTGCGACGCGCCATCTCCTTCACCTGGTCCAGGGTGAGGAACCTGGCTATGGTGGAGCGCACCTGGTCCATGCTCAAGCTATCCAGGGATGTCCCCTCCCCTTCCAGGCTGATAGTGACCAGCCCGCGCGCCCCCCGGGTCTGCGCGAACGCGATGAGCTCGTCCACCTGACGGCGCGAGTAGCCACTACAGCCGGGAGCGGCAAAACCCTTGACAATGCCGCCATCCTCCACAGCCTGGCGCAGCACGTGGCTCTCCGTAGCAGTAGCGACCTCTGTCAGGTCCGCCAGCTCCAGGCCGAAACGGAGGTCGGGCTTGTCGGTGCCGTAGCGCGCCATAACATCGTCGTAGCGGAGGCGGGCAAAAGGCTTCACCAGTTTCCGGTTGGAGGCCACCTTCTCCACGATGTCAGTGAACAGCTCCTCTATGAGACCCAGAACATCATCCTCATTCACGAAGCTCATCTCCAGGTCAAGCTGAGTGTGCTCTGGCTGGCGGTCGCCTCTTAGATCTTCGTCACGGAAGCAGCGGGCTATCTGGAAGTACTTTTCGTATCCAGCCACCATGAGTAGCTGCTTGAGCTGCTGGGGCGACTGAGGAAGGGCGTAAAAGCTGCCAGGGTAGATCCGGCTGGGCACCAGGTAGTCACGGGCACCCTCTGGTGTGCTCTTGATGAGGATTGGTGTTTCGATTTCGATGAAGCCGCTGGCATCCAGAAAATCGCGAATGTACTTTACCACGCGGTGGCGTAGGACCAGGTTGTCGTGCATCCGGGCAGTTCGAAGGTCCAGATACCTGTATTGCATACGTAGTAGTTCATCCACCGGGCCGTCTTCGGATACGTCGAATGGGGGCGTTTTGGAAGGGTTCAACACCTCGGCGCGCGAGGCGTAGACCTCGACCTCTCCCGTGGGCAAATGGGGGTTCTGAGTGCCTATAGGTCGCAAGGCAACCTCGCCCTCCACCAGCACTACCCACTCGGAGCGGAAGGTTTCCGCCACCTGGTGCGTCTCCGGAAACCGCTCAGGATTGAACACCACCTGGACCAGGCCCTGGCTGTCACGCAGGTCAATGAATATCAGGCCACCGTGATCTCTACGCTTGTGTACCCACCCTGCCAGGGTTACGGTTTTGCCCACATGGTTGCTTCTCAGTTCGCCGCAAGCGATGGTTTTCAGCACAGGGTAGTTACCTCCATAACGCCTTTCGATTATAGGCTATGCAGTAATTAGCTTCAACGCCCAACCCTGTTGGAACCAGATTGACTGTGCCCTATAATTGACGCCACACTGGAGTAACGATTCGCAACCATGAACCGATATAACAATGCCAGCTCGCCTGATAAAGGGCAGGCCGCTACCACCATCTCCCGCGACGCTCGGCGGCTTCTGCACAGACTGGACGGCCTGCTGCCGGAGCCGGTACTTCACCCCGTGTTGGTAGCAATCAGCGGGCTGCCTGGCACAGGCAAGTCCTTTTTCAGCCGCCGCCTGGCGGAGCGTGTGCCTTTGGCGGTGCTGGAGAGCGATGCACTGCGAAAAGCCCTGGTGCCATCTCCCCTCTACACGGCGAAGGAGAGCGATCGATTGTTCCAGGCCATCCATGAGATCATTGACCTCCTACTGGGACAACAGGTACCCGCCCTGCTGGATGCCACTACTCTGATGGAGGCCCACCGCGAGCACCTGTACCAGTTAGCGGACGGACACAATGCAAAGTTGATGTTGGTGCTGGTGGAAGCGCCACAGTCGGTAGTGCGCCAGCGGCTGGAGACGCGAGGCAAAACGCCCCTGCGCCAGGACCACTCCTATGCCGATTGGGATGTGTATCAGCGAATGCGCCCACTTCAGGAACCCATCAAACGCAATCATATATGGGTGGACACGTCTGCCGACATTGAACCAGTGGTGGAGAAGGTGGCCAGAGAGATACATCTGTGGACACGACAAGGACGATGACACGGAAGGGAACAAACAATTCCGCTCACCCTGAGCTTGTCGAATGGAGTGAGCGGCGGTTAGCCCCGCTCAAATGGTTCCCTTCGGCTGTGCTCAGGGTAAACTAGGCTCACCATGAGCGGGCGAGAGGAGCGTCGGATGGCAACAGACCATCAAACTGCGGTCTACATCGAGACCCACGGCTGCAAGCTCAACCTGGCGGACTCCCAGGCCCTGGAACGGCGCTTCGCCGAGGCGGGGTATCGGATGGTAGATAATGCAGCTCAGGCGGACGTACACGTGGTGAACACATGCACGGTGACCCACGTGGCAGACCGCAAGGCTCGCCATGCCCTGAACGCCGCGCACCGCGCCAACCCAGGAGCGGTGTTGGTGGCCACGGGCTGCTACGCCCAGCGAGCGCCACAGCGGTTGGCCCAGGTGGAAGGAGTCCGACTGGTCCTGGGCAACACCCAGAAGGATAACCTCGTAGACCAGGTGAACAGACTCCTGGGCATACGAGAAGGGATGTCACATACTGACACCGCACTGTCCGGGGAGGCCACGGGCATAGGCCATACACGTGCCACGGTGAAGATACAGGAGGGATGCAACCAGGTCTGCGCCTACTGCATAGTGCCCAAGGTACGAGGCAGGGAGCGAAGCCTGCATCCAGATGCTCTCGTAGCCCAGGTGCGACGTCTCACAGGCGAAGGCTACCAGGAGGTGGTGCTGACCGGAACACAACTCGGCACCTACGGGTTCGATATCCCGGGCACATCCCTGGCAAACCTCATCCGGCGGCTTCTGGATGAGACCTCGGTGCCCCGGCTGCGGGTCTCGTCTCTTCAGCCTCAGGAGGTGAGCGATGAGCTTCTTGCGCTCTGGGAAGACCCCCGGTTGTGCCCTCATTTTCACCTGCCCCTGCAGAGCGGCTCCGAGGAGGTGCTGAAGACCATGCGCCGGCGCTACTCGCCCTGGGCGTACATTCAGGCGGTGGAAACAATCCGGCGGCGGGTGGCCCGGGCCGCCATCACCACCGATATTATCGTGGGCTTTCCTGGAGAGACCCCGCAACAGTTTCAGGAGACCTATGCCCTGTGCCAGGATGTGCAGTTTTCCGGTCTACACGTCTTCCCATACTCGCCGCGCCCCGGCACCTCCGCGGCGCACCTGAGCATGAAGGTGGCAGACCCAGAAAAGCGACGCAGGATGGAGGCGATGCTAGCTCTGGCGAGGGGGCAAGCTCACCGCTACCGGCAAGCACTGCTGGGCACCATCTGCCCGGTCCTTTGGGAGACTAGCCGTTCAGTGGCGGGCGTCCAGGTATGGTCGGGCCTCACTGACAGCTATGTGCGAGTGGCCACGGCATCCACCAAGCCTCTGCACAACCGCATCACTCCTGTGGTTCTAGAGAGTCAGGGGAAAGATGTGGTCTGGGGAAGAGTTACGGAAACGCCATTCAGGAACTGGGTTGTGTCCCAACTGTGTACTCCAGGACAAGGACCCGCTCAATGTGGTCTCCCTGGATGAGCCTGCTCAGATCTGCGCGCAGGGCGATGACGTGGTTGTTCTGCGCAATATAATACCCCCTCTGGAGCTCACAGCTCTACTGGGCGAAAGTTCAGGGTCCCATTCCGTCGTTCAATGTATCCGGCGCGCTCCTTGGAGCCGTGGCAAAAAACGATAAGCCAGCCGCACCTTTCTGCCTCCTCCAGCAGGGCTCGTTTTTTCTCCAGCGTATCTTCAGGACACCGGTCAAAGGAGGTAATGTAGGGCAACCGCAGGTGATGGGACGTTGGCACCAGGTCGCCCATGAAGGCTACCCGTTCGCCTCCGTAGTTCACCAGCACCATCTGGTGGCCTTCGCTGTGCCCGCCCGTGACCCTCACATGCACGCCTGGGGCGACCTCCGAGTCACCGTCCAGCAGAATCACCTGTCCTCGCTCTTCCAATGGAATGAAGTCGTCGCGGTGGTAGGAGGCCTTAGAACGTTCGTTGGGAGAAGTAGCCTCTTCCCATGCGGCTCTCTGGACGTAGTATTTGGCGGCAGGGAAAGTGGGCACCGCCTCTCCGGCGCGGTCCAGGCGAGTGCTGCCGCCGGCATGGTCGAAGTGAAGATGGGTCAAAATGACACCCGTAATATCCTTGGGAGTCAGGCCCCTGTTTCGGAGCTCCTTGGCCAACTGGCTGCTGCCCAGGCCATACCGGTCTTTTATAATATCGGGTTCTTTGCTGCCCACTCCAGTGTCTACCAGGGTACATTGACCGCCGCTCGTGACTAGAAGGCAGTTCAGTCCCAGGGCTATTCTATTCCTCCGGTCAGGCAGCGTTTTCTGCTCCCACAAGACTCTCGGCACCTGGCCAAACATTGATCCGCCGTCAAGCTTAATATTCCCATCACTGATGATAATTAGCTCTGCTTTATCGGAGTTCAATTCCAAAGCCTCCCCGCTTCAATATAAAACCCACTCACCTGGTATGGACAACTTTGAATAGCCTAAGAGCCAAGCCCCAGGCCCATAGCAACAAGACACAGGGCAAGCCTAGTGGCTGGCTTCAACAGTAGAGATCCGCAATCCTAAGCGACCCTAGGGCGCTCAGAAGCTATCCCGCGCAGAGCCCCTGCCCTACTCAGAGCGCCTACGGGCGAAACTGCTCCGAGGAGACAAAGGTTGGATGGTTATTTATTCCCAAGTGTGGCCACCCCTGGGAGTCACTAGAGCCGCTCTGGCGAAAAGGCCCTGCGAAAGTAGTCGCTAGTGACTGTGATTTAGTCGCTAGTGACTGTGATTAAGGTACGTGGGCCAGACACTAGTGTCAACTAACACTTGTGCTATTCCGGGGTAATAATCCCGCTGCCGTTGGTCTGTAGTGCCCCTCCCGTTGGGAGCATGGTAAACCTGGCTTTACCAATTGTTAACCGCCTGGGTCCGCCACCTCTGGTGTCCTGTTCTTCAAGACTAACCTTGGTTCAGCCAGCTTGGCCAGGGCTAACCGAACCAGCAAAACATGGGCTTACCAACTAGGTGGCAAGCAGAACAACGCCCGTTGTCCGCAAGCCTCAACCTCTGGAAGGTGGTACAATCTAAAGGCACTAAATGGAGAGGTGCACAGAACTGTGGAACGTGTAGGGCTAATAATTTTCATAGGGTGGATCGTGGCGTTCTTGCTCCGTGTGATGAGGAAGGCAGCCCAGCGCGCCCGTCCCGGCACGTACACTGAGAGTCAAGGCCCCTGGGGGCCAGACCCTCGGAGCCCGTGGAACAACCCATCGCAGCGACACCGCTCGCCCCATGATGTGCTAGGGGTACGCCCCGGCGCATCCCGGGAGGAAGTCTCGGCGGCGTACCGGCGGCTGGTGCAGCAGTACCATCCTGACAAAGTGGCTGAACTAGGGCCAGAGTTGCGCGAGTTAGCGGAGCAACGCATGAAGGAGATCAACGCCGCCTACGAGACCCTGAAGAGGCAGGACTCCAGCTAACCCTGGCAGGAAAGCTGCGGTCTGCATAGGTTTCGTTGGTTCCATATTGGTGGATGGGAACGACCATGGTGTTAGATACGAGAAGGCCCTACCCAATAGTCGTCGCCAGTCTGGTGCTGCTAGCACTTGCCGTGTCAAGCACGGCATGCGGAGAAAGTAGCACCGGGGCACCGCCACAAGCGGCGGGCGCATCTTCTTCTACAACCGTGGGGTCTCACGTGGGAGACCTCGCCCCCGATTTCACACTCGCCCTCTCCGACGGACAAACCGCGCGGCTGACATCCTTGCGAGAGCAGGGCGGGCCGGTGTTACTGTACTTCTTCGCCACGTGGTGACCAGTCTGCCGCGCCGAGTTACGGTCGCTGAAAGATGTCTATCCTAAGTACCAGGATGCGGTAGTCTTTTACGCCATAGGCGTTGACCCAACCGAAGGCTTGCAGCGACTGGAGGAGTACCGAGATGCACAAGGGTACCCCTGGCCGGTGGCTACTGCTCCAGCCGGCATGCTTTCGGACTACAACATCCTAGTCCAGGCGTCCAAAGTTGCCATTGACGGCGCTGGCGTCATCACCTTCCGTGCAGGTTATGGCACAGAGTCCTCCGATACCTGGCACAAGGTGTTCCGCCAACTTGCCAGTCATTGAGAAATACTTAGTCAACCACCAAGCTCTGTACGCTACGCCTTGATACCGCTATCCAACACAAGCCTCTATCGTCAGAGGGTGCCTTTTGTCAACCTCACCCTCATCGCCATCACCACGGCGGTGTTCCTCTACGAGCTGGCCCAGGGGAGCGAACGCACGGTGTTCTTCTACACCTACGGGCTTATCCCAGAAGAACTGACCACGGGCCATGCGTTCACTCGGCTGGTGACCCGCGCAGGCGCATTGGATATCGTCACGCCGTTGCCCACATGGGCTACCGTGCTCACATCAATGTTCCTGCACGGAGACTTTATGCACTTTGGCAGCAACATGCTGTATCTGTGGGTCTTTGGCGACAACGTGGAGGGCCGTATGGGGCATGTACCCTACCTGGTCTTTTACGTATCAGCCGGAGCCGCCGCCGCATTTACCCAAATAGCCGTTTCACCACACTCCCAGGTGCCGGTGATAGGGGCCAGCGGCGCTATTGCGGGGGTGCTGGGTGCATACTTTCTCCTGTTCCCACGCAGCCGCATCCAGACCCTGCTGATATATTTTGTGATCACCGTCGTTCGTATCCCCGCAGTGTACCTGTTAGGGTTCTGGATATTCCTCCAGTTCTGGGAGGGCCTGGGTTCCCTTGGGGTTTCGGCGCAAAGCGGAGGTGTGGCCTACTGGGCGCACGTGGGCGGGTTTGCTGCAGGAGCCCTAGTGGTGGCCATATATCGCATAGCGAGGCGACAGCCCGTTTGGACGCGTGGGCCATAGAAGCGGCACCCAAGTCCGGCAGTAGCGAGTGTGCCTCCCAGCCCCAGATTCTTCGCCGTCCCGACGTGCCAGGACTCCTCAGAATGACATTTCGAGACAAGCCCCTTCCCAATGGAGAGTCCTGAGATAGATACCTAGTGCTGGCGAGGGTTGTCCGGCAATGCATAGGCCACGCTGACTGACTCACCCCACGAGGCTTCGACCTTACTGGTGTAGCAGGTGTAGACCATGTCTGTGTCCTCGCCCTGGGCGCGGCGCTCCGCCAGGTAGTCGCGGAGCCTCTCCCCGGCCCGTGCGCCGACGAAGTGGACGCGACCGCAGCAACAGTGCTCATGGCCCGCCTCGTCAGTACCGCGGTGGTAGCGGGCACGAGGCTTGCAGCCGCACTCACATTCGTATCGGACCTCTATCAAGTCGGCCTGGTTGCGGGCCGAATGGACGGTGAACTGCATAGCTATGCTCCCTTTTTGAGAAGTGTGCTAGCATAGGATACTGTATGAGACCAACCAAGGCAATTCAATCCACCCGCAGGGCTAAACTCCCCAGTCGTCTTGCGATGGTGGGCTCATTTCTGGGCTTGGCGCCGGCCGTAGTCCTGGGTGTGGTCCGGGGCGCAAATGCCAGCGATCCCCTCTCGGCGGAAGCTCTTCTGGCGGATGCGGTCTTCACCCTCATCTATCTCTCCCCATACCTGATTGCTATCTACGCATGGCGGACCACACGCGCCGCCCGGGCCGTGCCGCTTCTGGCCGCTACCATAGCCTCTCTTGTAGAAACCGTCTCCGCCGCATCCGGCATATCCCTGGTGTTGCTTCCGGCTACCATCGTTCTGTTTGTAGGTTCCATCCTGGCTTTTCGGGACGCCGGAGGCGGCGTGGCATGGAAGTCGTCCTGTGTTCTGGGCGCCATAGGAGCTGCCGCTTTCATTGTGGCCTCGTTCCTGGTCCTCTTCCTCCGGGACGACGCCCGGTGCTGGGAGCTAACCAGGTACAACGACGGCCGAACTGAGTGGCAGTCCATAGCAGTACCCCTTGCCGGGGCTGGCATAAACGTTGGCCCGGTACCGGAGAACGCAACAAGCAGGGAGGCACGTTGCTCCAGCGACGTCATCACATGGCCGGAAGCGCTGGGGAGCTTGGGCCTGCTAGCTGTTGGTCTCACCGGCCTGGCAGGGTTCTCCATGTATGTTGGTCAAGCCGCGCAGCGAGAAGTGACATGAGCCAGACCACGGGCTCAGACGTGGTAATCATCGGTGCCGGCGTGGCTGGTTGTGCCACGGCATACTACCTGGCCAAGGAGGGCGTAAAGGCTACCATCATTGACCAGGACTCCGTCGGCAGCCACGCCTCCGGCTTTGCCCTGGGAGCTCTCAACCCACTTGGCGGCGTGGGCATCCCAGAGCCGCTGGGGCCGCTGAGCTTGGAGAGCTACCGGCTGCACGCCGAGCTGGCGGAGACGTTGCCACAGGAGTCGGGCGTGGATACCGAATTTCAACTCCTTACTGCCATTATGGTGGCTTATTCCCAAGAGGAGGCGCAGGCCATGCGGACCCATCTGCCCTGGCAGCAGGCCCAGGATGGGTTCCAAGTGGAATGGGAAAGCAGCGAGGACATACTGGCAATGGAGCCGCGCCTGGCCCAGGGCATGGTGGGAGGAGTAGTCATCCAGCAGGTGGGAATGGTGTCCCCATACCGGTTCAACCTGGCGCTGCTCCAAGCTGCAGAGCGCCACGGGGCGGTGATGCGTCATGGCCGGGTGATAGGGTTCCGCCACCAGAATAACCGCATACGGTCAGTGCGGCTGGAACGGGAAGAGGTACCGTGCCATGCCGTGGTGGTGGCCATGGGACCCTGGAGCGCCGATGCCTCCAAGTGGTTAGGAGTGGACATCCCAGTATCGCCATTGAAGGGGCAGCTACTGCATCTCCGTTCCGACGGCCCTCCTCAGGCCTACGTCTCCTGGGGACACAGCTACGCCGTCACCAAGCCCGATGGCATGGTCTGGGCAGGCACAACAGAGGAGCGGGCCGGCTACGACGAATCCCCCAGCGACGAGGGAAGACGTGCCATAATGGAGCATGTGTTGAAGGTCATGCCCTATCTGGTAGAGGCCAAAGTAGTACGGCAGACCGCCTGCCTGCGCCCCGTCACTGCCGACGGTCTGCCTGTTCTGGGCAAGGTGCCGGGGAGAGAGGGCGTGGTTGTCGCCACGGGTGGAGGCCGCAAGGGCATCCATCTCGCGCCTGTTATGGGCCGTATAGCCGCTGATATTGTGGTACATGGCAAGACCAGGTTTGACATTGCGTCGCTGGCACCTGGCCGGACCGTCACACTTGCGCAGATAGCTGCCAGCGAGTCGTACCCTTTCCGGTTCTAGCCGGGATGGATAAGAAAGTTGATTATCCCAACAGTACACAAAGCTCAACACTTGTCATTCTGAGGAGTCCCGACCTGTCGGGACGACCGAAGAATCTTGTAGGGTATCTTCCACTTAACGAAGTTACCCCAACAAGGCCACTTGCTACGACAGGCAAGATTCCTCGCTTCGCTCAGAATGACAGGGCAACTCAGGGCCTACACGGACATGCCGTCAAGGGATAGTGCCTCAGGGAAAACCGCTTGACCATAAGGAAAGCCGACTGATAGAATCTAATGCATTGGTTTTTCCACCCTAGCAAGGAAAGTTGATGATAGTAATTGGCCTGACGGGCGGCATCGGCTCCGGCAAGAGCGAAGTGTCCCGTAAGATTAAGGAGCTGGGAGCCGAGGTAATAGATGCCGACCTCGTAGGCCATGAGGCGTATCTACCCCATACCCCTGCTTGGGAAGAGGTGGTAACGGCTTTTGGCCAGGAGATACTCCAGCCCAGCGGAGAGGTGGACCGCAGGAAGCTGGGTGGCGTAGTCTTCTCCGACCCCAAGGCCCTGGCCCAGTTGAACGCCATCATGCACCCCAAGATGTACGAGATGCTGCGCGAGCGTGTGGATGTACTGCGGTCTCAGGGGACAGAGGTGGCTGTGATAGAGGCTGCGATCCTAATCGAAGCGAACTGGACGCCACTGGTGGATGAAGTGTGGGTTACGGAAGCCAACGAGGATGTGGTGGTTGAACGGGTGGGCAAGCGAAACAACCTTCCCGCGGAAGAGATTCTGCGCCGCATCCGGTCTCAGATGAGCCGGGAGGAACGCGCCAAACATGCCACCGCTACGATAACGAACAACAAGGGCCTGGAAGAGCTGTATCTGCAAGTCGAACAACTTTGGGATAGCCGCGTGCGAGGGAGGACCAGGTGACGACGGCAAAAAGTACAAAAAGTTTATACCGGGAGTTCCTCATTGAGGAGTTTATCATTGAAGTAGAGCCCTTTTACGTCCCGGTAAAAGATGAGGTCGAGCTGTTTGAGGCTGCCTACCAGCAGAAGATTCCCGTGCTGCTCAAGGGGCCTACGGGATGTGGCAAGACCCGGTTTGTCGAGTACATGGCCTGGAGGCTCGGGCAACCAGGCAACGCCGCGGGCCGCCAGAACTCCAACGCGCCGGACGGCATGGAGTCTCGCCCTGTGCCATTGATAACCATAGCCTGTCACGAGGACCTGACCGCCAGCGACCTGGTGGGCCGGTACCTGCTGGAGGGTGAAGAGACAAAATGGATAGACGGGCCTTTGACCCGTGCCGTAAGGTCTGGGGCCATCTGCTACCTGGACGAGATAGTAGAGGCCAGGAAAGACACCACGGTTCTCATCCACCCTCTGACGGACCACCGGAGGCTTCTTCCCATTGAAAAGCGGGGGCAGATCCTCCAGGCACACGAAGGATTCCTGCTGTGCATGTCCTACAACCCTGGATATCAGAGCTCCCTGAAGGACCTGAAGCAGAGCACCAGGCAGCGGTTCGTTGCCCTTGAGTTTGACTACCCAGACCGGGAGGCCGAGGCCAAGATTATTCAACACGAGAGCGGCGTATCCGCGGATGTGTCCGAGGCCCTGGCCCGGCTGGGAGAAAAGGTCCGCAACCTCAAGAACCACGGCCTACAGGAGGGTTCCAGCACCAGGCTACTCATATACGCCGGCAAGCTCATTCAGCAGGGCATAACGCCGCGGCGGGCGTGCCAGACCGCAGTGGCCTGGGGCGTAACCGACGACCTTGACATACAGACCAGCATTGAGGAGGTCATAACCTCCATCTTCGAATAGCAAGAGAGGGAAAATGCCTCCACCCATAGATAGCGCCCTTCAAACTGTCCACACCATACTCTCGCGCCGGGAGCCACAAGCCACAGGCAACCCAGACTTAAAACCCTCCGCGGTATTCCTCCTCCTCTATCCGAAAGACGGCGAGTACTGCGTTATGTTCAACAAACGCACGGAAGAGGTGGAGTTCAACAAGGGAGATATGTGCTTCCCCGGTGGCGGCAAGGACCCAGAGGATATTGACCTGGCTGCCACGGCCCTGCGGGAGGCCCACGAGGAGATGGGCATCAAGCCTGAGGACGTTACGATACTAGGTGAACTGGACGATACCGCCACCATGGCAGGTTTTTTTATTCACCCCTTCGTGGGGACAATCCCATATCCATACGAGTTCAGGCCCAGTTCCATTGAGGTGGCAGAGGTGGTGGAGGTTCCACTGTCGCACCTCATGGACAGGCGCAACATGAGGGAAGAAACGCGGGTTTTGCCCAATGGCCAACAGACTACCACCCTTGCCTATGCCACCGGACGACACCTGATTTATGGGGCCACAGCACGCATTCTAGGCCAGTTCCTGGGCCTTCTGGAAGAATCTGGCTGGCCAGGGGGGGAGCCATAACTCGATGACTTACAGTTTGTCAGAGGTTGAGCGTGAGCTAAAGGTGTTTCCCACCACGGTGGTAGACGACTTTCGACGCTCCCTGGAGCGCATCCAGCATGATTTGCGGGAGCCCGACCTTCAGGCCTGGGCGCAGCAGGGCGTGGACCTTGCCAAGCAAACGGTCCGCTCATGGGAAGCGGCCTCAGCATACTTTACCGCCAGCCCAGAGGTTGCTCAACACCTCACCACTGTCCAGCTTTTGGACTGGGCGCGGTGCGGCAGTGCCCTCTGCCGGGAGTCGCCAGCCCTGGCGGCAGCCTTCTTCCATGCCAGCCCCGCCAGCATGCCCAATCTCAGGCCCCACTTCATCCAAGGCTGGGCTGACCTGGGCCGGACCCTTTACCGGGGTACGTGGAAGTCCAGTGTGATGGCAGCCAAGTTCTTTGATGTCAGTGGTTCCCTCCTTCAGCACATCGGCTACCATCAGTTGGAGCAGTTTGTACAGGTGGTCAAGCTCGTTTCTGAGAAGTCTCCCGAACTGGCAACTGAGTGCCTTGTCCTTGGACAGGATATGCTGCCCAAGATTGGCAACGACCGTCCAGCGTTTATCCGGCTGTGCCTAACCGTGGCACAGAGCAACTGGCGAGATGTCAGAGGGTGCTTTGACTCGGTGCAGAAGGTGACAACTCACTTGGGAGAGAAGCAGCGACCCCGGCTCCTGGGCCTGGCTGCGGTCTTGGCCGAGGGCGGTATGTCTAACACACCCCAGCGGCTTAGCGAGGGCGCAATATCCCTGGGAAGGGTTGAAGACGATGATCGGGGATTCCTTCTGGACTTGGCGGAAAGGCTGCTTGCCCCCTCTTCCGAGTCTACGGTGGCGTTCCTGAACACCGGCCCAGAACTGCTGGGGCGCATTGGCCAACAACAGCTGGAGGCATGGTTTGAAACCGGCTTGAGCATCCTCCATGATAACCACGAGGGAGGGCTGGCGTTTTTCAAGATAGAGTCCACCACCTCGGAGCAGGTCTTGGAGGCCCTATCCCACGCCGTTGAGTTGGACCGCTCCAAGGAGGTGCTGCGGCTGTATTGCCGGGCCCTAGCCGGAGCCTCGGTAGATATCTCCACCACAAAAGAGCTAATGGCCAAGAACATTGGTTGGGTCTCTGAGGACCACGCCACCACAGAAGGCACAATAGTATTTCTGCCCCCCGTGGTTCACCGGTATAACTCCAAGAGTGATAACTTCGCTATGTTCAAGGTGCTGGCCACCCACCAGGTAGCGCACATTGAGTTCGGGAGCTTTGGATTTGCCTTTGAAACCCCATCGGCCCAGTTCCCTGATTCCAGGCCGGCCAAAGAGCAAGAGGCGCTCGCCAAGCGATCTGCCGCTTCCCTGCCAGCCATGACTGCGCCTGCCGAGGCGATTGTGCCGTCCATCGAGGATGCTGAACAGGCATCTGCCGAAACCAATGGCTCCGCTGAGGCGCATACAGCCTTTGTCACTGATATGGGCCGCTTCTTCAGTCTGTTTGACAACCGCAGGCTGGCCCAGGACGTATTCACCGTGGTGGAGGACAGCAGGCTGGACTACCGCATCAGGCAGGAGTATCCGGGGCTGGCTTCCGCATACCGCATGATCCAACAGGACGCACTTGGGGAGCGACCCGAAATCGAAGGGATGCCCCTGCAAGAGGCGATGGTAGAGTTCCTGGTGCGGCTCAGCCTCCAGCAGAACAAGGGGCTCCCCTGCCCTGCCGACTATGTGGAGGTGGCAAAGGCCATTGAGCAGGTGGTACGCCGGGTGGTATCCACCAAAGCCAGTGTAGAGGACTCGGCGGAGGCGACCCTACGCATCTACGATCTGATTGCTGCAATGCCAAACGTGGAGGTCCCGCAAGAGGAGTGGGTTGAAGTGGAATTCGACGAAGAGGACCTCACTCCGGAGGAGTTAGAGCAGCTCCTGGACCAGCTTCACGCCGCGCCTGGTCCCGCAAACGTCTCTGAGGACCAGCAGGAGGAGAGCTATGAATCGCCGCCACAGGTGGACTACCGAGGCGACTTCAAGCCAGAGTTGAGCCAGCTCTTGGCGCAATTGCGCCTGCGGCAGGGCCAGGGTGGGCAGCAGCAACAAGGAAGCCCACTGACCAAGGAAATGCTGGAGCAGCTCCTGGCCAACAACCCCGAGTTAGAGCTGGACGCGGAGTCCGGCCACATAGACTCGGACCTCCAGATGTTCGTGGAGAACATCCTCAAATCGGCTAGCGCCGCTCCACCGCAGGACCCAGGGCAAGGCTACGGGCCTATTCCCCACGACGACGATGCGGGCGGCTCCCTGGAGGCCAAAGAGCCCCGCACATTCACATATGATGAGTGGGACTTCCGCGCTCTGGACTACAAGCCCAGGTGGTGCATTGTCCGGGAAAAGACCTTGACCGAGGGAGAGACAACGTTTTTCTCTGACACTCTACGGACCTACTCCAGCATGGTGACTCAGATACGGCGTCAGTTCGAGATGATCATGCCGGAGATGTTCCACAAGGTGAAGCACCTACCTGACGGCGACGATTTTGACCTGGATGCCGTCATCGAGTCAATCATAGACAAATGGGCTGGCATGTCGCCATCGGACAAAGTGCACTGGCGCCGCGACAAGATAGAGCGTGACGTGGCAGTAGCCTTCCTGCTGGATATGAGCGCCTCCACCGCCGAAGCCATAGATGAGTCACGCCGCACAGCGGATACCTGGGATACTCCTGACGACCCCGTGGAGTACATGGCCTGGCTGCGCCGCCGCCGCGGGGAAGCCCAACAACGCACATACAAGCGCATCATTGACTTGGAGAAGGAAAGTATTGTCCTGCTCATCACAGCGATGGAGACCATTGGAGACGTGTACGGAATCTACGGCTTCTCCGGCTATGGCCGCGAGAACGTCGAGTTCTACGTAATCAAGGACGTAGAGGAGGCTTTCTCTGACAGGGTTAAGAAACGGATAGACAAGATTGCGCCGCTCCATGCCACACGCATGGGGCCCGCCATCCGGCACGCTGCAGCAAAGCTAGAACGTCAGGATGCCCGCACCAAGCTGCTCCTGCTCCTGAGCGATGGCCGCCCCCAGGACCGCGGCTATAGCCGGGAGGGCGTGGAGAAGGAGTACGCCGTCCACGACACCAAGATGGCGCTAATCGAGGCTCGGCGCAAGGGCATTACTCCCTTTTGCTTGACGGTAGACAAGTCGGGCCACGACTACCTTAAGACCATGTGCCAGGACATGGGCTACGAGGTGCTGGCCGACATCAACTCCTTGCCGTCACGGCTGCCTGCCCTGTACCGCAAGCTAACGTTCTAGAAGAGCGCGTGGTGCCAGAGGTCCCCCCTCATCTCCTTGCGCTTTGTCCCACACGTCTGCCAGGGAATCCCAGTAGCTGATGCTTTTCTCCATATCTCTCCTCATGCAGCGAATTTATGGGTTTCATTAGCCTTGCACTCAAACTGTTTCGTCATTGCGAGAAGTCCCGACATGTCGGGATGACGAAGCAATCTCGTACCAGGCTGAGATTGCTTCGCGGAGTTTACCCTGAGGCAGGAAGGGCTCGCAATGACAAAAATGACGACATTCCGCGCAAAGCCGATTTCATCTAGTATATGCTGGCCTGGAAATGGTGCGGGGACAGGTGCATCTAAAGGCCGTGCTGGTAGAATGGCCTAAGTATGCCAATCGTACCACCGCTCGGGGCACGCCTGCGTGCTCAACAGCCTGGGCCTGGAGCTGGTGGGTATTGGGTCAGACACCCCAGACCCACCTGAAGGCGTCATCCAGAGAGACCAGGAAGGTCGCCCTACCGGACTCCTGTTCGAAATGGCGGGATACCTCTCCAACCGTATGCGGGAGTTTCGTGCAGAGGAGCAACTGTCGGAGATGCTGTGGGAAACCAGCCGGGCGCTGCTGCGTTGGGGCGTCACCTCCGTGCAGGACGCTTCGCCAGAGAACGACGTGGAGCGATGGCATGCCCTGCGCGACATGCGGCAAAATGGGGCGCTGCGGCAGCGACTCACCTTCATGCCGGGAATCCACCACCTGGCCCAGTTCACAGATACAGGACTTGCCTATGGCACGGGTGACGAGAGGCTTAGCCTGGGGCCTGCCAAGCTGGTGGTTACACTCACCACCGGCCAACTCTATCCCGCAGGAGAGGAGATTCTTGCCCTGGTACAAGACGCCCACAACAAGGGGTTTCCTGTGGCGGCCCATGCCGTGGAGGAGGAGGCCATCATGGCTGTGTTGAGCGCGCTCACGAGCCAGACCCAGGACTTAAGTCCTGGGTCTGTGGCCCACGATAGGATCGAGCACTGCTCCGAGGCTACACCAGAGGTACAGATGCTCCTGAAAGCGGCAAACGCCACGGTGGTGACTCAGCCTGGCTTCATCTACGAAAGCGCGGAGCGTTACGTTGCCACGGTGCTGACAGAGAAGCAGCCTTGGCTTTATCCCCTCAGAACACTGCGAGACCTGGGCTTGTCCCTGGCGGCGGGCTCCGACGCCCCTGTGGCCTCTCCGGACCCTTGGCGTGGAATCTACAGCGCCGTAACTCGCCGCAGCGCCAACGGGCTAGTGCTGCATCCTGAGCAGGCGGTGTCTCTTGAAGAGGCTATACGTCTTACACCTCGGGGGCTGCGGCAGCATCCGGCGAGGGTGGACTGATGGGCACCATACAGGCGGGTGCGCCGGCAGACCTGGCGCTCCTGGACAGGCATCTTGAGGATGGGAACCCAGAGGCGCTGCTTACGGCGCGGGCGGTGCTGACAATGGTAGGTGGAGAGGTGGTGTGGGAGGGGTAAGCGTGTGCCTATCCACGCCGCTCCAATACGTAAGAGGCCAGAGCCCGGAGCGACTGGCGTTCCTCAATGTCGGGCATATGCTCCAGGGCGCTGGCGGCATCGTCGCTAAAATCGCGGGCCACGGCGTATGAATCTTCGATGATGGTGGAGTTATGAATCATCTCCAGGGCCTGGAGGTTATTGCGCTCCGGGTCCTCTCCACGGAAGAGGCCAATGACCGGGTTATTATCCGGGTATCGCTGTAGGAGCAGCATGGACGGAAGGGTCATGACCCCCTGGAGCAGGTCGTGGCCAACGGGCTTGCCCACCTCTTCCTGGGTGCCGTCGAAATCGAGGATGTCGTCCACTACCTGGAAGGCCATCCCCAGGGAGTAGCCGTACCGGCTTAGCGCCTGGATGGTCTTTTCAGGAGCACCGCTAAGAATAGCGCCACTCTCCGCTGCGGTGCGGAAAAGAGAGGCTGTCTTGCTATAGATGCGTTCTTTGTACTGCTCGTAGGTATGGTCCCACTGGAACGTGCCGAAGCCTTCTATCAACTCTCCAGTCGCCAGGTCTTTGATGGTCTCCGAAAACCGGCGGATAACCCTTATGTTGTTGGTGTCGCACACGAACACAGCCGACGTCGCGAAAACGTAGTCGCCCAGCTGGACAGCTACGTCGCGTCCCCAGAGGCTGCTGATGGTGGCTAGGCCCCGGCGGACCGATGCGTTGTCTACCATGTCGTCATGTACAAGAGAAGCGATGTGTAGGAGTTCCACGGCGGCAGCCATGATGATGGGCAGTTCACCATCGTTGGGATGGAAGCGGGACGCCAGGAGGGTGATGGCCGGGCGCATGCGCTTGCCTGAGCTAGCAGTCACATGTTTGAGGAGGTCTAGCAGCGCAGGGTGCCCTTCTGGGGCCAGGGCCCGAAGGCGCTCCTCCACCCGGACGATCTGCGCCTGGATAGGCTCGTAAATGAGGTCTATGGTGGCCTTGTCCTGGTTCACTACGTGACCTCTAACTTGGCGCTGTCTGCTGCATGCGCTGCGTCTCCTCTTCCGCCACCGAGTCGTCCAGCTTGTGGAAAAGGGGATCAGGCTCGGGTAGCTGACAGCCCGGTACGGGGCGCTGCACCGTCCATCCCGCATCGTCCACGTTCCCCGGAAAGCCCAGGAGGTTGTGCAGCTTCTGGGCGCTGAAAGGTACAAACGGAAACATCATGGTTTTCAGCCCCGCTATAGCCGAAAGTGTTACCCACAGGGATGTGCCTGCGATGGCGGGGTCCTCTCTCAGCATGCGCCAGGGCGCTTGAGCGTCCAAGTACCGGTTGGCCTCTTGGGCCAGAGACATGGCGGAGCGCAGGGCCTCCCGGAAGTGGCATATGTAAAGGTTACGCCCCACCTCTTCCAGCGTAGCGTCAACGCGGGATAGCAACGCCTGTGCTGCGCCGTCCAGCTCACCCGGCACGGGGACCTTTCCCGCAAAGCTGCGCTGTAGGAAGGTCAATACCCGGTGCACCAGGTTGCCGAAGGTAGCTACCAGCTCATCGTTGTTGCGCCGCACAAACTCTTGCCAGGTGAACTCCGTGTCTCCCGTCTCTGGCATATTGGCAACGATGTAGTAGCGCAACGGATCCGGCTCATACCTTTCCAGGTAGTCGGGAACCCACACTGCCCGGTGTTCACTTTTGGAGAACTTGCCGCCGCCCAGGTTCATGAACTCGTTGGCCGGGACATCGTAGGGGAGATTCAGGTCGCCGCCATAGCCCATGAGCATTCCAGGCCAGATGATTGTGTGGAATGGGATGTTGTCCTTGCCCAGGAAGTAGTAGGCTTTGGCCTCAGGGTCCTGCCAGAACTCTTTCCAGGCGTCGGGCTGGCCCCGGAGTTGGGCCCACTCCTTGGCCGCGGACAGGTAGCCGATAACCGCCTCGAACCACACGTAAATGCGCTTATCCTCATAGCCGGGCATTGGCACGGGTATGCCCCAGTCTATGTCCCGTGTAATGGCCCGGTCGTGAAGCCCGTCCTCCAGGTAACGCTGCGTGAAGTTCAGCACGTTGGGCCGCCAGTGGTGCTGCCGCCGAACCCATTCCAAAAGCCTGTCCTGGAGAGCGCTGAGGCGAAGGAAGAAGTGCTCCGAGTCGCGGATCTCCGGAGCTTGATTGCACAGCCGGCAGCGAAGATCCAGCAGTTCCACCGGGTTCATTGGCTTGCCACAAACGTCGCACTGGTCGCCCCTGGCCGATGGGTTGCCGCAGAACGGGCACGTCCCTTGGACGTACCTGTCTGGAAGGAAACGCCGGTCCGTTGGGCAATAGGGTAGTGGAGTCGTAGCCGTGTAAATGAGGCCTTTCTCTTTTAAGTCCATGAAGATGTCTTGCACTACCTGGCGGTGATTCTCCGTCCCTGTGGTAGTGAACAGGTCGAACTGGATGCCCAGACGGTCCCATGCGTCCATCTGGTGGCCGTGGTATTTGTCCACCACCTGCTGGGGCGTTACGCCTTCCTCCTCGGCGCGAAGCGTGATGGGGGTGCCGTGCTGGTCGCTGCCCGACACCATTAGCACCTGGTCGCCCTTGAGGCGGTGGTATCTGGCAAATGCGTCCGCGGCGATGTAGCACCCCGCCAGGTGTCCCAGGTGAAGGTCGCCATTGGTGTACGGCCAGGCTACTCCTACGAATATCTTTTCGGACATGGTGTGTATTTTAGCATACCTATAGTTGGACTGGCGGCGCTTCCACTGGCCTGCCGTTCATGCGTAGCGGCGCTCCCTTGTCATTCTGAGCGCAGCGAAGAATCTTGCTTGTCATAAGAGGCGTAAGCCATCACCAACACCAGGATAGTTGAATACGGACAAGATGCTTCGCTGCGTCCGCCTCAGGTGGACTTGCTCAGCATGACAAGTTGACATATTGCCATTTGCTCAGGAAGCCGAGTTCATAATACGCCGCAGGGCCAGCAGAGCCGTGGTGACTGCCCGTCTCTTCACCAGGCTACGGTTGTTGGCAGGAAAACGGTGGCTGCTGGACTCACAGCCACCGGCGTGCGCAAATCCAATGAACACAGTGCCCGGCGGCTTGCCTTCCAACCCATCCGGCCCGGTCACCCCAGTGATCCCAATGCCGAAGTCGGCCTCCAGGCGAAGGCGTGCCGCCGCTGCCATGGCCTCCGCCACCTGGCCGCTCACTGCGCCGTGCTGTTCAATCAACTCGGCGGGTACACCAGAGACAACCTTCAACTCGTTGGTGTAAGAGACCACGCCACCTTTGAAGTAGTGCGAGCTGCCCGGTACGTTTGTGATGGTGTCGGCGAGCATACCGCCAGTGCACGACTCCATGGTGGCCAGGGTGAGACCGCGCTGGCGCAGCAGCGCACCCACGCTCTCCTCCGGTGTCTCGTCATCAATGCCCCAAATGTTAGCTCCAAAAACGCGGCGTAGCTCCTCCTCCACAGGTCGCAGCAGCCCGCTCGCCTCATCCCGGTTAGCGCCCCTAGCGATGGCGCGCAGGTAGATGCCGTCGGGGCGGGCATAGATTCCGACATAAGGGTTCTGACTCTTCAAAAGTGCTACGGCCATCTCATCCACCGCACCCTCGGAGAGACCAAGGGTCTTGATTGTCTTGGTCAGGACCACGCTTCCGTGTACCCGTTCCCGCAGCCTGGGTGACACCTCGCGTTCCCACATGTCGTAAAGCTCCCGAGGCGGCCCTGGAAGGGCGATGATGACGTGGCCGTTTTTTTCCGCCCACCAGCCTGGGGCAGTGCCCGAGCGATTGGTAAGCCCCACCGCGGATGGAATCAACCATGCCTGCTTGATGTTGGGAGCGGGCATGTCCGTACCACGCTCCCGGAAGCGGTTTTTCAGGGTCTCCAGCAACTGGCCGTCCACCTGCACCTGTTCCTGGAACACCTGCGCAATGGCCTCCCGGCTGACATCGTCCTGGGTAGGGCCCAGGCCGCCGGTGGTGAACGTGAAGGGCGTACGCTTCCAGGCGCGCTCCAAGACCTCGGTGTAATGTTCCAGGTCATCTCCCACCATTGTCACCTGTCGCACCTCCAGGCCCAGGGATGGAAGGTGAGAGGCCAGGAAGGATGAGTTAGTGTCCTGGATCTCTCCCATCATAAGCTCAGTGCCGGAGGCTATTATTTCGGCATACATACGGGGTGACCTCGTGCGGATGTAGGTTTGGATTTGGCGCAGCGTTTCGAGTATATGACTGCCGCTCTGCTCTGGCAAGCTAGCTAATAAAGCCGAAGCCAACTATAATTCTAGGATGTCACTTCAATTCGACCTGCTGCTCGTCGGGAAAACGTACCCAGATTGCCCTGTATCGGCACCGTAGCGACGGAGACCCATCCCATTCATGGATACCCAACCTATGCTTAAGGAAATCGAGCCAACCAGCCCAATCTCTCCTGCGCGTCCGAGGGGGGCAGGCCGGGTGTTCTTGGCCCTGCTCACCGCCGCTGCGGTTGCTGTATTCCTGCTGGTCACGCTGGGAGCCGTGGTAAGAGTCACCGACTCCGGCCTGGGCTGTCCTGACTGGCCGCTGTGCCACGGCAGGCTAATTCCTCCCCTGGAGTTCCACACTCTTATCGAGTACTCGCATCGCTTGGTTGCCAGCCTTACCACCACCCTGGTAGTCCTGGCGGCGGCGGTGGCGTGGTGGCGATACAGGCGCTTTCCGCACATAACTGCACCATTGATCCTGGCAGCTTCGTTGGTCTTTGTTGCGGCTATCCTGGGCGGCATCGCGGTCCTGCTGGAGTTGCCGCCTACCGTGGTGACGCTGCACCTGGCTACAGCGGAGCTAATCTTTGGCCTTCTGCTCGCCACACTGGTGTGGGCCTGGCGGACTCGCCGGCCGCAACTGTCTCTGGCAGACCCGCGAGTACGTCGCTGGGCTGCGGCTGCTGCCCTGGCAACCCTGGTGGTGATAATCTCAGGGTCTTACATAGTGGGAGGAGGCGCAGGGACCGCCTGTCCGAAGTGGCCTCTGTGCGATGGCGGGTTGCTGCCCTCATACAGCGAGGCATGGCTCCACATGGCACACCGCCTTATTGCCGCCTTCGGTGCGCTGCTGGCGGTATGGGCCGCCTGGACGGCGTGGCGAGGCGGTAACCACTCCACATCTATCGGCTGGGCCGGCGCTGTGGCGGGGGGCGTGGTGGTAGCCCAGATGGTAGTAGGGGCCGCCAATCCCTGGACGGGCTTCTCCACAGTCGCCAGGGTGGCCCATCTGAGCCTGGCTACGGCCATGTGGGGTAGCTTCGTGGTGCTGGGGGCACTGTCCTGGCAACCCGCCGCTGGGACTGTTGCGGAAGGCAGAAGCGCTATCCGGGCTCTGTTAGCCGACTACGTAGCCCTGACCAAACCCAGAATCATACTTCTACTGCTGGTGACGGCGTTGGGCGGCATGTTCCTGGCAGCCCATGGGACGCCTCCACTGTCCACGGTGATCCTGTTCGCCATCGTCTTTTTCTGGACGCCTCCCCACTTCTGGGCGCTGGCCCTTCTTTTGCGCGACGACTATGCGCGAGCCGAAGTTCCAATGCTACCCGTGGTTGTGGGAATCCCAGAAACTACCAGGAGCATCTTGCTGCACAGCATGATACTGGTGTCCATCACCATCCTGTTCTTCACGGTGCAGGCCGTGGGATGGCTATACCTGGGTGGTGCCGTCCTTCTGGGTGCCTATTTCCTGTTTCGGGCCTGGCGGCTGTTCCGGACGCAGGCCATCCGCGACGCGCGCCACCTGTACCTCTACTCTCTCCTGTACCTTACGCTGCTCTTCGCCCTCGTCATTGTGGAGAGCGTAGTAACCCCGTGGCCAAGGTAATGCGCCTATTCCATCACCGCTGGTGGGGCTGGCCGTTCCTTGCCCTGGCCGCCGCGCTGGTAGTCTCCCTGGGCTGCTCTGCAGAAGCATCCTTTAGCGGCACGGAGCTTACCCCTGCCCAAACTGCAGCCTCCTTTGCGCTCAGGGACCAGTTTGGCCAAACGGTGTCCCTATCCAGCTTCAATGGCAAAGTGGTAGTCCTGACATTTCTCTACACCAGTTGCCCCGACATCTGCCCTCTGACCACCCGGACCCTGGGCATGGCCTACGACGCTCTTGGAGACGATGCCAATGAGACCGCCTTCGTGGCCATAACTGTGGACCCGGAACGGGATTCCGTGGAGCAGGTGTACCGCTACTCTGAGCAACAAGCAATGCTACATAAATGGGCGTTTCTGACAGGCAGCCGCGAGGAGCTAGAGCCTGTGTGGCGCGGCTACTACGTTGCTGCGGAGAGGGAGACCTCCGAGCATGCCAGCGCCCAAATCTCCCCTGGGGGGTACCTGGTGGGCCATTCCGCGCCGGTCTATCTGGTTGACCGCGGCGGCAAACTCCGGGTGCTTACGGACACTCCTCCGCTGGTCCCGGAGCCCCTGGTACACGACATCCGGTTGCTGCTGAAGGAAGATAAGTGAGGGGGAAGGAATGAGATTGCCTAAGTGTTCCGCCCATGTGGTTTGACAGCCTTGCTTGTTATTACACGTACCAGTCAGCAACACCCCAGGCCCATCCTACGTCCCCTGCCTAATTCTGCCCACTTTCCACTTCTGGCCTATTGGAAAGTAGTTCCAAAGGCCTAGCTATGGCCAGAGGTGACGAATAGTTGAAGTGCATCAATGCCCGTGTGGATGTCGTATGCATGCATGGCGACCAGCGACTAAGTCCTTGATGACGCATAAGGCCTGCGGCAATCCACCCGCTAGTCCCGCCGCTCAATGATGGCCACAGGATCCATCCGCCAGAGTTGCCACATGACGATGGAGACGCTGAAGAGCATCACGGTGATTGGCACGGGACCGTAACGGCAACCTCTAGGAAGGTTCGACGCACCAGGAATCGTCGGGTGTACCCCAGGGCAGCCAGCAGCCCAAACTCGTTGGCCCTTTGCATAAAGTAGATGACATTGAGGAGGCCAAGAGCTAGGGAGAGGACGGTTATGGATCCAACGTTAAGGATCCAGACTATCGTGTCAATGTTGGTGGTTAGATTCTCAAGCCTGCGCCGGGCAAGGGAGCGATGAATGACGAAAACCTCCTCCGAGGGAAGGGAGTCCAGGAACACTTCCATCTCAGCTTCTTTCCCTGACTCCGGCGCCAGAGCCAGCAGGTGGGGCCGATCCGACAGCTCTGTGGAGGGATCGGGCTGGGCGAGGAAGCGATCTCGGAAGTACTCAAGGTTCGCGATGCCCCCGATGGCTTCGGTGTCGACAAAGGCTCCAACTACCGCCCACTCCCCGGCCAGCCAGTCCTCATCGTCGACCGCCTCGCCGATGCGATCTCCGACACCGAGCCCACGGTTGCGCAGAAAGTTTTCCGTCATGGCTACTTCGTTGGTGCCAGGTCGAGGCAAGCGTCCTTCTACCAGATCCCATCCCAGCCGTCCTGCAAAGGGCTTCTGGTCTACGTCTGATAGATAGTAAATGGGGGTCCCATCGGTGCCGAAGAGGCCTCGCCTCGGCGTAGTGCGCCGTTCCATTCGTACTGCCTCCGCGACGGCGGGGTGTCCTTCCAGCTGCTCGAGCATGGCATCTTTCAGGCCGCTTCCCTGGCTGGAAAAGACAATGGCATAGTGATCGTAGATCGCGATTTCCCGCTCTTGGTCTTGGTACAGGGACCCCGTTAGAGTGCCGGTAGAAGAAATGACCAGAATTGCAAGGACAAGGATTCCCGTCACAGGGATCACCTTGCGCTTGTTGTTTAAGTAGTATGTCCAAATTGAGAGAGAGCTCATGGCGTTACTCTGCTCGCTCTAGCTGGCCGTCCCACATGCGGTAAATAACATTAGCGCTCTGAAGGATGGTCTCGTCGTGGGAGACCACCACCAGGGCGCTCCGTCCCCGCACATCTTCGAGCAACTCCATCACCGTTCCTCCTGTGGTATGGTCCAGGTTGGCAGTAGGCTCATCGGCGAAAAGGACCAGAGGCTCGTTAATCAGCGCGCGAGCGATGGCGACCCGCTGACGCTCGCCTCCCGAGAGCTCGTACGGCTTGCGATGCTTCATGTCCTCCAACCCTAGCCTTTCCACCAGAGCGTGGGCCCGCTCCCGGGATTCGGAGTCCTCCCGCACAGCGCCAACAACGACGTTCTGGATCGTGTTCAAATAGTTGATGAGGAAGTATTGCTGGAAAACGAAGCCAAAGTTCTGCCTCCTGATCACCTCACGCGAGACTCCAGGGGCAGTGATGGCCTTGCCGTTGAGATAGACCTGGCCCGATGTGGCCTGACGAATGCCTGACAGGACGTAGAGGAGCGAAGTCTTCCCGGACCCCGACGGGCCCAGAATGCCCACAAACTCTCCGGCGGATATCTCCAAACGCACCTCCCTGAGAGCGTGAATGATATTGTGCCCATCTTGGTAGGTGAGTGTAACGTTCTCGGCCCGAAGGATCGCCTTGGAAGGCAGTATGACGTCAGCCATCGGAACCTCCCACGGGATTCGGTAGCCAGTCAAATGAATGTGACTTCATCATATCACTTTGCCACGTTCCCAGATTAAAATCGTCCATACACAAACAGAATGGCATGTGCACCGCCAATCCGCACAAGGCTTAAGTTGGTCATGGTGCTGTCCTTTCAATGAACAGGTCGGTACCCAAACCGACCTGTGCGGGGCACCTATTTCTGGCCTACGGCGGTTGCAGGAGGAGGGTGAGGGATTCCCCACACGGGCTATTCAAACCTGAAAAGCTTCACTGCCAATACAGACGTAACCACCATCCACGCCCCCAGTATGGCCAACTCCGTCGGGAACGCCCAAAAGGGCTTGGCCTCCAGGGCCACGCCGCGCATTGCGTCCAGCAGGGGCGACAACGGCAGATATTTCACCACTGCGGCCATGACACTCGGCAGGTTCTCCCTAGGGAAGAAGGTCCCGGATAAGAACATCATTGGCATTGAAACGGCGTTTGCCAAACCATCGGCGGCGCGGACATTTTTGGCAATGGCCCCCACGATGAACCCAAGGTTGAGAAAGACGATGTTGGCGATGACCACCAGCACCAGTAACCCGAGGAAGTTGCCGTATACATTGGCATTGAACAGAAGGATACCCGCCCCAACTATGACGATGGACTGAAGAACGGAGAGGAGGAGGTAGGAAATGATCTGGGCGATGAAAAACGTGCGCACCTTCAGTGGCGTAGCCAGGATGCGCTTGAGAATTTTCTGCTCCCGATACAGTGTTATCACCGAGGCGATTCCAATTATGGAGTAGGTCATCACTCCCATACCCACTAACCCAGGGAGCAGGAAGTCGAAGTACGTAAGCTTGCGGGACTGTACTCCCTCGGGCTGTAGAGCCAGTAGGGTAGGTGCCTGGACTATTCGCTTATTAGCTTCTCCAATGAACCGCTGCACTGTCCCTATGATGAAGGGCGCTGTCTGGCTGGTCCTGTCGTACACCAGGGTGACGTTCACCGGCTCTTGGTCGATCCTATTTCCCAGAAGGGAGGCCATCCCCTCAGGGATGATGAGCAAATAGCCCCTGTCGCCGTCCATCACCTCCTGCCTTGCCTTTGCCTCATCCTGGCGCTCCTCCAAATTGTAGAGCGCAATGGCCGACAGGCTGTCTATAAGCCCCTTAGACAGCTCGTCTTGTGACCGATCGATAACCAGAATGTTCACATCCGATGGCTGGTCCAGGCGGAAGAGGCCGAAGATTACGACAAATATAAGGGGGAATGCCATGGCCCAGAATAGGGCCTGGCGGTTGCGATAGATCATCTTCAGATTGGCCAGGACAAGCGCAAGCAGCATATTCAGTCCCTTAGCTGGTGCCCGGTGATCTCCAGGAATACGTCTTCCAGGTTGGCGGGCGCCACTTCCATGTAACTAAACTGGAGTCCCTTCTCATCAGCCCAGTGCATCAGTGCCTGTAATGTCCGGCTAGCATCGGCAGAGCGCAGATAACAGAAGCCGTCGCCATCAAAGCGAACGCTCTGGACAGCATCCAGGGCTTCCAGGTTGTCCTGGGGCATGAGGCCATCGGCCATTACCTTCACCTCGTAGGGCACTGGTAGCGCCCGTACCAGGTTGGTGGGCGTGTCCAGGGCCACTATCTTGCCACGGTCCATGATGGCCACGCGTTGGCAGAGCAGCTGGGCCTCCTCCATGTAGTGGGTGGTCATCACCACAGTGCGTCCGTCCGCGTGTATGGATTGGATGAAGTCCCATAGGTTGCGCCGGGCCTGGGGGTCCAGCCCGGTAGTAGGCTCGTCTAGGAATACAAGCTCCGGGTCATTGACCAGGGCGGCGGCTATGGTAAACCGTTGCTTCTGCCCGCCGGAGAGCTTCCCCACTGTGGTGCTGGCCTTCTCCGTGAGGCCGACCTTCTCCAGCAGCTCCTGGGGCGACAGACTCCGCTGATAGAAGCTGCTATACAACCGCAATATCTCCATGAGTGTCAGGTATTCGAAGTAGGCCGATGCCTGAAGCTGAACGCCGATGCGCTCCTTGACTTTGGCTGCGTCCCGTTGGCTGTCCATGCCCATCACAAGCGTGCTACCAGAGGTTGGCTGCTGAAGTCCCTCCATAATCTCCAGGGCGGTGGTCTTGCCCGCGCCGTTGGGGCCAAGGATTCCGAACACCTCGCCCTGGTGCACCGAGAATGTAATGCCGTCCACGGCTGTCAGGCTGCCGTACCGTTTTACCAGGTCCTGGACCTCAATTGCTTCCGGCATACGCTCCTGGCTAGCTGCCAAGCTGCCCACGGAAGGCCGACACCACTTCCCTGGCCGCCTGGTAGTTCCTGCGTCCGCCCCGCAGAATCGGTGGCACAATGTATACGCAGTTCAAGTCATTCTCCATATAGGCGTTCAATTGCTCCAACGCTATCTCCGTGGCCGGGCGGCCCAGTTCCAGGTCGCGACGGGTGGCTTCAGGTACGTCGCCGAAGACCAGGCCATCTTTCTCCAGCACCTGGAGGCCATAAAAAAACAGGCTTGGGAAACTCATGGCCCGCAAGCCTGTGGTAGTGCTCCAGAAACTGCTTGGCCTTGTTTACATCATAAATGGCCTGGGTCAGGAAGAAGTCGGCGCCTGCGGCGACTTTCAGCTGGGTCAGGGTAGCCTCTTGCGATAGATCGGCGGCACCAAGGTTTATGGCCGCACCAATACAGAAGGATGTGGGTGCCCGCAGCTTCAGCCCGCGGAAGTCCACGCCCTGGTTGAGGTCCACCATGGCCCGGATCAACTCCACTGACCGGTAGTCGGAGACGTTCTCCAGTCCCAGGAGTTGTGCGCCCAGTAGATGGTTCTGGAGCGCCAGCTTGTTCATGTCCCGGCACGCCAGGTTGAAAATAACATCCTGTTCGCCAGCCTGGCCAATGTGATACGCCATTACTGCGGAGTCCACCCGTACCGATTTGCCGGGGCTGTAGGCTACGTAAACGAAGTCGGCACCCACCTCCTTCACCTGCTGCACGGTGGACAGGTCAGATCCGCGAGGCGGAGAGAAGTCGCAGAAGAACAGGGGTTTGCCGTCCCGTTGGGCGTATTTCTGGCTTACGGTAGGCATGATTGCATCGTGGAAAGACACCACAGACCGGAGGGCAGGCGCGGAAGTGCTGTCCCCGCGTCTACGATGGGACTATAAAGGAGGGCAACCTACAGCGTCAAGAGCAGTTCAGTTCGCTTTTGATGGGCCCACTTACCCGACTAAACCTAAACCTGGCACTTTAGTGCCAGGGACAAGCTGCTACCACGTAGGAGTAATTAGAGCTGCCGTCTAGGTGTCTCGTCGGGCACCTACGCCTCCTGCGCAGACACCATTATGCTGTGATAGGCAGTAGCCCCGTCAGGAAGACTGCTCGGCACATCGTGCCACTGCACAGGGGCTAGACAGGCGCGGAAACGGGCGGAGCGACGGGTACGCCGCTTGCTAGGAGGGGATCCCGAACGTATTCAACAATTTGACGCCTTGCTGTCCGCGGCAGTAGAGAACGTCAACCGCATGGAGAACCACAATCACATCATGGAGCAGGGAGTCAATGGGGCCTTCCGGGAGGCCATCTACTGGATGGGTCAGGGCCTGGTGCGCGAGGGACTGTTGGATGGGCCGGATGACGTGTTACACATTGCCATGTCCGAGTTGCATGACATCGCCGTTGGCAATGGGCCTCAGGATCTGATGACCCTGGTCCGCAAGCGCCAAGACGAGTTGAAGCAGAGGGAGGGCCTGCGGCCGCCTATAACCATAGGCACAGGCGGGCCAATACCGCTCAATCCCCTAGCTCGCTTCGAGCCGCCTCCGGGTATGGGCCTGGACGGCCTACTACTGCGAGGCATAGGTGCATCGCCGGGCAAGGTGATGGGCCACGCACACCTGGCCAATATGGGGACTACAATACCCCGGGTAAAGCATGGGGATATCCTGGTGGCCCAGAACGCCGGCCCGGCATGGACACCCATATTCCCACTCCTGGGCGGCTTGGTGCTGGACCAGGGTGCGATGTTCCAGCACGCGGCATTGATGGCCCGGGAGTACGGTATTCCGGCAGTCATATCGACAAAGGACGCCACGTCCGTGATAACGGACGGGCAGATGATAGGCGTGAACGCCGATGAGGGCGTAGTAGACCTGGCTCCCTCTTCTTGACCACGGGGTTGAACCTGGTGTTCGGTTCCCAAATACCGCCAGTACTCTTCCCTCTTACCCTCGAGCCAATTCGCTAGAAGAACTTTTTGATAGGCAGGACAATGCCTAGGGCGGTCAGGAGCGTGCCAGCCCCGTAGAAAATTGCGAGGCCGACGGAATCATGGGCCATGAAGATGACGGAGACGAGCCCGAAAACGAATGGGAACGACAACATAGCATACCAGGCCCATCGTTGCCCATTCCGGAAGCTCGTCCATGCTACTGCCGCACCAAGGAGGGCGAAGCCGAGCATTCCGGCACCAGTGAGCCGTTCGAGCCGGTTGAGATAGAGAGAAACTTCTGGTTGCGATGCCTGCGTCTCGCTCCACGGAATGCCGGTGGCCGACTCGAAGTCACTAGGGTCTACCCCGGCCAGCATGATGTACGCAGCGGATAGGGCTAGAAGAACCCCGACGCTGAACAGGACCACCCACGCATACCTCTCATGGAATTTCCCTTGGCTTCCTGCACTGGCAGACATATCGCTCCTCCTTGTACTCAATGGATGAAGCATTCACCCAGCGCCGGGGCTGAGCGAGCCCCTGTATAGGGCGCTGGTCGCGTGTTCGTATGCGGATACATCCACGCTAGGGTCAAGCGCCTTCTGGAGAACGAGGCCGTAATAGATCGACAGGAATACACGTGCGAGGGCGGTAGGCTCGATGTCGGCCCGCACCTCGCCGCGTATTTGCGCCCGTTCGATGATATTGGCAAGAGCGTCGCGCCAGACGTCAAAGAAGCCCTCCACCAGGGGAGCTCTCATAGCCTCGTTTGCCGTGGCCTCCGCCCACCACTGCACGCTGATCGCCAAATACATAGAAGCTCCGGGTGCTTTGATCCATTCGTAGGATCCAGGTGCCAGGCTGTCCAACACCTCTGCGAAGCTCTTATCCTGAGTCGCGGCCTGCTCGAACCCACCCATGAAGTCTTGCCTGAGCTTTTCGGCGGTTGCCTCTACAAGCGCTTCTTTGCTCAAGAAATAGCGGTAGAGCGCACCATGGCTGATACCCGCTCGTTTGCAAATATCCTGGATCGTCGCCTGCTGGAAGCCAAGCTGTGCGAAAGTCTCGACAGCGGCACTAAGGATGCGGCTCCTTTGGGAATTGAGATATTCCTCGCTGACCTTTGGCAACATCTTAGCCTGATAAAAAGATGACTAGTCATCTTTTTATCACAAGCCGAAGTCCTTTGTCAAGAGGCTCCACCATATATGGTTCGAACTCCGCAGCCACTTCCTGAAAGACCTGGACGGCGCCATGTATGTCCTCGTCGGTGTGGGCCAAGGACATGTAGACCCTCTGGCCTGGGAGCACATCTACACCACCGTGCGCCCTCACCAGCCCTGAGTTGCCTAACTCAACACCAGTTCGTCACTAAGTGGCAATGCCAAGGAAAGGGGCAATGTGTCACCAACCATCTGGACGAGTACAAGGCGTTGACCGCACCAACGGACTGGGATATGCTTCTCCCGCCAGACCACGGGGTTGACGCTGGCCATCTGGTCAATGGGGGAGATCTCGGCGAATACCTGCTTAAGGGGGTCAAAGATGCCAAGGCCTATTCCGATACCTGATGCACTAAGCAAACCATTCTGGGACGCCTGTAACGAACGGCGCCTGCTAGTCCAGTATTGCAGCTACTGCAACCGGAAGCAGTTCCCGCCAGAACCGGTGTGCCGAGAATGTGGCTGGAACTTTCATCTGAGCTGGATCGAGACGAGCGGGCGCGGCACGATCCTTGGCTATTCGGTGACCTACGACTCTCGCATCCAGGCGTGGCAGGCGGAGCAACCATACAACAGTGCGGTGATCACGCTGGAAGAAGACCCGGCTATCAAGTTCCACTCCAACCTTCCGGGAGTGCCGGTGGACGAGGTCCCGGTAGGGGCCAAGGTCCAGGTAGAGTTCCTGGAGGTGAAGCCGGGTCAACTGATTCCCGAGTGGCGGATAGTGGCCTAGGTAAAGCTGCCCTTGCAGACACGATGGAGAGACACAGAAAGGAGTGAGCCATGGTTAAGGAAGCGGGATGGGAGAGAAACAAAGAGCCGCTGGGGATATGGGAGCACCGGGGGAAAGTCGCCCTCGTAGGCAGAGGGCATTCCCCTACGGACCGGCGTTGGGACGGCGTGAGCATGGACAAGACCCTGGGAGCCTACGCTATGATCGCCGCCCAGAACGCCATGGAAGACGCCGGCATTTCGCCGGACGAGGTAGATGGTATCATCACTTCCCCAGGCGCACAGCCCGGTGGAGGGCCCATAGGAATGGTGTGGGGGCCGCGGCCGTACTTTGACCCGCCCTACGACTCCGAGGACGGCCTCAGCAGTGTGACCGCGGAGTGGCTGGGCAAGCAGATGGGGCTGAAGAACGTCAAGTATTACAATTCCGGTGGGGATACCCTTTGGAACTTGATGGGCTTGGCCGCCCAGGCCGTGGGTGACGGCCGGTGTTCGGTCTGCCTGGTGCCGTACCAGCAGGGAAACCTGGAGGGCCGCTACCATCAGACCCCAAGCCTCGAAGCCCGCGGGGGTGCGCAGTGGTCCGCTCCCTGGGGTTGGGGACTTTCGGGGCAAGGTTTCCAGTTCGAACAGTACTGCCGCAAGTACGGCTCGAACCACGACCGAATGGCCCCCTTCATCATACAAGAGCGGAAGAACGGCCTCTTGTGGCCTCCCAGCTATTACGCCCAGCATGAGCCACAACCCTTTACAACGGAGGACTACCTCAACGGGCGTTGGATAGCTAAAGGCTTGAGCATCTTCGATTGCGACCGGCCGGTCCAGGCTGCCGCGTGCTACGTTATTACCACCGCCGAGCGTGCCAGGGACATGAAGCAAAAGCCGGTCTACATTCTAGACCATACCCAGAGTCTGTTCCCATCTCGGAGTCTGATCCAAACCATGGAGGAGGCCGAGGAGTTCACCGCCATCATGGCCCGGAAGGCATACGCTGGCTCCGGTCTCAAACCCGATGACATCGATCTCTTCGCTCCTTACGATGGCTTCGCCGTCTTTACGCAGTATTATATAGAGTCCTTTCAGTGGCGCGGCGTGAAGCGAGGAGAGGCCCACGACTTCTACGCCGGGGATATCAGCCTCGAGGGGCCGAACCCGTTAAACTCCGGTGGCGGGAACATGGGCGGCGGGCGCATGCGCACAATGTTCATCACCGACCCTATGGAGCAACTCCAGGGACGCGCGGGCCCTCGGCAGGTCAAGAGAAAGGCCGAGGTCGCCGTCACCATAGGTGTCCTGCCCGGCAATGCCGCCACGGTGGTGATGAGCACGAGTCCTGACTAGACCCCCGGCGTGAGAGAGAAAAGTACAGGCAGGAGTGTGGTAGTGACGATCTTATTGAGTTTCGACATTGATGGCACGCTGGAGCTAGGAGACCCACCCGGTGGGGTGACCGTGGAAATGGTGCGGCGTGCCCACGAGCTCGGCTACCTAGTTGGCAGTTGCTCGGACAAGCCTCTTAGCACCCAGCGGGCCATTTGGGAGCAAATAGGTATTACACCAGCCTTTATCGCGTCTAAGCACCAGCTCGGTGAGGTACGGTCGAAGGTCGTCGCCGATGCCTACTACCACATGGGCGACCGAGACACGGACTTCCAAATCGCTGAGGAGCATGGATTCGGCTTCTGGTGGACGCATGAAGCGATCGCCGAGCCCTGGCTCATGATGGAGCCAAACTGTAAGAAGGGCTCATCCGGCCAAGGCGTACGTGGATAAGGGTGGGGGCTAGCTTCTGAGTGCCTAGCCCCCTGCCCCGCGTCTATGCCTCCTGCGCGGACACCATTATGCTGTGATAGCCAGTAGCCCCGTCAGGAAGACTGGCCCGCACAACCATGGTCTGCGTTTGCCCGGCGCCGTCGGTAGCCCGGACGGTGATGGTGTACGGGCCCGCCGAAGGCGGCTCCCAAGCCCGGGTCCACAAGACCCATGTGTATGGAGAAAGCGCCTTGCGCACCTCGGCAGGATGCCAGCTATCACCGCCGTCAGTGCTGACTTCTACCTTGGCCACGCCGCGGTCGCCTGCGAAGGCAACTCCGCCCACCAGAATCTCCTGTGGAGCAACCAGTGCGCCACGCGACGGCACATCCACGCGGGACATAGTGTTGATCACCGCCGTGTCGGCCCAGCCACGCTGCTGCCAGTAGCCACGGAAGTCGTCCGGCACAGGCTCTATCCTGGTCAGCCACTTGACGTTCTCCATGCCATACAGCCCTGGAACGATTAGTCGGGCAGGGAAACCGTGGCCGTCAGGGAGAGGCTCGCCGTTCATCAGATACGCCAACAGCACGTTCTCTCGCATGGCACGCTCTACAGAGAAGCTGTCCACGTAGCCATCGGCGGCGAAAAAGGCCAGCCGCACGGCATCCGGCGGAAGCTGGGCCCGCTCCAGCAGTAGCTTCAGAGGCACGCCCCGCCAAAGGGCGTTGTTGATTAGGTCACCGCCGATGTTGTTGCTGATACAGGTGAGTGTGGCGTACTGCTCCTTCCAGGGCAGTGACTTGAGGTCATCATAGCTAACGGAATACACATTCCCAGTGTTTCCGCCTATCTCCAGCTTCCAGGTAGTCGAGTCTACCCTTGGGTTGATTATGTTTTTGGACACCTCATAAAACTCGTTGTTGGGCGTGACCTCTGGCGGCATCTCGCCAGCGTTACCGAAGACCCGCGAAGGAGATACCTGGGATGCACCGCGGGCAATGGAGCGCACCGCCAGACCGCCAGCGGCTGCCACCACAGCTACGAATGCCGTCATCTGTAAGAGCCGGCGGCGTCCCATGTCCTGACGGCCTTCTTTCCGGGCCAAGGCCATGGCGTGAAGCTGGCTCACGGATAGTCCATAGGCTGCCAGGGCCAGGAAAGAGGTGAAGAGATACCGCCATGGCCCATCGGGAAGAGAAGAACCAAAGAAACCGCCTCCGGCAATTGGGGTAACCACAGCCAACATGACCAGCCACGCAAATGCTGAGATAAAGAGTCCACGGTGCCACGGCTGCCGTTCGCTGAATGGGAGCCTTGTGGAGTAACGGGCATACAACACTCCCAGCCCGCCACCGGCCAGGACCTGCCCCACCAACAGTCCGCCAAACATCATGGGCTTGGCGCTCACCTGGAGATGCGTCAGCACGAAGTCGAAGACCACGGGCGGTGTCGCTCTGGTAAGCCCATCGGCCAGGACCTCAGGAAGCACCGGGGCGTCCAGGGCGAACCTCAATGCCACCAGCAGCAGTGTCATGATCAGCCCGGATACCAGGCCAATAGCCAGCCCGGCTGCCCTGGAGACGCGCCCTGGACTTTGTATAGCCTGCTGCCCTGTTTCCATAGTGCCTCCCAAATCCTCTTCTCATGGTAACATACGAGTCTCCACAGGACTCGGATTTGCTCTGACAGGTGCCAATCATGCATACTTTGTACGTTGTCGCCACGCCCATAGGGAACCTGGAAGACGTGACCCTCCGGTCGATACGTGTGCTCCAGCAAGTCAGCATCATTGCAGCGGAGGACACCCGCACCACCAGAAAGCTCCTGCACCACCACAACATACGTACCCCTCTGGTCAGCTACTACCAAGGCAACCGATTCATGCGTATCCCATTCCTGCTGGAGCGTCTCCAGGCAGGGGACGTTGCCCTGGTCTCCGATGCAGGTATCCCTGGCATCCGCGACCCAGGCTACGAGCTGGTACGAGCAGCCATCCAGGCAGGCGTTCCGGTGGTGCCGGTACCAGGGTCTTCGGCTGTGACTACAGCCCTGGCGGCATCGGGCCTCCCTGCTGACCAGTTCCTGTTCCTGGGGTTCCTGCCCAGCCGGCGCAAGGAACGCCTTCAAGCGCTGCAACGGGTATCTCGCCAGCCCTGCACCCTGGTACTGTTCGAGGCACCCCACCGGCTGGCGGCTTCCCTGGAGGATATGGCTGCGGCCCTGGGCAGTGATCGTCAGGTGGCAGTTTGCCGGGAGCTTACCAAGCTGTACGAGGAGATATATCGAGGAACAATTTCGCAGGCGCAGGCGTACTTCGCGCAGCCCCGTGGCGAATTCACACTGGTAATAGCTGGCGCCGAGGAGAATCAGGGGTCGGACGAGGTCACATTGCAGGATGCAATGGAGAGCCTTCGCAGTCTAAAGGCGACGGGCACCTTAGCCCGTGAGGCGGTGGCGCAGGTAGCGGTTCAGTACGGCCTACCGCGCCGTCGGGCGTACCAGATGTGGCTGGAGTTAGGAGGCTGATTAGATTATTGACACGTCTCGCTCATATGATCCTACAACCTTGCTTGATATTGTACGTCTTGACAGCAAGGCCCTGGAGTGAGCGCGGATCCCCTGATTAGTGCCCTCCGGTTCCGCCCTCCGTTGGAACCAGTGAACCGAGGACTGAGCCAGCCCTCACCTGCGTCAAGCCTTCGCTAACTTCAATATCATTCACAGGGCTATTAGTTACTCTAGGTACCTGTCTTTATTGTTTTTGAAGGTACCCGCGAAAGGAACCAGCCTGCGGAACCTACGCTGGGTAAGCCCGAATCCACCGAATGAGGGCGTCGGGTCAGTGTCCTGAAGCGGCAAGAGGGTGCTCCGTGAATCTGGGATAATGGTTTTGAAACAGCAAAGCCGACCCCAGAACAAGGAGCACCCAATAGATGCTACCACGCAACCATCCCGATCGCATCCAAATCGCGTTTGACGACCACCGCCTCGTGGCCAATGCTGGGCTGCTGCTCCCGGTGACCCTAGCCCAGCACCTGGGCCTGCGTGAAGTCGTCGACAGCCACGTCGACCTGGGAGACGCGCCGGGGCGGGCGAACCCGGGAGACAAGCTGCTGAGCCTGGTGGCCTCGGCGCTGGCTGGGGGCGACTTCATTGACGACGCCGACGTGTTGCGTACCGGCGGGACAGCTGGCGCCATCGGCTGCGTAGTCAAGGCGCCATCCACCCTGGGAACTTTCCTGCGCAGCTTCCGGTGGGGCCACGTCCGCCAGTTGGATCGGGTGAGCCGGGAGCTGCTGTCCCGGGCCTGGGCCGCTGGTGCGGGACCCGGTGAAGGGCCGTTGACCATCGACCTAGACTCCACCATGTGCGAGACCTACGGACTGGCCAAGGAGGGGGCGCGTCACCATGGTTACACTGGCCAGCGGGGCTATCACCCGCTGCTGGCCATCGCCGCCGGCACCGGCGACGTGCTGATGTCTCGGCTTCGCGAGGGCCGGGCCAACACCGTTCGTGGCGCCGCCCACTTCCTGCGGGAGACCGTGGGCCGGGTGCGCCATGCTGGGGCTACAGGACAACTCACGGTGCGGGCCGACAGCGGCTTCTATGCCCACGCCCTGGTCGTCGTCTGCCGCGAGATGGATGTCCGCTTCTCCATCACCATCCGCCAACACGCCCGCCTCAGGGAGTTGATTGAGGCGATTCCCGAGGAGGACTGGACGCCCGTCCCCTACTGGATGGACGGCGGCGCCGACGTGGCCGAGACCACCTACACTCCCTTCCAGGGTGAGCCCGAAGCCGCCCCAGTGCGGCTCATCGTGCGGCGGGTGAAGCCCACGCCCGGTTCCCAACTGGCCCTCTTCGCCAGCTACAGCTATCACGGCTTCATCACCGACCGGGACGGGGAAACCTTGGAACTGGAGGCCGACCATCGCCGCCACGCCGAGATCGAGAATGCCATCCGAGACCTCAAACACGGCGTCGGCCTCAATCATTTCCCCTCGGGCCGCTTCCCCGCCAACGGCGCCTGGCTGGCCGTTCAGGTGCTGGCCCATAACCTGGCCCGCTGGACTGCGCGCATCGGTCTGGGCGAGGGGGTGGTGACCACCAGGACCCTCCGGCGGCGCTTCTTCTCCCTGGCCGGACGGCTCACCCGCTCGGCCCGCCGCCTCACTTTGCATCTGCCACAGGGCTGGCCTTGGGAAACCCAGTTCACTCGCGCCCTGGCTCGATTGCGAGCCCTGCCATTGCCTGCCTGACGGCACCGACGGCGCCTGACACGTCCACCAGACTACTCAACCACCCCACAGAGTACCGGCCCGGTCCGCGATTGTCTTCCCTTGCATGCTGTCCCGCCGACCCCGCCCCAGCGCCGCTGCCCAGGACCGCCACCGGCCCCATTTATCGGAATCGAGCGCGGACCGTCGCGTCCCACGGCCCTCACCCCTTGTTCCAACCCCAAGGCCGCTCCGCATCGGTGGATTCGGGCTAAACGGTAGTTTCCAAACCTACGGATAATCCCAGAGGCCCACGTCCCATGCTCAGGACGTGGGCTTTTTGTCGCACTCAATCTTGGAGCGCTCCTCCAAGGTAAGACTCTCCTTACCAGCCCAGCGGCAAAGATATTCATCAGCTCCGATTTGTCCAATGAGAAGTCGTTGGAGACGGTTCATCAGGTCGCGAAGCTCAGAATGCTTGGCCTGGTCAGTTCCCATGTATTGGTAAACCATTGTGAGAGCCTGGGCGTAGTCCCCCTCCGCGGACTCCTGTTCAATGGTTGCAGTAAGTGTATCCAGGAGTCGCGGCGCCAGCTTCTGGGCCGCCTCTACGTGGCGCCGGGCCAACCCAATGTAAGTTGGGTCGCCGGACTGCTGGTAGAGCCTGGCCAGACCTAAATGGAGCCTGCCATTCTGGGGTTCAACTTGGAGCGCGACCATCGCTTCGGAACTTAGCTTATCGAGGAGGCTGGCTAGTTGCTCCTTGGGAATACGTGGCAAGTTTTCGGCAATGGTATCTAACAAAATCTGGCGGCCCAGGTTTGCCAGCGGTGGAAAGGTCTGAAAACTGTGCTGCGCTTCCTCAAAGAACTCGGTGGCGCTGTCACTTCGCACCGGCATGAGCTGCGCTGCTCGGTATGGCCGGTAGACGAACAGGTACAGGGATGCGCCTACCATCAGGAAGACAGCCACCGTCACGGCCCAGTGCATCCCGGGTGAAAGGAGGCCGCCAGTAAGGATTCTGCGCTGCTTGGCAGCCCGACTAGCAGTGGATGACTGGGCGGGGCTGCTCGTCCCTCTTGCCGGAGCGGGCTGGACAGCCATTTGTGCCTCTCTGCTGGCCACCCACCCAAGCAACAAGATGAACTGAAGAAACGTCCCGGGGGTATCAAACAAGAAGAGGTCCTGGACCACGTAAGCAATCACCCCTGCTCCCAGGAGCAGCGCGAAAAAGCGCCCGTCTTGTTCTGTTCGAATGACACGGCTAAGTACCCATATCATCCATCCAAGAAGGAGCACGTAGACGGTGAAGCCCACAATGCCCTTGGTAACCAGCTCTTCTACAGGCTTGTTGTGGGCCTGGTCGGCAAGCTGAGTCTGGAGAGATGTCTCTTGAGTGTTGGCATACCGGTCAAAGGCCACGGCAAAGTTTTCCGGCCCCCATCCGAATATTGGTGCGTGCGAGAATGCTCTGATCCCCGCCTTGGCGGCGCCGAGCCTGGCGGTGACGGATGGGTCATTCGACCCCTGAGTAAGGAGCCTATGGAACCGTTCCAGTGTCACATTGGAGCGGGCCAGGTTCTGGAGGGGGAGATTATCACGCCACAGTGGCAGGGCCACAGCCAGGAGGATAGGCACGGCTATCAGCGTACCAACCAGTAGCTTCATCCCGACTCGGCGTCCCCACACCAGGTACCCGATGCCAGCGACAATGATCCCTGCCAACAGGCCCACTACAGCGCCGCGCGTGCCGCTCAACGTCAGTACCCAGAGGTCAAGAAACGCCGTCGCTGTCCAAAAAACCCGCCACGGCCATATTGACCGCATGACCGGCCTATCAGGAGCCCGACGGATTCGCCTCTCTCGGCGAGTCTGGCGCCGGGCCTGCTGGGACGAAAGCCTGGCAGACCCGGCGAGGAACCCAAGCGCCAGAAAGAGGTTAACCAGCATGTAAGCGCCCACGTATGTGGCGTTGCCAAAGGTGATATCCACGCGGCCAAGGTTTGCGGGAGCCGTGGTGTGTAGGTACCAGAAGACCGAATCAAATACGGGAATCTGGTAGTGTTGCGCCAGCCCCAGCAGGGCTACCACCAGGCTTATGCCCAGGTTAGCGTTGAGGAGCCAACGCCAATCCCTCTGCTGTTTGAACACAGTGGCCAGCACAAAGGCAAGGGCAACCCAGTGGGCCAGGTCAAAGACGCCTCCCATGCGTCGGTAGTCGCCCCAGAAGCTACGCTGGAAGCTGACGCCTACGAGCGCGGCAACTAAACTGACCACCAGGTAGATGCCAAAGAGCCACAGAACCCAAGAAGGCAAGGGCCTGTAGGCCGGCTGCCGTAAGGCCAGAGCAACCCAGCAGACCAGAACGATTTCAATCAGGGCGCGAGTGTATGTGGCTTTACCCACCACGTAAGGGAATATAGTGCTCTGAGTGACTACCAGCGGCGTGAGCAGAATCAGTAGAGCTCCCAGCATTATGGCAAGGAGAAGACCTTTGTTTACCTGGCTGTCAGTTTGTGGTGACGATGACATGTTGCTGGAAGGGCTGTCATTGAGTGCCTCAGCCTGGGGTAAGGGTACAATGTACAGGGCAGGAGAGTAAACAGTAGGGCGCACCAGTCTTCAATAGGCCCCTGCCACTGGTGCAGGCAATTGCCTGTGTGTACCTCGGTGTGGTATAGTGCGTTGACTAAAAAATATGGAAGGATAAGACCTTAGCGGTATGTTAAGCAGTGAGCGCAAGCAGGCGCTAGCCCAGGAATACAGTGCCCACCCGAAAGATACAGGGTCTACAGAAGTTCAAGTAGCTATCCTGACGGAGCGCATAAGACAGCTGACAGGCCATCTTAGAACCCACAAGAAGGACCATCAGTGTACACGTGGGCTCTTGATGCTGGTGGGTCATCGGCGAAGACTGTTGTCCTACCTTACCCGTGAGGACGTGGGGCGGTACAGGACTCTGATTAGCCGCCTAGGCCTGCGCCGATAGCACCCCGACTGGTCGGTGTGCTATCGCTTTTGTAATGGATATCGCCGGCAACTATTAGGAGTTTCCCCAAATGGCTCAAACCTTTTCTCGTGACATAGGCGAACGCCTGCTTACCATTGAGGTCGGACGGTTTGCCGAGCAAGCCGGAGGCGCCGCCCTGGTGAGCTACGGTGATACCTCAATTCTGGCTACTGTGTGTGTCGCTCCACCCAGGGAAGGGCTGGACTTCTTCCCGCTAACGGTGGAATATGAGGAGCGCCACTACGCCGTTGGCAAGATCCCAGGCAGCTTTTTCCGCAGGGAGGGCCGTCCCACCCAAGAGGCTACTCTGGCTGCCAGACTGACGGATAGGTGCCTCCGGCCTCTCTTCCCTAAAGGGTTCCGGGATGAGGTGCAGGTCGTTGTGACAGTGCTTTCTGCGGACCAAGAGAACCCTCCAGAAGCGCTGGCCATCCTCGGCGCCTCCACAGCACTCGTCATGTCAGAAATACCGTTTGACGGCCCAGTGGCAGCTATACGCATAGGTTATGTCAACAATGGTCTGGTGATTAACCCCACCTTTGCTCAGGTCCAGGACGGTAGCCTCGACTTGATGGTGGCAGGCACCCGGGATGCCGTAGTTATGGTGGAGGCAGGAGCCAAGGAAGTGCCTGAAAGGATGCTGCTGGATGCCCTGGAGCTTGGGCAGAAGGTGAATCAAGAACTGCTAAGTCTCCAGGCGGAGATTGTCCAAGTAATGAGCAAGCCCAAGATGGCCTTCGAGGCTCCCGCGCTTCCGCCAGAGATGGAAGCGGGGCTGGCTTCGCTAATGCAGGACAGGGTACAGGCACTGTTCGACCAGGGCGCAGCCAAGGGCGAGCGCAACGTCAGTATAGATCAACTACAGCAAGAGGCCACCCAGCATTTTGCCGGCACCTATGACAAGCGCCAGGTCACCGAAGCCTATGAGAAGCTTCTGAAGAAGACGATGCGGGGCAATATCTTGCAGAAGGGCATGCGACCCGACGGTCGCGGCGTGGAGGAGATACGCCCCATATCTGCAGAGGTAGGGATTCTTCCACGGACCCATGGCTCCGGCCTATTCCAGCGCGGGCAGACCCAGGTGCTGACCATTGCAAGCCTGGGCTCCCTTGGGGAAGCGCAGAGGCTGGACACTCTGAGCCCCGAGGACACCAAACGGTTCATCCATCACTACAACTTCCCCCCATACTCCACAGGCGAAGTCAGGCGTATGGGAACAGGCCGCAGGGAGATTGGCCACGGGGCACTGGCGGAGCGCGCCCTGGAGCCGGTAATCCCCAGTGAGGAGGAGTTCCCCTATACCATCCGTCTAGTATCAGAGGTGCTTGCCTCCAACGGTAGCACCTCAATGGCCAGCGTGTGCGGAGGCACCCTGGCGCTCATGGACGCGGGCGTGCCCATAAAGAAGCCCGTGGCAGGTGTGGCTATGGGCGTCATCATGGATGAGGAGACAGGACGGTACGCTATCCTGACAGACATCCAGGGGGTTGAAGATTTCCAGGGCGACATGGACTTCAAGGTGGCGGGGACGCTGGATGGCGTAACGGCACTGCAGATGGACACCAAAATCAAGGGACTAAGCTTGGGAGTGCTGGAGGAAGCTCTGGCCCAGGCCAACCGAGGTCGCCTGTTTATTCTGGACAAGATGCGGGACACGATTTCGCAGTCGCGGGATGCCCTCAGTCCCTATGCGCCGCGGATCCTGAAGATGACTGTCCCGGTGGACAAGATCGGCGCGATCATAGGCCCCGGAGGGCGCACCATCAGAGCCATCATTCAGCAATACAAGGTCACGATAGACGTGGAGAGCGATGGCACAGTGATAGTGGGTTCTCCCAACATGGAGACCGCTGAGAATGCCATGAATGTTATCAAGGGGCTGGTCAAAGAGGCGGAAGTGGGGGAGGTTTACACTGGTAAAGTGACTCGAGTTATGGACTTTGGTGCCTTTGTGGAGATCTTGCCCGGCAAAGAGGGTCTCGTGCACATTAGCGAGTTGTCCGACCACCGGGTGGACAGGGTGGAGGACGAGGTCAAGTTGGGTGACGAGGTCACTGTCATGGTAAAGGAAATTGACCGCCTGGGGAGGTTCAACCTCTCACGAAGGGCCGCATTAGCCAATTCTTCATCCGAGAACCAGGGCCAGTCTGGCCCCAGGCCCGGCATGAACGAAGGGAGCCGTGAGAGCGGTCCCGGTCAGCGCCCTGGCTATCCGCCGCGCCGTCCTGGAAACCAGTAGGGGGAAACCACCATGGCTGCGGTGAGAGTGATTGTGCACGGGGCGATGGGAAAGATGGGGCGGGAAATACTGGCAACCTTTGGCCGCAGCCCTGATTTTGAGCCGGTGGGAGCCGTTGACATCGCCCCAGGACCAGACACCCTCTCGTTGCCTGATGGCAATAAGTCAGTCCCCTATGCCACAAGCCTGAAAGACCTGCTTGTCCACTGCAAGGCAGACGTGGTGGTGGACTTTAGCAACGCCTCGGCGTGCCTGGCCATGGTGCCGGTGGCTGCGGCAGGTGGCCTGAACCTGGTAATAGGCACCACCGGCCTCAACGACAACGACCTGAAGATACTGGAAGACCTGAGCCACCAATACCAAGTGGGTATATTCGCAGCGCCTAACTTTGCACTGGGGGCCGTTGTGCTAAACCACCTGGTCCAAGTCGCCGCCAGGTTTTTCGACTACGCCGATATCTTTGAGGCCCACCACGAGGCCAAGATAGACGCACCTTCCGGCACTGCCCTGGGACTAGCCCGGGCCATTGCCAGCGAAAAGAAGTTCACCAGGATCAAGCCAGAGGTGGAGGCTGTGCCAGAGACCCGAGGCGGAGAATACAACGGGGTCTCCATTCACAGCACGCGAATGCCAGGGCGTCTGGCCCACCACGAAGTGTTGTTCGGCGCCGCGGGGCAGACCCTTAGCCTGCGCCACGATACGCTGAGCCGCGAGTGCTATATGCCAGGAATTATCCTGGCTGCCAAAGAGGTGGTGAACCAAAGAGGCCACCTGGTGGTAGGCTTGGACAAGTTGCTGGGAATCTCTTGAAGTAGCCAAGGGGGATATCAACCGTTGCGCAAGACGAACGTTGTTGTGGTAGGTGCTACCGGAGCCGTGGGCAGAGAGGTGTTGAAACTCCTAGAGGAACGCGACTTCCCTGCTGAGAACCTCTTGGCCCTGGCATCTGCCCGTTCCGAGGGCATGGAGATCACCTTCAAGGGCGAGAGGATAACCGTCCATACAGCCAAGCCGGAGAGCTTCAATGGCGCAGATATCGTGTTCTTCGCCGCTGGTAGCGGCACCAGCAAGCAGCTCGCTCCAGAGGCGGCCAGGCGCGGGGCCGTCGTAGTCGACAAGTCCTCTGCCTGGCGAATGGACTCCAACGTGCCATTGGTAATCCCGGAAATCAACCCCAGTGACATCTTGGAGCACCAAGGCATAATCTCCAGCCCAAACTGCTCTACCATCGTAATGCTAATGGCGTTGGCACCTCTGCACCATGCTAACCCCATCAAGCGCATCATTGTGGACACCTACCAGTCTGCCTCGGGCGCCGGCGGCAAGGGCATCATTGAACTCATGCAGCAGACCCGCGATACGTTGGACAAGAAAGACCCCGAGCATTCCGCCTTCCCACATACCCTTGCCTTCAACGTCCTGCCCCATGTCGAGGAGTTCGGGGACGACGATTACACTACGGAAGAGATAAAGATGCAAAGCGAGACGAGGAAGATCCTACATCTGCCCAATCTCCCCGTGTCCGCCACATGCGTCCGTGTTCCAGTTCCAATCTCCCATAGCGAGGCTGTCCACATCGAATTCGCTCACCCCTTCACCCCCCAGGAAGCCCGCCAGGTGCTAGCGGAGGCCACCGGCGTCATCGTCCAGGACGACGTGGCCCACCACGTCTATCCGCTCGCTGAAAATGCCGCAGGCAAGGACGAAGTCTTCGTTGGGCGCATCCGCAAGGACCTGGCCATGGACAACGGCCTCTCTATCTGGGTCGTGGGTGATAACCTTCGCAAGGGCGCCGCTCTGAACGCCATCCAAATTGCCGAACAGGTGCTAAAAAGGGACCTGCTGGCAAGTCAGAGGGTGTGATACACTTCAACCATCAGTGGCGGGAGGTGTCTCATGGCAGAGATAGGCAGGCTTCTGACAGCGATGGTGACCCCCTTCGATGAGGCTGGGCAGGTGAACTACAAGCAGGCCAAGCGTCTGGCAAGGGCGCTGGTGGAGTCAGGCAGCGACGGGGTTGTGGTGTCCGGCACCACGGGCGAATCGCCGGCCATGACCAGGGAAGAAAAAACCAGGCTGTTCGCTGAGATTTGCGAGGCACTGGATGGCAAGGGCAATGTGGTGGCGGGCACGGGCACATACAGCACGGCGGAGAGCATAGAGATGAGTCAGGGGGCGCAGAAGGCCGGTGCCCAAGCCCTTCTGCTGGTGGTCCCCTACTATAACAAGCCTACCCAGGAAGGTCTTTACCTCCACTTCAAGGCCATCGCGGAAAGCACGGACCTGCCTTGCATTCTCTACAACGTGCCCAGCCGCACAATCACCAACCTGGCGGCAGAGACAACCATCCGGCTCAGCCACGTACCTAACATTGTAGGCATCAAAGAGGCCAGCGCCGATTTCGACCAGATAGCAAAGGTCATTGGCGGAGCCGCCAGCGGGTTCAGGGTGTGGAGCGGCAACGACTCGGACACCTTTGGCATCATGTGCCTGGGAGGCTACGGCGTGGTTAGCGTGGCCAGTCATCTGGTGGGACTACAGATCAAGGCAATGATGCAGATGCTCCTGGACGGCACCCTGGAAGGCGCGGCGGCGGAGCACCATAGACTGCTGCCTATGTTCAAGGGACTGTTCGTGGTGTCCAATCCCATCCCGGTGAAGCATTGCGTAAACCTGGTGGGCTTCGACGTGGGCAAGCCTCGCCTGCCCTTGAACGAGCCCGACGAGAAGACGGCCGCTTTCCTGAAAGGTCTGGTCGGCCAGTATCAGGTAGACCTACCTGTGGGGCTAACGGTCTAGAAGGCACTTTCCTGGGAGGTGTGGCGTGACGCATGAACAACTGGATATCACGATCGAGTATTGCCACAACTGAGGGTACGCACTACGAGCCGCTTGGATAGCGGGCGAGATCCTGGAAAAGTATGGCGACGCCGTTGGCAGTTGCAGGCTGGTGCCCTCTAGCCACGGCAAGTTCCACGTGTATTTCAACTATGAACTGGTGCTTCAGCACAGCCACAACCCTCACCACTGGCCGGAAGCCCAGGAGGTGGCAGGCAAGCTGGAGGCGTGGTTGGCTGGTAGGGAAAAGGCTGAACCCGCTGACGGCAAGGCCACACCACCCCCTCTTCACCTAGGGGCGTAAAGGCTGGGCGCCGGGCACGCCTCACCATATGAAGCGGACATGGTCCAAACCCACGACTTGAGTCCGAGGTCTAGTTGTTCTTTGGGCCAACTCTGGCAGAGTGATGAGTCCCGACCAGTCGGGGCGACCATTCCCCTCCGACTATGTCCCAACAGGTCGGGACTCTGGACGCCCCTTTTCAGCAGCCTGTTAAGTAGGTTTTCTGTCCTCCACCATTCTTCGACGGCAACTGTTGATGTTACTGGCACACGCAAATTCGCAGGTGTAAAGCGGGCTTCTGTGGAGTGTGGTATAATAAGCGTCAGAAAGCAATGATTTGAGGCCCGAGGTCCGATTGTTCGTAGCATCCAAGCCAGTCCGAGCCCGCATTCCCCTCTTCCTGTGCAAGGTTGTCCGAACGTCCCCGATTATTGGTGACCCGAATTCATGCTTCAGAAAACCTTGAAAGGATGTGCATTTGAGAATTTACGTTGGTAACATGTCGTTTGATACTACCGAGGATGAATTGAAGGCGGCGTTTGGTGCGCACGGGGAGGTGTCAGAGGTACTGTTCATACGGGACCGCGACACCGGCCGGGCAAAGGGGTTCGGCTTTGTGGAGATGCCCTCCAACGAAGAGGCACAGGCTGCCATCGCCGCCCTGAACGGGCAGGAGATGGGACAGCGGACGCTGACGGTAAACGAGGCGAGGCCCCGGACGGAGGGAGGAGGGTTTGGAGGAGGCAACCGAGGTGGTGGCTCCAGGGGTGGATATGGTGGTGGTGGTGGCCAGGGGTCGCGGTCGCCTCGCTGGTAGAGGCTCCGCTACTCTCTATCGTTCACATAGTGTAGGGTTCTGAGATAGGGAAACCTCTAGAGAACACTCAAAGGGGAAGCATCAAAACAAGGGCAGGCGTTTTGCGCCTGCCCTTGTTTTGCGTCATGGGGCTGCCAGAAGGCTCATTACCCCCCAGTGGCAGAGGATGGGACAACAATCCACCAACTTGAGTCGGGGGTTTGCTCGTTCTTGGGACAGCCTGCTGGCAGAGTGCGGAGGAGAGATTGGCCGAATAGCTTCTAGAATGTGCTCTAATTCAATCCGTCCATCAGCCGAAGCAGGTTGGCCATCTCGATGGCGGACAAGGCGGCATCGTAGCCCTTGTTCCCTTCCTTGCCGCCGGCCCGCTCTACAGCCTGCTCCTCATTCTCGGTGGTCAAGATGCCAAAGGCCACAGGTATCCCCGTTTCTCGTGCTATCTCCGCAATGCCCGTGGCGGCCGCTTCCGCTATGTACCGGTAGTGGTCGGTCTGGTGTCGGATGACAGCGCCCAGGCACACCACGGCGTCCGAGGTGCCATGCTGCGCCAGACGTTTTGCCACCAGAGGGATCTCGAAGGAACCAGGAACCCAGGCTACTGTTACGCTATGGTCTTGCACGCCGTGGGCTGCCAGGCCTTCCAGGGCGCCTTGGAGCAACCTGGAGGTAATAGCGAGGTTGAAGCTAGAAACTACGATGGCTACGCGTAGGCCTCTTCCCTGGAGGCCCCCTGTGAACTCTTGAGGCACGGCTACCGCTCGTGGGGAGTAGGTATCTCTGGAGATTCGTCGTCAGGCTGAGTGTCCAAGAAGTGGCCCAGCTTCGTGCGCTTGGTCTCCAGGTACCGCCGGTTCTCATCGTTGGGTGGTATCACAATGGGGACACGCTCCACCAGTTGAAGCCCGTAGCCTTCCAGTCCCACCACTTTCTTGGGGTTGTTGGTGAGCTGACGGATTTTGCGTACCCCAAGGTCTACCAAGATCTGGGCTCCAATTCCATACCATCTGAGGTCAGCCGGGAATCCCAGGTGCTCGTTTGCCTCTACAGTGTCCAGGCCGTCGTCCTGGAGTTGGTAAGCTCGGAGCTTGTTGTGTAGTCCAATGCCGCGGCCTTCCTGGCGCATGTAGAGAAAGACACCACGGTCCGCGGCGGCGATGAGCCTTAGTGACTTGTCCATCTGCTCACCGCAGTCACAGCGGGTGCTTCCGAAGGTATCGCCGGTAAGGCACTGGCTGTGAACACGGACCAGAACAGGCTCCTGGGTATTCACGTCTCCCTTGACCAGCGCCACGTGCTCGTCGGCGTCAGTGACGCTCTTATAGGCGATGGCGGTAAACACTCCGTACGAGGTGGGCAGCCGCGTCTCGGCCACCCGAGTTACCAGCTTTTCATGCTGTCCACGGTAGGCCACAATCTGGGCTACGCTGATTATCTTGATGCCATGCTGACGGGAGAACTCCTCCAGATGGGACAGTCGTGCCATAGTCCCATCGGCGTTCATTACCTCACAGATGACGCCCGCTGGATAGAGTCCAGCCAGCCTGGCCAGGTCCACTACCGCTTCGGTCTGCCCGGCCCGCACAAGGACTCCACCTTCGGCGTACCGAAGGGGAAACAGATGGCCCGGCCGCGCCAGGTCATCGGGTGTAGTGAGGGGATCAACAAGCGATTTGACTGTGGCTGCCCGGTCGAGGGCAGAGATGCCGGTAGTGGTGCCACTCTTATAGTCCACGGAGACGGTGAAGGCCGTGCCGAGCCGCGCGGTGTTGTCTGATACCATCATGGGAAGCCCAAGCTGGTCAAGGCGCTCTCCCACGATGGGCATACAGATAAGGCCTTTGCCGTGGGTGGCCATGAAGGTGATGCTCTCAGGCGTAACCCACTCCGCGCCTATGGCTAGGTCGCCTTCGTTCTCCCGGTCCTCATCATCAACTATGATGACGAACTTGCCCCTACGGATGTCCTCCACCGCCTCTTCTACGGTAGTAAACGGCATATTACCCTCTAACTGGTCGTTGCGATAAGAGAGCCTATCATGCTTTGTCCTGGACAAACCGCTCTACGTACCTAGCAACGATATCGCTCTCTAGATTTACCCGGTCTCCCGTTTCACGAGACGCGAGGACGGTACTAGCAAGAGTATATGGTATCACAGACACTGTGAAGGAGGAAAGCTGGCGCTGCACCACCGTAAGGCTTATGCCATCCACGGAAATGAAACCTTTGGGCACCAAGTACCGCATTATTTCGGGCGGAGCCTGGAACTCCATAAGCACCGACTGGCCTTCGGGCTCCGCCGAAAGCAGGCGACCAGTGGCTTCTACATGGCCCTGCACCATATGACCACCCATGCGCTCCCCCAAGGCCATGGCCCGTTCCAGGTTTACCCTGGCACCAGGCGTGGCGTCTCCCAGATTGGTGCGCCGCAGTGTCTCCGGGGCTATGTCTACAGCGAAGGTGTTATCCCGAAGATGAACAACGGTAAGGCACGCGCCGTTTACGGCGATGCTATCCCCCACGCGGGTACCCTCCAGGGTGACATTGGCCCTGATCACCATGCGCGCAGGGGCGGCCTGCACCACCTCACCCAACTCTTCGACAATGCCGGTGAACATGGATTACTTCTCTGGTCCCGTTTTCTGGCCCCCCGTAGGTGGGTATCCTACCAGCATGATGTCTTCACCTATTTGCTCGGTGTAGACGTCCTGAAGCCGCAGGGCTTCGCTCAGGGTGGCACCGCCGAGACCCCCTACGGCGGAGGTTGCTGCCGTGCCTCCGATGATAAGCGGCGCTATGAATGAGACAACCTTGTCCACCAGGCCTTGATCGAAAAGCGACCCCAGCAAAGCGCCGCCTCCCTCTGCCAGAACGCTGGTAACCTCGCGCTGGCCCAGGAAGGCCAGGAGCGCCTTCAGGTCCACAGAGCCGTTACTCGCTGGGAACTGGGCCACCTGCGCGCCTGCCAGGCTCAGGGCTTTTACTCGTCCCTGGAGTACCCGCGCCCCCGCCACCAGCACCTGGCCAGGCTCTTGGAACAGCCGCCCGGATGTAGGAGTTCGCCCGGTGCTGTCCACGACGATGCGCAACGGCTGGCGAGGCAAGGGACGGCCGTCCGGGTCCCTGGCGGTGAGTTGTGGGTCGTCCGCCTGGAGGGTGCCAATGCCAATCATTACAGCGTCAGAGGTGGCTCGCAGCCGGTGGGCCTCACGCCGCGCCGCCGCGCCTGTGATCCAGCGGGTGTCGCCGGTGCGGGTGGCTATCTTGCCATCCAGGCTGGCGGCGAACTTGGCTGTCACGAATGGGATGCCCGTGGTGATGAACTTGAAGTATGCCTCATTTAGTTTCCAGCTTGCCTCGGCTTCCTCGCCCACAACCACGTGGATGCTAGCTTTATCCAGCTCCGCCCTACCCTTTCCTGACACCAGGGGATTGGGGTCTATGGTGGAGAAGCGGACCTCACTGACCTGCGCCTCTATGATGGCCTCCGCGCATGGGGGCGTCCGACCGTGGTGGCAGCACGGCTCCAGGGTTACATAGAGGGTGGCACCTCGAGCCAGCTCGCCGGCCTGGCGGAGGGCTACCACTTCGGCATGGGCCTGGCCGGCTGGCTGCGTGATACCCTCACCCACCACCTGCCCATCGCGCACCAGTACAGCACCCACGGCGGGGTTGGGGCTGGTGGTGCCCAGAGCCTGTTGGGCCAGAGAGAGGGCGTGACGCATGTAGCTCACGATGAAGTCACCCTTTGCGTCGGAACTCCTGGGATATACGGCTGGTCGTGGGTTCCGTCTGCCCCTGGTATTTGCTGCCCAGCTCTGGCGAGCCGTACAGTCGCTCTGCGGCAGTGGTCAGACGGAGGAACGATATCTGGCCGATTTTCATGGCGTAGTATAGGGTCACAGGCAGATTGGATACATTACTGAGTTCCAGGGTAAGGTGTCCCTTCCAGCCAGGGTCAACGTACCCCGCGGTGGAGTGAATCAAGAGGCCAATGCGGCCCAGGGAACTTTTCCCTTCCAGGCGGGCCACCAGGTCGTCAGGGACGGTAATGTATTCCAGGGTGCTGCCCAAGATGAACTCGCCGGGATGCAGCATAAAGGGGTTCTCTTCCGGGATCTCTTCTATTTCGGTGAGGCCTTCCAGGTCTTGATGAACGTCGATGTAGGGACGGCGCGAGTTGCGGAACACCAGCAGCTTGCGGTCCAGCCGTATGTCCACGGAAGCGGGCTGAATGCACGACTCGTCCAGCGGGTCTATAACGATCCGCCCCTTCGCCAGCTCCTCTTTTATGCTTCTGTCGCTGAGTACCATGTTTTCTCCCTGAGATGGTCAGGGACTCTGATCCGTTGCCGCTATTGTATGTTGCGCCTTGCTCTGGTGCAACACGGCTGGGTAGCAGGCAGGACTCTACAGCCATTACAAGAGGATGACCCAAGGCCATTTAGTATAAACTAAACTTCTGGTGAATATAGGAAGCGACAGTTGAAACGAAGAAGGGGGGGCTATGGCAATTACAAGAATAGACCACATCGGCATATTGGTCTCCGACTTGGAGACCGCGAAGAAGGTCTATGTTGACGGCATGGGCCTGTCCATAGACGAGCACCGCTCGCCCTGGCCCCAGGGCCGGCCTGGCACCTTCGACAGCGTCACCAGCGTCGATGTCCCGATTGGAGAGATGTACCTAGAGGTCTCCAAGCCCAACAGCCCAGATACACCCGCAGGCCAGTTCGTAGCCGGGCGATCTGGCATGTACTACATCTCTCTGGCCTCCACGGATATGGCGGCTGACCTGAAGATTCTCCAGAGCCGAGGCGTTAAGTTTGAAGGAAATGGACGCACGAATGGGCCTTTGTTTCTCGACCCGGAGACTACCCAGGGTCTCCGCATCCAGATCACCCAGGAGCAGAGCTACTACGTCCATCCCTTCTTCCGGGGCGAAGGGCTCATTACAGGCATGGCCCACGTTGGGGTAGCGTGTCGCAGCGCGGATGAGGCACGGCACCTCTGGGCTGATGTGTTCGGCTTGCGAGAGGACAAGAGCATGGAGCGCGGTCTGGAGTCGGCCCAGGATCGCGACCCAAACCGCGCCGCCGGCGACCCAGTGCACCTTCTGGAGTTCCCCATAGGTGGCACTGTCCTCGAAGTCAGCATCCCCACGACCACCGATAGCGGTACAGCGCGGCTCGTGGCTCAGAGGGCCACCCTTGGCTCTGTGTACCACCATATCTGTCCATTCGCGCCCAACGTACACGCTCTCATGGACCGGGCGAAGGCGGCGGGCTTGCAACAGGTCGGCAGCATATCCCCGCGTGAGGTGAACCCACGCGTCACCGCATGGCTGCACCCGCGCACTGCCGCAGGCATCCTCACCGAGGTGTGGAACCGGAACCCCGGCGGCGAGCATAGGCGCGGTCAACTTTAGCAGGAGGGTGATACTGTGATCCGTAGCTTCAACGGCAAGTCCCCGAAGATCCACCCCACGGCCTTTGTCAGCGAGGCGGCGTACATCGTGGGGGACGTGGAGATCGGCCCCTATTGCAGCGTCTGGCCTGGTACCATCATCCGGGCAAATAACAATAAAATCGTTCTGTCAGAGTACGTGGACATCCAGGACAACTGCGTCGTTCACTCGGACAGCGACGCCTGGTTTGGTCCGTACACGACTCTCGGCCACCATGTGATGTGCCACGCCAAGACGGTCGGTGCCAACTGCCTCGTGGGCAATGGCGCAACCGTCAACGGAGAAGCCGTCGTTGGGGACTTCTCTATTGTGGGCAGCGGCTCAGTGGTGCTAGAGCGAAAGGAGATCCCGTCGTATTCCTTCGTGACCGGTATTCCGGCGGAGGTGCGCGGCCCCACGACGGAGCGCCACCACCAGATGGCACGGCGCACGGCGGAGGGATATGCCCGCAACGGCCAGAACTTCAAGGCCGAAGGTCTGGGGGACGTGCCAAAGGAGTTCCTGATGCCGGAGGAGTGGCGCCCGACTCCCGGCCCCTTCCCCGTGCGTGAGTGAGTGAAAGATAAGCTGTTATCACACACGTTTGTGGTTCGCCAAGTCGACCTTTGCTGTCGCCTTGGCCGAGAGACTGCCTTATGGTAGCTGTTCGGGTAAACACCCTTAACTTGGGGTCGGGTGTTTCGTTCCTTACCCAGTGAGAGGTATGGGCCGCAGATATCCGTTTACAAAGCACATAAGGGCGTGGCCAGAGTCAATGCGAGCTGCTACCGGTGTTCCCACGGCGTAAGTCTGGTAATGATCCATCAGGCTATGAATTACGGTCCCGGAGGATAGCTTTACCTGGTACAGGTAATGGGCCCCCTGGAAGGTGCGGGCTGTTATCCTGGCGGGGGATGTTACCTCTGGGTGAATGGTCAAATCGTCCGGCCGGACCATTACCTCCACCTTGTCCTGTGCGGTAGCTTCCAACGGCCGCGGCAGCATTCCTAGCTCAGTTACCAGCAGGTCTCCCTGCACGCGCGCCTCAAGGAAGTCGGCCGCGCCCATGAAACGGGCCACAAACGGTGTGGCCGGGTGATGGAAGATGCGCTCCGGGGTGTCCACCTGCTCAATGCGGCCCTGGTTCATCACGGCTATTTGGTCTCCCAGGAACAGAGCCTCTTCCTGGTCGTGGGTGACAAAGATGCTGGTAGCGTCAGCCTCCTTCAGTATCTGGCGCACCTCCGCCCGAACCCTGGCCCTGAGGCGCGTGTCCAGGTTGGAGAATGGCTCGTCCAACAGAATGACGGCGGGCTGGGGTGCCAGAGCCCTGGCCAGAGCTACGCGCTGCTGCTCGCCTCCCGAAAGCTCATGGGTCATCCGGTGCTCCATACCTTGCAGGCCCACCAGTGCCAGCACCTCCCGGACGCGTTTCTCTCTGTCCGGCGCTCGCTTCAGCCCATAGCTCACGTTATCCACCACATCCATATGCGGGAAGAGGGCGTAATCCTGGAACACCATACCCACGCGGCGCTTCTCAGGAGGCAGCAGGTGGTTAGGGCCCGACACCAGTTGACCTCCTACGGCCAGGGTGCCAGCATCGGGGACCTCAAATCCGGCAATGAGTCGCAGAAGGGTGGTCTTGCCACAGCCGCTAGGCCCCAAGAGCACTAGGGTCTGACCGTACCCTACCACCAGGTCAACGCGGTGCACCGCCTCTACAGCGTCGAACCTCTTGGACAGAGCGAAGCACCGTATAGCCGGGGGTCTCATGGCCGCACCTCTCCCTCATGGCGCAGCAGCCATATCAGGGGCAAGGAGGCTGCCAGGATCAGGAGCAGCGATGGCGCCGCCGCCCGGGCGAAGAACCCGTCGGCGGTGGCGCTCCAGATTTTCGTGGCCAGGGTGTGAAAACCGATGGGGCTTAGCAGTAGCGTTGCCGGAAGCTCTTTCATGGTCGCCAAGAACACCAGGGCTCCGCCCGCCGCCATCCCTGGACGCAGCAGCGGTACCGATACCGTGAGCAACACCCGCAAGGGAGACTTCCCGAGGCTTCTCGCCACCTCCTCCAGGTGGGGACTCACCTGCAGTAGAGAAGCACGGGTGGCTCCCACGGCCTGGGGCAGAAAGAGGACCAGATATGCAAACACCAGCATCGCCAGGGTTTGGTAGGCGAAAAGGGCGTAGTTGGCCCCAAAGAAGACTAGGGCCAGCGCCACCACAATACCTGGCAGAGCGAAACCCAGGTAGGTGGCGCGCTCAACGGCGGTGGCTATCCACCCAGGAAATCTGACCGCCAGCACCGCCACTGGTAGGGCAGCCACCAGAGCGATGACCACAGCTAGCGCCGATACGTATGCCGAGTTCCATGCCGAGGTCCACAACAGCCGCAGCGGCTCTCCCGCCGCCAACCCACGGACCAGCCAGAAGGTCAGGACGCTCAGAGGCAACACCAGGCCTAGGCCCACAACCCCTCCGCAATAGATAAGGGCTGGCCCCTTCCAGCGCCCAAGCCGGATAACCTCCGCGGGACGCACCGCGGAACCGGCGGTGCGGTAATACCGCGCTCGGCCACGGATCCTGGCTTCCACCAGGAGCACCACTAGGGTCAGCCCGGCCAGCAGCAGAGAAAACACCGCGGCCATGTGCCGGGAGATGGATGCCTCGTACTGGACGTATATCTGCTGCGTAAGCGACTCGAACCGTAGCAGCGATACTGCCCCGAAGTCGTGGAGGGTGTAGAGGGCCACCAAGAGCCCGCCGGCACCCATGGCCGGGCGAAGCTGAGGTACAACCACCCTCAGGAAGGTGCGCCACCGGCCTTCACCCAGGCTTCTGGAGGTCTCCTCCAAGGCCGGGTCCAACCGCCAGAGTGCGGCCCTGAGGCTCAGAAGGACGTATGGGTAGGTGAAAATGGTGAGAGCCAGGGCGGCGCCAGGAAACCCGTACAGTTCGGGCAGGCGCTGGATGCCAAGGGGACCTTCCAGGAGTTGCTGGAGCATGCCCCTGGGGCCCAGGGCGGAGACGATGATGAACCCCCCCACATAGCTGGGAATCACCAGTGGCAGCACCGTCACCACCGACCACATCCGCCGCAGGGGCAAGTCCGTACGCACCGTCAGCCATGCCAGCGGCAGCGCCATGCCTGTGGCAGCCACCGTTACCACTCCGGCCAGGGCCAGGGTCTGCACGGTCACCCGCAAAGTGCGCTGGCGTAACACCAGGTCCAGGGCCTCTTCACCCGCGCCTGCCGTGCGAACTACCAGGTACACCAGCGGCAATAGCGTGGCGATGGCCGAAAATATAGCGGGGACCCACACCAGCGCTGGAGGCCAACCTACGCGCCCATGTAGACCACGTCCTAGCTTCCACCGTGGTTGAGAGATGCTCACGGCTTATAGAACTCCTGTATCCAGCAGCAACTTGAGGGTTCCATCCAGGTCTGCCAGGTCCTTTAGCTCTATGGCCGGGGCCTGGACATCCGACAGCGGGACCAAGGACGGATGGGTGGAGATTCCCGTCACCACGGGGTACTCGTAGGTCTGGGAAGCGAAATACTGCTGGCCGACGTTGGAAAGCAGAAACTCCACGAACTTCATGGCTGCCTCCTGGTCCTTGGAGGCCGAAAGCACACCAACTCCGGACACCATGATAAGTGCCCCTGGGTCGGCATTTTGTGGGTGGTAGTTGCGTGCAGGGAAAGCCTCTCCATCTTCTGCCAGGAAGCGGAACAGGTAATAATGGTTTACAAAGCCTACATCTACCTCACCAGCGCCTACCGCTTGCACTATGGTCGTGTTCTTGGGGTAAACCTTGGGCTGGTTGGCTTGTATGCCATTAAGCCACTGGCGGGTTTTCTTTTCACCCCATTGGGCGCGCATGCCCGTGACCATCACCTGGAAGGAGCCGTTGGTAGGCGCCCATCCTATGCGCCCCTTCCACTTGGGCTCAGTGAAGCCCATAACGCTCTCCGGCAGGTCCGTCTCTTTTAGTCTCTGAGTATTGTATACCACGGTGCGGGCCCGGCCTGAGATTCCCACCCACTTTCCCGTCGGCGAGCGAAACTGTTGCCCTGCGCGCTCCAGGATTGTGGTGGGGAGTGGCATGAATTTGTCTTCCATGACCCCCAGTGCCCCTGGGTCCTGGGCGTAGAAGAGGTCCGCCCTCGTGTTAACTCCCTCCTCCAGGATAGTGGCCGCCAGCTCCGTGGTGCCGCCCCAGCGTACCTGGACACGTATGCCAGTGAGGTTGCTGAACTGGTCAATAATAGGCTTCACCAGGTCTTCTCCCCGGCCAGAATAGATGGTCAGGGTTGGTGGCTCTGTCTGGTTGGACTCACCTCCACCGCACGCCACCGCCCACAGCAGCAACATGGGTACTCCCAGAACCCCTAGAGTACCCAACTTTGGAACCATCTTCCCCCCTTTTACCTCAGCAAGCCTAGCATCAATAGTCATGAACCTTGTAGCCAGAGCCTCAGAAGCTGCCATTCATACCGACGCCCGGAGTAACGGTATGCCGCCACTGTGCGACAATTCGCACATATGCCACAATTGCATCAGTCTAGACATATTCTACAACTATGTATATACTAATATAATAAGTATATGCACCATTAGCGCCGCCTGTCAATCGTTTCCGGCCGCTGCTTATGTGGGCTTCTCATTTCCGTTGACAGGTGGTCTGGAGGCCGTTACGCTTGGGGAGCGTTCAGGCCTTTGGGATTTAGGCGCACGAGGAGAAACAGGTGGTACAGCGCAACAGGGCCACTCCACCAACGGAGCCGCCACACCACGCCCACGAGCGAGTCTCTCACGTGGCGGAAAACTACCTTTTAGCCCTGTTCGTCCTGCGTGAGGAGGGAGATTGGCCTACCCCCGCCCAACTGGCAGATTACATTCGGCGAATGCCTGCTAGTGAGGGGCTGGGCTACTCACTGCCCTCGGTGCTGGGCATGGTCCGCCGCATGGCCAAGGAAGGACTCGTGGAGATGTCGCCAGAGAAACGGGTACGACTCACGGACCCGGGCCAGGTGCAGGCTGAAGGAATGGTCCGCCGCCACCGCCTTGCGGAGCGCATGGTGGTAGACCTCTTGGGCCTTGACCTGTACAAAGCCCATGTGGAGGCCCACCGTTTGGAGCACGCCATCTCCCCCGAGGTAGAGGCCCGGATCCAGGAGCGCCTGGGCAACCCCAGCACCTGTCCCTTCGGCAGGCCCATTCCAGGCAACGGCTACACGGCCCCAGCAGGGCAGCCTTTGACCCTGGAACGGAGCGAACCAGGCCGCAGCTACATGGTGGAGCGCGTTCCTGAAGAGGACCAGGAGCTCCTGCGCTTCCTGGTGGAACACGGCGTGGTCCCAGGCCAGGAGGTGACCATAATGGAGACGGGCCACTACCGGGGTGTCATTACCTTTCGCGGCCCGCGGGGAGAGACAGCCCTAGGTGTCCAGGCCGCCTCCCGCGTTTGGCTGCGAGAGGCACCTAACGTGTGACCTAATGCAGCGCTTTGCTGGCTCACAGCCTCAGAGGCGTGGATAATCGAAGAGAGTACCCCCCCCCGTGCGCCGGCACTCCTCCTAGGTTGCGATAGGTGGAATCATGGACTCGCGCCGTCACCCACGCCGTGAACACCATTCGCGACAACTGCTATGTAGTTGCTTGGTGGTGGTGAAGGGCAGCCCTGCTTACCACAAGCGACGTACCGTTCCAGCGCCTCTGCTACCGGAGGCGGAAGCGGCCGAGTTTATCCCGCCAGTGCCTGGCCAGGTCATGTGGCTGCGGCTCGAAGATGGATCCCGGACCCGGCAACGGGGCTTGCTTACTGCCTTTGCCCACCAGCTTGCCTGCTGCCAGGGCCGCTGCAGTTGCCGCCACTGCACCAAGCACGGCGCGCTTCATGAAGTCCCTGCGAGAGTAACCCTTGGTGGCTGACTTGGACTGCGCTGGCATATCTACCTCTCTGCAATGCAACCACTCTGGAGTCCCTGTTTGACTGGCCGTTACCTATTCTACTTCGTCAGCGCTGAAACGCAAGCCATCCCGCGTCTACTCTGCTACCAGTATCAAGTAGCCCTGGCTCTGCACAAGTCACGTGGTCCAGATATTTGTGAAAAATCCCGCAAAAAGGGGATTCACAAAGCGCCCATGACCTGATAGACTACGCCTTCGTTGTTATGGTGGTGTCCGCAACGGTACGCGGCAGTCTCTCGGCACAAGAATGGCCCGTGAGGAGACGATGGACCCTTCCTTTGTGAGCAACGACATCTGGCACGACCTCTCGACGATGCTCAGGTTCCTCTGGGTCTACATCTTCTTTATTATCGGTGCCGCATTCAACTTCCTGTTAGCCCATGCCGTCCTTCCATCCCTGGTGAACACCGGCCAGCTTCCAGCACGGATCGCCCGGCTTCGCCCTCTGTTCTATATGGGCGCGCTGGGCAGTTTTGTCCTTGCACTGGTCTTTATCATCCTGACTGCCGTCAGCGCTGACGTAATAGATCGGGTGTTGCCGCGATGGTGGATATGATATAAGGAAAACATTCTAGCTTTAGGAGCGAGCGTATCAAGGTCATGCCCCGCATGAATCCCATAGTCCTTGCAGTCGCCTCCCTTTTCGGGTTGGGTGGTCTGGCTGTCCTTGGCGCTGTGGTATTCTTAGTCGGCAACGCTTGGATCGGCCTCCCTTTGGGGGCACAAGGGCCGGACCAACCCATCGCCTTCCCCCATACCGTACACGCCGGCTCAGTGGAGCAGGGCGGTATTGGGTTGGACTGCACCTTCTGCCACCGCAATGCCGACAAAGGAGCGGCTGCAACCATACCAGCGGTGCAGCAGTGCATGTTCTGCCATACCCAAGTCAAAGGCAATTTGCCGACGGCGCAGGTGCAGATAGGCATCTTGAGCGATGCGGCACAAGCGGGCCAAGCAATAGATTGGCTACGCGTGCACCGGCTTCCCGACCATGTCCAGTTCGTGCACGACGTGCATGTAAGGTTCCTGATGGCCAACCCTGATAATATCGTCAACGCCAGCACCGCGCTGTCGCTCCTGGCGGACGGCACCGTCAACGCCGCACAGACGTGCTCCACCTGCCATGGGCCAGTGGAGACAATGGTGAAGGTGAAACAAGTCCGTGCGCTGAAGATGGGCGATTGTGTGGACTGCCACCGGCAGTACAACGCGCCCACAGACTGCGCCATCTGCCACTATTAGAGCATTCGAAGAGCAAGCAGTAGTTTTGCCATGGATATAACGCGTCGCAAGTTTCTGAAATGGTCCGGGATCAGCGCCCTGGGGACTATAGTCTTCAGCGCCTGCGGCATCCCTGAGCGTGAGCTGCTTGTGGAAAGCGCAGCCCAGATGCCCGAAGATCTGGTGTCTGGCCTTGAGGCGTGGTATGCGACCTCCTGCGCCCTATGCGGGGCCGGAGAGGGCATAATTGTACGGGTCATTGAAGGGCGGGCAATCAAGATAGAGGGCAACCCCGACCACCCCGTAAACCAGGGCAAGTCGTCCGTTTGCTGCCAGGCGGGGCTTCAGGCGCTGTACAACCCGGACCGCCTCACAAGCCCCATGCGCCGTGTGGGGAACCAACGCTCCAGTGAGTTTGAATCCATCACATGGCCAGAAGCCATGAGCGACCTGGCAGGCATTCTGAGGAGCCAGTCGCCCGGCTCCGTGGTCATGGTCACCGAGCCGTTGCGCGGCATCCTGGGCATGGTGGTACGCAAGTTCACCGACTCATCCGGGGCCCTAGCCATGGCCCACGAGTCTCTGGAGCAGACGACCCTGCGGGCTACCATAAAACAGGTCTTTGCACAGGAGCAGTTGCCCGACTTTGACATTGCCCACGCAGACTATGTCCTTAGCTTTGGCGCAGACATGCTTGGCACATGGCTATCTCCCGTGCGCTACGGCCGCGCCTACGGGGAGTTCCGCCAGGGGAGCGGCGACCGAGGCACCCTGGTACAGGTCGAACCCCGGATGTCCCTGACGGCGGCCAACGCCGACCGGTGGGTATACGTGAACCCAGGATGGGAAGGGGTGTTGGCTCTCAGCGTTGCCTATGTATTGATGTCCCAGCATGCCGACCGCATAGACCTGGCGGCAGTCCAGGCCATGACCGGCGGTGCTGGTGCCGTCTACCTGGCGGAGTTCGCTCCTGAGAAAGTCACTGGCTCCGTGGGCGTATCTCCAGAACGCATTGATGAGATAGCCCGAGGGCTGTCAGAGCACAGGAGAAGCCTAGTGATAGGCGGCGGCTCCGCGGGCGCTCACACCAGGGGCAAGGCCAGCTTATCCGCCATCTACAGCCTCAACCTCCTGCTGGGCAACGCTGGCAAGGAAGGGGGCGTGCTATTCAATCCGCCTTCTCCCCTGGATGATGTTCCAACGACCAGTTCTGGGGCTTCGATGCAAGAATGGGAGTCCCTGGTGGGAAAGATGGAGGACCGCGCTGTGAAGGTCCTACTGGTGCACGGGGCAAACCCGGTATATGGGCTGCCAGCATCCCTGGGAGTGGAAAGCGCTCTGGAAAAGGTAGACAAGATAGTGAGCTTCTCCAGCTTCATGGATGAGACCGCGGCCCACGCCGACCTCATTCTGCCGGACCACGTGTATTTGGAATCCTGGGGCGACGATGTGCCAGACCCAGGGCCGGGATACCAGGCGGTTACATTCCAGCAACCCGTGGTGTACCCGTTCCACCGGGACCCAGGCACCCACCCCTTTGGAGACGTGCTGCTGGAAACGGCGGCTGCGCTGGGAGGCCCTGTGGCCCAGGCCCTACCATGGCCCAACATGAGGGAGGCGTTGCGCGCCAATGCCCGTAGGCTCCACGCCTTGAACCGGGGGTCCGTGCAGGCCGCGGATTTTGAGGTCTTCTGGAACGCGGCGCTTCAGCGAGGCGGCTGGTGGGACGCCAGCTTCAAGGGAGCCGTTCAGACGACGGCCATACCCCCCCTGCCCCGCCAGCCCCAGGCGCTGGAGCCAGAGTTTGAAGGCCCCATAGGCCAGGATACATTCCATCTCCTGCCCTTCTCTTCTCATTCCCTCTTGGATGGAAGGGGCGCCAACCTCCCCTGGCTCCAGGCCACACCAGACCCTGTGACCACGGCGGCGTGGCACACCTGGGCGGAGATCAACGTCAAGACTGCCGAGGAGATGGGGATAAAGGAAGGGGACGAGTTGGAGTTGGAATCGCCGGCAGGCACGGTCAAGGCCCTGGCGTACCTCCACCCTGCGGCGGCACCGGGAGTTATCTCGGTCCCCACGGGCCAGGGGCACACTGTGTACGGCAGCTTCGAGGTAGGCCCTGACTTCAAGGACTACCAGACGTCGGTGGCCAAAGGCAGGGGTGACAACCTGTTCAAGGCGCTGGCGCTGCGGAAAGACAATGATACGGGAGCATTGGCGTGGGCGGCGACGCGGGTAAGAGTCACCAAGAGCGGCAAATGGACCCGCCTCTCCAAGCTGGAAGGGGTGGTTACTCCCACCCTCAACGAAGAGGCTATTCCACTGGTTAGACCAGAGTAAGGAAGCACGGCACCAAATCACTCAAACTCAAGGAGACATCCAATGGTTTCAGCACCCAAAGAGCGCAAATGGCAGTTGGTGGTAGACGCAGACCGGTGTTCGGGCTGCCAGGCGTGTGTTGTTGCATGCCAGGCGGAGAACAACATCCCCATCAATAGCGAGTCGCATTTTGACCAGAGGCGCACCCACTCGTGGATACGGATAGAGCGGTACTGGGAGGGCGAGTTCCCGGACGTGAAGGCCCGGTTCATGCCTGTCATGTGCCAGCAATGCGGAAACGCCCCGTGTGAGCCGGTGTGTCCGGTGTTTGCCACATACCACAACAACGAAGGCCTGAACGTTCAGGTGTACAACCGGTGCATAGGAACACGGTTCTGTCAGAACAACTGCCCCTACCATGCACGGTTCTTCAACTGGTGGGAGCCAGTCTGGCCCGTGGAGCTGCGCAACCAGCTAAACCCGGACGTAACTGTAAGAAGCCGCGGCATAATGGAGAAGTGCACCTTCTGCGTGCAGCGCATCCGGCGGGCTGAGCTGGACGCCAAGCGGGACGGCAGTGATATCGTGGATGGGCAGCTCCAAACAGCGTGTGCACAGGCATGTCCTACCGGGGCCCTGGTCTTCGGTGACATAAGGGACCCCAATAGCAAGGTGTCGGCCCTGTCCAAGGACAGGCGGCGGTTCCGCTTGCTGGAGTCGCTGGGCACGGAGGCCAACGTAGTGTACCTGAACAAGATAGACCAGGAGGCGAAGGTGGAGGGGCATGCATAGCAACGGACATCACCTCGAGGTCACGGCGGAGGAGTTCACCCAGGACATCCTGGACCGCCATGCTACCACCGGGCCTCGCTACCGAAGAGTAATGTGGGTAACCGGCCTGCTCTTCCTTGTGGGCATAGCAGGATTCGTGCTGCGCGTCGTCACCAGTGGATTCGATGAGCGCGAGCCATGGGGGTACTTCGCCGCCACGGTTGCATTTCTTCTCAGCACGGCCGGGGCAGCGCCCGTGGTAGCCGTGGCGCTACGCCTGGTCAAAGCACACTGGCGGCGGCCCTTGACTCGGATCGCCGAGATGTATGCTGTGGTAGGTGGTTTGTCGCTCCTTATGTTCATACCTCTGCTCTTCCTGGTGCCCTCGGCGGCGGGACGCAGGACACTGTGGTTCCAGGACATGGACCCGCCTACCCTGGGCCTGCAAAGCTCCTGGATAATCCCCGGAGCGCCTCACGTGTGGGTAACCCTTCAGATAGCAGTGTTTATGGTGGTCGGCCTGGCCCTGCTGTGGCTCTCCTCCAGACCTGACATGGCCATCATGCGAGAGCGTGTTTCAGGCAGGCTTGCTTCCTGGGGAAGCCGCATGTCCAAGGGCTGGCTGGGCACTCAAAAGCAGTGGACGGTCCTCCAGGTAGGCGTGGGAGCAGTAGGTGCGTTGTTCTTTATTATGCTCGTAGGCACTATTACCCTGTTTTGCATAGACTTCGGTATGACCTTGGTCCCCGGCTGGCGCGACTCCATCTTTGCTGCCCAGCAGTCCATTAATGCCCTTCAGGGGGGTCTGGCCACAACTGTGCTTACATTGTGGCTGGTTCGCCGGTATGGAAAGCTGGAGCAGTACATCCACATGGAGCACTTCTGGGGAGCCAGCAAAATCCTGCTGGCGCTGACACTCCTGTGGTTCTATTTCTGGTGGTCGGCATTCATTGTCTTCTGGTATGGTCGGCAGCCCGCCGAGCAAGCCATTCTAGATCTGCTGATGTTCGGGCCGTACCGGTATGTTTTCATCCTTGCGTTCGTGTTCTGTTTTGTGGCGCCATTCTTCACCCTGCTGTGGAACGGCGTCCGCAGGAGCACCTGGGGCCCGCCATTGGCCGCGGCGTTAATCCTGATCGGAACACTGCTGGATAAGATACGCCTGTACGTTGCCTCCTACTCCGTCCCCAACGCGGAGATAACGGCACACCTCCTGGAAAAGGTGCCCCCTCCTAACTACCCTGACATCATAGACCTGATGATGATGGTGGGCGGTATCTCGGGGGCAATGTTCATAGTGTTGATGGCGGCCAGGGTCATCCCCATCTTCTCACTGTGGGAGATGACAGAAGGGATTCGGTTGCGGGCGGTCAGGCCATTCCTCAGGACCAAGATGGTAGTGTTGGGGAAGCCGGACTAGCTATGCGAACGAATATCGTTGGGCCTAGGAAGATGTTGGTAAATGGGAAAAGGGCCATGCCATACTCCGCTCGTATGGTTCGACAAGCTCACCACGAGCGGAGGAATAACCCCGCTCATCCTGAGCCTGTCGAAGGATATGAGCGGGGCGATGTAACACAGGCCCATGCTGGGCAGAAGGAACGGTAAGGAGCATGCAAGAGAGGGTTACGCGGACTTCCACGCAGGTCAACACAGATCTGCTGCGCAACGTTTTAAAAGCGCCTCTGTGGTACTGGCTGTTGTTGGGCTTTCTTGCCTCTATCACCCTTGCCGGCTCTATCGCCGTTACCATTATGATCAACAAAGGGCTGGGGGTCACAGGGCTGAACCGCCCTGTGATGTGGGGTTTCCTGATCACTGACTTCGTGTTCTGGATCGGAATCAGCCACGCCGGCGTAATGCTCTCAGCCATCCTGCGCCTCAGCAAGGCGGAGTGGCGGCGGCCCGCCACCCGGGCCTCGGAGGTGCTAACGGTCTTCTCCCTGATGATCGCGGCCCTGCACCCTGTCCTTCACTCAGGACGTCCCTGGAGGACGCTATACTGGGCCTTCCCCTACGACTTCTCTCGCGGGATATATCCTGACATCCGTTCGCCGCTGGTATGGGACCCCGCCGCCATATTCACCTACCTGACTGGAAGCGCACTCTTTGTCATAGTGGCGCTGGTGCCCGACCTGGCTGTGATCCGGGACAGGACCTCCGGGATCAGGCATCATATCTACAGCCTGTTGGCCATGGGCTGGCGAGGCACACCCCAGCAGTGGAAGCTTCAGATCATCGCCGGGTTCCTGCTGTCGGCGTTGCTGCTGCCGGTGTTCGTCTCGGTCCATAGCATTGTGTCGTGGGACTTTGCCGTGCAGATTGGCGTAGAGGGGTGGCACGCCACCATCTTCGCACCCTACTTCGTCATTGGCGCCGTGTTTTCAGGAGTGTCAGCGGTGGTAACCATGGTGATCCTAATGCGCTGGATGTTCAAATGGGAGGCCTACATACGGGAGGAGCATATTGATGCGCTGGGCAGGTTGTTGATTGCCATAGGGACAGCCTGGCTTTTCTTCTTCTTCCTGGAATTCACTATGGCGCTGTACAGCTTGGAAGCTCAGGAGATCGCCCTGAGAGAGTTGCAAGTATTTACCTGGCCATACAACATGCTGTTCATGGTGTTTGTCGTCACAGGGTACCTGTTCCCGGTGACTATGTGGCTGTCCAGGAAGGTGCGCCGCAATCTGATGCTAATGTTTATCACGTCCCTATCGGTGAACATAGGCATGTGGTTGGAAAGGTTCCTGATCATCATCCCCAGCATGGCAAGGAAGACCCCACTGAGCTTCAACTGGGGCGCATACCATCCGAGCATATTTGAGATCACCATCATCCTATCCGCCTTTTCCACAGTATTCCTGCTGTTGCTGCTGTTCGCCAAGGCATTCCCATTGATTCCACTCTTTGACATCAAGGAAGGCCAGACTTTGAGTGATACCGTTCAAGTGGGCCGGAAGAGCGTTCCTGCCCTCCGTATAGAGGAATAAGCCTCCTCAGAGGAACATAACCATGGCACAGATGTTGGGGTTGTTCAAACAGGCGGAGGAGGCGGCGGAGGCCACTGAGGCGCTGCAGCAAGCTGGCTATACCAACCAGCAGTTTGAGCTGCTGACCGACCATCCTTACCCAGAGGGTGCCTTTGGTGAAAGGGTGACGAAGCATAGGCTTTACGTCTATCCGTTCATAGGGGCCCTGTTGGGGTTCTCGGTCGCGTTGCTGCTGACCGCTGCGACCCAGGCAGCCTATCCACTGGTTACGGGCGGCAAGCCCATCCTTTCGATACCTCCCATGATCATCATAGCCTACGAAGGCACCATGCTGGGGGCCATCCTTTTCACCGTATTGGGCATATTCTTTGAGTCCCGCCTACCGAACGTGAGGGCCGGCATCTACGATCGACGCATCACTGAAGGGTACGTTGGCATCACCTTGGACTGCGCAACCGAGAGGGTGAACTCGGTGGACCAGCTGTTCCGCCGGGCTGGGGCAGAGGATGTCCTTACCAAGGAGTAGTGACCTGAACATGGAATCGGAGGGACGACCCACGATAAGGAGTCTTGGCCTGGGCAGCACCCGGAGGGGATTTCTGCTCCTGGCGGCACTGTCTGTGCTGATGCTGACAGGGTGCTCAAGGGGGGCATATCCCCTGGACTTCTTCCCAGAGATGCACTACAACCAGTCATACAAGATTCAGGAGCCGCCCAGCCTTTCGGCGCCCGAGGGGTCTGTGCCGATAACCGGCAGCGAGGTGGACTACGCTTTGGCGCAGGCCAAGCTGTTGCAGAACCCCGTTCCCAAAGACCAGGGCGTGAGCAGTGGCTCCAAGCTGTACCAGGCCAACTGCGCCGTTTGTCATGGCTCCACGGGCCTGGGAGATGGGCCCATGGCCACCCGCCTGAAGGACGCGGGTTACCCGAGCACCCCTGCAAACCTCACAGCCGCTGGCCCTACCAACGCCAAGCCTGATGGCGAGGTGTTCCTGATTATCACCAAGGGTTTCGCGGGGGCCTACGGCCTGCCTGAGCACCGGTTCGTCATGCCTGCTTTCCGCAAGCTCCTGACCTATGAGGACCGGTGGGCTCTGGTGCATTACATACGCTCCCTTCAGCAGTAGGGTAGTGCAGCTCTAGCAGGGTTCTGAACACTCGTTCAACCTCACCCCCTCGGTCCCCCTCTCCTACAGGCAGGAGAGGGGGAGGAAGATTGAGATTTGGGGGACACCCCCAATCCCCCGACAAGGAACCTAGGTTCCTTGTATCCTCCTCGGTTTTTGTGCAAGTCGCGTGGCACCCAGAGGCAAACAGCGCCCTCTGAGGCAACAAGCCCAACGAGGTGCCGTCTTCTGGGCTATACTATAAGAATCCCATCGCGAGGTTTGCGTCAATGAATATAGTTGTGTGTATCAAACAGACTCCCGTAGCCGCGGATGCCAGGTTAGACCCTGTCACCAAGACTCTGGTCAGAGAAGGGGTCAACCTGACGATAAGCAGCCTGGACCGCCGCGCCCTGCTGGAGTCGCTCAGGCTCCGTCAGGAGGCGGGCGGCACCGTCACTGTCATCACCATGGGGCCACCCCAGGCAAGGAGCGCTTTGGTGGAATGCCTGGCCCTGGGGGCAGATAGGGTTGTGCATCTTGTGGACCAAGCCTTTGCCGGCGCCGACACTCTGGCCACCGCTCGCACCCTTGCCCAGGCGATAGCGAAGCTCGCTCCAGACCTGGTCGTATGCGGCAAGTTCACCATTGATTCGGAAACGGCCCAGGTGCCGGGCGAAATGGCAGAGTTCTTGGACATGCCCCAGGTGACCTCGGCGCGGAAGATCACTCCCGTCGCCGGCAATGCGGCCCTGTGGGTGGAGCAGGAGACGGACGAAGGCTACGAGCGGTATGAAGTGACACTGCCGGCTGTGCTTTCGATTACGGAGTTGGTCATCACAGGTCGCAGGCCCACACCCGAGGAGCTTGAGGCGGCCAACGACAAGGAGGTGGTCACCTGGACCGCGGCGGACCTGGGCGGCGACCCTTTGGGGTACGGCCAGGCGGGATCGCCGACGCGCGTTGTGGAACTGCGCTCCGCCGAGCTGGAGCGCAGTGGTGTACTGGTCACAACAGAGGACCCGAAGGAGGCAGCCGAAAAGCTAAGGGACTACATGGTGGCCAACGGTCTGTTCCGGCCCCGCACCAGTCAAGTCAAGCTGAAGCCGCGCCCTACCCTGCCTTCCAGCGCCGGCCCTCGAAAGGCCGTGTGGGTCTACGTTGAGTTGGTGTCTGGGAAGCCACGACCTGTGACGTATGAGCTTCTGGGAGCTGCGCACGACCTGGCCAGCGGACTGAGAGGCGAGGTCGCGGCGGTGATGATAGGCGGCCCGGATGTTCAGACCCTCATCCCAGAGTTGGCCTCGCATGGCGCCGACGCCGTGTATGTGCTCCACGGAGACGCCTATGCCAGCTACGACACCGAACGGTACACCGGCGTGCTCGCTTCGGCGGTGCGCTTGTACGATCCCCACATCTTCCTACTTCCGTCCACCACACAAGGACGAGACCTAGCACCCAGGCTCGCGGCCCGGTTGCAGGTAGGCCTGACCGGCGACTGTGTCGGTTTTGAGCTGGAACCCAGCGGCGAAATCGCCCAGATCAAGCCTGCGTTCGGCGGGAACATCGTTTCGCCCATATACTCGCGCACCCGGCCTGTGATGGCCACCGTGCGACCAGGGATGCTCGCCCCGCTTATGGCGGACCGGTCGGTGCAGGCAAAGGTGGTAGCTCTGGCTGGCGGTCCAGCGGGATCTGGGAAGGTAAAGCTGCTGGAGCGATTCGTAGACCCAGATTTAGGCGCTACCAAGCTGGACGATGCGCGCACCGTCATTGTGGCGGGAATGGGCGTCGGCGACCCAAAGAATGTGGCGGCCCTGCAAGAGTTGGTGGAAGTCACGGAGGGAGCTCTGGCGGCCACACTGCGGGTCGCTACAGCGGGTTGGTTGCCGCCTCAACTTCAAATAGGCCTGACCGGCAAGGCCGTGGCACCCCAGTTCTTTATGGCCATAGGTGTATCTGGTCAGCCCAACCATCTCGTTGGTGCCAAGAAGGCCCAACATATCATCGCCATCAACACGGATCCAGACGCTCCTATCTTCAAGTCGGCGAACTTCGGTATTGTGGGTGATTGGGCCAAAGTGGTTCCAGAGCTGACTGCGACACTGAAGGCTGCACGGCTCTCACAAATAAGGGACTAGGATCGAGGGTGTCATTCTGAGGGGGTCCCGATGGCATCGGGACGACGGAAGAATCTTGTTGGCCTTAATTCACGTACCACTCAGGCTGGCTTGCAGTGCTATTACCAGCAGACAAGATTCTTCGCGGAGTTTACCCTGAGCCTACGAAGGGCTCAGAATGACAATGGCCCGTGCCTGTAATGAAAACCCCAGCAGACCAAGAGAATGATGCCCGAGCGTCAACACCTCTGGGAGCCCGTCTGCTGTATATATACAAACGGCTTTATCACAGGTACGGCCCTCAGGACTGGTGGCCGGGAGACGGCCCCTTCGAGACAATCATCGGGGCCATTCTCACGCAGAACACAGCATGGAAGAACGTCGAGCGCGCCTTGGACAACCTGAAGGCCGCGCAGGCTCTGTCCCCACAGCGGCTGCGGGAGCTGTCGTCAGAGGCGCTGTCACAACTCATACGTCCCAGCGGATACTTCAACGCCAAGGCCAAGAAGCTGAAAGCCTTTGCACATCACCTGGGCGACCAGTATCACGACGACCTGGGCACGTTCCTGTCCCAGGAAGCGGCGCCCCTCCGGCAGGAGCTTCTCGCTATCTACGGCATTGGAGAAGAAACGGCGGACGACATTCTGGTGTATGCGGCCCGGCTGCCATCCTTTGTGATAGACACGTACACGCGCCGGGCCCTGCGTCGCCTGGGCATGGCCCCCCAGACGGATAGCTACGGCGCTTTCCAGAGCCTCTTCCATGAGAACCTCTCCCCGGACACTAATCTGTTCAACGAGTATCACGCGCTGCTGGACAGGCACGCCAAGGAAACGTGCCGGAAATCGCCGTTATGCGATAGCTGCTGCCTGTCGGATCTTTGCCCCACGGCACAGCTCGCAATGGCAGGATGATGAAAAACTCCTTCGACCATCCCCATTACCCCCTTCCTGGCCAGGAAGGGGGTTGAAAATATTTCTGGGGGACACCCCCAGGCCCCTGCCAAAAGGGCTTTGCCCCTCTGAACTCCTTTTTTCAGCAGTTTGCTGGATGATGGGAAGTCGCGCAACCATATTCGTACGTAGAAGTTGTACGGATTTCGTCTTGTAGAACGGTACACCAGGCCCTTAGTGGCTTGCGCAGTTACCGCGGCATCGGGTCCGGAGAGAGGGTGGGAAACTGGTGGCCAAAGGTGGTTGACAGACAGCCCAGAGAGTAGCGGTATCCCGGCTGACGAGTTTCATCTCTAGGCAGGACAAGTTGGGGAAAGGGCAGCAGAGACCGGTTACTTGGGGCTTCGCCTTGCTCGGTTGCCACCCTGTGGCTCAGCTGGTTCCACCGGCCGCAATATGCCTATGAACGGCATATTCCTGTATCTCTCCAGGTAATCCAGACCGTAGCCCACCAGAAACTCGTCAGGAGCTTCAAACCCCACGTAGTCCAGCTTTACGTCCGTTAGGCGTCTCACCTGCTTGTCCAGCAGCGCGCATACCTTCACGCTGGCGGGGCCCTGAGCTTGAAGGTCGCGCATCAGGTAGCCCAATGTCATGCCGGTGTCCACAATGTCCTCTATCAGCAGCACGTGTCGTCCCGCGATGGCCACATCTGGGCCTTTATTGATTTGCGCTGTACTTGCCCCATCCTGATTGCCCCCGTAGTAGGACACCGACATGAAGTCCACGGATAGCGGCAGCGTAATCTGGCGCATTAGATCGGCCATGAAGCAGAAGACGCCGCGCAGCACTCCGATGAGGACCAGGTCATGGTTGGCATAGTCCTGGGATATGGTCCGCCCCAACTCGGTTACGCGCCGGTCGATCTGGGGTTTGGTGAACACTACTCGCTCCATGCCAGGGATGTCGGCCTGCGCCAGCGGTCCGAAACCGTATTTGGCCAGAAGACGGTGGATGTCCCTGCGATACAGCAGTTTTATGTTGATATCTGGATACAGCTCCCTGATCTCGCGCAGTTTGCGGTTCTTATCAGTCACCAGGTTCTGCTTCATCGTCGTGAGCTCAACGTAGAGGTCCAACTCTGGCAGGTAAAAGTCTGGCGTGAACATCTCCACGACCCGATCCCCGTCCCAGCGCAGAGGGAAAGAGCGCGGCTCATACAGCCACTGGACGCCGTAGAAGTTCAGAATCCTGCCGAACTCATCTTCGCTGGGGTGGGAGAAAGGCCGGTGCGCGGTGGGGACCGTGGGGTGGTCTACGGGTGCCGCCAATGGGACCGACGGCTGCCTGGGGTAACTCGGCCGACGAACCACAGGCTGAGCGAGTACGCCATCTGTCACAGAGGGTGTCTGACTGGAAGGCGTTGGGCGGGTTGCCGCCTCTGATTGGCCGTCCGTGTCGGGGATGGGTAGGCGATCCGCTGGCAGCGGCTGAACGGGAACCGACCTGTACGCTCTACGTCGCCGGGGCCGCCGCACAGGCACAGCGGTCTGATTTGCTGGGGATTCACCTGGGTTAGCTGAGGGAAATACCTCTTGGTACAAGTTCACTCGCTCTTTGGGTTTCCATCTATGATAGCTGGTTTTATTCTCGCGGGCAATCTTTACTAGGCAAAGACTTTAGTTAGGAAGTCGCCCTTCCTCTGTTAGCCGATGCCTCGGATGTCTATGATGCCTCTGGCCAAGATGTGCCTCGCTATGGCAGATCTCTCACCGTGCACATGCCGCCTACGTAGGAGGCACCTGCATCAGCTCGATCCTCACATCGTCCGGTGCCCGAACGAAGACGATTTTCATGCCGGTGGGAAAGCTGCGCAACGGCTCCAGGACCTCCAGGCCCTTGGATTGCAGGCGAGCCAGCAGCGCCTCCAGGTCATCGGTTTGCAGGCCGAAGTGCTCCAGGCCCAGGTGAACCTCAGCGGAGCCCCTGGGCAGGTTTTGGTCTGGAGCCTGCGGCGCTACGTTCACCCGGGTTCCTCCTATGTCCAGCGACACGGTGACGCCTGCCGGAGTTTCTGCCTCTCGTACGATTGTTGCTCCCAGCATGTCCACGTACCAGGCAGCGGCCGTTTTGGGATCAGTGCTCCTAAGATGGATATGGTTAAGTGCCAGCATAGTTCCTCCCCGAAGCAGATTATTGGCAGGGAACGCGGTATGCCAGCATATTAGCAGTTGTCCGCCACCGTGACCAGAAGCTAGTTCGCTCGTATCCTTCAGCAAGTCCGACTTCGTCGTGATGCCGACTAGGTCGAGCGCCGATTTTATCCGAAGGTCCCGTGTACGATCCGCGCCTTGAATCTCGTCGCCTCGGCATAGGCGGAGTCGAGGTGCAGCTTCGTTACATGCAGGTTACCTAGTCCTTGTCATTTTGGGGTTAGACAGGGAGCAAGCTCAAGAGGATTTGCCGTACTCGTAGAACCCCTTGCCTGTTTTGCGGCCAAGTAGGCCACCCTCCACCATCCTGCGGAGCATGGGCGCGGGCCGGTATTTGTCCTCTCCTAGCCCACTGTGCAGCGCTTCCATGACGTGAAGGCAGGTGTCAAGGCCAATGAGGTCCGCTAGCTCCAGAGGCCCCATGGGGTGGTTGGCCCCCAGTTTCATGACTGTATCGATGTCTTCACGAGACGCGATCCCCTCTGAGAGCACAAAGACTGCCTCGTTAATCATGGGCATCAGCAGCCTGTTGGCGACGAAGCCGGGTGAGTCACTGACCACAACCGGGGTTTTGCCAATTGCCAGGCTGAAGGACACGATTTCCTCGACCGTTTCATCACTGGTGGAGATGCCCTTGATCACCTCGACCAGCGTCATGACTGGAACAGGGTTGAAAAAGTGCATTCCCATGAAGCGTTGTGGGTATGTCACGGCGCTTGAGAGCAGGCTGATGGGGATGGCCGAGGTGTTGCTGACAACTATGGAGCCCTTGGAGCAAAAAGGCTGAAGCTCCCGGAGCAACTGGAGTTTGACCTGAGGGTCTTCATACACCGCCTCGATCATAAGGGGAGACCCTTTTAGTTCATCCAGCCTTGTGGCCGGACGAATGCTGTCCATCGTACTCTCCATCTCCTTGGAGGTCATGCGGTCCTGGGTCACTCGACGGGCCAAGCGATCGCGTATGGCCGCGATGGCCCGTTCTACTAGCTCTGGCGAGCGGTCAACCAGGAGCACAGACCTCTGGGTCTGAGCGATCACTTGCGCAATGCCTCTGCCCATGATACCCGCACCTATGACACCAACAGAACCATCGTTCATGGCGCCTCCTTCAGTGTCTTAGAAAGTTGGTTTCGGTCTGAGGCTAGTTTGGCTAACTGAGGCGTTCCTCATCTTAGCGGATGGACGGCCCCGCTGGACGCTGGTAGTACTCGGCTAATTCTCTTGAAGCCTCGTCATGCTGAATGACTTGGATCCAGGCCATAGCGTCCTCCTTGCTCCCTCTGGAATGAAACTTACGGTCGCCTAAATGAATCCTTCAGATCGTACCACGCTGAAGTCTCACCCGCGCTGCCGAAGCTAGTTTGTGTGACCAGCCCTAGTCACAGATTCAGATGAGGGTCGGGCGTCCCGTGCCAGCCTTGGGCGAGCACACTTATGAGGTCCTCCAAGAGATGGGACGCAAACCACAAGCTATCAAGCCGCTCCAAGCAGAAAGAGTAATAGCTAGGCGGAAACGGATGTATGTAATAGCGCTTTGCGGTGCGTTTCGTCAATCTCTGGGCAGAGAGAGATATAGGGCTTGACATGGGGAGGAGTCGTTATTATAATTCGTCCAACTATTTCGGCTGTTGCAGCACTAGCCCAACAAAGCAACGACTCAGGATCAAGCGCGGGGAGAAAGCGCTGATGGGGTTAAAGCCTAGTTGGATTCCCGATAGGGGGCAAACGTGATGGGAAAGCATATCATGGTTAGCCGACGGCTGTTCCTGTGGACAGTATTGGTGGTCCCACTGCTACTCTTCGCTCTGGCTTGTGGAGCGGCTGAAGAGCCAACGGCTACTGCCACATCTCCATCTGGCGCGGTGGCAACCCCCACCCCCGCAATGGACCCCACGCCTACTCCCGTTGGAGGAGTGCCCAAGGCAGGGGGGACCCTAACTATGGTCGGTGGCCAGCTCACCCACTGGGACCCAACGCAACTCTGCTGCCCCACCCACCTCCAAATAGTTGGGAAACTATATAAGACGTTCCTGCTCGAGGAGGGCCAGGACAATTTCTCATGCGACCTCTGCGTGGACTGGTATCTCGAGGACGGTGGGACGACCATGGTCTGGGAGCTGCGGGACGACATCAAGTTCCACGACGGCACCCCCATCACCGCTAATGACCTGGTGTACAGCCTGGACAAGCTCACGGGTAATATCGACGGCATTACCAACATTAGAATGGGGTATATCAAGTCGTACATTGAGAGCACTGAGGCCGTTGACAACCGCACCTTCAAGGTACATTTCACCAGGGCTACGCCTGTAGCCGCAATAACGTTCGCCCAGCAGCTGTCTGCTATTTTGCCGGAGGGGACCGCACGAAAGGACCTCCAGGAACCTCCCCTTGGGCCCAATAGCAAGTACACCTCGGGACCCTACTATGTGAAAGAGTCAGTGCCGGACAGCCACCAAATATTCGCAAAGTTCCCCGACTACTTCAAGGATGGCTTGCCCTACATCGACGAGATCAGGAACCAAGTATTTGTCGATGCGGCCGCTCGGATGACGGCGCTTCTGACCGGCAAGGCGGACATATACCAGGGCCTGGACGCGGGCGTTCCCCAGTTCTGGGGCCAGTTGGAGGCGCGGGTACAGATGGGGACAATGGGCTCCATCTCCAAGCCTCTCTATTGCTCCATAGGGAACATGTGGCCGAACTTTGACGTGCCGGTAATGCAGGACAAGAGGGTCCGCCAGGCGATCGACCTGTCCATGAACAGGGACGAGTATGGCACCCTGCGATACGGTGGAAGATACGTGGCCGCTGTTTACGGGTTCCCCGCGAACACATTCTATGGCAGGCCGGATACGGAGATCTGGAACGTCATCCCGGGCTGGGGCAGGGGCGCTACGAAGGTGGCCGAGATTGAAGAGGCCAAGAAGCTTCTGGCCGACGCCGGGTATCCCGAAGGAACCCTCCGTCTTGAAATCGTGAGCGGCTACACCGGTATTAGTGGTAAAGGCCGTGAGGCTTATCAGAACGGCATGATTGCTGCAGGCATCGACGCCGTGATAGATTTCGATCGGACTAGGTCCCAGCGTTGGGCGGCAGGGGATTATACCCTTATGGACGCTAGGAACTGTCTGGCCTCCGGCGACCCCGATGAGGTCCACGCCAACTACCACATCCCGGGCGGGCCCCGCAACCTCCATAACTATGAAAACCAGGAGATCACAGACCTCTTTCAGCAGATTACCTCCGAGGTAGACCTGGCCAAGCGCAGGCAGATAAACGACCAGATGGTAGACATACTGATCGAGGACGTGGAGTCCTTCCAGTTAGGAGACGGCAGCCAGACGTACTGGTTCAACTCCAAGCTCCGAGGCATTACACCAGGCAAAACCATATATGGGACCAGTGACCACAACCCAGAAACCTGGTGGCTGGACCAGTAGCCCAAGGAAAAGGGAGATACAGATGGTGGGTGGAGTAGGGCGTGTAAGGCTCCACCCACCATAGGGAACAGAAGGCTGAGCAAAGAGGTGACGTCTACACGCCTTGCTGTCACCAGGACGATCAGACAGGGTTGGGAGGTGCCGTCAGATGCACAAATACGTGGTGCAGCGATTACTCCTAGGGATTCCGACGATCTTGATTACCATCGTGATCATCTTTGTCATGCTGCGGATACTCCCAGGGGACGTGGCCGAGACGATGCTGCTGGGAGGCGAGAGCGGCCATGCGGGTGAGGTGATCCCAGAGGAGACACGACTCGCCCTTCTCAAAGACCTGGGCCTGGATAAACCCCTCCACCTGCAGCTCGTAGACATGATCTGGAAGATGTTCCGTCTGGATCTTGGCGACTCCATCTACAGCGGCAGGAGCTTCTGGACAGAGATGCGCCAGCGGGCTCCCATAACCATCCAGATCTCCCTGATGGCCAAGGTGCTGGCCATCACCCTGGGGGTCCCTCTGGGCATACTCTCGGCCATCAAACAGGACTCCCTTGCAGACTACGCTTCGCGCGTTTTCGCCATAATGTTTCTGGCCGTCCCCAATTTCTGGCTGGGACTCCTGGTTCTACTCGTAGGTGCTTCCGTCTTTAACTGGATGCCTCCAGCGGGCACTAATCAGCTGTGGGAAACTCCTATGGAGAACTTGAAGCAGACGATATGGCCCATCCTAATCCTGGCTTCTAGCTCCATGGCGGTGATTGCTCGCATGACCCGCTCAACTATGCTGGAGGTCCTGCGAGATGACTACATCCGCACCGCCAGGGCCAAGGGGCTGGCTGAGCAGACGGTCATCTGGAGGCATGCCCTGAGGAACGCCCTCATCCCGGTGGTGACCATCATCGGCTTATCCTTCGCCCACCTCCTGGCAGGCAGCGTCGTCATGGAGCGGGTATTTTCCATCCCAGGGATAGGGCTGTTTTTCATCACCTCCATCACACGGCAAGACTACCCCATGGTCCAGGGTATTGTCTTCGTCATAGCGGTGAGTTTCGTGATCGTCAATCTGCTGGTGGACCTGCTGTACGGCTGGTTGGACCCCCGCATCAGCTACAGTAGGTAGTACGTTCAGAGCCGGCTGGCAAAGTAAGGAAGACGGACATGAATCAACAATCTACGCTTGAAAGAGTTTCTCTGGGTGCACAGGCGGCGCGCAAGGGGCAAAGGTCAGTTGTTGCCATAGCACGGTTTGCCCGCCATAAACCCCTGGGTTTCACGGGACTGTTTATCTGTGTAGCTGCGATCTTGGTAAGCGTATTTGCAACTCCGCTTGGTCGCTACGACCCCAATTTTGGCGCGGACTACAAAGATGCGTTCCAAGGACCCACCCTTGCACACTGGTTCGGCACCGATGAATCTGGGCGGGATGTCTTCTCGCGTCTGGTCCACGGAACGGGCGTGTCCCTCCAGGTGGCATTCTATGCCATTATCATAGGCTCCGGCACTGGTTTCATACTGGGCATCGTAAGCGGCTACTTGGGTGGGTGGGTGGACATGGTGCTGCAACGCATTACGGATAGCCTGCTGGCCTTCCCTGGGATACTATTGGCGCTAACGCTGGTCGCCGTGCTGGGTAGCGGGATTGTCAGCGTGTCCATAGCCATTGGCGTAGCTTTCACCCCTTCTCCTCTGCGCATAATCCGTGGCACAGTGTTGTCAGTGAGAGAGAACGCCTACATAGACGCCTCCAGGGTGATTGGTGCGTCATCACTTAGGATTATGTTGCGTCACGTGCTTCCGAACGTCACGGCTCCGTTCCTTATCGTGGCCTCGGTAGCTTTAGGTGCGGCTATCCTCATAGAGGCCGCTCTGAGCTACCTGGGAATGGGTGTACCTCCCCCTTACCCATCGTGGGGTAGGTCGCTCTCGGGCAGCGCTAATGATTATGCCATCATAGCCCCATGGCTGGTCATCTTTCCTGGACTAGCTATCACTATCCTGGTCCTGGGTTTCAACATGTTCGGAGACGCCCTGCGAGATGTCTGGGACCCCCGCCTGCGTGGGCGTTAGCATGGTCCCGAAGGGCTACCGGTAGCCCACGATCCTGTTCTGGTGCTCCTTCCACGAAACAGGAGCAACGAGTTGAGCCGTGTCCCGGCGAGCAAGTGCCGGACACGGCTCACACGCGCACTCCTTTCCTCTTTAGGCGGATCCCTCAACGTGCCAGGCTAAAGTCCCCCGCCCCAGGGCAGTCCACGCCGACCGACCTGAAGGCACTACTGGCCTGCATGTCCTTGAAATCAGTTGGACTGCCCCTGAGCATATCGTCCAGGTCTGGCATTGGATTCAGCGGCTTGACACCGACCTGAGCGTCGAATGGTGGAGTTGCGTCGCTGAGGCCCATGTCGCTCTCAATGACCTAGAGAAAGAGAGTCGCCGGCTTGAGGTTGCTCGGTGCTGCAAAAATCCCGCTTGCGGCAGGGTTCGCCGCTACCACGGCCTCCGACATCACTTGCCCCCAAAGATGACGAGGGTTCGTGTTTTACGTCTAATGGCCTATAATCATTAGGTACGATTCAGAGAGGGCATCCCTTGGAACATACGGACTCGCCAGAGACTAGGACACACCACTCCGGGCCTCCCACAGAGGAGACTGCTACCGCCTCCGCCGACGCCCAGATCCGCCAGGTGCTTGAATTCCTGGATAACAGCGCTGACCAGGAAGCCCTTTCCCTGCTTACATCTCTGCATCCCGCAGACCAGGCCCAGGCCTTGAAGGCAACATCGGATGAGAGCCGCGAGAGGGTTGCCCCCATGCTTACGGCTCCGCAATATGTGGCGATCCTAGAGCACTTGGACGCACAGGAGGCCGTCCCACTACTCCAAGGACTACCTATCCCTGTCCTGTCAAGTATTCTGAATCAAGTCAGTCCAGACCTGGCCGCGGACCTTCTTGGCCATCTGCCTCCCGAGCTAGCGACCGAGACGCTGTCCCAGACTGCCCGGGCCGCCGAAATCATACCGCTCATGGGTTACGGAGACGAGACGGCTGGCGGCATGATGAGCCGCGCCTACATTACTGTATCCGATGCCACAACCATGGAACAGGCAATGGCCATGCTGCGACAAATAGCTCCGCTCCCTCAGCAGCAGGCTCGCTTCTTTGTAGTGGACGCGGCCCGCAGGCTGCTGGGCACCGTTTCTCTCCATGACCTGGTTTTCTCCCGGCTTGATAGCAGAGTTCATGAGGTGATGCAGGAAATCGTTGTATCGGTTGGGCCTGATGTCGACCAGGAGGAGTGCGTCCGCATCATGGAACGGTACGATCTGGTCGAGCTTCCCGTGATAGACAACTTAGGCAGGTTGTTGGGTATCATACCTTTTCAAAGCGCCTTGGACGTGGCCCAAGAGGAGGCTACCGAGGACATGTTTCATCTGGCGGGACTGAGCCCCGGCGAGAATGTCGCCTCGTCAGTAGGCCATTCCATAGCGCAAAGGCTTCCGTGGCTCTTAGTCAACTTGGGGACGGTTGTGTTAGCGGCTGCGGTCATTACGCTCTTCGAGTCTGTATTGGCCCGGCTTGTGATCCTGGCCGCGTTTCTACCAGTGGTAGCAGCTCAGGGAGGGGTAGCTGGTACGCAGACCCTGACACTGGTGGTCAGAAGCATGGCGCTGGGTGAAATATCTTTTCGTAGCGCCAGAAGTATCGTCCTTCACGAGGTTATTATAGGTGTCGTGAACGGCCTCGTTACCGGGATAGTAATTGGAATCGTAGGACTTGTCTGGCAGCAGAGCTTGGTGATTGGCATTGCGGTTTTCATAGCCATGCTGACTAACATGACGGTGGCCGGCTTGGCAGGAGCGCTGGTTCCCCTTGGCTTGAGGGCACTGGGCCATGATCCCGCTATGGCCTCGGTAGTATTTGTCACCACCTTTACTGACGTAACAGCGTTTGCCATGTTGCTGGGTACGGCTGCCTTGTTATTGCGGTACCTGTAGCTCAGATAAGGTACCCAAACCGTGTTGAATTTCAGCAAAAGTGAGATACTTTCGGACCAAGGCGTGAGGGCAGGAAGGTCCATCCCTTGAGGGCGTCTCGTATTTAACGATTCCCCGTCTCCTTCGCTCAAACGTCTTCCGCTGCACCTCTTTCCTACGCGGACCGCCTCTCGCCTACCGTCTAGCACGACCGCCGACGTCAGACAGGCTAGAAATAAATAAGCTGACCCCAATTGAACCAGACCACCATGCCCAGCACCACCGTAGGTATAGCCAGCAAACCAGGGGAGCGCCGCAGAGTCCAACCAATGATGCCAGCAGCTACCTGCTTCACAACCATCGCAGGCACCAGACCCAACGCCCCTATCAGCAAACCCATAACAGGAGCAATCTCTCTACCACCGTCTCTCAGGATGAGCCACGTGCCGACACCATCCGCCAGGTTGACCAGCACGAACGCTATCGGCCACAGCCCAACGCCAACTTTCACGCGCACTAGCCTTGCGGCACCCCCTACCATGCGCAATGATGTCCTCACCTGGCTCTCTACAAAAGTGGTCATGTTCTTCCTCTTTCGTTTTCGTTCCTAGCGAGTTATCCATATCTCACTGGACTTCCCTGACATCCTCATGATGGGACATAGCTCTGCCACGGGGTATCCGCCGGTAGGGGGATAAGCGTGTGACTGTAGCAGCTCATCCAAGAGGCCCATTTGGGTGAGCTCACGCTTGGCCTTGACCACCTGAACGGTTGACTACCAAGGCCTGCATGGGATGCAATTAGCCGAAATCCCCCAACCTGGACCCACTGAAGCGCCGGGGTGGGCCAACGGTGACAATATGTACAACATTCTCGATCACGTTCTCTTTGGTGGCCCAGCAGGGAAACGGATAGCGAGGTCTATGTAGGAACAATTTGGCACTGCTGGCTGCAACGAAAGTCGTCACTGAGTGGGTACTAACCTTACACCTTGACATGGAATAGAGGTGCAGATAATATTAATCCGCCTGGAGAGGACTGCGCCGTCTCCGTAAGGAGTCAGTTCAATCTGTGTCTTTGGATGGCCAATGTCCCTGGGGCCTGTGGAGTACGGGGCCAACAACGCTAAGAAGGTGACAAATGAAGATTGGTCAAATGGTGCCTAACTACGCCCGGTGGTGGCGTGGGGACGAAATCTGGGCCACGTGTGAAAAGGCCAAAGAGATCGGCCTGGACGCCCTCTTTTTCGTGGACCATGTTATAGTTGCTCCGCGCCAATACATAGGGATGGGCAATGGCTATATGGACTGTTGGACAGCCATGTCCTACGTGGCAGCAGTGACCAATGTACAAGGGTGGGAGCCGATTCTGAGTAATTGTGTAGTTGTTATTCCATACCGCCCCCCGATACAGCAGGCCAAGACCATCGCCACGATTGATTCCCTATCAGCAGGGCGGCTCATAATCGGAGCGGGATCTGGCTACATGGAGAACGAGTTCCGCGGCCTGGGACTGGATATCACCGAGCGCGGTAACTACACCGATGAGTACCTCCAGGCCATGATCACCCTTTGGACCAACCCTGTGGCATCCTTCCATGGCAGGTGGGTGAACTTCGATGAAATGACCATATCGGTGCGCCCAACATCGCAGCCTCATCCGCCCATCCTCTATGGTGCAAGAGGCCCCCGGCCGTTCCGGCGCATCGCAGAGCGATACCAGGGCTGGGTGCCTGGCGCGGGCAGGGGCAAAGAGGGCATCAAAGCTGTGGAGGATGGCTGGACCGAGGTCAACAGGCTGTGGAAAGAATACGGGCGCCAGGGCGAGCCATATCTTTCCGTAGCGCCCAAGTACCTGCACCTAACCTTGGACCGCAGCAAAGCTGTTGGCACCGTAAGGAAGGGGCTGGACAGCCCGAATCCAGGTACTCCCCAGGTTGTCACGTTGTCTGGTGGCCATACGTACGAGCGGTTTGACGAAGCGAGCGAAAGGACCTATGCCCCCGAGTTCCCTATGATGCACCCCGACGACCTGGTTGCCGAGATGCGGACCTATGAGAGCCTTGGTGCCGACATGTTTGTGGTGCATCCCCCGTCCTACCGGTACGGGGAATTCGACAACCAAGGGATGCTGATGAACCAGATGGAGATGCTGGCGGAGCACGTTCTGCCCAAGATTCCCAAGGACGAGACCAAGCCGCAGTTCGACTTCGGCGGCAAGCGGTTCTCAACTATGCCCTAGCAGCGTATTGCCATGAGATCGCTCACACTCAGCCTGTCTGAGAGTGGGAGAAGGCCGATGTTCTCGATAAGCTCTCCATGTGGCCACACCTTCGGTGGTATGTACGCCCGATTGGTTTCTTTGAACGTAATCCCCTGGAACAGCACGCCGTGGATTGCTTGGTGGCGCAGCCACCACTATAATGGCGCATGAAGAGCAATATTGGAGGTTCCAGTGATCAGAATAACTGAGGAAATGCAGCGTCTTATCAACGACAACCTGGCCGACGGCTGCCCGTGCATCCTGGCCACCGCCTCTCCCAGCGCGGAGCCGGGTGTCAGCTTCCGAGGCAGCATGATGGTCTTGGATGAACAGTCCCTTGCTTATTGGGACCGCACCCAGCGCGCCGGCCTGGAACACGTGGAGGCCAACCCCCAGGTGGTGGTGATGTATCGCAACCCCAAAGAGCGCAGGGCGTGGAAGTTCCATGGCGAGGCAAAAGTGTACAGGGAAGGCCCCATTCGAGAGCAGGTAATGGCACGAGTTGTGAAACCAGAGATGGACAATGGCCTTGAGCGCAAAGGGTTTGCCGTGGTTGTCACCCTGAGCAGCATAACGACTCTGGGCGGCCAGGTGGTGCAAAAGCGGGACTAGCCCCTGGGCTTGCGGGCCTAGTCCCGCAGCTCCGCAACCACGGCCCTAAGAGTGAACCGGACTATGGCTGCGACAACTCTGAGGAGTCCCGACCTGTCGGGACTCAGTGTGACACTTGAGATAGTGCCTTAGCCACCTTTTCGCTGCGCCAGCAGTTCGTCAAGAATGGCTCTCAACCTCTCCGCGGTAACTGGCCCGACGAACTTCTTCACTAGGCGGCCCTCTGGGTCAATAAAGAACTTCTCAGGAATGCCCCGCACGCCGTAGTCAATGGCTATTTCCCCATTGGCATCAAGGCCGTTGGGGTACGAGACGCCATACCGCTGCACAAACCCTTGAATCGCGCCTTCCTCGTCCCATATGGCCACGCCCACGAACTCCACGCCCAGGCCGGCGTACTGACCGTAGGTGGCGGCCAGCACAGGCGCTTCCTCTACGCATGGAGGACACCATGAGCTCCAGAAGTCTACCATAACCAACTTTCCTCGAATGTCAGACAAGTCCAGGGCACTACCATCAAGAAGGGGCAGCGTAAGCGGTGGGGCTGGCCTTGCTTTGACGGTTACCTCACCGAAAACGGTATTCACGAGCAGACCGCCAGGGTTGCCTCCAGACTGGGCCAGCCCCCACGCCATTAGCCACAGCAACGCAGCCATAGGGACCACTGCGGCAAGCAAAAGGAAGCCGCGCCGCCTCATTGAGGCTCTCCCCCAGTTCCGTGCATGGTTTCCTCCTGCCAGGCCAGACGGAGCAGTTGGGCCTCCAATGTCCCGCGTTGCTCCCGGTATGATATCTCCTCCATATCCCCACCGTGGAACCTGTCGTCCAGGGCGGCGATGGCCAGGACCAGGGATGTCCTGTCCTGGGCCAGGCTGCTGGCCGTCGCCGGTTGCGGCGCTCCACCCTGCCGTAGCCCTATCACTAATAAGATCGCCAGCGCCAGGAGGAGCGCCCCTGGCACCGCCATGGTCCATGCCTGAGTAGGAAAGACCCTTTGTATTCGCTGCGCCAGAGAGGGTTGCGGGAGGCCATCCAGGATGATGTCCGCCTCCGCGCCGGAGGATATGTTCGTAAGCTCCAGGAGGCGGTACTTGGTTGCCCCTATTGCTGTGACTCCCAGGTCAACCATGTTGCGACTGGATACAGTGCCAGCCTTCTCTGGCATCAGCAGCCGGAAGGATCCAGCTCCTTTCAGGAATACACGGGATACGTCCAGCGACTCCCCTGTGTACGGGAGCTTATAGCTAAGAAGGACGGTATGCTCTCCCGGCGGCACGGGTGTGGTCAGAGCAACCCCTCGGTCCACCTGAAGTACCTGTCCTTCGGGCAGTTCGGCCTGCACATCCAGGTCAAAGGCGCCCGCCGGCAAAGGGAATCGGAGGAGGTCCATGACGCTGCCCTGGGCTAAGTTAGGGATGAATACCCGGTCTCCTTCGTTGGTTACCTGCAATGTTTCCAGGAAAGTAAGGGTGAGTGTGGCCGAGTCTGCACCTAGCACCAGCAGGACGTTGTTCCTTATGGAAACGTCGTCCAGGCTTGATGTGTCCTCGTATACCTCCAAGCGGACGTCATTCCAGTTGTCCTGGGACGACAAGGCCACATTGTATCCGATACCCAGATACATGGCGGTGAGAGTGTACGTGGCACCTTCCTCCTCAGGCACGGCCTCAAAAACAAACCGCCCTGTGCTGTCTGTTTTTACAGTACGCTGCTGGGGCTGGGCCTCTGCCTGGAACACATCCAGCACCACCGTCATCTCCTGTGGAATGGTGGTGCCCGCAGTGCCATTGACCACCTGGCCTGCGATGGTGGTGGTCTCTTGGCCGTACACAGGGGCTACACAGCCGACCAGGACTGCGAACGACAAGGCCACCAACACCCATGTCGCCTTGTGTGGCACCAAGCCTTTGCTCTTACGCACGGCCCTCACCAGCGACGACATGTAATTGGGCCTGAACACTAGCCTTCCTGCGCCATTCCCGACAGCACGGCCCCGCAGGAAGAGCACTGCTCCGTATCAATGCTCGTCGGGCTTCCGCATTCGGGGCATGCCGGCGTCCTCCCCTCGAGCCCGGCGGCGCTTCGATGACTCAGTATCTCAGCTTCTAACCTCTGGTCGAGATCCTGGAGACGCTCCTGCTGGTACAGGAGCTGCGCTGCCTGAAGCCGGTACTCTTGCAGCCGCTCCTGGTAGTTGGCCAGGGTTACGTCCCCCAAGACATAGTCGTTGTGCAATGTCCTGGCCTCCTGGTAGATGCCATTACGCCGTTGCTCTAGCTCTGAAATAGGGTCTGTGTATTCTGATGGTGCGCCCCTCCGCTTTTGCAGAAAAGGCATTGCTACTACTCCAAGGCAGAGAGCCGCCAGGGCCAATCCTATAACCAGAGCCATCAGTCGCTCCCCGCAGGTAATGCGGCTAATCCTGCGGGCTCTCGGGCTGCGGCCAGGGAAAGCCTGGGCTGCGGCCAAAGAGATACCACGGTTCCAATGACAAGGAGAGGACCCGCTATCCACATCCACCAGACCAGCGGGTTCACCTGAATACGAAAGGCCACTCGACCGTCCGCTAGCGACTCGCTGGATACGATGTACAGGTCTTCCACAGGCGTGGAGCGTATGGCGGCCCTAGTAGCGGCTGTGAGCTGGTCAGGGTAGTAGGCACGCCATACCGTCATGGGCCGGGCCTCTTCTCCAGGCTTGGACACCCGGACATCATTGAAGAACTCCGTCCGGTCGGGCCATTCCAGGAAGCGGGTCCCCACGAACTCAATGGTGTACTCTCCCACGGTGGTACTTTCACCAGGCCCCAATATAACATCGGTCTGAACGCGGTAGAACGTATAGCCGGTTATACCCAGCGCCAGTACAACTATGGCCAAGTGGACTATGTATCCTCCATACCTGGGCCGGTTAGCCGCAATGAGCCGCCCAAAGGCCAAGGCGTAGTTCTCCCCCCGGCCGTGGCGCGCCTTTGTCCCGCGCACCCACTCCCTGATTATGCCCGTGACTATGAAGGTGTACAGCCCAAAAGATACCAGGGCAAGGGGCTTGTGTATGCCCAGCACTACCAGGATACCTACAATGGCCAGGGCCACCAGGGTGGGGGTCTGGAGGGCGCTCCGCAGGCTGCCAACGGAGGCGTGACGCCACGGCAGAAGCGGGCCAACGCCCATGAGGAAGATCAACGCCAGGAACAGAGGGCCGTTCACCTGGTTGTAGAAGGGTGCGCCCACTGTAACAGCGACGCCCCGGAACATCTGAGAGATCAAAGGATATACCACGCCCCACAGGGTCACGAAGGCAATGCCAAGCAACAGTACGTTGTTCACCAGGAAAGCGGCCTCCCTGGACAACATGGAGTCCAGCGAAGACTTGCTGCTCAGGGCGTTGTACCGGAAGAAGAAAACACCCAGAGAGAAAGCCAGACCTACACCCAGGAAGCCCAGGAAAACCCACCCCATTGTGGAGGAGGCGAAGGAGTGTACCGACGGCACAGGGCCTCCCCGGTTGATGAAGATGCCGAACAGCGACAGTATAAAGGCTATGCTGATCAGGACTATGTTCCACATGCGGAACATGCCGCGGCGCTTCTGCACCATGATGGAGTGCAGAAAGGCCGTCAGGGCCAGCCAGGGCATCAGCGCCACGTTTTCTATCGGGTCCCACCCCCAGTATCCACCCCACCCCAGGATGGTGTACGCCCACCAGGCTCCCAGAAGCACGCCGCTGCCCAGGACAACCCACGCCAGCAGGCCCCATACTCGCATAGGTTCCACCCATTCGTCCCGCTGGCCTCCCGCCAGCAATGTACCCATTGCAATGGAGAAGGGTACGGTTACACCAATAAGCCCTGTCATTTGCATGGGAGGGTGAAGGAACATGCCAGGGTGCGTGAGGAGAGGGTTGATGCCCTGGCCGTCCGAGGGGGCGAAAGGCAGCAGATCAAATGGGTTGGCCATGGTGACCAGCACCCCAAGGAAGAATAACACTACACTCATTAGAATGGCGGTGGTGTATGGCAAGGTGGCCGCCAGCGTCCGACGCTCCAGGGCCACCATCACCGCCGCCGCCAGCGACAAGACAAGAGCAACGTACAGAAGAGAGCCTTCATTCCCGGCGTAGAAGGCAACCCAACTGTATGCGGGGTTCATGGCCAGGTTGCTGTGAGCGAATACGTACTCTATCTGGAAATCCTGCCGCAGGAACGCCACTATCAGGGCTACCGTCGCCAGGCCCAGGGCTACAGGCACCAGGTACGTGGCGCGCTGGGCGCTTTGCACAAGAGTGGGACTGACACGCAGCTTCCCCAGCACGGAGCCAATGGCAGCGTAAGCCGCAAGCAGCAGCGCTATGTACAGGGCTACGGAACCGGTCTCGGCCATTACCTGATCTCCTGGTTAGCAGTTCCCTGCGGGGGACTACCTTTCAACACCTGGCTCATCTCTTCATCAACGCGGGACAAGTACGGCTTCAGCTCATCATCCGTAAGCAGCGCGCCCCTTAGAGGAACGGCCTCTGGCCTGCGGCTGGACCTCATAGCCCTAAGCACCAGGAATAGGACCGCTCCAGAGGTCGCCAGTCCCGCACCAGGCACCACCCATGCTACTAGGTTTGCCCCTTGCTTGGGCGGCGCTGCCAGCACGTCCTCTCCGAATCTAGCTACGAAGTAGTCCAGAATCTGCTGCCTCGACTCTCCCGCCGCCACCTTCTCTCTTACTTGGGCGCGCATCTGCTTGGCCAGCTCCACCTGGGACTGGTCTATCGTCTCTCCAGGGCACACGGGGCACATCAGGCTCTGGTCTATCTGCTGGGCCTGCTCATCCAGTGAAAGCTCGTTGTCCTGGGACAGGCACGCTGAGGCCGCCAGGGCTACGGCCATCAGCGCAGCACTCAATACCAGACGGCGACGGAGCTTGCCAAGACTGGTGGGCATCTCTACTAGTATACAAGGAGATGCGTGGGGCCGTCAGTAGCATAATGGTGCTGGTTCCGCTTGCTTGGGGGGTGGGGAGGAAGAGAAGGACACTACAGAACCACAGACAGCCTGTCGGCCAGGACGATTTCCGTAGGTGTCACCTGGCACCCGTAGGCATACACCTCTACGCCCTGCTGGTGGGCCCGGCGCAGCGCCTTCCCGAAGGCCGGATCCGCTGCGTCATGGGGAGCGAAGCCACTGGCATCCTGGCGCTCTACCACGAACACGACAGATCCACGCCACCCCTGCTCAACCGCACGCGCCAGGACCTCCACATGGCGACGCCCGCGGCTGGTAGGAGCGTCAGGGAAAAGCGCCACGCCGTTCTCCACCAAGGTGACGGACTTGACCTCCACGTAACACCGACGGCTGCCATCGCGGAGCAGCAAGTCCAGCCGAGAATCCTCCAGCGCCTGCTCTCGCAAAACCTCCTCGTAGCCTGCAAACTCACTGAGCCTGCCACTCACCAACGCCTCGTACACCAGGGCGTTAGGCAACCGGGCGTCAGCGGACACCAGGGTACGGCCCAGGTCTACCAGGGAAAGGTCGTAGATCGTTTTACGGCCTGGATGGGGACCTACGGGAGTCAACAGCACCGGCCGGCCCACCTGGAACAGCTCCTTTAGTCTACCGGAGTTGGCAACGTGGACCATCGTTTCCTGGCCCTGAATACGCACCAGGGCCGCGAAACGGTTCAGGCGGCTGATGAACGTGCCAGCAATTAGTTGCGGGTGCAGTTTCACGGCGAGTAGATGCTAGAACATTTCATCGGAGGAATTGGCATTCATCTTAGCAGTGGCCCTGGGTAAGGCCAAGGGTTATGCCAGGGTTCCTGCAAGCAAATAACAGTGGCTTGCAGCAGTCCGTCTGCAAGGCTACACTACTAGCCAAGGAGACTCTATGAGCACTTTCCTTGACCGGTTGGACGCCGCCTGTGAGGCCACCCAGAGCCTGGTGTGCGTTGGCCTGGACCCTGACCCGGCCTTGATGCCCGTTGAGGACGTGTTCTCCTTCAACAAGGTCATAGTTGACGCCACCCACGACCTGGTTTGCGCCTATAAGCCCAACCTGGCGTTCTACGAGGCGCTGGGGCTGGAGGGACTACGTGCCCTGGAGCAGACCATCCAGCACATCCGGAAGGTGGCCCCAAGCGCAGTTTTGATAGGAGACGCTAAGCGCGGCGACATTGGAAACACCGCCGCTGCTTACGCCAAGGCAATGTTCGAGGTCTGGGATTTCGACGCCGCCACGGTAACCCCTTACTTGGGCGAAGATGCCGTGGAGCCGTTCCTGACGCACAGTGACCGGGGAGCGTTCATCCTGTGCCGCACCTCCAATCCTGGCGCCCGGGATTTCCAGGACATGATGGTGCAAAGCCCTGGAGACCCACCCCGTCCCCTCTATCAGATGGTGGCGCTCAGGGCCATGGAGTGGAACCGTCACGGCAATGTGGGCCTGGTAGTGGGAGCCACATACCCGCGAGAGATTGAGCAGGTCAGGCTTCTGTGTCCAGAGACGCCTTTCCTCATCCCGGGCATCGGCTCGCAGGCGGGGGACTTGGAGCAGTCGGTCCGCCTTGGGGTGGACGCCCGTGGACGGCGGGCTGTAATCAACTCCTCACGTGGCATCATATACGCATCCCGCGGACACGACTTCGCAGAGGCGGCGCGAAATGCCACCATAATGCTGCGCGATGCCATCAACGCAACTCTTGCATCTGAGGGCCACGGATGGTGAGGGAGTTCAGCCTTCAGGATGTGGTGCGCCTGAGAAAGGCCCATCCCTGCGGCAGCTATCAGTGGCAGGTGGTACGCTTGGGGGCAGACATTGGCCTGCGCTGCCTGGGCTGTGGGCGTCGCATCCTCACGCCGCGCAGCGTTCTGGAACGGCGACTGGAACAGCACCAGGGGGCAGTGGCTCCCGCCAATGAGTAGCGGTTTCGTTTGCTTCAAGGTGGTGGCGGCTTGTACTGGCACTTTAGTGCCAGGTTTCGGTTTAACCAACCACCGACTTTAGTCGGGGGACTGGACACCATCCAACAGCAAACAGAATAGGTTTCGTTGACAGTCCCGACGTGTCGGGACTATGATAATTTAGCCGTCGTATCCTCTGGTTGTGAAGGAGGCATCATGCCGGAGATGGTGATAGACAGCATCCGAGTGAGCTTGATGAACTACCAGCGGGTAGTCATACTCAAAGAAAAGGACTCGGATCGCTACCTGCCCATTTGGATAGGCCCCGCGGAGGCAGACGCCATCGCTGTCAAACTCCAGGATGTTTCTGTCCCCAGACCTCTGACCCATGACCTGCTGGGGTCCGTCATAAAGTCCCTGGGCGCAGGGTTGGTTCACATTACCGTCAGCGACCTTCAGAACGACACATTCTACGCCAAGTTGAGCCTGCAACTGGACGGCACGGTGGTGGAGGTGGACTCGCGGCCAAGCGACGCTATTGCTTTGGCTGTTCGCGCTGGCGTGCCCATCTATGTGGCCGACAGTGTGCTGGACAAGGCGGGCATCGTTCTGGATGAGTCGGGCAAGCCGATACTCCCAGAAGACGAGTTGGGCGGAGCCAAACCTGCCGAGGTGAGGGAGGAGGACCTGCGCCGCATGTCCGCCTTCACAGAGTTCATCAAGACCCTGGACCTGGAAGACCTGGACAAAGGTAAATAGCAGGCCACTGACCACCCGCATACCACGGAATTGAAACAAAAAAACACTCCGACTGCCCTGAGCCGGAGTGTTTTTTATGGGAAAGTCACGTTCAGCCGCGTTGACCCTCCTGGGGGCATGTGATAAAATGCGCAAAGTTTGGCGGCGGCCATGAACAGGCGGGGTGTAACGCTGGCCCTCAGGCTCATGGGGCTGGGGTGGTACATAGCCATAAGCATCATCCTTGGCACTGTGGGAGGGCTGTGGCTAGACCGGCGCCTGGGGACGCTGCCCCTTTTCACTGTCCTGGGAGTCATAACAGGCAGTGGTGTGGCCTTCTACGGTGTCTACAGAATGATCCTGCCGCTGATGGGCAACAATGGGGCCATGAAGCAATGAAGAGGAGCGGATGCCTTTGAGCACCGGCGGTAAGTGGATAGTCCAATTGCTAGCTGCCGGCGTGGTGGCGCTGTTTGTCTTCGGCTTCGTTGTGGGAGCCATAGGCAGTGCCTTCTTTGGAGATGGTGAAGAGGGCGGTTTCCTGCCCAAGCCCGAGGTACACTTACCACCTCAGCCTGTGCTGGCCCAAGACGCCACCGCGGCAGAGAGCGACCACGAGGGCGGAGGAGGTGGCTTGCCTGGAAGGTTCGTGCTCACCAATACCCTCCTCTCCTCCTGGATCACCACGGCGGTCCTTATCACCCTGTTCTTCTTCGCTACCCGGAATAAAGACCCCGGCAAAGCTCCCAGGGGACTGCAGAACTTCGTAGAGGCTATGATCAGCGGCATGTACGACTTTGCGGAGAGCGTTGCGGGCAAAGACCTCACGCGCCGCCTCTTCCCTCTGATCGCCACCATCTTCTTGTTCGTAGTCGCCAATGCCTGGATGGGACTGCTGCCCATATATCCCAGCCTGGGGTTCAAGAATGAGGACGGCGAAATCGTGCGACACCTGCTACGTCCCGCCGGGACCGACCTGAACATGCCCATGGCCCTGGCTTTGGTCTCCTTTGTTTTCGTAGAATACTGGGGAATTCGCACCCTGGGCTGGCGCTACTTCGGCAAGTTCTTCCGCTTCGGGACTCTGCTGCGTGCCCGCGGGCTGGGGGGCCTCTTCCAGGGTTTCATAGACATATTTGTGGGCATTTTGGAACTGTTAAGTGAGTTCGTACGCATAGTGAGCTTCACCTTCCGGCTTTTTGGCAATATGACGGCGGGAGAGATACTCCTTCTGGTAACTGCCTTCCTTATCCCCTTTGTGTTCTCCCTGCCATTCTATGGGCTGGAACTTCTGGTAGGATTCATCCAGGCACTCATCTTTTCAGGGCTAACACTGGTATTTGTGACCATAGCGGTGATGCCGCACGAGGGTCATGAGGCTGAGGAGCACGGCTAGGAGCAAGCTGAGGAGGCGCACACCATGGAAATTCTAGCGTTTATTGTGGGAATCATTGCCCTGGCAATAGGGGCCACTGCTCTGGGTTTAGCTGCCTATACTTTGGCCACCCGCCAGGAATAATAAGGGCTTCGGTGAGCCAGGTTTTATTCAACCGTAAGGAATATTGAGGAGGTAACACGATGGATGCAGAAGCCGCCAAGCTATTGGGAGCCGGCCTTGCCGCAGGGCTGGGTATGTTGGGACCTGGAATCGGCATCGGCATTCTGGGCGCGGGAGCGCTAAACGCCATCGGCAGAAACCCAGAGGCGCGAGGCCCGATCCTGACCAACATGATCCTTGCCATCGCCTTCGCCGAGGCTCTGGGCATCTACGCTCTGATTGTAGCCGTCATCTTGGCCCTGGTGGTATAAAGGCCCCTTGACGACCCAGGGATAGGACCCTTTCTTTAGATTAGAGAGGTCGTATGGATGAGTTAGGCTTTCACTGGCCCAGCCTGGTAGTGTACCTGGTAAACTTCACGCTCCTGCTGGGCATCCTATACGCAGTGGGATACAAACCTATTCTGCGCATGCTGGACCAGCGCTCTCAGCGCATCCGCGAGAGCCTGGAGCAGGCGGAGCGCATCCAGAAGGAGTCAGCGGAGCGCCAAGAAGCTATGGAGGGCCAGCTTCAGGAAGCCCGCCGGGAGGGCCAAGCTCTCATAGAGCAGGCTAGGCAGGCCGCCGAGCAGTACCGCGAAGAGGAGCGTGAGCGGGCACGCCAGCAGGCTACCGACTTTGTGGAACGCGCCCGTGCTGACATTCAGCGGGAACGGGACAACGCCGTTGAAGAGGTACGGAGCCAGTTCGCAGACCTGGCTATTACGGCGGCGGAACGGGTGATCCGGCGCTCCCTGGACAGGGACGCACACAAAGAGTTGATTGACCAGGTGCTGGAAGAGAGCGATCAGTTCAGGAGGGACGCTTAGACAATGCCTAGGGCCCCCACGGCGAACAGGTACGCCCGAGCCGCTTTTGAGATTGCGCGGGACTCAGGCCAACTGGAGAGTTGGGAAAAGGACCTGCAAGAGGCCCAGCAAGCCCTCCAGGACCCTACCCTGCGAGCGTTCCTGGAGCTACCCAAGGTCACTATTGAACGCAAGGCGGAGAGCCTGCGAACAGCCCTACCGGGCGCGAACCCGCTGGCGCTTAATCTCATGGCCCTACTCACGTCGCGCCGCTCCCTGGGACTTCTTACGCGCATAGTGGCCGAGTACGAGCGGCTGATGGACGCGCACCTTAACCGTGAGAGAGCTGAGGTGGCGACAGCCGTTCCGCTGGAGCGTGAGCAGGAGGAGAAACTAACGCAGCAGCTCCGCCAGTTGCTGGGCAAAGATGTGATTCTCACCAGCCGCATGGACTCGGAAATCCTGGGAGGACTGGTGGCCCGAGTGGGCGACAGGATGATTGACGGAAGCGCGCGAGGAAGACTGATGGCCTTGCGCAAGAGTCTGGCCGAGATGAGAGGATAGTGTGAATCAAGCCGTCATCCAGACAGGTCAGGATGACCAAGAACCAGAGGTAAAACTATGACATCACGGGGACAGGACATCGCCGCAGTGATCAAACGCCAGATCGAGGAGTTTGGCGGCGGCATCAGCATGGTGGATGTGGGGACTGTAACAGAGGTGGGAGATGGCATTGCCAGAATCCACGGCCTTGGCGGCGTCCAGTTCACGGAACTCCTCCAGTTCCCCAACGACATAACCGGCATGGCGATGAACCTGGAGGAAGACAGCGTTGGCGCGGTGCTGCTGGGAGACGACTCCAAGATCAAAGAGGGAGACGAGGTCCGCGCCACAGGGCGCATCGCAGAAGTACCGGTGGGCGAAGCTCTGATTGGAAGAGTGGTGGATGCCCTGGGCAGGCCAGTGGACGGCAAAGGCCCCATCCGCACGGAAAAGACCCGCCCCGTGGAGCGCGTGGCTCCCAACGTAATCACTCGCCAGTCAGTCAGCGTGCCGGTGCAAACAGGCATCAAAGCCATAGACAGTATGATACCCATCGGTCGCGGACAGCGCGAACTGATCATCGGCGACCGGTCCACAGGCAAGAGCGCCATCGCCCTGGACGCCATAATCAATCAGCGTGGCGGAAGCCTCACCTGTATCTACGTGGCCATTGGACAGCGGGTGGGGAAAGTGGCCCAGACTGTGGCTACCCTGGAACAGAACGGGGCCATGGAGCACACCATTGTCGTGGCCGCCAACTCCTCGGACCCCGTAGCCCTGCAATACATGTCACCATACACCGGCTGCGCTATGGGCGAGGAGTTCTTGGAGCAGGGAAAGGACGCCCTGATAATCTACGATGACCTGTCTAAGCACGCGTGGGCCTATCGGCAGCTCTCCTTGCTGCTGCGCCGGCCACCTGGCCGAGAGGCCTATCCAGGCGACGTTTTCTACCTGCACAGCCGGCTCCTGGAGCGGGCTGCCCGCATGGACGACGCCCACGGAGGCGGCTCCCTGACGGCACTGCCCATTATCGAGACACAGGCCGGAGACGTTTCAGCGTACATTCCCACCAATGTAATCTCCATCACCGACGGCCAAATATACCTGGAAACAGACCTGTTCAACGCCGGCACCAGGCCCGCCGTGAACGTTGGCCTTTCGGTGTCGCGAGTGGGCGGCGCAGCGCAGCGCCGGGCCATGCGCCGGGTGGCGGGTCGGCTGCGCCTGGACCTGGCCCAGTACCGGGAGCTGGTTACCTTTGCCCAGTTTGGCACCGCCGACCTGGACGTGGCCACCCGGTCCCAGTTGGAGCGCGGCCAGCGCATCAGCGAGGTGCTCAAGCAACCGCAGTACGACCCCCTTTCTCTGGAGAAACAGGTCGCCATCATGTACGCCGTCATCAACGGCCACATGGACGATGTTCCCATCAACAAGGTATCCGACTGGGAGGCCGCCTTCCACCGGTACATGGAGACCAATCACCCACCGATCCTGGAGAAGATTGCCACGACTTATGAGCTTGATGATGAAGCCGAGAAGGCCCTGGTGGAAGCCATCACGGGCTTCAAACAGACCGTAAGGTTGGAGTAAGCCGTAGGAATAGCCGCGCTCACTTCCTTCGACAGGCTCAGGATGAGCGGGGCAAGAGAGAGTGAAAAGGAGAACGCCAGTGTCCTTGGTAGATGAAGCAATCAAACACCTAAAGGGGAAGCAGGTCATAGTGGTCACCAGCTTGGCGAGCGAGGGCTACCTCCAAGAGGTTTCAGGAATACTAGTGAACGGAGCCGATGGCTGCCTGGTGGTGCAGCAAGAGGAAGCAGCATCTCCTACCCTCATCAACTCGGCCTTTGTCGCCTGGATATACGAAGACACTGGTGAGGAAGACGAGGAAGAAGAGGAGTAGGAACCCATATAGGACACCGACTTAAGTCGGTGGTCTACGGGGGCGCTCCAACGCAGGAGCTGAACGCCAAATGGCCAACATACGAATCATAAGACGCCGCATCCGTAGCGTGCAGAACTCCGCCAAGATTACCAAGGCGATGCAGATGATCGCCGCATCCAAGATGCGGCGCGCCCAGCAGTTGACCCTGGCAGGCAGGCCCTATTCCGAGAAGATGCGAGACGTTCTGGCAGACCTGGCGGCGCAGCCAGCGGAGGCGGAAGAGGTCCATCCCCTGCTGCAACACCGCGAGGTCAAGCGCATAGAGATAATCCACATTACCCCGGACCGCGGCCTGTGCGGGGGTCTCAACTCCAACCTGAACCGCGCCACGGGGCGGTTCATACTGGAGCATAACGTGCCAGTCAGCCTGCTTACCGTTGGCCGCAAGGGAAGGGATTTCATGGCTAGGCTTGGCCGTGAGGTGCGAGCCGTGTTCATAAACTTGGGCGACCGGCCCGGCGTAGCGGATATTCTGCCTATAGCACGCCTGGCCATAGAAGACTACACCAGCGGCTACGTAGACGAGGTGTTTGTTACCTACGCGGAGTTCGTCACCACCGCCATCCAACGCCCGGTGACACTAAAGCTGCTTCCGGTGGAGCCTGCTTCCCTGCCGCCAGGGCAGGCCGTAGGCTATATCTACGAACCGCACAGCCTGGAGGTGCTGGGCGCTCTCTTGCCCCGGTTTGTGGAGATGCAGCTGTATCACGCCCTGCTGGAGAGCATAGCCAGTGAACACTCTGCGCGTATGGTAGCCATGCGCGCCGCCACGGACAACGCCCTGGAAATGATTGACAGCCTGACCCTTATGTTAAACAAGGCCCGCCAGGAGAGCATCACCAGGGAGTTGCTGGACATCGTAGGCGGAGCGGCGGCGTTGGAGGGATAGCATACCTTAGCTCTCTTGAGAAGGTGAAACAAATATGGCACAAGGAACCAAGGGCACAGTAGTACAGGTGATGGGTACGGTGGTGGACGTGGAGTTCCCCCCAGATACGCTGCCTGACCTGTATAACGCCGTGGAGTTGGACCTGCACGGGCAACGACTGGTTCTGGAGGTGGAGCAGCACGTGGGGAACAACTGGGTGCGGTGTCTGGCCATGGGCCCCACCGATGGCCTGGCACGTGGGATACAGGTGATGGACACGGGAAAGGCCATCTCTGTTCCTGTGGGCAGGCCCACTCTGGGGCGGTTGTTCAATGTGGTAGGAGAGGCTCTGGATAACCTGGGCGAGGTGGGCGCCGAGCAGCAGTGGCCCATCCACCAGGACCCTCCTCCATTCGATGAGCAGGAGACCAGCACGGAGATGCTGGAAACCGGCGTCAAGGTAATTGACCTGGTGGCCCCATTCACCCGCGGCGGAAAGATTGGTGCCTATGGCGGCGCTGGCGTGGGCAAGACGGTCGTGATATTGGAGCTCATCAGGAACATCGCCGTGGTGCACAAAGGTTTCTCCGTCTTCGCCGGCGTGGGTGAACGCTCGCGCGAGGGCAACGACCTGTGGCACGAGATGCAGGAGTCTGGCGTCATAAAGAACACAGTCATGGTGTTCGGCCAGATGAACGAGCCTCCCGGCGTCCGCCTGCGCATTGGCCTGACTGGGCTCACAATGGCGGAGTATTTTAGGGACGTTGAAGGCCAGAACGTGCTCTTGTTCATAGACAACATCTACAGGTATATCCTGGCAGGCATGGAGGTATCGGCTCTTCTGGGGCGCATGCCTTCCGCGGTAGGGTACCAGCCCACCCTGGCCACGGAGATGGGCGAACTGGAGGAGCGCATCACATCCACCAAGAAAGGCTCAATCACCTCCGTCCAGGCCATCTACGTTCCTGCCGACGACTACACGGACCCAGGCGTCGCCACAACCTTCGGACATCTGGACGCCGTCATAGCCCTGGAGAGGGCAATCGCGGAGCAGGGCCTGTATCCCGCCGTGGACCCGCTGACATCCAACTCCCGCATCTTGAACCCTACCATTGTGGGAGAGGAACACTACCAGGTCGCCCGTGGCTGCCAGCAGGTGCTCCAGCGGTACAAGGACCTCCAGGACGTCATCGCCATCCTTGGAATGGAGGACCTTTCCGAGGAGGATAAGCTAACGGTGTCGCGAGCCCGCAAGATACAGCGCTTCTTCTCACAGCCGTTCTACGTGGCCGAGGCATTCACTGGCCGCGAGGGACGCTACGTGGCAATCAAGGAGACGGTGCGCGGCTTCAAAGAGATCCTTGAAGGCAAGCACGACGACCTGCCTGAGCAGGCATTCTACATGGTAGGCACCATTGACGAGGCTGTGGAGGCGGGCCAGAAACTGCGGGCAGAGACCACCTAGGAAACCTAATGCCCACAATGCAGCTGGAAATCGTGACTGCGGAGCGGCTGGTCTACTCGGACCAGGTGAACGGTGTTGTGGCGCCCGGTGTCGAGGGAGAGTTGGGTATCCTGCCCCACCACGCACCTCTCCTGACCACTCTCCAGGCGGGGGAGCTGCGGATCATGAAAGAAGGCCAGCCGGACAACTACATGGCCATCAGCAGCGGGTTTCTGGAGGTGATGGCCAACCAGGTAGTGGTACTGGCCGATACGGCAGAGCGCGCCGACGAGATTGACGAGGCCCGCGCTCTGGAGGCTGTGCAGCGTGCCCAGGAGCAGGTGGAGCACCGCGCCGCCGACATTGACCTGGAGCGAGCCCTGGCCTCGATGCGCCGCGCTCAGACCCGCCTGAAGGTGGTACGCCGGCGCCGGCAACCCCCTATCATTGGCTGATCTTGCCAGGCCCCCGCAAAGGACGTTGCGTCTGGCAGCGATGGGTGCCCTATGAATCCGGCTTGTCCCCCTGCGTGTGCAGGTAGAAGGTCATGGACTGAAGGGCCAGGACCGGGTCAATGTTGCGGACCTTGACATGGGCTGGCACCTGTGTACCTACCGGGGAATAGTTCAGAATGGCCTGGACATTACAGCCCACTAGCTGGTCTACAACCCTCTGGGTTTGCGAGGCAGGCACAGCCACAATAGCAATGTGGATATCTGCCGCTGTCAGGACCTCTTGAAGGCGGCGTATCGGCTGGACGAGGATTTCGCCCACGGACTGGCCCACCATCTGGGGATCGGCATCGAAGGCGGCCACCAGCTTGAAGCCCTCTGGAGCGAAACCAGGGTAGCCCAGAAGTGCCCTACCCAGGCGGCCAACCCCCACCAGCGCAACGTGCCACTCCCTATCCAGACCCATGATACGACGGAGCTCCTGCAAGAGGTAGCTCACTGAATAGCCCCTACCCTGCTTGCCGAACTTCCCAAAATAGCTGAGGTCCTTGCGTATCTGCGCGGGCGTCACCTGCACCTGGCGTCCCAGTTCGTGTGAGCTCACCACCTCCACGCCCTGCTGGCTAAGCTGCACCAGGGCCCGCAGATAGTGGGGAAGTCGCATGACCACCACCTCCGGCACCTCCGGTGTAACCTCGGTACGAAGAGAGCGTTCCGCTGTCATGGGGATTCAGCCTCCGGTTGAATATCTAGATGTTGGGCAGGCACATGGCCGGGTTATCTCGCTACTGGTAGTTACGTATGCAAGGAAACAATGTTGCACCCAAATCCGCCTACAGCATATCGTGATTGTAGTAACTTTCACAAAGAGCGTCAACAAAAGAAAGCACACTGTCATTGATGCTTGTGATGGGGTGTCCAGTCTCCCAGCTATGGTTTGAGGTTATCTAAACCTAACCCCGGGGCTTTTGTGCAGGACAAGCCACTACCGCCTAGAAGCAACCAGACCATGCACGGCTCAACTTGGTATCAATAGAGGAGAATACCTCGTGTGACAGATCGTGCCTCCGCGTACCAGATTCTACAGGGAAAGCACCATGCTATACTATGCCCAGCCAGAGAACGACCATGAAGAAACGAGACCTGCTCTCCATTGCCGACCTTTCGCCCGAAGAGATCCAAGGTATCTTGAGTCGCGCCCTGGAGATGAAGAGGGGCGCCCAAAGCCAATGCCTGGCGGGGAAAAGCGTGGCTATGCTGTTTGAGAAGCCATCGCTGAGGACCCGCGTCAGCTTTGACGTAGCGGTGCACACTTTGGGAGGCCACGCCATCTATCTGGGCCGCGACGAGGTGGGGTTGGGAAGCCGGGAAGGCGTAAACGACGTGGGGCGCGTGTTATCGCGGTATGTGGACGCCATTGTAGCCCGGACCTACTCCAACCAGACATCGGTGGCCCTGGCATCCTATGCTACTATACCCGTGGTCAACGCCCTCTCTGACACGGAACACCCCTGCCAGGCCCTGGGAGACTTGTTGACCATCAAGGAGCAGCGCCCCGATGGCCACCTGAAGGGGCTGACCATTGCCTTCATTGGCGATGGCAACAATGTGGCCGCCAGCCTGGCCCTGGGGGCCGCCTCGGTGGGCGTCAGCTTTACCATCGCTTCCCCAGCCGGCTACGAGCTTCCTGAGCACGTCACCAAGCAGGCCCAGGACTTAGCCAGAACTTCCGGCGCTTCTATAAGACAGCTGCACGACCCGAAACAGACGGTGAGCCAGGCGGAGGTGGTATATACAGATGTCTGGGTGAGCATGGGGCATGAGACGCAAGAGGACCAGCGGCGCCACGACTTTCAGGGATACCAGGTCACGCCAGAACTGATGGCCCTGGCCCACCCCAAAGCTGTCTTCATGCACCCTCTGCCGGCACACCACGGCGAAGAGGTCGCTGATGGTATGTTGGAGCATCCTCAGTCGGTGGTCTTTGATCAGGCCGAGAACCGCCTCCATGCCCAGAAGGCAGTCCTGGAGTTTCTTCTGGGCGGCGAGAAAGGATAGCTGGAGCGTGCTATTGAATTGTTAGCTACGCCATGAGCAAACCTTCTATCGTAATTGTAGGACGCCCCAACGTGGGGAAGTCCACTCTGTTCAACCGGCTAGTGGGCCGGCGGGCTGCGGTTGTCACCGACATCCCCGGCACCACCAGGGACCGCATTGCCCTGGACGCCGAATGGGAAGGACATCCGTTCATAGTTGTGGACACTGGAGGCCTAGAGGCTGCACCCACATCTCCCCTGTACCAGCAGGTGGTGGCCCAAGCAAGGTCGGCCTTGGAGGCGGCAGACGCTATCATCTTTGTCACTGATGTACACGACGGCCCCACGCCAGTGGACAGGGACATCAGTGAGCAACTGCGGCGTGCCGAGAAGCCTGTAGTGCTGGCCGTGAACAAGGCCGACAATGCCATCACTGAACAGGAAGCAATGGAGTTCTACAGTCTCGGCCTGGGAGACCCCCTAGCCATAAGCGCCCACCACAACCGGGGCATTTACGACCTCATGGACGCGGTGATGGCCACTATCCCACCGGCGGCGGAGCCTGAAAGCGATGCGGCGGATACTCTCTCCCTTGCCATCGTTGGCCGGACCAATGTGGGCAAGTCAGCGCTCCTCAACTCCATACTGGGAGGAGAGCGCGTCATTGTCAGCGAAACGCCCGGCACCACCCGGGACGCCATAGACACCCCCACACTCTACAAGGGCCAGAAGCTGCTGCTGATAGATACAGCGGGGATTCGCCGTCCCGGACGGGTTGAGCAAGGTATCGAGACGTACAGCGTCCTGCGCACCCTTCAAGCCGTTGACCGCGCCGACGTGGTGTTAGTGGTACTGGACGCCACGGACATGGTTGCAGCCCAGGACACCCACATTGCCGGCCATGTGATAGACTCCTTCAAAGGGGTGGTCATTGTGGTGAACAAGTGGGACATGGCTCCGCAGCTTGCGCTGGACGAGGCCGGTTGCCGGGAAGAGATCCGCCAGCGTTTCAAGTTCCTGCCCTACGCCCCCGTCCGGTTCACCTCCGCACTGAACAACACCGGTGTGACCGACACCCTGGACGCCGCCCTGATGGTCTACCGGGACTGCAGCAAAGAGGTCACCCACCAGAAGCTCTCTTCCGCCGTGCTGGACGCCATGGCAGAGCATCAACCGTCTTCCAGGAAAGGAAGGGTGTTGCGCCTGAAACGCGTGGCTCAAGAAGGGGTGAGGCCACCAACTATCGTCTTTTATGTCAACGACGCCAGCCTGGTCCACTTCTCCTACCACCGTTACTTGGAGAACAGGCTGCGGGAGTCCCTGGAGTTCCGATGGAGCCATCTGAAACTGGTGTTTAAGGATGGCAGAGGCTGATGAGCAGGGGCAGCGAAGACCAGTGATAGAGTACGCGCTAGTCCTACCAGGGTCATACCTCCTGGGGAGCATCTCTTGGGGGCTTATCGTGGGGAAGATGACCCGCGGCGTTGACGTGCGGGAACACGGCAGCGGCGCTACGGGAATGAGCAACGTCCTGCGCACGTTAGGCCCTCGATTGGCTGTCCCTGTGCTTGTCTTAGACATATCAAAGGGGGTCATTGGCGTGCTCCTGGCCCGGCTGATAATCGGTGATCCCATCGCGGAAGCGCTGGCTGGTTTCCTGGTCATCCTGGGGCACAACTGGCCCGTGTTTAGCCGGTTCCAAGGTGGTCGTGGCGTGACTACAGGGGTGGGAAGCCTGGCGGTGATGTCACCTGTGGCGGCTGCTATTGCTTTGGGGGTATTTGTATCAGCCATCGCGGTGAGCAGGTACGTCTCTCTAGGCTCTGTGCTGGCAGCGTCCGCCGCCCTGGTCACCATTCCAATAATGGTGGCAACCGGCCAAGCGGACCCGGCGTACCTCATCTACACCAGCGCAGGCTGTCCTCTCATCCTCTGGCGGCATATCGGAAACATTCAGCGGCTCCTGCATGGTACTGAGAGACAGCTCTGGGGAGGAGAGAAACCGCCAGGCCAAGAGCCTCCAAAGAGGGATACGTGATGGTATCTGCGCTGGCCGTGGGAGTGGTGGGTAGTACCAGTTGGGGTACCACACTGGCAATTATCAGCGCACGCCAGGGACATCGCGTCACGCTATGGGTCCGAACGCCGGCGGAGGCGGAGCTGCTACAGCACGACCGGGAGAACAAGCGGCTTCTCGCCGGATTCTCATTCCCTCCTTCGCTGCAAGTTAGCGCCTCTGAGGACGATGCCTTTGGCCACACCCAGCTGGTGATCCTGGCCGTTCCATCCAAGAGCGCGCGGGCCAACGTGCGCAGGATAAGGGATGCCCTACCCCATGATGCGCTGGTGGTCAGCGCCACCAAAGGGCTGGAGATGGATACCGGCCTGCGCATCAGCCAGGTACTGGAGGAGGAGCTTCCCGAACCTCTTAAACCCCGCATCTGCGTCCTTTCTGGGCCTAACCTGTCCACCGAGATAGCCCGCGGGCAGCCCGCCTCGACCGTGGTGGCCTCCGCGGACACCCAGGTAGCTCTGGCAGTCCAGGAAGCTATGATGACGCCTTTGTTACGGGTGTACACCAGCACAGATGTTGTTGGCGTGGAGCTGGCGGGCGCGCTGAAGAATATTATAGCTTTGGGAGCAGGCATCGGAGACGGCCTAGGATATGGCAACAACAGCAAGGCCGCCTTCATAACCCGTGGCCTGGCGGAGATTACGCGCCTCGGGATAAGCGCCGGCGCTAGTCCCCTCACCTTCGCTGGACTGGCTGGCATGGGAGACCTCATCACCACCGCCGCCAGCCCGTTGAGCCGCAACCGCCACGTGGGGGAGCAACTGGCCAAAGGCCGTCCCATCAAGGAGATCCTGGCTTCGATGGAGAACGTGGCGGAAGGGGTGGACACCACCGCCGCGGCGGTGAAGCTGGCCCAAAAGCTGGGTGTAGAGATGCCCATCACGCAGGCGGCGTACCGCATTCTCTTCGAGGGGCTGGACCCCAGACAGGCGGTGGCGGAGCTTATGGGCAGAGCGCCCCAGCCGGAGTGGGTGGGGGTGCCTCCCCTCACGCCTTCCTGAGCCTCGACAGGCAGACTGGCTTAGGGACATGCTGGCAGGCCCACGATTTGTTACTGACGTTATGTCAAGGCTTTGTAGCTGGGGCATATCTGGGCGGAAATATTTTTAGAAGAAACAAATCCGGGATTCGTAAAATGTGCCGGGGATTCAGATAGACGCTCGATGTGACCTGGACATGCTGCCAGTTTAGGCGGTGCGCTGTGGTATGGGGAAGGGGGAGATGGCAGGGGGTAAGAAACACTTAGGTACATAATCTCATAGCAATGATAGTCATTTCTGCAATAAGATATTGAAAACGCGTCTCTACTGGAGCGGTACGATACTGGCTACGCAAGTGTCCAGCTGGTGTCTTCTCTCGCGGCATCAATGGTGTGCCAGTTAACAAAGAGCGCTCAAACGTGACCCTGGCTTTGTTACTTTTATGAGCAATTGAATTACGAATGACTCCGAATACGTGTAGCTGTTCTTTGGCGGGTGCATCGAGCAGTAGAGTCCCAGGAAGTGGTGTAACAAGAGTAGAGGGTCTGGATGAAGAGAGACCACCACGTCATCCTTAGCGGGCAAAGACGAGCCTGAGAAAGGAGGACAACGGTGGTCAAGGAAAGGATGGACCTGCTTGAGCTAATGCGCAAGAGGGGAGTCGACGGTGACGTGGACTTTCTACGAGAGGCACTGAGAGTGCTGGTCGAGGAGATCATGGAGGCTGATGTGTCATCGAGGACCGGCGCTGGGTATGGAGAACGCAACCCTGAGCGGGTGACCCAGCGCAACGGGTACCGGTCTCGAGCATGGGACACTCGCGTAGGGACCATGGAGTTGCAGATACCCAAGCTGAGGGAGGGGAGCTACTTTCCGAGCCTGCTGGAGCCACGGCGTCGCAGCGAGCGAGCTCTGCTGGCGGTGATCCAGCAGGCGTATGCGGAGGGTGTATCGACGAGGCGAGTGGATGATCTGGTCAAGGCTCTTTGGTGCGAGGGTATCTCAAAGAGCCAAGTGTCGCGTATCTGCCAGGAGCTGGACGGGGTGGTGGAGAGCTTCCTGGGTCGGCCTCTGGACGGCGGATCATATCCCTACCTGTGGCTGGACGCACTAACCCAGAAGGTCAGAGAGGCCGGTAGGATAGTCAACGTCAGCGTGGTGGTGGCGACGGCGGTCAATAGCGAGGGCAAGCGTGAGATCGTTGGGATGGACGTGGGTACCAGTGAAGACGGCGCCTTCTGGTTAGCCTTCCTGCGCTCACTGGTCGCCAGGGGCCTCGGCGGGGTGGAACTGGTGGTATCGGACGCTCATCAGGGACTCAGGGATGCCATCGCAACTGTCTTCGGTGGGGCCAGTTGGCAGCGGTGCCGCACCCACTTCATGACCAACCTGCTCACTCGGGTCCCCAGGAGCGCTCAGCCCTGGGTGGCCACCATGGTACGCACCATCTACCAGCAGCCGTCCCCTCAGGAGGTGCATGCCCAACTCGAGCGGGTGATTGCTCAGCTCCAGGACCCGTTCCCACAGGTCGCCTCTCGACTGGACGAGGCTGGACCCGACGTCCTGGCCTTCTCCAGCTTCCCACTCGCCCACTGGAAGAAGATCTGGTCCAACAACCCCCTGGAGCGTCTCAACAAGGAGATACGGCGCCGCACCGATGTGGTGGGCATCTTCCCTAACCGCCCAGCTGTCCGTCGCCTGGTCGGCGCCGTCCTAGCTGAGCAGCACGACGAGTGGGCCGTCGGCCGTCGATACATGACACAGGAGGTAACCACCTCCAACGAAGCTCTACCCAGAGCCGAACTCGCAGAGGCAGCGGCCTAGACGATATCAACAGGATGACGTACTCTTACACCACTCTATGGGACGTGACCCATCGAGCGACGTAAACGGCATACCGTTCCGAAAGAACGCTTTATCCCTATCCATAGTGTGATTATAAGGTAGCCAATCTACATAATCTCTTTCGCCGTTTACTATGTCCCGGGCCACACCACTTGACCTGGGCGAAATCCGAGGAACAACAGTTGTCTGGCAGTAAATGTTTTGGATAAGCAGCCCTATAAAAAGATTCTCGATCATCTGCTCAAGAGATGTATAGGCATCAAGGTACAACCCCAGGTATACCTGTTCGACGTCGCGGCGAACCACTACTCCCAATGTGAGCAGATGTTCCATTTTGGACGCAGTCGTGAGCAGGTAACGAGTATGGGAGGCGAATTCCTGCGCAAGACCGATGGCAGGCCTGCCCACGTTAAGCGCCACGCAGATAGTTGATTATCGTGTTGCGCGATTCAGGGTGGGTTGTGCGTCTAGCTACCGATTCCAGTACTTTCTGCGGTGCCGTCCCGTTTCGAATCCGCTCGCCCGCTAGTTTGATATTCGCGACGATTTCTGGTTTCAATGATTTATGCCGCATTGGTTCCAGTGTGGAACCGATACCATACAACCAGTCATAAACGAACGCGAACAAAGGACAAGGGTCTTCGCTCTCTGCCAGGAAACAAAGTCGCTGACTTTGTATTGCGTCTTTGTGGTTTCTAGTACTTTCATCTCGCTTGCTCCTATCTCTATTCTACCCCTACTCCTCCTCCAATGTTGACGTGTCGCCTTCCGGGAGGCCAAGCTCGCGGGCCTTGAGGAGGCGGCGCATGATCTTGCCGCTGCGGGTCTTTGGCAGCGAGTCGATGAAGTCGATCTCACGAGGTGCCACGGCGGCGGCCATCTTCTCCCGGGCGAATCCCATGATCTCGCGGCGTAGCTGCTCGGTGGGCTCGTAGCCCTCGTTGAGGGAGACGAAGGCCTTGACCACCTCCATGGCGATGGGGTCGGGCTTGCCGATGACACCGGCCTCGGCCACGGCGGGATGCTCGATGAGGACGCTCTCCACCTCGAAGGGGCCGACTAGATGCCCTGCGGTGTTGATGACGTCGTCGGTGCGGCCAACGAACCAGAAGAAGCCATCGGCGTCCATGCGGGCCTGGTCGCCGGTGATGTACCATCCCTTCTTGAACTTGGAGTTGTACATCTCTTCGTTATGCCAGTAGGTGTGGAACATGGAGGGCCAGCCGGGCTTGATGGCCAGGTTGCCATCGGTGCCGGGCGGGACCTGGTTATAGTCGTCGTCCAGTATGGCGGCGTCGATGCCGGGGATGGGCCGGCCCATGGAGCCCAGGCGTATCTGCTGGAAGGGGTAGTTGGCGATGAGGATGGCGCCTGTCTCCGTCTGCCACCAGTTGTCGTGGATGCCCTGGCCGAAGGCATCCAGGCCCCAGACGATGGCCTCCGGGTTCAGAGGCTCGCCGACGCTGTTGATGTAGCGCAGGCTGGACAGGTCGTGCCGCTTGACGGCCTCGGTGCCGGCCCTCATCAGCATGCGGACCGCGGTGGGTGCGGTGTACCAGACGGTGACCTTGTACTTCTGGATCAGCCCGTACCACCTGGAGGCGCTGATGCCACCCTCGTAGATGAGCTGGGTGACGCCGTTGCTCCAGGGGGCCAGCATGCCGTAGGAGGTGCCGGTGACCCAGCCAGGGTCGGCGGTGCACCAGTAGATGTCGTTGGGATGCAGGTCCAGGACCCACTTGCCGGTAGCGTACTGCTGGGCAATAGCCATGTGGCGGTGCACAGCGCCCTTGGGCTTGCCGGTGGTGCCGGAGGTGTAGTGCATGATGGAGTAGTCGTACATGGAGGTGGGATCGGTCTCGAAGTCTGGCGAGGCGTCGGCCATGAGGTCTTCGTAGCGGAGGTCGTCCTCTACCGGGGGCGTTGTGTCGCGGTCCAGCTTGTTAACAATGATGATGTGCTCCAGGTCGGGAAGGTCGGGCAGGATGCTGGCGATGCGGCGCCGCAGTTCCGGGGTGGTGACCAGGACCTTGGAGCCGCTGTCGAGAAGGCGGTCCTTGACGGGCTCGGGGCCGAAGGCGGAGAAGAGGGGCCCGGCCACAGCACCGGCCTTGAGGATGCCGAAGACGGCGATGTAGAGTTCGGGGACGCGCTCCATGAACAGGAAGACGCGGTCGCCCCGGTTGACGCCCAGGCCGCGCAGGACGCTGGCGAACTTGCTGGTCTCGCGTTTCATGTCGGCGAAGGTGTAGGTCTCCTCCTCACCGTTCTTGCCCTCCCACAGCATGGCGACCTTGGTGGCGTTGGGGCCGTTGGCGTGCCGGTCGATACACTCGTGGGCCTTGTTGAGGTATCCGCCGGGGAGCCAGTCCAGCTCCTGGTAGATGGATTCCCAGGTGAATGTCTTACGAAACTCGTCGTAGTCGGTGAGGTTGGGCTTGACCTTCATCTGAGAGACGCTGGGTTTCTCGACGACCTGGTAGTCCACGGAGACCTCCTGGGGTTGTAATAAGGTGATTAGTCAGGGTTTCTGTGAGTCTAGTACGAGCAGCACGGAAGGTCAACGGGGGTTAGCAGTGCGTATGTCAACATCCTCCATGTTGTCGGATGTCCGTCTCACAGCAGCGCCAAGCCAGCGCCTCCCAGAGCGGCCAGCGCGACCACCAGCCAGGGCGGCACCTTCCAGAAGGCCAGTAGCACGAAGGCGGCGAGCCCTAACGCAAAGTCCTTGGGCGTGTGAATGGCGCTGGTCCAGACAGGGTCGTAGAGGGCCGCCAGGAGCAGGCCAACCACCGCTGCATTGATGCCCATCAATGCCTTCCTGAAGTTGGCCATTGCCCGCAGGCTGTCCCAGAACGGGAGCGCGCCCACCACCAACAGGAAAGATGGCAAGAAGATAGCCCCCAGGGTGACGATGCCGCCCAACCATGGGTCGGGCAACACACTCATCGTAGCGCCTAGATAGGCACTGAATGTGAACAGCGGCCCAGGAACCGCCTGGGCCGCCCCATAGCCGGCCAAGAACTGGTCGGTAGTGACCCATCCTGGAGGGACCACCTCGGCCTGGAGCAGAGGCAGCACCACATGCCCGCCGCCGAAGACCAGCGAGCCAGCGCGGTAAAAGCTGTCCAGCACCTCCAGGGACTGGACACCGGAAACCTGGCGGAGCAGCGGAAGTCCCACCAGAAGAGCAGCGAATAGCACCAGGCAGGCCACGGCCAGGCCGCGGCCCACTGGGAAACGGCGCGCCAGAGCCGAGGCGGATTCGCCTCCGCGCAGCAGCATCCAGCCCAGCAAGCCGCCCAGGGCAATCACGCCGACCTGGGCTATGGCGCTATGCCAGAAAAGCATGGCTATGGCCGCCAGGACCGCCAGGGTGATGCGGGGCCGGTCGGGACAGAGACTCCTGGCCATGCCCCATACCGCCAAGGCCACCACCGCCACGGCGACCACCTTCAGGCCGTGGAGCCAGCCAGCGCCCACCGAATCGCCTAGCGCGTCCGCCCCATACGCGAATAGGACCATGGCCAATGCTGATGGGAGGGTGAAACCCAACCATGCTGCGAGGCCGCCCAGCAGGCCTGCCCTGGTGATCCCAACCGCTATGCCTACCTGGCTGCTGGCAGGCCCAGGCAGGAACTGGCATAGAGCGACCAGATCGGCGTAGGTAGCCTCGTCAAGCCACTTGCGGCGAGTTACGTACTCTTCGCGGAAGTAGCCCAGGTGGGCAACCGGCCCCCCGAAGGAGGTGAGGCCCAGACGGGTGGCGACGAATAGCACCTCCCCCACTCTGGAAAGCGAGCTACGGCGACTGGATTGCATATCTGTCTCCGCCGTTGAATGGGATGCCACGGTTTACAGGAATGAACCAACGCAGTATACTCTCCTATTGTTCCAACGTAGTAGCCACACGGGAGGACAGGTATGCAAAGAACTCCGTCACGAGCCACCACCATCGCCGGAGCGCTGATCCCCAGGAGCACTACCTGGGTCAATGTCGCGATAGATACGGCGCTTATCGTTGGGTTTGCGGCGCTGACGGGCCTATCGGCCCAGGTAGCAGTCTACCTCAACCCCGCGGTGCCCATCACGGGGCAGACCTTCGCTGTGCTGCTAGCAGGGGCTACCCTGGGGAGCAAGCGTGGTGGCGCCAGTATGGTGGTCTACCTGGTTGCAGGGGTGCTGGGCCTGCCGGTGTTTGCCCCTGCTGGTGCCATCCCTGGGTCGAGCCGGGGCTATTTCTTTGGATTCGTCGCTGCGGCTGCCATTGTGGGTTACCTCTGCGAGCGGGGATGGGGCAAGAATCCGTTCAAACTGATAGCGGCTATGCTGCTGGGGGAGGTCGCCATATATGCCGTTGCGCTTCCCTGGCTGGCCTTCTACGTGCCCGCCGACAAGGTGTTGCCATGGGGGCTGTACGACTTCATCATCGGCGACACCATCAAGCTGCTGATGGCCGCCTTTGGCGTGCCACTGGCATGGGTTGGCATCCGCAAGCTGAAGGGCCAGGATGTCTAGCTGGCCCTTCACGTGAGCCATCATTCAGAAGCGCGGCAGTAGAAGGGTGGCGGGGTGCCATGAGCTTTCTTGCCCCCGTCACTCCATTAGATAGTTAGCCCTCGCTCATCCCAGTCCCGGCAATCCACATTCCCGGCGAATGGTTGTCGGACAAACACACGACACGAAACGAGTGTGCCCGGATGACTTCCTCGAATCCAATCGCAGGCACGACAGAGCCGAGGCAGGTCACGAGGCTTGCGACCATTGCCATCGTAGGCATTGCGTATTTTGTAGTTGCTGTTGTAACGCTGCATTTCCTGCGTCCCGACTATGATCCGGTAAAGCAACATCTGAGCGGATATGTGGCTGGCCCTTATGGGTTCCTGATGACATCGGCTTTTTTCGCTCTGGCATTGGGTTCCCTGGTTTTAGACATTGGACTTTGGCAAGGAGTATCTCGAACGAATCTCTCCAAGGTTGGGCTTATGCTTCTGGCCGTCTTTGGGGTTGGTGTTGCGCTGGAAGGGATCTTTCCTACGGATGCTGAGGGTGCTCCCCAAACAACGTCTGGGACTATCCATGGGGTTGCTTTTGTTCTATCTAGCCTTAGCCTGCTGGCTGCGCTAATTCTGGTGTCTCGAACGTTCCGGCGGAACGAAAAGTGGCGTTCATTCGCCCGTCCCGCTTGGTCACGTCCCATAGAGTGGTGTAAGAGTACGTCATCCTGTTGATATCGTCTAGGCCGCTGCCTCTGCGAGTTCGGCTCTGGGTAGAGCTTCGTTGGAGGTGGTTACCTCCTGTGTCATGTATCGACGGCCGACGGCCCACTCGTCGTGCTGCTCAGCTAGGACGGCGCCGACCAGGCGACGGACAGCTGGGCGGTTAGGGAAGATGCCCACCACATCGGTGCGGCGCCGTATCTCCTTGTTGAGACGCTCCAGGGGGTTGTTGGACCAGATCTTCTTCCAGTGGGCGAGTGGGAAGCTGGAGAAGGCCAGGACGTCGGGTCCAGCCTCGTCCAGTCGAGAGGCGACCTGTGGGAACGGGTCCTGGAGCTGAGCAATCACCCGCTCGAGTTGGGCATGCACCTCCTGAGGGGACGGCTGCTGGTAGATGGTGCGTACCATGGTGGCCACCCAGGGCTGAGCGCTCCTGGGGACCCGAGTGAGCAGGTTGGTCATGAAGTGGGTGCGGCACCGCTGCCAACTGGCCCCACCGAAGACAGTTGCGATGGCATCCCTGAGTCCCTGATGAGCGTCCGATACCACCAGTTCCACCCCGCCGAGGCCCCTGGCGACCAGTGAGCGCAGGAAGGCTAACCAGAAGGCGCCGTCTTCACTGGTACCCACGTCCATCCCAACGATCTCACGCTTGCCCTCGCTATTGACCGCCGTCGCCACCACCACGCTGACGTTGACTATCCTACCGGCCTCTCTGACCTTCTGGGTTAGTGCGTCCAGCCACAGGTAGGGATATGATCCGCCGTCCAGCGGCCGACCCAGGAAGCTCTCCACCACCCCGTCCAGCTCCTGGCAGATACGCGACACTTGGCTCTTTGAGATACCCTCGCACCAAAGAGCCTTGACCAGATCATCCACTCGCCTCGTCGATACACCCTCCACATACGCCTGCTGGATCACCGCCAGCAGAGCTCGCTCGCTGCGACGCCGTGGCTCCAGCAGGCTCGGAAAGTAGCTCCCCTCCCTCAGCTTGGGTATCTGCAACTCCATGGTCCCTACGCGAGTGTCCCATGCTCGAGACCGGTACCCGTTGCGCTGGGTCACCCGCTCAGGGTTGCGTTCTCCATACCCAGCGCCGGTCCTCGATGACACATCAGCCTCCATGATCTCCTCGACCAGCACTCTCAGTGCCTCTCGTAGAAAGTCCACGTCACCGTCGACTCCCCTCTTGCGCATTAGCTCAAGCAGGTCCATCCTTTCCTTGACCACCGTTGTCCTCCTTTCTCAGGCTCGTCTTTGCCCGCTAAGGATGACGTGGTGGTCTCTCTTCATCCAGACCCTCTACTCTTGTTACACCACTTCCTGGGACTCTACTCTCTACTGATACCGGCGAATCTACCACCACCGCCAGCGACGGCAGCTACACCCTGACTGGCGTTCCCACGGGTATGCGCACAGTAACTGCGTCCCCAACTGGGTATGCTTCCGCTTCAGAGGAGAAAAGCGTCACAGATGGCGGAAGCGTCACGGCCGACTTCTCTCTAACGCCCGCCGTAACAGCAACGAGCGTGAACGTGAGCTCCGTCACGTATGCAACTGCAGGTCGCCGAGGCAGAGACCTGCTGATTACCATTGCCTTGGCAGACAACCTGGGCGACCCAGTGGTAGGGGCTGGGGTGTCCATTTACGTGTCCCGAGACGACTCCTTCTATGGGTCAGGGACAGCTAGCACAGGGAGTAGCGGATCGGTGACCTTCAAGGCGAAGAACGCGCCTCCTGGCACGTACACCACTACTGTGACCAACGTGGCTGCCGGCAGCCTGACGTGGGACGGCGTAACTCCGCCTAACTCCTTTGACAAGTAGCTAGCGTTACGGGAGACTGCAAATATGAAGCGGCTTCTCCTCATTGGCTTGGCGGTGGCGGTGCTACTTTTGCTTTCGGCGTCTCCTGCTTTTGCCAGGGGCTACAAAGAGCAGGGCACAGTCACTTCAACCTCCAAAACTGGCGGCGCCGTGAGTGCGTGCCCCAGCCCTGGGACGTGCATAACGGTGCCCGCCGTATCTCAGCCCTAGCCTGATAGTCCAGCAATAGTGTAAAAGCATAGGTGGCCAGCCTCAAGGCTGGCCACCTATGCTTTCTTAAGAACACCGGTCAGTTCATTCACTCTTTAGCATGTAGAAGTGGTTAAGCGGGCCGTGGCCAGAGCCTATTTCCAGGTTGGCGCGGATGGCCTCGGTGACGTAGGTCTTGGCCTGGGCCACCGCCTCCTCCAAGGCCAGGCCCTTGGCAAGCCCCGCCGCAATGGCGGATGCGAAGGTACAGCCAGTGCCGTGGGTGTTCTTGGTATCCACGCGCTGAGCGGTGAACTCACGAAACTGTTTGCCATCGTAGAATACGTCGGTAGCGTCGCTGCTGGAGAGGTGGCCCCCCTTGACCACCACGCTCTTGGCTCCCAGAGCCACGATTTTCCTGGCGGCCTCGTGAGCATCCTCTGGTGTGCTGATGGTGATACCGGCCAGCACCTCGGCCTCCGGCACGTTGGGCGTAACCACGGTGGCCAGGGGCATCAGCAGTGTGCGCAAAGCCTCCACGGCGTCCTCTCGGAGTAGGCGGTCGCCTCCCTTGGCCACCATCACTGGGTCTACCACCAGGAGTGTCACGCCATGCCGTTTCAACTCCCGCGCCACCGTCTCTATGATGGCCGAAGAGGAGAGCATTCCCGTTTTCACTGCGTCGGCGCCGATGTCGGTGAGGATGGCATCTATCTGCGCGGCGATGACATCAGCCGGCACCTCGTGGACGGTGGTGACGCCCAGGGTGTTCTGGGCGGTGATTGCTGTGATGGCCGATGCGCCGTAGACGCCCAGGGCGGCAAATGTCTTGAGGTCAGCCTGGATGCCGGCTCCGCCGCCGGAGTCAGAGCCGGCGATGGTCATGGCTATGGGTGGCTTGGTCATGGATACTCCTTTCGTCGGCAAAGCCTACGACCACTCCTCCCCGTGGTAGCCCATCTCCCAGAACAGGTACTCGTACCGCAGAGCGGCGCGGAAAATCTCTTCGAGGCGGCTCCACGTCTCGGCGGCGGTAATCCCATCCACGTGCCGCCTTAGGGCCACCACAAAGTCTCCCAACTCCTGAGCGGCGTGTATGTCTATCCACTCCTGGTACATCCTCTGAGTGGGCTCCGCCGCAGGCGGACCCGCCCCAGCCAGGCGCGTTGCCCAGTCGTAGTAAGTCCACTCGGTGACCAGGAGCGCCGTCACGATGTCGTCAAATGAGCCGTCGTAGGCAGTGGCCAGCATGAAGTTAGCCATAGCCAGGCCCGTGGGCAGCACCTGGGCATTACGGTACTCCTGTGTAGGAACGCCAAGCTCGTGGAAGGCGCGGAAGAATAGGTCGTTCTCGGCGTTGAGGATGGTGCTCAAGAAGGGAGTCAAAGGACGGGCCGCCTCCAGGGAGGGAGCCTTGGCCACTGCCATGCCTATCACCTTGGCCAGGGTCTTGAGGAACAGATAGTCCTGGAGAAAGTAGCGCCGGAACTTCTCGATGGGTAGGGTTCCATCGCCAAGCTCTTGAACAAAGAGGTGCGTGACCATCCGCTCCCACAAGTCCAGGTTACTCTGGCGAAGGTCATCGGAAAGCGGCATGGCGCTACTTCGCCTCCTCCACAAACCGGTTGGTGAAGGCGGCGTCCGGGTCCACTGGCTGGCTGAGTTGGCCGGTCTCATACATCCAGTCGGAGAAGTTGGCCCACCGTTCTCGCGTCTGCCATCCGAAGGACGGGACACCGTCGCCCCACAGGGATGCCAGTACCTGGACGCCGGGCCGCTCGATAGCCTCGTCAACCTCCTCTTCAGTTCCGCTAAGGAGGGTCTCCACCGCGGCCTGGGGATTAGCCATGGCATCTTTGTACCCGCGCACCATAGCTCTAACCAGGCGCTGCACCAGGTCTGGGTCCTCTGCCAGCCTCTTCTCGCTGGCCACCAGGACCAGCTCGTAGAAATCTGGGACACCCCACTCCTCCATACGCATTACCTTTACCGGATATCCTTCATTTTTGGCCATAATAGTCTCGTGACTAATGTAGCAGCCAATGCAAGCGTCCACCGTGTCACCAATGAGAGCCGCCACCAGGTCGAATCCCACGTTCACCAACTCCACATCCACCAGGCCACGGGCACCGTCTGCCTTTAGCATAGTGTCCAGCAGAGGCTCATTGAGAGGTATACCCGGGTAGCCGACTTTTTTCCCCACCAGGTCTCGCGGTCGTGATATTCCTGATTGTTCAAGAGCCATGACGATGTTCAGCGGGTGCTGAACGATGGCGGTTACAGAGACCACAGGCACACCTTGCGCCCGGGCCAATAGCAGGTCCGGCTGATAGCTGATTCCAAAGTCGTCCGACCCGGCTCCCACGGTCTGAAGCACTGTGGACGGGTCCACAGGCGTATACATCCTCACTTCCAGGTTTTCGTCGGCAAAGTACCCCTTCTCCTGGGCGATAAAGAGGCCAACATGGTTGGCGTTGGGATACCAGTCCAGGGCCAGGGTGACGGTAGTCTTCTCCTGCTGAGTGCTACAGGCCACCGCTGCCGGCAGGACAAGTGCCAAGAGCAATAACAACACTACTCTACTTAGCTTCACCTTGTGTGTCCTCCTTGGTAATGAAATAGGCTACTACTTCCCCAGCTCCACAATCCGCCGCTCCCTTCTATGCCAGGGAATCACGTACCGCTCCACAAGGCCAACCATCAGGAACAGGCCGATGCCCATGAGGGAGAGGATGAAGATGGCGGCAAACACGCGCTCTGTGAGGAACTGGGGCTTGGAACGGATCATCAGGTAGCCCAAGCCCTGGCTGGAACCCACCCATTCACCGATAACGGCGCCTATAACGCTCACGGCAACGGCCACCCGGATTCCGGAAAATAGGAACGGCAAAGAGGTGGGCACTTGGACTTTGGTGAAAATCTGCCATCTACTAGCTCCCAGAGTCCGCATCATGTTGATCATGTCGTTGTCTGCTGAGTTGAGGCCGTCCACAGCGTTGACAACGATAGGGAAAAAGGCGATGAGAGCTACCACAATAACTTTGGGGCCTACGCCGTACCCAAGCCAGATGAGCAGCAGGGGTGCAATGGCGATGATGGGGATGGTCTGAGACGCTATAACGAAGGGGTAGAGGGAACGTTCCAAGGTACGGGAGTAAGCTATCAGCACGGACAGCAATACACCGCCAGCCAGAGAGAGCGCGAAGCCTAGCAATACCTCTTGCAGGGTGATCCATGTGTGACGTAAGAACATGGCCCAACTTGCCAGCAACTCACGAACAATGACCGTAGGGCTTGGAAGCAACCATCGGGGTATGTCAAAGACCACGGTACAGATCTCCCAGATCACCAGCGCCGCCGCAATGACGGCCAAAGGCGGAAGCCAGGGGGCTGCACGCCCGCCCAGATGCCAAAGGCTTGATGCCGTAGGCTGCACACCGCCCGGTGGGAGTGGGTTCTGTGGTGCTACCGCCACGGCTCCTCCTGGGCGCGAAGGTTTTCCTCTCGTATTGAGGCCAGGAGCCTGGCCTTCAAGGAGATGAAAGGCTCCGCGGTAACCATCTGGTATGTCCTGGGCCTGGGCAGAGGGACCGGAATCACTGCCTTGACCTGCCCAGGCCTGGCGGTCAGCACGTAGATGCGGTCGGAGAGGAACACCGCCTCGTCCACGTCGTGGGTGACCAGGACGACGGTCTTGCGGAAGGTAGCCCACAGGTCCAGAAGCCATTCCTGCATCTGCGCCCGGGTAAGGGCATCCAGAGCGCCGAAGGGCTCGTCCAGAAGCACAACGTCCTTTCCTGCCAAAACGGTGCGCAGGAACGCCGCCCGCTGGCGCATGCCGCCGGATAGCAACGATGGATAAAGCTGCTCGAACCCCTTTAGACCGAACCGCTCCGTAAGGGCCAGAGCACGTTCCCTGGCCTGTCCGCGGGGGACACCCTGCACCTCCAGTCCCAGGATGGCGTTGTCCAGCACGGTGCGCCAGGGAAACAGCAGGTCCTTCTGGTGCATATACCCCACCTGGCCCAACCGGCGGGCCGCCTCTTCTCCCTGGATCCCCAGAGTTCCCCGCGACGGTTGTTCCAGCCCGGCGATAATGTTCAGCAACGTGCTCTTGCCACAGCCGCTGGGGCCTATGACGCTGACAAACTCGCCTTCCAGTACAGAGAAGTCCATGCCTTCAAGCACTGGCAAAACCTGGCCCTGGTGGTAGAACTCTTTGCCTATGCCATTCAGGAGTATCTTCCACGGGGTGAGCGTTTCTGGCACGTTAGGTGAAAGGTCCATGCTGATACCCTTACAAAACTATGGGCCGCCAAGCACGGAGACTTGGCGACCCATAAGCAAACATCGTAAAACCACATTCCCTCCGCTGGCATTACCCAGATCAGGTTCAGAAGGGTCGCCCCGAAGCGTCGGGGCCTCTCAGCCTGGCAAACCCAAGCTCCCCTCGGTCCTAACCGTATTCAGTTATTGATATGGTTTTAGTGTACGCACTCCGCTGTATGAGGTCAAGTGGTGTACTGCAAGGGCCTATGCCCTACCCTGCTCGTATGGTTCGGCCCTTTGCTTTCACTCAGGACAGGCAAGCTCAACGCAAACGTGGGAGATAACGGCCTTTTTCACATGCAGATACTAGGGCTCAAGCAGGTGTGCAGCGGAGTTCTACAGCCTTCCCGCCATCTGAAAGACCTTGCCTTCGGTCTGGATGGCCGGGGCAATGACCATCTCGGCGCGGTGCATGTCTCGGATGGTGAATGCGCCACACATGCCCATACAGGCGCGCAGAGCGCTTACCAGGTTCTGCGTGCCATCAGTGCGGCTGGTGGGGCCGAACAGCAGCTGCTCAAGCGTCCCCTTGGTGCCGGCGTTGATTCGTGTACCACGCGGCAGGGCCGGATGGGGCGTCGCCATGCCCCAGTTGAACCCTTTGCCGGGCGCTTCCTGGGTCTGCGCGAAGGGCGTTCCCAGCATCACACCGTCGGCGCCGGCAACGATGGCCTTGCACAGGTCGCCGCCGGTGCGGATGCCACCGTCGGTAAGGACGGCCACGTACTTTCCTGTGCGGCGCAGATGCTCTTCGCGGGCGGCAGCGCACTCTATGGTGGCGGAGACCTGGGGCACGCCTACCCCCGTCACCTCGCGGGTGGTACAGGCTGCTCCTGGGCCAACTCCCACCAGGATGCCGTCCACTCCTGTTTCCATCAGCTCAAGAGCGGCGTTATAGGTGACGCAGTTGCCTACAATGACAGGCACCTTGATCTGCTCGACAAGCTCGGAGAAGATAAGTCCGCGATAGCTCTTGGATACGTGGCGAGCGGTGGTAACGGTGGACTGGACGACCAGGATGTCGGCGCCAGCCTCCACGGCAACGGGAGATAGGCGCTTGGCATTCTGTGGAGTAACAGAGACAGCGCAGGTGGCACCCGCTGCCTTAATATCCTGGATCCACTTGCCTACAAGCTCCTCCCTGATGGGTGCGGAGTACATCGTTTGGAGAAGCCCTGTTGCGAACTCAGGCGGGGCTTCCACTATCCGGTCTATTGCCTCCTGTGGGTCATCGTAACGGGAGTAGACGCCTTCCAGGTTTAGGACGCCCAGGCCCCCCAGCTGGCTTATACCCACCGCGAAGCTCGGAGAAACCACGGCATCCATAGCTGAGGCCAGCACAGGGATGGTGAACCGCAGGTGGCCGATTTCGAGGTCTATATCGGTCTGGTCTGGGTTGACGGTCACGTCGCCTGGGACGATGGCCACGTCTTCAAAACCATAGGCATGTCGGACTTCTTTGAACTGGGGTATAGCCATAGCACCGCCTACGAGGTAAATAATATGAGAGAGTATAGCAAAGCCCTGTAGGTGGACTCAAGGGACAGCATAGGCGGATTCCGTCGATTTGGACTTGGTAACGAGTAGGTCAAGGCACAGAGGATAAATGGGATGGAAACTCTGGATTTATGGTCATCCACAAAACAACTTGGCAGGCAGCTAGACAGTTGTTTCACCCCGCATTCCCTCGTACTTCCACGGACGGAACAGGCCAGGTCCGACTTCGTCGCGATGTCGATTATATCTAGCGCCGATTGCATCGAGACCCTCGACATAGTCGGCGCTCCCGCTGTTGGGATGCGGCCCACCCAATGACAAATGGAAGCTGGAACATCCGTGTACTGCCAACACGGTATTGCTTGACGATTCTCTATCAAACAGCTATACTCACGTTGGAAAAGCTACCTTCGTGAGGCTTGCACCGTACTACGACTCAAGCCGTTGATTGGCTTGAGTCGTACTTGGCTGGGGAGGTCGCTCCGCACGTGCCCGAGTGGCGCAATGGCAGCGCAACCGATTTGTAATCGGTAGGTTGGTGGGTTCGACTCCCCTCTCGGGCTTAGCTATGCCTGAGTACGATGCGTGTTTGCACGATTTTCGTCGTTGTGCTAAACTAGCCCAGCTTTACGGAGGGGTGGGTGAGCGGCTAATACCACCAGACTGTAAATCTGGCGCCCGGAAGGGCTTCGTAGGTTCGAATCCTACCCCCTCCACCGCCAGAGACGTCTGGTCGCCGAATATCGTTACGATAAGCTCAATATGTAGAGGACGCCCACATAGCTCAGTGGTAGAGCACGCCCTTGGTAAGGGCGAGGTCATCGGTTCGAGCCCGATTGTGGGCTCCATCTTAAGGAGGAACAGGTCCCATGGCAAAGCAGAAATATCAACGGACTAAGCCCCACGTTAACGTGGGCACAATAGGTCACGTCGACCATGGGAAGACCACCCTGACGGCAGCCATTACCAAGGTGTTGGCCCTAAAGGGTGGGGGGTCATTTCGGCCCTTTGATAGCATCGATAATGCGCCTGAAGAGAAGGCCCGTGGCGTAACCATCGCCATCACCCACGTGGAATACGAGTCGGATACTCGCCATTACGCCCACGTGGACTGCCCTGGCCACGCCGACTACATCAAGAATATGATCACTGGAGCCGCCCAGATGGACGGCGCTATTCTTGTGGTCAGCGCTCCCGATGGCCCTATGCCCCAGACGCGAGAGCACATTCTGCTGGCGCGCCAGGTTGGGGTGCCGCGCATCATCGTGGCCCTGAACAAGGTGGATGCCATGGAGGACGAGGAACTGCTGGAGCTTGTGGAGCTGGAGGTCAGAGAACTGCTGAGCAAGTACGAGTTCCCTGGAGACGACACGCCGATTGTACGGTTGAGCGCACTCCAGGCGCTGGAATCCGCATCCACCGACCCTGAGGCCGAAGAGTTCAAACCGATTCTGGAACTAATCCAAGCCCTAGACGACTACGTTGTTATTCCAGAACGGCCCAAGGAGCTACCATTCCTGATGCCCGTTGAAGACGTCTTCGCTATCAAAGGCCGTGGAACCGTGGTAACCGGCCGCGTGGAGCGTGGAGTAGTTAAGGTAGGGGACGAGGTGGAGATCGTAGGCATTGAAGCCACACGCAAGTCGGTGGTCACCGGCGTGGAGATGTTCCACAAGACACTGGATGATGCCGAACCAGGGGACGCGGTGGGTGCCCTCCTGCGTGGCGTCGATAGGGAGCAGGTTGTGCGCGGGCAGGTGCTGGCCAAGCCCGCCTCTATTACCCCTCATACAGTGGCCCTAGGTCAGGTCTACGTCCTGGGCAAAGAGGAGGGAGGCCGCCACACCCCATTCTTCACCGGCTATAAACCCCAGTTCTACATCCGTACCACTGATGTCACAGGTGAGATTGCGTTACCCGAGGGAGTCGAGATGATCATGCCCGGGGACAACGTAGAGATGACCATCAAGCTAATCTACCCAGTAGCCCTGGAGAACGGCCTCCGGTTCGCCATCCGCGAAGGGGGCCGAACAGTGGGCTCCGGCGTGTTCACCAAGATCCTAGAGTAAAACCATGGCAAAGAGGAAAACCGGAGCCCGAATTCTACTAACTTTAGCCTGCCCTACTTGCCGGGAGAGGACCTATAGCAGCACCAAGAACCGCCGCAACGACCCCAACCGCATGGAGTTGAACAAGTTCTGCCCTCGTTGTAGGGTTCACCGGGTGCACCGCGAGGTGAGGTAGTTGTGGCACGTTCTGGGCCAGGTGGTATATTGCGGAGGCCATCCGCTGGAGAAGCCGGTTCACGGCGAGGGATATTTCAGTTCTTCGGCGAGGTGGTCAGCGAGCTAAAGAAGGTGACGTGGCCCTCCCGACAGGAGACCGTACGCCTTACTCTTCTGGTCCTAGCCGTGTCGGTCGCCATAGGTATCGTCCTAGGCATCCTTGACCTGTTATTCACCCGGCTTCTGGACATAGCACTGTTCTAATGCGACATATCAAGGCAACTGAGTGTCAATAGCGGCATGAATATCCAAACGGTAACAGACCCACTGTGGTACTTCGCCCACACCTACTCCGGACAGGAGGACATGGTAAAGAAGAACCTGGAGCAGCGTATTCTTACAATGGACATGCGCAGCAAGATATTCCAGGTTGTGGTGCCAACGGAAGAGGTGGTGGAGATCAAGGAGGGCAAACGCGTCCCCAAGCGGGTGCGTCTTTACCCAGGCTATATCATGGTGCAGATGGCCATGGACGACGAAAGCTGGTACGTGGTACGGAACACCCCCGGTGTGACCGGTTTCATATCTGCAGAGGACGAAAAAGATAAGAGGGCCAAGCCTGTCCCCCTGGAACCGTGGGAGGTGGCGAACATTCTCCAGCAGATCGCATCGGAGACGCCAAAGACCCGCATCGGCTTTACAAAGGGCCAAAGCGTTCGCATAACCGATGGCCCATTTGCCGAGTTCATTGGCGTAGTGGACTCCATAGATACGGACAAAGGGAAGGTGACTGTGTTGGTCTCTTTCTTTGGTCGCGAGACCCCTGTGGAGTTGGACTTCCTCCAGGTGGAGAACCTATAAGGCCACCTTTGCTGGGCGCCTTCCACGACAGTTGGTTGAACCACATGACAGAAAGACGTGTTGAAATAGTGTGCCCCTGAGCCGGAAGAGGTCCAGAGAACTCATTGAGAGCGAAAACAAATGGCTAAGAAAATCCGTGCCATCGTCAAGTTGCAGATTCCCGCTGGCCAGGCGACGCCGGCGCCGCCCGTGGGGCCGGCCCTGGGACAGCACGGCGTGAACATCATGGCTTTTGTAAAGGAGTACAACGCTCGCACGGCCAATCAGGTTGGAATGATCATCCCTGCAGAGATAACTGTGTTTGAGGACCGGTCGTTCGCCTTCGTGACCAAGACTCCTCCCGCCTCTGAGTTGCTGCGCAAGGCGGTTGGGGTTGAAAAGGGGAGTGCCCAGGCCCTACACCAGAAGGCTGGAACAATACCTCGGGCTGCCGTTCGAGAGATAGCCCAGACCAAGATGAAAGACCTCAACGCGGGATCGGTGGAGGCAGCCATGCACATCATAGAAGGCTCAGCACGCAGCATGGGCATTGAAATAGTGGAGTAGGCACATGGTCAAAACCAGCAAACGTTATGATGCAGTGGCTGCCCTGGTGGACAGGGACCAGGCGTACGAGCCTGCAGCAGCCATAAGCCTGGCCAAAGAGACGGCCACCGCCAAGTTCGACGAGATGATGGAGTTGCACCTCAGGACCGGCGCCGACCCCCGCCAGGCAGACCAGTTGATCAGAGAGGTGGCGCTACTCCCGAATGGACTGGGCAAGCCCGTCCGGGTGTTGGTGTTCACCCAGGGAGACGCTGCCCGCGCGGCCCGAGAGGCAGGCGCCGACTACGTAGGCGATGACGACCTGATCCAGCAGATTGAAGGAGGGTGGGTGGAGTTCGATACATCCATCGCCACCCCGGAAATGATGGGTAGAATCGGGCGGCTGGGAAGGGTTTTGGGTCGCCGCGGCCTTATGCCCAACCCTCGGACCGGCACAGTTGTCCAGGCACAGGACATTGCTCGCGCCGTGGCCGATGCCCGTAAGGGACGGGTGGAGCTACGCATGGACCGTACCGCCATAATCCACGCTCCCATTGGCAAGTCCAGCTTTTCGGACCAGGACCTGCTGGGGAACCTAACCTCGGTCGTAGAGTTGATTGTGCGCTCTCGCCCCGCCGCGGTGAAAGGGCAGTTCATTCGCAGCGCCTACCTTACCACCTCCATGGGGCCCGGCATTCCTCTGGAACTTGCATCCCTGCTGGCCCTAAGAGTAGAATAGCGCCAACTAGCCGAAGACAGCGGGTGCCCCAATGACATTGGGGTCTAAGCGAAATGGCCCGCCGAGGCAGGATGCTCGCGACCGTCCACGGGACGACGTGATTCCCCTGCTGCCTTTGGCATAGGGGATTTTCTTTTTGGGGGAATATAGTGCCACAGAGCAAGAAAATACAAGAGGTTGAAGAGCTCAAAGAAAGGCTATCGCGCAGCACCGTAACCGTCGCCACCGGGTTCAGCGGGGCCCCTGGGAACACCATGATGGAGCTCCGAAGGCATCTGCGCTCCCAGGATATCGAGTACAGGGTGGTGAAGAACACTCTGATGGAACGCGCCGCTGAGGCCGCCGGCCACCCGGAGGTCAAGGATGTCCTTGAAGGACCAACTGGCCTCGCTTTCGGATATGGCGACCCAATACAGCAAGTTAAAGTCCTTGCGGACTACATACGCTTCAACCGACTGCCCATAGTGGTACGTGCCGCAGTTATGGAAGGGCGAGTCTACCGGGACCAAGAGTTGACAGCGCTCCTAACTATACCTAGCCGAGAGGTCCTGGCCGGGCAACTGGTGGGCCAGTTGGCCGGGCCCCTGGTCCGACTGGTAACGGCCTTGACCGCCCCTATCCAGGGGCTAGCCTCGGTGCTTCAGCAACGGGTAGCCCAGCAAGAAGGTGCGTCGGCATAACACAGGGGATTCCCGGTGCCGTGACTCAGATTGCAGGACGGTTCCAATACGAAAACAATCGTAAGCCTATAGCTTAATCACAAAGCAAAGGATAACAGAAGGAGGACCCAAAATGACCAAGGAAGAACTGATTGAAACCATCAAGGGTATGTCCGTAATAGACCTGTCGGCGCTGGTGAAGGCCCTGGAGGAAGAGTTTGGAGTAAGCGCTATGGCGGCCCCCATGGCGATGGCTGCCGCACCCGCGGGAGCTTCGGCGGCAGCGCCCGCGGCGGAAGTGGAAGAGCAAACGGAGTTCAAGCTTGTCCTCAAAGAGATTGGACCCAACAAGATCAACGTGATCAAGACGGTACGGGAACTGACTTCACTGGGCCTGCGAGAGGCCAAGGAACTGGTGGAAGCAGCTCCAACCACGGTGAAAGAGTCCATCACCAAGGACGATGCCGCCACCATGCGCAAGCAAATGGAAGAGGTAGGCGCTGTTGTGGCGGTTGAGTAGCTCAGATAGGTGCCCACAGGCCTTGCCATGAGCCATAAGAAAGACCAGCAGCGGTACGAGACGATGAAGCGCCTCAACCCCGACTACAAGGGGTTCCGTGGCCACGCGGCAGAGCCGGACCAGCCAGGCCAGTCACCCCTACAGGCCGTCCCGTGCGCGGTGTGCGCCCGCAAGCGCAACGTGCCCGTGGGTGTAGCCATGCAGCAGGGTGAGCGGTACGTATGCCAAAGCTGCCGGGATGAGGGAAACGAGTAGAGAAAAGGAGCAGGATGGAAGGCCAGCCAAGGCCCCAGTACCACCTGCTGATCCGTGACCTGCCCACCAGCGAACGGCCCCGGGAACGGCTGCGCGACCACGGACCAGCCTACCTGAGCAACGCAGAGCTGATAGCCATACTACTGCGCACAGGCACCCCAGCCGAAAACGTCGTTGACCTGGCCAGCCGCCTCCTCTCCATCTTTGATGGGCTGGAGGGCCTGTCCCGCGCCAGCTTCCAAGAGCTGGCCAGCGTGCACGGCATCGGCGAGGCAAAGACCGCCCAGATCAAGGCATCTTTGGAGCTGGGCCGCCGCCTGCTGGCCACCACTGGCGAGGACCGGGTCACCATCCACTCTCCTAGGGACGTGGCCAACCTCCTGGGGGCGGAGATGGGGCTCCTGGACCAGGAGCACTTCCGAGTCCTTCTGCTCAATACCAAGAACCAGGTCCTGGGAATCCGCGAGGTGTACAAAGGCAACGTCAGCTCGGCGGTCATCCGGGCTAGCGAGGTGTTCCAGGAGGCGGTACGCTCTAACTGCCCAGCCGTCATCCTGGTCCACAACCACCCGTCGGGCGACCCCACTCCAAGCCCGGAGGACGTGCAGACGACCCGCCAGTTGGTGGAGGCTGGCAAGCTGCTAGACATCGAGGTATTGGACCACGTGGTCGTAGGCCGTGCCGCCTCTGGAGGGTTCGTCAGCCTGAAGGAGCGCGGGCTGGGATTCACTTAAGACGACTTCCTTGGCTTGGCGGACGGACAGGAAACGACCGTTACGAGCGCCTCGCTGAGATCAGGCAAGGTCGAACCGATCAAGATTCATCACCTTGTCCCACGCAGCCACGAAGTCACGCAGGAACGCCTGCTGCGAGTCGTCACATGCGTAGACTTCCGCGAGCGCTCGGAGTTCGGAATTCGAACCGAAGACCAGGTCTACCCTGGTGCCGGTCCACTTGGGATCACCGGTTCTGCGATCGCGTCCCTCGAACACGTCCTCGGATGTGGAGGACGCCTGCCACTCGGTGTTCATGTCGAGCAGGTTCACAAAGAAATCATCGGTCAACGTCCCAGGCCGCCTAGTGAAGACCCCGAATTCGGACTGCCCGACGTTCGCATTCAGGACGCGCATGCCGCCAACGAGCACCGTCATCTCGGGAGCGGTCAACGTCAGCATGCACGCTCGATCCACTAGCAACTCCTCTGCCGATTTGCGGCGTCTGGCTTGGAGGAAGTTGCGGAACCCGTCTGCAGTGGGTTCGAGCACGGCAAACGACTCCACGTCGGTTTGCTCCTGCGACGCGTCCGTGCGCCCCGGCGTAAAGGGGACCTGCACGTTGTGCCCGGCATTCTTCCCAGCCTGCTCGACGCCTGCGCAACCGCCCAAGACGATCAGATCAGCGAGCGAGACCCTCTTCCCACTGGTCTGCGAGCTGTTGAACTGCGTCTGGATCTGCTCCAGCGTCTGCAGCACCTTCCCAAGCTCGGCTGGGTTGTTCACTTCCCAATCTTTCTGCGGTTCTAGGCGGATGCGCGCCCCATTTGCCCCACCGCGTTTGTCGGTGCCACGGAACGAAGCCGCCGATGCCCAGGCGGTCGAGACCAGTTGGGAAACGGACAATCCCGATGCGAGTATCTTGACCTTGAGGCCGGCGATATCCTGCGCCCCGATCAACTCATGATTGACTTCAGGGACGGGGTCTTGCCACAGCAACGGCTCAGCAGCAACCAACGGGCCGAGATACCGAGTGCGGGGCCCCATGTCGCGGTGAATCAGCTTGTACCACGCCCTGGCGAAGGCGTCTACAAACTCCTCCGGGTTCTCGTAGAAGCGCTTCGCGATCGGCGCATAGATTGGATCCATACTCAATGCGAGGTCCGTCGTGAGCATCATGGGAGCGTGCTTCTTCGACGGATCGTGAGCATCCGGCACGGTGGTCACTGCAGATGCATTCTTGGGAGCATACTGCGACTTACCGGCAGGACTCTTCGTCAGCTCCCACTCGTAGCCATGCAAGTTCTCGAAGTAGTTGTTGTCCCACTTCACCGGGTTGGTGGTCCATGCGCCCTCCAAGCCACTGGTGATCGTGTCGTCGCCCTTGCCGCTTCCAAAGCTGTTCTTCCAGCCCAGGCCTTGGTTCTCTAGCCTGGCACCTTCAGGTTCGGGACCGTTGTGGCTTTCTGGCGCAGCACCGTGTGTTTTGCCGAACGTATGTCCGCCGGCAATGAGCGCAACCGTCTCCTCGTCATTCATCGCCATGCGGCGGAACGTTTCTCGAACGTATCTCGCTGCAGCGAGCGGATCCGGGTTGCCATTCGGCCCCTCCGGATTCACGTAGACCAGGCCCATGTGATCGGCGCCGTAAGGCCCCTGGATTTCCCCGTCGCCGCTGTGGCGTTCGTCTCCAAGCCATGTGTCCTCAGACCCCCAGTCAGTCTCGTCGGCCTCCCAGACGTCCTCGCGCCCGAAACCGAAACCGAACGTCTTGAATCCCATGGACTCCAGGGCACTGTTGCCCGCGAAGATAATCAGGTCGGCCCACGAGATCTTCCGGCCGTACTTCTGCTTGATCGGCCAGAGCAACCGGCGCGCCTTGTCAAGGTTCGCGTTGTCAGGCCAGCTGTTGAGGGGCGCAAAGCGTTGGTAGCCGGAGCCTCCACCGCCGCGGCCGTCGGTGATGCGGTACGTGCCTGCGGCGTGCCACGTCATCCGGATGAAGAGCGGCCCATAGTGGCCGTAGTCGGCCGGCCACCAGTCTTGCGACGTCGTCATCGCCTGTTCGATGTCCTTCTTCAGGGCAACCAGGTCAAGTGTCTTGAACGCCTCAGCGTAGCTGAAATCCTTGCCCATAGCATCTGACATGTCAGAGTTCTGGCGCAGAATCCTCAAGTTCAGCTGATTCGGCCACCAGTGTTGGTTAGACATGGTCATTTCGTGTCTCCTTCTGGCTATCTGCAGGATACGACGCAACTGTATTCGGAACCGAGTTTACAACAGAATAATCTGGGATATCAATGTCAGCTATTTGTCCTTTCGTAGGGAAATACTTCGCGATCAGCCGGAGCGTGCTCAAGAACTCGATACGGGAGTAAGGCGTTTCCAGTCGCCCCCATTCGACGGAAGTTTGGCGGTCATAGAAGGCCAGTGCTGATTGAGTCATCACATAATCGCGATCCATCGTGACCGCTGGGCAACGGAACTTGCGACCAAGATCTCTTGCCTCTTCTCGGAAGGAGGCACCAGTGGGGTTGGTGCGGACCTACCTCATGCGGTCGTTGCCACCCATCCCAGATTGCATCCGCCAGCAGGGGAGGCGGGAAAAGGCTCGCTTCTCAGTCAGCCTCGCCCTTGCGCTCCCTGATATACACCATATCGTAGAGTAGTCCGGCGACGACGGCTCCCACTATTGGCCCCACCCAGTAGACCCAGTGGTCCGCCCACTCTGCCGTGATCAGCGCAGGCCCAAAGCTGCGAGCCGGGTTCATAGATGCACCGGTCAGTGGCACGCCAACAAAATTGCCCACCATGACCATGATGCCAATGGCAAATGGAGCTAAATGAGCCGGGCCTTTGGGGTCCACGGCGGTAGCGAAGATTACAAACACCAGGGCAAAAGTGAGGACCATCTCTATCACCAATCCTGGCCTTAAAGCAACGTTCAGAGCATGTCCTCCAAGCGCACCCTGGGACTCCGGCGGAATAGCGGCAGCCAGCAAGAATGCCCCCAGAGCCGCCCCTAGAAGTTGAGCTACCACATACATAGCTCCTTTGGCCAGCCCTATCTTCCGCGTCACCACCGCCGCAATAGTTACGGCAGGATTAATGTGGCCTCCGGAAACGCGGGCTGTGGCAGCAACCAGAACAGCGATGCCTAGGCCATGGGCCAGGGCTATGGCTGTCAGACGCTCCACCGTCATTGCACTGCCTCCCACCATGCCAGTGGCCACCACAGCGCCAGCGCCAAGGAATACAAACAGCAGCACCACTATGAGTTCAGCCAGCGCCGCCTGCCACACCCCTCTATCTTTCAGGTCACTCAAGGATAGGAAATCTGCCACCCCGGCACCTCATACCAACCCTCTAGTTCAGAAAAAAAGAGGGCAATACTGTTATTGCCCCCTATATGCACTAATTGGACCGCATTTGCCAGCAACATGCCCACAGCAACGACGCCTACTTGCATCTCCAAGCTGTAGCTGAGGATCAGTGGCCTACGTTGGGTGGAGTGGCTAGGTCACTTTCACAGCACCCAAATCACCGCAAGTATGACCCCGAGCAGCACAAACCCCGATATAATCGTTCCGCTAATGCTATCCAGCGGGTTCTTCATCTTCATAGAAAACCCTCCTATCAAAGATTAGGTGACAATCTGGTAATGATCCCGGTGCCACGGCCTTGAATGGATTCCCAGACTCCATCTGAGATGGGGCACCTGCCTTGTTGTAAACGTACTTAGGCCCAAAGGCTTCCCAGATGGGCCGATGCGATCATAAAGAAAAGCATGGGGATGGAGAGCATTGTGTTGGTCCTGGAAGCCAGAAATGCTCGCCGACCCCATTTGGGCTGGTCTGGTGGAGCCGGGGTCTGGTCCTGCACGGTGGCAGTGGTAGCAGCAATGACCTTCTTCTGGTTGGGCCAAATGATGCCCCAGACGTTATAAAGCATGATTAGACCTATGGTCCCGCCGACCAGGATGGACTTGAAGTTGGAGGTCTTGAGGTAGACGTCCCACCCCATGTCAATGCCGGCCGATACAATATAGAGGAGACCCGCCAGGATCGTGACCAGGGCCGCGTACCGGAACCATACCAAGGCCCTAGGCACAAGATTGATGACAGTGTTCATTCTGGCTGGTGCCTCCATTTTGGCAAAGGAGGGGACCTGAACAAAGTTGAAGTAATAAAGCAGGCCGATCCAGATTATGCCCGCACCAATGTGGATAAACCGCACGATGGCAAGGTACAAATCCATAACTTTCCTCCCAATCGCCGGGGACTTTTGAGGCCAATCCCTAGCCTGGTCTTGCTTTCTGCAACGAGAAACAGCCTCTATTGTGCACAACCCTTGGAGAGATGTCAACAGCACTATGGAGCGGCACGGGCAGAGCTGGTCTATCCCGCGTAAGCTGACTGCGATTATCCGTCTAAGCTACATTGGTTTATGTGTTCATGCGGGCTAACTGCCCAACTGAGTCTGCGGACAGACCAGCATGTTACACAAACCCGCGTAGCTCTATGGCCCGGGCCACGCGGCTGATGCCTATGGAAAAGGCAGCCTCACGGTAGCTGATGTTTTCCTGCTTTGCCATCTCAACCACGCCGCGAGTGGCCTGTTTCATGAAGACAGCCAGCTCCCGGTTTACGCGGTCCTCGTCCCAGCGGAACTCCTGGATGTTTTGGGCCCACTCGAAGTAGGACACTACTACGCCACCGGCGTTTACCAGGACATCGGGGATGAGGTCTATTCCACGCTCATGCAAGAGGATATCGGCGGCAGGAGTGGTGGGATGGTTGGCCGCCTCGGCAACCACCTTGGCCTTGATGAGATGGGCATTATCCGCGCGAATCACCTTCTCGATGGCGGCCGGAATCAGGATGTCACAGGGCAGTTCCAACAGCTCCGCGCCTCCCACTGGATCGGCGTTGGCAAAACCGACCACGGTGCCGTGGCTAATGGAATACGCCAGGACATCCTGCACGTCCAATCCGCGGGCGTTATATATACCTCCGTTTATGTCGCTGATGCCCACCACTACGCAGCCCAGTTCGCCAATCAAACTTGCAGCCCAAGAGCCTACCTGCCCGAACCCCTGGACGACCACTTTGGCGCCTTGAATGGGAAAGTGAGTCAGGCTGGCCCACTCCTCCAGGCAATAGACCAGCCCCCGGCCAGGCGCGGCCTCTCTTCCGTAGGAGCCGCCCAGTTCCACCGGTTTGCCGGTGACAATGCCGGGAGTGTGGCCTTGGAGCTGGCCGTAGGCGTCCATCATCCAGGCCATGGTCTGAGCGTTGGTTCCCAGGTCCGGAGCGGGGATGTCTCGGGCCTCTCCCAAGATGTGGGCAATGTTCTGAGTGTAGCGGCGGGTAAGGCGGTTGAGCTCAGACTGGGTAAGGCTACCGGGGTCACAGACAACTCCCCCTTTAGCTCCTCCGAAAGGAATATTGGCTACGGCCGTCTTCCATGTCATTAGCGAAGCCAGGGCACGCACCTCGTCCAGGTTGGCCTTTGGATGAAATCGTATGCCTCCCTTGTAAGGGCCGCGAGCGCCGTTGTGCTGGACGCGGTATCCTGTAAACACCTTGGACTTGCCGTCGTCCAGACGCACAGGAATTGAGACCGTAAGCTCGCGCCATGGGTGGCGCATCAGTTCCTGGAGCTCTTCGCTGATTCCCAGACGGTTGGCGCCCTGGTCGAAAAACCAGTTGACCGCTTCAAAGGAACTCATATCATCGGTAGGTGCAACTAGTGTCATACGTCATCCTTTCAGAGCTTCTTGGGCCGCCCTTAGCGTCTGCTGGATGTCCTCTTCCGTGTGAGCCAGGGATACAAAGGCAGCCTCAAACTGCGATGGAGCCAGGTATATCCCGTGCTCCAGCATACCGTGGAAGTAGCGGCCATAGGTCCTGGTATCCGCCCTTTGTACGTCGGCGTAAGAGGCCACCGGGCCCGAGCAGAAGAACGCCGTGAGCATGGAGCCTACACTGTTGACCGTTGCGGGCACCTTCGCCTCTCGCGCCGCCTCGGTCAGGCCCGCAGCAAGAAGCGCCGCCATCTCCTCCAGCCTCTGGTAGGTGCCAGGCCGCTGTAGGGCCTTTAGGGCAGCAATGCCCGCCGCCACAGCCAGGGGATTGCCCGATAGCGTCCCCGCCTGATACATAGGCCCAAGGGGAGCCACCACCTCCATAATCTCCCGCCGGCCTCCATAGGCACCCACGGGCAGGCCACCACCGATCACCTTGCCGAGGCAGGTGATGTCTGGCGTCACGCCGTAGAGGGCCTGTGCGCCGCCATAGCTCACGCGAAAACCTGTGATAACCTCATCGAATATCAGCAGTGCGTTGTTCTCCGACGTGATGCGCTTCAGGGCCGCCAGGAACCCCTGCGCGGGAGGCACCACGCCCATGTTACCCGCCACCGGCTCAACGATGACACACGCTATCTGGCTGGCGAACTCATTGAACAGCCTCTCCACAGAGGAAACGTCGTTGTATTGCGCCACCAGGGTCTCTTGGGCGTAGGCAGCAGGGACACCGGCGGAGTCGGGAATGCCGTGGGTCGCGGCTCCTGAGCCTGCCTGAACCAGCAGGCCATCGGCGTGGCCGTGGTAGCACCCTGCGAACTTGACCACCTTGGAGCGTCCCGTATAGGCGCGGGCCAGCCGCAGGGCGCTCATGGCAGCCTCCGTGCCCGAACTTACCAGGCGCACCATCTCCATGGACGGCACGGCCTCGTGGATGAGCCGCGCCAGCTCCACCTCGCCCTCCGTGGGCGCGCCGAAGGAGGTGCCCAGGGCCGCCGCCTGCTGCACCGCCGCAACGATGTCCGGTGCGGCGTGGCCAAGGATAAGCGGCCCCCATGAGCCAACGTAGTCAATGTACTGGTTGCCGTCCACGTCCCATAGACGTGACCCCATCCCCTTCTGAATGAAGGGGGGCTGGCCTCCAACAGCACGGAACGACCGCACGGGGCTGTTCACCCCGCCCGGGATGAAGGCCTGGGCCTGAGAGAAAAGGTCTTTAGAGCGGGAAATGTTCATACGGATAGCGTCAGTCTAGCAAATGGAAGGTACGGGTACAATCGTATAAGGACTTATCCCTTTGACACACCTCTATGGAAATTCGTGGGCTTAGTCAGCCGCAATCCTGCTGGCCGGGAGGGAGGTTGATTGGTCGAGATGGCTGACGCTTCGTGGAACACCCTTTGATATATCGGTCGGCGGCCTTGAGAAAAGGTTATCCGCTCTAGCGCCACATGAAACGGCACAACGAGTCTGTGGTTGATCTCATGCCTAGGATCCCATGGGCGCAGTGAGACGACTGCACGCCAAACAGATCTGACAAGTATTAGACCCTCCCCCGGACCTCTCTTACATACCCCCTTGCTGAAACCAAGCAGCGATGCTTCCTCGACCCACGCGCAGGCTTCCTCAAGTACTTCCCTGTCCAGAGTCTCTCTCCAATCTTCGTCCCCCTCGGGTCGACCTCCAGGTAGGTCCCAAGATTCGCCGTCTGGACTCACCAAGACGACATTCCCGTCGAAGGTGAGGCAAACAGCAGCAGAGCCGTGCGACTTTCCACTCGGAGGAGGAAGGACTGCGGGATGCCACGATACAACCCAGTCTTGGCCACCTGAGTGAAAGTAAAACTCTTCTCCATCGCTCGCCATCGGATCCGTTGGGTGATTCATGCGACCCTTTTCGCTCAGTCCCTCGGCTCACAGTAAACTTAAGGTGTGTGAATTATATAATCGCCCTATTCCTTGACAACGCCTTAGCTAGCATAGTACCATTCAACCACAATTGCATAGGGACACTGCTCTTATCAAGAGTGGCGGAAGGCCCGGCCTAATGAAGCCCGGCAACCGGTCCCGCTAGTCGGGACACGGTGCCAAGTCCGTCAAGCTGCAACAGCTTGATAGATGAGAGTAGAGAGCGCTGGCTTCTCAGCTCATCGAGAAGCCTTTTTTGTGTGACCAGCGGTATTATGCCAGAAATCGTACCTCTACAGTGGACCGGGGAGGCGCTCAGCATCCTCGACCAGACCAAGCTCCCCGATGAGCAGGCCGTCACCATAGCTCGCACCTACGAGCAGGTGTTGCACGCCATACGCACCATGCAGGTGCGGGGAGCCCCTGCCATAGGTATCGCGGGGGCCTACGCTCTGGTGCTGGCGGTGCTGGCGGTTGATACCGTGGACCTGCGCCGCATCATGAGCTACCTGGCGGATGCGGCGCAGGCGATTGGTGACGCCCGGCCTACAGCGGTCAACCTCCGCTGGGCCGTGGATCGGATGATGAAAGTAACCTCCCACTGTCACTCCGTGGCGGAGTTGCGCCAGAGCCTGGAAGCAGAGGCCGTTGCCATTCACCAGGAGGACGTTGCAGGGAACCGGCGCATGGGAGCGCTGGGCGCGGATCTGCTCCCCAAGGATGGCGCGGTACTCACCCATTGCAACGCTGGGGCCTTGGCCACCGGCGGCTATGGGACGGCGCTGGGAGTCATCCGGGCCGCGTGGGAAAAGAGAAAAGGGTTGCGGGTAGTTGTAACCGAGACCCGGCCTTTCCTTCAGGGCGCCCGTCTCACCGCCTGGGAGCTGACGCAAATGGGCGTACCAGCGGAGCTCATAGTTGATTCGGCTGCGGGTAGCCTGATGGCCAGCAGACAGGTGGGCTGTGTTGTGGTGGGCGCCGATCGCATCGCCGCCAACGGTGACGTAGCCAACAAGATAGGCACCTACTCGCTGGCGGTGCTGGCCCACGAAAACGGAGTCCCATTTTATGTGGCAGCCCCTATCAGCACATTGGACCTCTCCACTCCCACGGGGGACCAGATTCCCATCGAAGAGCGAGCGCCAGAGGAGCTGACCCAGTGGGGGGATAGGCTTGTGGTCCCCAAGGGAATTACAGTGCGCAACCCCGCCTTCGACGTGACACCTTACCGGTATGTTACCGCCATCATTACGGAGCGCGGGATCGTCCTGCCCCCCTACGACGAAGAACTGCGGAAACTGGTGGATGGAGCGCCGGTTGCCGCCGCACCAGTTTTAGCCGAAGAGCAGGGCCAGGGAGGGGCTGGTGGCTGAAGCCAGGGTTGCCATCATTGGCGGCAGTGGCCTCTACCAGATGGATGGTCTTACCGGGGTTAAGGAGGTCAGCCCAGATACACCCTTCGGCCGCCCTAGCGATGCCATCATACTCGGTGAACTGAGCGGCGTGCCCGTGGCCTTCCTGCCACGTCATGGCCGCGGACACCGCATCAGCCCCACGGAGCTACCGGTGCGGGCCAACATCTACGCTCTGAAGGCCCTGGGAGTGGAAAGGGTCATATCCGTCAGCGCTGTGGGAAGCCTCAAAGAGGAGGTCCATCCCCTTGACCTGGTGGTGCCCGACCAGCTCATTGACAGGACGAGGCAACGGGCTAGCACGTTCTTTGGGGATGGCCTGGTGGCCCACATATCCTTTGCCGATCCATTTTGCCCGGACCTGAGCGCAGTCCTGGCCAACACTGCTACAGAGGTAGGGACGACGGTACATCGGGGCGGCACCTACGTTGTCATGGAGGGGCCAGCCTTCTCCACCCGGGCTGAGTCTATCATGTACCGCTCCTGGGGTGCCAGCGTTATAGGTATGACCGCGCTACCAGAGGCCAAGCTAGCGAGGGAAGCGGAGATGTGCTACGCTATCCTGGCTTGCGCCACAGACTACGATTGCTGGCACGAAGCGGAGGAGGCGGTATCGGTGGAGATGGTGATTGCGAATCTGTCCAAGAACGCCACCACCTCCAAAGAGATCATCAGCCAGCTGTTGACGCGACTGAGCCCAGAGCGCGACTGTGACTGTGCCTCGGCCCTGAAGAGCGCCTTGATAACCGACCGGAGCGCCATACCCCAGGCGACCAGGAAGCGTCTTGCGCCTCTAATAGGCAAATACGTGTAGCCAAGAGGCGGACCTTGCTTCAACAAGATAACCAGCAAACCAGGGAAGAAACCATGACAGCAACACCACTCGAACCATTCAAAAGAATATCCGTGGAGCAAGCCAAACAGATGGTTGACCTGGGAGACTCCGTGGTAGTAGACGTCCGTCGCCTGGACGAATGGGTTACAGGGCACGTGGAGGGGGCCATCCACATACCCGTAGACGACGTGCTGAACCGCGTGGACGAACTGCCCGAAGACAAGAATCTGCTATTTATCTGCGCCGCCGGAGTGCGAAGCGCCCTGGCCTGTGAGATGGCCGCCGCCATGGGACGGCCATCGGAGCGCCTGTTCAACATAGAAGAGGGGACCCCGGGCTGGATTGACAAGAAACTGCCTACCGTCTACGAAAATCAGCCGTAGCCTGGAAGGGTCGATGCGCCTTTGCTAATGAGGTGAGAATGAACAAAACCAAGCGGATGGCAGCCCTCAAACAGCGTCGCCAGCGAGCCAGATATGAGCGACTACGCAAGCTGGCAGCCGTGGGTGGAAGGGGAGTAACAATAGAACCCACCAGACGCAGGATACGCCCAACGCAGCCTGTAGCCGCAGAGGCACCAACACCCGTGGCCGTGGCCTCAGCGCCAGCGGCACCTCCCACTAGGCGAGCCAGGCGTCCCGCGGCACCCGCGGTGGCGGAGCAAGCCGCCGTTGCGCAGGTCGATACTGCCATTGCTGAAGCTCCGGCTCCAGTCCGCCGGCCCAGGCGTGCGCCCGCTCCTCAGCCCGTAGCCGCCTCGGCACCAGCACCCGAGGCTGCGGCACCGGCGGCACCTCCCGTTCGGCGAACCCGGCGCACTGCGGCTCCCGCACCTGAAGAGGCTGCCGCTGCTCCAGCCGCAGAGACAGTTGCCGAGTCATCTCCCACGCCAGTACGCCGCCGGCGCGCCGCTTCGCAGCAGACCGAGGCCCCAGCAGCCCCACCACCCGCACGGCGGACGCGACGTACCGCAAAGCAGCCGGAGAAGTCCGGCTCTGGTCCTGATAGCTAAAAGGCCACCTCGTAAAACGAGATGGCAACTCAAGGGAGAAGAAGTTGACGGTCAAGAATACCTCAGGTGATGTCAAAGACCCGGCCCTTGCCGAGCAAGGGGAGCTGCGAATCGAGTGGGCCGCTCGCGAGATGAATGTCCTGAAGCTGATCCGGGAGCGATTCTCCCGGGAGCGCCCACTGGAAGGCGTGCGAATAGCTGGGTGTCTCCACATTACCACGGAGACCGCCAACCTGGCCCTAGCCCTGAAGGACGGAGGTGCCGCTGTTGCCCTCTGCGCCAGCAATCCGTTGAGCACCCAGGATGACGTGGTCGCAGCCCTGGTTGCCATCCACGGCATTCCCACCTACGCCATCAAGGGCGAAGACAACGAGACCTACTACCGCCACATTCACCAGGCGCTCGAGCATCGCCCCCAGGTCACCCTGGACGACGGCGCCGATCTTGTCACCACCTTGCACACGCAACGACAAGAACTCATAGATGGTGTTATCGGCGGTACCGAGGAGACCACCACAGGAGTAATCCGCCTGAACGCCCTGGCCAAGGAGGGGAAGCTGCGCTACCCCATTGTGGCCGTCAATGAAGCGGACACCAAGCACCTATTCGACAACCGGTACGGCACGGGCCAGAGCACCCTGGATGGCATTACACGGGCCACCAACATCCTGTGGGCGGGTCGGAAAGTTGTGGTAGCGGGCTACGGCTGGTGCGGCCGCGGCGTGGCCATGCGGGCGCGCGGCATGGGATCTCACGTCATCGTCACAGAGGTAGACCATATACGGGCCTTGGAAGCTGTGATGGATGGATACGAGGTAATGCCCATGGCCCAGGCCGCCACTCTGGGGGAAGTGTTCATCACAACCACAGGCGGCCTGGCAGCAATAGACGAGGCCCACCTGAGAGCGATGAGGGACGGCGCAGTCCTGGCCAACAGCGGCCACTTCAACGTTGAGATCAACATTCCAACCCTGGAGGCCATGGCGGTATCCCACCGCACAATGCGGGCGTTTGTAGAGGAGTACACATTGAAAGACGGTCGACGCCTCTATCTCCTGGGAGAGGGCCGGCTCATCAACCTGGCCGCCGCTGAAGGCCATCCTTCCAGCGTTATGGATATGAGCTTCGCCGACCAGGCCCTATCCACGGAGTATCTTGTCAAACATGGCAAAAAGTTGACGACTGAAGTCTACCCAGTCCCCAGGGACATAGACCTAGAGGTAGGCAGGCTGAAGCTCACCTCCATGGGAGTCCAAATAGATACCCTGACACCGGAGCAGCAACGGTACCTCTCCGCCTGGGAAGGCGGAACGTAGCACCCGGAGCACGAAAGCCAAAGGAGGCATCATTCAATGGGATTGAGTTTTATGGAGTCACCTTCCTACCTCTTCACATCCGAGTCTGTTACGGAAGGCCATCCAGACAAGCTGTGTGACCAGATCTCCGATGCGGTACTGGACGCCATTCTGGCCAAGGACCCAATGGGGCGCGTGGCCTGCGAGACAATGGCCACCACTGGCCTGGTAGTTGTCATGGGTGAGATAACCACGGACTGCTACGTGGACATTCCTCAGACGGTGCGCGAGACCATCCGGAACATGGGCTACACCAACGCTGCCTACGGCATAGATTCAGATACTTGCGGCGTAATGGTTTCTGTCAAGGAGCAGTCGCGGGACATAGCTGAAGCGGTCGGTCATTCCCTGGAAACCCGCGAAGGAAATATCTCCGACGCGGAGGTGGAGAGCCTGGGCGCTGGAGACCAGGGGATGATGGTAGGCTATGCTTGCGCGGAAACCAGCGAGCTTATGCCACTGCCAATATCCTTGGCCCACGCGTTGGTCCAGCGATTGAGCCTGGTGCGCAAGGAAGGGACCCTTCCCTATCTGCGTCCCGATGGCAAGTCCCAGGTGACCGTAGAATACTCATACGGGGTTCCCAAGCGCATTCATACTGTAGTAGTAAGCGCCCAGCACTCCCCGGACGTCACCTTGAAGAAGCTCCAGCAGGAGATTCGTGAAAACGTCATAGACCCCATACTCCCGAAGAACATGATTGACGCAGACACCCGCTACCTGGTCAATCCTTCCGGGAAATTTGTGAATGGCGGCCCCAATGCGGATACCGGACTCACGGGACGCAAGATCCTGGTGGATACCTATGGCGGCAGCGCGCGCCACGGCGGCGGCGCCTTCTCAGGCAAAGACCCCACCAAGGTAGACCGCTCCGCAGCCTACGCGGCACGCTACGTAGCCAAGAACATTGTGGCTGCCGGGCTGGCGGATAGAGCCGAAATCCAGGTCTCCTACGCCATTGGCATGGCGCATCCCATCGCCGTCAGCGTAGAGACCTTCGAGACTGGCAAGATCAAAGACGAGGTCATCATTGGCCTGGTCAACAAACACTTTGACCTCAGGCCCGCCGCCATCATCAGGGACATGGACCTCCGTCGGCCCATCTACAAGAACACCGCCTCATACGGCCATTTTGGCCGAGAGGATCTCAATCTGACGTGGGAGCGCACGGATAAGGCGGCCATTCTGCGAGCCGAAGCTGGCCTAAAGTAGGCCGCTGAAAGGAGAGGAGTCCAGAGGGGCAAAGCCCAGGAGCTCCGCTCATCCCGACCTGTCGGGACAAAGTCGGAGGGGATGTCCGAAGGAGTTCTTCACCACTGTGCTAAGGAGAATGAGTTGACCATCCGCTTTGGCACCGATGGATGGCGTGCCCTCACAGGCTGGGACTTCACCGCCGAAAACGTGCGCGCCTGCGCCCGCGGTGTGTCCGCCTACCTCCTGAACACTGGCATGGCACAGCGCGGGCTGGTGGTAGGCTACGACACCCGCTTCGCCTCGGAGGATTTCGCTGCGGAGGTGGCCGGAGTCACTACGGCCAGCGGCGTCCCCACACTGCTGTGCAGCCAGGCCGCACCAACACCAGTGATAAGCTACAACATCGTCCACCACCACGCCGGCGGTGCGGCCATTATCACCGCCAGCCACAACCCACCCCGTTGGAACGGCTTCAAGTACAAACCAGAGTACGCTGGCAGCGCCTCACCTGAAGTGGTGGAGGCCCTGGAAGCAGAGATAGCCCAGGCCCAGGGACATGAAACCCCAATGCTGGCCCTGGCGGAGGCCAGAAAGCAGGGCCTCCTCCGGGACATTGAGCCGGAGCCGCCTTACCTGGAGCACATTAGCCACCTTGTTGACTTGAAGGCTATCCGCAACAGCGGCCTACGAATCGCTACGGACGCCATGTATGGTGCTGGGGCTGGCTACCTGCCCCACCTGCTGGAAGGAGGCTCCCTGCAACTGGAGGAGATTCACGCCCAGCGCAACCCGGCCTTCCCTGGAATGCAGCAGCCTGAACCTGTAGCCCACAACCTCACGGAGCTATGCCAGCGCGTCGTTTCCCAGGGCTACGACGCTGGCATAGCCCTAGACGGCGACGCCGACCGCGTAGGGCTGGTGGACGAACAGGGGCGGTTTATCTCAACTCTTGAGACCTTTGCCCTGCTGGCCCTGTACCTGCTGGAGGTACGGAAGGAGCGCGGCCCCCTGGTGAAGTCCATCACCATGACCAGCATGATCTACCGCTTGGGGGAGCTATATGGCGTGCCTGTGCACGAGACGCCGGTGGGGTTCAAGTTCCTGGGACCTGTGATGACACGCGAAAACGCCCTGGCGGCGGGCGAGGAAAGCGGCGGCTATGCCTTCCGGGGGCACATCCCCGAGCGCGACGGCATCCTCAGCGCCCTGTTCCTCCTGGACATGATGGTGAAGACTGGCAAACGCCCCTCCGAGCTGGTGGACCTCCTGTTCAGCAAGGTGGGACCCCATCATTTCCAGCGTGCGGACATCGCCTTTGCCGTCGAGGAGCGCCCACGCATCGAGGGCCGCGTGGCCTCCCGCAGGCCGGAAACGCTGGGCGGGAAACGGGTGGTCTCTAGCGACGAGTTGGATGGACTCCGGTTCGCCCTGGAAGGCGGCGCCTGGGCGCTCATTCGCTTCTCCGGCACGGAACCCCTGCTGCGCATCTATGCGGAAGCGGAAAGCCCTCAGTCCGTGGCCCGCCTTCTGGAAGGTGCACAGGCCTTGGCGGGGGCATGACTACCTCTCTTGACCAGCCGGACCTGTATACCCGACTGGACACGTCGCGGATGCGTGACAGAATCGCAGGTCTGCCCGACCAGTGTCGGCAGGCCTGGCAGGAGGGTTGGGCATTCCCCCTTCCTGATGCCTGCGCTGAAGCCAAGTCGGTGGTCCTCATGGGCATGGGCGGCTCTGCCATTGGCGGCGATCTCATAGCCGGCTTGGCGGCACTGGAGAACAGCCCTCCTATCACCGTTCTGCGCAACTACCGCGTCCCGTCATGGATTGGGCCCAGCACCCTAGCCATCGCCTCCAGCTACTCAGGCAACACAGAGGAGACCCTTGCCATGTACCGCCATGCCCGAGAGAAGGGAGCGTGCATGGTCGCCATCACCAGCGGTGGAACCCTGGCCCAGCTGGCACAACGGGACGGCGTCCCTCTATTCAAGGTCAACTACCAGTGGGAGCCACGGTCCGCCGTGGGCTACAGCTTCGTTGTCCCCTTGGCCTTCCTGAGCAAGGTGGGCCTTCTGGCCGACAAAGGGAAGGAACTGGAGGAAGCGGTGATGGCAGTCCGGGACATGGCCGGCACTCTGGCAACCGAGGTGCCCCAGACCCAGAACCAGGCCAAGGGCCTGGCTACGTCGCTCCAAGGCAAGCTGCCGGTGGTCTACGGGGCTGGATTCCTGAACAGCGCAGCCAGGCGGTGGAAGACACAACTCAACGAGAACAGCAAGGTGTGGGCCTTCTCGGAGGAGCTATCGGAGTTGCACCACAACACTGTAGAGGGGTACAGTCTGCCTCCATACGTGAGCGAGCAGGCCTTAGTGGTGCTGCTGCACTCCCGGTTCCTTCACCCGCGCATCAACCTCCGGTACCAGATCACCCAGGAGTTGCTGGCCCAGAACGGCATTCCGTACCGTCAGGTGGATGGCCTGGGCGACTCACCACTGGCGCACCTGTTGAGCCTGGCCATGCTGGGCGATTACACCAGCTACTACCTGGCCATGCTGAACCAGGTAGACCCAGCAGTCGTGTTCGTTATTGACTATCTGAAGGGGCGCTTGGCGGGCTAACAGAAGGCTGGCCACTAGCAGTCGGGCCCGCGCTTCGCCTAGGCAAGTCAATCCGTGTGCGTCGCGCCAACCACCTGTAGGCAAACCACGCCACTACTCCTAGAGGTACGAAAACGGGAGTGAATATCGCGAGCGTTATGGCCACGTCCGCAAGGCCCTGGCCAAAACCGGCCAGGCTCCTGATGGCGCTTTTGGCCGTCTCCAGGGCACTCCACCCTGGTTGCACAAGTGCCTTTGAACTTGATACGGGGCGCATCTCCACGTTTATCAGAGAGGTGCCGGAGGTCTCTTCCAGGTAGTTAATGCGCCCCTTGAGCTGTTCTATCTGGCTCTGAACGCTGCTCAACTCTTGCTGCACCTTCAAGGTGTCCTCAACGGTCTCGGCGCGCCGGAGAAGGCTAAGGTACTGCTCCTCGGTATTCTGCAAACTTGTGAGCCGGGCCTGAAGGTCCACATACTCCTCGGTCACGTCCTGGGCGGAGGAGCGCTCGCTCTCGACGCGCACGGCCAGTGCCCGTAGCTGGGCCAGAGCGGCATCCGTCTGCTCCGCCGGCACCCGGATAGAGATACTGCCGTATCTGCTCTCCTCCTCTCCGCTAAACTGAGATGAGAGCACAAAGCCTCCCATTGCTCTGGCTATGGATGCGGCGGACTCCACCGCTCCGGCAACGTCCTTCACCAACATATTGAAGTTCACGGTGCGTACTATCAGGCGGTCAATCGAACTCGTCGTGAAAGTGCCTTCTCCGGCTGGGTCTCGAGAACCTTTAAGGTCTTGCTCGCCGCGATCTGATGGTGCCTGGTTAGGCACGGGACTTTCGGCAGCTCCGCAGGCCGCTGCAACCACCAGGAGAAGGAACAACACCGCCAGGAGCAACGTTCGTATCGCCATGATTGGGCCTCCTGTGAGCAAACTCCTATGATTCCGTACTGGCTTTGTTGGCAACAAAATGAACTCTGACCCGCTCATTCCCTTCGACAGGCTCAGGGCGAGCGGATTCGATTTTACGCCCGCTCATGGTGAGCTTGTCGAACCATATGAGCGGGTGATGTTAACAAAGCCTCACATACACTAGACGTTTGGCGAGGCCAAAAGGTTCCACAAAAAAAGGCGCTCCAGAAACTCTGGAGCGCCTAAAGCCTGCAAGTTTACTCCAACTACCGCTTACTGTACTGCTTGGCCTTGCGGGCACGCACCAGCCCGTACTTCTTGCTCTCTTTGACCCGGGAGTCGCGGGTCAGCAGGCCGTTCTGGCGCAGGGGCTTCCTGAGGGTTTCATCCAGGACCACCAGTGCCCGGGCAATGCCGTGGCGCACGGCACCCGCACGGCTGGTGTTGCCTCCGCCAGTCACCTTGGCCTCGACGCTGTATTTGCCCAGGGTTTCAGTTACCCTGAGAGGCATGAGGACATCCTCCCGCCACGGAGCCCAGGGAAACGCCACCCCTACCGGCTTGCCGTTGACCATGACTTCGCCGGGGTGGGCATACAGCCGAACCTGGGCGATCGCGCTCTTGCGCCTGCCTACCCCGTGGTAGTAGTGCTGCTGTGTCATCTACTCCTCCGACTCCTCGCTTTGAGGTTGCACAACCGTAGCCTGTAGTTTCGCCGTTGCAGCCACCTGGGCCTGGTGTGGGTGGTCTGGCCCACCGTACACCTTGAGCCGCAGAAGCATGTGCCTGGCCAGGGCATTCTTGGGAAGCATCCCGCGGACAGAGTGCTTGATGACCCGGTCGGGGTGGTTGGCAAGCTCGTCCCGAAGGCTGCTGGATTTCAGACCGCTATGATAGCCCGAATAGTGATAGTACTTCTTCAACTCCAGCTTCCGGCCCGTGATCCCTACCTGGGAAGCGTTGACCACCACCACAAAGTCGCCAGTGAGGATGTGAGGCGTGTATATGGGCCTGTGCTTCCCCTGCAGGATGATCGCCACTTCCGTGGATATTCTACCCAACGGCCTGCCAGTGGCATCTATCACATGCCACAAAGGCACCATCTCTGCCGTCTTGGCGCTATACGTTTTCAATCCTTTAGTAGGCATAGGGTGGAAAGTCCTCATATTTTACTTGCATAAGACAAAGCCCGTGGGAAGGCGCTGTGGTCAACTTCTCCGTCAGCCGGAGGTCACTATGTCCGTCCAGGATTCCCCAGACTCCCTCAGGAGAGAGATGCCCAGTCCCCACAGCCACCAGCAACCCCGCTATCCGGCGCATCTGATGCGGTAGAAAGGCGTTGGCCTCCACCTCAAACCGAACGATCTCCCCATCCCTCCACAGCTGGGTGGCGTATATGTTCCGCACGGTGCTTTTGCCAGCGGGCACCGTTCCGCTCAGGGGAGCGAAATCGTGCGGTCCGATCAGCAGCCGCAATGATACATCCATTGCCTCATCATCCAGCGGGACCGCCACGCGGTAGGCGTATCGCTCCATCAATGGCGAGGGAGCAGCGCGGTTCAGGACGGTGTACTGGTACACACGGCTCAGTGCGTGTCGCCGTGGATCAAAGGTTGGTGGCACGTTGTACGTTGCTTGCACGGCAATGTCCGCCGGCAAGAAGTGGTTCAAGCCACTCACCAGTGCCGTGCACGGCAGGGCCGAACCGGTGGAGAAAACAACCACTTGGCCTTGGGCGTGGACGCCCTGGTCTGTCCGGCCAGCGCCATGTACCCTTGTTTCCGAAAGAGTCAGCCGGGCAATAGCCAACTCCAACTCTCCCTGGATAGTAAGGGCGTTGGCCTGGAGTTGGAATCCGGCGTACCGCGTGCCGTCATATTCCAGCACCAGAGCAACCTTTCTAGGCGTTTGCAAGGTCATAAAGCCATCAATCCTCAGCGAAGAAACCCTACACCAACTCCATGAGGGCCATATGTGCCCCATCCCCTGCGCGTGGAGCCAGCTTCAGCACACGGGTGTAACCCCCGGGACGGTCGGCATAGCGCTGGCTAAGCTCGCTGAACACCTTGGCCACCACATCCTTGTCAGGGAGATAGGCCAGGGCCAGTCGCCGATGGTGAAGCGTGCCCTTCTTGCCATAGGTAATGACCCGGTCCACCATACCACGTATCTCTTTGGCTTTGGCTTCCGTGGTCTGGATGCGCTCGTGGATCAACAGGTCCCGCACCAGTCCGCGATATAGCGCAAGGCGCTGGTCAGTGGGCCGGCTTAGATGTCTTCCAGCAACGCGATGCCTCATTGGGGCTCCTCCGCGCTGGCATTTTCCTGGGACACCTCCGTGCCTACACCTGTCTGGGACTCCTCCGCGCTGACATCTACCTGGGACACCTCCGTGCCGACATCTATCTGGAACTCATCCGTGGACGAGCCAACCTCGGTTAGAGGTACTATCTGTTCTGGAAGGAACCCCAGGGCCTCCAGCTTGTCGTACAGCTCTTCCAGAGATTTCTCTCCAAAGTTGCGTATCTTCAGCAGCTCGGATTTCTCCTTCTCCAGCACCTCGCCAACGCGGTTGATATGAGCGCGCTTGAGGCAGTTAAGTGTCCTAGCCGAAAGCTCCAGTTTCTCCACGGAGGTGTTGTACACGTCCGCGGGGATGGACATAGCCGCGAATGCCTTGTCACCCAGCGCGTCTGCACTCTTGCCCATGTTGGCGAAGAGGAAGAAACGGTCCATGAGGATCTGTCCAGCGTGGGACAATGCCTCAAATGAAGATGTGGTTTCGTCCGTCCATATCTCCAGGACCAGCCGCTCGTAGTCGGTCACCTGGCCCACGCGGGTGCGTTCCACGGAGTAGTTCACCCGCCGCACCGGGGTAAAAACAGCATCCACTGGCAGAACTCCCAAGGGCAGACCATTGTTGCCTGTGGCTGGGACATATCCCTTCCCCTGCTCCACGTTGAGCTCCACAGAGAGAGTGGCCTCCGGTGAATCCATAGTGGCTATGGGCAACTCCGGATTAACTATCTCGAAGTCCGAGGAGGTCATAATATCCCCCGCTGTGACAACGCCCTCTCCAGTGATTTCAAGCCTCAGCTTGCCAGGGCGGTCCGCAAGGGAACGAAGCCGTATCTCCTTGAAGTTGATGAGAAGCTCCGTGACGTCTTCCTTGATGTGTGGGACGTTGGAGTATTCATGGGATATCCCTTCTATCTTTACCCAGGTCACCGCGGTGCCTGGAATGGAACTGAGCAACACACGGCGCAAAGCATTACCCAGTGTCATGCTGTATCCACGCTCCAGAGGGGCAATGCTAAACTTCCCGTAGCCCGCACCTTGTTCTTCTGTCTTTATCTCAATACGTGGAGTTTCCACGGTCGTAAGAGTCATTGCCGCCGCACCTCCTGGCAAATCAAACTGTGCCAGCATCTATTTTGAATAGAACTCAATGATCATTCGGGTCTCGACCAGGCCCTCCATAGCCTCTACTTGAGGCAAATCCAGCACTCTGCCCGTTAGCGTGCTAGCCTCCAGGCTAAGCCAGCCGGGAACGGCCTTCCGCGGGATTCCAGCCGCCAGAGTCTTTACGAACTCCTTGTCCTGGCTGCTGGGTTTCCATCCGATGGCATCTCCCGGCTTGACCATGTAGGAAGGTATGTCCACCTTCTTGCCACCAACCGTGATGTGGCCATGACGCACCAGTTGCCTGGCCTGGTCCCGAGACTCGGCGAAGTCCAGTCGAAACACCACGTTGTCCAACCTGCGCTCCATTAGTTGCATAAGTACCTGGCCCGTGGCCAGCGGATTCATTCGCGCCTTTTCAAAGTAGCTACGGAACTGGCGCTCCAGCACACCATACGCCGCTCTTACCTTCTGCTTCTCTCGAAGCTGAAGGCCCCGGTCGCTGACACGCCGGCGCCGCTGCGCAATCTGCCCTGGTGGAGAGTGCCGTCGTTCCACGGCGCACTTCGGCCCAAAGCACCTCTCACCCTTTAGAAACAGCTTCTCTCCTGCCCTGCGGCAGAGCCTGCAATCGGGCCCTGTATACCTTGCCATAGTTTCTCCTACACCCTTCTGCGTTTGGGCGGCCGGCATCCGTTATGTGGAATGGGCGTAACATCCCGGATGCTGGTCACCACGATTCCAGATGCCTGTAGAGACCTGATGGCGGCTTCGCGGCCTGCCCCCGGCCCCTTTATGTAAACTTCCACGTGGCGCATACCGTTATCCACGGCCCGCCGGGCCGCCGTCTCGGAGGCCCGTTGGGCGGCGAACGCCGTACCCTTGCGGGCACCCTTGAAGCCCGCGGTCCCAGCGCTGCCCGAGGCGATAACGTTGCCTTCGGTGTCGGTCAACGTTATCAACGTATTGTTGAAGGTAGACCGAATATAGGCCCGCCCACGGGGAATGGACTTCCTCTCCCGCCTGCGGGGCCTGGATCTAGCTCTGGCCATGCTGTGCTCCTTGCTGCTGCTAGGTTACTTCTTCGCCGAGGCGGTCCTGCGGCGACCTGCCACCGTCTTCCTGCTGCCTCGCTTGGTGCGGGCATTGGTCTTGGTGCGCTGTCCACGCACGGGCAGCCCTCGCCGGTGTCTCATGCCCCGGTAGCTGCCAATCTCCATCAAACGCCGGACGTTCAGGTTCACCTCCCGGCGCAGGTCACCCTCCACCTTGTACCCTTTGTCTACAAGCTCGCGAATCCGGTTGAGCTCATCATCCCCCAACTCGTTGATCCTGGGGTTACCCGCCAGATTGGCGTCGTGGACAATCTTTAGCGCCAACGTTGGCCCAATGCCGTAGATACGCCTCAGAGCAATCTCAACCCGCTTGTTGTCCGGAACATCCACACCAGCTATACGCGCCATAGCACCACTCCTCCTTGGCAGAGTATCCTATCCCTGGCGTTGCATGTGCTTTGGGGTGGAGCATATTACGCGAACCACACCGTAGCGCTTTACAATCCTGCACTTGTCACACCGTTTCTTTACCGAAGCTCTTACCTTCATGGAACCCTCACTATTAGCGGAACCGGAAAGTCACACGGCCCCGCGTCAAATCGTACGGGGATAGGTCCACCAGCACCCGGTCCCCAGGCAATACGCGGATGAAGTGCTGCCGCATCTTTCCTGAGATGTGTGCCAGTACCTTGTGGCCGTTAGCCAACTCCACCCGGAACATGGCATTGGGCAGCGACTCCAAGACCACTCCCTCTACCTCTATGGCCTCTTTCTTTGCCATTTAGTTTGCCAGTTCGCCGCAACTCATGAGCCTATCTCCCGTTCAGCGAGGTAAGGACCTGCGGTCCCTCCTCGGTTATAGCTATCGTGTTTTCAAAATGCGCCGACAGCGTCCCATCGGCGGTGACAACTGTCCATTCGTCTTCCAGCACTCTGGTCTGCCATCCTCCCACGTTCAGCATTGGCTCAATGGCAATGACCATCCCAGGACGCAATAGCGGGCCTTTTCCAGGCTCACCGAAGTTGGGTATGGATGGCTCTTCATGGAGTGCCCGACCTATGCCGTGGCCCACATATTCCCGAACCACGCCGTACCCACAACCTTCCGCAAACCCCTGCACCGCCACCGAAATATCACCCACGCGGTTTCCCACAACGGCCTGCCTGATGCCCATCTCCAGACTCTGACGCGTGGCCTCTATAAGCCGTTCCGCCTCCGGAGATACTTTCCCCATAGGGGCTGTTACCGCGGCATCAGCGTAAAAGCCATCCACGATTGCTCCCACGTCTAGGCTGACAATATCCCCCTCCCGGATGATACGCCCACCAGGTATACCATGCACGATCTCCTGGTTCAACGATACGCAAATGGTGGCTGGAAAGCCCCGATATCCTTTGAATGCGGGGGATGCTCCCAGGCGGCGTATTTCGCGGCTGGCGATGCCGTCCAGCCTCTTGGTGCTCATACCTGGCTCCAAGGAGCTTACCAACAACTGTATGGCGGCAGCCACCACGTGTCCAGCTTCCCGCATGGCAATAAGTTCAATGGGTGACTTGAGGGTGATGCCACCCTTGTACTGCTCCACCGAGCTCAGCGTCAACATCTGTTTTCTTTCCATAACTTTACTATTCTACCCCAGGTACTCGCGTTTGCCCAGGTCAAACTCTTTCCGACCATCCCCTCCGACTGTGTCCCGACAAGTCGGGATGAGCGGAACTCTCGACCTGGTCGGACCTCCGGGGCTTGCCCCTCTGGACTCTTCTTTATCAGCAGCCTGCTAGGAGACAGAGGCGTACTGTGATATGGCTTTCAAGACCTCCTGGGCCACGGCCTCTACACCCTGCTCTCCTTCTATCTCAGTGAGCTTGCCCTGGCTGGCATAGTAGTCAACCAGATTCGCGATCTCAGGGCGCTGGACTTGAAGCCGGCGCCGCACAACCTCCGGCTGGTCATCGGGCCGCTGGTACAGCTCACCGCCACAAGAAGGGCACATGGTTACTCCCTGAGCATCCATGACTTCCTTCTGATACGGTGTGCCGCACTGGCGGCAAGACACCCGGTCGCTAAGGCGTCGTACCAGCTCCTCCTCCCGCACCTTCACGTAGAGTGCGGCGTCAATGCCGCCCTCTACCAAGGCCTTGTCAAGAGCGCCCGCCTGCTGGAGCGTGCGCGGGAAGCCGTCCAGCACAAACCCTTTGTTAGCGTCCTCTTGGCCTATGCGCTCCAAAATCATCTTTATGGTGATATCATCGGGCACCAACTCGCCTGGCTCCATGTAGCCTTTGGCCAGAAGGCCCAGGGGAGTGCCTTCGGCCTGATGAAACCGGAACAGGTCGCCAGAGGACACGAAGGCCACACCCAGGTGCTCCGCCGCCACCTTTGCCTGCGTTCCCTTGCCCGCTCCCGCCAGTCCAAGGAATATGATTCTCACGATGTCACCTACCTCAGGAAACCTTCATAGTTGCGCATCAGCAGTTGCGCCTCAAGTTGCCTCAGAGTATCAAGGGCCACGCCTACCATAATGAGCAGGCTGGCGCTGCTAAGCTGAATGGCGCGGATGTCGGTGAGCAGTGCTGCAAAGTAAGGCATCACGGCCACCAGACCCAGGAAGATGGCGCCTCCCCACGTGATGCGGATGATTACCCGGTTCAGGTAGTCCGCTGTAGGCTGCCCGGGACGGATACCCGGTATGAAGCCTCCGTTCTTTTGGAGATTATCTGCCAGGTTCTGCTGGGAAAATATCACCAGGGTGTAGAAGAAGGTGAACATCACCACCAGCACGAAAGAGAATGCCCAGTAAGTAAATCCCTGGGGATCGAATGCGGTCACAAAGAACCGTCCGATCCTGCCCGCCGCCGATTGACTGAGCGGATTGGTCAGGTAGCTAGCTACAGTCGCTGGGAGAATCATAATGGAGAAGGCGAAAATCAGCGGTATCATGCCCGCCGAGTTCACTCGCAGGGGCAGGAACGTTGTGCCGGACTGCCGGTACATACGCCCCCCCCGAAAGACGCTCCGGCCGTACTGCACTGGCACCCGCCGCTGGGCTTCAGTGAACAGCACTATCGAGTACACTATGAGGACTCCCACGACCACCAGCAGCAGAAGCCCTGCCAGGTTGTTCCTGGCCAGGAAACCCTGGCCCACCAGTGAGGGGAACCCGGCCACAATACCGGCGAAGATGATGATCGAGACACCGTTCCCAATGCCCCGTTCCGTTATCAGCTCTCCCAACCAGACCAGAAAGGTAGTTCCAGCAGCTAGGGAGAGAACCACGCTGACGGTTTGCAGACCAAGCCCTCCAGTAAACCCTATCCCACTTAGCCCGCCCAGTTGTTGCATCAATGATAACTGGCCGTAGCCCTGGGCAAGGGCTATAGGTATCATCAGGTAATGCGTCAACTGGTTTATCCGCTGGCGTCCCGCTTCGCCCTCCTTGGCCAACGCCTGAAGGCGTGGCACCACGGGGGTCATCAGTTGCGTAACGATGGAGGATGTGATGTAGGGGTACACCCCAAGGGCTACAATGCTCAGGTTGCGCAGCCCGCCGCCACTGAACAGGTCCAAAAACCCCAGGAGCTGGTTCTCCTGGAATACGTTGCTCAGCGCCCCCCGGTCAATGCCAATTACAGGGATATGCGCCAGAAAACGGAACACCACCAGCATCCCCAAGGTAAAGAGAATTTTGCCCCGCAGATCGGGAATGGCGAAGGCATCAATCATCGCCTGGAGCAGCGCTGGTCGCTCTGGCCCCTGGGTCCGGGTCGTAGATGCCCGCACGGCTACAGCTCCTCCACACTTCCGCCAGCAGCCTCAATGGCCGCTCTAGCTGTCGCGGAGAACCGGTGCGCCGCCACGTTCAATGGGACCGTGAGGCTTCCACCCGCCAGAACCTTCACTCTCTGTTGGCGTTTTCTCACTACTCCGGCCTCATGGAGGAGGGCCGGCGTGACCTTGGTGCCCGCAGGGAACCCGTTCAGTCGCCCCAGATTCACCTCCGCGAACTCCACCCGGAATATGTTGGTGAATCCCCGCAGCATGGGAAGCGCTTTCATGATGGGCAACTGGCCTCCTGCGAAGCCGCGGCGTGCCTTGCCTCCGCTGCGGGCCTTCTGCCCCTTCATCCCACGGCCAGAATATGTGCCACGGCCACTGCCATCGCCCCGGCCAACGCGTCTGCCACGGCGGTGGGAACCCTCGCTAGGTTTAAAATCATGCTGTTTCATGCTTGGCCTTTAGCGCCTTCTCCGGAGCTATCCTCCTGCACCTGCTCTACCTTCACCAGATGCTGGACCTTGTGGACCATACCCCGGATGGATGGCGTGTCCACTCGCTCCACGGTGTGGTGCAACCGCCGGAGCCCCAACGCCTGTACTACCCTCCGTTGAGGATATGGCAGTCCTATGGTGCTTCGGGTCCAGGTGATACGTAGCTTTGTCATGCTGTTGCTTTGGGTTGCTAGTCTAGATTCTGTCCATAGCTGCTATGGGCCTGTTCGAAACTCTCGTGGGGCTTATCCCTCCGAACTTCACCGCAAGGACAGCCAGGGATATACGCTACTCTTGTCCTCCCATAGCTGTCTCCACCGCTTCCTCCACCTCCACCACTTCCACCTCCTCCGGCTGTACTGGACCGTCCTGGGGTACCGTTTCATCTACCGGGACACCGCGTAGCTGTCGGAGCGCCTCCATAGTAGCCCTGCACACATTGATGGGATTCTGACTTCTCAGGGACTTGGTGACCACATCTGTAATACCCGCAGGCTCAAGAACGGCTCGCACGGAGGCTCCCGCAACGATACCTGTTCCCGGTGGTGCCGGTTTGATTAGCACCTCCGCTGCTCCGTACTTGGCCTTGACCGTGTGGGGGATTGTAGTACCCACCAGTGGCACCGTAAGAAGGTTCTTCTGAGCATATGCGGTGGCTTTGCGCACAGCGTCTGGGATGGCCCCGGATTTCCCCATGCCAATCCCCACACGTCCATGCCCATCGCCCACAGTGACCAAGGCGCTAAAGCTCATATGTCGCCCTCCCTTCACCACCTTGGCCACCCTACGGAGGTTTACCACCTTCTCTGAGAACCCCATTTGGGAACGTTGCGACTCTGCTCGCTGGTCCCGGAACCTATTTGTCATTAGAACTCCAGCCCTCCCTTACGTGCTGCCTCGGCCAGGGCCTTCACGCGGCCATGGTACTTGTAGCCGCCGCGGTCAAACACCACGCGAGTTACCCCTGCCTCCCTGGCCTGTTGAGCTATGGCAGTCCCCACCTTTTGGGCCAGCTCCGTCTTGGCCCCTCCGTTGGACTTGTCGGCCGCCGCAAGAGTCATGGTGGAGAAAGCCGCCAGCGTAGAACCAGTAGTGTCGTCTATCACTTGGGCATAGATATGGCGGAGGCTACGAAACACGTTGAGCCGTGGCCTCTGAGGCACTCCGCGGACCTTCATCCGCACCCTTAGGTGCCTGCTCGTGCGATGCTCTCTGCGAATTGCCGTCCTCGGCATCTTAGCGGGCCCTCCCGGCGGTTTTGCCCGGCTTGAGCCTGACATTCTCACCCAGGTATCGGATTCCCTTGCCTGTATATACATTGGGCGGGCGGGTGTGGCGGATTTGGGCCGCCATCTCTCCCACGCGCTGCTTATCAATGCCACGAACATGGATCCGGTTGACGCCCTCCACCGACAGGGTTGTGCCTTCCAAGGGCTGAATCTCCACCGTGTGGGACATTCCCACCTGGAGCACCAGCCCATCGCCCGATACCTGGGCTCTGTATCCAACCCCTTCCAGCGCCAGGGTCTTCTGGAACTCCTGGCTGACTCCCGTTACCATGTTGGCAATCAGGGAACGGGTCAGACCGTGCAGAGCCCGGTGTTCCCTATGGTCCGACTCCCGGGATACCACCACCTGGGAATCTTCCACCCCAACAGATATGCCTGCGTTCAACTTGTGGCTCAATACACCGTGCGGGCCCTGGACCGTCACCAGTCCGGAATCGACACTTACGCTTACCTCTGAGGGTATCGCAATTGGCGCTCTACCTATTCGGGACATGCTGACTCTACCATGCGTAACATATCAACTCCCCGCCAATACCTTTGCGCCACGCCTCCTGCCCGGTCATCATCCCTTGGGGCGTGGATATAATTGAGACGCCTCTCCCTCCGTAGAAACGGGGGAGTTCCTTTTTGGTGACATAGACGCGCAGTCCAGGCTTGCTAACCCGTTTGAGTCCTGTAATTGCTGGCTGGTTAGAGTCGTCGTACCTAAGACGAATGCGCATCTCCTCCCGCACCCCATCCTTGACCACCTGGTAATCACTCACGAACCTCTCGTCCTTCAGTACCTGAGCGACTGCCTTCTTGATCTTGGATGACGGCACCACCACCCAGTCGCGGCGGACCGCCAGGGCGTTGCGAACCCGTGTAAGCATATCGGCTATTGGATCAGATTGGCTCACGACATCACCTACAAGCTGGCTTTCCGGACTCCAGGGAGTTGCCCTTGGAGTGCTAATTCACGGAAGCAAAGGCGACAAAGCCCAAAATATCGAATATACGCCCGAGGCCTGCCACACCGGTGGCACCGGTTATGGTACTGCACCGGGTACTTGGGCGACCTCAACCATTTTTCAACTTTCGCCTTTGTAGCCATGCTATCCTCTACTCTGCGTGTTTTCGATCCTAGCGAAAGGCATACCCAGCAACTCCAGAAGCCGGAAGGCCTCCTCCTTGGACCTGGCGGATGTGACAAAAGAGACCTGAAGGCCCCGGACCTTGTCTATTTGGTTGTACTCTATCTCCGGGAAGATAACCTGCTCCCGGATGCCCAGGGAGTAGTTGCCACCTCCGTCGAAGCTACTCCGTGGCACACCAGTAAAGTCTCTGATCCTGGGTAGAGCCGCGTTCACAAACCGGTCCAGGAAATCGTACATGCGGCGCGACCTCAGAGTGACCATAGCCCCAATGCTCATTCCCTCCCTGAGCTTGAAGGCCGCTATGGAGCGCCTGGCCTTGGTAATCACGGGGTGCTGCCCACCGATGGTCCCCAGCATCTGGGTAACTCTGTCCGCAGCGTTGGAATTAGTCAGGGCCTCCCCCATGCCCACGTTGAGCACTATCTTCTTGAGCCTTGGCACCTGCATGGGGCTCCCGTACCCAAACTCTTGCACCAGCGTGGGCGCCACTTCGTCCCGATACCGCTGCAACAATCTTGGCACCCGGGAGACCGGGGCCTGACCGTTGCCCGATACCTCGGCAACAGCAGCCTCCGTGGAAGCACCCCGCGGCTGGCGCCGACGCGCCGCACTCTCCTTGGGTGCGGCAGCAGGCTTTGGTGTGCTAGGGCCTCTGGGTTTCGATTGCCGGGCTTTATTTACAGGTCTATCATTTCGTTGCATCTTCGGCACGCTCTGACCTTCCGTCCATCTTCAAGGAACCGGTGTCCCACCCGCGCCGCCTTGTTGCACCGCGGGCATACCAGCATCACTTTAGCCAGTGGGAGCGGAGCCTCCTTCTGGATGATCCCCGCCTGACGCATATTAGCGGTGGGCTTCTGGTGACGCTTGACCATGTTCAAACCTTCTACCATGACCCTGTCCTGGGAGACAAGCAACTGCTGCACTTTGCCTCTCTTCCCAGAGTCTCTCCCTGAGATGACTTCCACAGTATCGTTTTGCCGGATGCGCATATTACAGAACCTCCGGTGCCAGGGAAACTATCCGCATATAGTTCTTATCTCTAAGCTCCCGGCCCACCGGCCCAAAGATCCTGGTCCCGCGCGGAATCGCCTGGTCCGTCAGCACCACCGCCGCGTTGTCATCGAACCGGATGTACGAACCATCGGGCCGCCGATATGGCTGCGCAGTACGGACCACCACGGCACGAACCACTTCGCCCTTCTTGACAGCCGCTCCTGGGGTTGCCTCCTTGACTGTGGCCACGATTACATCCCCCACGCGGGCGTACCGCTTCCCTGAGCCGCCGAGTACGTTGATGCACATGATTACCCGGGCACCCGAATTGTCCGCCACGGTAAGCCTGGTATACGTTTGAATCAATTTCCCTTTACCTCTTCTTCGGTTTCCGGTTCTTCGGTTTCTGGCTCGGGCTCACCCGTCGCCTCCTCCACCGGAGGTTCGGCAGGCGTCGCCTCGTCAACTATCGCATCTGCCACCGGAGGTTCAGCAGGCGTCGCCTCGTCAACCACCGCATCTGCCACCGGAGGTTCAGCAGGCGCCGCCTCGTCAACTATAGCATCTGCCACCGGAGGTTCAGCAGGCGTCGCTTCTTCAACCATCGCCTCCGCCACCGGAGGTTCAGCAGGCGCCGCCTCGTCAACTACCGCCTCGGCCACCGGAGGTTCAGCAGGCGTCGCCTCGTCAGCTATTGCCTCCTCCACCGGAGGTTCAGCAGGCGTCGCCTCGTCAGCTATTGCCTCCTCCACCGGAGGTTCAGCAGGCGTCGCCTCGTCAACTATCGCCTCCTCCACCGGAGGTTCAGCAGGCGTCGCCTCGTCAACTATCGCCTCTGCCGCCAAAGGTTCAGCAGGCGTCGCTTCGTCAGCTATCGCCTCCATCTCTACCAGCGAGGGTGCCGCCTGGACCACGTCCTCCACGGCAGCGCCAATCTCGATGGGTTTTACCTCAGGCACTTCACCCCGGTCCAGGACCTCCACGACTCTCCATCGCTTCGTCTTGGAGATAGGCCTGGTCTCCAGAATCCGGACCCGGTCTCCCACCCGGCAGGTATTTTGCTCATCATGGGCATGGAACTTGGTAATCCGCCTGACGCTCTTGCGGTACAGCCGATGACGCTGGCGCCACTCAAATGCCACAATCACCGTCTTGTCGCCCTTGTCACTGACCACCAGGCCAATGCGCGTCTTCCTACGGTGCTGTATCATTTCTGCCGCTCCAACAGCTTACGTTCCTGCATGACAGTTTTGAACTGAGCGATCTTTCTCTTCACCTTCTTGGCCTGAGAGGTATCGTTCATCTGCCTGGTAGCCAGCCGGAAGCGCACATTTAGAGCTTCCCGGTATGCCTCCGCCAGCGCCTTCTCCATGTCTTCTGGGGAGAGGGCCCTGACTTCATGAATGCGCATCTTGCTCCTTATCCGAGATGGCCACCTCTTGGCGGGCTTCCCTACTTAGGGTACGGACTGGAATTGGAAGCTTCATGGCTGCCAGGTACAGGGCCCGCTTGGCCGTCTCTTCCGGCACGCCACCTACCTCAAACAGAACCCGTCCAGGCCGTACCACAGCAACCCAGCGTTCCACAGCTGCCTTGCCACCGCCCTGGCGCGTCTCCAAAGGCTTTTTTGAGACTGGTTTGTCCGGGAAGACCCTCACCCACACCTGGCCTCCACGCCTGAAGTGTCGGGTGATAGCCCGCCGAGCCGCCTCTATCTGACGAGCGGTGATCCACGCCGGTGCCATTGCCTTCAGGCCAAAGTCACCAAACGCCACACTGTTGCCGGATTGGGCGTTTCCTTCCCTCCTGCCACGGTGCATTTTCCGATATTTAACTCTCTTGGGTTGAAGCATTCTCCATCTCCACGTCAGAGTCTCCATCACCGCTTTGCAGGGTCACCTCTATGGTGCCAATGTCCTCCGTCTCCTCCTTGGGCTGGGGCAGTATATCGCCTCGGTAGAGCCATACCTTGGTACCCACCTTGCCCATCATTGTATTCGCCTCGGCCATCCCATAGTCTATGTCTGAACGGAGCGTGTGAAGCGGCACACGGCCTTCCATCAGCTTCTCCCGCCGGGCAATCTCCGCACCACCCAGGCGGCCACCACACAGGATCTTGATGCCCTGGGCGCCTGACTGCATGGCCCGGGTCACCGCCTGGCGCATGGCGCGCCGGAACGCCACCCGCCTTTCCAGTTGGTCGGCGACGCTGCGGGCTATCAGGTAAGCGTTCACCTCCGGCTGGCGTATCTCCTGAACGTTCACCCGGGCCTTTTTGCCGGTTTGGGTTTCCAGAAACTTGCGTAGCTCCTCTATTCTCTGGCCACCACGCCCAATGACAATGCCAGGGCGAGCGGTGTGCATGGTTATTATCAGGTCACTGCTCCCTCGCTCTATAATGACCTGGGCAATCCCCGCATCTGAGTAGCGGGACATTATGGCCCGGCGTATGCGCAGGTCTTCCTGGAGCAGTTCCTTGTATACACTGCCCTTGGAGGCAAACCAGGTCGCATCCCAGCCACGGATGACGCCCAGACGAAAACCAATGGGATGGGTTTTGTGCCCCAATTATGCCTCCTCGTCCACTAGCACAGTAATGTGGCTGGACCGTTTTAGAATTCGGCCCGCCCGGCCCCGGGCCTTGGCACGTAGCCGCTTCAGCATTGGGCCCGGGTTGGCATAAATGCCCACGATTCGCAACGCCTCCGGCTCTAGCAACAGGTTGTTCTCAGCATTGGCTGCGGCGGCCTTCACAACCTTAGCCACCTGCTGCGCGCTGGGGCTAGGATAGTACCGCAGAATTGTCAGCGCATCCTCCACCCTTTTGCCGCGCACCATGTCCACCACCAACCTCAGCTTCTTGGGTGATATGGTGACGCCTTTGGCCGTTGCTTGCACTGTCATGTACGCCTCACCGTTGAGGTCCTCTCCGACTTCGAAGAGTGGCTCCGGAACGTACGGGTGGCCGCAAACTCTCCAAGCCGGTGACCAACCATATTCTCCGTAATGAATATTGGAACGTGCCGCCGGCCATCATGCACGCCTATGGTCAAGCCAACCATGTTAGGCATTATCACCGATGGCCTGGACCACGTGCGTATGACCGTCCGGACACCTCGCCGCTGGACAACCTCTATCTTCTTCAGCAGCTTCGGCTGGACGTATGGCCCCTTTTTTACTGATCTGGACATATCAGACCGGTTACCTCTGCCGCCTTCCTCGGACTATCATGTTGTTGGTCCTCTTGTTCCTGCGGGTCTTGTACCCCAGTGTTGGCTTACCCCAAGGAGTCTTCGGCCCCGGCATTCCTATGGGCGAGCGGCCTTCTCCACCACCGTGCGGGTGGTCGCGAGGAGTCATGGCGGAGCCTCTTACCTCTGGCCGCCTGCCCAGCCACCTGTTCCTTCCCGCCTTGCCCAGCTTGATGTTCTTATGATCCACGTTGCCCAACTGGCCTACGGTAGCCATGCACCGGCTCAGGAAACGCCTCACCTCTCCCGATGGCAGGCGGAGCAACGTGTAGTCCGCCTCTTTAGCCAGCACCTGCGCTGAGTTGCCAGCACTGCGTGCTACCTGTCCACCTCGCCCCGGCTGCATCTCAATGTTGTGGACCATTGTTCCAGTGGGTATGTGCGACAGGGGCAAAGCGTTCCCAGGTCTGACCTCCGCATCGGGGCCCGCCTCTATTCGGTCCCCCATTTTAACACCCAGCGGGTGCAGAATATATCGCTTGTCACCATCAGCATAGTGCACAAGAGAAATGCGCGCCGCACGGTTGGGATCGTATTCAACTGATGCGATCCTGCCAGGCACCCCTATCTTGTCGCGTTTGAAATCTATGATCCTGTACGCCCGTTTGGCACCACCACCCCTATGCCGGACGCTGATCCTGCCACCAGAGTTACGGCCCGCGGACCGCTTCCTAGGCGCTAGAAGGGACTTCTGGGGACGCGTCGTGGTGATCTCATCAAAGGTGGGGAGCACAGCGGCCCGCAGCCCCGGCGTTACTGGTTTAAAGCTCTTGAGCGGCACTTCTTATGCTCCCTCGAAGATCTGAATCCTGTCGCCAGGCTTCAGTGTCACTACAGCCTTCTTGGTATCCCTGGTAGTCACACGTCTCGGCCCATACCGTTTCATCTTGCCCCGGTTCATGACTATGTTGACCTTAGTTACCTTTACATCGAACGCCCGCTCCACCGCCTGGCGCACCATGACCTTGTTGGCGGAGGGCAATACCTCAAACACGTATTTCCCCTTCTCCTGGAGCAGCGTGCTCTGCTCCGTGACCACCGGACGCACCAGAACTTGTAGTATCTGCACCGCTATGCCTCCTCACCGCTGGCGGGAACGCCACCTTCCACCGCCTCCGCCGAATCTCCAGAAGCACCCTGGCCGGCCCACAGCCCTTCTACCCTGCGCACCGCGTCCACGGTCATGACCAGGCGGTCGCAGCCCAGAATGTCCAGAACACTAAGATTGAGGGCAGGCAGAGTCTTAACTCTTTGCAAGCCTCGCGCAGACATGACTACCGCATCGTCCTTTTGAGGCGTCACCAGCAAGACTTTTGATGTAGCGCCCAAGGCCGCCAGGATACGTTGCATCTCCTTGGTCTTGGGTTGAGGAAACTCCAGGGCCTGCAACACTGTAAGCTGGTCATCCCTGACCTTCTCCGAAAGGAGGCACCTGATAGCGAGACGGCGCATCTTTTTTGGCAGTCGCTGCCTATAGCTTCTAGGCGACGGGCCGAAAACGACGCCTCCGTGTCGCCACTGAGGCGCTCGGATAGACCCCTGGCGGGAGCGGCCTGAGTGTTTCTGGGGACGGGGCTTAGCGCCACCGCCGGATATCAGCCCCCTGGTCATGGTGCTGGAGGTGCCCTGCCTGGCGTTGGCCCTTTGCCACACGATGGCCTGGTGCACCACCGAACTGTTCATAGGGACGTCGAACAGAAGGTCGCTGACTTCCAGCGTCCCTGTCTGGGTCCCCTCGGTGTTCAAGATAGTTAGCTCCATTAGTCTACCTTTGTACCTGCCGCAAGCTCTTCTTGGCCTGCCGGACTATGACAAGGCTTTCCCTGGCCCCTGGAAGGCCTCCTCGAACCAGAAGCAGATTTCTTTCGGCGTCAACCTGAACTACCTCCAGGTTGCGGACTGTCACCCTGTGGTTGCCCATGTGCCCTGCCATGCGCAGCCCTTTTATGACGCGCCCGGGCGTTGTACCCGCGCCTATGGACCCCGGCGCCCGCTGGCGGTCCGACTGGCCGTGGGTCTTGGGTCCGCCTTTGAAGTGGTACCGCTTCACTCCCCCGGCGAAGCCACGTCCCTTGGAGACGCCAACAATGTCCACCAGGTCCCCAGGATGAAACAGGCTAACATCCACCTTATCGCCCACCTGGACCGCCCCTATGTCGCTGACAGGCAGCTCTCGCAGGTACCGGAACTTGCCGGCACGGCGTAGGTGCCCTTCCATTGGCTTGGTAAGCTTGCGCGCCTCGCTAAACCCCAGCTGCACCGCCTCATAGCCGTCCTTGGCCTTGGTCTTCACCTGAGTCACCACGCACGGGCCAGCCTCCACAGCGGTGACCATCTCCACCAGGCCATTCTCCAGGAAGAGCTGTGTCATGCCTATCTTTTTCCCCAGAAGTCCTATGGTCATACGGCTACAGCACCCTACATTTTTATGGAAATATCCACGCCCGCGGGCATGTTCAGGCGCGTAAGGGCGTCAATGGTCTTGGAAGTGGGACTCACGATGTCAATGAGCCGCTTGTGGGTGCGGATCTCAAAGTGCTCGCGGGAGTTCTTATCAACATGAGGCGAACGGATGACGCAGAAGCGTTTGATGGTCGTAGGCAGTGGGATAGGCCCCGCCACCTGAGCCCCTGCCCGCTCTGCCGTTTCCACTATATGTTCCGCCGACTGGTCAAGCACCCGGTGGTCGAATGCCTTCAGGATGATCCGGATGCGCTGGCGGTGGGTTTGAGTTTGTGTTGTTACCATAGTTTCCTCAATGATGCGGTAGGTTGTGACCTGAGGGGCCGTTACTGCTTATGCATCACCTCATTGGCTATATGGTCCGGCACCTCGGCGTACTGCTCGAACACCATGGTGTAGTTGGCTCTTCCCTGGGTAAGGGAGCGGATTTGCGTGGCATAGCCAAACATCTCTGCCAGTGGAACGTTGGCCGTCACCACCTGGGTATCCCCAATACCCTCCAGGTTGCGAATGTGGGCTCGGCGGCTGCTCAAGTCCCCAAGAATCTCTCCCAGGAAGTCGCCTGGCATAACCACCTCAATGGCCATGACAGGCTCCAGGAGGACGGGTTTGGCACGCCTCAGCGCCTCCTTCATGCCCATGGAGGCGGCAATTCGGAACGCCATATCTGAAGAGTCCACCTCATGGTAGCTGCCGTCCACCAGGGTCACTTTCACGTCTATGACCTGGTAGCCAGCCACCACGCCGCTCTCCATAGCGCCCTTGGCCCCCTGTTCCACACCAGGAATATACTCCCTGGGTATTTTGCCGCCCACTATCTTGTTCTCAAAAACGAAGCCTGTCCCGCGCTCCTGCGGATCTACCTCCAGCCAAACATGCCCGTACTGGCCATGGCCCCCCGTCTGCCGTACGAGCCGCCCCTCGGCGCGGGCGTGGGCAGTTATGGCCTCCCTGTAGGCCACGCGGGGCTTGCCCACATTGGCCTGCACGTTGAACTCCCGCCTCATCCGCTCCGTCACCACCTCCAGATGGAGCTCTCCCATACCAGATATAATGGTCTGCCCAGTCTCCTGATCGTACCGTGTCTGGAATGTGGGGTCCTCTTCACCCAGCCTTATCAGGGCGTCTGTAAGCTTCTCCTGGTCCGCCTTGGTCTTGGGCTCAACCGCCACGGAGAGGACAGGCTCTGGAAAACGGATGGCCTCCAGGATAACCGGGGCCGATTCGCCGCACAGAGTGTCGCCTGTAAATGTATTCTTGAAACCCACGGCGGCCACAATATCCCCTGCGTGTATCTCATCCACGTCCTCCCGGCGGTTGGCCATCATCATCATCAGCCGGCCCATGCGCTCCCTCTTCCCCTTGGTGGCGTTGTACACCATTTCTCCGCCCCGGGCCGTGCCGGAATAGACCCGCATGTAGACCAGCCGCCCTGTGTACGAGTCCATCATCACCTTGAAAGCCAGGGCCGAAAAAGGCTCTTCATCAAGGGGTTTCCTGATCTCATCGCCACCCGTTTTGGGATGGATCCCGTGCACGGGAGGCACATCCGCCGGGGAGGGAAGGAAGTAGGTGATGCCATCCAGCAGAGGCTGGATTCCCTGGTTCTTTAGGGCGGTGCCACACATAACAGGCACGAGGAAGTTGTTGATAGTAGCTCGCCTCAGAGCGGCCCTGAGCTCCTCCGTGGAGATGGCCTCCCCCTCCAGGTACTTGATGAGAAGGGGTTCATCGGTCTCGGCTATCCTCTCCACCATAGCGTCCCGGTACTCCAGAAACCCCTCCATATACTTCTCTGGGACGGGGGCAACGTCCGGCGGTTGGGAGATGTCATCAGAGAAGGTCAGTGCTTTCCCCTCCATAAGGTCTATCACACCTTCAAAGGTGGAGTTGCTCCCCATTGGCAGCTGGATTGGCACAGGCTTGGCCTTCAGCCGGTGACGGATCATGTCCACGGTGCGCACAAAGTTGGCGCCCACTCGGTCCATTTTGTTTACAAAGCAGATGCGCGGCACGTGATATTTGTCCGCCTGGCGCCAGACTGTCTCCGACTGAGGTTGCACCCCCGCCACGGCGTCAAAGATGACCACGCCACCATCCAGCACTCGTAGACTCCGTTCCACCTCGGCGGTGAAGTCCACATGTCCTGGGGTGTCAATAATATTGATGCGGTGATCGTTCCAATGGCAGGTGGCTGCGGCGGCTGTAATGGTGATGCCGCGCTCCTTTTCCTGGTCCATCCAGTCCATGATGGTCGTACCAGCGTCCACGTTACCCATCTTGTAGGTGCGGCCGGCAGCAAACAGCACCCGTTCCGTAACTGTAGTCTTACCCGCATCAATATGCGCGATAAACCCTATATTCCTTATTTGTTCCACAGAGAATCCCACGGCTTACCCCACATTAACTTCCGCTTAGATGGGAATGCGTTGAAGGTGACGCTACCACCGGAAATGGACGAAGGCCCGGTTGGCCTCGGCCATACGGTGTAGCTCCTCACGCCGTCTCACCGCCGCACCCTGCCCTCTGGAGGCTTCAAGCAACTGTCGGTACAGTCGCTCCGACATGGAGGCTCCCCCCTGAGCCCGCGTGGCAGCCAGGAGCCAACGCATGGCCAGGGCTGTTCGGCGTTCGCTCCGCACCTCTATAGGCACCTGGTAAGTAGCCCCACCTACCCGGCGTGGCTTGACTTCCAGCATGGGAGCGACGTTGCGCATCGCCTGTTCAAATACCTCAATAGCATCGCGCTGCATCTCCTCTCCCGCCTTCTCCAGGGCATCGTACACTATCTTCTGCGCAACGCTCTTCTTGCCCCCCCACATCACCCTATTGATGAAACGGGCGAGGTCCTCGCTCCCGTACTTCGGGTCGGGCGCAATAAACCTGCGGTCTGCTTGTCGCCTTCTGGGCATGCCTAACTAGCCTTCGGACCTAGCTACTCTTAGCGCCGTACTTGCTACGGCCCTGCTTGCGACCCTTGACCCCGGTGGAGTCCAGGGTGCCACGGACGATGTGGTATCTCACACCCGGGAGGTCCTTTACACGCCCTCCACGCACCAACACCACCGAGTGTTCCTGAAGCGTGTGGCCCTCGCCTGGGATGTAGGCGGTTACCTCAATACCATTGCTTAGACGCACGCGAGCTACCTTGCGCAACGCCGAGTTGGGTTTCTTGGGCGTCATGGTCTTCACCTGCACACAAACACCGCGCCGCTGTGGAGAGCCGGAGCTTCGCACCATGCGATTGCGCAAGGTGTTGTGAACAAATCGCAAAGCCGGGGTCTTCGTACGTTTGCGCAGAGGCACCCGAGCCTTCTTCAACAACTGATTTATTGTGGGCACTACTCACCCTTCAAACCGAAACAAAACTGTACTTGCACTCTCGCCCAAACGGGCATGTTGCAGCAATCGCTAAGTATAATAAAGCTGCCATCCTATGTCAATACTGTAACTACACTGTACGAGTACAGTCTCACGACTGGAGCCGGGGGTTAGATAAACCTAAACCAGTCACTTTGATGCCAGGACAGGCCGCTACCGCATGGAAGGAAACAGACCCGTTTGTCCTGGGGGGAGGCAAAAGCCTATTGCTCCTGGCACCGGTCTAACGGGGGGCCAGCAAGACACGGCGAAGGTCCACCATGCCAAAGGGCGTGATACCAAAGTTCTGCACATATGGTTTCACCAGCATATGGCTGCGTCCGAAGTACAGCGGAATGGCGGCAGCATCCTCCACCATGAGCTTCTCCGCCTGCAGGTATAGCTCCATTCTTTTCGCTGTGTCATCCTCTACCCTGGCCTGATCCAAAAACTCGTCTACATCTGGATTGCTATATTTGCCCTTATTGTTGTCTGCCCCGGTGTGGAACAGCACGTCCAGGAAGTTGTGTGGGTCCGGGTAGTCGGCGATCCAGCCATAGTCGAAGATGTTGTCAACAGAGAAGTCCAACAAGTAATAGTACAGACTAGGATCCGTCAACCGTACTTCTACTGCCACACCAAGGTTCTCACTCCACATGGCTAGCAATGTCTCTACCAAAAGAGATGCCTGGCTGAAGCCAGCTGTCGTATATATGATAGTAGGTAGGTTCCCTGCGCTGCCGTAGGAGGACTGCGCTAGCAAGTCCACTGCCGCCTCCGGATCGTAGGGAATGGGTGGAATGGAGGCGTTGTACCCGGGCAAGCCCGGTGGTAGGAACCCGTGGGCCAGCGAGCGTGTGTTATCCCATATGTTACTGAGGAGCTTCTCTCGGTCTGTGGCCAGCAGGAAAGCGCGCCGTACCAGAGGGTCATCGAACGGCGGCTTGTTGGCGACTAAACCCACGTAGTGAACGCTCAACTCCGGGGTTACAACCAGCTCTTTGGATAATGGGTTTTCAGGCTTGGATATCTCTTCCAGTTCTTCTGGAAATACATTCGCCGTGTCGATTTCCCCTGCTTGGTACATTAGGCTACGTACTCCACCGTACAGCAGGAAGACTACGTGCGGGACCTTGGGCGGAGTGACATAGAACTCTTCGTTGGCGTCTAGCACCATCACAAGACCAGGCAGCCACTGGTTCATGCGGAAAGGGCCGGTAGCATTGGGCTCTGCCCACCACGGCAGGCCAGAGGGAGGAACCTCCGCCTCAACCTGGCTCTGGTCAACCACGAAGGCCACGGGGTGGGCCAGCTTTGAGAGGAAGTAAGCCTTGGGAGCATCTATGATTACTTGAAGGGTTTGTTCATTGACTACCTGGACGCCGCTGATCTCATTGGCTGTCCCAGCCGTGAACTCCTTGAACCCTACGATATCGTCCAGGTAAGTGCCCGCTGTAGTGGAGCCGGTCTGCGGGGAGGCGGCCCGCTCCCATGAGTACTTGATGTCCGATGCCGTGACCGGACGGCCATCGTGAAAGCGAGCGTTATCTCGCAGGGTGAATGTGAATACCGTGCCGTTGCCGGAGAGCTTCCACTCTTTGGCCAACTCCGTGGTCAGGGTCAGATTGGCGTCAAAGGATATCAGGCCGCTGAAAATCTGCGTGATGTACTGGATGGAAGTGCTCTCCTGGGCAATGGCAGGGTCCAGGATCAGCGGGCCCTCATCAAAGTGGAGGGTAAGCGACTGGCTGCGGGGAATACCCAGGGGAGCCGGCTCTTCCAACTGGAAGCTGGAGAGCATGGCCTGTATGTCCTCCAGGTTGGCCTGGAAAACGTCCTGTTGGCCTTCCACTATCACTATAAAGCTCTGGCTACCGCGGGCCACCCCAAAAAGGACGCCGCGCATGGTGTCCTGGCCCGTCCATTGGTAGTTGATTTCGAAGGCGGAAGTCCCGTCCCGTAGCATTACCGAGCCCTCTTCCAGGGTCCGAAATCCTGGACGCGCTAGGAACTGGGAAAGGAGGTTATCCACTACGGCATCGGAGGCCATCACATCTCGGTTGTAGACAACATGCACCCGCCCCTGGGGCTGGCCATCCTCGGGTCCCTCAAACACCGCCACTGGTGACGACGCTTCTGTGGTCTCGGCGGTCCACGTGGGGGGATGAAGAATCTCGAAACCAAAGATCTGATCGCGATAGCTCGTAAAGTTGGAGGGTATGATGACCGGGTCCGGCTTCGCTGTAGTGGGTGTGGCGGTGGGTGCCGGAGTAAACGTGGCGGTGGCTGTAGGAATAGGAGTAAACGTGGCGGTAGGAGTTGGCGCCGGCGTGGGCGTAAAGGTAGGCGATGGGGATGGGGTGGGCGTAGGTTCAGCCTGTTCGGTAGCGCATGCGGGCAGCGCAACCAACAGGATTGTTATAATGAACGGGAGAGCCTTCACTTGTCCTCCAGACTGGTAACTCAGAACTGTGCCTAATAACGTATCACGACGGGGGACTACTTTGCCAGTATCAACGTACCTGCCCCCTGAACCGTGGGAGCTATGGCAACGATATGCTATACTTGCTCGCATCGCTTTCGGCAGCGTTCGGTGTCTGGCAAGGCAACGGTCAGCTTTATAGTTAGTAGCGAGTGAGGTGCGGCGTGGGCCCCCTAAGCGACGGGCAAGACTGTCCGCCGCTGCATCAAAGAGGTTTTCTATAACATGAGGCAAAGGCGAACACATAACTTCGTGGCCCTTCTAATGCTGCTTCTTCTTATCCCAGTGGCGGCGGTCTATGCTGGCGAGGGTGAGGAAGCCATTGGGCAAGGAAAGCTGGGGCCTTGGAAGATGACCTCTCCAACGGATGCCTTCAGCAAGATGCTCTCCGGGCGCATGTGGCTCATTACCAGCGGCCTTGACCCTGTCCTGGGCCTTGGCATGGGAGATGTCAAGGATGCCCCTGCTTCTTCCGGCGAAGGCAGTCCTGCTTCACAGGCAGGCGGTGGAGGGGCTGCCCTGGTGCCCTATCGTGACCCTTCGGCCAAGTTCAGCCGCAACGTCCTGATCCCCACCGACTTTTCCTCGTCTACTTTTCAGACGGAGCCCAGCATAGCAGTTGACCCCAAAGACCCGGACCATATCCTGGTGGGGATGATAGATTACAACTTCCCCAATATGGTGACCTACTCCAGCATAGACGGAGGGGCCACGTGGAAAGGGCCTAACCGGGCCAGGTATCCCAGGCAGGATTTAGGCGCGGCGGGCGACCCCATAGTTGCCTTTGACAGAAATGGGAAGGCATACTATGCCTACATTTCTCTGGACGTGGACGAGTACATTGTGGGGAACATCCTGGGACAGTCCCTGGTCTCCGCCATCTCCATCTCTAGCTCGCCCGATGGTGGCGAGACGTGGGAAAACCCAGTGCAGTCGTCGCGCAGCGGCGTCACCACCCGCACTCTGCCCAGGTCTTCCGACGGGCGATTGCGTGGGGAGATAGAGTCCAGGTTTTTGGACAAGCCGTGGATGGTTATAGGACCCAGCCCTACCTCTCCCGACAAAGACGTTATCTATGTCGTTTACACCAATTTCATCGAGACCCTTTCCCTCTCCTGGGTAGACGAGCTTCCCTTTCTGATTCCAGAACGTCTGGATACCGTCATAGAGTCGGTCCACTCGGATGATGGAGGCGTAACGTGGAGCGAGCCCATAGAGGTAAGTCCCCGGGCCAGGTATAACATCCTGTTCAACCAGTCAACGGACGGTAGGACTGAGCAGGAGTTGGGGCCCGCCGGCGGCCCCCGCCAGGTGGTCCAGGGGCCAGACGTGGATGTGGCTCCGGATGGCACGGTCTACGTGACCTGGCTGGACACCACACAGGACGACACATTTGAGGGGCAGGCCGAGATATACGTGGCCCAGTCCGACGATGGAGGCGTCACGTTCAAGAGGCCTACACGCGCCGCTAGCTTCCTGGAGCCAGGCTTTAGATCCCGCGACTCGGCTTTCCGATCGTGGGCCTCAGCTTTCCCCAAGCTGGGGATAGGCCCCAATGGCGAGGTGTATGTGACGTACGTGGGCATACCCACGGACAACCCGGAAGACGATGGTGACGTCTACATGGTCAGCTCAACCAACAAGGGGGACACCTGGAGCCGGCGCATCCGGATCAACGACGACGAAACAGGCAGATTTCAGTTCTTCCCGGAGGTTGCGGTTGACCCCGATGGCAACATTCACACCATGTGGGGCGACTTCCGGGACGACCCATCCCACGTCAGGTTCCACATCTACTATGCCACCTCCGAGGACGGCGGCCAGACCTGGAGCAGGAACAGCCGGGTCACTGATTTCGGCTCCAACCCCAACCGGGCCTTCCCCGGCGGCAGGTTCATAGGTGACTACTTCGCCATCACCGCCACGGGGGAGGATGTATACATGGTATGGGCCGATGCCCGACTGGGCGAGTTCGGCTCTCCCAACCAGAAGATTGCCTTTGCCCGCAAGAGGCTGATGCCCACGCCTTCTATACTCATCTCGCCGCCTTCCGGGCCTGGAGGCAAAGACGTAATTGTCCAGGGATTCAACTTCCAGCCAGACCGAGCAGTATTCATAGAGGTGTCGGGTGTCATCGTCTCCACATCCCGCACCCAGGACGATGGCAGGTTCTCCACCCGCATATTCGTCCCCATCGCTGGCCGGGGTGCCCACACAGTACGGGCCATTGAGGAGTCGGGCAACGTGGCCAGCTCCTCCTTTTTCATGGACTTCGGCTTCGACAGCATCCAGGAAACCACGGATAAGCTGGATGAGGTGCTTGAACGCCTGGACGCCTTGCAAGGGAATCCTGGACTGCCCACCAGCAGCGTCCCTGGCGCTGTAGCCATTCCCACCTCATCCGCCACGTCCGAAGCAAGGGGAGGTATATCCTGCAACCTCTCGCCGGAAAGCGGTGGAGACCCATTCGCAGGAGTGGGTGACTTCGCGCTTCTGGGCCTTCTGGTAGGTGGCATCTATGCCTGGGGCCGCAGAACAAGATGATGATGGCAGAGTCCCGAGCATGGCCACGGCACCCGGAAGAGAGCGGCAGGTCTTAATGCGCATAAGTAGCCGGCTTAAGTTTGCGGCCCTCATGGTGGGCTTGGTGGTAAGCCTGGAGTTGGCTCCCGTTACGTGGGCCCAGCCCCAGACAGATTACCAGCCGCCTCACCAGAAGCCTGGCCCTGCCTCAGAGCGCATCCTGTTCCAGGGCTTCCACGTGGACGTGGCCAGCGCGGAGCTTGAGGCGGGCAAGATGGACATCTACGAGTTCAGCCTGAAAACGGAGGCCGCGCGACGTCTCCAAGACGTGCCGGACGTGAAGGTGTACCAGGCGCCCGCCTCCAGCATCTCCCTGATCCTGAACCCGGCGCCCGCGCAGGACCCAGAAGCGGAGCTGAACCCGTTCTCCATCCGAGAGGTGCGATTTGCCCTACAGTACGCCATTGACCGGCAGTTCATAGCCCAGGAGATATACAGAGGCCTTGCCGAGCCAATGCTGGCGCACGTAGGCCCCTTTGATTACGACTACCTGACCATCTACGACCATCTCAAAGAGGAGGACATTACCTTTGACCCGGACCTGGCGCGAAAACTGGTGACGGAGGCCATGCAAAAGGCAGGCGCAACGCTCCAGAACGGCAAATGGAGCTTCAACGACAGGCCCATCCAGCTGAAGTTCATCATCCGGACTGAAGATGAACGCAGGGACGCGGGCGACCTCATCGCCGCCCAACTCCGAAGCCTGGGGTTCGAGGTAGCTCCTAACTATCAGCAGTTCGCACCCGCCATCCTGACCGTCTACGGGACAGACCCTCAGCTTTTCGACTGGCACCTGTACACCGAAGGCTGGAGCCGCGGCTCCGCGGAACGGTACGACTACGGGACAATCAACAGCATGGCCGCGCCCTGGCTGGGCAACATGCCCGGCTGGCAAGAGTCCGGGTTCTGGCAGTACGAGCAGCCGCGCCTGGATGAACTGGGCAAAAAGCTGTTCCAGGGAAACTTCCAGACCGTGGAAGAGCGCGATAGCCTGTATAGGGAGATGACCCGCCTGTCTTTGGATGAGTCCGTGCGCCTTTGGCTGGCCACCGTGGTCAACAGCCTCCCCGCTTCCACCGAGTTGCAGGGCATCACTCAGGACATCTCCGCCGGCCCCAGGTCTATCTGGACCCTGCGCGAAGCCTACGTGCCCGGCAGGGACACACTGACTGTGGGCAACCTCTGGGTCTGGACGGAACGCAGCACTTGGAACCCCATAGGTGGGTTTGGTGACGTGTACAGCAACGACATCTGGCAGAACGTCTTCGACCCACCACTATGGCGACATCCGTTCACTGGCGTGCCCATACCCTTCCGCGCCACCTACGACGTTGCTACCGCCGGCCCAAGCGGCAAGCTGGATGTGCCCACCGAGGCCATCCTCTGGGACGCCGCAAAGGACGTCTGGGCCTCCGTCGGGGGTGGGGTGCAGGCCACCAGCAAAGTTACATTTGACTACTCCAACTACTTCCAGTCCAACTGGCACCACGGCCAGCCCATCACCATGGCCGACGTAATCTACTCCATCTATCAGCGGTTCGACATGACTTTTGACGAGAACAAGTCACGCATAGAATTTGCCCAGGCCGTCACCAGCAAGCCCTTCCTGGATACGATACGCGGAATACGCATCGTGGGAGAAAACAAGCTGGAGGTTTACGTTGACTACTGGCACTTTGTGGATGACTACATAGCAGAGTACTCCGGCCTATCAGGTGTGAGCATGCCGTGGGAGGTCTTGTCCACCATGGACAAGATGGTATTCGAGGATAGGAAAGCGGCCTATAGCGCCACTGCGGCGCAGCGGTTCAGCGTGCCCTGGATCAGCCTGGTCATGGACAACGACACCCGGTTGCTTAGACGGGCCATGACGGACCTGCGGGACCGGAATAGCTATCCCACCAACGTGTTCCAGGTAGGCGACACCGCCCTGGTTACCGAGGACGATGCCCTGAAGCGATACGACGCAACCATCGAGTGGACACGGAAGTACGGCATGGCGGTAATCAGCAACGGGCCGTTCCAACTGGTGCGTTTCGATCCGCCTGCCCAATCAGCGGAACTGTTGGCCTTCCGCGACCCCACGTATCCATTCAAACCTGGCGACTGGTACAAGGGGAACCCTCCCGCCATAGGGTTTGATTCCATTGAGACCGCAGGCATAGGCATAGGATCGGCGGCCACGGTCAACATCTCCCTCCAGGGCCCCGGTCAGGTGGATGTCCGGTACCTGCTGGTTGACCCGGTGATAGGCAAAGTGGTGGACAATGGTAACGCGCAGCGTGTCAGCGCGACCCAGTACACTATTCAACTGTCAGCCCAGGTCACTGCGGACCTTGCGCCCGGCCCGTATCATCTCTTTGTAGTCGCCTCCAGTGACCAGGTTTCCTCCCTGGCGGAGCGCCGCGTGGACATCAAGGCAGTCACGGGGAGTGTAACGCATTTGCCCTCGCCTACTGGTGCGGAGCCGTCCGCCACTTCCGAGACGCCTATCTCCGGTCGCGGGGGCTTCTCCTGCGCTGGCCCACCCCTGAGCCTTGCCGGAAGGTAGGCTTACCAGGGTGATGAAAGATTGCTTCTACCATCCCCCTGCCCCCTTCCTGGCCAGGAAGGGGTTAAGAGAGATATCTGGGGGATACCCCCAGGCCCCCACCATAGGGGCTGTGCCCCTCTGGACTCCCCTTTTTTCAGAAACCTGCTAAGCTAATCTCTTTGAAAAGGGCACATCCATGTCTCTAACGCTGACCCTGGCTGTAAGAGGCGTCACCCTTTTGGGTGTTCTTCTGGTGGTGCTTGTGCTGGTGGTGGTGGTCCTGGGGACCACCGGCTTCTCCGACCGAATGCTCACCGCTATCGTCAACGAGGAGTTGCGAGGCGTGCGGGAGGGCCTGGCCAAGACCATCCGCGATCCGGACCAACTGGAGCAGACGCTACGGGCCAGGCGTGGGGATCTGGAGAGCTTCTATGGGTTGGACCGGGCCTGGTACACTCGCCTTCCCAGCACCGTAGGACGGGTGATTACACTGGACCTGGGAGAGGCCAGGACCCTACGCAGCTTCAAGGGCAGTCCCAAAGTCACCTCTATAGTCATGGAACGGTTGCCTTATACCGTTCTGCTCCTCACCACCGCATCCGTCATCACGGCAATCATTGGACTGGTGGTGGGCGTCAAGCTGGCGACCCGGGTGGGAAGCCGTCTTGACCGGAGCATCTCATACCTTTCAGCTATCTCCTATGCGTTGCCTGCATGGTGGACCGGCATCCTGCTTATACTCCTACTTGCCTTTGAGCTTCGATGGTTGCCGTCGGGCGGCCTGTACAGCTCACCTCCGCCCCAGGGAAGCGTTCTCCGGTTCCTGGACCTTTTGCGCCATGCCCTGCTGCCAGTGATTACCCTTGTCCTGGTGTCCGTTGGGGCGTGGATATACACCGTGCGCACCATGGTGCTGAACACCGCTCAGGAGTTCTTCGTAACCGTGGCCAGGGCCAAGGGGCTGCCGGAAGGGCGAGTAATGCGACGGTACATATTGAGAGTGGCGGCCCCACCTATCGTCACCAACCTGGTGCTGGGGCTGGCCGGCTCTCTGGGCGGCGCTATTCTCACCGAGACGGTGTTCAACTGGCCGGGCATGGGCCGTCTCTACTACGATGCCATTCTCACCGCCGACGAGGGAGTGATTGTGGCCCTCACGTTTATGTTCACTCTTATCTATGTGGTCGCCAGGTTTGCGCTGGAGGTGATTTACGTTGTCCTGGACCCACGGATTAGGTATAGCTGATGCTTGTGTTCTTTGAGGTGGTAACTCACCCATGAACTTGCGTGACTCGCTTAAGTTGGTGCTGGCCAGCGGCTCTGGCAAGGTGGGCATAACCTTCCTGGCCACGCTGGTGCTGGTATCAGTATTCGTGCTGGTGTGGTTCCCCCTGGATTTTGGCTCTCAGCGCTGGAACAACCCCGTGCAGTGGGTGGATAACCCCAAAGCCGCACCCCCCGTCTGGTGGAGCTTGGTTCACCGGGACAGATTTGTTCCCCATACAATCTTTGCCGCTACGGGACCAGCGCTGGCGGGCGACCAGGAGCGACTGTACACATTTACCTATGACCACAAGGGGCAAACGCCCCCCACTTTCATGGCTTTCGTCCTCTCCGATGTGCGCTTTGACGACCGCCCGCCGGCGGTCTCCGTGGATGTGGTCCGCCCCGACGGCCGGAGCATCGCGCTGCTCCAGACCGTGGTGCGGGGGCCGCGGCCCGGCGAGTCGCCTCCCTACCTCCGGCACCAGGAAGCGCCCCTCAGAATCAATCTATCGGGGAATCAGGAAAGCGTTGATGCTGTTACAACAATGTTGCGGCGGGAGTTCGGCGTTGCCTTGACGTCCGCCGAACTCCGGGGCAAGCTGGACAAGGCCGTTTTCGGAATCCCCGTGGCAGGGTCGCCCGGAGAGTTCCAGCCGCTGAATGGGGTGTACCAGTTCAACGTGCGCGCCATACTGGGAAACCAGTCGGACACGCTGGGGGGCATCAAGCTGATACTGGGCGGCACGGCGTACGGTATGATGGGCACGGACGCCCTGGGGCGAGACCTGGCGTTAGGACTGCTGTTTGGTTTCCCAGTAGCCCTGGCTATCGGCCTGTCGACATCTATCCTGGCCACGTTCATCGGGACCTTTCTTGGCATCCTCAGCGGCTTTCTGGCGGGCAAGACAGATATGGCCATCCAGCGTTTTTCTGACGTCTGGAGCAACATTCCGCTTCTGCCAATCCTCATATTCCTCATATTCATCCTGGGCCAAAAGCTGTGGCTGGTGGTGGTCATACTGATCGTGTTCGGCTGGCCTGGGCTGACCATAGTGGTGCGCTCCATGGTGTTGCAAATCCGCACTGGACAGCTTGTGGAATCCACGCAGGCTTTGGGGGCCTCCCGCAGGCGTATCATGTTCCGGCATATCCTTTTCCAGATTGCGCCATTCGTCTTCGCCCAGATGATATTCTTCACACCCGCCGCCATCCTCGCCGAGGCTGGACTCAGCTTCCTGGGCCTGGGCGACCCGTCCATTCCAACCTGGGGCCAGATTCTGGAGAGCGGGTTCCGGACCGGCGCGGTGTACGTGGGATACTGGTGGTGGGTGTTGCCGCCAGGGCTGCTCATTGTCGCCACCGCGGTGACATTTGCCCTGGTGACGCTGTCCCTAGAGCCTGTGATCAATCCACGCCTGCGGACCATGCGATGACAAGTCCACCTGTCCTACGGGTTGAGGACCTGCGCCTGTCCTACGGCACGGCCACGGGCGACCTACCAGCGGTGGATGGCGTATCCTTTTCTATCCAGGTGGGCGAGGCCCTGGGTCTGGTTGGAGAGTCGGGGGCAGGCAAGAGCAGCCTTGCCCTGGCCCTGATGCGCGTCTTGCCCAGGAACGTGGCCCAGCACAGTGGGGTGGTGGAGCTTGATGGCGCTGACTGCACCAGCCTGGACAATGAGACCTTCCGCCGGCAGATACGGTGGAGCAAGATAGCGATGGTGTTCCAGGGGGCTATGGAGTCGCTGAACCCCGTGGTGCGCGTGGGCGAGCAGGTTATAGAGCCTATGCTTGTGCAGGGCAACGTTGCCAAGAAGGAGGCGGCGCGGGAGGCCCGACGCCTGCTGGAGGTGGTACGCCTGCCGGCAGAGGTGTACGAACGGTACCCGCACGAGCTAAGCGGAGGCATGAAGCAGCGGGTCCTCATAGCTATGGCACTCATACTCAAGCCTACGCTGCTGATCCTTGACGAGCCAACGTCGGCCCTGGACGTCACGGTGCAGGCGCAGATAATGGACCAGCTCAAGGACCTGAAGCGTGACCTGGGCCTGACTCTGCTATTCATAACTCACGACATCGCCCTGGCCAGCGACGTTTGCGACACCATAGGCGTGATGTATGCGGGAAAGATTGCCGAGCTTGGCCCAGTAGAAAGAGTGCTGCGCAGCCCGTCGCATCCATACACCAAGTTGCTTCTGGACAGCATTCCCAGGCTTCACCAGGAGGAGCAGCCAGGGTTCATCCCAGGCAGCCCGCCGGACATGCTGGGCCTGCCATCGGGGTGCCGCTTCCATCCACGCTGCCCGTTTGCCTTTGAGCGGTGCATTGCAGAGGAGCCGTCGCTGATTACGGCAGCGCCGGAACACCAGGCGCGATGCTGGCTGGTGGAGCAACGCCCATGAGCCTTCTGCTTACTCCGCTCGAATGGTTCGACAGGCTCACCACGAGCGGAGTAGTAATCCCGCTCATCCTGAGCGCGTCGAAGGAAATGAGCGGAATTGGGAGCCAAGGACCATATGCCTGATCTTCTTGTGGTAGAGGGTGCAGTAGTCGAGTTTCACGCCCGCAAAGGGTTGCTGGGCTCCGTGCCGGTGCGGGCACTGGATGGCGTCTTTATGCATCTGGACAGGGGCGAAACGGTGGCTCTGGTAGGCGAGTCGGGCAGCGGAAAGACCACACTGGCGCGGGTGTGCCTGCGCCTACAGGAGCCTACCAGGGGCATGGTGAGCTTCGACGGCCAGGATATCACCCACTGGTCGGCCAGGCGTCTCCAGGAGTTCCGTCGCCGTGCCCAGGGCATCTTCCAGGACCCGTTCTCCAGCCTGGACACCAACATGACTGCGGGGCAGCTAGTAGAGGAACCACTGGTTATCCACGGCCTGAAAGATGGACGCCAGGACATGGTGTACAAAGCTCTGGAGGAGGTGAAGCTAACGCCGCCGGAGGAGATGGCCGCGAAGTTCCCCCATATGTTGTCGGGTGGCCAGCGACAGCGCGTGGCCATAGCCCGTGCGCTTGTCTTGCAGCCAGAGCTTGTAGTGGCCGACGAGCCTGTTTCCATGGTGGACGCATCCAGCCGCGCGGAGATCCTGTACCTGCTGCGCGAGCTTCAGGAGCGGCACGGCACTGCCTTTCTGTACATCACCCACGATATAGCCACCGCCTACCACTTCTCCCAAAGGATTGCCGTCATGTACCTGGGGCGAATAGTGGAAACGGGCGCTACCAGGGAGGTCATAGGCAACCCGCTGCACCCGTACACACAGGCGCTGCTGAAGGCTGTGCCGGAGCCAGACCCGGACAACAGGCTCAAGCGCCGCGCCGTGGTCGAGGGCGAGCCGCCCAGCCCAGCCCACCCACCATCCGGGTGCCACTTCCACCCCCGATGCCCTTACGTCTTCGGGCCTTGTCCAACTCAGGCCCCGCCTCTGGTGGAGGTGCGCCCAGGCCACTGGGTGGCCTGCCACCTGTGGCCTGGTACGGACGCCTCGGCCCGGCTGCCGGAGAGGCAGGAGGCGAGGTAGGCGGCGACCGCAAGCCACCCGCCTAGCAGGGTGTGGGAAAACTCCTCCGACCATCCCCTAGGCCCCCTTCCTGGCCAGGAAGGGGGTGGGAGTTGTATCTGGGGGACACCCCCAGACCCCCGTAGAGGGGCTAAGCCCCTCTGGACTCCTATTGTTCATCAGCCTGCCAGACCTAACGGTACGTCGTCTCACTCCTACGGCGGATGTCCAAGACAAGCACATTCCGCTCTCCGTCATCGATGTCAAACAGTAGGCGGTAGTCACCGACACGGTAGCGGTACGGTGCGACGCGAAGGTCTTGTAACGTCACCACGCCCCGGGTCCGGGGGTTATCTTGAAGGCGGTCCAACGCCTCTTTCACTCTCCGAGCATCTTGCGGCGAAAGCCCACGAAAAGCCCGCCGGGCCCGCGAGGAGAAGAGCAGGCGATACATCTAGCTGAGGCCTGCTTCCCTGTAGACCTCTTCCGCAGGGATACCTTTCCCCTCGTCAATCTCCCGCCTGGCCGCCATTAGCTCCTGAACATATTGAGTGTCGGAAAAGTCGCGGATGCCCTCCCGCATCTCCAGGTACTTCTCCACACTGAGCAGGATAGCTACAGGCTTGCCCTGCTGTGTTACCACTACATCGGTACCCTCCTCGTGAATGCGCTTGAGTAGCTGGGGCAGCTCTTTGCGGAGTTCGTGGACGCCGACGAAGGGGTTCTGAAGTATGTCCAACATGAATACCTCTCACAATACGTTATGTATTCATAATGCTAACACAACTAAACCGCAATTGGAATAGCGCCTTTGGTGGAGGTGCGCCCCGGCCACTGGGCCACCTGTCAACTATGGCCCGGAGCGGATGCCGGGGCGCGGCTGCCTGAGAGGCCGTGGCGGGGTAGGCGTGACGATAAACATTCGATAGTCATGCGTTTGATGCAGCAGGCAGTGGTAGAATTGGGGAATGGTCATACCTTTTTACGGCAGACAAGATTCTTCGGCCCGCCTGTGTCGTGTCCTCAGAATGACATGGCTAATCCCCGCTCATTTCCTTCGACAAGCTCAGGATGAGCGGGATTTGGTTGCACCCATCGCCGCGCTGCCGCATCTTATCTAAAGACCAGGAATAGGAGCCCGTATGGAAACCAAAGAGCTGCTACAGCAGATCCTAGCCGGTCCCACAATCGGAGCTTTCTCCCGCATCCGCTACGTCCGCAACCAGATGAGCGAGGAGGAGCAGGCCGAGTTCCTTGGTAAGCTCTACATCGCCACGGTGGAGGCCAGGGAGTCGGGCAACGTGGATGCCATCTCGGACCTGTTAGAGGAGTGGGAGGCCAAGGGCGTGGCCCGGGCCGGAGCGAGGGCCTCCGTTCCAGAGGTAGGGCCTACCCCGTGGGCGCCTCTGCGGGTGCCCATTAGCAAGGCCAAGATAGCGCTTGTCACCACCGGCGGCTTCTACGTGGAGGGCCAGCCGCCTTTCGAGACCGACGGGCCGGAACGGCTGGGCGACTGGTCGTTTCGCGCCATCCCCAGTGACACGCCTCGCGACAAGATCAATATCGCCCACATTCACTACGACCTGTCCGGCCCGCGAGAGGACATCAACTGCGTCTTCCCGCTAGACAGGTTTGCGGAGATGGAGATGGAGGGGGTCATAGGCCAGCTGGCGGAGACCGCCTACTCCTTCATGGGCTTCATTCAGAGGCCGGACCTGCTCATGTCAGAGACAGCGCCGGAGGTGGCGCGCCTGCTAAAGGCCGACGGCGTGGATGCCGTATTCCTCACATCCACCTGACCGGTGTGCAACCGGTCCGGAGGACTGGTGACCAGGGCGATAGAAGAGGCTGGCATTCCCACAGTCCAGGTGATGATGTACAAAGAGGTGGCTGAGAAGATCAGGCCGCCGCGAGTGGCCCACGTGCAATTTCCCTTCGGCAGGCCCATGGGAGAGCCGAACAACCCGGACCAGCAGCGTGTGATAATCGAGGACGCGCTCCGCGTTCTGGAGGAAGCCACGGAGCCTGGAACCGTGGTCAGCCTGCCTTATAGGTGGAGGCGGGAGGACTACGCCCTCATACGGCGTCAGCGGGCGTTGCGGGATCAAGTGAAGGCCGCAGTGGGATGATCATATAGCTACTCAAACAACCCTCTCCCTTAATTGGCTTTGCCCTATAAGTCATAAAAAGACTAGCGTGTGCTTTCCCACCCACCCACCCCAGATGGTTTGTATCTGGGGACACCCCAGACCCCGGCAGAGAACCAAGGTTCTCTGCACTTTCCTTGGGTTTTGAGTCAATGCCCCCTTTATGGGAGAGGGTTAGCGGCTGGCCTGTATGCGCTCGAGCATCTCCGTGAACTCGGCATAGCTGGAAATGCCTGCTACCCGGTGGATGAAGTCAGCCAGAGACGGCGAGGCTTGCCGCACATCCAGGAGCTGCTCGTAGATAGGGCTGACGGAGGCCGGGCTATCGGCGTACGTCCCATGAAAGGCAAAGTAGGCCTGATTGAGCTTCCGAATGAGGTGGCCGTTCTCCACAAACACCAGGCGTCGCTCCTCCATGTATGCTTCCGCCTCTTCCACCTTCCCTTGCGCCAGGAGCAACTCCGCCTGCACGCGAGTCTGTCGCATCTCCTGTTGTAAGCAAAACTGGTCCTGCGGACACGGCTCGGGAGGAGCCCCGGGAGAGCGGACCCGTGGCGCCTCTCCTGTCAGGCGCGCGTAGACCAGGTCACCCAACTCCTCACCAAAGATGTTGGCCGTAGTTTCGTTAAGCGTACTGATGTCCGGGTCTTTCCGGTAGCTCTGCCCTAACGGCCGGAAGAAGAGATAGTTATGCAGCCACTCGTGGCTGGCGAGTGCCAGTACGTCGCGCATGCCGCCAAAGCTAACGATGGCTGGATAGGTGGAGATGCCGCCAATGCCCTCCACCAGGGCGGAAAGGTTCTCCTGGCGGGCTATGGTATCTTCCAGTGCCTCGCGCTCTCCGGGTGTAATGTGAGGGACCAGAAACACGTCATCCAGCCGCTGGATATGGTCGCGCGGGGAGGTGACCAGGAGGGTGGGGAGAGAGTCCAGAGCAAAGTCTACAGGAGGAAGCACGAGCTTCCATGCGCTCAACGGCACTTTCTCATGGCGCAAGACGTCGCTAACTGCCGACTCCAGTGCCTCTTCCACCCAGGGACGGAGGTCTGCAATCTGGCTGTCCAGCGACCGCAGCCGCAGCTCCAAGTCCAACGGCTGGGTCGAACCTTCAGCCGCGGCCCGTTCCAACTCTCCCCGCAACGACTCTGCCTCCTGTCTTAGTCGAAAGTACGTCTGCACGTCGTCCCGAGCTGCACGTCGGGATTGGGGTCCTTGGGGAAAGGGGAATCCGCTGGCCCATAGCCAGTGTAGCCATTTGGCTGGCAAATGGGTGGCCTCCCAGGTCACAAAATCGTACTGGTAGCGGAAAGAGAGCCGCTCCACCGGGCTCAGTTGCAGGGTGTCGTGGGATGACACCAAGGCCAGGGCAACGGCCAATGTTAGGACTATAGCAAGTCTGCGCATTTGCGTTCCCAAACAGGGTAGAGAAAGCGGGGCAAAATGCCAAGCCCAGCGTTACCCAATACTCGCCAGTCTATTTCATTCGTTTGGTGCAGCTGAGGCGGATTGATCAGTAGGGGCGCAAGGCCTTGCGCCCCTACCTGGGATTTGTTTTATTTTTTGGGAGAAACAAATCCGAATTGTGTCGTGGCGGATAAACTGACATGAGGGCAATGATGGCACCGGTGTTCATAGGGATATGTTAGGCCGCAGGTGAGGGAATGAGGGACAGCTTGCGTTATCCCCTCGCCACCAGCCGCCGCTCCGCCCGTTTTGAACCAACCATTGCGTATAGACCATTCCTTGGCTACAATGGGGCCACACCATACGAACAACTGAAGGGGGTAGCCTATGGCATCATTTGATACCCAGCACCTTCGGAACATTGCCTTCCTTTCCCACTCCGGAGCGGGCAAGACCACGCTGGTAGAGTCGCTTCTACTCTCCGCGGGTGCCATCACCCGCCTGGGAAATGTGGAGGCCGGCACAACAGTCTCGGACTACGAGCAGGAAGAGATCAAACGGCGGACCAGCATCCAGACATCCTTAGCGCCCTGTGTCTGGAGAGGGCACAAGGTCAACATTCTGGATACGCCAGGGTATCCCGATTACGTGGGGGAAGTGGTCTCCGCCCTCCGGGCTGCGGACTCCGCCCTGCTGGCTGTAGCCGCCCAGGCGGGGGTGGATGTAGGCACGGAGGAAGCATGGAGGCAATGCGAAGCCGCGGGAATGCCTCGCATGATATTTGTCAGCAAGATGGACAGGGAGAACGCCGACTTTGGGCGTGCCATGGAAAGCATACAACGGGCCTTTGGCAAAAAGTGCGCCGCCATCCAGGTGCCCGTGGGGGCGGAGCAGGCATTCGAGGGAGTAGTTGACCTGTTGCAGCCTCCTGCCAGCGTACCTCCATCCGTTGCCGCGGAGGTTGAAAGGCTCCGGGACAGCCTGTTGGAAACCGTGGCAGAGACCGATGATGACCTGGCCACCAAGTATCTGGAGGGTGAGGAGATCACTCCGGAAGCCCTGACCATAGCCCTGAAGCGGGGCATCCTGGCTGGACAGATAGTCCCCGTGCTGGCAGGCTCGGCCAACGTGTCTCAGGGCATCAAAGAGCTGCTGGATGCCCTGGTTGACCTGCTGCCATCCCCCGCTGAAACAACGGCCGTGGAGGCCAAAGCGCCCGGCTCCGATGGCAATGTTAAGCTGGCGGCAGACCCCGATGGCCCTCTAGCAGCCCTGGTGTTCAAGAGCACCGCAGACCAGTTTGTCGGCAAGCTCTCCTACTTCCGGGTCTTCAGAGGGACCCTCCAAAGCGATTCCCACGTCTGGAACGCCACCAAAGGACAGGACGAGCGAATAGGGCAGGTATTCGTTCCCATGGGCAAGGGCCAAGAGCCCGCCAGCAGCCTGGTAGCGGGTGACATTGGGGCGGTCTCCAAACTTACCGCCACGGTCACCGGCGACACTCTGACCCAGCTGGAAAGCGCCGTGGTCCTGCCAGCCATCCTGTTCCCGGACCCCATATTCACAGCGGCCATATATCCTAAGAGCAAGGCTGACCTGGACAAGATGGCCTCCTCGCTAACCCGTCTGGTGGAGGAGGACCCCACGCTTCACATGAGCCGGGAACTCACCACCAGCGAGACCCTTCTTGCGGGCATGGGCGAGACCCACATTGAAGTGGCGATGGAAAAGGCAAAGCGCAAGTTTGGGGTTGAGCTTCTTTCAAGCTTGCCAAAGGTGCCCTATCAGGAAACCATATCTGTAACGACCAAGACGGAGTACAAACACAAGAAACAGACCGGAGGACATGGCCAGTACGGCCATGTGAAGATAGAGTTGGAGCCGATGCCACGCGGCGAAGGGTTCGAATTTCAGTCCCGCGTGGTGGGAGGCAACGTACCCAAGGAGTACATTCCCGCGGTTGAAAAGGGTGTCGTCAAAGTGTTGCCCGAAGGCCCCGTGGGAGGCTATCCCGTCGTGGACGTTAAGGTGGTGCTATACGACGGCAGCTCTCACCCAGTGGACTCTTCGGGGATGGCCTTCGAGATTGCCGGGGCCTATGCCCTGCGCAAGGGGATGATGGAGGCCCAGCCCGTGTTGCTAGAGCCTGTCATGCACCTGCGGGTAACTGTGCCCGACGCTTACACTGGAGAGGTGATTGGGGACCTGAACACCAAAAGGGCGCGCATCCTGGGAATGACCCCGGAAGACGGGATGACCGTGGTGGAAGCCTACGCGCCTCAGTCCGAGGTGCTACGGTACGCCACACAAGTGCGGTCCATGACCCAAGGCCGCGGCCGGTTCAATATGACGTACGACCACTATGAGGAGGTGCCTCAGCACCTGACACAGCGCGTTGTGGATGATGCCAAGAAACCTGTGGGGGCTTAGGACCTTCATGGCCCAGACGGGGGTGCCAACCCCACGACCTAAGTCAGGGCTTTGACTGTTCGCCATTCAAGGAGGAGATATTATGACAAGCCGACTGATAGGTCTTTTCCGAAGGTCCGAAGCTGCCGAGGATCCGGTATGTCATATGCAGGTGAACGTCAAGAACCCGCCTGGCGGCACCCACGAACACAACGGGCAAACCTACTACTTCTGTGGGCCCGGCTGCCGTGTGGCCTTCTCCAAAGAACCCGCAGCATACCTGTCGGGCGAAAAAGAGATGAAGATGTAGGCGGCCCGCGGGAGTCGTCCGCTATCGTCCCGCTACGGTTGGCCCTACTTCATATCGCGGATCTGCTGGATGAAAGCAGGCAACACCTTCCTCCAGTCGCCAGTCACGCCGTAGCGGGCATCGTTAAAGATGACGGCGTCGGAGTCCCTGTTGATGGCGACAATTACCTTGGCGCCGGTGCAACCAGCCATGTGCTGGCTGGCCCCAGAGATTCCTACCATGATGTACAGATTTGGTGTGATGGTCTTGCCTGTAAGCCCTACCTGGTGATCGTGGTCTATCCACCCCGAGTCTACCACCGCGCGGGATGCGCCTATGGCAGCCCCAAGGAGGTCTGCTAGGTCCTTTATCTCGTTGGAAAAGGGGTCCGCACTCCCCAACCCGCGGCCGCCGCTCACAACGATTTCCGCATCCTCCAAGCGTATCCCTTCCTGGGGCTGTTCCACTCGCTCTATTACCCGGCTCTTGATAACCGACTCTTCCAGGCCAGGAGAGAAAGCCACCACCTCTCCTTGGCGGCTATCGTTCTGCTCCAGAGGTTCCCCTGTCTTGAGACGGACTATTGCCATCATGGGTTCGCCAAAAGAGGTTATCGTGGCAGTACAGTTCCCTCCATATACGGGGCGGTTTCCTGCCAGCCGTTTCTCGTCGTCTATGCTTACCTCCAGGCAATCCTGCATAAGGCCCGTGTCCAAACGGAAGGCTAGCCTGGGCCCCACCTCACTCCCCATGGGGCCTTTGGCCAGCAGGACAACGCGTGGCGACTGCTCCTGCGCCAGCTTGGTGATAGCCGCCAGATAAGCGTCCACCTGGTACTCTTTTAGCAGCGGGTCTGTCACCTCATAGACCTTGTCCGCGCCGAAGGCAATAGCCTCTTTGGGCAGAGAACCAAGGTCCTGACCCAGAAGCGCAATGCTCAGTGGCTCTTGCAGACTGTCCGCCAGCTTTCGACCATGGGCCAGCATCTCCGTGGATGAAGGGTCAAGATTGCCTTTAGCGACCTCACCTATTACCAGAACGCCTTGCCTATCTGCCATCTTTCCCCCCCCCCTGTTAATCTGGTTGCTATCTAGATATACGGACTGTTTCGCCAGTGGGTGCCATCGTGTATGCGACGGCTCTTGCCGTGCGCTTAGATGAGTTTGGCCTCTCGCAGCTTCAGCGCCAGGTTCTTGCCGGCGTCTGCCTCGTCCTCTCCAGTTATAATTTCACACTGCGACTGCTTCTTAGGTATGAACAGGTCCACCATCTTCAGCTTGGGTGCCAGAGCATCGGCGCTCAGGCCCAGGTCCTCCAGGCTCCAGATGGTGGGCTGTTTGCGCGCCGCCGCCATGATGTTCCTGAGGGTGGGGTATCGCGGTACTCCAAGCTCGTTGCTTACGGTAACCACCGCTGGTAGCGGCGCCGATATCACCTCGTGAACGTTGCCCGCGACACGCTCGCAGACAACATCGCTGTCCTTGACGTCCACCTTGCGTGTGAGGGGGATGCACGGCACGCCCAGCAACTCCGCCAGACCCAGGGGCACCTGTGCGTTGTCCCAGTCGGAGGCCTGACGCCCTCCAATGATAAGGTCAAAGTCGCCGATTTTCTTTATCGCGGCAGCCAGGACCTTGGCGGTGATGGTGCTGTCACTGACGTTCTCCAAGGCCGGGTCCTGAACCAGCACCATCTCGTCGGAGCCCATTGAAAGGGCCTTTTTCATGACGTCCATGGCAAAAGCGGCCCCTGCGGATAGCACCGTTACCTTCACATCCGTCAGTGCGTCCTTGATACGCAAGGCCGCTTCCACGCCGTTTTCGTCGAAGCCATTGATGACAGGGGCTATTCTCGCCGAAGGGTCAGAGTCAACGCGTTTATTATCCCGGTCTACGCGGTAGGCTGTAGCGGGGGTCTCGGGGTCCATTACCTGTTTGGCGGTCACAATGATGTTAAGTGGCATATGACCTCTCTGCTAGAGCGACTGGGGTTTGTGAACGGTTGCACTATAGCATCGGCTTCCGAGGGGTGTCAACCAGAATGGATACGGATATGAGGTAGCCCGTTGGAGCCAGGAAAGCCTCCAACGACCAACGGTGTATAATGCGGCCAGCCCATGAGCAATAGCCGTATGGCATTACGGACAGATATCCTCCCTTCGGGCTGCAATGAGGATTGAGAGGACCCATTGGTCGCTCTTCCCACCTATAGAGACATCGAGCATGCCGTGGGCGTGGTGAACAGGATTGCCCACCACACACCGCTGCTGGCCTCGCGCCAGCTTTCGGCGCTGGCCGGGACCCAGGTCCTGCTGAAGGCGGAGAACCTGCAACGGACGGGCTCCTTCAAGATCAGGGGCGCCGCTAACAAGGTGGCTTCCCTGAGCCACGAGCAACGACAGCGGGGCGTCATTGCTGCCAGCGCGGGCAACCACGCCCAAGGCGTGGCTCTGGCTGCCCGCGAGATGGCCACGGCCTGCACCGTGGTGATGCCCACCGGCGCGTCTCTGGCCAAGGTAGCAGCCACGCGGGGGTACGGTGCGGAGGTAGTCCTGTATGGGGAGAGCTTTGACCAGGCCCTGCGCTACAGCCAGGAGATGGCCATAGACCGCGGGACCACCTTCATCCATGCTTTCGATGACCCCAAGGTTATCGCGGGGCAAGGGACCCTTGGCGTGGAGATATGTGAGGACGTGGCGGAGCCGGCTATGGTCATAGTGCCTGTAGGAGGGGGCGGCCTCATTGCGGGGGCAGCGCTAGCCATCAAGACCCTGAGCCCGCACACCCGCGTGGTAGGCGTCCAGGCCGCGGCCTCCCCTGCGGCGGAGCGCTCTTTGCGTCGCGGGCGTCGCCTGCGAGTGGCCACCAGGACCACAATGGCAGACGGCATCACCATAGCGCAGCCTGGAAGGCTCCCCTGGCACCTTATCCGGAGGTACGTTGACGAAATAGTGACTGTGAGCGAAGAGGGCATTGCCCATGCCCAGGTCCTGCTGCTGGAGCGGGCCAAGCTGCTGGTGGAAGGGGCAGGAGCGGTGGGTCTGGCCGCGTTGCTGGAGCACTCGGTAGAGCTCACAGATAAGAAGGCGGTTGTGGTGTTGAGTGGCGGGAACGTTGACCTGAACCTGGTCTCCAGGGTCCTGGAGTACGGACTGGCCCAGGCAGGGCGCTACCAGGTGGTGGAGGTGGTTTTGCTGGACCGGCCCGGTGAGCTGGGCCGGTTTCTCGCGGTTCTGGCGCAGGCAGGGGTCAATGTGCTGGACGTGGACCACCAGAGGCACGTCGTCGACCTGCCCCTGGGCCAGGTAGTGGTGCAGGTTACGGGAGAGACCCGGAACGCCGCCCACGCTGAGGAGGTTGCCCAGGTGTTGGAGAAGGCAGGGTACACCCTGGTGGGCGTACCCGTGACCAGTGGAGGTGGCCGGGCCATGCGTTTCGTAGCCAGAGAGGCTCAAAGCTAGCAGCGATAGCTCCCTTCCCCCACCTCCACCCCCTGTGCTATCCTCTGCCCGTGAAAACTGTCGCGATGCAGCGAACAAGGCCCGTCTTCAGAACGGCTCTCCTGGGAGCGGCACTCCTGCTGACGCTCCTGGGGTCTCATGGCGCTGCCCTGGCAGGCGCCACCATCACCGTCAACACAACCGCCGACGAACTGAACAGCGACGGCGACTGCTCCCTTCGTGAGGCCATCCAGGCCGCCAACACCGACAGCGCCGTGGATGCCTGCCCCGCCGGCAGCGGCGACGACACCATCACCCTACCCTCGGGTACATTTACGTTGACTTCGGGCTCCGAACTCATCCTCAGCTCGAATCTCACACTGATCGGTGCCGGTTCTCAGGATACGATTATCCAGGCGGCCACTTCGTTCGGTGTGGCCACGCACCGTGTCTTGAATATCACCAACACCGTCGATCTAGAAGGAATTACTGTGCGTTTCGGTCATGAAGAAAGCGACGCGGGCGGGGGCATCACAAACTCGGGTCAACTAACGTTGACCTCGGTACGTGTCATGAGTAATTCAGTGGGTGGAAGCTTCACCAGTGGTGGCATCCATAACTCGGGAACTCTCAACTTGATGAGCAGCACCGTCTCAAACAACACGGCCCATCACATCGCTGGCATTACTAACATTTCTTTTTCTGCAGTACTAGTTATCACGGATAGCCATATTACTGGGAACGTAAGAAGTGGCTCCGGAAATCTGAACAGGGGGATAAGTGGAATCGCTGCCTGATTGAGGGCATGATAGTGCTCTCGGAGACAGGAGCGAGAGATGAGCAGACGACCCCGCCGTAACCACTCGGCAGAGTTCAAGGCGAAGGTGGCTCTTGCCGCAGTGCGCGGCGACCGGACACTTTCGGAGCTGGCAAGCCAGTTCGATGTGCACCCGAACCAGATCACGCAATGGAAGACCCAGTTGCTGGATCGGGCGGCGCAGTTGTTTGGGGCCGGGACAGGGCAGGCTGAAAAGCCGGTAGATATGAAGGTCCTTCACGCTAAGATCGGTGAGCTTGCGTTGGAGAACGATTTTTTAGAGGCCGCGCTCACGAAGGCGGGATTGCCGGGCGCAAGGCGATGATCGACCGCGATCACAAGCTGCCTCTCGCCCTCCAGGCAAAGGCAGTGGGCATCAGCCGCGGGAGCATCTACTACCGGCCACGGCCGGTGGGCGAAGCCGGTCTCGGACTGATGCGCCGCATCAATGAGCTGCACCTTGAGTATCCGTTTGCAGGCAGTAGGATGATGCGAGGCCTGCTCCGCCAGGAGGGACTCTCCTGCGGGCGTAGACACATCGCCACACTGATGCGGCGTATGGGCATCGAGGCGCTGTACCGCAAGCCCAACACCAGCCGGCGACGGCCCGGCCATACGGTGTATCCGTACCTGCTGCGCGGGCTTGAGGTGAGCAGGCCCAACCAGGTGTGGGCAATGGATATCACGTACATTCCGATGGCCAGGGGGTTCGTGTACCTAGCCGCAGTGATGGACTGGCATAGCCGCAAGGTGCTGGCCTGGCGGGTATCGGTCACAATGGACACAGACTTCTGCGTGGAGGCGCTCGAAGAATCCCTGGGACGCCACGGCGCGCCGGAGATATTCAACACAGATCAGGGAAGCCAGTTCACAAGTGACGCCTTCACCGGCCTGCTGAAAGCCAATGGGATCCAGATCAGCATGGACGGGAAGGGAAGCTGGAAGGATAATGTGTTCGTCGAACGGCTGTGGAAGAGCGTCAAGTACGAGGAGGTGTACCTGAGAGCCTACGAATCGGTCCCGGAAGCCAGAACTGGACTCGGGCGGTACTTCGAGTTTTACAATGCCGGACGGCCCCATTCGAGCCTTGGGGGAATGACGCCGGACCAGTTCTTTGACAGAGCGCCTGCCGAGTCCGCGGCGGCCTAACGCACGGCAGCGCGATTCCACTTATCAAACCGGGCAGCGCTGTTCAGACAAACGAGACCACCTCTAACTTCACCACCACCTGCCCACCCACCATGCCCGTGCCCGGAGACACTACTTGTATCCCCGGCGGGTCATTCCCTACTACGAAGGTCGCCGTCTGAGGCCGACTCTCCAGGCCGGTGGTGTCGGTCACCACGAGCTCGAACCTATAGGTGCCCGGCTGTTGCGCCGCGAAGACAGGCGCGTTAGCATGCGAATCACTTAAAACTACGGTAGGCCCCTCTAATTGGATCCATTGAAAATCGGCCACTGATTGATCGTCAACGCTCCCAGTACCGGGGAGCCTCAACAGAGCGCCGGGCCTCACCTGCTCCTTGATGGCAGGGGTCGGATGTGGCTCCGTGACTTGGCCCGTTGGCGTTGGCGTGGGTGACGACTCAAACTGGGTGCATGCTACCAAACCTATGGCGAGAACAGCGAGTATGAATGGCGCACGAGAGATGGTCCGCATGCGTGATATTATAGCGGAACAAGGCAGTGCCGAAGTAGACTCTGAAAACCGCACGCAAATGGTTGCTGAAGCGGAATAACGTCCCACTGTTCAGTGAGCCTGGCCCCTAGCTGGACAACGTGTCTTGCAAGGAACGCTGATTGGAGGAGGACTAATGGCTAATGGAATAGACCTTTTCGAAGCCATTAACACACAGAGGGCAATCCGGTATTTCAAACCGGAGCCAGTGCCTGACGAACTCATTACTCAGCTTTTGGAGGCAGCCATCAAGGCTCCCACTGGAGGAGTTAGGCAGACCTGGAGCTTTGTTGTAGTACGGGACAGGGAAACCCGGCGCAAAATCGGGGAACTGTACCGCCAGGGGGCCAATTTCGAAATCCGGCCCGACATGACCTCTCAGCAGCGGCGGACCTACAAGGCGGCACAATACCTGGAAGACCACATGGAGGATGTTCCTGTTTTCATCCTTGCCTGCATCCAGATGTACGGTGGCCCCGGGAGCATGACTTCGGGTTCCTCTATCTACCCAGCAGTCCAGAACATATTGCTGGCCGCCAGGGGGCTGGGCCTTGGCAGCGTCCTCACCACTCGCCAGAAGCGTTTTGAAAGGGAGATCAAGCAACTGCTAGGCATACCTGAGGACGTGGAAACAGCCGCCCTCCTGCCCATTGGTTACCCCGCCGAAGGAATGAGATACGGTTTGACCACACGCAGGCCACTGGAAGAGGTGGCTTTCGATGACCACTGGGGGAGTGCCTGGCGCCGATAAGTTAGGAGACCTGGCGGCCTCACGAAGAGATCGCGTGGACTCTCCTAATTTGACCCACCAAGATAAACAACGCCATTGGTGCCATCAACCGTAATTGTTTGACCGTCCCGGATCACCTCTGTGGCAATCTGGGTCTGAATAACCGCGGGAATCTTATATTCCCGGGCCACCGTGGCCGCGTGCAGAAGAACAGCCCCACCGTTCAGGACCAGACCGTCTATCACAGGGAAGATAGGTGTCCACAGAGGGCCTGCGTTGTTTGCCACCAGGATCTCCCCTGGTTTGAGCTCTGGTACCAGCTCATTTACAGAGACGATCCGGGCGACGCCAGTGACGACCCCAGCGGACGCGGCAAGACCCTGAATCCACTCATCCTTGCCATCGCTCGCCGGAGAAACCACAGCGGAGGCAGCCGGCGAGACCACTGTCGCCAACACATCCACGGTCAGAGTTCCCGGAGGGCTCATCTGCAAGCGCTGCTTGTGCAGCAGCCTGCGCCATCGAACTTCGTCGCCATACTCGACCTTCCCAGAGCCCATCAAGGCTGCCTCTACCTCCTCCATGGTAAGGTAGAAGATATCATCCCTTTCCTCTATAACTCTGGCCTTCCGAAGACGTCTGGCTATCTCTAGAAAAGTCAGGCGGACCATCGCACCGATAGTCTGGTCCAGGTGAAAGTTGTGATCCTCCAGTTCGGCGGGGCCCTTCTTGCCCAGAGCTAACTCCTTCTCGAATCTCTGCCGCTTCTCCACGTCCTGACCTACGGCCTGATAAGCCGTCGCAAGGAGTGCTTCTCTCTCAAGGTCCGCATCTCGCCCCTTGGCCGCCTGCGCATCCATATCTATGGGAAGGTAGCGCTTAATAAGGGTGAAGACCAGGCTGGGATCATCGCGCCAGGTCGGTACCGCCATGGAGGCATGGGCACCCGCGCCGAACCCTGCCCTGTATCCATAGACCTCTATGAACTCACCCAGATTCCTAAGAAACTCGCCGCCACCTGCCTCGTTATCCAATGCTACCATCAGTTCACCTTCGGTGGTGATGTCAAACAGCTTACTAAGGTCGGGCGAAGCCTTCACCATTCGAGCCATTTGCGTTATCCCGTCTATTACCTCAGTGGCCTTGTTGGGCCCCAGCGACAGTGTGTGAGCCTTTACCTGGTCCTGGATACCAGTAAGCTCGGCGAAGGCACTCATCCAGTGATCTCTTAGCTGACCGCCCCGTACCCAGTGAATCGTCCAGTATCGCTCGAACTGTCGGATCACCTCTCGGAGCTGATTTAGTAAGCTCTCCGCCCTGGCGTTCCCCAGATCAAATGCCTCAGACTGGCAGACGTGGAGCTCAGATCAGGATAGTACTCCGCCTCCCAAACCGTTGTTCCCCGCTCCCAGTAACCCTCCAGCTTGGACCAGAAGGCGCCTAGCCTCGCGTGCGCCTCCTCATCCGAACCTGGGGCAGGGACATCCCTGCTATAGACAAACCCGTTAAACACTCTGAACTCGGAAATCGTTGCGTTGCCGGCTTGCACCGACCCAGCCTGTCTGGCTCTGAACCAGATTCGCCTCACCGATTCGTCCAGGGGCAGGAGGGGGCTGACGGCCGTGGTAGTCCACAGGTTCCAGAGGTGGTCTTTGTCGTCCTCTTTCTCCCAGGTTACTGGGAAGGCACTTAGACCGGTGATTGGCCGAGATTGCAGAATGTAGAACTGTTTACCATCGAACCCCCACTCAACGTCTTGCGGGGCAAGATAGTAACTCTCAATGGTCAGAGCCAGACCGCGCAGCTCCGACAGCTGCCCATCGTTCAAAGAGGACTGGCCTTGCTGGCCCGGTGGAACAGGGGCTTCTCTTGTTCCAGAACCCTCCAAGGCTTCTATCAGGACTCTTTGCGGGATATGTTTCGAGACTTGATGTCCCCGGACACCTTGTCAATCACATAGGTATCCGGCACCACCAACCCCATGACCACGCTCTCGCCCAGTCCCCAGCTGGAGTTGATAAGGATCTCCGAGCGGTCCCCCGAGACCGGGTTGGCTGAAAACAGCACCCCTGCGGAGATCGAAGGCACCATCTGCTGTACCACAACGGCCATGGAATTCTGGATGTTCTCGATCCCATTGGCGTAGCGGTAGTGAACCGCGTGGGAGTTCCAAAGGGAAGCCCATTTCACCTAGCCAGTGAATATACACGCTGGAACTCCTCCTTCAAGGCCCCTAGATAACCCGTCCCCGCAGAACGTCGCGTCCGGCCGACTCTCATGTCCGCAGCTTGGGCCAGACATCAACTCGTCAATGTGCCACTTTCCCAGACTTGTGTGGTCAGTATTAGATTTGTGCAGCTGAACCAACCATTAAACGTCTGATTGTAGTCTGCCAGCGCAACCTGTCAAGGTCGCAGTGAGTGTTAGCAACCAGCAAAAGTGGGACACATTGGGAGCCGAGAGATCAGGGGCTGTATGGAGGTCTGGTGAGCTCCCTGAGGGCCCTGTTGTAGTGTCGTCGCCGTTCGGTGGTTTGAGCCTTCACCTCCTTCCTGCGTTGTAGGATCTCTTGCCGTCTTCCCTTGAGCACGTCTGATGGTGTCACGTTGCCCAGAGCCTTGTGATAGCGCCGGTAGTTGTAGTAGCTGACGAAGGCCGCGATAGCAGCCTCAAGGTAGGCGGGCAACTCATAAGGCACCTGGTTGACGTCCCGTTTGATGGTCTGGTGGTAGCGCTCCAGCTTCCCGTTGGTCTGAGGGTGGAAAGGAGTTGCTAGGATGTGCTTGATGCCAACCATCCCCAGGTAGTCCCTGAATGCTCTTGAGACATAGCCTGGACCGTTGTCACTCAGCAGCCTGGTGCGGTCTGTGACTGGACTTGGTCCATGCTGGTCGTGTCCACAGCATCCTGGACCACCTCGATGAAGGAGTCGGCCGTCATATCTTGCTGAAGCCTGTGAGCCAGGATGAAGCGGGAGTAGTCGTCCATAACGGTGACCAGGTAGTAGTAGCCCCAACCAACCACCCTGAAGTATGAGGCATCGGTGGCCCACATCTGGTGAGGCCCTGTGGTCTTGCGGTGGTACTCCTTCCCCGCGGCCAACCGCATCTCAGGCCTCTTCACTAGGCCCTCCCTGCCCAGGATACGGTAGACGCTGGACTCTGAGACTGAGAAGCCCTGGTTGTCGGTGATCCACGCGGCCAGCTGACGGCAGCTCAGCTCTGGCATCTCCCTGGCTGATAACAGGACTGAGCGTTCTTCCTGAATAGTAAGACGGTTCCATGGTGGCTGATCGCCTCCTGGTCGGTCCTCAAGTCCTTGTTGGTCTTGGCGTCTGAGCCACCGGTAGTAGGTGCTCTTAGGGATGCCCAGCTCTCTGAGGACCTTTCGCTTGTGGAGGGGAGACGAGGATACTTTGGTAACTACCTCTGCCTTCTCCGGGGCGCTCATCCGCTGGTACCGGTGGCGTCCTGGGGCATGGGGATGGCCGTTTTTTTGAGACGGTACGCCTCCAGCGACAGATCGGCCACTAGCTCCTTGAGTTCCCCGTTCTCTCGCTTGAGCTGCCCTACCTCATGCTGAGTGGCGTCCCGAACCGAGTCACGGGTCAACCTCTCCTTGCCCGCCTCCATGAACTCTTTGGTCCACGAGTAGTAGGAGTGGGGCTTGATCCCCTCCCGCCGGCACAGGTCGTTGACTGTGACCTCGCGGCGGAAGCCCTCCAGAACAATTCGGATCTTCTCTTCCGAGGTGTACTTACGTCGGGCAGCCGCCTTCACTGTGCGGACGAAAGACCTGGTCTGCTCGCTTCGTTCCTCGGCAGCCTCTGCTTTGCTTACTTCTAATTGGGACACATCTGCTCCTTTCTGTGGGTAGCTCTACCCTCATTTCAGGAGCTCACACCACCCTCCGACTCTCGGGTTTTCCTACCCTTATATGTGTCCCATTATCGCTGACGGTCTACACGCAGTGAGTGGCGAGTTTTGGAGCATGTGGTTACAAGAGGCAAGAACAATCCACCGCTGGCTTATAGTAGCCTTTCACTAATTGAATTTGCCAAAAGGCCTGGACCGACAAGTTCTACCAGGCACGCAGAAGGTCAACCTGCCTGGAACGCCACCTCAGTAGCTCATGTTTGCGGGCGAGAATAGGAGAGTGTTTGGAGAGAAACTAAGCTGTCTCGATCAGCCTGGTTTGGATTCCTTGGGGAGTCTCCCGAAGGCGTCGCCACGCCGGTCCATTCCGACGCTGGCCTACATTATGGGCTGCCTGGACCATTAACTCCACTGCGCCGACGAAGTCATCCAGGTGAATGTATTCCGTCTTCACACTTCCTTCGGGACCAGCATTATGGTAATTGCCTAGGGGAAGAGCGATCCCGGTGGTGCGGTATCCGTGGACGGCAAACGCACTGGCTTCGCAGGTCCCACCGCCCATGAGTTGGCGCTGCACCTTGTACTCCGGATGTTGCTCTAGCATTCGCTCCTTAGCGCTAATCAGCACTCCCTCCGCCTCTGCATCGAATGTGAAGCTGGCGTCCCCAACCCGAATTACGGGCCCCTCTCCAATGGCTGCTCCCGTCAGAGTACGACTTGTCTCCACAGATACCACGAGCGCATTCATAGGGAGAGTTCTGTCCTGAGCCATCAGGCGTGCTCCAACCAACCCAACTTCCTCGGCCCGAGTGAATATGCCATAGACGTCCCCGGGTGCCCGATGCGAGACCAGTCGGGTCAGGGTCGCTAGAATGCTTGCACAACCCCCCAGGTCATCCAGCGCCCGCATGTGCACCAACTCGCCGTCGAAAGAAAAATCTGGCAGGTCAAAGACTACTGCACACGGGAGCTCAAGTGGGCGCACATCCTTTCGGTGCAGGGCCACGGTACGTTCCGACTCCGGGCCGTACAGACCGCCAGTCTCCGCGCTTAAGAGTTGACCATCAGGCGCCACGATCTTGACGGGGACTCGCTCAGAGAAGGAAGACGCAGGTACTCCACCCAGAGCACGGGCCAGCACCGTCTCGCCCTCTGCCTGGAAAGCCTCGAAGCCAGGATGGTCCATGTGTGCCACAAAGGTGATTGGTGGAATCTCACTGTCTTCGCCAACGTAGCGCACCACCAAGTTTCCATATATATCCTTCTGTGCCGGTAGGCCCATTTGCTCCAGATACTGGCTGATATAATCCGCAACTCCAGTTTCAAAGAAGGGAACTGCGGGACGTTCCCCCAGGTTTTCCAATAGCTCTAGGGAAAGTGCCCGCAGGTCCTTGGCAGCCATAAGATATCCTCCATAATCATATCCATGAGACGATAACGGCGACGATCATGGTTTATGACGCGCCTTGAAGAAACCATCCAAGGGAGCCTAGCCACAACAGTAGCGTCCCACCCAAGGCGGCAGCCAAAGACCATGTAACGGCCTTCATATTGAGCATCCACGCCAACGTAACGATAACAATCAAAACCAGTGCAGCCCCAGTGGCCCATCCGATGTAATCTGGAAGTTGCGCCCGTGCCGACGACAGCACAACCAATGAGACCATCCACGCCAAAACCGGCATGATGCCTAACCCGTCGGTAACAAAAGAGGTCTGGAGGCTGACGACTCTCAATACCAGAAGAGTCTGTCCGATTGCCACAACCACCATCCCGGCGACCCCAAACCAAACACTCACGTCGAGCCAGGGCCCGTTAAGGTTCCTAGTGAGAGAGTAGATCCCGATCGCAGGCAAGATCAGCAGGACCAATGATATGGCGACAAAGATGTCGTTGAGCGGTCCGTAATGGTCTCCACGCCCCCTGAAGAAAAGAGCTAGGAACACCCCCGAGAGCAACAGGGATGGAATCGCCAGGAATGCTGAAACGCTTGCCAGGTTCAGCAGAAGACCGCTTTACATGGCTATGCATATTGGGGCATAGAGGCTGGATTGGCAATGGGCAGCCAGGTACAACGGGGTGCCCTAATTGGGACCGAATGTTGTCTGTTATGCTCTCGACCTGGCCCATAGGCCTCGAGCCGCGACGCTCCTACCTTCGTCTGCCAGGGCGGCGAGTACCGCCCCTGCCTCCAACCATTATCCAGAGTAATCCTATGGTCCCCACAAACGACAGGAGCCCTGTACCAGATACTGACCTGGATCGTCCTGCCGGTGCTCCGGCCTCTATTTTCAGTGCGTCTGGGCCGCCCTCTTGCGTCTCTAGCGGGCCCAAGGTTACCTCTCGTGCTATCATCTCCCCGCTTGCTAGGGCTTCTGGCACCCAGCCGAAGGGGTTGGTGGCGCCCGTGGCCTCGGCCCAGACCCAGCCGGGCTCCCCCGCCAAGGTCATCTTCCGCGGGGCCTTCCTGTACTCAGGCAGGTATACCAGAGTAGCGACGTGCCCAGGCATCAGCACCATGGCTGACCGGTATCCCGCCGCCTTGTAAAGGACTGCCAGGAGAATCGCGCTGTCCTCGCAGTCACCTTGCGCCTCTCCATTCGCCGCGATCGTCGCCGCAACCTCGTCGGCGTTCTGAGCAAACTCAGGTCTGCCAAACTGATCGGTATCGGAGGTGTAGGACACCCGGTCCCTGACGAAATAGAAAATCCGCTCCGCCCGCTGGTTTCTATCCGGGTACTTTAGACCGAACTCCTTGCCTAGCTGCCATGCCACGTCTACATTCTCACCCAGGCTTTCCCGGGCTATGATGGGATCAAAGTTGGTGGTGGTCAGCGCCAGGAAGCCGTCGGGCCCGTCACCCCGAGTACGGAATACGCCCCAGTCGTCGTAGATGTGTCTGCCGAGACGATAGAGCTGCTCAGAGGAAGCGGCCTGGGCCAGAGAAGGAAGAAGCGTGCCCATTGCCATGAGGATGAGTAGGGTAGGAAGTGCCTTTACGACTTTCAAGGCTTATTCACCCTAAAGAGGAGAGTTCAGAGCGGCGTGGAGGATCAGTCCAAAGAACACAAGATAGCCGAAGACGTAGATGCCGATGGCCTGCGGGTCGTTCTCGATGCTGCGAAAGGGTATCTTGGGAGTCACCCTGTCCAGGACCAGAAACATGGCTAGTGTTAGAAGCAGGCTGACAAGGAAGCTGGCGGCAATGAGGCCGAGCCGCCGGAAATCAAAGAGGGTCTCCAGGACTGGGCCCCCCACCACCCCAGGGGCGGTAGAACCACCATGGACCACCAGCCCGACGAGAATGAAGAACCCGGCTATAAACCACGCCGTAGATATAGCGCTCTCGCCAATCCGCTGCCTTTCATGAAGAGGGGTCAGAGCGTCCATGGCCCTTACTCCCAGCCAGGCAAGGAAACTGGAGACCAAGACCAGGATCCCAGTCTTGGCCAGCCAAAGGGCCAGGGAGACGTAAAAGGGGTCAGGTGCGCTTAGTTGTGGCATAAGGATATCCTAATTGGAGTTGGCTATGTGGTCAAGGCGAGCTTTGCTCGCGGGCTTCAGAGGTTCACTTCAGCCTTGCCTTCCTGATACACTCTCCGCAACCACCGTGGCGGAAGTAGAGGAGGTTTTCACGTTCGCGATGGGAGCCCAATAAGGTAGAACTCGTACATCCCAATGTACTATTTTAAGATATTCCCAGACCGATTGGTCTTACAAAAAGATATCCCAGCAAGGCTGCACAACATAAGTCTAATTGCTGAACATAGAGTATCCGTTGAGCCTTTTTACCTAGCTGATGATTTCAACGTTAAGCCGAAGGAGATCTCTATATTCGAATTCACACCCGATAATGCAGGGGAATATACGATTCTTCATGAGCTCCACGGATTCACCGGAAAGCTGGTGGTCAACGACCAACCTTAGTGCTCCCGCAGTGCACCCTACCGTTCCTGGGCTCTCTAAGAGAAACAGAAGAAAACGCAACCCCAATAATCCGTGCAGGCTAGTAGGCTGCTAACAAGGGCGGTTCCTCAGGCTAAGCCGTCCGTCCTGCCAGCTGCTCGCTCGTTTTCATATACCCTCCACGAAGACGACGTTAGAGTTGGCATTTCGAAAACGTATCCCTCTGATTTCGGTGTATTCTGGGGAGTCATACCATTCCTTGGCCCGTTCCATGCTGGGAAACTCCAACACAACCAGCCGCTTGGGAATCCAGTTGCCCTCAATAGTCTCCACGGCACCGCCCCTGACCACATACTTGCCGCCGTACTTCTCAACGGTGGCTGGAACCCGTGGCCGGTACTCCTCGTACGCCTCAGGATTGGTGACCTCCACGTCCGCGATCACGTACGTTGCCATCGCACTCTCCTCCTATTATGCCGCTCGAAAGCGGCGCAGTCTATGAACGCCGTGATGGTACGTTGAGCAAGGAGTGACGTCAAGGTCAAGCTTGCCGGTAGGCCAGGGATGAGAAACGTCCGATTCCAAGTCTGCTCCGACACCCGCGTTATTGACATCCTGCACCAATGCTGTATTATTCCATTGGCGTGAAATATCAACGCGTTTCATAAATTACAGGCACCTCGAAGTGACCCATAGCGAACACCAAGAGACAAAACAACAGCTTCTAGTCCAGGCGGCAGATACCCTTGCGGAGATAGCTCGCTCTGGACCATACGCCGTGTCTCCAGAGTGGTTCACCTTGGACCTTACCATGCCCCAGGTCAGGGCTGTCTTCCTCCTCGTCCAGGAAAGCCCCCAGCGCATGAGCAAACTGGCCTCCATCTTGGCCATATCGTTCTCTCGAGCTACCAGCCTGGTAGATCAACTGGTGGAGAAGGGCCTGGTGACTCGCTGGACCGACCCTGAGGACCGCCGCTCTGTCCTGTGCGCCTTGACCGAACATGGGGTGGGACTGGGACACCGGCTGCTGGTAGAGCGCCGTTCCCGATGGGAGGAACGCCTGGCACCTCTCTCCGTATCAGAGCTCCAGAAGGTGTGCCACGCCATGAAACTGGTGCGTAACGCCGTGCACCGTGCACCGCCAGAAGGAGAGGCCACGCCCATAGTGGCGCTATCAGGGTAACGGCATACTACTCGACATAGAAGCAGATTACAGTATTGCTACCAGCAGAAATCTAAGGGGTAGTAGGAACAACTTATGGAGAGGCGAACAAGCACAGAGTCCAAAGAGACGGAGCGGGAACCAGTACCCGCACCTGGCAATGTCGCCAACTCCACAGATTATTCTAGTGGGCAGATGGGCAACGGCATGGGTATGGGTGTGGAAAGCGATGTGGGAATGGGACGAGGTGGTGGAGCACTTTCATTCCGCAACCTGAGAACCTTCAGCTCCCTCAAGAACCCTGTCTTCCGGCTCTATTTCGGGGCCATGCTAGGCCAGATGGCGGCGATGAACATGCAGATGTTCGCCCGACTGTTTCTGGTCTACCGGGTGGGTGGGGAGTCCGTCATCATCTTAGGGTTGATGGGCCTGGCCAATGGTGCGCCCATGCTCTTCTTTTCCCTCTTCGGGGGTGTCATCGCGGACCGGGTGCAGAAGAAGAAGGTCCTCCTGGTAGGCCAGGCGGCCTCTGCGGTGGTCTCCCTGGCCATCGCTCTGACTCTGACCTTTGGCCTATTGAGCGTCGACCGCTCTGGCTCCTGGCTGCTTCTGATAGTGGCCGCTCTGTTACAGGGGACCATCATGGGCCTCATGATGCCTTCGCGCCAGGCCATCATCGCTGAGATCGTGGGCGAGGAGCAACTCATGAACGCCGTGGCCCTCAACATGTTCGGCATGAATCTCTTCAGGATTCTGGGGCCAGGTTTGGCAGGCCTTGCCGTAGGGTGGTTTGGCTATGCGTCCGTGTACTACGCCATGACTGGTATGTACCTTGTAGCCGTGTTCTTTGTCTGGCTTATGCCACACACAGGCACCATGGCTCTCAAGGGGCGTGGCGCCCTGCGGGACGTAATAGACGGGCTTCAGTATGTACGGCATGAGGTCACTATCCTGCTGCTCTTGGTCATCACCCTTTTCGTAGTGCTTTGCTCCATGCCCTACATGATGCTGCTGCCCGCCATCGCAGATAGGGTGTTAAACATCGGCGAAGCGCAGGCAGGGTTCTTGATGAGCGTCTCCGGCATCGGTGCTATAACCGGTTCAATCATCCTCGCCTCACTTCCCAACAAGAAACGCGGCCTTATGCTACTTCTGAGCGGACTCGTCACGGGCTTAGCTGTTGCAGCCTTCTCCTTCTCCCCTTGGTATAGTATCTCCTTGGGTATAATGGTCGTGTTGGGAGTTGGTCAGACGGCGCGGATGACACTGAGCAACACCCTGCTCCAGTACTACGTTGAGGACGAGTACCGGGGACGGGTGATGAGCCTGTACATGATGGAGTTCGGCCTGACCAGCTTCGCTGTCTTCTTTGCAGCCGTGCTGGCCGAAAGCATAGGGGTGCAGTGGTCGGTGGGCGGGCTCGCCATCCTTCTGGTTATCTTCTCCGTGGGCGTGCTGGTCTTCGTGCCGCGGATACGGAAACTTGACTAGATTTGGAGTGAGATTAAGTGCGAACGCCCGATAAACCCTCTGTCGCAGAGCTAGACGAACTCTCTCCTGAGGCCGCAACTGAACTCCGTTCCAGAGGTAGATCCCCCCCTCTAGGGATTCGCACTCTGGCGTCCCTGGCTTACCGGGACTTTGTCTTCCTGTGGCTTGGTCAGATTACTCACGCTTTCGCCCTGTGGCTAGAGCAGACAGCACGGCCCCTGCTAATCCTGGCGCTCACAGGCTCGGCAGTACATCTGGGAGGCGTCATTCTCGCCAGGACTGTGCCTGCGGTAGCCTTGGGCCTGGTAGCAGGAGTGGTAGCAGACAGCTTTAACCGCCGGTTGGTGCTCATCATCACCAAAGTTATCGTCCTGGGTCTAAGTGCTATCTTTGTGTTCCTGGTGGTGACGAACAGTATAGAGGTGTGGCATATTTACCTCTTCAGTGTGCTAAGAGGCGGCACCATGGCTTTTGACCAGCCAGCGCGTAGGGCAATGATCCCTGCCATTGTGCCAGCTCACCTGGTTACCAATGCCATGGCCCTTACCATGGGCGGCATGCGCATCGTGGGGGCTGCGTCGGCGGGACTCCTTATGGAGTACTATGGTATCGCTGCCCCCTTTGTGGTCATAGTGTTTGCCTACATCGGTGCTGTCATATTCACGTGGATGCTCCGGACCCCCGACCACCAACGAGAAGGCTATCAGGGTGTGCGCAGAATGGGTGGAGACCTGGTTGAGGGACTCAAGTTCGCCTGGAATACCGGAGCCGTGCGAGGTGTCCTCATTGTCGGCCTCGGATACTTTGCCTTCGGCATGGCCTTCATGCAGGTCTTCGCACCCCTCTTCGCAACTCAGGTCCTGGACATCGGAGAGTCCGGTTACGGCTTCTTGGTGTCCGTGATGGGCATCGGAGGGCTGGCTGGATCCATTATTTTAGCTACGGCTAACCCCACCAAAGGCAGAGGAGTGCTCATGCTGGGCCTCATGGGCTTTCTCCTTATACTTTTTCCTTTGTCAACCTACCTGAGCATCTCATTCCTGCCCTTCGTCATGATGGCATTATTGGGATTGGGTCAGTCTGGCCTAATGCCTCTAATCAATACCATGCTAATAGAGCAAGCTCCAGAAAACATGCGCGGACGAGTGATGGGGCTGCTTAGCCTAGACCGGGCGGTGACAGCCCTGGGGGGCTTCATAGCGGGCATGCTGGCAGCCGCCGTAGGAGCTCAAGTTGCGCAGATCATCTTCGGCATTTGCTGCATTATCGTATCGGCAGGCATGTTCATTGCTTACCCAACCGTGCGCCGGATGCAGTGACCCGCTAGGACATTTTGGCCTCGCCAGATCTCTCTGAGAACAATGGGGCCTCCCCTGCACGATGATGTTTCAAAGCTCGGTGCTTTCATCACACTTGCCTTGGAGGCGATACGCTTCCCGCTCCAACGGATGTCTACTGCCTCCGCCATAGAAGATACTTAGTGCCAGATACGCTGCAAACCAAGGCAAGAGCAGCCATCTGATCTGATCCATCCAGTGATAGCGCTCATGTATCTGTATACAAGGGTCATCCCATACTTGTATTTCATACACAATGAACGGCCAAACAGTCACGGCGTGAACATATTCAGGGAATGGCCACGGAATCCGCTTCACCTTTGTTTCTATCCTTCCTTGAGAGATGCGCATATGAGGATGGCTGTTCCATAGAGATTAGCTTGATGGAAAGCGACGAACTGTAGACCGTCAGCGATAATGGGACACATATAAGGGTAGGAAAACCCGAGAGTCGGAGGGTGGTGTGAGCTCCTGAAATGAGGGTAGAGCTACCCACAGAAAGCAACTGTCTTGAAAGTCAAGAGGAATGGTCGGCGACTGTCGGAGTCAGGTCGCACCAGGGGGAGCGATGCTTGAGCATGGAGTTGAGGATAACGAGCAGCTTGCGCATGCAGGCTGTGAGGGCCAACTTCTTCGGCTTACCAGCGGCCAGCAGCCGCTGGTAGAAGTCCCGTATGAGGGGGTTGAAGCGGCTGGCTACCAACGCTCCCATGTACAGGGCGGCTCGGACCCGGGCGCGTCCACCCCAGACGGTACGTTTGCCCCGCAGCGTGCCGCTGTCCCGGTTGAAGGGAGCCACACCCACCAGGGCGGCGATCTCCCGGCGGTCCAACGTGCCCAGCTCCGGCAGGTGGGCCAGGAGGGTGAGGGAGAGCTGTTCTCCCACGCCGGGGACGGTGCGCAGGAGGTCATCCTTCTCCCGCCATACGGGACTCTGACGGAGAGTCTGACGCAAGCCCTCGTCCAGATCGTCCAGCTCCTGCTCGAGCCATGCAATGTGAGCCTCGATGCGGGGACGGATGGCAATGGTGGCGGAGCTCAGGCGGTTCTTCTCCGAGACCAGCATGGTCATCACCTGGTGCCTGCGGGCAGCCAGGGAGTTAAGGGCCTGGGTCTCGGCGTCTCGAAGAGGGCGCACGGGTGGACGAACCGCTTCGGCGAAGTGAGCCAGAACCGCCGCGTCCAGAGCGTCGGTCTTGGCCAGCTTCCCGGTGGCCCTGGCGAAGTCCCGCACCTGGCGGGGGTTGACGACGACCACAGGCACCGCCTCGGCTGCCAGGGCAGCCACCAGCGGCAGTTCCAGGCCGCCCGAAGCCTCCAGCAACACCATGACCGGTTCAAGGGCCTTCAGCTGGGAGACCAGCTGCCGGACCCCTGCATCGTCATGGGAGACCTCCCATCTGTCGTCCGTGGGACGGACGGCAACGTCCAGCTGGGCCTTGGCTACATCGATGCCTACGTAGATCGCTTCCTGTTCCATCAGCACCTCCTGCGAATTATTGGCCCGTCCTTGCAAGATGCGGGCTTGGCTGGCCCAGGCAACTGTTCGGGCTCTATTCGGAAGGGGTGCGGCGACCCTCGCTTTCTGGCGGTCTTCCATAACCAAGGAGAAACCGGTCTGCCGCACCCCGATCCACCTAAGTGAAGTGATTGTTACACACCCAAACCAAGATACAAGGAGCAGATGTGTCCCAATTAGAAGTAAGCAAAGCAGAGGCTGCCGAGGAACGAAGCGAGCAGACCAGGTCTTTCGTCCGCACAGTGAAGGCGGCTGCCCGACGTAAGTACACCTCGGAAGAGAAGATCCGAATTGTTCTGGAGGGCTTCCGCCGCGAGGTCACAGTCAACGACCTGTGCCGGCGGGAGGGGATCAAGCCCCACTCCTACTACTCGTGGACCAAAGAGTTCATGGAGGCGGGCAAGGAGAGGTTGACCCGTGACTCGGTTCGGGACGCCACTCAGCATGAGGTAGGGCAGCTCAAGCGAGAGAACGGGGAACTCAAGGAGCTAGTGGCCGATCTGTCGCTGGAGGCGTACCGTCTCAAAAAAACGGCCATCCCCATGCCCCAGGACGCCACCGGTACCAGCGGATGAGCGCCCCGGAGAAGGCAGAGGTAGTTACCAAAGTATCCTCGTCTCCCCTCCACAAGCGAAAGGTCCTCAGAGAGCTGGGCATCCCTAAGAGCACCTACTACCGGTGGCTCAGACGCCAAAACCAACAAGGACTTGAGGACCGACCAGGAGGCGATCAGCCACCATGGAACCGTCTTACTATTCAGGAAGAACGCTCAGTCCTGTTATCAGCCAGAAAGATGCCAGAGCTGAGCTGCCGTCAGCTGGCCGCGTGGATCACCGACAACCAGGGCTTCTCAGTCTCAGAGTCCAGCGTCTACCGTATCCTGGGCAGGGAGGGCCTAGTGAAGAGGCCTGAGATGCGGTTGGCCGCGGGGAAGGAGTACCACCGCAAGACCACAGGGCCTCACCAGATGTGGGCCACCGATGCCTCATACTTCAGGGTGGTTGGTTGGGGCTACTACTACCTGGTCACCGTTATGGACGACTACTCCCGCTTCATCCTGGCTCACAGGCTTCAGCAAGATATGACGGCCGACTCCTTCATCGAGGTGGTCCAGGATGCTGTGGACACGACCAGCATGGACCAAGTCCAGTCACAGACCGCACCAGGCTGCTGAGTGACAACGGTCCAGGCTATGTCTCAAGAGCATTCAGGGACTACCTGGGGATGGTTGGCATCAAGCACATCCTAGCAACTCCTTTCCACCCTCAGACCAACGGGAAGCTGGAGCGCTACCACCAGACCATCAAACGGGACGTCAACCAGGTGCCTTATGAGTTGCCCGCCTACCTTGAGGCTGCTATCGCGGCCTTCGTCAGCTACTACAACTACCGGCGCTATCACAAGGCTCTGGGCAACGTGACACCATCAGACGTGCTCAAGGGAAGACGGCAAGAGATCCTACAACGCAGGAAGGAGGTGAAGGCTCAAACCACCGAACGGCGACGACGCTACAACAGGGCCCTCAGGGAGCTCACCAGACCTCCATACAGCCCCTGATCTCTCGGCTCCCAATGTGTCCCACTTTTGCTGGTTGCTAACACTCGTACTGGTTACTCAGGCGTACCTGGATTGTCCGACCATATAGCCGAGAAGCCTGAATTACCATTGCCAGGTCCCGAAAGCGGGTCGTTCGGGAGTCTGTCGTTATATCCGTTTGGGTTAGCGTTCCCCCCTGCCTGTTCGTTTCCTGGGAGGATTGACGGTCCTGCGGCTGGGCCGATCAGAACTATACCCCCAGCGTCGTGTGCGTCCGCGTTTACTACGCCTTCCCCGACGATCGGGCACACAAAGGGATCGTCGGCTGAAGCGATTGATGCCGTTCTTACACTTCCCTTAAGATCCGACTCGGAGCTACGGCAAACGGAGATGTGTAACCTGTGAATCAGGTGTGATGCAGGATGGACACCGAGTACCAGCCAGGTATCCAATCCCATGCGACGGTAGGAGCGTGCTGCCGATACGCTCCAGGACACCCTTGAATACCGTTCGCGACGCGGCCACCTTGGCAAGTTCAGGCCGCCACGGGCTATTCTGGTCATTGACTCCCTTATCCTACCTTGGCTAGAATGCCCAGGACAGTGGATTTCAACAAACAAAGGAGGGCCGCCTATGTCAAGCGAGCCAACTTTAGAAGAGATGTGGCGCGCCATCATAACTGGCGAAAATCCCATTTGGCGCAATGGTTGGCGCCTACGCAGGATGATTCCCGCGACGCATCGGTGCAAGAATTGTAATGCACCCTTCGACGGTATCGGATCGATGGTCATGCGCCTCATAGGCAGAGGCAGGTACAACAGGAATCCCAGGTTCTGTGACTTCTGACTTGGAGCGTTCCGTACGCACCCGGGTGGTGCCGAAGTTGATCTAACCTTGCTCTTCGTGGATGTCCGCGGTTCTACGACCATGGCCGAGCAGATGAGCGCCACTGAATTCACTCGGCTGATGAACCGGTTTTACGCCGCGGCTACCAACGTGCTGGTCAAGACAGATGCATTCATCGACAAACTGATTGGCGATGAAGTAATGGCGGTATATCTTTCCATCTTCGCGGGGACAAGCCATGCACGCGTGGCGTTGCAGGCGGCTCAGGATTTGCTGCGCGTTACCGGCCATGGCGACCGCGGCGGCCCCTGGCTTCCAGTAGGTGTGGGCGTCCACACCGGCATTACCTTCTTCGGTACCGTGAGCGGAGTTGAAGGAACTTTCTCTGATTTCACTGCCCTCGGCGATAACGTCAACATCGCTGCGCGCCTCGCGTCGCAAGCCGGGCCGGGCGAGGCCCTGATTAGCGATGAGGCCTACCTAGCCGCCGGACTGGACCTCGGACACGTAGAGAAGCACCAGCTTGAATTGAGAGGGAGGAGTGAGCCTGTGAGCGTACGCGTAGTGCGCTTAGCGCCGGGCTAACGCAAGGTTGGTCCCCTACACCTTCTAGCCCACCGGCACCAGCGCCTCCCTTGGGCGCTGGCTGTCGTCGACATGGGAGGCCAGGAAAGGAGCGACGTGTCCCAAGAACAGAGCGCCAAGACGGAGCACGTTGAGACAGTTGGGCCTGCCTACGGCTCTCTTGTATGTTTAGTTGCTGCTGTCCCATCTCCAAAACGGCCAGGAGTTGTTCGGAACAAGAACTCATGGCCGTAAAACACTGCGCCAAAACTGCGGTGCTGTTGAATAGACTCTGCCTCAGCGGCATCACGGACGAAGGCAATTCGATATCCTTGCGATGCCAGCCACGCGGCAATGCGCTGCCGGAGATCAGGTGCATCGTCGATAACTAGAACATCACCCAGGAAGGCCATTGCTCACCACTCCCCTTCAGTCCTGAGGCTGGCACGCCATGACTATTCAGCACGACTATTAGACAATATAGCCTCAAGACGCTCTCAATGGCTCCCTCTTTCCAGTGATTTCCGGGTGATGGCGAATCGCCCAGTTGAGCAGACCTACCCTCTTCCTGAGCTGGTTCCAAACAGAGCTGCACCTGGCGGCCCTGTTCAAGTTGTGACGAGGAGCTTCCTAAGGGACGCGCCAAATTCTTGGTGCTGCCATGCGCGCACCTCAGGTGCTCCGCGTTCGGCGTCCAGCGTACTCGCCTGGCCGGCAAGTCGCTCCAGACTGGCCATCGGCCACAAGAGGGATGGGTCCATAGACAGCCGCTCCCCCAGGGCGGAACGCCATGCCTTCAGCTTCTGCAAGCGGGCTATCTGCTCCGGGGTTGGCCTGCCCCGCCGCTGTGCTGGACGCGGCCTGTTGAACGGCTGTGCGCTTCTCCCCTCCTTGAGCGCCTGTTGGAGCAAGGGGCCAAACCGTTGCAGGCCCGCAGGACCAAGGCCAGGCGTCTGGGCCAAATCAGCTTCTGGATTGGCGGCGAGATAGATGAGGGTGGCATCCCCCAAGACGCGGAAGTACGGCCTGCCCTGCCGCAGCGCTTCATGGTCCCGAAAGGCGAACAGTGCGCGCAGGACGGCCAGCCCGCGCGGGCCGAGGTCCCGACTCCCTTTGACGCCAAGGAATGCCGACTCGGGATCAGGCGGCTCATAATGGATCTTCTCCAAACGTGTGAACTCCTCGGCGACCCATTCCATGCGGCCTAACAGCCGCAACCGCTTGTCCAGTTCGTCGCGGATTGCCATCAGGTGACGGACGTCAGAAGCGGCATACTCCTGCGCCTCTCGGCTCAACGGCCTTCGGCCCCAGTCCGAACGCTGCAACCGTTTCTCCTTGATCAACCTGACGCCGAGCAGTTCCTCGGCAAGAGCCGCCAGTCCCAACTGCGTCATTCCCGCGAACCGCGCAGCAAGGTTGGTGTCGTAGATGTTGGCCACGCGGAACCCCCAGGCCCGGTCCAGGCTCCGCACATCGTAATCAGCAGCATGGATTATCTTCTGGACGCCAGGACTCGCCAGCAGCCCTTTCAACGGCAGCACCTCGCCGAAGGCAAACGGATCAATGATCACCACGGCACGGCTCGTCGCAATCTGCACCAGGCAAAGCTGCTCTGGATAGTGGAAGAAGCTGTTGGACTCGGTGTCCAACGCGATGGCAGGCTCTCGATGCATCGCCTCCACGGCGGCGGCAAGCTGATCGCCTGTGGTGATGGTCTGTACAGGAAGGGTCGTTATTTGCGACAAAGGATAAACGTCAACTCCTACCGGCCTATTGTACAGATAAGAGCGCGGCGTGTCTCTTGCTTGGCATTGGCTCTGAGCGTTATCACATCAATCCCTCGTGGCGAGCATAAAGAATATTGAGCACGCCAAACGGACGGTTTTTCCTGGCAAGCGGAACTTGCCTTTCCTGGCCTATCGGAAAGTTCGAGGATGGATTCGGAGGTATATGGGGCGATTTAACCTGGCGCTGGTGGTTTTCCCTCATCCACGTAGTATCTTGGATGGGTACACCAGTAAGGCGACACCAATCAAGAGTGGCGGTACGAAGAATACCGCTGGAAGAGTGTCTTGAGTCACTAAAATCAACGTCAGCCAGGCTAAGCTCCAGCCAATGGTTGTCCAGCCGACCCAGGGCGGAAGCACCATCGTTCGGAGGATAGCCCAGCCATTCCCTACCATGGACGAGAAGCCGAAGATCATGTAGATCAATTGTATCGAGCCGTTCACCCAATGGCGCAGCGGCTCATAGAACCCTGGCACGATACCCGTGCGATCCCATTCCTGCCCCGCCCAGGCAGTCACCTCGCCGTGAAACGTGCCCTCAATGGATAAGAATACAATGGTGACCAAGAGTAGATTGAGCGCTAGCATGGAAATCGCTCGATCCCCTGCTTCGATCATACGCACCGTGAGCATACCGAATCCTAGAAGCAGCAAAATGGACCCTGGGAGTGCAAATACAGCGACGGTGCGTAATGCAGAAGTAGTTTCCCCGATCCCCTCAACACCCTTAAACGCTGCTTCAAGACCTTCAACCTTTCCCTGGATCACTACCACAATAATGCCTGCGAGGGTGATCAACATGAGGTTACGTCAATAGGTGTGTAAACGACATCAGGCGGCGACCTTCTCAGCCGTTGATTCAATGGCGATTCCATCCGCATACTGTGCACCGAGATAGACGTCTTCGATCAACTCAGGGGCCTTCAGACGCCTGAAGCGCTGTTCGGCGACCATCAACATTTTCCAGATCACCGCTATCGCCCGATCGACCCTCTTGTAGCGCTTGGCGGCATCGGTCCGAAGTCTGAGCGCCGCGAAGGGTGACTCCACCGGGTTCGTCGTGCGAAGGTGCCCCCAGTGCTCCTTGGGGAAGTCATAGAAGGTGATCATGCGGTCCCAGTCCCGCTCAAGGGTCACACAGGCTGCTTCGTAGGAGTGGTCGCGGCACCATCTAGTAAACTCCGTCCTGAGCCGCTCAGCCTCTGTCCGAGTCTGGGCGTAGGGGATGGTACGCAGCATGAGCTTGGCCTGGTCCTGCTGTCGCTTTGGAAGCCTGTCCAGTACGTTTAGGATCTTGTGGTTCCAGCAGCGTTGCTCTGCTGCCTGCGGATAGACGTTGCGCAGAGCTCCCCAGATGCCCAGGTGTCCGTCTCCAACCACCAGCCTCGGGCAGCTCAAGCCCCGGCGCTTGATGTCCCTGAGCACCTCGGACCAGTTCTCTGTGGACTCCCTGTATCCGGGAATCGCGCTCACCACCACCTTCCTTCCGTCGCTCAGGGCCGCCATCACCACCAGGATCGCCGCCTTCTCCCGCTCAAGACCGGCCTTGACGTAGACTCCATCCACCCACATGTACACCACTTCCAGGTCATCCAGGGGCCTAGCGCGCCATTGGGCAAGCTCATCGTTCCACTTATCCTTCAACCGAGCTACCGTGCTCGCCGATATCGGTGCGTCCTCTCCCAGCAGTCCCCGCACCGCCAGGTCGAAGTCACCTTCGGAAAGGCCATGTAGGTACAGCTCGGGGATCAGCTCAGCAACCTTCCTGGTCCTGTTGACGAACAGCGGCAGCAGCCGGCTCTCGAACTCCTCTTCGGTGTTGCGGACTCGCGGCCGCCTCAGCTGTATCGTTCCCGAACTCAGCGTAAGCCTCCGGGCTCTGCCGTATCCGTTCCGATAGCCGGTATCGTTGTCCGAGTCGGATCTGAGCGCCGACTTCGCCCTTCCCAGAAACGCCGTCACCTCCTCCTCCAGCAACTCCTGGATCAGCCTCTGGACCTGGCTTCGCACCCAATCCTCCAACTGCTCCCACTCCGGCCTTGACTCCGACCTACTCTCAGTGCTTTCCTTCCTCATGGGCGGTCTATCTCCTCTCTTGGGCCTTGAGCCCGTCTTGTTCAGAGAGAGGGTACACCGCCTGACTGGTTACACACTTTTTGAAGATACCTCCGATCGTTTCCGTGGAATCGCAGCGGGTCGCTTTCCAATCCTGGCCTTCCGGCAAGATCAAGAGGGCCATCAGATGCTGGGAGGTAAACTCACATCGTTCGGGTTGGAGTCCTACTTTGGGATCCGAGTGAGACAAAAAGAACCCGTACAGCGCAAGCTATACGGGATCGGCAGATGCGGGCTCTGTCAATGTCAGTAGGGATGTAACAAGCGAGTCGATAGTACCCCAACTTGTTTCCATATCCTCAGTGAGCACAGACATTTGAGGGACGTCATCTGTAAAAAGACTCAATGCCCATCGCACGTCCTGTTGGAGGCTCACCAGGTTCAGCGCCTCGCGGTACACTACCGCAGTCGCATCGACCATGGAGAGAAAGCCCTCGATCCGCTGATTGATGGTCCCCAGCTCTGTCTGAATGGCAACGTGCGTGTCTACGAACTGGTTCCAGATATGAATCTGATCATCCACATATCCCTGGGCCTGCTGAAAAGCCTGATACCGCGCTGCGACGACGATTGGGTCATTGGAGACAGAGCTATCCCTTTCCTTCGCGAGTTCAACCTTGCGTGTCTCCAATTCCTGGATGGCCTCATCGGCACGGCCCTGCAGTTCCTCCAAGTGCTCCAACTTCCTTTGAAGTTCCTGACGAAAATCCCTCTTTCGGTTGGAGAGTCCCTGGAAAGATTGGGTCACCTCTTGGAGAACCGTGACAATCTCATCCCGGTGAGCAGGGTTTTCAGGGTCTTCCTGTAGGCCCTTGCTCATCCCTCGCACCTTTTCAAGGTTTGTTTGGAGAGTTAGGAAGACCTCCTGCTCTGTACTTTGAATGTCATGCACGACCTCCTTGGTTTCCTCCGCCAAGGCCACTGGCAAAGCATGGGCGGTTTTTGCGGTACATCCCAGGCCCAGGAGAACGAACATTACGGCGCAAAGGGATATTGCGAATTTCGCAGACATGGGTCACCTCGAATATTTGTCAGTGAACAGTGAGTGCACGAAGTTCACTTCATGGATTTGAAGAAGGGTCCAACCTCCGGCTAGGAGAGGCTGTGCATCGGCGTTGGAGATGGCGGTGTTGTGCGCCAAGCCCAATTGAGCACCATTCTTATTGGATTGGAGTTCACGGCCGATGCGCTCCCTTCTATTCTTGTACAAATGTTACGCTTTGTCTTAGACTTTTGCAAGTCGCATCTGTACTTGCTTGTGCAGGGTATGGGCCACCATTGTTGACGAAGGGTAAGACTTTGTCTAAGAACTTTGGATTGGCCTTCTGAGCTAATGAGAGCCGACTCACCAAACCTGGCCTATATGCAAATTGAGCTACCCACTGAGCGCGTCATCCCGTCTATGATCCGGTCAGGTTGTCTCGGGTTCGAACCCCGTCCCCCGCTCCAGTTTTGTTACCCTCCAATACCCTTTTTAGACTATAATGGTACATCCGTAAAAGGTTACAAAGGAGAACATATGCCGCTGCTCAATGTTGGTGACCAAGTTCCGGACGTGAGCTTCCGCACGGCAGACCGGACCGACATGCCTCTAACTGGCTTCAGTGGAAGGCAGAACATAGTCCTTGCTTTCTACGCGCGGGCGTTCACAGGTGGCTGAGAGCGCGAGCTGCGGAAGTTCCAGAGCTTGCTCTCGGAGTTCCAGCAGCTAGACACCCAGGTACTGGGTGCCAGCACCGACGCCGCTCCACCTCAGAAGGCCTTTGCCGACCATTGTGAGCTATCGTTCCCGCTGGTGGCGGACTTTCCCGCCTTCGCAGCCGCTAAAGCCTTCGGCGTATACAATGAAGAACGCATGACGGATAGTCGTGTCACCTTCGTGATAGATAAGCAAGGTGTCATCCGACACGTCATTCAGGATACACAGAATACGGAGGAACACGCCACCGAGTCCTTGGAGTTCCTGAAGACGATGGAGACAAAATAGCCAGACTCGTCCAATGGGGAGGCCATCCCGGCAAGCCGGGATGGCCAAGCGTTTGGGGGATGTGCCCCCAATATAAGTTCCTTTCACCCTCGGGTGGGAGAGATGAAAACTGGGGTGGAGGGTTGGGGGTGTGAGCGCTAGCGCTTTCCCAGGACGCTTTATCGCTGCCTGGGGCGGTGGCTGCCGCCTGTACGTGGTCCCTCCAGGAACGGGTCCACGGCGTCTTCAAAGACCTTTACCACCCCTGGCTTCCGCAGCAGGCGGTTGATACGCTCCTCCGCCATCATTCGCACATCGCTCTGTGCCCAGGCCTGCCACTGCTCCAGCGAACCCCAGACACTGAGGTTCATAAATACCCTATGGTCGTCCACTGAATGCCAACTCTCACCGTAAAGATAGCCGTGAGCCCTCAGAGCCTCAGCTCGCAAGTCCCTGAGCATGTGCCAGACCCACCCCTCATATCCTTTCCGCACCCTGCGCTCTACCAGCACCTTCACTGCCATAGATACCTCCATATTGAGCCTCTAACAGGGGAATTATGATGGGCGAGGGATAGCTAAGGGAGCTTGGTGTTCGCTTATCCATTTCCTTGACGCTTGCTAGCAGGCCTTCTACAATAGCACCTCGAAGGATGCCCTGTCCTGCGTTCTCAAAACGTTACCATGGCCCTCGGTTGGGCCTAGCATGGGGGTGCAGCAAACGGCAACTTCTGGAGGAACAACCATGGCCATCGTCGGGGTCCCTCTGTTTCCAGTCACCGTCGTGGGAAGCTGGCCCAGGCCGCCTTACTTGCTCAGGGCCTTGCGCCAGCACCAGTCTGGTCAGTTGAGCGCCAAGGAGTTCAACGCCCAGGCGGACAGGGCGGTGCTGGAATGTTTGAAGCATCAGGATGACGCCGGCGTAGACATCGTCAGCGACGGCGAGCAGAGACGCGATAACTTTTACTCCTTTGTGGTAGAGAAACTGGACGGCGTCAAGCTGATGAGCCTGGCGGAGCTGTGAAGACGAGATTAAATCAGGAGGCGGCACGTGGGAACGATCCAGGAAACCACTCTCATAGAGGGGTCACAAGAGCAGGTCTGGAAGGCGGTGGTGGACTTCCCTGCTCGCCCGCACTGGTCACCCAGGGTCAAAGAGGCCCGGTTCCTGGACGAAGGCCCGCTACAAGTGGAGAGCCGCATAAGGCTCAAGGTAGACCGAGACAGGTTCACCTCGACGGTAGTGGAGATGCATCCGCCTGAGCGATTAGTTCTTCTGGTCAAAGGGCCGGGGTTCCGCGTCACTCACAGCTATCAGCTCCGCCGAAAGGAGGACAAGACCGAGGTGACGATGAGCGGAGATTTCGGAGGGCTGATTGGGAAACTTGTGGTGCGATTTATGCGACGCTCCGTGCGGCGCGACCTGACCGACGAACTAGCAGCTATCAAAGGGGCGGCTGAAACGAAGTCCGTGGAGTAATAATCTCGCTCATCCTGAGCCTGTCGAAGGAAATGAGCGGGATAAGATAATTCGTTTATTACCGTAAGGCAGAGGCATATCTACTGTGCCAGAGCAGCAGCGCACCGAGCACCCCCGCCAGTAGCAGCAACCCCCACCACTTCACGCCTGGTATTGGCGTGGGGGTAATGGTAGGGGTAGCTTCCGGTGTAGGTGATGGAGCAGTAGCAAACCCTGGCACCAGGATACCGTCTTCAACCACGTACAGAAAGTATCCTAACCCAACTTCGACGTTGGAGCTGGATATAGGTAGCAGCTTGATCCAAATGTTGGGTGAGGGATCAAAGGTATAGGCTGTAGTCCAGTTGGTGCTACCGAAGTAAGTGTCAGCAGACCCCACGTCGCCAGGTACCACATCTCCCTCGGTTGTAACTCCAACCATGTTCCAACCTGCATACACCGGATACGAGATGGGCGACCCTGTAGGTGGTGGAATACCCACGCTCATGGGGGCAAATGTAGTAGACTTCATCCAATATCCTCGCCCATCTTCAATGGTGGTCAGGTCGCCACTGAACGGTTCACCTGATGTCGAGCGTTCTGCGGTCAAGCACTCTGGTCCCAAGACTTCAGGTGGGATTGGAAGACAGTTGGTCATGACCGGGCCCACCCCCGCTATTTCTCCGTTTGCCAATGTCACGACCTGTAGGACATCTGTGCCACTCAATACCATATCGATCGCTGAATCTGTAGGCTCTCCTGGCAGGGAGACCAGGTTCCAGCCGGGCTTCAGCGGGATCGTGACGGGCGATTCCGCAAAAGTAACGGAATCGGGTAATCCGAAAGACGTCACGGCAAACAGGCCAGCAAGAACTACAGCTACGCTACCTCGTCGTGCCCACCCCATCAACTTTACCTCTTAAGTAGTCCACCGCTCCTAAAGACGTGGCGCGCGCTCAAGGTCCAGCAGCCGCTGCTTCAGGTCCAGGCCCCCACCATAGCCATGCATGTCACCATTGCTGGCGATGACCCTGTGGCACGGAATGATAATGGAAACAGGGTTGTGGGCCATGGCCTGCCCCGCGGCGCGCACAGCGCCAGGGCTTCCCGCCCGGGCTGCCAGCCAGGCATAGCTCCGGGTCTCGCCTCTGGGAATGGAGAGACACGCGGCCCACGCTTTCAAGAAGAATGGCGGTGAGCCTTCCAGGTCAAGCTCCTGAAGGAACTCCGGCGCATCTCCGGTGAAGCACGTCTCCAGCTCCTGGCGTAGCCCCTCAAAGCGGGCGGGAGCCAGTTCGGCGTTGTTCAGATCGGCCTCCAGAGCCTCCACTGCCCGTTGCGGCGAGGGCTGAGGCAGCGCCAGCCGGCGTATGCCCCGCTCTGAAGCCAGGACTCCTATCCACCCCATGCATGTGGGCAACACGGCGTAATATTCGGTCACGGCCTCGCCTCCACCGATAGCGCCATTATCCTTTTCTGGCGATGGCGGCGCAACGCGCGGAGGAACAGGACCCGCCGGATCTTACGCCAGGCCTCAATGACCCTGGCCTCCTCCGCATCCGAAAGCGCGTGATTCCCGTAGCGGCTCTTGGTGTACACCTCCGCCACCACTGCTACCTCAGGCGCGATTTCAGGCAGTAGCCTTGCCAGGTCACTCCCGTACTCTTTCGGCGTCTGGCCGGCGTATGGCCCAAGCCGCCCCACAGCCGATAGGCGCGCCATCTTGCCGTAAATGCCCGTTGCGGCAATGGGTGTCCCCAGCAACCAGCGGAGCACCAGGAAAGCTGCCAGGAAAGCCAAGGCTGCTCCCCCAATGCCGGCTCCTGTCCACACCATCCACCCTCTGCCTGAATCGAAGAGCAAGCCCCGGCTCCCGGGGCCCAATACCCCGTCCAGGAATTCGTCCAGAAACTCGTCGTCCAGGTCATCTCCGCCGGGGAACAACTCCTGCAACTCCTCCGCGTCCCGGACCAGGCCAGGACGTTCGCGGCCGGGAGTAGGCTCAAACTCCACCCAGCCGTAGCTGGGAAAGAACACCTCGGTCCAGCCGTGGCTGTTCCTGTCCCGCACTATTATGTCTCCCTCTTCGTCCACTTCGCCCAGTCCGTATCCCACCGTCATGCGGGTGGGGACGCCCACTGCCCGAAGCATTACCGCCATTGCCGAACCAAAGTAGTCGCTGTAGCCTCTGCCCAGGTTGAACAGGAAGTGGTCCACGCCATCGGCGTTATAGGCTGGGGCAGGCACGTTGGTGGTGTATGGCAGGGTGTGCAGGTAGCCTATGATGGCCTCAGCCTTGTCATAAGGAGTCTCGGCCTCAGCGGTCAGGCGGCGGGCCAGGTCTATGACCCGCTCGGGCAGAGTATCGGGCAGCTGGAGATAGGTGTCGCGCACCCAGACAGGGTACTTTTCACCGGCCTGACCTAGCTCCTGGGCCGTGGCCACCGAAACGGTGGAGGTGACCGTGTACTCATCCGAACTGAACAACCGCTTCTGGCTGCGCAGGGAGAGCACATCCAGGGGCACCGGTATGGCTTGCCTGATGGCTATGCCTGTCAGGACGCCGGCCTCGTCATAGCGCATGCCGGCCAGTTCCATGTCCACGGGAAGAGTATCCTGCACCAGAGGCTCTGTCAGCCCATCCTCTTCCCCGGCGGCCATGGCCCTCAGCCGTTGCCCCAGAACCTGCACCTCCAACGGCAGCGCCGGGTCATAGGTAGTGTCGGTGATAGATATATCGTAGACGAGCGGCGCAGGCACCTCTACCAACACGTCCAGGGGCGACTCCTGGGCCACGCCCGCGGCGGCCAGCAGGCGCGGACTATAGTTCATCCTCACGTGCTGGACCACCTCCTCCCGTCTTTGATACTGTTCAGAGGTGAAGACCTTGGGTTGCCACTGTATCGGCACCACCTGTGTGGCGCCAGAGACCCATCCTTTGGAGGTATAGATGGGATAGCTGCGGACCCTCCAGTAGCTGGGCATTGAGCTTTGCAGAGTGAATGCTACCTCGTCACTCAGGCTGATGGTCCCCTGGAAAGGCAACGTGTTATCAAAGATGCGGTACGTCAAGGGTTTGCGGGCAGGCACGGCAGCAAAAAGCCGGCTGAAGTCGCTTTGGAGGTGCTCCACGGGCCATCTCATATACTCGTACCCCCTCTTAAGTAAAGAGGGCCTGGGCAGTCCCAGTGGAAGGAGCATGGCCACCAGGACCACTATGATGCCAAACTGGAGGCCGTTGTATATGCCCTGAGCGCCGATAAATGAAGAGTGCTCGATATGCTGGCGAATCCATTGCCTGCGCCGCTCCTGGGCACTCATCCAACCTACCGCCAGGAAAGAGAACACCAGAAAAAGGACAAAGTAAGCGCCGTGGCTGCTGGGAAGATAGCTGAGATTGGTCAGGATTGCCAGGCCCGCCACTACCAGGGCCCCCCAGATGTTCCGGTAGCGAAAGGCAAACCAGGTGCATACGTAGCCCAGAAGCCAGACCAGCGTAGCCAATGCCACGGTAAAGGGCAGCGAGTCCGTGCTGATGCCGTCGGTAGCTGCTGCGGTGTACCACAGCTTCAGGCGTTCCCCTAGCACCGTCAGGCCGTCGCGCCAGGGGCCAGCGTCAACAAACCGCACCAGGAACCATAGCACTGTGAAAGCTCCTGCCAGCAGGCCCAATCCCTGGAGAATGAAACCGTGGATACGCAGCTTGGCCAGGGCCATGCCGGTTATTGCGCCTGTGAACATCACGCTCGTAAGCCCTGGGGTCTTGGCCCACTTAGCCGACTCCACGGACCAGGTCACGCTCACCGCCACCAGCAGGACAAAAATGAAGGTGGCCCAACCCTGGTTGGGTATGAGGGTCTGGACCAGGCTTCTGAGGGCATGGCGCAATGACAGTAGCACACTCCTGGTGGAGTAGCCTAGCCACCCTGGCCTGTAGGTCAACTCTGGGTTCAAGAGAGACCCTCTCGGCTTGGAGAAATCCCGCCGGAGGCGTGGTGGAGTACGTCTCGCTGGGCGGTGTATGGATAAGCCAGGGCCCTAGACAGGTCATCACCCTTGCCCACCACGTAGCATGTAGCGCCCAGCTCGGCCAGTGCCGGCAGAAGCTCCCTGCCTGTATCTCCGCCGCCAAAGGTGGCGCCGTCTATCAGCACCGCGACCAGCCTGACACTTCGGCGGGCCAGGTTATCCAATGCTTCCAGCCATCTGGGGCTGGATGATGCCGTGACCACCACCAGCGTCGTATGCCGGCCAAGCCATGGGTCCACATGGGCAATCGCCTCGTCCAGAGACGTGCCTCCAGCCCCGATGACCTCGGCCAGCAGGTCCAAGAACCGTGCGTCCTGAAGATAGCCTCTGTCCGGCGGCAACATCGCCAGCGACTGCCCGTTCACAGCCAGACCCACAGCCATCCCCTTTGAAAGAAGGTGGCGGGCGATGGATGCGGCTGCTGTTACGGCCATCTCCTCAGCGCTCTCCTCCAGGTCCTGGAGGTGAGACATTGCCTCAAGGTCTAGGAGGACCCAGACGTCGCCGCTAAGGCCCAGGTCAAACTCCTTCACCGCTAGTTGGCCTGTCCGGACGCTGGTGGGCCAGTGGATTCGACTGACGCTGTCCCCAGGCACGTAGTCGCGCACCGAGGCGGCGTGAGGAGTCACGTCAAAGGACCGCTGGCGCACGGGGCCATCGCCGGGCATGTCCGCGGTGGGGATTACAAACCGGGCAATTGGCACCACCGCTGGGAGCACCAGCACCTGCTGGCTACCGGCGTATTGTCGCTCCAGTCGGAACAGCCCCAGGGCATCACCAGTAGCTATGCGCAGCGGGCCCAGGCGGTACACCCCTCGGCGACTGGAGCGGGTCGAGGTCCTCCAGGAACGAAAACCTTTGCCTGGCAGGCTCACAGTCATGCCGGTCTGGTGCCCTGGAATATCGGTAAGCTCCACAACCTCTAGCCACGGCTTGGGCAGCCACCCAAGGTTACGCACAGTGATCCGCTCGTCCACCAGTTGGCCCACGTGGACACGAGGGGTACGGCGTTGCACCTGGATTTCCAGCCACCGGAGGTTCAGCCATGCCCAAAAGAAGCTTCCTGCTACCGTGAGGGCTAGCACATAGAACAGCCGGGTGAGCAGGGAAAACCCTGTCACCAGGGCAAACACCAGCACGATGCCAGCCAAAACCGAGATTCTTATGCCCCGTTTCACGACCTGTCCCTCTAGGAGGATTGGTACTTCCAGTATAGCCTGGTTATCCCGCCATATCTTCACCCAAACTGGGGACAGCTTGGCTATGGTGACAAGATGGGGTGGGGCCTGCTCATATGGTAGGAGAGGTTCGCTTTCATAGAGCCTCACTACCTAGTAGGAGATCACCCTGAGCGGGTGCTTTGAAACCCCCGACTTAAGTCTGGGGTTTGAGTAGATAACCGTTCGAATTGAGCTCGTCTAGGGGCGTCCATTGATATTCTAGGTCTCTACCCAATCGACCGTCCACCCACGCGGGCGCCAGGAACCGCCATCTCCTCCGTCAACTGGCGCACCACACGGCGGCCGTCCACCCCCTGCATCCTGGCTGCTGCCGTGAGCACCAGGCGGTGGGCCATCACGGGCTCCGCCAACTCTTTCACATCATCCGGCAGCACATAGTCCCTGCCCTGGAGCAGCGTCATGGCCTGACCGGTCCTCTGGAGTGCCAAGGACGCTCGTGGAGAGCATCCCAGGGCCACGTCCCGGTGCTTGCGGCTGCTGTCCACCAGGGAAGCGATGTACTGCTTCACCAAGGGGTCCACGTATATCTTCCGGGTCTCCTCCTGGAGGGCCAGCACCTCATTGGGACCAACTACCGACTCCAGGTCCTCAAATGGATGGTGGATCTGCTGGCTGTCCATAATGGCAACTTCCTGGTCAAAGGTTGGATAGCCCAAGCGAATGCGGAGGAGAAAGCGGTCCAGTTGTGCTTCTGGGAGAGGAAATGTGCCCTCGTACTCTATTGGGTTCTGCGTGGCCATCACCATAAACGGCCCTGGTAGCGGATGGGTTACACCTTCCACCGTAACCTGGTACTCCTCCATTGCTTCCAGCAGCGCTGATTGGGTCTTGGGCGTAGCGCGGTTGATCTCATCGGCCAGGACTACCTGCGAAATGATGGGACCAGCCCGGAACTGGAACTCATTGGTCTTCTGGTTGAAGATGGACACGCCGGTGATGTCGCTCGGCAGCAGGTCTGGAGTGAACTGGATGCGGCTGAAGGCGCAGCCCGTGGAACGTGCCAAACTCTTGGCCAGCATGGTCTTGCCCACACCTGGAACGTCCTCTATCAGCACGTGCCCCTGGCTCATCAGGGCGATGACCCCCAGCCGGATGGCGTCGTCCTTGCCCAGGATAACCTTCTTTACATTGTCAATGATCCGTTCAGCAACTGCCCGAGCGCCTGTTTCTGCCGCCATCTAATCTACCCCGCTTTCCTGTAACTGGTGGGCGATGGAGGACTCGAACCTCCGACCTCCTCCGTGTAAAGGAGGCGCTCTAACCAACTGAGCTAATCGCCCTCGCTGAGCCAAAAACTAAAATGGTGCGCTTGGCGGGACTTGAACCCACGGCCTCAGCCTTCGCAGGGCTGCGCTCTATCCAACTGAGCTACAAGCGCCCGGATACCCGACAACGATTCTATCACTTACACCAACTCAGGAGTGGTGCCGAAGGGGAGATTTGAACTCCCACGCCCTTGCGGACACTACGCCCTGAACGTAGCGCGTCTGCCGTTCCGCCACTTCGGCACGTAAGAGGCCGCGGTCCAGCAAGCCTCTCTCTTTCACGTTCACTGGCATGGTGGGCGATGCTGGACTCGAACCAGCGACCTTTGCGATGTGAACGCAACGCTCTAACCAACTGAGCTAATCGCCCGTTCAGACGCCTCCTGAACGCATAACGTGGTGGCAACGCTCGGATTCGAACCGAGGACCTAGGCCTTATGAAGACCCCGCTCTGCCGCTGAGCTACGTTGCCCCCGGGGAGGAGAAGCCAGCCGCTTCCTGCCCTCCCATTGCCATAAGCATCTTAGCGTGGAGTAAACTGGGGTGTCAATTGAGCCTTCCAAATACCCGCTCTACGCGCGTCCTCCAATTGTAGATACGCTGCCATCATGGACTTTTATGGTGGGCTTCAGCGCATTCGTGTAATTGGGTGCGCTTTGTTACTGGGCTAGCAGGCACCGCCGGCTGCCAGGACTGACAACAGCAACCTGGTATAATGGGGTTTAGCTTTGAGCACGAGGTATGACATGCCCGCAAAACGCCCAGGCGGCGCCCTCCGGCAGTCCCAGAACGCCGGCCAGGGAACGCTGCTCCAATCCAAGCCACTACTGCTGCTTATGGACGGCCACGCCCTGGTGCACCGCGGCTTCCACGCGATCCAGCAGCCCCTAACCGTCCGCGCCACTGGCGAGGAGGTGAAGGGCGTCTTCGGCTTCATGAACACCTTCCTGCGCACGCTGACCGATTGGAAGCCCACCCACTGCGCCATCGCCTTCGACATGCGCGCGCCGACATTCCGGCACATCCAGTACCCTGAGTACAAGGCCCAGCGGCCGGAGACAGCGCCCGAACTTCACGCCCAGTTCCCACACGTGCGGGAACTCATGGAAGCCTTTGGCGTCCCCATCTACGAGATGGAGGGCTTCGAGGCGGACGACGTCCTTGGCACCCTCTGCCACCAGGCCGAGGCTCTGGAAATGGACACTTTGATCCTCACCGGCGACACCGACACCTTGCAGCTGGTATCGCCTTACGTGCGGGTGGCTCTGCAGTACAGCATTCAGGAGCGTAAAACCTACGGCGAGCTGGAGGTGCGCGAGCGGTACGGCGGCCTAGAGCCAAGGCAGCAGCCAGACGTAAAAGCCCTTGAAGGCGACCCCTCCGACAACATACCAGGGGTGCCAAACATAGGTAGAAAGACGGCCATCAAGCTCATCCAGCAGTTCGGCAGCATCGAAGCCATGTACGAAAGGCTGGACGAGGTGACGCCGCCGCGCATCCAAGAGCTGCTCCGGCAGAATCGCGACAGCGCTGCGCAGGGCAAACACTTGACCACCATTGTCAAGGAGATGCCAATCAACCTGGACATGGAGGCCATGCGCTTCGGCAGCTTCGACCGGGACAAGGTGCTGGCCATCCTGCGGGAACTGGAGTTCACCAGCATGGTCAACCGCATTCCGGCTGGTTCTAATCCCACGTCCCCTGGCCAGCTTGCCCTTTTGCCCGCGGCGGGGCCAGGGGCAGAAGATGCCGCGGATGCCTCTCTGGACTCCCAGCGAGACTATCGCACCGTGGACACATTGGCCGCCCTGGAAGCCTTGGCCGAGGAGCTGCGCGCCGCAGGCTCATTCGCCTTCGACACCGAGACCACTGGCCTGGACGCCATGCTCTGCGACCTGGTTGGCCTATCCTTCTCCACAGCCCCGGGTCGCGCCTTCTACCTGCCCGTCGGCCACAAGATCCCGCCCGCTCATCCTGAGCTTGTCGAAGGGCATGAGCGGCCTGGAGGGCAGATTCCCCTGGGCGAGGCGCTGGAGGCCCTCAAGCCTCTCTTGGAAGACCCGTCGGTGGCCAAGACGGCCCACAACGCCAACTTCGATATGACGGTGCTCCGCAACCAAGGTATCCAGGTACGCGGCCTCGCCTTCGACACCATGGTCGCCGCTCACTTGGAGGGCCAAAACAACATCGGCCTGAAGCAACTCTCCTTCCAGCTTCTCAATGAGGAGATGACGGAGATTGCGGCCCTCATCGGCACCGGGCGGAAGCAGATCACCTTCGACCAGGTGCCCATTGAAGCGGCCACACCCTACGCTGCCGCCGATGCCGACATGACTGGCCGCTTGCGCGCCATCCTCGAGCCACGGCTCAGTGAGATGGACGTCCAGAATGTCCTGGTAGATGTGGAGATACCCCTGGTCCCCGTGCTGGTGGAGATGCAGAGCAACGGTATACTGGTGGACCCCGAAAGATTGCGGCAGATGTCCTCCACCCTGGCGGAGCAAATCCAGCGGCTGGAAGGTGAGATATACGACGAGGCGGCGGAGCGTTTCAACATAGGCTCCCCGCAGCAGCTTGGCACTATCCTGTTCGAGAAACTGCTGCCACCGGCCAAGTTGCGGGAGATGGAGCTTCCACAAGCCAGGCGCACCAAGACAGGCTACTCCACCGACGCATCGGTGCTGGATGAACTGCGGGGCGCTCACCCCATGGTAGACAAGGTCCTGGAATACCGGCAGTTCACCAAGCTCAAGTCCACTTACCTGGACTCCCTGCCCACCCTGATCAACCCCAAGACAGGTCGCGTCCACACCAGATACAACCAGGTCGGCTCCGCCACGGGCCGCTTCTCCTCCAACGATCCCAACCTACAGAACATACCCATACGCACCGAGCTTGGCAGGGACGTACGACGAGCCTTCCTGGCGCAGTCCGGCTGGAGCCTCCTGGCCGCTGACTACTCCCAGGTGGAGCTGCGCATCCTGGCCCACCTGTCCCAGGACCCCGGCCTGCTGGCCGCCTTCCATCGCGACGAGGACATCCACGCTGCTACGGCTTCCCAGGTATACGACGTTGCCCTCAACCAGGTCACGCCAGACATGCGCCGTCTGGCCAAGGTCATGAACTTCGGCATCATCTACGGCCTTTCCGCTCACGGCATGTCCCAGCAGACCGACCTCACTCGGGAGGAGAGCGCAGCCTTCATCGGCAGCTACTTCGGCAAGTACCCGGGCATCCGTGACTACATCGAGACGATCAAGGCGCAAGTGCGCGAACGCGGCTACGTGGAGACCATGCTGGGCCGCCGTCGCTACATACCCGAGATCAACCACTCCAACTTCCAGGCGCGCCAGGGCGCCGAGCGTATGGCCATCAACATGCCCGTCCAGGGCACCGCCGCCGACCTGATAAAGATAGCCATGATTCGCATCCGTGCGCGCATGAAGGAACAGGGCGTCCATAGCCGCATGCTCCTCCAGGTCCACGACGAGCTTATCTTCGAGGTGCCGCCGCAGGAGATGGACTCCATGAAGGCAATGGTCCTGGAGCTTATGCCCTCCGCCATGCAGCTTTCCGTCCCCATCAAGGTTGATCTAAAAATTGGCCCCACCTGGGGAGATTTGGAGTAGTGACACAAGCAAGCTGAAAAATGGAGTCCAGAGGGGCAAAGCCCCTTTGGCGGGGGACTGGGGATGTCCCCCAGATATAGTTCACACCCCCTTCTTGGTCAGGAAAGGGGCAGGGGGATGGTCGGAGGCGAAGCTACCTGCCCCCGATGAGCCTCTCATACTCATCATGGGAACCTATCCAGAACCAGACCAGCACATCACCCTCGCGGACGCCGAGGGCACGATAACGCAGGCCAATACGGACGGAATAGATTGGCCGGGAAGAGTGGACTTGCTTGAACCAGAGGCTATGGTGTTGGGGGTTGCCCTGGAAAAAGCGGTAAGCCTCTCTGGCTTGGCGCTGGATATGCTCTGGCAGTTCCGAGAACGCCTTGCGGAAACTAGGCGTGATATGGGAGGTCACAGAACTTTGGGGTCAATCTGGCTGGTCCGGCCCTGACGGTAGTCAGAGAGGGCCTGGTCCGCCAAGGACGCAAGCTTGTTCTGGGAGCCGGCCAGGAGGCTTTCCCATTTGTGTTCCGAGGCAAGCTCCTCCATCAGCCACCTGGCGATGGCGTCTTGCTCCTCCTCCGAAAGCGTGGCGACCCTGGCGAAGACCTCTTCTAGCAGCGTTGTCATGGCATAACCTCTGGCCTATTATAGCATCACTTCTACCCATGCAGCTGTCCGTCCCCATCAAGGTGGACCTGAAGGTAGGCCCAAATTGGGGGGAGATGGAGTAGACCGGAGCATTGCACTAACTACCTACAAGTTGAGGAAGCAGATGTCAGACCATACCGAAAGTTCCACCGAATCGAGGGATCTGTGTGACGCTTTGTTTGCTACCTTGAAGCAAAGAGCTTCGACGCTGCAAAAATCCGAGTCGGTACGATGGTGCGGCTTCTTCGATAAAGACGGGGCGCGATTCGTGTATGTGCATCACAGGAAATCAATGGCAAGAATTGAGGTCTGGTGTAAAGGTGATCCAGGAGACCTTAGGCGATTGTCTGGACTGCCATTCATAGAGCGAACAGCTACTTCAGGAGGTTTTGGTAGGCAGTTTGAATCCAGAGTCTTTCTGAACAGCTTGGGTGATGTTGCTTTGGCTGCTACCGCCATCTATCGAGTGTCTTATTCAGGCGGCAGCTAGTCCCTTCTCCCTTGAGAAACCTCGCTCCAAGCCATGCTAACGGCGACCACCAGATGGTGCTAAGTATCCTAGTAGCTTCCGGATTCCGGACAGAGACTGTCGAGTCCGTCCGGAATATAACGCACATTGACAATAACACAGTGAGACTCGTACAATATCGGGTAGCCAAGGCTGGAGAGACTATCCAGCTAGAAGAAGTGGAATAACCAACGAGCTAAATGGGAGGCCTTCCATGTCCTCGGTATTTCGCTTCAGTTTGGAAGACCTGACCGGGCGTGGTCCGCACCCTGACGCCCCAGCGGATATCGTCAAGTGTGGCGGCTGTAACTGGGAAACCTCACATCTGTTTGTTCTGGCAGACAGTGAGCAAGAGGCCGTGGACCTAATCAGAAACAATCCGTGCTATGGTTGTGCCAACTGCGGCGGCTTCTCTTGGGAGCATCATTACAACCTACCAGCGTTGCCAGATTGCATAGGCTGGGAAGAACCAGATACCGACTTTGGGGACTTCGCAGGAATGTGCGGGGAGTGTTTCGCAGAGTTTCTGGTTGAAAGCGGGCCGTCCATCACACCAGCGCACTAGAACATGCCTCCCCCCGCCACTTCCCCCTTCCCCATAGACCGTCGTTTATCGTATCGTCATTCCATGACTACCGAGCCAGCCCTGCTAGACCCTTGTCGGACCAGGCGTCTGAGGCGCAGACTGCCGCACCACCCAAGCGACAACGCGGTGCTCCGCCAGGCAACCAGAACGCCCGCAAGCACGGCTTCTATTCCACTAGCCTTACCCTAGAGGAACAGGAGGCTCTTTACCAGGCCTTGGAGAGTCAAGCTTATGCAGCTAGTCTCCTACCCGGATACCTCGCCGGAGCTTCTCATCAAAACTACGCGCACCCTCACCCGCATGGTGGACGTCCAGCACAAAGTCACCTTCCATTAGCCATCAGCTATGACTGGGAGCACCTTGTCCAACATTCTATTCGGAAATCTTCTTCTGGGAGAGTGCAGAGTCCCGACTGGTCGGGACTCTGCCGGGGGGCTGGGGGTGTCCCCCAGCCTCTCTTCTTTCCCCCTCTCCTGTAGGAGAGGGGGACTAAGGGGGTAAGGTTACGAGCGATTTGTTTCCTCCAAAAAATAAAACAAATCATAGCCCGCCGCTGCAGCTTGCAGGCGGTGGGGTCCATTTAGCTGGCGTGACTTCGGTATGGCACCCCCAGCTTTCCGTTGACTGTATCTGGCAGTGGTGCTACACTCGGCCTTGAACTCTCCTACCAGGAGCCTATACCGATGCCAGTCTACGAGTATCTTTGCCCCGGCTGCGAATCCAAGTTCGAGAGGCTGCGCCCTATGTCCGATGGCCACCAGGCCAACTGCCCGGAGTGCAACACGGAGGCGCCGCGAGTGCTCTCGATGTTTGCCGCCTTCGCCAGAGGCGCATCGGGCGATATGTCGGCCATAGCGGGAGGCGGATGTGCCTGCGCCGCTGGTGGCTCATGCGCCTGTGTCGGCGGATCGTAAGCGGCGAATCTCCCTCCGCTTCGTTAACCGAACTGCGGGGCCTTGCTCCGCGCCACCCGTAAACGCCACTGGTGCCACCACCCCATCAAAGTCAGCAACAACATAATTCCCAGGGCCTCCACTACCGTGGCAGCGCCTATGAGCAACGTGGCGTCCCGCCAGAAACCCTGGGGAAACATCCTAAGAAGATTGGATGTGTACGGGTCCAGCTGCCACAGGTCGTTGCTGAAACTGGCAAAGTGGAAAAGAAGGAAAAGAGGCCCGAAAGCCACCAGGGCCCCAATGGCCACCACGGCCACAAGCACCAGTACCACTTCGCTGCCGGTGACGAAGAGCCGGCGCACCCATCCTCCAAAACTGCTTCCCAGGATGAAGAACCCCATGGTGACGGACAGGAAGAGGTATATGAAGGCACCCTCTTGTACGCGGTAGACATTGGAGACCAACTCCTTCACATCCCGCATGTGCAGGACTTCCCGTTCCACAAACAGGGCGCGCGTGGTGTTGTTGATGGTGACGCGCACATCCAGCAACGGCTCAGAGGAGTTGAAATAGTCGCGAATGTGCCGTCCTGCTTCGGAAAGCTGGTCCAAGTTGAGCCCCGTGGCGACGTCTACGTTGTAACGGTTGAAGCCATACTCGTACAGGGGAAGGCTGTTAATGGCCAGGCGCACGTTGCTGGCCACCAGGAAAACGGCCAGAGCCGCGATGAGCAGAGCGCCGATGATTCTGCCGATGATTCTGTTGATGCGGTGCACGGATTAACTTCCTGGCGACGGATGGTAGGTGCTTCCCGAGCCGTTGTCAAGGATGTGGCCAGTTCCTATAATCGCATGTAGACCCATGAGCGACGCAACTGGCAAATCCTTCAGCGACCTGGTAGACCTCCTGGCACAACTTCGAGGCCCACAAGGATGCCCGTGGGACCAAGAGCAGACGCACGATTCGTTGAAACGCAACCTCTTGGAAGAGACCTACGAGGTCCTGGAGGCCATCGACCAGAAGGACGCCGCCAAACTCCCTGAAGAATTGGGCGACGTCTTGTTACAGGTCCTTTTCCATGCCCAAATAGCCAGCGAGGCAAGCCAGTTTACTATTGGCGACGTAATGGAGTCTTTGAGCGACAAGCTGGTGCGGCGACACCCCCACGTCTTCGGCGACGCCGTAGTCAAGAACGCCCGGGAGGTGGAGGCCAACTGGGAGAACCTGAAACGCCGGGAGCGCCAGGACGAAGAAGAGTCATCCCTCCTTGGCCGCATCCCTAAAGATACGCCGGCCTTGGCCTACAGCCAGCTCATCCAGGACAGGGCCTCCAAGGCCCGCTTTGACTGGAGCAGTGTGGAAGGCGTCTTGGAAAAGGTCGCCGAGGAGGTAGGAGAGATCCAGGGAGCCATGTCCCAAGAGGCCCGTAGCCGCGAGTTTGGAGACCTGCTGTTGGCACTGGTCAACGTGGGGCGCTGGCTAGGCGTCCACACCGAAGACGCGCTACGCCAGGCCAACGACCGCTTTGCACGTCGCTTCGCCCAGATGGAGCATCTGGCCAAAGAGCGTGGCCTCTCCTTTGCCGACCTGCCCCTGGAACAGAAAGAAGGCTTGTGGCAAGAAGTAAAGGCCAGGGAAGGGGATGGGTGAGGTGCTAGCAAGAGCATTGCCGGCCCATCCCCTGTGGGGGCTGTAACCGATTGCTCCGCGCGCCACCTACACGCCCATGATGTGATAGCCAGCGTCCACTGGTATCGTGGTGCCCGTGATGCCGCTGGAAAGATCACTGCACAGGAAGAGGGCAACCTTTGCAACCTCCTCCTGGGTGATATTCCGGCGCAGGGGCGACCGCTCAGCGTGGATGCGTTTAAAGTCCAGGAAGCCATGGACCCCCCGTGCAGACAGGGTTTCCAGTGGGCCTGCGGAAATGGCGTTGACCCTGATGTCCTTTTCACCCAGCTCGTAGGATAAATGTCGAACCTCGTTCTCTAGGGCGGCCTTGGCCGTTCCCATGATGTTGTAGCCGGGGTAAACGCGGTCAGAAGCCTGAAAGGTGAGAGCTACGATGCTACCGCCCGGGCCCATTAAAGGTACCGCGTACCGGGTGATGGGCAGCAGTGAGTAGGCGCTGACCTCCAGGGCAGTCTTGAACCCCTGGCGGCTGGTCTTGGAGAAGTCGCCGTCCAGGTCCTCTCGGTTGGCGTACGCAATGCTGTGGATCACAAAAGAGATGGAGCCAAGTCGCTGCTGGGCCTGACCAAAAACGTCTGATATCTGCTGGTCGTCGCTTACATCGCACTCCAGAAGAACCACCCTATCGTACCCCTCCGCCAGCTTGGAGACCCGCTCGTACAACCGCTCGTTCTGGTAGGTTATAGCGAGGTTGGCCCCCGCATCGTGAAGGAGTTGGGCGATGGCCCAGGCGATGCTATTGTGATTGGCAACACCAAACACAATGCCCGACTTTTCTCGGAGGTCTATCGGGTACACAGCGAACACCTCAACTGTTGCATGGTTTCTCTGACTTCCAGAGAGGTTCCACCAAGTATATCATCCACCTGAGTCAAAAGGGGTATATTCCCTCGCGTTGGGTTGAGCTGGTGAAATCCTACGGTTCTGCCTATTTCAGATGGGAATGGCAGAACAGCGCCGATTATCGTCACTTAGATTGGAGGATTGGCTGTATTAGGTTGTATTAGGTGTTGACAGAGCCATTGGTCGTGTGTACACTATTCCCCTGTCAACTGTGGGAACAGGGCCGGTGTCTTGGCTGGCATGGGTCAAGGTATCCCACCCTTTTTCGGTAACAAGGCATCTTTAACTGTCAGGAGAATGTCATGAAAAGCGTTTTTCCACGTGGCTTCAGATCATACTGGGTAGCATCGATGGTAGTTCCGCTCCTGCTATTCATCCTAGCCTGCGGACCTGGAGAGGAACCTACACCGACGTCTACACCAAGCTCTGGACCCGGGGCGATCCCTACCCCTACTTCTGTGGCTACGCCCACACCCACGCCTTCCGGCCTGGTGGCCAAGCGCGGTGGGAGCATAATTCAAGTCTCTAGCTATACAACCCAATACGACCCCACACGGGGTTCCAGTCCTAGACACTCGCACACCTTGCCCAAGTTGTTCCTATCACAAATGTATGACGATGGCCCCACCGACAGCAAGGAATTTATTTGCGACCTGTGCAAGGACTGGTATCTGGAGAACAGCGGGAAGACCATAGTATTCGAGCTCCATGGAGAGGCAACCTTCCATGATGGAACAGTCATCACCTCTCGGGACATGAAGTACTCTTTGGAAAAGATTATGGGTAGGGTAGATGATGTAGCCAATGTTCGTACAGGGTTTGTGAGGCTATACATAGACACCATAGATACCCCAGATGACCTCACCATGAAGGTCAACCTGTTTAGGCCAGCTCCCATAGTCCCCGCCATATTGACCGTGAGCTTCGCAGGCATAATCCCAGAAGGCACGGAATCGGCTGAACTGACTGCGCCACCAGTGGGGCCCAATAGCAAGTACCTCTCCGGTCCCTACTATATAGCGGACAGTGTAAAAGATAGCCATCTCGTCCTGGAGCGAAACCCTAACTACTTCAAGAAGGACAAGAACGGTGTACAGTTGCCCTATCTGGACACCATCAGGATGCAGGCGTTTGAAAACTCAACTGCGAGCTACACCGCGCTTCTTACAGGTAGAGTAGATGTCTTTAATACCCGCAGCCCCGTCGTCGAGCAGTTTCGGGTCCCACTCCTTAATAAAGTGGTGGAAGGGAAACTGAACCATATTCTCCAGCCCTTTGGAGCCACTCGTACAATATTTCTTCAAGTGCAAACTCCCGTTCTCAAAGATATTACGGTGCGGCAAGCCATAAACTTCGCGTTTGATAGGGAGGACTATGCGGACTCGCTGTACGGTCCCGGGTATTATGTGGGTGCGTTACTCATGTCCCACAGCAATTTCTGGAGCCGCCCGCCAGACGATCTATGGAATGTCCTACCTGGATGGGGGACGGGAGCCAAAAAGCAAGAAGAGATTGAACAGGCAAAAGAGCGCCTTAAACAGGCCGGCTTCGGCGATACGCCCCTTGAGTTGCCCTTGTTGACTTCTTCTGCCGCTTCTTTCGGATCGGAGACCTGGCAAAGGCAGATGGTTAACGTAGGTATCAACGCGACGCTGGATGTCCAGGAGCGCACAACGCGCTCACGGCGCCAGGCTACGGCGGACTTCGTGACCCACGCGTGGTCGGCAACCCTGGCTACATGGGACCCTGACGAAATCATAGGGAACGGCTTTGTAACCGGGGGCAGCTATAACTGGTCCAGAGCCAGCGATCCGTGGGTCGATGAACAGTTCCTTGTCATGTCATCGGAGCAAGACCCTGCCAAGCGCAAGCAGGTCTTCTTTGGGATCGAAGATTATCTGGTAGAACAGGTCATTTACCTGTCAGCGCCTGATTCGTATAAGGACAATTACTGGATAGCTAGTATACGCGGCATGGAACCCGGCGCTGGGTTCCTAAAGGCATCTCACGATCGCGGTGAGGCCTGGTGGTCGGACGAGTAGAAGTGCGGTTATTACTTCCGCAAGGAATGCGTTCCAAATGCTTCGCCCCGATAGATCGGGGCGAAGCATGACATAGAGCTGATACCTGCTTTCAGGGGATATCCCCCAATTAAAAAGCATTAGGACCGCGCGGTTATGAGGGAAAGTCATGGGTAGGTTTTTATTGAGGCGCTCCTGGGCAGGGATGCTGACCATATTGCTAACTGTGTTGTTCGTTTTCTTTTTGCTGCGTATTTTGCCAGGAGACGTAGCGTACCAGATGCTGGCTGACCCCGAGGAGGGGTGGTCGGCCGAGGTGTCCGGTAAAGGCCTGGACGCCATCCGGAAGGAACTGGGCCTGGACAAGCCTCTTCATGTCCAGCTCGGTCAGTTCCTCTGGAACTTGGCCAGAGGCGACCTCGGACGCTCTCTGTACACCGACGATACCGTTTGGGCGGAGATAAGGTCTCGCCTACCCATGACCCTGCAAATTGCTCTGTCGGCCAAATTGATTGGAATTCTAGTTGGAATACCTATAGGAGTGCTGACGGCCATAAAGCAGGACTCCTGGCCGGACTACGTTTTGCGTTTTTTCACCATTCTGTGGTTGGCGATACCGAGCTTTTGGGTGGGGATAATGGTATTGCTGGGCGGGCTAATGTGGTTCGAGTGGAGTCCATCTATAGGCCGAAACTTTCTCTGGGATTCGCCCGCGGATAGTATTAATCAAACCTTGGGACCTATACTGATCCTGGGCTCTAATGCTGTCGCTATTATCGCCCGGATGACCCGCTCCACCATGCTTGAGGTACTGCGGGAGGACTACGTCCGTACTGCCAGGGCCAAGGGGTTGGCAGAGAGTCGAGTCATTTTTGGCCATGCCCTTAGGAATGCCCTCATCCCCGTGGTGACGATAATTGGACTATCTTTCGGTACCCTGGTGTCAGGCACCGTGATCCTCGAACGAGTGTTCACCATACCCGGGGTCGGAAATCTGTTTGTAACCTCTATAACGAATCGGGACTATCCTATCGTGCAGGGCATAGTCTTTCTAATCGCTGCTTCCTTCGTAGTTATAAATATAGCAGTGGACATACTTTACGGCTGGCTGGACCCTCGTATCAGCTATTCGGATTCGGGATGAAATAGTTTCCAAGAAGGAGCGTAGTATGGCAGCACCAGGCGAAGTCCAGCAAGCTTTGCGAAGAGAGAGGCTTGCGCACAAGATGACCCGCGCGGTGGGCCATGCTGCCAACTATGCTCGCCGCAAGCCCCTTGGGGCCATGGGGCTGCTTATCTGTGTCATCTTTGTGACAACAGGCCTTTTGCCCAATGTGTTTGCGCCTTATGATCCTAACTTTGCTGGCTCCGCAAAAGAACGGCTCCTAGAGCCCAGCGCTGAACATTGGTTTGGAACTGATGAGATAGGACGAGATGTGTTTAGCCGGATCGTTTCTGGCACTATTACATCCCTCAAGGTGGCTTTCGCCTGTATTGCCATAGGCAGCTTCACGGGCTTTATCTTGGGCATAGTCAGCGGTTACTTTGGCGGGTGGATAGATTTGCTGCTGCAAAGAATGACTGAGGTCCTGTTGGCATTCCCTGGCATATTGCTAGCGCTTACCCTGGTAGCCGTGCTGGGGGGTAGCCTAACCGCCGTGATCATAGCCATAAGCGTAGCTTTTATGCCTTCTCCTCTCCGTATAATCCGTGGTGTCGTTCTGTCGACTAAGCAGAATGTTTATGTAGATGCAGCAAGGACCATAGGCGCTTCCAACCTCCGCATTATGGCGCGCCATATCCTCCCCAACGTGACGGCGCCGTTTCTCATCCTGGCATCTCTGGCGTTGGGTGCGGCCATATTGGTGGAGACATCGTTGAGCTTCTTGGGGCTCGGTGTTCCACCCCCACATGCCTCATGGGGCCGCATGCTCTCTGGCAATGCCCAGCAGTATGCAATGCTGGCTCCCTGGATGGTGATAGCGCCAGGGGTGGCGATCACGTTGATGGTCTTGGGATTCAATCTGCTGGGCGATGCCCTGCGTGACATCTGGGACCCCAGGCTGCGCGGGCGGTAGATGTCCCTGGATATGAAGATTCGCATTTGATGTTGGCAAGGATGCCGACGCACTCAATTAAGAAGGGATTGCGAATTAGGGAGGGCGTTATGAAAGTCGGAATGATGTTACCCAACTACGCCCGGTGGTTGCGCGGCGAGGGCCTTTGGGCCACCCTTGAGAAAGGCAAGGAGTTGGGCCTGGATGCCCTGTGCTTTGTGGACCATGTCATCGCTACCCCTCGCCAGTACGTTGGCATGGGCAACGGCTATTTGGACTGCTGGAGTGCCATGTCCTATGTGGCTGCTGTGACCGATATGCAAGGCTGGAAGCCGATACTCACCAACACTGTGGTCGTGATACCGTACCGGCCTGCAATTCAGCAGGCCAAGGAGATCGCCACAATCGACTCCCTCTCTGGTGGTAGGGTCATGGTAGGCGCGGGCAGCGGCTACATGGAGACGGAGTTCACCGACCTGGGCTTGGATGTCACGAAGCGGGGAGATATGACCGACGAGTACCTGGCCTGTATGAAAGAGCTCTGGACCCATCCCGTGGCCTCTTTTCACGGAAAGTACGTTAACTTCGACGACAGGACCATATCTGTCCGACCTGTTCAACAGCCGCATCCTCCGATTCTCTACGGCTCCCACGGGGCCAGACCCCGGCGGCGTATAGCGGAGAGATACCAGGGGACCATTCAGGGCCCAGGACGTGACGTGGAATCCCAACGTGCCTTTGACAGCGATATGGCGGACCTGAACCACCTCTGGAAAGAGTACGGGCGAGCAGGGAAGCCGTTCCAGATGATCCAAGTCAGGGCGCACCTGACTACCGACAAGGGCCAGGAAGGGAAGAATGTGATGAAGGGTGTCACGGCAGATGGCCAAGCCCTTACAGAATCAAACATGAGAACTGGGCCACGCACCAATAGGACGACGGAGGAGAGGGTCTACGGAGGCGCCCATCCGCTCACCCATGTGAGCACATTTGTGGAGGACTTGAAGAGACTTGAATCCGTCGGTACTGACCTGGCAATAGTGTGGCTTGAATCCTACCGGTATGGCAACCTGGACAACAAGGGGATGCAGCTTCAGCAGATGGAGCTTCTCGCTGAGCATGTGCTGCCCAAGGTAAATAGGGACAAGAAACCGATAGAGATGGACTTCGACGGCAAGCTCTATTCAACGCCAGCGGTGCCATAGCAGATAGGTGATGAACCTCTCGCAGACGCGAGCACTACGATATAGCTAAAGGTATTTCATGTTCTGGCACGGCAGAGAAAAGCGATATCTGTCCCAGAGGCTTTGAGCGCAACCTCGGCCACATCAACCACCAACTAAATCGCCTTGTTCCTGAAATCGCCTAGGTCGCCACAGCATGAAGGAGGCCAATATGGCAATGATGGACTTGGGGGATGTGACAATTTACTACGGGGGGTTCGGCCAGAGCCTGTCAGGGGACGACCGTGACAGAGCAGTACATACCCCGTTTTGCTCCCTGGAGCCTTTCGTAGCACTCGGTCCCGTTGTCATCCTGCTCAACGGTGAACGGCGCACTTACCAACGAGTCCTGTCCGGCCTGGGCAAAGAGAAGGATGTTCCAGCGGGGTATGTTCAACCGGAAGGAGTGCTCACCCTGATTTAGCATTTGGAGCTTGTAGGTTTTTCCCGCCGTAAACTCAAAAACCGGCGGGTCAAACTCCCACTCCGTGGCGGTGATCAGTAGTAGCTCTGCGTTTACCGCCTCGCCTGTGGGAGTTGGGATACCGTCAGAACCCCCCGGTGGCTCCTCCCCGGTGCTACCGCCGCCGCCACAAGCCACTAAACCACTCACGGTCGCTAACATTGTTAACAGGACTAGCACTCTTTTCATCGCCTAAACCTCTAACTAAAAATGATTCCAGTGGGACTGTCCCAAAGCATACCCATTATACACTCCTGGCAAACAGCCATGCTCCTAGTGGGACGGTCATCACACCGCACTCCCGGCCAATGCCACAACGGTAGCAAGCGCAGTCCATGGATGCCCCCCAATCGCTTAGAATTGGAGTTGCCTGGCCCAGAGCGTAACCCAGGACCATTTTCTCCATTGGTCACACTCCACTGTCCTACACAGAGCCGTGTCTGGCAGTGCCCAGCTCCTAGTAAATTCAAAAAACAAACTGACTGCCTATTGACATCACGCGTACTGATAGTTATACTCCTCCCTCAAAGTAGAGTATTCTGTGAGCCAGATAGGGTATCAACCGGTCAGTTCACCTTAGAGGAGGAAAGCTTTATGAAGGTCCCAGTCATCCGTATACCGAAGCCGTCTCTATGGCTAACCCTTGTGGTCCCTCTGCTGGCATTTGCCATAGCGTGCGGCGCGGCAGAAGAACCAACAGCCACCGCCACCACCGCCCCCGCCGCCACTGCCACATCGATCCCTACCGCAACCCCGACCTTGGCTCCGGGCCAAACCCCGGTTGCAAAGCCCACGGCCACGTCTATACCTACTCCCACTGCGGTAATGGTAGATGCGCCTAAGCGCGGCGGGACATTGGAGGTCGTGAACAGCTCCTTTACACAGACTTTTGACATGTATTTGGAGTGCTGTCCCAACCAGTTCGAGCAAATTGGCCCTCTCTATAACAACCTGTTCGTCAACTACGATGGCGACCTGAGCGAGTGCGAGATATGCTCTAGTGAAGGATGGCGACTGGAAGACAACGGGAAGACGATGGTATTCAAACTCGAGCCTGGGATCAAGTTCCACAGCGGCCAGGAGATGACCTCCTCCGACGTGAAATACTCCCTGAATATGATCATGGGCAACATAGACGGCCTGGTCTCGCCTCGCTGTGGCGTAATGAAAGAGTACATAAACGCCATCGAGACACCCAGCAAGTACGAGTTGCGGCTCAAGCTGGCCCGACCCTCGGCCTTCCTGCCCAAGATCTTGTCCGTTGGCTGCGGCGTAGTGAACCCCGACGGGACTCCCAGGGATGCGCTGCGAGATGCACCGTTTGGCTCTGGTCCCTACGTTCTGAAGGATTGGATCCCTAACGTCAGTGGGGAGTTCGAAGCTAACCCTAACTACTTCAAACCCGGGTTGCCCTATCTGGGTGGCATTAGCTGGGTGAGAGTAGCCGACCGAGCCTCCCGGGCCGCCGCCTTCTACACCGGCAAGGGATACAAGTGGGTAGGCTACAGCCCGTCAGAGTTCCCTCGCCTCTTCAAGTTGGCTGATGAAGGCAAGCTGTTCTTCTACAAAGAGATATGCGGAGATGGCCCTCACGGGGCGTGGATGACCCCCAAGCCACCTTTCGACGACATCAAAGTGCGCCAAGCTGTGAACTTGGGTCTGGACCGGCAGTCGTTGGGAGCAGCAATGTATGGTGACTTGTACACCCCACAGCTACTCCACTACTGCTCGGGCCAGCCATGGGGTACCGACGAAAGCCAGATATGGAACGTGGAGCCTGGCTGGGGCACTGGCGCCAAGAAGCAGCAGGAGCTGGATCAGGCCAAGCAACTAATGGCTGATGCCGGCCTGGGTATGGGACTCGACATCAAGCAGTTCGTCACTAACCCAAATCCCTCTGGTGTTGGATATACAGGTGGAATTGAGGTGCTTCAGGCCGAGCTAGGTAAGATAGGCATACGTACTACCTTTGACTACGCCTCCAGCTCTCAAGACTTCGTGGCCCGAACATCCAACCACGACTTCCTGGTAATGTGGTACATCTACTACATGACCACCTATGACCCGGACGAGATAATCGGACAGTACTGGATCACCGGGGGTGCGCGCAACAACCACGCCTACTCTAACTCCGAGGTAGACACGTTGTACCTGAAGATGTCTGCGGAGCTGGACGCTGCGAAGAGGAAGGCCGTCTTCTTCGAGATACAGGACATAATCTTGCGCCAGGACGTAGGCTACGCCCCGGGACCAACCATAGACAGGTACGCTTTCATACCTGTGAGGCTGAAGGGGTTCACGCAGCCAAGGAATGTGTACTTCAGCAGCGGTTTTGCACGGAAGGATAAAGTCTGGATAGAGCAGTAAGTAAGAGTCTGCAATACGAGAGACCCGAAGACGGTCGCGCGGGCTGGTGCTGATGCGCCAGCCCGCGACTGGTAGAATAGCTGGCGAGGAAATAGCCAAGTTTATCTGTTATGATGAACAACGGTAGAGCACGGCAAGGCTATAACCGCTTCCTTGGAGAAATAGGGCACAATGGGTAAATACATAGTACGGCGCTTGCTGCTGATGATCCCCACCATCTGGATTCTTACTCTCATCGTCTTTCTCCTATTACGGGTGCTGCCGGGGGATATTGCACTCGCTATTCTGAGCGACCCAGCGGGTGGCGTGACCGCATCAAGGGAGACTCTGGAAATCCTCAGGGCGAAGCTGGGGATCGACCGTCCCATCCACATCCAATACGTGGAGTGGCTATGGGATACGGCTAGGGGAGACCTGGGGAACTCCCTGTTCAATGGTAGGCCAGTGTTCGATGACTTGATCGTCCGCGCCCCCATAACTGCCCAACTGGCTCTCATGGGGCTGATCCTGGGCCTGATAGTTGGCATTCCGCTGGGAGTGCTGTCGGCGGTCTATCAAAACTCGCCACTGGACTTCGTTCTCCGAATATTCAGCATTACATTCCTGGCAATCCCTAATTTCTGGATCGCACTCCTGGTCATCCTGGGAGGGGCCATCTGGTTCAATTACTACCCACCTCCAGGTCTCAAACCTGCTCTGGAGTGACCCAATGGCAAACCTTAAGCAGCTAATGTGGCCTGCCGTGATCCTGGGGTCCAGCGGTATGGCTACCATCTCGCGGATGACCCGCTCCACCATGCTGGAGGTGATGCGGGAGGACTACATCCGTACAGCCAGAGCCAAGGGACTGACCGAGAGGTTTGTTATCATACGGCACGCCATGAAAAACGCCCTAATCCCCGTCGTCACTCTGGCAGGCCTCACCTTCGCCGGCCTCATGGGGGGGACAGTGATCCTAGAGTCGGTGTTCGGAATACCTGGCATAGGCCTCTACTTCATTGATGCCATACGGGTACTAGACTACACTATAGTCCAGGGAGCAGTGGTGGTATTCGCTCTGACCTTCATGGGAGCAAACCTAGTGGTGGACATCCTATATGGGTGGTTTGACCCTCGCATAAGCTACAGCTAAGGAATACGACTGAAATTAGTGAAATGAGTATGGTGCGACGATGAGCCGAGAAAGCACTGCAGGGCAGTCCCCCGTAGCCTTGGGTACAGGCCAGCAAATCACAAGGGGGCTCGTGAGAGCGAGACGTCTGGCCCGCAAACAGCCGTTGGGCGCTGCGGGCTTGGCTGTCTTTGGGGTAGCAGCCGTTTTGGCCGCGATCCCTGGGATCATATCGCCTTTTGACCCCAATGTACCAGACGGCGTAAATCGCCTGTTGCCGCCCAGCGGGGTCAACTGGTTCGGCACTGATCATCTGGGCCGTGACTTGTTTAGCCGTATAGTCCACGGCACCCGAATATCTATGGCGGTGTCATTCGCCTCTATTGCAGTAGGGACTACTTCCGGGTATTTCTTGGGTATCGTCAGCGGCTTTCTGGGCGGTAAAACCGACATCGGGATCCAGCGCGTGGTCGACGCCATGCTGGCCTTTCCAGGTATCCTTTTGGCCCTGGTCATGATCGCCGCCCTCGGCCCCGGTGTGGACAAAGTGATTATCGCAATCGCTGTAGGACAGGCCCCGCGAGCCGCCAGGGTCAGCCGCGGCGTTGTTCTCTCCGTCAAACAGAACACATACATAGACGCAGCTCGTGTCGTAGGTGCGTCGCAGTTGCGGATAATGCTCCGTCACATAGTCCCCAACGCCATGGCCCCATACTTGATCCTCGCCTCGGTGGGACTGGGCGCCGCCATCCTTATTGAAGCATCGTTGAGCTACCTCGGCCTCGGAGTTCCAGCCCCTTCACCTTCGTGGGGTCGAATGCTCAGCAGCGCCGCTACCATTTACGCGGAAATCGCGCCACATATGATGTTCTTCCCAGGTATAGCCATTGCAGTACTCGTACTGGCGTTCAACCTGTTTGGGGACTCGGTGAGGGATGTATTGGACCCCAGACTCCGTGGGCGGTAGGGCTAGCCAGGCGTAAGTAGTCGCGGACGCGCCCATTCAACATCGTCTTCTTGCAGGTCTATTCACTCTGTCGGTTGATATCGCGTTAGCATGCGCCTAGTCCCAACCCAACTGTACCGTAACGCCAACGCCAAAAGGGTGATCCTAGAAACCAGCGTAGGCGTGGGACCTGCCGCGACAGCCTGACATGCGGAGACCTCGGAGGTGTTGTTTACTGAGGTATGTCACTGTAGCCGTGATGAAATGGCCCACTGGCAAGTTCCTCGCCATTTGCCCATGTTGGCCCACCATTGTTGACACCATTCACCAAAACAAAAGCGGGGAGACCCTAAGGGTCTCCCCGCTCTTATTTACGCAAGTTGCTCTTGCTACCCCTCAGCCGGGGTGATGGGCATCACAACGGCCAGCGTATCGCCGACGTTGAGATGCCTGCTAGTTGGTAGGCGTCGCTTACAGCGAGCCGCTCGTCGTCTCAGTGAATGAGTATCCGACGCGCCTGGTTATAGTCCTCGGCGTAGACCATCATTCCATCGCGGTTGGGTTCGTTAATGATCCGCCTGAGCCATGCAAACCAACGTGACATCGCAAGCTCCTCTCTTTACACTTGCCCCATAGTATACGGCATACGCAACTTCTAGTAAACCCTCCCTACTTGTCGTAGAGGACCACCTCTCCTGCCAATGCCACCTGCCCATTGACTAAGTAGTACACATGTTCTATTATTCTGAGGCTCACTACCCGTGCTTTCAGGAGAACCAGATGCCCAGAGGTGCCACCTTGACCCACCCATTCTCAGAGACGCTGCTGCTGGTCCAGCGAGCCCTCACCCTTGTCATCAGCGGCCATAACGCCTTCTATTTCGCCACTTACCGGACCAGGCACGGCAAACGAAGGCTGGGCGCTATCGTGTTGACGCTCATCAACATTGCCATCGGCGCGGAGAGTCTGGCCTTCGGGCTTCTGCCATGGACCAACTTCATCGACAACACTGCGCTTACCATCGCCAACAGGCTAGTGGCTGCGTCTCTGTCCCTAGCCGTTGCCATGACCATAGCTGCCTTGATATTTCGGCACCGCATCCGTAGGAGGTAGACAACAATGCCCGGACTAGCATATGCCCTGCGCGAGGAGCAGTGGGACATGGCAGCCGTGATCCTGGTGCAAGCGCTGCTGGAGATCACGCTCCGCATTCCAGAGGACGCCATCCCTCAGCTTTTGGAGGCCCTGGATGGAGAGCCTGATGCCGGAAGGTGACAGGCCCGTCGCCACCGCTACGGGCTTCTACTCCTCCGCCCTCAGCCGGGCAGAGCGGGCGCGCCTCTCCAAAGCACGCTCAGAGAAGGGGTTGGATGAGGAGATCGCCTTGCTGCGTGTCCGGCTCCACGGGGTAGCCCAGGAGCACCCGGAGCAGTTCGAGTTGCTGCTGAAAGGGGTCAACGCCCTGGTCAGGGCCGTGGCCGTCAAATACAAGATGTCGGACCAGCCAGCTGAGGACTTGTCCAAACACATCTTAGGCGTGCTGAGGGGCATAGGCGGCGCGTTGGAACCGGAGAAGTTGGGTGAGCTCTGAAGATTTGCAGGAGGCCATCCGAAAGCTGAGGAAGCCAGCCCCCACTGGCGTGGACCTGTCGCCTCGCTCACCGTACCGTCCTGTACGGCACGCCCTGTGATGGCAACTCGCTGCTGGAGGAGCAGAAGCAGCAGAATCTGGAGCTGGAGCGCAAGGATGGGGTAAAGCGCCACTTCCAGTTCGACTGGCCTGCAGTGGCCTCCGAATGGCCCGCTCTAAACAACAACCTGTAACTGTGAGGTGAAGCCCCATGAACCAACCTACCCTTCCCCAACTCATCAACCGCATGGACTCGGAGCGCCTGCGCCGCTACCGCGATAACCTGGCCTTCTACAACGACACCCAGTGGCAGGGCCGCGCCCGGCCAGGGGAACGCCGTCTCACCTTCAATTACGCCAAGGTGGTGGTGGACAAGGTTACCTCCTACCTGCTCCCCGCCATGAACACCATAGTGGAATCCGCTGACTCATCGCCGGAGAGCGCAGAGCGGGCACGCCAGGCTCAGGAGGCCCTGCGCCGAGTGTACCAAGAGAACCATCTGGAGGCTCTGGACTTCGACACCGAGCTGGACACCGCCATCCTTGGCGACGGCGCTTACAAGGTGACTTGGGACTCCCGTGAAGGGCGAGTGCGTGTCTCGGCCCCGGACATCCAGGGCCTCTTCGCATGGTGGATCGCCGACGACCCCTCCCAGGTGTGGCGCGTAGCCAGCCGGTACCGCCTCTCCGTCGAGGAGGCAGCCATGCTTTACGGAGTCGAGGCGGGCAGGCGGCAGGCGGTCACAGTGGTGGAGGCGTGGACCGACGAGGTGTTCCAGCTATGGGTGGAAAACACCCTGGTCCAGGAGCGCCCCAACCCTTACGGAATCATTCCCTTCGTGCTCTTCCCCAACCTTCCGGTGCCCAAGGCCTTCTGGGGCGAATCGGACCTGCTGCCACTGGTGGAGCCAGCCCGCGAGCTGAACCGGTCGCTCTCGCAGCTATCCACCATCATCGAGCTGTCGGGTAACCCCATCGCTGTCCTGGAGGGCGTGGAGCGCGCCGAGGACATCGCCGTGCAGCCTGGCGCAGTGTGGGAACTGCCCGAACGGGCGCGGGCTTACCTGCTGGACCTGCTCCAGGGCGGCGTGGACTTCATAGACCTCATCTACCGGGCCATCCACGACCTGTCGGAGACGCCGCGCACCAGCTTCGGCGACAACCCCAGGGCCCTCTCCGGCGTGGCCCTGGAGATGGAGATGCACCCACTGTTGCAGCGAGTGCGCCGCAAACGCCTGGTTCGCTCCGCCGCCTACCAGCGCCGCAACGAGCTTATCCTGCGCGTGCTAGAGCAGCGCACCGGCGTCAACTACCTGCCCGTACGCCAGCAGATCGTGTGGGGACCTGTGCTGCCGCAAGACCGTGGCCGCCTTGTCCGCGACGAGCAGCTACTGGTGAACGCCGGCCTCCACAGCCGTCGCACTGCCATGGAAACCTTGGGCGTGCCAGACCCGGACGCGGAGATGGCGAGGGTTAGGGAGGAGGAGGAGGTAGCTAATGCGTAAATCAAACCAACCTGCAAGATTCTTTCACTCATCGCTTTGTCCAACCATTAGTATCCGGCCATCAACGAATAGTCTTTTGGGATCGTGCAAACCGCTACCCTTATAACCCAATCAGGGCGTCTATATTGATGAACCATGGTAACAGACCAGCTATTGACTGTAGGCTAGTGGTGCTGGTACAATTCATACACGTTTTCAAACAAGACTGTATTCCTGCTTATCACCACTGACCCAACGCGCAAAAGGAGCACACCATGATCACCGTTTCAGAGTTGGCATCGGAGAAGCTGAAGGAAGTGTTGGTGGAGGAGGGGGAGCCCGAAGCGGCTCTGCGGATTATCATCACGCCTGGCCCACATGGGGGAGCACAGTACATGCTGACCATGGAGCAAGAGGTGAAGGGCGACGATACTGTGGTCCACACCAACGGAGTCCGAATTGTGGTGGATTCGGTAAGCGTTCCTTTGCTGGAAGGCACTGAGATTGATTACGTGGACGGCCTGATGCGTAGCGGGTTCGTCATCAACAACCCCAACTTTGCGGTGGAAGGCGGCGGGTGCGCCTGCGGCGGCCAATGTGGCGAGGGCGGCGGTGGTGAGGGTGGTGGGTGCGCCTGCGGCGGCCACTAACAAAACAGGTATCGAAAAGAGAAGCGGGGCCCCGCTTCTCTTTATTAAAGGTGAGCATCCCTTGGCGTTACGTATGCTGAGTAGGCCTTGAGTTCCGTTGTTATTCTGAGCGAAGCGAAGAATCTTGCCTGGCACAGTAATTCGCTTTGTTGCAGTTGTTGGGTTGCGTAGAGTACAGCTCACAAGATTCTTCGTCGTCCTCCAGAAAAGTCGGGATCGGGACTCCTCAGAATGACGTGAATTGAGCTAGATGTTCTGGTGGGACAGTCACCTTGCTAAATAGTCTGGACCTGTGGTTGAACCCGCCCCATTACGTGGTGGGTCCTTCAATCACGTCTACTCCCCCGTAATGTAGTGGTACGCGGCAAGAGCGGCAGTGATGCCGTCGCCCACCGCTGTCCCCAACTGTCTGTCGGAGTAGGCCCGCACATCTCCCGCGGCAAAGATGCCTGGGACGTTGCTCTCCATGCGCAGGTTGGTAACCACGTGCCCTCCGCCGTCCAGCATGATGGTACCGTTGCGTAGGAACTGAGTGTTGGGGTGAAACCCAATGAATATGAATATGCCGGGCACCTGGAATGGGGACGACTGGCCGGTTTGCACGTCCTTGAGCAGCAGGGACTCCATCAGGCCGTTCCCGCGGACCTCTTCCACCACTGTGTTCCACTTGAACTCCAGCTTTGGGTTGCTGAAGGCCCGCTCCTGAAGGATGCGGCTGGCGCGGAGTTGGTCCCGGCGGTGGAAAACTGTTACCTTGCTGGTCATCTGGGTAAGATACAACGCTTCCTGCACGGCGGAATCGCCGCCGCCTACCACTGCCACGGGCTGATTGCGGAAGAAGTTGCCATCGCAGGTGGCGCAGTAGGACACCCCTTTGCCGGCGTATGTCTCCTCGCCGGGGACGCCCAGCTTGTTGTGCTCACCGCCAGTGGCGATGATGATAGCCTTGGCGGTGTACTGGCCCTCGGATGTGACCACTACTTTTGTGGCTTGGTCGGTGCGCAAGGATTCCACCATGTCGTATTTGACTTCGGCACCGGCCTTGACTGCCTGCTTCTCGTAGAGTTGCGCCAGGTCGGGGCCGGTGACGCCGTCAGGGAAGCCTGGGTAGTTTTCGATGACATCGGTAATAAGAATCTGGCCTCCGCAGGCAACCTTCTCCAGGATCAGGGTCCTCTGCATCGCCCGGGCCGAGTACAGGGCAGCGGCAAGGCCAGTGGCTCCCCCTCCTAGGATGATTATGTCGTAGTCGGCTTTAGCGTCAGTCATTCTTGGTCTCCTGCGAGGCATATTTGTACATAGTAGGATGCGCTCTGGAGATGCGCGGTTACATCAGGCTTAGGCCTGGCTATCAGTCGGGCCAGAGGGACTGGTACTACATGGCCTCCAGCCGCTCCTTGGGTATGTCCAGAGGTTTGGCTTGTGTCCCACTCTGGAGCTTTCTCAGTGCATTGGCCAGTTCCATTGGTCTTCCTGAAGTCAGCGCACCGGTCTTATCAGCCTGATACTCCCGGGTGCGCGAGATGGCCAGCCGTATCAGCAAAGCTGCCAGGGGCATAAGGATGACCACAGCCAGCAGGCCAATCATTCCCATGGGGCTCCCCTGGCTTCTGCGGCCCCCGCCGAAGATCATGGACCACTGGGCCACCCAGGCTATCATGGATATGGTGCCAGCCACCGTTGCCACCATGGTCATAATGAGGGTATCGCGGTTGCCTACATGGGCCAGCTCGTGCGCCAGGATGCGCAGGATGCCCCGCGTTGCGGCGATAGAAGCGTGGTTCTTGCTGCGACCCGTTGCAAAGGCGTTGGGAGAGTCGGACTCAATGACAAATACCCTGGGCTTGGGTATCCCTGCCAGGTGCACCTGCTCATCCACCACGCGGTGCAGCTCCGGGGTGTCTTCCTGTGTCGCCTCCTTGGCTTTAGCCATCTTCAGGACCAGTTTGTCGCTGTACCAATACCCAAAGAAGTTCATCACCACCGAGAAGACAAGGAAGAACAGAATGCCCCCAACGCCGCCAATCAGGTATCCCGTCAGTAGCAGCAATAATGTGAGCAACAGGAACAAGATTCCCGTCTTGAGCATGTTCATGCAAGTTGCCTAAGGCCTCCCAGATAGTACCAACAGAGTTGTTTCAGATAGATATTATACAGCACCTGTTGAGCTGTTGCCCAATACCAGTGGCTCTGGATAAGCGGCTGTCGCTTCTGGTAGCGGACGGAACCTTCCAGAGGGGTTCGCAATGCTCGTGAGGAGGTTCGCCAGCTTCCGGAAGCGGTGCTGCTACGGGGGCGCCTTGACCTGAGAGGTAGCCGATGGTGCTTTCGCCATCAGCGTTATAGGTATGCTGGACAACACCAGAAGTCCGATGATTCATGACTAAGTAGCCTGGAAAAATAGGGGCGCAGCAGTGAGAGTTTCAGTCGCCTGGCCTCCATGCACAGGTTGGTGGACCCAGATCTATGACAGAGTTGCCAAGAACTGCCTGACCTCCTGCTGGAACTGTGCTGGCCTATCCCCGGGCACTCCATGTCCAGCCCCGGCAACTACCGCTGACTTCATGGTGGGTATGTATTCCTTCATTCGTTGCACCGTCGCATCGGACACCATACGGCTTTCACCTCCACGTATCAACATTGTGGGACACCGGATCAGGGAGAAGCACCCCCATAGCTTTTCGGCACCCAATCCGTTGCTATCCGCACTCCTCAGAACCGGGTCCCATTTTAGTCTCCACTTGCCATCTGGGAACTGGCGTACCTGGTGCGCAAGGCTTCCCCGTAGCTGCTCCAGGGTGCGGCGCGGGTTCAACGCGTGGCTCGTTTGCACGTACTCCTCAAAGGAGTCCGCCTCCTGAGGTGGCCGTCGCCGGGCACCGCGGAAATTGGGACGTTGAGGCGCTTGCTGGGCGCTAAGGAAATCGGGACCGTCCGGCCCTCCTGTCTGAGGAGCCATGTCCACGATGACCAGGGCGCGCAGACGTTCCGGGTGCCGGGAGGCGTAGACCATTGAGTTTCGGCCTCCCATGGAATGCCCAATAAGAGTTATTGCATCCAGTTTCAAAGCATCAACAAAGCCCTCGATATCCGGGAATTGCGTGGCTGCGGTGTAATCGCCATCAGGTGCCCAATCAGAGTCGCCGTGGCCCCGCTCGTCCAGGGCGATAACGTGGAACTCGTCGTGGAATGCCAACGCCGTGAAGTCCCATGAGTGGGCTGACTGAATGCGGCCATGTAGAAGCAGCATCGGAGGCTTATCCTCGTTGCCCCAGTCCAGATAATGGAGGCGAAGCCCGTTGACATGCACCTCCTTGTCAGTTGGGGATGCCTCGGTGGTGAACATAACGCCCATGGCCCGAGCGGCGTCGTATAAAGAAAGACCTGTGGTGGGAGTGGTCATGTTGCTAACCCTTTCTTGGGCTGAACCTTTCGTGACCGGCGCTAGATGGCGTAGAGGGGGTTCTCACGGGTGATTAGCCGGTCTTCTTTGGCCAGTGCCTCGCGCAGGTACTTGGGCAAGGCGAACATACTGCGGTGTGTGATGCCGTCGTAGAAACGCAGGGGCCTGGTCAAGCGTGTGGCAAGTCTGGCATCGATCTCTTCAGGTGTCAGACCCACGGGTTCGACATGCTCGCCGGCCAGCAAGAAGCCCCACTCGGAGCCGAAAGAGGGTACGTAGGCCCGGTAAGGGGCAACCACAGAGAAGATGGAGCTAACGGTGCGGTGGATGGCTGTAAACCCCTCACGGTAGTTGATGGCGCTGCAAGGCCCCGCGTGTGTCACCATGATGCCTCCTGGGTTGAGACGCTGGCTGGCCAGGCGGTAAAACTCACGGGTGTACATCAGGTAGGCGGAGCCTCCCTCCAGAGGGTCTGGGATGTCCACCACCAGCAGGTCATACCGTTCCGGATGTGTTTCCAGGTACCGGGCAGCGTCGTCATAGACCAGGGTGAGACGAGGGTCATGGAAGGCGCCCTGGTGGTGGCTTGGCATGTACTCCTGACATAGCTCCACAACCTCCTGGTCCAGGTCCACCATGACAACCTGCTCCACTGTGCTTTGGGACAGGACTTCTCGTAGTGTTGCACCCTCGCCGCCTCCGGCGATGAAGACTGAGCGCGGGTTGGGGAGGCATGTAAGGCCTGGATGAGACAGCGCCTCATGGTATATGAACTCGTCAGCCTCGGAGGATTGGGTGCGTCCATCCAGGATGAGACACCGGCCAAAGGGTACTGTTTCTATGATTTCCACCCGCTGATAACGGGTTTTCCCCACGTAAATTATCCTGCTCAAGTTTGATGCCAGGAACAGGTTGGCCGTGATGTATTCGTAGTACCACCTGGTGGGTGGTTCAACCATCGGTTAGTGAGTCCTATGAGGTCACATTGGCCAGGGTGAGGAGCAGGCCTCGCTGTAGCTCGGTTATGGAGGGGTCCTTAGCCTGGAACTTGTCTATCAGGAGTTGGGCCACTTTTCTAGGGGCGAAACTTTCTCCGCAGGTGAAAACGTCTACCGCAGCGTAGCCGTATTCCGGCCAGGTATGGATGGTCAGATGGGATTCCGCGATGGCAAGGACTCCTGTAACACCCACGGGTTGGAACTGATGAAAGGACTCGCCAACAATGGTAGCCCCGGCTGCGTTGGCTACGTCTATCATGGTGGCCCTGATGAACGGCAGATCGTTGAGCCGTTCACGGTTACACTCTTTAAGGTCGAGTATTAAGTGGATACCTAGCGCATTCAATCTCACCCGCCCTCCCCTCTTGAATCGGCAAACCTAGATTATAACGATGTGCAATTGTATAAGCAAGGAATGCGTTGGAGGGCTGTTTGCTCTGGGTCGGTAAAAGGTTGACCAAGGTGCAACCCCAAGCGCCCAGAAGCGAACGGAACCGATAAGATGTGCCACGCTACGTTTTCCCTTGAGCCGGAGTGAGTACCTCTGGGTCTAAGGCTCCCGCCAGTAGTCGTGCAACGCACTCCGCCTTCTGCGGGTGATGGACTGGGACCCTGTCAAATAGGGTCTCTAGGGCCTGGACAGTGGCGAGGGTGTCGCCCTGCACAAGGACCACGGGGACCTCTTCTTCCTTGGCTTCGTGCTCTATGTACTGGACAGGCCTGTGACCTCCGGTGAGCACAAGACACTGGGTAGGTGTGTGCAGCGCCGCCATCTGGATGTCTGGCCGGTCGCCACGCACTATCACCGCCTTGGTTTCGCTCTGGCCAAAGTAGTGGACGCCCCAGTCCAGGACCAGTCCGCCAATCATCAGATGGTCAAACAACTGGTCGCTCTTCTCCTCCCAGGCCAGGAACTCCCCGCCCAGGTGCTGGGCGAGTTGTCCCACGGTGACACCCAAGAGGCACCTTTCCTCGGGCAGGGCCGCCAATACAGGGATTCCTTGTTCCCGCAGAGGTTCTACGATGTTGGCCTGAGCGTCGTGGCTTCTGTATTGGGGGACCGCGTTGACTACCACGCCTAGCAGCCGTGGAGCCAGGGCTCTGGCAGCCCCCATGATCTGTTCCACGGTGAGGTTGGTGGAGTAGCGGACAAGGAGGATGGCCCGTGTGTCCAGGGCATCTGCCAGTTCACTCGTTGTAGTTAGCGTTTCTCCCTGAGAACCGGTCATGGGAGGGCCCTCCACGATGACCTCTGTGGCCTGGCCAGATAGCTGCTGGAGCATGACTACGATGGTTTGTCGGTTGGAGGGCTGAAGTCCTTCTCTAGCCTCCTGCGGCCCCAGCACCCGAGGCCAACCGGACGGAATGGGGGCACCCTCGAGCCGGGCGAAGAAGGCGGCGTCGGCATCTGGCTCCGATGGCGCCGTGGGTTGCTCCAAGCGCACCGGCTTGAAGAGTGACGTTGTTAAGCCACGCTCGCGCATGAGGTAGGACAAACCGGCGCAAAAAGCCGTTTTGCCATCTCCGCCAAAAAGCGACGTTACGTACAGAACGTTCATTCGGCCCCCGTGCATGGCAGGAAAAACCGCCACCCTTTCCGAAGCGGCGGTCAGGAGGATTTCTGGAGCGGAAGACGGGATTCGAACCCGCGACCTTCTCCTTGGCAAGGAGATGCTCTACCACTGAGCCACTTCCGCACATATGGTGCCAGGCCAAGGCCGGACACGCCTCTGTGCCGAGGGTCGGAATCGAACCGACGACACGTGGATTTTCAGTCCACTGCTCTACCCCTGAGCTACCTCGGCGCCAAACTCATACTACGGCACCAGGTATGGAGTGTCAAGGTGAGAACTGGTCAAGCCAGATAGGATTGTGGGCAATGATGAAAGGTTTGAACTCCAGGTAGGGAGCCACTACAATAGAGGCATGCCGAAGTGGCGAAATGGCAGACGCGGCGGTCTCAAAAACCGTTGTCCCGAAAAGGACGTGCCGGTTCGAATCCGGCCTTCGGCACCACCCCCTTTTTGATGGGCATTTCCGTATTTGAACTGCCCCCAGGTGGCAGCCAGGGGGTCTCGTTTGCCGACATTCTGCCGACATTGTCCGGCCATTCCATCATGAATCCTCTTGGTGGCTTGCCAAACCATTGGAGCGTGGCCTACTTCATTTTGCCATTAAACCCAACACAAGGATCCTCGCTGCTCTTATGCGGCGGGGAGCAGGTATAGAGACCACGTAAAGGGTTCAGAAGCGTTTACAGGTAAACAACTACGTCAACTACCCCAGGTCGTGAAAATGCCAACGGCAAGCTCCGCCCAAACATAGATGACCGCTGCTGCGAGCGCAACCCCTAAGACAGCTCGATACTTGCGCATCTTCCTCGCTGCCAGTAAGAACATGAGACCCGTGCCGAACAGGAGGGCGCCCGCGGTAACGAAGTCGGACAGGGACCAGGCCACGTTATTACTAAACTGCATTGCCAACAAGGGCATCAGCAATACGAGCCCTGTCGCGAACGCAATCCAAAATATGACTTTTTTCTGCGCAAAGATATCAGTATTCTTCGTTTCCACAGAGGTGCCGCCGTGCTGATTTTCTCCGTGATGAGTGCCGGCCACTGACCTGCCTACAATGATTGTACCAGGTTAAGCCTCGCAGTTAAGCCGTGGCGGGTAACATGGTCTTGTTAGTGGGTGCGCACAATAGCCAGCGAGCCTGCCTGAGCCTTTATCGGGAACGTCAAATGACCAGAGGTGGGCTCTAAGCCCCAGGTGCACGTCGTAAGATTATCGCCAGCGACATGGCAGTGCCAACAAAGGGGTGGCCTTCACCTCTACCGGCTCAGATACAAGACAGATACGGATGATTGCCGACATTTTGCCGACATTCTGCTGTGATGCCCAGTGCTCCACGATGTCGTATGGTGTCCTCCCAGATACAACTTGGCCGCAACCCCGTGGACGGGAGGGCATGCCCTCAGATATGATGGCATGGGGTGACATGCCGACAGGGGAATCCGGCCTTCGGCACCATACCCTAATGGCGTTGCAGGATCGTATCTGAAAGGCCTCCAGGTTTACCATCTGGGGGCTTTGTTTGCCGACATTCCTTATTCGCCTGGCACACCTGGGCCTATTGAATCTCAGACTTGTATGACTTGTATCGTAGTGGCATACTGAACCCATGCTTGCGGACGGAGGTGAGGCTATGCCCGATTGGGGTAGCGTGCTAAGGGAAATAAGAGACTCCTTGGCAGCCGCTGTCCGAGAAGAGGCGGAGAGGGAGGCGAGAGATGGGAAAGTGACGTCCACGGCAGGCAGGAACCCGAAGCTCGTTTGGTTTACATCGGTGGGTTCGAGGGAATCGGCTACTTCACTTGAAGTCGAGCTAAAGAAGCTGGTCGATTCCAACCCCAGAGAGATTCGTCGTATGATGCTGACTTTTCAGGACCTCGTCAGGGAGCTCGATTTCGGATAGGGTGGGACGTAGCCTACTAGAGGTATGAAAAGGAAGGCAAATCCAGGTACGTCTAGCAAGGGGCAAACGGGGAGTGGTGTAGAGAAACGCAGCAGTCCGGGTGGGGTGGTTCGGTAATCCAAGAAACTAAGAAGCTCAGATGCAGGATCCGAGCAAGCCATGAACTTCGGCAAGCCTATACACGTGGCCCCTGAGATTTACCAGATCAGAGCTATCGGAGCCAGGGTCACCGTAGTCGTGGGAGACGATGGCGTGGCCCTGGTGGACACCGGCGCGCCGGGGAGCTTCGGCGCAATCGCCTCGGGCCTCAAGAGCCTGGGACTCTCCCTGGGCCAGGTGCGTTGGATATATCTGACCCACTACCATCCTGACCACTCAGGCAGCCTGGGCCGTCTGGCCCGGGAGACGGGTGCAATGGTGGCAATGCATAAGGTAGAGTGGCCCCTGTTATCGGGAGAGAGGCCTGCACCCAGCCCCTTTCGCAACCCCATAGTAGCCAGGCTAACTGACCCCATTGTGCGACGGATGTATGACAATCCCGCTAACGCTGACCTGCTGCTGGCAGATGGCGACGAGCTGCCGCTAGACAGCCAGCGCAAAGTGCAGGTGGTGCATACGCCGGGGCATACGTTGGGAAGCATCTCTCTCTTCGTTTTGCCCCAGAAGGTGCTTATCGTGGGCGACGCCCTGCAATACAGGTTCGGAAGAATATCACCCCCGGCAGCAAGCGTTACCCAGAACTCGGCACAGGCGATGCAGTCGGTGCGCAAGCTGCTGGCCATGGACTTTGAAACGATATGCTTCGGCCATTTCCCGCCCATTCGCAACGGCGCCCGGGAGGCCTTACGCCGCCGCTTTCCGGAGACATAACGCAATATAGCTAATCTAGTGTCCTGTCTCTATGCAGAGTCGTGCATTTGTGCATAGGATTTCGGAGTAGGGGCACTAGGGTCCTAACGTCCACTGGGAGGTAAACCATGCGCCTCTTCCGCCGTATCCTGATTGCTTTCGTAGTCGTGGTGCTCCTGGCTGCTGTTGGCGGCGTAGGGGCAGGAGGCTGGTATCTGTCCGACGTGCTAAAGCGAGACGCCCTGACCCCTGACCACAAGCCCGCAGACCTGGACATGCGAGTTCTGGCCACCTCCGACGGCCAAATCACCCTGGGCGTGACGCCGGCCACCAGCAAGACAGGTCCCTGGAAATACGATGGCGTGTGGGGAGTACGATGGGATGGCGGCTACGGTCAGGTTGGGGCCATCGAGCAGCTTACCGACCAACAGGTGGTGCGACAATTCACGGCCTTCACCGGCGATCTAAACACTGGTGACATGGCGCGCCTGGAAGGGGCTGCTTTCACCGGCGACCCCAGGCAGGCTTTCGCCATTCCCTTTCAGGAGGTGCGGTACACATCCCCATTGGGGGAGTTCGATGCATGGTACGTTGAGGGCAAAGCCAACACCTGGGTTATTTTCGTGCATGGCCGCAATGCACCTCTCCGAGAAGGACTGCGTATCCTGCCCGCGATAGTGGAGGTCGGCTATCCCGCCTTGTTCATCAACTACCGTAATGACGATGGCGCGCTGCCGAGCCCCAATGGCCTCCACCGCTACGGCCAGTCGGAGTGGCAGGACCTGGAAGGAGCCGTTAGCTACGCTCTTCAGCACGGCGCTCAGGACGTGGTGCTGGTGGGATTCAGTATGGGCGGGGCTATCGTGATCAACTTTCTATACCAGTCTGGCTTGGGGGACAAAGCACGTGGAATCATCCTTGATGCCCCCATGATCAACTTCAACGAGACAATTGACCTGGGCGTGCAGCAGCGGGGTTACCCTACACTGGTTGCCGACCTGGCTAAGGGCTTCTCCCAACTACGCTTTGGCGTGCCGTGGCGCAAGCTGGACTACCTTCAGGACGCTCAACGTCTGAAAGCACCTATCCTGCTCTTCCACGGTGACGCTGATCCAACTGTCCCCGTAGGAACTAGCGATGCGCTTGCCGAGGCCCGCCCCGACATCGTTAGGTATGTGCGTGTGCCGGGTGCGCTGCACGTTGGCTCTTGGAACCGTGACCCGGCGTCCTACGAGTCCGTCGTGCGTGACTTCTTGACTGGCCTGGGTACAGGCTAGCACATACTCGCAGAAAAGGGCGTCATAATCAGCCGCTCATTTCCTTCTACAGGCTCAGGGTGAGCGGGACTGTTACTCCGCTCGTATGGTTCGACAAGCTCACCACGAGCGGAGTAACAGTTCAACCTTGCCTTCACCGGCCGGGCTTCGTCATCTCCGCCAGCTCCTCCACAGCCTGACACTCCCTGCAACCATGTTTGCCTTCGGGCGGCGTATCTTCCTCCAGGATCCGCCTGGCCAGCCGCAAGAGCCCCTCTATAAAGCTGTCCGGCTTTACATCCACGTCCAGCAGCTTCGGGGTGAACCCCAGCAGGAACTCCTCTTGGGTCCGGGCCGCCAGTCCAGGGTCGGCCTCCACGTCGGTGTCAGGCTCGAAGTAGATGAGGCTGAGGCCCGATACCGGCGAGAAGGCGTGGCGGCTGCCGATGTAGGCATAAGCGTTGAGCTGGGCCACGTATCTTGGGAACATTCCCTGGGCGCTATCGGTCAGGCGCGCCGTCTTGTAGTCCACAATGTGGTAAGTGTGCCCATTCAGTCGCAGCACCTCGTCTGGTTCACCACGCAGCGTCACGCCAGTCTTGGGGTCCGTCACCGCGAAGCTTCTATAGTTGGGCACGGTCTCCATGCCCTCTACCTCGCCCACGACGGGAAACCAGGCAGGCAACTCCCCCGCTGAATCAAAGTGGTGGCGCGCCATCCGTTTCACGTACCTGTCTATGGAGCTGAAGATGCCTGGGAACGACTGATATGGAAGCCTTCGTGATTTCTGCTTCACCCAGAAGCACCGAGGGCAGTAGCCCGGCTGGGCAAGCTCTGAAAGGTTTGTGGCTGAAATGGTGAGAGCCATTGCTTTGCTCCATTGATGACTAAGCAGGCTATACCCATTATACCTGCTCGGCGGTTCTGGAGCGCCCTGTTTGCCGAGGCTCCCTGGGCTTGGTATGATGTAAGCGTTGGCAGAATCCGGCATAACGCAGGCTTGGCGCCATCGTAAAGAGCATCCAGCTTCATCCATGGAACGTATCGGTAAAGGAGGCCCGGAACATTCAGGTCCGCCTCGCAGCCCAGGTGTCCCGCTGCAACGGTATCCCTGAGCGGTCTAGGTACGTGGCTGGCATGGACATCTCTCCGCCCGATGGCCAGGGTGTAGTCCGCGCCGCGGCCGTTGTGATGAGCCTCCCAGAGCTCAAAGTGGTGGAGGTGAAGAGCGCCCATGGGAAGCTGGGTTTTCCATATGTGCCGGGGCTTCTCTCCTTCCGAGAGGCGCCCCTGGTGCTGGCGGCTCTGGAACGGTTGAGTATCACGCCGGACTTCCTGATGGCCGATGGTCAGGGGCTGGCTCATCCCAGGCGATTCGGCCTGGCGTGCCACTTGGGCTTGCTGACGGGCCTCCCGGCAATAGGCTGTGCCAAGTCCTTGTTGAAAGGCAGGCACGGCCCCCTTGCACAAGAAAGGGGGTCGTGGGCACCGTTGGAGGATAAGGGTGAGGTGGTGGGCGCTGCCCTGCGCACTCGCCAGGGGGTAACACCCGTCTACGTGTCAATCGGGCACAAGGTAGACCTGCCGTCGGCCCTCAGGTGGGTGCTGGCCTGCTGCGATAGGTTCCGGTTGCCGGAGCCTACCAGGCTGGCCCACCATGCGGCGGCAGGCAGGATGCAGTAGCGTGAACCGGAGCAACTAGGTCATGTCATTCTGAGGAGTCCCTATCCCGACTTGTCGGGAGGACAACGAAGAATCTTGTTCGCCTACTAAACAGGAGCCGTTATAGAGGCTGACAAGATTCTTCGCTTCGCTCATAATGACGTAAGAACATAAGAAAAAGGAAGTAATCATCTTGCAAGAGAGTAAAGAGCGCGCCCAGATTCTGTCCCATCGCATCTCTGACCTAATGGTGCGGCTTTGACCTGGCCGCCAAAGAGGAAGAGATCGCGCGGCTGGAGCGTCGCAGTGCAGCAGCCGACTTCTGGGAGCACTCCCAGGATGCTCAGGCCGCTATGCGTAGCCTGGCCCATCTCAGGGAAATGGTGGGCCAGTGGCAGGGCTTGCACCAGCGGGCCGTTGCCCTCGACGAGCTAGTCCAACTGGCCCTGGCCGAGGATAACGCCAGCCTTCAGGACACCTTTCAGGAGGAGTTGCTAGTCCTGGAGTCGCAGCTAGGCCAGATGGAGTTCCTGCTGGCCTTCTCCGGCCCCTACGACGAAAGGACAGCTATCCTGGCCGTCCATGCCGGCGCTGGCGGCACGGAGTCCCAGGACTGGGCCCAGATGCTGCTGCGCATGTACCTGCGTTGGGCGGAGAGCCAGGGATACAAGGCTCAGATTTTGGACACGTCGCCCGGCGACGAGGCCGGCATCAAGAGCGCAATGGTGGAGGTGGCAGGCCAGTGGGCCTATGGCTATCTGAGGGCGGAGCGTGGCGTTCACCGGCTGGTGCGTATCTCCCCCTTCGATGCTTCTCATGCCCGCCATACCTCCTTTGCCCTGGTGGAGGTCCTGCCGGAGGCGGAACAGGAGACGGAACTGATCATCGGCCCGGATGACCTACGGGTGGACGTTTACCACGCCAGCGGCCACGGAGGCCAGAACGTACAGAAGACGTCCACCGCAGTCCGCATAACCCACCTGCCCTCTGGAATAGTCGTCACATGCCAGAACGAACGCTCTCAACTCCAGAACAAAGAGTCCGCCATGAAGGTGCTGCGGGCAAGGCTCGTGGAGCGCGAGATAAAAAGGCGCGCCGAAGAGCAGGCCCAGATCAAGGGCCAGCACATATCCGCTGAGTGGGGCAACCAGATTCGCAGCTACGTCCTCCATCCCTACCAGATGGTGAAGGACCATAGGACGGGGTACGAGACCTCGGACACTGACTCCGTGCTGGGCGGGCAGTTGAACCCACTGCTCCAGGCATACCTGCTTTCTACCATCGGCCAGACGCAGAGCGGATAGCTCGGCTGCTGTCGGGACTACATCTTCATGCTTCCAACAACGGTTTTGCGTGAAGTAGTGACCTCTCCTAGGCAGTCGGGCGTGTGGAAGGCCCCAACTCAGGAGCGGCGGAGATGGCCGGAGCGGTCCGCTCCTCCGGGGATATGCCTGCCGCCTCCAGCACCTTGTCCACGAATATGGCCTCCGAGACGGCTCCCACAAACTGCACGCGGTTGTTGATAACAGTTTTGGGTACGCCGGTAATTGCATACCGCTGGCCTAGCAGCGGAAACTCCTGGACCTCTACCACATCGGCGCGGATGCGGGTGTTTTCCATTGCCATTGCGTGGGCCACACGGGCCATGGGCGGGCAGTACGGTCAGGTAGGGGTGATGAACACCTGGATGTGCACATCCTCCTTGAGTCGCTTCAGCTTCTTGCGCGTTTCCAGGGACAGCGGGCTGACGCCCCGAGACAGCGTGACGATGTCCTCCAGCACGTTGGTGAACTCGTGGCCCGCCGGTATGCCGTAGAACCTGACGTTGGAGTCTGAACCCTTGGTTAGTACTATGGCAGGTATTCGCTCAATGCCCGCCTCTTTGGCCTCCTGAGACTGGGAGTAGTAGTCCTTGATCTCCATGTGTAGCTTGGGCGAAAGGGCAGCGAGCTCCTCCATAAGCTGCTGGGTCTGGTCACAGTAGCGACACTCCCTACCCGGTATGGTGAGGCCATAGGTCTTTTGGGTAAACAGACGTATGGTAACGTCGTTCTTCAATTCCCTTTTGAACCGGTCTCTTATGGCCTGCTGGTCTTTGTCTTGGATAAGCGTCACGTTCACCCTCCCAATCGGGTATGAAGCAGCGCAATCAGTCTACCAGAAGGCATCCGCCTCGGCCATAGAACCGTCCAGGTAGTGTAACGTTTTGTGGGTGAAAAGAGGAGACGCTCCATTGTGCCCCACCCCGCCATGGAGACGTTAGGCTCCCCAACCCGGAGGCGGATATGAGGAGGGTAGGAGAAATAATGTAGGAAAAGTTAACTCACGGCTTCACGATTGGCCCCATTCCTCCTTGACCGTCCCAAAACCCGATGGTAAGGTTGCCCTGTCGCTGCCCTGACTAACTCCTGGGCAGCGTATATCATTCATAGGAGGGATACCATGAGAGGAAAGAGGTTTGCCCTACTGATTGGCCTGCTCGCCATCGTGGCGGTGGCGACTATGGCCGTGGCCCAGCCGGGTGCTGGTGCCCCCGCCCCGAGAGGCGAGGGGCAGCTCCAGTTCATTATTGAACTGCCACCAACGCCTAAATGCGAACCGGGTGTAGTGTGCCCACCGCCGATGACCGCGCAGGAGCTTGTTGAGTTGGTCACCGAAGCGTGTTGCTTCCAAGTTGACTCGTTCTTCGACATCTCATACGTCTCAAACATCGGGTCGAGCGGCCTGGACGGCACCACCGCCACGTTTCAGGTTGACTCGTTCTTCGACGTCTTCTACGAGATCGAGTTTAATAACCCCCCAGGAGGCGACCGTACGGTTCAGACCGAGATACTCTCGATGGACCTGAGCGGCATTTTCGGCGATCCCGATAAACCGGCAGCGGCGCTTGATGCCGTGACACGGGCCGTGAACGGTCACGTCCCATAGAGTGGTGTAAGAGTACGTCATCCTGTTGATATCGTCTAGGCCGCTGCCTCTGCGAGTTCGGCTCTGGGTAGAGCTTCGTTGGAGGTGGTTACCTCCTGTGTCATGTATCGACGGCCGACGGCCCACTCGTCGTGCTGCTCAGCTAGGACGGCGCCGACCAGGCGACGGACAGCTGGGCGGTTAGGGAAGATGCCCACCACATCGGTGCGGCGCCGTATCTCCTTGTTGAGACGCTCCAGGGGGTTGTTGGACCAGATCTTCTTCCAGTGGGCGAGTGGGAAGCTGGAGAAGGCCAGGACGTCGGGTCCAGCCTCGTCCAGTCGAGAGGCGACCTGTAGGAACGGGTCCTGGAGCTGAGCAATCACCCGCTCGAGTTGGGCATGCACCTCCTGAGGGGACGGCTGCTGGTAGATGGTGCGTACCATGGTGGCCACCCAGGGCTGAGCGCTCCTGGGGACCCGAGTGAGCAGGTTGGTCATGAAGTGGGTGCGGCACCGCTGCCAACTGGCCCCACCGAAGACAGTTGCGATGGCATCCCTGAGTCCCTGATGAGCGTCCGATACCACCAGTTCCACCCCGCCGAGGCCCCTGGCGACCAGTGAGCGCAGGAAGGCTAACCAGAAGGCGCCGTCTTCACTGGTACCCACGTCCATCCCAACGATCTCACGCTTGCCCTCGCTATTGACCGCCGTCGCCACCACCACGCTGACGTTGACTATCCTACCGGCCTCCCTGACCTTCTGGGTTAGTGCGTCCAGCCACAGGTAGGGATATGATCCGCCGTCCAGCGGCCGACCCAGGAAGCTCTCCACCACCCCGTCCAGCTCCTGGCAGATACGCGACACTTGGCTCTTTGAGATACCCTCGCACCAAAGAGCCTTGACCAGATCATCCACTCGCCTCGTCGATACACCCTCCACATACGCCTGCTGGATCACCGCCAGCAGAGCTCGCTCGCTGCGACGCCGTGGCTCCAGCAGGCTCGGAAAGTAGCTCCCCTCCCTCAGCTTGGGTATCTGCAACTCCATGGTCCCTACGCGAGTGTCCCATGCTCGAGACCGGTACCCGTTGCGCTGGGTCACCCGCTCAGGGTTGCGTTCTCCATACCCAGCGCCGGTCCTCGATGACACATCAGCCTCCATGATCCCCTCGACCAGCACTCTCAGTGCCTCTCGTAGAAAGTCCACGTCACCGTCGACTCCCCTCTTGCGCATTAGCTCAAGCAGGTCCATCCTTTCCTTGACCACCGTTGTCCTCCTTTCTCAGGCTCGTCTTTGCCCGCTAAGGATGACGTGGTGGTCTCTCTTCATCCAGACCCTCTACTCTTGTTACACCACTTCCTGGGACTCTACTGCCGCTGGTGCGGGACCCGGTGAAGGGCCGTTGACCATCGACCTAGACTCCACCATGTGCGAGACCTACGGACTGGCCAAGGAGGGGGCGCGTCACCATGGTTACACTGGCCAGCGGGGCTATCACCCGCTGCTGGCCATCGCCGCCGGCACCGGCGACGTGCTGATGTCTCGGCTTCGCGAGGGCCGGGCCAACACCGTTCGTGGCGCCGCCCACTTCCTGCGGGAGACCGTGGGCCGGGTGCGCCATGCTGGGGCTACAGGACAACTCACGGTGCGGGCCGACAGCGGCTTCTATGCCCACGCCCTGGTCGTCGTCTGCCGCGAGATGGATGTCCGCTTCTCCATCACCATCCGCCAACACGCCCGCCTCAGGGAGTTGATTGAGGCGATTCCCGAGGAGGACTGGACGCCCGTCCCCTACTGGATGGACGGCGGCGCCGACGTGGCCGAGACCACCTACACTCCCTTCCAGGGTGAGCCCGAAGCCGCCCCAGTGCGGCTCATCGTGCGGCGGGTGAAGCCCACGCCCGGTTCCCAACTGGCCCTCTTCGCCAGCTACAGCTATCACGGCTTCATCACCTACCGGGACGGGGAAACCTTGGAACTGGAGGCCGACCATCGCCGCCACGCCGAGATCGAGAATGCCATCCGAGACCTCAAACACGGCGTCGGCCTCAATCATTTCCCCTCGGGCCGCTTCCCCGCCAACGGCGCCTGGCTGGCCGTTCAGGTGCTGGCCCATAACCTGGCCCGCTGGACTGCGCGCATCGGTCTGGGCGAGGGGGTGGTGACCACCAGGACCCTCCGGCGGCGCTTCTTCTCCCTGGCCGGACGGCTCACCCGCTCGGCCCGCCGCCTCACTTTGCATCTGCCACAGGGCTGGCCTTGGGAAACCCAGTTCACTCGCGCCCTGGCTCGATTGCGAGCCCTGCCATTGCCTGCCTGACGGCACCGACGGCGCCTGACACGTCCACCAGACTACTCAACCACCCCACAGAGTCGCACCGGCCCGGTCCGCGATTGTCTTCCCTTGCATGCTGTCCCGCCGACCCCGCCCCAGCGCCGCTGCCCAGGACCGCCATCGGCGCCACCAACTCCAACCAAAGGCCGCCACCGGCCCCATTTATCGGAATCGAGCGCGGACCGTCGCGTCCCACGGCCCTCACCCCTTGTTCCAACCCCAAGGCCGCTCCGCATCGGTGGATTCGGGCTTAACCAGCCTCTTGCGTCCAGCACTCTTCCGGCTCGTGGAGCATTTCGCGCATGGCACGGCTCCCGGTTCCGCCATTGCTGTAAAGTGATAGACTACACGCCGAAGGAAACCAAGGAGGCTAGAAGATGCCTGGCAAAACCGTTGTTGTTCTGGGTGGTGGTGTCGGAGGCGTTGTCACGGCCAACGAGTTGCGGAGGCGGCTTGGGAAGGAGCACCAGGTTACATTGGTGGACAGGGAGGACAAGCACATCTTCTGGCCTTCTCTGCTATGGCTCCAGGTGGGGCTCCGTGAGCCCGACAGCATAGTAAGGAGCCTAACCTTGCTGGAACGGAAAGGCATCCAGGTGGTCAAAGGACAGGTGCAAAGCATTGACCCTGCGCAGAAATCAGTGCAGGTGGATGGCAAGGTGTTGAAGGCGGACTTCCTGGTGGTATCCTTGGGTGCTCAGCTTGCACCAGAGCAAGTCCCGGGCCTGGTTCAGGCAGGCCACAACCTGTACTCACTGGAAGGGGCCACGGCTATACGAGACAACCGCAAGGGTGTGATGGAAGGGACGATGGTGGTGCTCACAGCCAAGATACCATTTAAGTGCCCTGCAGCCCCTAGCGAGGCAGCCATGCTCCTCGACCACGACCTGCGCAAGCGCAAGATACGCGACCGGGTGGGCGTCAGCGTCTATACACCAGAGCCGGGCCCCATGGGGGTGGCGGGGCCAGAGGTTTCCGCGGGAGTCAGGCGACTTCTGGAGGAGCGCGAGATCGCCTACCATCCCCAGAACCAGGTCACTGAGGTCAACAACTCCACCAAAACATTACACTTCGCCAACGGAGCGCAAGCCCAGTACAACTTCCTGGTTTACATTCCGCCGCACGTAGCGCCGACGGTGGTGCGGGAGGCCGGACTGACTGGAGAAAGTGGCTGGGTGCCAGTGAACCGCCAAACCCTGGAGACCAGCTTCCCGGGCGTTTATGCCATCGGCGACGTAACGGGAATCCCACTGGCCGCTGGTATGCCACTTCCCAAGGCAGGCGTCTTCGCCCACGGAGAGGCGGAGGCGGTGGCACAGACCATCGCGACCCAGGTAGCCGGCCAGGGCGATGGCGGGACCTTTGACGGCCACGGCGAATGTTTCATTGAGGTGGGCGGTGGAAAGGCAGGGTTTGGCCGGGGCAACTTCTACGCCGAACCCAGACCGGAAATCAAGCTCCACAAGCCCACCCGCTACTGGCACGCCGGCAAGGTGTTGTTTGAGAAGGACTGGTTCCGTCGCTGGTTCTAGCCCTGGAATACCTCCTAGGGCAGCCCCCTGCAACAGCCATATGAACGTTGTAGACCGGGAAACGCAATTCTAGTTTGCGAATCTCATCCGGGACCACGTCCCTACCGCTTGCTATCAACGTCCAGTCCACATTAGCAGGTTGCCACAGAAACCACGAGGGGTTAGGATATGGAAGTACCAATCAGCTTGCCTGGAGGAACAGATGACCAGTAAGGACCAGTTCGGCGCCCAGAGCACCATTACCACTCGTCAGGGTCCCGTAACGTTCTACCGGTTGGGCCGCCTGGAGGAGACCGGCGTCACGCACCTGGACCGCCTGCCTTTCTCCATCCGCATTCTGCTGGAAAACGTTCTGCGGAACCATGATGCCAAGCTGGTCACAGAGGAGGATGTGCTCGGCGTCGCCGGATGGAACACCCGTGAGCTATCCCGCCGGGAGGTCCCATTCATGCCGACTCGAGTGCTGCTCCAGGATTTCACCGGCATTCCTGCCATTGTGGACATGGCCAGCATGCGCTCCGCAATGAAACGTCTGGGCGGCGACCCCAAGCGCATCAACCCGATAGTTCCGGTGGACCTGGTCATAGACCACTCCGTGCAAGTAGACTTCTTCGGCACCCAGCAGGCATTCGCGCAGAACGTAGAGCGCGAGTACGAACGAAATGGTGAGCGGTACGGCTTGCTTAGGTGGGCCCAGAAGGCCTTCCGGAACGTGCGAGTGGTGCCGCCAGGCACGGGAATCGTCCACCAAGTCAACCTGGAGTACCTGGCTAGTGTGGTAGGCACTAAGAAGGAGGCCGGCAGCACGGTCGCGTTCCCGGATACACTTGTAGGAACGGACTCCCACACCACCATGGTCAATGGCCTGGGCGTCCTGGGCTGGGGAGTGGGAGGCATCGAGGCCGAGGCGGTGATGGTGGGCCAGCCCTACTATATGCTTCTGCCAGAGGTAGTCGGCTTCAAGCTGACTGGCGAACTCCTCGAAGGCACCACGGCCACCGACCTGGTGCTTACAGTGGTCCAGATGCTGAGGGCCCGTGGCGTGGTGGACAAGTTTGTTGAGTTTTACGGCGAGGGCCTATCGAACCTTGCTCTGCCAGACCGGGCCACCATCTCCAACATGTGTCCAGAGTACGGGGCCACGGCTGCCCTCTTTCCAGTAGACCAGGTGACTCTGGACTACCTGGCTGGCACCGGTCGTCGCACTGCCGCGGTGGAGATAGTGGAACGGTACACCAAGGCTCAAGGGCTCTTCCATACCAAGGACAGCCCGGAGCCTGAATACACCGACAAGATGGAGCTGGATATGTCCACTGTGGAATCCAGCCTGGCGGGGCCAAGCCGCCCGCAAGACCGGGTCGCGCTCACACAGATGAAGCGCTCCTTCCAGGTTTCCCTGGACAAGGTCTACAACAAGCCGGCGGCAGCGGTTGCGAGCGACCAAGGGCAGGGGGGTGTTCCGGTGAACCTAGATGGCCAGGCGGTGTCCATGGACCACGGGGTAGTGGTCATCGCCGCCATAACCAGTTGCACCAACACCTCCAACCCATCGGTGATGGTGGGCGCCGGGCTTCTGGCCAAGAACGCGGTTGAACGAGGTCTGGACACGAAACCCTGGGTCAAGACCAGCATGGCGCCTGGCTCCCAGGTGGTAGACGACTACCTGGCGGCAGCACGCGTAACGCCCTACCTTGAGACACTGGGGTTCCACATAGTCGGCCACGGCTGCACCACGTGCATCGGCAACAGCGGCCCCCTACCAGATCCGGTGGCGAGGGCGGTGACAGAGCACGACCTGGTGACTGCGGCAGTGCTCAGCGGCAACAGGAACTTTGAGGCCCGCGTGCATCCGCAGGTAAAGGCCAACTTCCTGGCCTCGCCCATGTTGGTGGTGGCATACGCGCTGGCGGGCACCGTTGACATTGACATGTCTACAGAACCCCTGGGACACACTCCCAACGGCCAGCCGGTGTACCTGCGGGATATTTGGCCAACCCAGCAGCAAATCAAGGAAACCGTGTCCAAGGCGGTCAAACCAGCGATGTTCCGCAAGAGATATGGCAAGGTGTTTGAGGGCGACGAGCGGTGGAACAGCCTGCCGGTGCCCACTGGAGACCTGTACGCTTGGGACGACGACTCCACCTACGTCCAGGAGCTTCCCATATTTGAGAATCTACCGGAAGAGCCGCCGCCTATGCGCGATATCTCAGGCGCTCGTGTTCTGGCTGTATTGGGAGATTCCATCACCACGGACCACATATCACCTGCCGGCAATATTGCTGCCAATAGTCCGGCTGGGCAGTACCTGATATCTAAGGGAGTAGCAGCCAGGGACTTCAACACCTATGGTGCCCGGCGCGGTAACCACGACGTCCTGGTGCGGGGCACCTTTGCCAACGTTCGCCTGCGCAACCAGATGACCCCCGATACGGAAGGCAGTTCGGCCGTGCACCTGCCCAGCCGCCAGGAGATGAGCATCTACGATGCCTCAGTCCAATACCAGAAGGAGGGCGTGCCCTTGGTTGTACTGGCGGGCAAGGAGTACGGGTCCGGCAGCTCCAGAGATTGGGCCGCCAAAGGGCCATACCTTCAGGGAGTGAAGGCGGTGGTGGCCCAGAGCTATGAGCGCATCCACCGCACCAACCTGATAGGCATGGGCGTTCTGCCACTTCAGTACATGCCAGGGGAAACCCGAGAGACCCTGGGCCTCACGGGCTTTGAGACCTATGATATAGCTGGCATCGCGGGAGAGTTTCTGCCAGGAGCCGCGGTGGATGTGCGTGCCCGGACGGAGGATGGCCGCCAGGTGGCCTTCAAGACCCGTGTACGCATAGACACGCCCATAGAGGTGGAGTACTACCGCCACGGAGGCCTGCTGCAATACGTGTTGCGGCACATGCTTAAGGATGGCTGATCCGCCCGCCATATCGCTTCCATGGTTAACCAAAGCCAGCTCGTAGTGCGGCAGGTCAAATGCCTTGCCCCCCTTCCGTTAGAGGCACAATTCCGTTAGAATAAGGGTACCCACCGCCAAGGTGCAGTGGGGACGTTGTAGAACCTGAATTAGGTGAGTGACCCTGCCTTGACGCTCTCTGCATCTACCCTGTATCCATTGATTCTGGCCACGCTCCTGGGCTACATCCTGGGCGCCATTCCTTTGGCTGCCCTCGTAAGCCGCCGCCGAGGTGTGGACATCTTTCACGCTGGTACGGGACTGGCGGGAGCCGCCAACGTGGCGCGCAGCGTGGGCTTTTGGCATGGCGGAGCGGTGTTTTGGGGAGATGTGGCAAAAGGCATCCTCACCGTTGAGATCTCCGCTCGCCTAGGGGTGGACGGCGTAGCCATTCTCCTCCCTGGCATGGCCGCTCTGGCGGGACACTGGCGGTCCGTGTTCACGCGCTTTCGTGGGGGTGACGGGCTGGCCACCCTGGTGGGCATCACCATGGCGCTCCTTCCCCCGTTCACCTTCTGGCTGGCTGTGCTGACGGGCTCCATTGTGATGTTCATAGCTCGTGCCTCTGGTCACCAACCCACACTCTGGGGCGGGGCCGCTAGCTATGGCTTCCTGCTTTTCAGGGCCTCCTACTTCGGAGACAGCGTAGCCATGATACTGGTGGTAGTAGTGCTTGCCCTGATGGTGCTGGCCCACGGAGTAGCAAGCCACCTGCGCCATCCCGCCTCCACCTAGCCGAGGCTACTGCTGCAAGCTCATTGCGCCTCTGTCGTAGTGCCCTCCCTGCCACGGAGATACGACCTCTGTAGCATCTGCCTCGTCTCCCTGTCCTTGCATGTGGCCGAGCAGCGTGGCAAATGACAGTACAACCGTTGATCGCCCTTCAAGAGCGCATAGCCCTGTGCAGTCAGTGCCCTCGGCTGGTGGCCCACCGGGAGCACGCTGGCGTTGTGAAGCGCCGGAGCTATGAGAATTGGGACTACTGGAGTCGTCCGGTGCCCAGCTTCGGAGACCCAGATGCCAGAGTATTGGCCGTCGGTCTAGCCCCCGCGGCCCACGGCGGCAACCGTACGGGCAGAATGTTCACCGGCGATGCCTCGGCCAGGTTCCTCGTCAAGGCTCTCCACGAGTCCGGGTTTGCCAGCCAGCCTACATCGGAGCACCGCAACGACGGCCTGAAGCTGCCAGGGCTATACCTGACAGCAGCCTTACGGTGTGCCCCTCCCGCCGATCGGCCTGCCCGCGAAGAGCTGGCAAATTGCGCACCGTACCTGGCACAGGAGCTAGCCCTGCTGCCTTCGGTGCGAGTGGTTCTAGCGCTGGGACGGACAGCCTTCGAAAGCTACCTCCGTCTGGTCTCCGCCAAGACAGGCGCACCCCTCAGACTCCCTTTCCAGCATGGTGCCCGCCGGTGGTGTTCGTCTCCTACCACCCTAGCCCGCGCAACCACCAGACCGGCCGGCTCACGGAGGCCAGCTTCATCCACGTTTTGCAGCAGGTGAGGCGTGAGGCGGGACTGGACTGAGCCCTGCACCATCACTCGCGCCTACAAACGGGCTCCACGGCCCGATCCTGTCTGCCTTGATTTGGTGCGGCTCACTGGCTGGACAGGAGTCCGCTGTTCGTATGCACCCAATCCGCAAAAGCAACCAGGAAAGAACTGGCGGCGCGTGCCTGTGCCATAATAACGCCGTTAGTGATATAGTCTATCTTCTGCCTCTTTTGCGCCGGTAAGCCATACGAAGGTGCCTTTGGACTGGATAAGATTCCTGGAGCTTGGGGGCCTGGGGCTCGTAGCCAGCACCTGGGGAGCACTCATAGGTGCTGGCGGTGGATTCATTATTGTGCCCTTTTTGCTCTTCTTCGATAGATCCTTGAGTCCTGCCGTGGTGACCGCCGTCTCGCTCATAGCGGTGTTCTCCAACGGGATATCGGGAGCCATAGCTTACGCTAGGCTTCACCGAATTGACTACCGGACCGGTCTGAGATTCCTGGTGGCAACCCTGCCCGGAGGAGTAATCGGAGCCTTGCTGGTAAACCACATCAACCGGGGCCTCTTCCAGGTGGTATTCGGCGTCCTGCTGGTACTGGTGTCCATCTACGTCTTCGCGCGACCAAGGCGTCAAGCCCAGGCCCGTGTGGCCTCCCACGGTTCCCCACGACGCCTAGTGGACAGCCGCGGGACAGTGTATGAGTACCGAGTGAACCTGGCGCTTGGAGCAAGCATTACATTCCTCATCGGCTTCTTGGCAAGCATGTTGGGAGTTGGCGGTGGCATCTTCGGAGTACCGGTCTTCGTATACCTTCTGGGTATGCCCATCCTCGTCGCAACGGCCACCTCTCAGTTCATGTTGATAGGTACGTCCGGCGTAGCCAACATCACCAATATCCTGGAAGGAGACCTAAACGGTCTATGGACGGCTGCCCTGGCGCTCACTATGGGAGCGGTGATAGGAGGCCAGATTGGAGCACGGATCTCTCAAAGAGTGAGCGCGGCGTGGGTGTCGCGCGCCCTGGCCGTGGGACTTCTACTGGTAGGTCTTCGACTGGCCTACGGCGGCATTGGCATCCTCTAGACGACTGCTATGCGGCTGCCACACCAAGCATGTTCCCAAGACAGTAGCCCAATACTACGCTTTTCGTCAAAGCCGCCAGAGCGTATACTCTATGGTGTCGCTATATGCTTCCCCGGTCTTGGCCACAACGATAGCTAACGGAGAGGAAGACATGAATGTACTGGAGTACATGGAGCGGTACGGGCACGAGCAGTTCAGCGTGTACACGGATACCAGCGTTGGCTTGCGAGCCTTCATCGCCATCCACGACACCACCCTCGGCCCGGCTCTGGGGGGCGTGAGGGTGTGGCCGCATCCCACTGAAGATGCCGCGATGATGGATGTGCTGCGGTTGAGCCGGGCCATGACCTACAAGTCAGCGGCGGCGGGCCTGCACTTCGGCGGCGGCAAGGGTCTCATCATGGCGGACTCCCGCAAGGACAAGTCCGAGGCGTTGATGCGCGCCTACGGCAGGTTTGTGGAGAGCCTGGGAGGCCGCTTCATCACCACCGAGGACGTGGGCATGACCGTTCATGATCTGGAACAGATTGCCCAGGAGACCTCCCACATAACCGGTCTGCCCGTATCCCTGGGAGGCAGCGGCGATACATCTCCAATGACAGGATTTGGCGTCTACCAGGGCATGAAGGCCTGCGCCAAAGAGGCGTGGGACAGCGACTCTCTGGCAGGCCGCGTTGTGGCCATCCAGGGGTTTGGGCACACGGCCACGGCGCTGGTCGAGAACCTGCTGGCGAAAGAAGAAGGGATAAAGTTCATCATAGCCGACATTAACGAAGAGTCGCTGGCACGGGCCAGGAGCTACCCCGGCGTCCAGGTCGTTGGGCCTGACGATATTATTGGCGTAGAGTGCGACATATTCGCCCCGTGCGCTCTGGGCGGCGTCCTGAACAGCAACACAATCCCACGACTTCAGTGCAGGATTGTGTGTGGCTCGGCCAACAACCAGCTCCTGGAACTGGAGGATGCCGACGCCCTTAAAAAGAGGGGCATCCTCTACGCCCCCGACTATATAGTGAACGCGGGTGGCGTCATCAACGTCTCCTGCGAGGTCGGCACCACCTATAGCGAAGACGCTGCCAGGGAGAAGACCGCCCGCATCTACGAGAACACTCAGAGGGTCATCGCCATTTCCAAGAAGCAAGGCATATCCACGGCCCTGGCTGCGGACCAACTTGCTGAAGAGCGCATCGCAGCGATACGCAAGGTCAGGAGGGTATACCTTTAATGGCTCCCCTACCAAGGCTTCCGCTGCTTCTCCTTCTTTCGCCGCTGTTGCTGATTGCCTGCGGCATCGTTCCCACGCCCACGGCAACTTCCGTGCCCGAGTTTGCGCTAACACTAGAGTATAAGGAGGCTTTCCCAATGACCATAGACGCCACCAAGCAGTATGTCGCCACCCTACGCACCGACAAGGGCGACATTGTCATAGAGCTGAACGCCGCGAAGGCGCCCGTAACGGTAAACAACTTTGTGAACCTGGCGCAGCGAGGGTTCTACAACGACACCACGTTCCACAGGGTCCTGCCTGACTTCATGGCCCAGGGCGGCGATCCCACGGGCAGCGGCTCCGGAGGCCCTGGCTACACCATAGCCGACGAGTTCACCGACCTGACCCACGAGGTGGGCGTCATCTCTATGGCCAACACGGGGCAGCCCCATACCGGCGGGAGCCAGTTCTTCATCACCTATATCCCTACACCCCATCTGGACGGCAGGCACACGGTGTTTGGGAAGGTTACAAAGGGCATGGACGTGGTGCAGGCGCTGACTCCCAGGGACCCCAACCAGAATCCCGGGTTTCCAGGCAGCAAGCTCATAGAGGTGACAATCCAGGAGAGCTAGCAGCAGGAATCTGTGGGTTACCCCAGATTCCTGCCGAAGAATCCGTCAAACCCAACGTGTTTCTTCCCGCCCTCCCACCCAGACACGTTTTCAGGAAGGGGGACACCCACAGACCCCCGTCCTTTCGGCTTCGCTCATGGCAGATCCGACTCCATCTAGGACGTGCGATAAAATCGGCGCTCGACCTTCTGAACACCCCTTTTCCCGTATCCTGCTAGATGAGTGTACCCCCTACGGGAGGAGGGTCAACTTCGCTGGATGACCTATGCGCCCAGCAACGCCATGACAGCCCCCGCCAGCAGAGGCACTCTCAGGTTATCGTCCAAGGGTAGAGGCAGCAGCTCGGCGATGCCGGCTACCAGAGCGCCCACAGCTATGGCCCACCGGAGTTCAACGACCCCGGCGACGTGCACAAGGCTGGCCACTCCCAGGCCCACCAAGATCATGGCGGCGGTGCCCCACAGCGACTTGCCAAACAGTCGTCTGCCTGGGAACCGTATGCCTACCATGGCAGCCACAGGGTCGCCCAGGGCCGTGAACAGCACGGCCATGACCGCCACGTCCCTGGAAAACAGGACGAAGGCCCCCAGGGTGCCCAGCAAGATGTAGCTGGCTCCTGTGATACGCCGCTCCTCGCCCTGGCGGAGCATGGGGCCAAACAGCCTGTGGAACCATAGGTTGAGGCGTCCTGCTCGAAGCCGCGCCACGTCCGCCAGGACAAAGAGAGCCGTGACCGCCAGCAGGAGCAGCAGGAACGTGCGCTCCTCCAGAAGCAGGGCAAGTAGTGGGAAAAGGGATGCGGCAGCCATGTGAAACAGCCGCCGGGGCGCGTGGATGTCCCTCCTGCTATTCATGCTCTGTGAGGTTTTTGGGGAAAGGGACACCCCCTTGAACCCCTGGCAGTCCCGACCTGTCGGGGCTGCCATTCCTGCTTCCAGGGAAGTTAGGTGAAACAGCCTGCTAGAAGTACATATAGACGGTGTCGCCGGTGTCCCAGATTAGCTGGTAGAACTTGAAGTCCCGAGGGACTTCAAAGAGGATCCACCCTTTTAGCTCGCAATACGGCGTGCTTCCGCACTGCTTGGGTAATGATACCTCTCCCCATACGAAGGGCACCAAGGCGTCTTCCCCGGGGCCGGCTTCCATAACCTCACTCCTCTCTAGGAATGGGTCTGTGGAACGGTAGTCCAGGTACTTGTCATCTCGGAGACGGATGGTGTCCTTGTTTACCGAAAGGTACACCACATTTGCCTCGCGTGTACGCACCTCCACGAAGGCGGCCGCGAGGGTCCGGTCCTCCTGGCTTGGCTTGACCACGTAGTGCTTGCCATCGAAAGAGTAGCGGACCTCCTCGGTCAGGCGTATCTCTTTGACCCTCATGGCCAGGGACGTGCCGAATGTCCAGTCGGTGGCAGTGGATGTAGCGCCGCACGCCGTAAGCAGCAGGGTAACGAGTCCCGCAAGGGTGACGGAGGTTAGCAAAGGCCAGCGTATCATTGGTGTATGTAGGGAAAGCAATGCGCACCCATCACGACGAGGATGCGCTGGTGCTGAGTGATGGCATGGCCCTTAGCTTCTTTACCAGGTCCGGTAGGATCTCCAGGACGTAGTCCACATCCTCATCGGTGTTGGCGCCCCCCAGGGTAAGGCGCAGGCTTGACTGGGCCAACTCTGCCGTCAGGCCAATGGCTATTAGAACGTGGGAAGGCTCCAAAGATGCGGAGGTGCAGGCGCTGCCGCTGGAAACGGCCACGCCAGCGAAGTCCAGTCCCTGCACAATGGGTTCCCCCTCCACGAACTCGAAGGAGAAGTTGACATTGTTGGGCAGGCGTTGAGTGGGATGCCCGTTGAGGTATGCTCGCTCCACTTGCTCCTGAACCCCATGAATGAGCCGCTCTCGCAGGCGCTGGGTGTGCTGCGATAGGGATTCACTCTCTTCTGCAGCCAGTTCGAGCGCCCTGGCGGTGCCCACAATACCGGGGACGTTTTCCGTACCAGCTCTGCGCTGCCGCTCCTGTCCGCCTCCAACCATCTGGGGTGTAAATGGCGTCCCCCGTTTTACGTACAGGACCCCTGAGCCTTTGGGGCCGTGGAACTTGTGCGCAGAGAGGCTGAGCATGTCTACTCCCAGACCCTTTACACTGACGTCCAGGTACCCGGCCGCCTGCACGGCGTCAGTATGAAACGCAATAGTACGTCCCATTCTTTTGGCGCGCTCTTTGACCAGGTTGGCGGCCTCTGCCACCGGCAGAATGGTGCCAATCTCGTTGTTGGCCAGCATCATGCTTACAACAATGGTGCGTTCGTTTATGGCCCGGTCAAGGTCGCGCAGGTCCACCATGCCGTAGCGGTCCACGGGGAGATACGTTATCTCGAACCCCAGGTTTTGCAGGAAGTGGCAGGCATGCAGCACGGCGTGATGCTCTATGCTTGTGGTAACAATGTGGTTGCCCGTGGGCCGCAGAGCCAAGGCAGCCCCCATCAATGCTGTGTTGTCCGCCTCGGTGCCGCCGCTGGTGAATATCACCTCGCTGGCGCGGCAACTCAGTATCTGGGCCACCGCGTCGCGGGACTCGTCGACGGCCTTGCGGGACTCCTGGGCCAGGGTGTACAGGCTGGATGGATTGCCGTAGAGCTCCGAGAAGTATGGCAGCATGGCCTCCAGCACCTCAGGGCGCACGCTGGTGGTGGCGGCGTGATCCATGTAGATCAGGTTTTTAGGGAGTCCAGTCATGGAGGCGCTCCTCTTGTAGTCGTAGCCCCCGCTACCGGTTATAGCGGTTCTTAGATTCTAGCACACTCATAGAATTACCGCTTTGGCGTGGGAGATAGACCCCGCTCGTATGGTTCGATAAGCTCACCACAAGCGGGCACTTTCGATCCCCGGCTTAAGTCTGGGGTTTGGATAGATAACCGCTCACCCTGAGCCTGTCGAAGGGAATGAGCGGGTAAGAGCGCACTCTTCTTCGAAGCCGGCTTCAGCGGGGCCTGTTACCCGTGCCGCCCAGCGGCGTGGGGCTATTGGCATCGGATGGTGGAGCGCCTGCCGTCTGCATACCAAGGTGGCGGATATGGACGTTGCGAGCCGCCCCTAGAAGGGCAAAGGCAATGACAGCCGTTCCGCCCAAAGCCACGGCCACAGGGGCGCTGAACATGCTGGCTATCGCGCCGCCCTGGAACCCACCCAAAGGCATCAGATTATAGGTTATGCCCCAGAACCCCATGACGCGGCCCCGGAACTGGTCTGGGACCAGCATCTGAAGCGTGCTCTGAGCAGAGATCATGTAGATGGAGCTGGTGGCTCCGGCCAGGGCCACAAGCACCAGGGAGACAGGAAACCATCTGGAGTAAGCGAAGAGCAGCAGCAGGATGCCAAAGGCTACGGCTCCCCAGATCATCAGGAGTCCCTTAGCACGGAAGTTGCCGAGGGCGGCAACAATGGCCGTGCCGGAAAGCGCTCCAAGTCCCCCCATCGACAGGAGCAGCCCCAGGCCAGATGGGCCGACGTGGAGCACGTCCCGTTGGAATACAGGCATAAGGAATATGTATGACATGCCAAAGAAGCTGTTGAAGAAGGTCATGCCCAGAATGAAGGTGAATATGTGGTTGTTCCAGATGAAGCGGAGGCCATCGGCCATGTTTCGCATGAAGTTGGCTGGGGCGGCACGGCTTATGTTGGGCATATGTACGCGGGCCAGGAACAGGACAAAGATGGCAAACCCGGAAGCCGTCAGGTAGAAGACAGGGGCCGCACCGACCCACGCAATCAGAACACCCGCCAGGGCAGGCCCAACTATGCGCGTCCCCTGCCACACGGTTGAGTTCAACGCCACCGCGTTCATCAGGACGCTTCGGTCTATGAGATGCGGAAACATGGCCTGCCTGGACGGCCCGTCGAAAGCACCCAGGCCGCCCATGAGGAAAGCCATCACCATCACGTGCCAGGGTTGGACCAGGTGCGTTGCCGTCAGGGTGGCCAACATCAGGAGCACCAAGCATGACACGGCCTGCGTCGTCATGATCAGCCGGCGTGGGTTTACCTTGTCGGCTAAAACGCCACCAAAAAGGTTCAGCACAATAGAGGGGACGGCGGACGAGAGGCCAACTAAACCCAGTTGCAGCTTTGAGCCGGTGAGAGAGTATACCAGCCATCCCTGGGACACGATGAGCATCTGGAACCCTAGCACCGAGACTAGCTGTCCAAACCAGAACAGGCGGTAGTTACGGTAGCGAAGGGCTTCGAATACGTGCGTTCGGCTCTTCATGGGGGACAAAGCGTTCACTGAGTTCCTGGAGTTAAGCAGCCTTGCACAAAAAGTACCATAAAAGGCAGGTGTCTACATTCCCACCCACCCGCCCCAGATGTTGTTTAGATTTGGGGACACTCCATTATACCCTCGACAGGAAACTCAGGGTTTCCTGTCCTTTCCTTCATCCTGGGATATGCTACCCGTATCGCGTCTCGTCCAGCGCGGCGTCGGATAGGCCGAAGTGGTGGGCGACCTCATGGATGACAGTGACGCGCACCTCGTTGACCACGTCAACGCGTATGCCGCAGGCAGCCTCAATGGGCCGCTGGAAGATGGTGATCTTATCGGGAAGGGCCATGTCATAGTTGGTCCTGTTGGTAAGGGGCACGCCCTGGTATAGGCCGAAGAGGTCACGACGGTCACCCAGTCCAGCCTCCTCCAAATCATCCGGGCTGGGCCACTCCACCACCACCACGTCCACGTTGTCCATCCTCTGCCGGATAGATAGCGGAAGGCCATCCAGGGCCTTCAGCACCAACCGCTCGAACTCCCGCAGAGACAGACGGATCATCCTATCGACCATCCCCCTGTCCCCCTTCCTAGCCAGGAGGGAGGTGAAAGAGATATCTGAGGGTATTATACACAATTACACCTTCCCGCTAAGGTTTGCTGTCAGCATCTAGCCCGCCGCCGGAGTGGGTGTCTAGTGCAGTTCCGAAGCGACCTCAGATGGGCAATGATCATTGTTTCTCCAGAGACTTTCCGTTTCTGGCCTCTTGGCAAGTTCAAACATGCATGTAGTGAGGAGCTAGCTCGCCCGTAAGAGTAGTTGATAGAGGGCGCAAGCGATGCTCGTCAGAAGAACTGGCCCCCGACCGTTCGGCGATCTACTCGACTAGCCCGACTCAGGGCTAAGCAGCGTCCGCTGTGGTTGATGCCGTGGTGGTTCGTATCGGAATCAGCAGCATCGCCCCGACGATGAGAAGAACCCCACACATCACAACTAGGGCCGAATAGCCCAACCCGACTTCGATATGCTCCAGCAGGTCTATGCCAGGCCCGGCCAGCCTGGCCAAGGCTGACCCTGCCAACGCTGCGGTGTTGGCTATGCCCATCTGCTGCCCGGTACGGAGCGAGGAGACAAGATCCGTTGCCATGGCCCAGCTAGCGCTGAGAAACGCCCCAGCAGCGGCGCCCAACAAAAAGCCAACCAGCAAGACTTGAAAAACGCCGCTGATCAGAAGCAGTGAAAAGGCTCCTCCTGATCCCATCAGGGCAGAGGCCATCATCACCCTCTTTCGCCCTACTCTATCAGATAGTCGACCGGTGGGATACGCGGCCAGCAATAGGCCGGCGCCCGCAACCAATGCCATCAACCCAACGGCTTCAACGGGATTTGCTAGACCTAGCACGTCTCGGAAGAAGTAGACCGCGTAGGTCTGTATCGCAGCCAAGGCCGCCGTGCAGCAAAAGCGTGAGCCGAGGAACCATCCGAACTGAGGATGCGCCTTTTCTTTAGGCCCGCGTGTGCCGGACCCTGCTCCAGAGCCCATCAGGGTCTCTTTGACCCGGATGGTTATCGCTGTCCACACGGCTGCGCTAGCCAGTATGAGCGACATGAGTGCTAGGCACAGCCATAGCCACGCGGCGCTTTCGGGGCCACTGTACCGGCCTAGAAGAAATGACCCCAGGACCAAGAAGACGATGCCTCCACTGCCCTCTGCCAGAATCTTGAAGGAAGCTGCGATACTGCGGCACCTCAACGGCACGATGTCTCGGACAAGAGCCTGATAAGGGCCGAGGGCTATGTTTACGCAAAGCTGGGTGAGCATTAGGCCCACAGCCAGGACAAACAAGGTCGAGGCGACTCCTAAGCCCGAATCCACCGATGCGGAGCGGCCTTGGGGTTGGAACAAGGGGTGAGGGCCGTGGGACGCGACGGTCCGCGCTCGATTCCGATAAATGGGGCCGGTGGCGGCCTTTGGTTGGAGTTGGTGGCGCCGATGGCGGTCCTGGGCAGCGGCGCTGGGGCGGGGTCGGCGGGACAGCATGCAAGGGAAGACAATCGCGGACCGGGCCGGTGCGACTCTGTGGGGTGGTTGAGTAGTCTGGTGGACGTGTCAGGCGCCGTCGGTGCCGTCAGGCAGGCAATGGCAGGGCTCGCAATCGAGCCAGGGCGCGAGTGAACTGGGTTTCCCAAGGCCAGCCCTGTGGCAGATGCAAAGTGAGGCGGCGGGCCGAGCGGGTGAGCCGTCCGGCCAGGGAGAAGAAGCGCCGCCGGAGGGTCCTGGTGGTCACCACCCCCTCGCCCAGACCGATGCGCGCAGTCCAGCGGGCCAGGTTATGGGCCAGCACCTGAACGGCCAGCCAGGCGCCGTTGGCGGGGAAGCGGCCCGAGGGGAAATGATTGAGGCCGACGCCGTGTTTGAGGTCTCGGATGGCATTCTCGATCTCGGCGTGGCGGCGATGGTCGGCCTCCAGTTCCAAGGTTTCCCCGTCCCGGTAGGTGATGAAGCCGTGATAGCTGTAGCTGGCGAAGAGGGCCAGTTGGGAACCGGGCGTGGGCTTCACCCGCCGCACGATGAGCCGCACTGGGGCGGCTTCGGGCTCACCCTGGAAGGGAGTGTAGGTGGTCTCGGCCACGTCGGCGCCGCCGTCCATCCAGTAGGGGACGGGCGTCCAGTCCTCCTCGGGAATCGCCTCAATCAACTCCCTGAGGCGGGCGTGTTGGCGGATGGTGATGGAGAAGCGGACATCCATCTCGCGGCAGACGACGACCAGGGCGTGGGCATAGAAGCCGCTGTCGGCCCGCACCGTGAGTTGTCCTGTAGCCCCAGCATGGCGCACCCGGCCCACGGTCTCCCGCAGGAAGTGGGCGGCGCCACGAACGGTGTTGGCCCGGCCCTCGCGAAGCCGAGACATCAGCACGTCGCCGGTGCCGGCGGCGATGGCCAGCAGCGGGTGATAGCCCCGCTGGCCAGTGTAACCATGGTGACGCGCCCCCTCCTTGGCCAGTCCGTAGGTCTCGCACATGGTGGAGTCTAGGTCGATGGTCAACGGCCCTTCACCGGGTCCCGCACCAGCGGCCCAGGCCCGGGACAGCAGCTCCCGGCTCACCCGATCCAACTGGCGGACGTGGCCCCACCGGAAGCTGCGCAGGAAAGTTCCCAGGGTGGATGGCGCCTTGACTACGCAGCCGATGGCGCCAGCTGTCCCGCCGGTACGCAACACGTCGGCGTCGTCAATGAAGTCGCCCCCAGCCAGCGCCGAGGCCACCAGGCTCAGCAGCTTGTCTCCCGGGTTCGCCCGCCCCGGCGCGTCTCCCAGGTCGACGTGGCTGTCGACGACTTCACGCAGGCCCAGGTGCTGGGCTAGGGTCACCGGGAGCAGCAGCCCAGCATTGGCCACGAGGCGGTGGTCGTCAAACGCGATTTGGATGCGATCGGGATGGTTGCGTGGTAGCATCTATTGGGTGCTCCTTGTTCTGGGGTCGGCTTTGCTGTTTCAAAACCATTATCCCAGATTCACGGAGCACCATCTTGCCGCTTCAGGACACTGACCCGACGCCCTCCTTCGGTGGATTCGGGCTAAGACAACCACAGACAGGCACGCCAGGAGAGATCCGGCCACCACGTAGGGTACGCGACGTCCCCAGTGGGAAGTGGTATCGTCGCTGATATGTCCGGCCAGAGGCTGTATGACCATGGCGACTATCAGCCCCACTAGGCTCAGAACGCCCAGGTAGGTGTTCTTGAAATCCTCTGGTGCCACTGCCAGAACCAAGACCGGCAGCACCACAACTCCCAAAGAGGTGCCGAAGGCGGTACTCCCAAACGCAAAGACGCTGAGGTGGAAGAACTCGGTGGCTTTCAACGAGGAATCGTGACTACCGTTGGTCATGGCAGGCTGCTTACCCCTCGGCCCACACATCAGGCGATGATTCCCGCCTAAACCGCCTCGTAACTCCTAACTAACCTTGCGGCTATCATGGGTACGAGTGCACCGCTTAGGACGGTGAGCGGCACGAGGTCACCGGGAACGAAGGAGCGAATAGATGCAGCGCATGACCAGCCACTGCTATCACCGCGATTGCCGCAGTTGTGTTTTTGGTCTTCCAGTTCATGCAATACCGGTCCACTGATTCCTCCAGCGATATCGGTTAGGGACAATCTACAACTTTGCCAGACAGAGTTACAGTGGATTCTGAAATGGAGGCGACGCTGTGCAAGACGCGCTTACCTGAACATGGCCAAATAAGGGATTGGTAAAAAGGCGGCTACTTGCCCAAAGGGCACGTTAGACAAGTTGTCCGCGGTCCTCATTGATAGAGCCTTTCACCCGACACCTTTAGTGATTGCGAGGGATCCCATGGGGTCCCACGGTGGAAGGACGATGGGCTCCAGATCTAGTGCCTCCTGCAATTCGGTCGGCAAGTAGCTCTTGGGTGCCGCGATCTCGAACATATACTCGGCAAACCACGAATCGTTCATTAGAAAGAATCCCTTATCCCCCACCTTACTGTCCCAGCTGTTCTCCACCCTCCAGCGTCGCGGTTGGCCGTCAACCACGTCCACCCCGGTAAACAACATCGCGTGGGTCATCCTGGTTTGATGATATTCCAGCCGTGCAGCCTTATCGAGGGAAAACTCTGACCCGTAAACGCCAGGGTAATCGAATAACTGCGCATCCCATAGACCAAGGTCACGGTGCATCTGCTTGCTGGTGTCACAGCCCATCCAAACAGGCTTCCCATCTTGCAACAACCGCATGGTGATGTCTTTCATTAGATCGATGTCTACGTTCAGGTATCTTATGGGCGAGCCACCTACAGTGTTTCCCAGGTACTCGATTGTGAAGGTGCGGCCCATTGGACTAGTCTTTCTGGGATCATGCACAAGACATACGTATTCGTCCAGGGGAGTCGTTACATACTTTCTGGTAAACTCCATCGGTGTCATCTCACCGTCACGGTGGAACTGTCCGTCTTTATCTTTCCACTGCCAGTAAAAGCGGTCCGGAGGGGTGCCGAGGTGAATGCTTAGGACTCTGTAAATCACCTTCAGGATTTCGTTCTTCGTCCGGCGAATCTCATCGACACTAACTTCTTCTCGGAAGAGTTCACGCAACTTTCTGGCTCCCTGGCGAAACTGATAGTTTATAATAGAGTTTAGACGAGCCGAGTTGCTGGAGCTCTCGGTTTCTGGCATCACAGTCTTGGGCACTACCCCGTGCTTCTTGACCAAGCTGACAAACATATCCCACTGGCCACCATCCTCGACTGAACGTTGCAGGAGCCATGCCACCGTGCGGTCATCAAGGGGCCTATCGGCCGTTTCAATGATGGATTCCAAGATAAAGTTAGACCGCTCAATCTTATCCCAGAACATCATATAGTTCTGACTGAACTCGGTTTGCTTGACGTTCAACAAATTCTTGGAGTCAGCACGGAATAAGTTCAGCCCAGCGAACATCCAGCAACGTCCCGACCTACCCTGGTTCGTCACGGCCCAGTCGTCAAGAACATTAGAAAAGTTGTGCGCTGCACTGGTGACTATGGATCTGTCCAGAGCAATATCATTGACGTCGTGCTGAGTTACGGCGTTCTGCATCAGTCGGTATGAAGGGATGGATTCAAACTCGTGTCTGAACTCCGAAACGTGCTTTGGATCCAGCGACCCCTCACATATCATTTTGGATGTCGACTCATTCGTGGACGTGTCGCCAGTGGATTTGCTGACCATATGAGCGCCTCCTGTGGGCAAACTGCTTCAATATCCGGCTTGTTGAAGGTCTGTAGGCCCAGTATACCAAAAAGCCAATTGGCACATATTAGTGTCCGCACCATACGAATGTGGCTAAGGGACGTAATACCAAGCTACTCGTAACCCGCATCTCTGATGGCATGTTCCAGTTCATCCAGGGCTTAGGGGCAAGGAAGTGCCTTATCAGCCTGCAGTAAATGACTTCGGTTGGCCGGCGGACCTTACATAGAACGAGCGTAGAGTGGAAGAGCCAGTGGGGAGATGGGTCACATCCGCGACGCCTTGGGGTCTAAATCCATGTGATTGAGGAAGGGACCATCGACGTTGGCATGGCAATACCGCTTGAGGCAGCGTTGATTGTGTCACAAACCCCTGGGGGATACCCCCAGACCCCCACCCCTTCGGCTTCGCTCAGGGCAGGTCCGACTTCGTCGAGACTCTCGACCTTTGGTCGGAGCTCCGGGGCTGGGCCCCTCTGGACTCTCCTTTTTCAGTATCATGAGACGCCTACCCCTGTAGCCCGGCCCGCTGCCTCAGCTCCTTGAGGATATCCATGTTCTGCTTGTCGGGCCCTTTGTTCTCGAAGCCAGGCACCTCCAGCATGAATGGGACGTCGCGGAAGGCGGGGTGGCCCATGATGGCCACGAAGGCGTCGGCCCCCATCTGCCCCTGGCCTATGTTCTCGTGGCGGTCGAGGCCAGAGGCAAAGGGTGGTTTGGAGTCGTTGGCGTGGACGGCGACAAGATTAGCAACTCCAATTTCGTTGTCGAACTCCTTCATGGTCTCCTCAACACCCTCCGGCGTGACGATGTTGTAGCCGGCGGCGAAGGTGTGTTGCGTGTCCAGGCACACCTTTATCCGAGGGTCGCCCACCGCCTGCATGATGCGTCCAATCTCGTGGAACTTGGAGCCGATGTGGTTGCCCATGCCAGCGCTGTTTTCGATGATGAGCGAAACGTCCTGGGGCGATTGGGCCAACACCTCTTTCAACGAGTCAACGGTCTGCTTGAAGATGCCATCGTAGCCCGCGCCTTTGTGGCTGCCACCGTGGAATATTACGCCGACAGCGCCGATGGCCGAGGCGACTTGCATGTAGTTGATGAGCGACGTCATGCCCTTGCCTAGGTTCTCTTTGATCTCCGTGCCAAGGTTGGTCAGGTAGATGCCGTGCAGGAAAGCCGCGCCGATGCCAGCAGCCTGCGCCTTCTGTCGGAAGGCGGCGGATTGCTCGTCGGGTATCTCTTTAAAGGCCCACCCCTGGGGAGATGATGCGAAGCATTGAAGGACTTCAGCGCCGAGCTCCGCGGCGCGGTCAACGGCCTTGTCCAGGCCGCCGGCTGTGGAAACGTGTGCACCTAATCGCATATGGCCTCCTGTTGGCGAACTGAGACTTCATACTGGATTGCGAAGACATCCATTATTGAAGGGCTGCGAGGAAATGTCAAAGACCTGTCCGACTGGTCCCTTCCGTTGGGGAGAGGGGGAGATGGTAGATCACCATAACCGCTATAATATCCCTATACCAATAAGGAGCACCCATGAAAGCACTGGTATTGGAAGCGCCCGGCGCTATGCCCAAGATGGCCATGCGGGATGTGCCGGAGCCTGAGCTAGGGCCGCATGACGCGCTGCTACGCGTGCTGGCCTGCGGCTTCTGCCATCACGACCGCCTGGCAATGATAGGCGTGCTGCGTCGTGGCGTCCGTCCGAACGCAATCCTGGGCCACGAGATATGCGGCGAGGTGGTACGCGTCGGCAGCGAGGTCAGCCTCGTACAGGTTGGTCAGCGGGCCGTGCCTCTGCTGACCCAGGCCTGCGGCGAGTGCCAACGGTGCCTGGCTGGCCTGGAGCACCGGTGCCTCAACGGTGAAGGCATCGGCCACGGCGCGGACGGCGGCTTTGCCCGATACGTCCGGGTGCGTGAGACGGCGCTGGTTCCCGTGCCGGATGACCTGCCGCCGGAGCAGGCGTGCCTCCTCACCTGCCCCATAGGCGTTGCGTTGCAGGGCACTCAGGACATCGCCGGCGTCACCCCGGCGGATGAGGTGCTGGTGACAGGCGCGGGCGGCGGGCTGGGAGTCCACGCAATTCAGATAGCCAAGGCGTTGGGCGCCAGGACGCTGGCCCTCACCTCCAGCGAGGGGAAGATGTCCAGCCTGCTGGAGCTTGGAGCGGACGAGGTTGTGTCGGTGGGCGAGCTGGACTTCAGCGAGATTGTAAAGGCGATGACCGGCGAGCGCGGGGCCAGCGTCATCGTGGACACCGTGGGGTCGCCGTTGTTCGCATCGTCGTTCCGCAGCCTGGCGCAGTTTGGACGGATGGTGCTGCTGGGCGAAGTAGCGGGAGGCAACACGCAGATCAACCTGGCGGAGATACTTTTCCGGGACGCCAGGATAATGGGTTCCACGGGCGCTCAGCGAAGACACCTGGAGCAGGCGCTTGAGATGGTGAAGGATGGCCGCATAAGGCCGGTGGTCCACGCCACGCTGCCACTGAAAGATGTGCTTATTGGCCTGGGGTGGATGAACGAGCGGAAGCTGTTTGGGCGTGTGGTGCTGCTGCCACCTTAGGGGTGCAAGGCCTTGCGCCCCTACTCGCAGGAAAGCGAGGGGCGTCGCAACAAAGACTCTTGCAGAGATGCGGAAGCCAATGCGTACGACTGGTTGGCAACGGCGATCCTGCGGTTGGCTGAGGTGTCGCTCCCCTGGGCGAGGTCCTGCATGGCCAGAGACATGGACTGGAAATACAGATGCCAGAGGTCGCGGATGGATGAGGCCGACCCTGGTGCAGCAAGCGCGGCTGTCTGTTGGGCCAGGGAATCCCATCGCTCCCCAATGCTGCGAAGGGCCTCGGTGAAGATTTCCGGCTGGTCAATGCTAGAGATGACAATGAACTGCTCAAAGTCGCGGGTTATGGCCTCAGCCTGGCTGGCCAATTTCTGCAAGGCATCGAGGCTCTGGTCAACGCGTTCCACCGCCGTCAGGTTCTCAACTATATCCGTGCTGAACCTCTGCCAAACCGTTTCGATGGGGATACCCAGTACGGTGTTGAAAGGGTCTCCGGTCTGGGTATTGTCGCGGTAGCTTGCCACCAGGTCCTGCAGAGCCTGCTGTCCGTACCACCTGCCAACATACTCCACAAACTGCCAGCCCTGGCCATAAAACCTGTCCAGATCGAGACAGGCGTGGTCAGCCCTCAGGTCGAATGTCTCCAAAGCGTTTTGGTCCAAAAGTGTGCCTTCGTTCACTGAGTCGCGGACCAAGCGGCGGAACACCTGCATACGAGACAACTGTGCTGTGAGGTTAGTGGCCCTCTCCACTAGGTTCCCAATGTAGTCGGCGAGTCCCTCACCGAACCAACTGGGCAGGCCTGAAACCGCCGCATGGGTCAGCTCGTGGCCCAGAGTGTGGAACAGGCCCTCACCATCGGCGTTCAGATAGACGCCTGCCGATGCACCTTCAACCTCCTGCGGTGATGGAGAGTAGAACCCAAGGAGATAGACTTTGCCAGGAAATCCATGAGCCGAAGCCAAACGGGTGAATTGGTCCTGCCCTGACAGGATAATGGCCACCTTTTGGGGTGGGGAAGCGCCCAACTCCTGCTCCAGGGTTTTTAGAGCGGTGGCGAAGGCGTCCTTGACCTTCCCTACTGTTTGGTCATCTATCTCCGGCTCGTAGTAGATAACCGCACCAGGCGTTGTGTCCAGCAAGTATGGGCGTCCTTCTATGAGCAGAGGCCCCTGAGTGGGGGTCACAACCTCAGCCGGGGACTCCTTTGTCTCAGGAGTAGGCGAGGGCGGCGCCGGCAGCGCGCTGGGTGAGGCGACGGGCACTCTGTTCCCGCGGGATGGCAACTGCAGGCCGCACGCCCCAGTGAGGAGCGCCGCCATGACTATAACGCCCAAGAGAGCGATGGCGCGGTGACGAGTGAATATAAACGGATTCATGTTCGACGATACCTTGGGCCGTGGGCGGAGAGTAGTGGTTAGACTCCGCTCGTATGGTTCGACAGGCTCACCACGAGCGGAGTAGTAATGCCGCTCATCCTGAGCTTGTCGAAGGAAATGAGCGGAAGCCTTCAGGCCTCAGAGGTGACAGGAACCCGGCGAAAGCGACGCCGCAGACGCCCGAAATCTCCCGTCTCCCATGATACGAGTACCTGGCTAGCATTGAAGATGGAGCTGTATGCACCGGAGGCAATGCCTAAGAGTAGCACCAGGACGAAGTTTCGGATGCTCTCACCACCCAACAAGAAGAGCGCCAACACGGTGACGAGCGTGGTCAGACTGGTGTTCAGGGAACGGCCCAGAGTCTCCAGAATGCTGATGTTCACCACTTTCTCCAGCCTCTCACCAGGGAGCCGGATGACGTTCTCTCGGATCCGGTCAAACACAACTATCGTGTCATTGACGCTATATCCAATAACGGTTAGAAGGCCCGTTATGAACATGGCATTGACTTCCAGGTGGATAGTTTTGCCCAGGATGGAGAAGATGCCTGCAACAATCAAAACATCGTGAATAAGGGCGATAATGGCTGCAACACCGTACCGGAAGGGGTTGGGGACCTGGCGAAAGGCCCAGGTGATATAGAGCAGAATTGCTACCGAGGCGACCCCCACAGCAATTGTGGCATTTCGCACCGTGTCCTTGGCTACCACGCCAGAAACAGAGGCTACATCCATTCGGGTTACCCGTGCTAGCTCATCCAATGCGCTCTGAATAATTTCCCGCTCGGCGCGTCCACCTCCCTCGGCCTCTTTCAGCAGGGATGTGCGGATGAAGTACCCGTTGTCGCCTGTGGCCTGGACCACCGCTTCAGGGTGCCCTTGCCGAACAAGAAGGTCCCGTACATCAGTGTCTGCCACGGGTGAGGCGAACCCAACGCTCACCGTTGATCCGCCGGTGAACTCGATGCCAAGGAACAACGACGGAGGAATAAGAAGAGAGATAAGCCCCGGCAAGATTATTATGCTTGAAAGAAGGTAGAACCAGTAACGTTTGGCTACTATGTCCATCGGTTACTCCTTACCTCTGGTTACACCCGTTGAAGCAGTCCGCAGGGCGGCAGGCAGAGGTTCTGGGGTGAACCAGGAGCGCCGGTTGCCCAACGGACTGATGCTAAACAGGTTGAGGATAGTCTTGCTGACAGCGATGGCGCTGAACATGCTAAGAACAACGCCAATGGCCAGTGCGCTGGCAAAGCCCGCCACCAGGCTAGCGCCCAGACGCTGGCCGAACCAGAAAAGGATGAGGCAGGTGATAAGAGTGGACGTGTTGCTATCGCGGATGGAGGGCCACGCACGGTTGAATCCGATCTCAATGGCCGAGGCCAGGGTTCTTCCCAGACGCAACTCCTCTTTCATTCTCTCGAATATGAGAACGTTGGCGTCCACAGCCATGCCGATGGACAGGATAAAGGCTGCTATTCCCGCCAGTGTGAGGGTAATGGGCACCAGCTTGAATATGGCCAGGAGGACCACCGTGTACATGACCAGAGCCATAACAGCCACCAGTCCAGGGGCTTTGTAGTACATGACAATGAACAGCAGCACCAGCCCCAATCCCGCCATGCCTGCAATCAGGCTTTTGCGAAGCGACTCCGCGCCCAGAGTGGCGTCCACACTGCTCTCCTGCACCACCGCTATGGGGATGGGCAGACGACCAGACTCCAACTGGATGGATATGGTCCGGACGCGCTCCGCCGTGAAGGTGCCACTCACGACAGCGCTACCACCAAGGATAGGTTGTCTGAACACAGGGGCCATGATCTCCTCTTCGTCCAGGAAAACGGCGAACCGGTGGGCCGTGCCCGCCAGGCGAGTGCTCATTTCGGCGAATATTTCTGCTCCCCTGGAATTGAATTGCACGTTGATGATGGGCTGCCCTGTTTGTGGGTCGGTGCCGGCAAAGGCCCGCGCCAGGTCATCACCTGTGAGGTTTACCTCTTTGTCCAAGTGGTTTTCCGGCAGGTCACAAAGGTTGCCCGGTTCGCCGTTGGGAAGCACAGTTATGCCATCGGCCAGACACGTTCGCTCTTTGAACTCCAGGCGCGCCGTCTGGCCAATGAGCTGTTTGACCTCCTCTACGTCTTTCACGCCGGGCAGCTGCACCAGAATACGATTGCTGTCCATGAGCTGTATCACAGGTTCAGCGATGCCCACTGGGTTGATGCGTTTGGTGATGATGTTCAGCACGCCCTCCATCTGGTCCGGTGTAACGACGGCTGGGATGTCCGACGTTTGGAGAGCGGTGATCTGCCCAACATGCTGTTCCAATGCCTCGCGTATTGTCTCCAACTCCTCCGGCTGCGTAACAATGCCCTGTTCGTCCCTTTGCTCCTGTTTCAAGGTGTTCACCCGCACGGTCAGAGTCCGTTCACCAGTGCTCTGCACCACGGCGTCGGACTTGCCCAGGTCGCCCATGACCGCGCGCACGGCATCCACCGTCACGGGGTCCTGAAAGGTGATAGCAACCTCCTTCTTGCCCCTGGCCTGGTAAAGCAAGTGTACGCCACCCTGAAGGTCCAGCCCCAGTCGCATCCCCAGAATGGAGTCGCTGCCGCGCTGAAGGTGCAATCCCAGGAAGCGGAGGTCAAAGGACTGGACGGACACCGCGGCAGCCGCGACCACAACCGCCAGAAGAATCACAATGAGACGACGCCAGGCTATTCTGCGCATTACACGCTTTCTCCTTTTACAGTAGCGAGCAACTCATGTGCCAGAGCCAGCGCCTGCTCCCTGGTAGCCACCTCTCCGGTCGCCTGGGCCTCCCGGATGGCCTCCAGGAGCCGGCCCACCAGCGGCCCAGGGGCGAGATGAAAGTATCCCATAATGGCATGGCCATCCAACAGGGCAGGCGTTTGAATGGGCTGTTTCTGGGCCTGGCCCGCCTCCATTATATGCCGCACCCTAGCAGTATAGGCTACCCACTCCTCACGTTCCAGGAGCGGCCCACGGGCGGCCAGATAGTCCGCCAGGTTCAGGTAGAGGGTGTCAATGGCCACGTCGCCGGCGCTGCGGAAGTACCGGTACACGGCGCGGGGCGTGGCCAGTTCGTCCTCCTGGCTCATCAGGGCGGGCCTCAGGTGGTGCTCTATCTGCGTCGCAATCATATCGATGGTTTTCCGGCTCAGTCGCAACCGCCCGAGAACGGCCTGGGCTGTAGTAGCACCCTGGCTCTCATGTCCAATGAAACGTATGCGCCCTTCCTCATCCACGGTGCGAGTGGCCGGCTTGGAGATATCGTGGAGAAGGCCCGCCAGCTTCAGAAATGTGCCGCGTGTGTGCCCATCCCCTACCACCTCCTGAAAGCGGGCAGCCTGGGCGTCGTCCCAGGGTATCGCTTCCAGCACCCACTCAGGCTTCCATGTACGCTCCAGCAGCCCCTCCACGACTCCCACGGTCTCGATGTTATGGTGTAGAACGTCCCAGTAGTGCGCCATCGGCTGAGTTAGCCCCCTGCCCTCCTCCAGTTCCGGCACCACCCGGCAAAGCAACGTGAGGTCATCCAGGAGATATACGTGCTTCATCGCCTGGCCGTTTGCCAGGATGGACAGGAACTCGTCGCTGACCCGCTCGGCGGAGACGCCTGCCAGGGCACCGGCATCCCGGTGTATCATGTCCCGTGTCGCAGCCTCGATATCGAACCCCAGTGATGCGGCCAGGCGCACGGCGCGGAGCAGCCGCAAGCCGTCGTCCTGGAAAACTCCAGGGCTTACGGCCCGTATCATGCTGTTTTCCAGGTCTGTCCTGCCATCAAAGGGGTCCAATACGTGTTTGGGCCACTCTTCAGTCAATAGCGCGCTGAGAGGCACGCTCATGGCATCAATGGTAAAGTCGCGGCGGGCCAGGTCCTCCAGACGGTCTCCCTGCAAAGAGGCCACGTCCACCATTAAGGTCCCGCCGTCATCCTGAACGACCACACGGGCAACCTGGCGTGGCTCATCCAGAGGGACGAAGGCGCCGCCCAGTGAATCGGCCAGACGCCGAGCCAAGGTCACCGCGTCAGCGCCGACGGTGATGTCCAGGTCATGGGTGGAGCGGCCCAGCAGTGCGTCGCGCACAAAGCCGCCTACCATATGGGGCTCGGGCTCCGCAGGCAGAAGTGGAAGCAGCCGCTGCAAGAAGGCGACAACCCGTGGAGTTAACGGGCCGGTGGCAGTCATGGAAAGTGCGCTCAAGGCGCGGCCCCGGTGTCAGCCAACGCTGGCCTCCACGGGCTCTCCGACTCCTCGGTGATCTTGTACAGCTTCTCATGGCTTTCCAGGTGGTCAATATAGAGAATTCCGTTGAGGTGGTCTATTTCGTGCTCCAGGGCCTGGGCCAGAAGCTCCTGCGCCTTTATGCGGATGGGCTTGCCGTTACGGTCCTGGGCTTTGACCCGCACTGATACGGAGCGGAAGAGCGTACCGCGATAGCCGGGGACGCTAAGGCAGCCTTCCTCCACCTCCCGCTGCCCCTCGCGACGCAGCACCTCCGGGTTGATAAGAACGATAGGCTCCTCGGTTTCGGGAAGCTGGAGGACAGCGACACGGTGAAGCACGCCCACCTGGTTGGCGGCCAGGCCAACGCCGCTTTCATAATGCATGGTCTCCAGCATATCGTCCACCAGGCGCTGGATGGATGCGTCAATGTTTCGGACGCGCCTGGTCTTCCGGCGCAGTACCGGGTCAGGAACGATCCTGAGTTTCAGCAGGGCCAATGTCTCACCTTACCAGGCGTTGGGGGTCAGTCCCAACCAGAAAGTCGGGATACGGCTTTAGGAGCTATTATAGGAGGGATGGCGTATGGGTGTAAAGGTGGGAAAGGCGCTAGCACGGGCTGCTTGGATACGACCTGGCCTCTGGCTAGCAAGGTAGGGCTTTGCCCCTCTGGACTCCTCTTTTTTTCAGCAACTGACTAGGAGTTCCACTTTTCACTAAGACTGTTGAACCGCTGCAACACACTGGCGGCAAACTCCTTAAGGCCCGTGTCTAGTGTACTAGCCTTCCTATTCACTTTTCGGCCTTCGATCTCCTGGGACATTACCTCCGCCTGGATACTGGCTTGGACGGCTTTAGCCCGAATCCACCGAAGGAGGGCGTCGGGTCAGTGTCCTGAAGCGGCAAGATGGTGCTCCGTGAATCTGGGATAATGGTTTTGAAACAGCAAAGCCGACCCCAGAACAAGGAGCACCCAATAGATGCTACCACGCAACCATCCCGATCGCATCCAAATCGCGTTTGACGACCACCGCCTCGTGGCCAATGCTGGGCTGCTGCTCCCGGTGACCCTAGCCCAGCACCTGGGCCTGCGTGAAGTCGTCGACAGCCACGTCGACCTGGGAGACGCGCCGGGGCGGGCGAACCCGGGAGACAAGCTGCTGAGCCTGGTGGCCTCGGCGCTGGCTGGGGGCGACTTCATTGACGACGCCGACGTGTTGCGTACCGGCGGGACAGCTGGCGCCATCGGCTGCGTAGTCAAGGCGCCATCCACCCTGGGAACTTTCCTGCGCAGCTTCCGGTGGGGCCACGTCCGCCAGTTGGATCGGGTGAGCCGGGAGCTGCTGTCCCGGGCCTGGGCCGCTGGTGCGGGACCCGGTGAAGGGCCGTTGACCATCGACCTAGACTCCACCATGTGCGAGACCTACGGACTGGCCAAGGAGGGGGCGCGTCACCATGGTTACACTGGCCAGCGGGGCTATCACCCGCTGCTGGCCATCGCCGCCGGCACCGGCGACGTGCTGATGTCTCGGCTTCGCGAGGGCCGGGCCAACACCGTTCGTGGCGCCGCCCACTTCCTGCGGGAGACCGTGGGCCGGGTGCGCCATGCTGGGGCTACAGGACAACTCACGGTGCGGGCCGACAGCGGCTTCTATGCCCACGCCCTGGTCGTCGTCTGCCGCGAGATGGATGTCCGCTTCTCCATCACCATCCGCCAACACGCCCGCCTCAGGGAGTTGATTGAGGCGATTCCCGAGGAGGACTGGACGCCCGTCCCCTACTGGATGGACGGCGGCGCCGACGTGGCCGAGACCACCTACACTCCCTTCCAGGGTGAGCCCGAAGCCGCCCCAGTGCGGCTCATCGTGCGGCGGGTGAAGCCCACGCCCGGTTCCCAACTGGCCCTCTTCGCCAGCTACAGCTATCACGGCTTCATCACCGACCGGGACGGGGAAACCTTGGAACTGGAGGCCGACCATCGCCGCCACGCCGAGATCGAGAATGCCATCCGAGACCTCAAACACGGCGTCGGCCTCAATCATTTCCCCTCGGGCCGCTTCCCCGCCAACGGCGCCTGGCTGGCCGTTCAGGTGCTGGCCCATAACCTGGCCCGCTGGACTGCGCGCATCGGTCTGGGCGAGGGGGTGGTGACCACCAGGACCCTCCGGCGGCGCTTCTTCTCCCTGGCCGGACGGCTCACCCGCTCGGCCCGCCGCCTCACTTTGCATCTGCCACAGGGCTGGCCTTGGGAAACCCAGTTCACTCGCGCCCTGGCTCGATTGCGAGCCCTGCCATTGCCTGCCTGACGGCACCGACGGCGCCTGACACGTCCACCAGACTACTCAACCACCCCACAGAGTCGCACCGGCCCGGTCCGCGATTGTCTTCCCTTGCATGCTGTCCCGCCGACCCCGCCCCAGCGCCGCTGCCCAGGACCGCCATCGGCGCCACCAACTCCAACCAAAGGCCGCCACCGGCCCCATTTATCGGAATCGAGCGCGGACCGTCGCGCATCGGTGGATTCGGGCTTAACCATGAGCTCATGCAACGCCTTGGCCTGCTCCTCCACCTTCTTCTCAAGGTTGTTCTTATAGTCCCTAACCTGCAGCGACAGATACCTCCGGTCGGCAGCTTTCGCTACCCTAATGAACATCTCGTCAAGGTTGAAGGGCTTCAGCACGTAGTCGTAAGCTCCCAATTTCAGAGGTTACGTCAATAGGTGTGTAAACGACATCAGGCGGCGACCTTCTCAGCCGTTGATTCAATGGCGATTCCATCCGCATACTGTGCACCGAGATAGACGTCTTCGATCAACTCAGGGGCCTTCAGACGCCTGAAGCGCTGTTCGGCGACCATCAACATTTTCCAGATCACCGCTATCGCCCGATCGACCCTCTTGTAGCGCTTGGCGGCATCGGTCCGAAGTCTGAGCGCCGCGAAGGGTGACTCTACCGGGTTCGTCGTGCGAAGGTGCCCCCAGTGCTCCTTTGGAAAGTCATAGAAGGTGACCATGCGGTCCCAGTCCCGCTCCAAGGCCTCTGAGGCCGCCTCGTAGGAATGGTCGCCGCACCACCTGGTGAACACCGTCCTGAGCCGCTCAGCCTCTGTCCGAGTCTGGGCGTAGGGGATGGTACGCAGCATGAGCTTTGCCTGGTCCTGTTGTCGCTTTGGAAGCTTGGCGAGCACGTTTACGATCTTGTGGTTCCAGCAGCGTTGCTCTGCTGCCTGCGGATAGACGTTGCGCAGAGCTCCCCAGATGCCCAGGTGTCCGTCTCCAACCACCAGCCTCGGGCAGCTCAAGCCCCGGCGCTTGATGTCCCTGAGCACCTCGGACCAGTTCTCTGTGGACTCCCTGTATCCGGGAATCGCGCTCACCACCACCTTCCTTCCGTCGCTCAGGGCCGCCATCACCACCAGGATCGCCGCCTTCTCCCGCTCAAGACCGGCCTTGACGTAGACTCCATCCACCCACATGTACACCACTTCCAGGTCATCCAGGGGCCTAGCGCGCCATTGGGCAAGCTCATCGTTCCACTTATCCTTCAACCGGGCTACCGTGCTCGCCGATACCGGTGCGTCCTCTCCCAGCAGCCCCCGCAAAGCCAGATCGAAGTCGCCTTCGGATAGACCGTGCAGGTACAGCTCGGGGATCAGCTCAGCAACCTTCCTGGTCCTGTTGACGAACAGCGGCAGCAGCCGGCTCTCGAACTCCTCTTCGGTGTTGCGGACTCGCGGCCGCCTCAGCTGTATCGTTCCCGAACTCAGCGTAAGCCTCCGGGCTCTGCCGTATCCGTTCCGATAGCCGGTATCGTTGTCCGAGTCGGATCTGAGCGCCGACTTCGCCCTTCCCAGAAACGCCGTCACCTCCTCCTCCAGCAACTCCTGGATCAGCCTCTGGACCTGGCTTCGCACCCAATCCTCCAACTGCTCCCACTCCGGCCTTGACTCCGACCTACTCTCAGTGCTTTCCTTCCTCATGGGCGGTCTATCTCCTCTCTTGGGCCTTGAGCCCGTCTTGTTCAGAGAGAGGGTACACCGCCTGACTGGTTACACACTTTTTGAAGATACCTCCAATTTCATACACTCAACCCCCGTTGTTAGGTCGCTCACGCCAGTAACCATTATGACCTCCATATCTGGATAGTCAGCGCGCAACCGGCGGAGGAGGTCAACTCCAGACATGCCAGGCAGTCTGACATCCAGAAGCGCCACCTCATATACTTGCTGGCGAGTCAGGTCAAGGGCTTCCTCGCCATTGGATGCGACGCTTGCACCATAACCGCTGGCCCGAAAGAACCTCTGGAGGTTCTCTAGGATCATGGCCTCATCATCAATTATCATGATGGTGTCAATGCCTTGGGTTGTCATTTTATTACCTCCTGATGTTAGCTGTCGGATTGCCCGTCAGTGGTTGGTGGTAGCGCCACAGTAAACACGGCGCCTTTTCCCACTTCGCTAGCCACATGAATGGTGCCGGCATGCTCCTAGATGATCCCATACGAGACGCTAATGCCCAGTCCCCTCTCCAGCTGGTTTAGAAGCAAAGAAGGGGTCGAAAATCCTGTGTAGGTGTTCCGGGGGTATGCCTGGGCTGTCATTGGCAATTGTCGCCTGAATTGTGTCTGACACCTGGCGGGGACATACAGACAGAGTGCCGCGCCAGTGGGCAGAGGCTATGGCTTGCTCGGCGTTGTGGATTCCTGCACTATCGCAGCATCATGATACTACCCACTAGCGGGCACATTTCACTGCATATGTTGTCATATAGTTAAGATTCCCGAACGCTAGGCAGCCCAGCTTTGCTCTAAGACTCTCTCGAAAGAGTCGGAGGTCTGTGATGGGACACTAGCCAGATATGAACCAGCACCCAACACCATACCAGGCATTAGGCTTACAGCACGCTCGCGGGGTCCACGTCCACCAGCCAGCCATCAAGCTCCACCTTATCCAGCAACAGACGTGGGTCAGGGCCACGAAGCAGGATGTGCCACCGGTAGCGGCCACGCAGCCGTGGAGGATACGCGGGCGCGGGACCCAGCGCATCCACCTCGGACAGGCCCCAGACCTGGCGCTGGTGGCGGAGAGCGCGGCCCAGGCGCTCCGCCTCTGCCTGGCACATGGCGGCGTTGGTATGGGCAAAGACAAGCCGGATAAGCCGGCTATAAGGAGGCATCCGCTGCACCCTGCGGAAGGCCACCTCCTGGTGGTAGAAGGCGGGATAGTCCTGCTGCGCCGCCGCCATGACAGCGTAGTGGTCTGGCTGGTACGTCTGAACGATAGCAGTGCCCGGATCGTCGCCACGCCCGGCACGCCCAGCAACCTGGCACAGGAGCTGGAAGACGCGCTCGCCGGAGCGGAAGTCTGGCAGATGAAGCCCGATGTCAGCAAGGACGGCACCTACCAGGGTGACGGAAGGGACATGAAGTCCCTTGGCGACCATCTGTGTACCCACCAGCACCTGCGCCTCGCCCTTGGCAAACCTCTCCAGCACAGTCTCGGAGGCGCGGTCCACCTCAGCCACATCGCGGTCCCATCTCAGCGAAGTGACGCCTGGAAGCAGAGCCTCTAGCTCGCCTATTAGCCGCTGAGTGCCCAGTCCCAGGTATCTGATCCTCGAACTGTGGCAGTTGGGGCACGCCGGCGGCATCTTCGACCGCCGGTTGCACTGGTGGCAGAGGAGTCTTTCGGGAGCCGTGTGGTATGCAAGCGGCATATCGCAACTGCGGCACCGAACCACGTGGCCGCAATCGCGACATTGCACCACACCCGCAGTGCCACGGCGGTTGATGAACAGGATGGCCTGGTCGCCCTTGCCAACGGCCTCCTTCAGGCCCTCCTGCAAGGGGCGGCTGAACACGCTGCGGTTCCCATCCTTCAGCTCCTGCCGCATGTCCACAATCTGCACCCTGGCCATAGCGTTGGGTTCCACTTTGCCTGGAATCCCCAGCCGCGTAGGTAGCTCCAAGAGACGCAGGCGCTGGCCAGCCAGGGCATGGTGGTAAGTGACCACGTCGGGCGTGGCGCTGCCCAGCACCACCACGGCCCCTGTCTGCTGGGCCAGGCGCAGCGCTACGGCCCGCGTGTGATACCGTGGCTCGGAGTCGTGCTGCTTGTACGTCCATTCGTGCTCTTCATCCACGACGATGAGGCCAAGGGGCTGCACTGGAGCAAAGAGCGCACTACGGGAGCCGATGGCTACGTGGTAGCGGCCCTGGAACAGCCCCCACCACATTCGCCGGTGCTCGGCGGGGGACAGTCGGCTGTGCAGCACCGCCACTTTGCCAGGGAAGCGTGCCTCAAACCGCTGGACCATCTGGGGTGTCAAAGAGATCTCAGGCACCAGGACAACGCCCTTTCTACCCTGGGCCAGGCAACGGGCCAGCACCTGTAGATAGACCTCTGTCTTGCCGCTGCCGGTGACGCCCTGGATCAGGAAAACCGCATGTTCCCTGGTATCCAGGGCGGCGGCGATCTGAGCTAGGGATTGCGCCTGATGAGGGGTGGGGGTGAGAGGTGGCTCCGGCAGCCTGGTAAGCTCTGGCACCGGTCCCAATTCATCGGGTATCTGCTCGGTCCTGGGCATGCGCCATTGCCAGTGGCGGGTTATGCCACTCTGCCGGATGAGCCTGTCCAAAGCCCGCAGAGCCTCCTGGCTTAGACCGTGGCGCACCAACTCTTCTCTGGCTCTACGTGGGTGACCCGAGAACCGGCCAAGAAGAGTCGTTTGGACGGCGCCATCCAGAGAGGCCATGGCCTTTTCGCTTGGCCTGTGGAGGTAGGCGACTGTCCGGCTGCGGAACCCAGGGGGCAGCATGAGCGCCACGGCGGCATACAGTGGAGCCATGTAGTAGTCGCTGATCCACCGGGCCAGGTCCAGATGATGAGGCAGGACCAGCGGCCCCAAGGGGTCCGCCGCCTCAACTGGCCGCACGGGGTCAATGTTGGTGGTAGGAGAGAGCTCAAAGACCACGCCGTCCGCCATTCGCGGCCCAAAGGGCACCTGCACCATCTGGCCGGGTGCTACCGTCAGATGTGTCGGCACCAAGTATGTGAAGGTCCGGCCACCCCGGATTGGAGCGTCCACGGCGACCTCGGCATAGGGCATACGGCCCTCCCGCTGGAGTTGAAGCTACCGCTTATCATAGCCGAGGCTGGCGGTGGCGTGGAAGAAGGAGGCCGAAAACAATAGCAGTTTGCTGAAAAGAGGGGCGCGGAGTCCCGACCTGTCGGAACTCTGCCGGGGGTCTCACAGAGAGAGTGAGGGATTCGGGACAGCTTTTAGTACCGCTTCTCTTTGATGCGGGCAGCCTTGCCGAACCGCTCACGCTGGTAGAACAGCTTGGCGCGGCGCACGTCGCCCCGGCGTACGATATCCACAGCCTCCAGGCGCGGCGAGTAGATGGGAAAGGTTCGCTCCACACCGATGCCGTGGGCTGCCATCCGCCGGACGGTGAACGAGGTACCAGGGCCCCTGCCCTGCTGCCGGATTACCAGTCCCTCGAAGGCCTGGGTGCGCTCCCGCTCGCCCTCGCGGACGCGGAGGCTAACCTTGACCGTATCTCCAGGGCGGAACTCCTGGACCTTGGGGTTGCGAGCTATCGGAATAATGGTTTCTATGTTCATGAGAAAACAACCTCGGAGCGACGAAAACAGTCGTAGAACTGGATAGTAGTGTAACTGCCAATGGAGACATTGTAAATGGCTTACCCCTTGACAACCTTCCAGGGCCACCCTATGATGTGTCAGGAATTAGCAGTCGCTGGTCGAGACTGCTAATCATGTCATTACACAATTGCACGTCTAAAGGTAAAGGAGGGAAACGTGGCAATACGCCTTAATCCCCTAGGGGATAGAGTAGTCATCAAGCCAATGGAGAAGGAAGAGGTCACCAAGAGCGGGCTGGTACTGCCCGACACTGCCAAGGAGAAGCCCCAGGAGGGAGAGGTAATAGCGGTAGGTCCCGGGCGAGTGGACGACAAGGGAAGCCGCATCACCGTGGAGGTCAAGGCAGGCGATAAGGTGGTCTACTCCAAGTATGCTGGGACGGAGTTCAAGGACGGCGATGAAGAGTACCTCATCGTCCGAGAAGCCGATATCCTGGCCAAGATTTCATAGGAAAACTCTTGCATAAGTCGCAACATTAAGGAGGAGGTAGACAAGAATGGCAAAGCAGATATCTTTCGGCGAAGATTCACGCCGGTCCCTGAAGAAAGGCATTGATATTCTGGCCGACGCGGTCAGCGTAACCCTGGGGCCAAAGGGCCGCAACGTTATCCTCGACAAGAAGTTCGGCCCCCCATCGATCTGCAGCGACGGTGTTACCATCGCCAAGGAGATTGAACTGGAGGAGCCTTTTGAGAACATGGGTGCTCAGCTTCTGAAAGAGGCGGCCAGCAAGACCAACGACGTGGCGGGAGATGGCACCACCACCTCCACCGTTCTGGCCCAGGCCATGATCACAGAAGGGTTCAAGAATGTGGCGGCCGGGGCCAATCCCCTGGCCCTCAAGCGTGGAATGGAGAAGGCGGTGGTGGCGCTTCGGGACGAGATCAAGAAGCTATCCAAGCCCGTGGAGGGCAAGGCCCAGATATCTCAGGTAGCCTCCCTCTCAGCCCACGAGCAAGATATAGGAAATCTGATAGCCGATGTGATGGAGAAGGTGGGCAAGGACGGCGTCATCACGGTGGAGGAGTCCAAAGGGCTACAGTACGAGGTCGAGTACGTTGAAGGGATGAAGTTCGACCGCGGCTACATCAGCCCCTACTTCATCACCAACCCCGAGCGCATGGAAACGGTCATTGAGGATCCGTACATCCTGATTACTGACCGCAAGCTCTCAGCCGTGTCGGACATGCTCCCGGCGCTGGAGAAGGCGCTACAAATCAGCAAGAACATTGTGATTATCTCCGAGGACGTGGAGGGCGAGGCCCTGGCCACGCTGGTGGTCAACAAGCTGCGTGGCACCTTGAGCTGCCTGGCGGTAAAGGCTCCAGGTTTCGGGGAGCGGCGAAAGGCGATGCTGGATGACATCGCTACCCTCACCGGCGGCCTCGTGATCAGCCAGGAGACTGGCCGCAAGCTGGACTCCGTGACAGTGGAGGACCTGGGCCGGGCACGCCGCGTGGTGGCCGACAAGGACGACACCACCGTGGTGGAGGGGCACGGCTCCGAAGATGCCATTCAGGGGCGAATCAAGCAGATAAAGGCCCAGATAGAAGACACTACCTCTGAGTTCGACAAAGAGAAGCTCCAGGAACGCCTGGCCAAGCTATCCGGCGGCGTGGCCATTATCAAGGTGGGTGCCGCAACTGAGGTGGAGCTGAAAGAGAAGAAGGGTAGAGTTGAGGATGCCCTCTCCGCAACACGCGCCGCAGTAGAGGAAGGGATTGTCCCTGGCGGCGGTGCCGCTCTGCTGCGCGCTGCCCTTAGTCTCGACAAGCTGGATTTGACAGGAGACGAGGCCACGGGAATGCGGATCGTTCGCAAGGCTCTGGAAGCGCCGGTAAAAGTCATCGCCTCCAACGCTGGCGCGGAAGGGTCCGTAATCTTGGACGCCATTATGAAAGGCAAGGGCGACTTTGGATATGATGCTGAAGATGGAAGGTTCGGCTCCATGATGGAGTTCGGCATCATGGACCCGGCCAAGGTGACCAGAGCAGCCATGGAGAACGCCGTCAGCGTTGCCGGCATGATCCTGACCACAGAGTCGCTGGTGACTGACATGCCCAAGAAGGAAGGAGCTATGCCTGCCCCTCCTCCCATGGACTACTAGACCCAAGCAAGCGTCCGCCCCCTTTGGGCTGTCGCTTAAAGCGTCCGCCCCCTTTTTAGTTTGGCGGCGCCAAAGCTGGCCGCAGGCTGCTTCCTTATGGCATAGGATGATTTCAAGCATGGTTATACCCCCGACCTAAGTCGGGGGTTTTGTACTTCTTCCACTATCTGCGAACCCCCAACGATTTAGAAACCATCTCAACTGTCACCCTGAGCTCTTCATTCCTCATTGCAAACTCCGCGAAGGGACTGGGGCTACATCGGCTTTCCAGGTGATAACCCGTTCAACGGTATCTTTACGGGAACAATACGGGAAGCCTGTTCTCTTTATTACACCTTAATCACTTCCGCGATACACTCTGCCCGTGTGCAACGGAGCTCAGGGACACGGCCAGATATTTCAGCCCGCATCTAAGAGTCACGGATGGGTGCGGCGAAAAAACGGGTGAAACAAGGGGTGGTCCATATTCCAACTTCGCCCAATGGTCATAGAGGTCCCGCCTGGCAGCTTCGCTAAGGTGCCTTAATAGCACCACCTTGTCTTTCGCGTGCCCCTGGAACCAGGGGCAAGTGGCTCCTCCAGTCGGTGAGAGAGTGAGCATCTGGTGTTCAACAGATAAGGAGCAACAGAATGGTTAGTCCAAGAGAACCATCTACAACACATGCAGGCCCGCGTCAACAGACCAGTGAGCGCCCGGCAGCCAGCCATCGCACGCCAGGGGCCCATGCCTTGGAACCGTCCAGCCGAGCTTTCCCACGGCGGCTCATAGAGAGCTTGTCAGCGGCTGTGCTGGTGGTGACGCCTGACCTAAAGGTGGTATTCGCCAACGATGCCCTCCACAGTGCCTTAGGCCTTAGAAACAAGAGTATCGAAGGCAAGCATCTGCCAGATGTGCTACGGATGGACAGTGTGGAACACCTAGTGAGTGCTGCTCTGAAAGGGGATAAGCCCCTGGTAAAGCAGGATGTCATTTATCGGCACCCCAAAAGAGGACGCCGGTGGTTCCGCATTTCTGCCTCGCAGCTCCGAGGAGAGAAGGGACCCCACACCGCAGAGCAAGATACGCTCCTGGTCCTCTCCCTGGACGATGTCACCGCATGGAGGCAGGCACAAGAGAAGATCCAAGAGACCAGCCGGCTGATCTCTCTGGGTGAGCTCATAGCCGGCGTAGCTCACGAGATCAACAACCCATTGACCTGCGTCATGGGGTTTGCGCAACTCATTCTCCAACGCGGGCCTGAACACGCCACCATGGAGGAGATGGAGATCATCTTCAGCGAAGCCCAGCGAGTGAGCAAAGTTGTCCACAACCTTCTAGCCTTTTCACGGCAGTACAAAGCTGAGAAAGCACCGGTAGATGTCCCATCAATAGTGGAGCGCGTGCTGGCGCTGAAGGCCTATGAGCTCCGTGTCTCCAACGTGGAGGTGGAGACGCTGTTCCCGCCTGATCTCCCAATGGTCTATGCGGATGAGCATCATCTGGAGCAGGTGTTCCTCAATATCGTGACCAACGCAGAGCAGGCCATGGCAATGAACAATGGCAAAAGCCGCCTGACCGTGCTTGGGCAAGAAACCCAGAATATGGTGCGGATCAGCTTCTTCGACACTGGCCCTGGGATCAGCTTCAACAACCTGAAAACCATCTTCAAGCCCTTCTTCACTACCAAAATGTCGGGCCAGGGTACTGGCCTGGGTCTGAGCATCTGCAAAACGCTGGTGCGGGATCAGGGAGGCAAGATATGGGCGGAAAGCGAACTAGGGAAAGGAGCTGTCATTCATGTCGAGGTGCCAGAGCGCCAAAGGTAGAACCGCGGCTAATCCAAGGGAGTCGCACAGGCTTCCAGCAACGTCGCAGGCCAAACGTGTGCTAGTGGTGGACGATGAACCTGGAATACGCACCCTGTTGACCCAGCTTCTCTCTAGCGCTGGATACTTGGTGGACATGGCGCAGGACGGGTCCGATGGCTGGGCGATGCTACAGAAGAGGTCCTATGCCGCCATCATCCTGGACCTGAAAATGCCCGGCAACGGAGGAGAGGCCCTGTACCACCAGTTGAAGGGGGTGAACGAGATATTGGCGCGCCGGGTCATTTTCATCACCGGCAACATTGTCAATCATGCGGAGAGAAATTTCGTGACTGCAACAGGCAACCCTATCATCGAGAAACCATTCGACCTGAATACGTTGCAACAGCTACTGGAGTCCTTATTAAGTGACGAAGGCTGAGGGAACGGCGGCGGCTGACTTGACGGGCGTGTGTGCATGGCTATAATCATGGGCGGCTGAAGGTTTTGGAATAGCCGAATCCAAAGGGAGGAAAACAGATGGCCAGCATCACAGTCGCTCAGGCGGAGTTCACCAGGTACGTCCAGTCCACTTTCAAGATCAAGTCCTCAGGTAAAATTGTCTGGATAGATCCAATTATGGTGAATGCTGAACAAATAGGTAACGACAAGGCAGACATCATTCTTGTAACCCATGAGCACGGCGACCACTTCAACGTTGACGCCATCAACGCCGTATCCAAGCCCGGCACCCAGCTTGTGTGCCCCAACAGTGGCATTGTCAACAAGCTACAGGGTAGTGTCACGGCCAACGTGCAAGTCATGAAGGAAGGAGATTCCATAGACTTGGCCGGGGTTAGCGTCAAAGCCGTGGCCGGATACAACGATATCCATCCCAGGAACCAGGGGGCCAACAGCTTCAACGTGGGGTACGTATTCACTTTGGGCGGGGCTCTGTTGCTACATACCGGGGACACGGGACTTGTGGACGAGCTCGGACACGTTGGACCGTTGGACGTGGCCATGCTCCCCATCGGCGGCACGTACACCATGGACGAAGCAGAGGCGGCCAAGGCTGTAACCCAGCTGCTCAAACCCCGCTTTGCTATTCCCATGCACTACGGGTTTGCCACGGGTGGCGATCCTGCCAAGTTCAAGCAATTGGTGGGCGATGCCGCACAAGTGGAGGTCGCGGACGCCATTCTCTCCAGGGGCTAGCACGGGAAGCGCAGTTGGCCCGGTGAAGGGGAATCGAACATGACCCTGCACTACAAGGGTGAAGTCCTGGTCCATAAGATACCTATGGGACCCTATGGCAACAACGGCTACGTGGTTGTTTGCCCCCAGACCAATGAAAGCATAGTAATAGATACGCCTGCCGAGCCGGAGAAGCTGATAGCGGTAGCCCAGAATACCGCTGTAAAGGCCATTCTAATCACTCACACTCACACGGACCATCTGCTGGGGTTCGAGAAGATACGCTCCGCCCTGGGCGCTCCCGTGGGCGTTCACTCCACCGAGGCGAGCAAGCTACCCTCTTCACCTGACTTTCAACTGGAAGAGGGCCAGACGATTACCGCGGGAACGGTATCACTCAAGGTGATACACACGCCGGGGCACACGCCTGGAGCGGCGTGCTTCCTCACGGGCTACCACCTTTTCACTGGCGACACGCTGTTCCCGGGAGGGCCAGGGCACACGTCCACGCCCCAGGACTTGAAACAGATCGTCGGGAGTATCGTGGACAAGCTGCTGGTCCTGCCGGGGGACACCGCTGTATATCCAGGCCACGGGGACAATACCACCATCCGCAGGTCCCAGGAGGAACAGGCCGTGTTCGCCAGCAAGCCCCATTCCTCCGGCCTGTGTGGAGACGTTCTCTGGCTCAGTAGCTAAGGTGATCGGGCTTCGCCATCCAACGCCTGCTCTAGCCGCAGCTCCGCCATCTTTTCTTCCCGTATCTCTAGCCAGCGGTCTCTGGAAATCTCCATACGGATGAACTCCTGACCGTAGCGACGAACTGACCGAATCTGGGTGAAGCCGCACTTGGTAAAGCTCCGCTGGGCACGTAGGTTCCATTCCAGAGTGTGGAGATAGAGGCGGAGAAGGCTGGTTGAGGTGAACATGTGGTCAATTAGGCCCACCATGGTGTGGGACCCATAGCCCTTGTCCCAGTAGGCTCGGTCCCCTATCATGATCCCTACCTCCGCCTCGCCATAGGCCAGATTGATGTCATAGCACATGCAGTTCCCAATGTGCTTTCCGTCTAGGGTGTCTACGGCAAATCGCTGCGTCCAGGGCGATGGGAAATCAAAGGTCTCATGGTAGGAGCGCAGGAACTGGGGATAAGGCTGTGTTAGAGGTGGGGCAGCGTCCAGGGCGGCCAACTCCTCGTCGACCCGCCATGCATAGTCATCGGCAGCGTCCTCCAGCCGTTTGTCGCGCAGCACGACTTTGCCGGCCCGGATGTCGCCGTTGGTGCTCATGAGGCGACAAGCCCTCCGCGAACGGCCAGCAGCGCCTTGTTGACGATGCCAACCTCACTGGCGTAGGTCATAACTTTGAAGGCTTCCGAATCGGCAAACCAACACGCCTGGTCGAACTCTGAATCGTGCAGTGATGTGTCGCCGCCCGTGGAGACCATCAAGTAAAAGTGGACCTTCTTGTGGCACCGCACCCTGTCCTGGGTGCGGGAGAACCAGTATTCAATGTATCCCAAAGGTGTCTGGACGGCCACTTCCAGCCCCGTTTCCTCCCGCACCTCCCGGAGCGCGGTCTGCTCCAAGGTCTCTCCAGGATCTGGGGTACCCTTCGGAAGGGCCCATAGAAGAGGAGACTTACGTCCGCACAGCACGATCTCCAGATGGCCTTCCATTTCCCGGTAGACCACGCCGCCAGCGGATACCTGGTGTTCAATTCTTCCGTTGCGTGGCATGTAATTAACCAAACCTGGCTATCATTCTAAAGAAGGCTTGACGTAGGCGTCAACCAAGCAGGGCAAGGCTCGTGCGTTCGTCAGGAGAGGCAGAGAACATGGACCCAAACCCCCGACCTAAGTCGAGAGTTTGGCCATCAAGACCGATCCTAGAAGATGAATCCTAGAGTGCCTTCCTCCACCTCCAGTTGCTGGAGGGCTTCCTGGGCGGCTTCCTGGACAGCCTCGTCACCGGTCTTGACACACCGCCGGAGAGCCCGCTTGGCCAACGAACCTCCGATAGCGCCGATGGCTTTGATGGCTGCGACCTGGACCTGCGAGTCTTCATCTTCTATGAGGGGTATCAGGTAAGGCACCGCCTCCTCTTCTCCCATCTCTCCACATGCGGAGGCTGCTTCGTACCGCATGTCTGCCTCTATACTGCTCATCTCCTTTATAAGGGTGGACATCCAGGCGGGATCGCTTGTCCTTCCCATAGCATACAAGGCGCTAATGCGGAGTTTGATCTCCGGACTGTTGTACGCCCATTGGATCAGCTCCCGTACCTGAGGAGTGGCAAAGCAAGCCACAGCTTCCAGGGCGCGGCGGCGTACCTCGATACTTCCACGGTTGTCCTCCAGCAGAGAGAGCAAGGCATCTTTGATCCGCTCCCCGTCCCGTTGCAATATCTTTCTGCTTTCGGCCAGGGCGCCAAACTTGCCCAGGGCCAATACGGCCGATATGCGGACTTCTTCGGAAGGGTCATCTTTTGCTATGGTCATCAGGGGGCCTACCAGGTTATGGTCATCGCACTCCCAAAGGCCGGACACCGCCAGCTCGCGGACCTTGGAGTCATCGTCCTTGAGGCAGTAGCGGAATACGCCTATGAAATCCATCTCAACGTTGTCTTCAGCCACCGTGACCAGCCGCTCTATGAGCTTGCGGCGCTGCTCTTCTGGCAGTGATGGCCACCAGGTGCGGAACTGCTCCATCTCTTCGTCGTTGAGAGACGACAGGTGTACCAGAAGGGAGTGCTTGGAGTGCACCTGATCCCGACCCAACTCTTCCAGAAATCCTTCCAGTGTCATGATGGCGGTAGATACTACTTCTTGGCGGATACGGAGACTCCCCGGCAGTAGATGGCAGGCGTTCGGAAGCCTCCATCCACCAGGCGGGCATGGCTGACGGCGGTGGCAACCTTTTCTTTTAGCTGCGAGATGTCGTTGAAGCAGGCGAACCCCCATCCGCCTCCTACCAGCGCCCTGACGTTGCCGCCCATTCCAGAAGTCTTGCCTACGTCTTCCAGTTCGCGGCCTCGGTAGCGCAGGTGCGTGCCTTCGGTCTGCTCCAGGCGTATCTCAACGTACCTAGCACCGTGGTCTTTCAAAGCCTCTGCAATACTGTCGTGCATGACGAAAAGTCCAGCCTAGAGGGGGGTGACGAGTGGTTTCAAGGAGTATAGCATAAACAGTGCGGCAGTCTAGAAGCTTGAGGGCTTGGATTCTGGCCTACCGGCTGAATGTGTCTATGCCCCAACGGCCTGGAGAATCCGCCGCATACCAAGGTATCAGCTTTGGTTTCTCCCCGCAATGGAGATATGTCCACCAAAAGACACCGCGCTTCCATGATAACCAAGCCACCAGCCGGCCCGCAAGAAGTCCTGGCACGGCTGGCACCCCTATACGGCCGGTTGGACTGGAAGCGACGCAGGGACCCCGTGTCGGAGCTGGTGGTTACCATACTTTCCCAGCACACGTCCGATGTGAACGCGGAAAGAGCCTTTGCCCAGCTCCTTGATGCTTTCGGCTCCCTGGAGGAGGTAGCAAGGGCGGAGGTAGAGGTAATTGCCCGTTGCATTCGCAGCGGCGGCCTGGCCCAGCAGAAGGCCCCCCGAATAAAGGCGGCGCTCAACAGGGTCATGGAAGAGCGCGGCTCCCTGGACATGGACTTTCTGCGGGAGCTTCCCCTGGCCGAGGCCAAGGCATGGCTCAAAGCGTTTCCAGGAGTGGGCCCCAAGACCGCCGCTGTGGTACTGTGCTTCTCCCTGGGCATGCCCGCCATGCCCGTGGACACCCACGTACACCGGGTAACCAAACGCCTGGGGCTTATCGGCGACAGGGTGACAGCCGACCAGGCCCACGACCTGCTGGAGTCTAAGGTGGCACCAGAGGACGTGTACAGGTTCCACGTCTACCTCATCACCCACGGACGCAGGGTGTGCAGGTCACAGCGCCCCCTGTGCGACTCCTGCGTCCTGGCGGACATCTGCCCCACAGGGCGCGAGAGGTTGGGGCAGACGACGCCGTCGACAGGGGCGTAGACCTTTGTTCCATCTCGTCACGTTGTACCCATCAATCTGCCCTGCTATACTCTAGCTACGCGGTTAAGGAGCGGGATTGATGAAAGTCGGTATCATAGGTGTCACAGGCTACTCTGGCTCGGAGCTGGTTCGCCTTCTCATGCGTCATCCAGAGGCGGAGCTGGTCGCCGTCACGGGCCGCAGCGCCGTCGGCAAGCGAGTCCCAGAGGTCATGCCATACCTGTGGGACGTGGACCTTCCTATCACCGAGTCCGTTGAGGAGTCCGTGGACATCGTATTCTCCGCCCTGCCCAGCGGTGGCAGCGCCGTCGCCCTGGCGCCCTTCGTGGAGAGTGGCGTAAAGGCCGTGGACATCGCTGCCGACTTCCGTATCCATAACGCTGCGGGGTTCAAACTGGCCTACAAGGTAGACCATCCAGCGTCCCATCTGCTGCCCAAGGCTGTCTACGGCCTGCCCGAGGTTCACAAAGAAGCCATCAAGAGGACCAGCCTTGTCGCCAACCCGGGTTGCTATCCAGAGGCGTCTATCCTGGCCTTGGCCCCGGCTGTCCGTGAAGGAATAGCCGGCGACCATTTCATAGTGGACGGCAAGTCTGGAATCTCCGGCGCCGGGCGCGGCGGCCTGGCCACCAACACGATGGACCTCTATGCGGAGGCGAACGAAAACGTGATGGCCTATGGACTGGATGGCCATGCCCACCAGCCGGAAATAGCCCAGGAGCTGGCCGAACTGAGGGAGGCCTCCACCGCCAAGGTCACATTTGTTCCGCATCGCATTCCAATGACGCGGGGCATCCTGGCCACCTGCTACGTGCCCCTGGTGGATGGTGGTGTCACCAAGAAGAAGGTCATGGACCTGTACCGTGAGTTCTACAGCGGCGAGCCTTTTGTCCGAGTCCCGGAGCTTCCGCCCCAGACCAAGCAGACGCTAGGCACTAACTACTGTCTGGTATACCCCACGGTGGACGAGCAGACCGGGACGCTGGTGGTGGTGAGCTGCCTGGACAACCTGGTAAAGGGCGCCGCCGGCCAGGCCATCCAGAACATGAACCTGATGTTCGGCCTGCCGGAGACCACCGGACTACAGGGCCTGGCGCTCTACCCGTGAGCCTGTTCTGTGCGCTCGCCCATTCTTGTGCTGGTGGTCTGAATCTCTGGTTATTGCATGCCCCTATCGTCTAGAGGCCCAGGACAGCGGCCCTTCAAGCCGTCAACAGGGGTTCGAATCCCCTTGGGGGCACCAAAAGTGCTGATTCACGAAGTGCTGTCCAACTCTTTGCCTGACAGAGCCTATTTGATCTCCTGACGCGTATTTCGCCAGGACTGCAGGCTTCCTGTGTCGATGCTGGGATGTTTCTAATAGGCGATTCAGATCCCTTGGGTCACCGAAAGGTGAGAAGGTTCAATGGATGTGTTCTGGGCAGCTTTCGGCGGAGGAGCAGGAATCCACATAATCACATGACAAATGCAGAGGTATCGTTACGTGACGCGCGCCAGTTGGTTCTGGCCGCGCAAGGTTTCAGGAACAGGTCTCTGACCCGACAACCAGGGTTAGCCTCACTCAGCGAAACCGCAAGCCAATTGGGTGCGATTCAGATTGACTCGGTCAACGTCGTTGTCCGCTCCCACTACATGCCGCTGTTTTCAAGGCTCGGCCCGTATCCGATGAAACCGCTAGATGACCTTGTGTACCGGCGGCGGTCACTATTTGAATACTGGTGTCACGAGGCGTCCCTAGTTCCTATGCCACTCTACCCACTGTTTAAGCATCGAATGGAAGAGGCCAAACCCAATAGCAGAGTTGCCCACCTTCTAGACACGGCGCCACACTACATCGAGTCGGTTCTCAGACAGATAGAAGACGGCGGTCCGCTTATTGTGTCCGATCTGGCTGACCCGGGACAACGAACGGGTCCTTGGTGGGGCTATAACAAAGGGAAAATCGCACTTGAATGGCTGTTCGCCACAGGGCGATTGGCAATAGCGGACCGTCGGAACTTTGCCCGCGTGTACGATTTGGCGGAACGGGTGATACCTTTCAAATACCTGAATGCCCCCATTCTCCCGCCGGAAAAGGCCATACGTGAGTTGCTACTGATTTCCGCCAAAGCCTTGGGCATAGGAACTGTCGCGGACATTGCCGACTACTATCGGATTCGGCCACAAGTGGCTAGGGAGCCAATAAGCGAACTTGAAGAGGATGGCCAGCTAGTGAGAGTCTCTGTGGCAGGATGGAATGAACTAGCCTACATGCCTTCAGAGGCGGCCGTATCCGCCAACATAGAGGCATCGGCCCTACTATCCCCTTTCGACTCGCTGATATGGAAACGTGATCGCACCGAGCGGTTGTTTGGGTTCAGGTATCGAATCGAGATTTACGTTCCCCAGTCGGTCCGTCAGTTCGGGTACTACGTGATGCCCCTGTTGATGGGTGATCAACTGGTCGCCCGGGTAGACCTCAAGGCAAATCGACAGGAATCGACCCTGATGGTCAAGAGCGCCTATATGGAGGAGGGTCAAGATTCACGTCTTGTTTCTAGCAAATTGGCCCCACGGTTGAACGAGATGTCGGAATGGTTGGGGATGGGGCAAGTCAAAGTCAGCAGGTCAGGGAATCTGAGCAAGGACTTACTTGCCGCTATTAGCAAGTAGTGAGGATAAGCTATTCTGTCAGAGAATAGCGTGAGGTTTCTCCACGCTCAGTGTCCCATACACTACCCACTCATCGCGGATCCGGCTGACGCGTTGCCCGCCCTGCCAATCAATTTCTATTCCCCAGTGGTCTATTGCTGTCATTAGGTCCACCCACTGGCCCTGAAACCTCACACAAACGGGTAGGACAGTCTCCTCAGCACTAACAGCCTCTGTATGCCCTTGGATCGAAGACCGCCCGTCAGCTTTACCGATCGTGGATATTGTGCTACAAGGCCTCCTTATATGACAATCAGTATAGAACAGGTGTGCTAGACTGTCAAGATGAATTGGAGTGGACTTTGCTAGGGGTCAGCCGACACTTTTTTGCCGTGGCGGACAAATAATCTCTTGCCGGCCCACAAGCGGTAATGAAAACGATCATTGCGGCTTATTTGTGGTCGGTCCCGTTTTGGGGAGGAATATGGCCGCTGCCAGGGCAGTCGTAGGAAGGATGGCCAGCACAATAAAGCTAGGTATGTAAGTACCGAAAACATCGGTAGTGGCTCCTACCAGATACGGTGCAACGACTGTTGCTCCGTTGCCCAGGGTAAGAGCCGCAGAGAGAATGAGTGCCACGTTCTCCGGCCTAACGTCGGGTAGCTCAAGCGGGATCGTGAACAACGTAGGCAGGAATATCCAGAAAACACACGACAACAATATTATAGATACCACGATTAGAGGCATACTGAAGTAGATAAACGTGCCAAACGCCAAGACTGGGGCCGCTAGGCCTGTGAGTAGGAACAACGGCCTCCGCGAAGTCAGACGGGCCAGCAGTACGGCCGTGACCGCGTTCATTACCGCTCCTGTTAATGGCATAATCGTGGTCAGTCGAGTGGCTTGCTTCAGGTCCATCGCAAAGACTTCATTGTAGTATGTGGGAAGCCAGGAACTGAGGGATATGAACATGGCGATGGGGCCTATTCCTGCAAATGCGAGTAGCAGAGTTCTTCGGTCCCGAAGCATTCCCAGTGTCTCCATGATTGATATGGATTCCCGAGTGGACGCTGGGGCTTGCTTCGCAAGGGCCGCCCAGGCAACTGTGCTTGCCAAAGCAAACGCTGCGGAAAGGACAAGCACGTTATGCCATCCTAGAGCCTCCGCCAAGGGGACGCCTGCAAAAAATACAAAGGCTACTCCAGTGCTCTCGCCCATGAGGTATATAGCTGCAAGCGGGCCACGTTCTTTTGGTTTCATCCACTGGGCCAAAACGGCAGCAGATCCAGGGATGGTGATAGCCGCACCAATTCCGAATATGCTCCTGAGTATTATCTGCGCCTGGAAGTTGGGCATTAGGCCCATGATGAGGCCTACGGACATTAGTGAACCACTAACTGTCAATGCCCTCCGGGTACCTAGCTTGCCTATGATGGTGCTACTAGGTACCAGGAATATGGTAAGCGCCAAGAATACTGACACAACCATAAGGCTCACCATGGCCCTACTGATGTCATAGTGGTCCATGATTATGGGGAATAGAGGTACCGGAGCGAAAATATTCAACCCTACAGATACGCGCAGCGGCAATACAAGAAGCGCCGCAACCCAGCGGTAGGAGCTTGCGTCAGGTATAACCATGGGTTGATTCCCAGAAGAGTGGTCAGTAGCCAAAGCCCGTTAGCCTTTTCCAAGTCGAATGGCGGCCATCATAACAGAAACAAACCAGCCGACCAATAACGGGCCTGGTGTTGCCAGCGCTGGAACCAGGGAGAGTTTTCACTCCACCCGGTCTTGGGGAAGAGGGCTGGAAGTGGCAGTAGCGTAATTCAACCGCGTGAAAACCGTAATTCCTGGCGAAGTTCAATCCTTGATAATGGAACTCCAGAAAGACAATGATTTGAATCATGCCATGCAAGCGACGCCGAGTGGCGCGCCTGAGTGATACTATGCCGTGTGGGGGTGAGGTCGTGAGAGGACAGCCGTTAGTACCCGGACGGGCTCAAACCCTCGGGGAAGAAATCGCGAACAGCATCAGCCACGGAGTGGGACTCATAGCCACGCTTGCCGCCATCCCGTTTCTCATTTCACCTGCGGCAGAACGCGGCGACACGGCGTTCATCATTGGCGTGAGTGTCTTCGTCACGACGATGGTGCTGCTGTACCTGTCCTCTACGCTCTATCATTCATTCCCGCGCGGCAAGGCCAAGCGCGTATTTCAAATCATTGAGCACAGCGCGATCTTTCTCGTCATCGCCGGCACATACACGCCATTCACCTTGGGAGTTCTCCACGGTGCCTGGGGGTGGACCTTGATTGTGCTCGTTTGGGGATTGGCAGCGATCGGAGTCCTCGTCAAGGCTTTAGGTAGAGCGGGATATCCGATGCTTTCCTTGGTCCTGTACTTGGGCATGGGGTGGCTCATTCTCCTCGCTGTTCGCCCTCTCTGGCTCCTCATACCGTTGTCAGGCCTGGCTTGGCTTCTACTGGGCGGTGTCGCTTACACGGTAGGCGTCGCGTTCTACGCCGCGCAGCGACTCCGCTATTCCCATTTCATCTGGCACCTCTTCGTGCTTGCCGGAACTACGTGCCATGTTGTCGCGGTGCGGTATTATGCGGCATAATGGACCAGCAGCCAAGGGAGAGTTCCTCCATGGCCATCCGTGTAGTTCGAAGAATTACCGTTTGGGGGCCCCAATATGCCATTGTCAGAACCAATGCTTTGGTCTTCTCCTCGACGGCTTTGGATCCTGACGCGGGCATCCACAAAGCACCGGTTCCATATGAGATAATCAAGGTATTCGATCAGTTAGGAGGCCACCATGGATTGCTGCCAATGCCAGGGCATCGAGAAGACCTTTGATAGGAAGACTGCCGCAAATGACTTAAAGAGCTATAGGAAGAAAGGCCCAGATCGCACCACAGTGATGTTGATAGAAGCTCTCAAACAGCAGGGGGTTCGAGGTCTCAGTCTATTGGATGTGGGAGGTGGAGTAGGTGCCATCCAACACGAGCTTCTAGAATCTGGGGTCGCTACCGCGGTTGGGGTAGACGCTTCGTCAGCGTACATTGCTGCAGCGAAAGAAGAAGCCGAACGACAGGGTCACGCAGATAGAGTGTCCTACCAGTTTGGCAATATTGTAGACCTGTCGAAGGACTTGGAGGGTGCCGATATCGTTACCCTTGACAGGGTAATCTGCTGCTATCACGACGTCCAAGCGCTTGTGAGAACAACGAGCACTCTGGCAGGCAAGTATTATGGAGTAGTATATCCACGATATATGTTATGGCTAAGGGCAACCTTGCGAGTGGTAAGTGGACCATTTGCAATATTCCAACGGATCAGTGGCAATTCATTTCGCCCATACTTGCACTCAACTGAAGAGGTAGAGTCAATCCTGAGCACTAACGGATTTAGCAGACGCTTCTATTCGACGAAAGGATTGTGGCAGGTAGTCGTATATGCTCGAGGCACTTGATTGTTCGTGCCTTAACTTGAGAACGGCTCCCAACCAGCTGAATTGGGACCCAGATGCCTCCCATGGACAATTGTTAGAACTTCTCCCATGGCCTTCTCGTGGACGGCTTTGAACCCCGGCGCGGGCATCCACTATTGCCATTTCAGGGCGACGCTTGATTGCGAATAGCTTCCACCATACTCAAGAAAATCTTGACTCTCAGAGGTGGTCTCGTTTGTCTGAACAGCGCTGCCCGGTTTGATAAGTGGAATCGCGCTGCCGTGCGTTAGGCCGCCGCGGACTCGGCAGGCGCTCTGTCAAAGAACTGGTCCGGCGTCATTCCCCCAAGGCTCGAATGGGGCCGTCCGGCATTGTAAAACTCGAAGTACCGCCCGAGTCCAGTTCTGGCTTCCGGGACCGATTCGTAGGCTCTCAGGTACACCTCCTCGTACTTGACGCTCTTCCACAGCCGTTCGACGAACACATTATCCTTCCAGCTTCCCTTCCCGTCCATGCTGATCTGGATCCCATTGGCTTTCAGCAGGCCGGTGAAGGCGTCACTTGTGAACTGGCTTCCCTGATCTGTGTTGAATATCTCCGGCGCGCCGTGGCGTCCCAGGGATTCTTCGAGCGCCTCCACGCAGAAGTCTGTGTCCATTGTGACCGATACCCGCCAGGCCAGCACCTTGCGGCTATGCCAGTCCATCACTGCGGCTAGGTACACGAACCCCCTGGCCATCGGAATGTACGTGATATCCATTGCCCACACCTGGTTGGGCCTGCTCACCTCAAGCCCGCGCAGCAGGTACGGATACACCGTATGGCCGGGCCGTCGCCGGCTGGTGTTGGGCTTGCGGTACAGCGCCTCAATGCCCATACGCCGCATCAGTGTGGCGATGTGTCTACGCCCGCAGGAGAGTCCCTCCTGGCGGAGCAGGCCTCGCATCATCCTACTGCCTGCAAACGGATACTCAAGGTGCAGCTCATTGATGCGGCGCATCAGTCCGAGACCGGCTTCGCCCACCGGCCGTGGCCGGTAGTAGATGCTCCCGCGGCTGATGCCCACTGCCTTTGCCTGGAGGGCGAGAGGCAGCTTGTGATCGCGGTCGATCATCGCCTTGCGCCAGGCAATCCCGCCTTCGTGAGCGCGGCCTCTAAAAAATCGTTCTCCAACGCAAGCTCACCGATCTTAGCGTGAAGGACCTTCATATCTACCGGCTTTTCAGCCTGCCCTGTCCCGGCCCCAAACAACTGCGCCGCCCGATCCAGCAACTGGGTCTTCCATTGCGTGATCTGGTTCGGGTGCACATCGAACTGGCTTGCCAGCTCCGAAAGTGTCCGGTCGCCGCGCACTGCGGCAAGAGCCACCTTCGCCTTGAACTCTGCCGAGTGGTTACGGCGGGGTCGTCTGCTCATCTCTCGCTCCTGTCTCCGAGAGCACTATCATGCCCTCAATCAGGCAGCGATTCCACTTATCCCCCTGTTCAGATTTCCGGAGCCACTTCTGTCGTTACTGACATGAACAACAAAGCATTTACTCGGGCAGTCGAAAAGATTCTAGAGAAGTACCAAACTACCCAGCTCCCTAACCGCTGGCACGATGCCGTTGCATTTGGGGCAGGTGAAGCTGCCAAAGCATTCTGGATTAGAGACTCTGAAGATGTGGTCAATATTGTATGGCTGAACTCCGATGGTATCCGTGACATAACCTATCTTCCATCTCTCAACGAGTCCGTCTTCAATTTCGTCAAGGTCAAAAACATAGTGACCTTTGAGACAAGAGAAGGAGTCACCGTTAGTGAATTTGGGCCACATGTGGAAGGCGAGTTTGCCGTACTTGGCATACTTGCAAGTGAGCGAGGCCAACTATATTGGGTTGCCCATACTGCAAAGGAAGAGCGAGACCTCAGGGCCTTTGTATCAGAAGTCTTAGACTCACACGTCTCTAACCACTAGCAGTTCTCGGTTCATCCTCTCCTCTAAACCTCTCTGCCCTAGCTGGGTGTGTCTTAGGTATAATCGCCAGTGGGGGGGGGCGCGTTATGTTATGAAACAGGGGTGACGGTCTCAGGTGAGATGGTACAAGGGAACGGCGGTAGGCGAAAGTTTCGTTACAACGTATCGGAAGGTAATGATACCAAGAAAGTTTGGCCGAGTTCTAAACAAATGATTGACCTTTGTCCAAAAAGTGTATATCATCGTAGCCGTTTAGTGGTTACAGGAGTGTGACTCTGCCTATCAGAGAGGGGTATGCGTATTACGGGAGGCGTGGCCCGAGGGCTTCGCCTGGAGGTGCCATCTGGCCTGCGGGTGCGTCCGACATCAGACCGGGTGCGCAGCGCTCTGTTTCAGATTCTGACGCAGGAGCTATCAGAATCGGTAGTGTTGGACCTGTTCGCAGGTACAGGAGCTTTAGGGATTGAGGCACTAAGCCGGGGAGCGGCGAGGGTTGATTTCGTGGAACGTGACTCAAGACTATGCAGCGCCATTGCAAGGAACCTTGAAAAGGCAGGGTTCGCAGCCCAAGGGCATGTCCACCGAGCACAGGCGGAGCAAGCGGTGACATTCCTGGATGGACCTTACCATCTGGTGTTGTTGGACCCACCGTATGAACTGTCCGGAGTGGAGCGTATCATGGAGGCATTGACCTGTCCTGGCTTGTTGGAAAGGGGGGGGCTGGTGGTCATGGAGCACAGCAGCAGGGCCGACGCGCTTGAGAGGTATGGAATGCTCAGGAGGGCAGACCACAGACGCTACGGAGACACGGCGCTATCTGTGTACAAGATGGAGGAGACTTAGATGGGCCTCGCAATGTACGCAGGCACCTTTGACCCTATCACCATGGGGCATATGGACGTTGTGGAGCGGGCGTCTGCCATGTTCGACCGCCTGATTGTGGGTGTGTTCGATACGCCCTCAAAGACGGTGCTGTTCTCCACCGAGGAGCGGATGCGTTTCTTGCAGAGTAGTGTTCAAAACATGCCCACCGTGGAAGTCAGGTCCTATAGCGGACTTACGGTGGATTTCGCCCACGAGTTGGGAGCGACCGCCATGATACGGGGCCTGCGCAGCATCACAGACCTGGACTATGAGGCTGCCATGGTGATGATGAACCGGAGGCTTCGGCCAAATATTGACACCATCTTTCTATACACCAGTTTGGAGTATCAGTTTGTAAGTTCGACACTAATAAAGGAGGTGGCCCGGTACGGGGGCGAAATTAACAATTTGGTACCACAACACGTAGTCGCCGCTCTACGGCAGAAGTATCACATAGCTGCATAGGTCGCGGCGGCCATAAAAGGGGGCACATATGGAGATTCAAGGAATTATCGATAAGTTAGAGACACTGGCCTCGGAAGGGAAAAAACTTCCTCTTGGTAGGAAAGCCCTCATTGATCCCGATAAGCTCTTGGAGCTGGTGGACCAGCTTCGCGTCGGTGTCCCTCAGGACATCGTGGAGTCGCAGGGGATTCTGAAGAGAAGGGAAGAGCTACTGAACCAGTCCCTAGGAGAAGCCCGGCGCATTCGCTCTTCGGCGGAAACGGAGTTCCGCAGCCGCCTGGACGATCATGAGCTGGTGAAAGAGGCGAAGAAGCGCGCCGACCAGATTGGCGAAGAGGCCCAGCAGAAGGCGCAGCGGATTCTAGACATGGTGGACACCGATGCTTCCAACCGCCGCAGCGAGGCCGACCGGTATGCCCAGGAGACCCTGTACAAACTGGAGCAACAGGTGGCCGGCACACTGAGCACAGTGCGCAACGGCATTGAGGTCATCGAGTCACACCTGCGTGCCACCGCGGGTTAGGCTTCCGCTCAGAGTATATACGTCCGACGCCCTGTCAGGCGCACCGAAGCAACTTCGGCAATGAGAGGCGTTTTTGTGCCTTACCGCTGGTGCGGTAGAGGGGAAGGAGAGGGGGCTTTGTGCCTCCATTTCTTCTGCCTGCGCTGGGAGTTATCCCAACGGTCGACGGGTGGACAGTTGCGCCGGATAGCCGACCTGTAGATTGCTTTCTAAAGCAACCCCCGTCACTGGCTACTGCTCCAGCAGAATGTCTCCGCTCTGGCCGCCGCGTTTGCTCACGAGCCGTATGGCTTCTATTCGCATGCCCCTGTCTACCGCTTTTGCCATGTCGTAGATTGTGAGTGCGGCCATGCTCACGGCGGTAAGCGCCTCCATCTCCACACCCGTCTTGGCAGTGGTGCGGGCTGTTGCGGTGATGTGGATGGCGCTGGCGGCCTCGTCCGGCTCCAGCTCCACGGTCACCTGGTCAAGAGGTATGGGGTGACAGAGCGGCACCAGCTCAGAGGTCTTCTTGGCACCCATGATGCCGGCTATGCGAGCCACGGCCAGGATGTCCCCCTTCTCCATCTGGCCTTGCTGGATAAGGCGAAGAGTTTCAGGCTTCATGCGCACTGTGCCTCTGGCAACTGCCACTCGCGCGGTAGGCTTTTTCTCGCCTACGTCCACCATCTGGGCCTGGCCCTGGGCGTCCAGATGGGAGAGGGATTGCTCCTTTTCGGGTGGTAACCCGGCTTGCATGGTCGCCAGGTCATTGGCCTCCTCGTTGCCTGGGTTTCCTACGTGGCCTCTAACCCACTCAAACTTGACACGGCGGCGTCCTACCGCAGCGTCAAGCCTGGCCCACAGGTCCTGGTTGGCATTCCGCTTCCAGCCCCTGGTCATGGTGTTGACCATATACTGGCTGTCGCTGAAGAGGGTAACTTCGGCTCCGTCGGGAACGGCCTCCAGGCCCTTGATGGCCGCCAGAAGTTCCATGCGGTTGTTCGTGGTTTTGTCTTCGCGGCCAGCCAGGTTACGCTTGTTGCCATCCTGCTGGATGACAGCGGCCCAGCCTCCAGGTCCCGGGTTGCCTGAGCAGGAGCCGTCAGTGTAGATGGTAATCATAAGTTTGGATAAGCGTGGGCCTCATCCACCTATCTGGTACATCTCCACCTTGCGTGGCAATGGCTCGGTCATGGAAGCGCGCTCCTCGGAGTAGCGGTCGGTCCGCAGCCGCCATAGTCCCGCGATGCGCTCCTTCAAATCATCGTCCGTAGCGCCGGAGCGGATAGGTGCTTTCAGATCGTGGCCGAGGGTGGCGAAGAGGCATGTGTACACTTTGCCGTCGGGCGAGAGCCTCATGCGCGTGCAGTCGCCGCAGAAGGGCTCCGTCACCGAGGAGATGACGCCGACCTCTCCCGTTCCGTCCACATATCTGTAACGGTCCGCCACTTCGCCCCGGTAGTCCTTCTCCACCGGCTCCAAGGGCATCTCCCGGCTGATGCGGCGGATGACCTCTTCGGACGGGACCACGTTGTCCAGCTTCCAACCGTTGCGGTTCCCCACGTCCATGTACTCGATAAACCGCACGATGTAGCCGCGCTCCTTGCAGAAGCGGGCCAGATCCACCACCGTGTGGTCGTTGACACCCTTCACAACCACAGAGTTAATCTTGATGGGCTGGAACCCTACCTCCTCTGCCTTCCGGATGCCCTCCAGGACGCGCTGGGTGCCAAAGCTGCGCCCGTTCATCTTGCGGAAGACAGCATCGTCCAGAGTATCCAGGCTGACGGTCAGGCGTCGAAGGCCGGCCTCCCGCAAAGCTTCCGCCTGCTGGGCCAAGAGATACCCGTTGGTGGTGAGGGTCAGGTCCTCCACGCCCTGGATGCCGGCCAGCATGGCCACCAGTTCGGCCAGATCCGCCCGGACCAGAGGCTCTCCGCCCGTGAGCCGTATCTTGCTGATACCAAATCCCACCAATATCCTGGCCAGCCGGGTGATCTCCTCGTAGGTCAGGATTTCTGGCCTGGGTAGGAACTCATACCGCTCACCGTATATCTCCGCGGGCATGCAGTAGAAGCAGCGGAAGTTGCACCGGTCCGTCACAGAGATGCGCAGGTCACGCATGGGCCTGCGGAACTGGTCCACCAGCGATGGTGTTTGAGAGTCGGTATTAGCTTGGTTTGTTGTGGTACGCATAGGCTAGCCTCGGTATTGGGTCCTGACCTCGCTGTCGGTGGGTCGGCGTGCCAAAACCGTTTCTTTCTGGAGCCGCTGCACCGCCTTGTGAGCGGCCTCGGCTCGATGGCTCCACTGGTTCTTGACCTCCTGTGTCAGCTCGGCCATGGTCTTGCCTAGTTCGGGCAGAAAGAACACAGGGTCATACCCAAAGCCGTTGCTGCCCCTGGCCTCCAGAGAAACATACCCTTCCCTAGCGCCGTGAAAGGTCTCCTCGGCTTCCCCAGGCCAGACCAGAGCCACCACGCAGCGGAACCTGGCGGTACGCCGCTCCCAGGGCACCCCTTCCAGCGCCTTCAGCAGCTTCCCGACGCGGTCGGCATCGGAGGCGCTGGGGCCTCCATAGCGCGCGCTGTAGACGCCGGGGCTGCCGTTGAGGGCGTCCACCTCCAGCCCGGAGTCGTCGGCCAGAGTGAGTAGGCCACTCCTCTCCGCATAGTACCTGGCCTTCAGCAAGGCGTTCTCCTCAAAGGTGGCTCCTGTTTCTTCGGGTGCGCTCATGATCCCTGCTTGGGAGGGCGTTACCAGTTCCAGGGGCAGCGCATCCAGAAGGGCGAGGTACTCGACCACCTTGCCCTGGTTGTTGGTCGCGAGAAGGAGGTGAATCGACATCGCCCCACTATGATACCATTTGAGTACGGGCTGATTCAAAAGCTGCCGGTCAACGGATAACGCCCGCAGACCCGCCGGTTGTTATTGCAGCTACCCTCCCTGCCGAGGCGTCCTTGGAAAAGAAGCGGTACTTCACCTTGGAAGAGGCCAACAGCCAGATTCCGTGGCTGGCGGAGCAGGTGCGGCGCGTCACCGAGGTCACGGGAAAACTGGCGCGACTCCGCCGCGAATTGGATGCCATCGTCAGACAGAGCCGTGGCAATGGCCATGGCGAGGTAGACCAGGAACTGGCGGGGAAGCGGCGGGAAACCGAGGGTATTGCAGACCGGCTGGCCCGGCTTACCCAGGAGGTAGACGACCTGGGCATCATATTGCGCGACCCCGACCGCGGGCTGGCGGACTTCCCGTCGCTTCGGGAAGGCCGGGAGGTGTACCTGTGCTGGCTCGCAGGGGAGGAGCGCATAGACTTCTGGCACGAGGTGGACACCGGGTTCGCGGGGCGACAATCGCTGTAGGTATCGACTGATTTTGCCTTCACTGGAACGTTGGCGGATAATGACAAACACCATTGGGCAGCGAGGATTGGCCTTGGCATTCACACAGGTAGCAGTGTCCTTGAAGGAGCGCGTGGTGAACCGTGCCCTAGCCCTTGGCTTCGACTTGGTGCGCGTCGCCTCAGCGGAGCCTTTCGTAGAGGACGGCATGGCCACTGATGAGCGGGTGCGGCGTGGGTTCATGGATGGTATGCCCTGGTTCACCCAGGAGCGTGCCCAGAAGGCCAGCGACCCCCAATCCCTCCTTCCTGGCGCTCGGTCCATCATCGCCGTGGCCCTCAGCTACCTGCCGCCAGACGAAGCAATTCCTTCCCCCTTGACGGGGGAAGGTCAGGATGGGGGTGGAGATGCTAGCTCTTCAAATCATGACGGCCTTCAAAGAGGATCGTCAGCCCTCACCGGCAAGGTCGCCCGCTACGCTCAGTGGTCGGACTACCACCAGGTGATGAAGGAGAAGCTCCGCATCCTATCGGCAGAGCTTCCCGAGATGGCGAGACGCCAGGTGCAAAGCCGAGCGTTTGTGGACGATGGCCCTCTGCTGGAGCGAGCGGTGGCGCGGCGCGCCGGCCTGGGCTGGTTCGGCAAGAACACCAACATCCTTACAGCCACTCACGGCTCCTGGGTGTTCCTGGGATCCCTGATTACCGACCTGGAATTGGAGCCTGACGAGCCTCTGAAGAAGAGCTGCGGCGACTGCGTCCGGTGCATTCCTGCCTGCCCCACAGGGGCCATCGTTGCACCATATGTAATAGACGCGCGCCGGTGTATCTCGTACCTTACCATCGAGTGCCGGGGCCCCATTCCTCGTCACTTGCGGCCGTTGGTGGGCGACTGGGTGTTTGGCTGCGACCTATGCCAGGAGGTGTGCCCCGTCAACAACGGCGTTCCAGGCGCAACCACGCCTGTTCTTAAGCGCACGGGGTTTTCTGCCCTGGAGCTGGCACCACTGCTCAGCATGACTCAGCAGGAGTTTTCGGCACGGTTTCGCCACAGCCCCATCAAACGCGCTAAAATGGTGGGCCTGAAGCGGAACGCCTGCGTTGCCCTTGGGAACATAGGCGACCAGCGGGCCGTGCCAGCCCTGGGCAAGGCGCTCATGGTGGGCGAGCCACTAGTCAGAGGACACGCCGCATGGGCCCTGGGTCGCATTGGAGAGGCGGAGGCCCAGCGCCTGCTGAAGCAAGCACTAGGTGGCGAGGCTTCCGCGGAGGTGCGGGAGGAGATAGAAGCGGCGCTAGCGAGAGCATACCAATTGAACGAATCAGTGAGGAGTGAAACATAAATTGGGTACACGATGGGTCTTATGCTCAAAGATACACAAGGCCACTGTGACGGAGGCCGACCTGAACTATGTTGGCAGCATTACCATTGACGAGGACCTGATAGTGAGGGCTGGCCTGTGGCCGGGGCAGATGGTGCTGGTGGCCAGCAACACCTCCGGTGCCCGGCTGGAGACCTACGTAATGGTAGGAGAGCGCGGCTCCGGTATGATCAGGCTGAATGGTGCCTCGGCCCACCTGATAAAGCCTGGCGAAGAGATAATCATCATGGGCTTTGAACTGGCGGAGGGGCCGCTCAAACCCAAAGTCATCCTTGTGGACGAGAAGAACAGGTTTGTGCGGTATTTGTGAAGGGACGTAGCGTCAACGGCTGCTGCCGGGGCCAGCAAGGGTCCGGCCCAGAAGGATCGGTGATGATCATTGCGAAGAAGCTGCAGAAGAGATGGGAATACAGTATGTGTCAAGAACGCGCCGGAAGGATTTGCATTCGATCTGCCAGAAGCAGCAAGTATCGTGGACGCGGCTGACCGTGCTGACGTCGTTCTGGTATTCGTGAAAGACTCATCGGAGCTAGAGACCGACGCCGGTCCTTTCTTAGATGCTGCGCTTCGTGATGCGATAGCCTACGTTGCTTACCCCAAGGCCGGTCAAATGGGCACCGATCTGAACCGTGACATCCTATGGCGCCACGTAATGAAGAAGGGCTTGCGGGGCGTCCGCCAGGTTTCACTGGACGAGGTCTGGTCAGCGATGCGGTTCAGGCCCGGATTAGCTGTGCCTGCGCCTGGTAATTAACACTATTAGGTCAGACGGTCAAACGTCTCCCGATCCACAACCGATTGCCCTTCCTGGCCTTTGGACAAGTTCAACTTGACTCCGATCGAGCCAGTGTTACAATGAGCCCGTCTACGTCTCCCTGATGACTGGGATACGATGGCCAGCGAGCGAGTCAGGCACCCGATTGACCGTCTCCGCAAGAGTTTGCCCTCCGGTGCTCCAGACGTAGCAGCATTCGTGGTCAATGATGCACTTCCTACGGTCTTCTGCTACGCCATTAACCACAAGACGAACGAGGTTGACCTGGGCCTATTCTGCCGTGGAGGAAACGTTGCATGATTGGAACGATTGATCCAGAGGGAGTAGAGACGCGGGTCATTCATGAGCTAATCGATTTCGTTGGGAAGGATGTATTGGAGATCGGCTGTGGTGATGGACGCCTCACGTGGCGTTTTGCAGACGTGGCGGCTTCGGTGCTCGCCTTCGATCCCGACGAGTCGTCCATCGCCACAGCGCGTGAACAGACTCGAGACGCCCTCAAGGCCAAGCTATCCTTTCACGTTGCAGATACCACGAACATCAAACTGGCCCAGGGTGACTACGATGTCGCGGTATTCTCCTGGTCCATATGATGAGTACCCACCGAGGGCGTCGTTGACGCTCTTTGGAAGGTTCATCGTTCGTTGCGTCCAGACGGGCTGCTTCTGGATGTCCACCCTCAGCCGCGACCCACGACCATCGAAGTTAGAACCGGGGCAGGCTCGGCTTCGGTGGGTAGGCTGGACTACAGCGCTGAATTTGTACAGACCATCTCGACCGCCACCGATGCCCTCTCTCTGCTTGGTAGAGAAGGGGCTTTTGTGAACGAACAGAAGATGGAGTTCGAGACCCTCCGCTACCTAAACTCTGTTGCCGACTGGCAGACATATATGACTGTGGAGGCCCAATACTATGTGCCACCTGACAAGACCCTGATTGAATCGATCCACCGTCTTCTGGATAGAACAGCGGGTGAGATAATCCTAAGAGAATCCATAGAGGCGACCCGGTTTAGACGGTCCGACTGATGGCTCTTTGACATTAGTTGAAGATCGCAGGCCCCACAGGGCTTCGCGCCACACGATTCTCGTTTCGCCTGGTCGTCATGTCGGTTTCTCCTAACTCTCTCTTGAGGAAGTCGCTCGCTTGGGCCTCAGCCCAAGGACGGCAATGGTCCACACGAGTATCGGCAGAGCGACGCAACAGACAGCGGTTATAAGCACTGGCAGCATAAGCTTCGCCTCGTGGGCTTACCCCTCCTCGTCAGAGTTGAAGCCTATACGCTTGAGGGACTCCTGGATCCGCTCCAGACTCACCCCCGAGTCGTCGAAAGTTAGGCTAGCCAGCTTTGTCTTGGCATCCACGTCGATAGCGCTGATCCCAGGTGTTGCTTCAAGCACTCTTTTTATGCTCGTCGTACATCCAGCACAATGGATGCCTGGGATTCTCAGAACGATTTCTTGATTCATATTCACTCCTCTTGAATTAAGTTCGCCTGAATCTTAAACGTTCCATTCGAGGGCAATGTCAAGCCCTGTGATATGGGTAGGGTATTGGCTTTAGAAGGGTCTTGCCCCAAGGAGGCCAGCGAATCGCAGGACCCAAAGCAGGATGGAAATCCCGGTGGACACGATCAGGATGAACCGAGAACGGCGTTGCCACACGGTCGCACCGCCATGACTGGTCTGCAAGTACCAGCCCCGGCCGAGCACCCAAATGTTCAGGCCCAATAGTGGCCAAGTAAGCACCTGCAACGCAGGTGCCACGGCGAGCCCAGCCCCTGTAGCGCCCAGCAGACCAAGCACGCCTGGGAGCACTCATCACCAGGGAAGCGGCGTCAGTGCCCCAATAGGTGCGAGTAGCATTTCAATCTTCAGGAACTTCAGCATCATGCTCCTTTTGTCCTATGGCTAGCTGCTTTCGCTGCCGCTTGCTGTGAATCCACGGGCTGCGTATTCATTCTACACAGCAGCTCATTGCCGACACGTCGCGGGTAAACGCCTGGGCCACCCTCTTTATCCCCTCGCTTAGTGTGGGGAAGACGTGGACGGTATCGATAATGTCGTCTACGGTCAGGCCGAACTTCACGGCTAGCGTTGCCTCATGAATCAGGTCCGCGGCGTGCGGGGAAACAATGTGCACACCAAGGACCTTGGAGCTGCGTGGATGGATGACCATCTTGAATGCTCCACGGTCCTCCTTGATCGCCTCGGCCTTCGGCACCACGTCCATGTAGATGGTACGGCATGAGCACGCGTTGAACCGCCGCATCTCTTCGTCCTCACTAAGCCCAACAGAGGCCACCTGGGGATTTGTAAACACGGCGCTGGGCACGTGATCGTAGTTGATGCTACGCACAGGGACGGTGAGTGCGTTCTCCGCCGCCATGGACCCCTCTTTGGCCGCCACCGTTTCCAAAGCCATCTTGCCGGTCACGTCTCCCGCAGCGAATATATTGGGGTTGTCGGTCTGGTAGTACTGGTTCACCTGGATGAAGCCATTGGCCCCTGTTCTTACGCCTGCCTTCTCCAGGTCCAAGTCAGGGGTGTTGGCCTGAACCCCTGCTGCCAGCAGCAGTTGATCGGCGGAGAGCTCTTCGACAGTCGTGGTTGTGGTTAAGGAGCCTCGCCGGCGGGCTCCCTGACCTCCGCGTATGCTCACAACTTTCTTCCCATCCCTCTCGGCAACGTTATCCACCGTTATCCCCACTCTAAACTCAATGCCCTCGTCCTCCAGGCTGCGCTGGAGCTCCGCCGCTATTTCTGGCTCGTGTGAGGGTAGAATATGGTCCATGACCTCCAGAACGGTAACCTTGGTGCCAAAATGGGAGAACATCTGGGCAAACTCTAGGCCCAGGGGCCCAGCACCGATAACCAGCATGGAATCAGGAAGCTCTTTAAGACCTAGGGCGGTGATATTGTTCAGCCACTTGACGTGATCCATGCCTGGAATAGGAAGTGGTTTTGTGGACGATCCCGTGGCGATGATAACCTTGTCCGCGTTATATACCTGGCCTGCGGCTTCCACTTGGCTGGGGCCCACGAAGTGTGCCCGTGCCTTCAAAAGGTCAACGCCATCAAGGTTTTCCAGGACGTTGCCGTAGTTCTTCTGCCGCAACGCGCCAACGAGTTCATCCTTCTCTTTGATAGCCGTTGGGAAGTCGAACTGCGGCTCGTGGCCGTTCTGCAACGCCTTGAAGCGAGAACGAGGCCTAGTACAACTCATCACCCACAGTGAGGAGGTGTTTGCTGGGAACGCACCCTACATTGACGCACGTGCCTCCCAGCGGAAGGCCGCTGTTGATCATCAGTGCCGTCTTTCCCAGGTCTGCCGCCTTGGTCGCCGCGGCAAATGCTACCGCACCACCGCCTATGATTATCAGATCGTACTGGTCCACTTCTATCGGTCACGTCCCATAGAGTGGTGTAAGAGTACGTCATCCTGTTGATATCGTCTAGGCCGCTGCCTCTGCGAGTTCGGCTCTGGGTAGAGCTTCGTTGGAGGTGGTTACCTCCTGTGTCATGTATCGACGGCCGACGGCCCACTCGTCGTGCTGCTCAGCTAGGACGGCGCCGACCAGGCGACGGACAGCTGGGCGGTTAGGGAAGATGCCCACCACATCGGTGCGGCGCCGTATCTCCTTGTTGAGACGCTCCAGGGGGTTGTTGGACCAGATCTTCTTCCAGTGGGCGAGTGGGAAGCTGGAGAAGGCCAGGACGTCGGGTCCAGCCTCGTCCAGTCGAGAGGCGACCTGTGGGAACGGGTCCTGGAGCTGAGCAATCACCCGCTCGAGTTGGGCATGCACCTCCTGAGGGGACGGCTGCTGGTAGATGGTGCGTATCATGGTGGCCACCCAGGGCTGAGCGCTCCTGGGGACCCGAGTGAGCAGGTTGGTCATGAAGTGGGTGCGGCACCGCTGCCAACTGGCCCCACCGAAGACAGTTGCGATGGCATCCCTGAGTCCCTGATGAGCGTCCGATACCACCAGTTCCACCCCGCCGAGGCCCCTGGCCGACAGTGAGCGCAGGAAGGCTAACCAGAAGGCGCCGTCTTCACTGGTACCCACGTCCATCCCAACGATCTCACGCTTGCCCTCGCTATTGACCGCCGTCGCCACCACCACGCTGACGTTGACTATCCTACCGGCCTCTCTGACCTTCTGGGTTAGTGCGTCCAGCCACAGGTAGGGATATGATCCGCCGTCCAGCGGCCGACCCAGGAAGCTCTCCACCACCCCGTCCAGCTCCTGGCAGATACGCGACACTTGGCTCTTTGAGATACCCTCGCACCAAAGAGCCTTGACCAGATCATCCACTCGCCTCGTCGATACACCCTCCACATACGCCTGCTGGATCACCGCCAGCAGAGCTCGCTCGCTGCGACGCCGTGGCTCCAGCAGGCTCGGAAAGTAGCTCCCCTCCCTCAGCTTGGGTATCTGCAACTCCATGGTCCCTACGCGAGTGTCCCATGCTCGAGACCGGTACCCGTTGCGCTGGGTCACCCGCTCAGGGTTGCGTTCTCCATACCCAGCGCCGGTCCTCGATGACACATCAGCCTCCATGATCTCCTCGACCAGCACTCTCAGTGCCTCTCGTAGAAAGTCCACGTCACCGTCGACTCCCCTCTTGCGCATTAGCTCAAGCAGGTCCATCCTTTCCTTGACCACCGTTGTCCTCCTTTCTCAGGCTCGTCTTTGCCCGCTAAGGATGACGTGGTGGTCTCTCTTCATCCAGACCCTCTACTCTTGTTACACCACTTCCTGGGACTCTACTCAGTGGCCAGCCGCGCACGGTAATCGTGGGTTATCTGCGAGACGGCGAGGACGGGATCGTCGCCCATGTCAACCATGCGAGTCCAGCCGTCCCGTCATGGATACTTAACCTCCATGCTCATCCGGCGGCGGAGGTTCAGCTCGGCCGGGAACGGTACCAAGCACTGGCAGAGTTCCTCGAAGGAGAAGATCGGGCTGTCCAGTGGGGCCAGCTGGTAGCTGCCGACCCAATGCTCGGCTGGGTGCAACGACTCGCCGGCAGAGAGCTCGCTGTCATCCGGTTGCGCAGGATTAAGGAGCCGTCCGAGTAGCCATCCCAGAACCCCGAAAGCGCCGGCATGGCAGCGCTTCAGTTCCATGCGTAGTGGAGGTGATATGGTGGCCCAGCCAGCGATGCCTACTGCAGAGCAGTTCCTCATCCTTGAATAGGTCTTCGCTGCTTCCTGGGCGCTGGCTGCGGCTGGTGAGCTAAGTGTCTCCGGGTAGTACAGTGGTGTCAGTTCAACCGAGGACAGCCCAACCTGCGAAGTGAAGGAATACCCATGAAAGCGATTGTATACACAAAATATGGACCACCAGAAGTTCTTCAGCTCAAAGAGGTAGAAAAACCTTCTCCCAAAGACAACGAACTACTGATAAAAATACATGCGACAACAGTAAACCGAACGGACTGCGGCTTTCGAAAGCCTGAACCATTTATTGTAAGATTTTTCAGTGGCCTCATCAGATCTAAAAGAAAGATACTAGGGAGTGAGCTTGCCGGGGAAATTAGAAGTGGCTCCGGAAATCTGAACAGGGGGATAAGTGGAATCGCTGCCTGATTGAGGGCATGATAGTGCTCTCGGAGACAGGAGCGAGAGATGAGCAGACGACCCCGCCGTAACCACTCGGCAGAGTTCAAGGCGAAGGTGGCTCTTGCCGCAGTGCGCGGCGACCGGACACTTTCGGAGCTGGCAAGCCAGTTCGATGTGCACCCGAACCAGATCACGCAATGGAAGACCCAGTTGCTGGATCGGGCGGCGCAGTTGTTTGGGGCCGGGACAGGGCAGGCTGAAAAGCCGGTAGATATGAAGGTCCTTCACGCTAAGATCGGTGAGCTTGCGTTGGAGAACGATTTTTTAGAGGCCGCGCTCACGAAGGCGGGATTGCCGGGCGCAAGGCGATGATCGACCGCGATCACAAGCTGCCTCTCGCCCTCCAGGCAAAGGCAGTGGGCATCAGCCGCGGGAGCATCTACTACCGGCCACGGCCGGTGGGCGAAGCCGGTCTCGGACTGATGCGCCGCATCAATGAGCTGCACCTTGAGTATCCGTTTGCAGGCAGTAGGATGATGCGAGGCCTGCTCCGCCAGGAGGGACTCTCCTGCGGGCGTAGACACATCGCCACACTGATGCGGCGTATGGGCATCAAGGCGCTGTACCGCAAGCCCAACACCAGCCGGCGACGGCCCGGCCATACGGTGTATCCGTACCTGCTGCGCGGGCTTGAGGTGAGCAGGCCCAACCAGGTGTGGGCAATGGATATCACGTACATTCCGATGGCCAGGGGGTTCGTGTACCTAGCCGCAGTGATGGACTGGCATAGCCGCAAGGTGCTGGCCTGGCGGGTATCGGTCACAATGGACACAGACTTCTGCGTGGAGGCGCTCGAAGAATCCCTGGGACGCCACGGCGCGCCGGAGATATTCAACACAGATCAGGGAAGCCAGTTCACAAGTGACGCCTTCACCGGCCTGCTGAAAGCCAATGGGATCCAGATCAGCATGGACGGGAAGGGAAGCTGGAAGGATAATGTGTTCGTCGAACGGCTGTGGAAGAGCGTCAAGTACGAGGAGGTGTACCTGAGAGCCTACGAATCGGTCCCGGAAGCCAGAACTGGACTCGGGCGGTACTTCGAGTTTTACAATGCCGGACGGCCCCATTCGAGCCTTGGGGGAATGACGCCGGACCAGTTCTTTGACAGAGCGCCTGCCGAGTCCGCGGCGGCCTAACGCACGGCAGCGCGATTCCACTTATCAAACCGGGCAGCGCTGTTCAGACAAACGAGACCACCTCTTTCCTCTCCTCGCCCACTCACTTGGATGGTTGTTTTTGGCATACGCATTGCTCAGAAGGTCTCCCGGCCTGGGCCCCAATGGATCCTGAAGTACTATTGGGCACTGAGACTGAGGGAGGGACCACGGATTAGGTAAATGAGAAAGGTTGAGGGGGGTTCTTTCTTAGCGTCGCTTGGCTCATGGGTATCACCAACACGCTCGAGTGTAGTATTGCGCCTGTATGCCATACCGCTCGACGATATAGCAGGATTGGTTTCTCGTTAGATAGTAAATGGGTACAGGTAGACCCGTTTACATGCCCTCACGGTCGTCATCACCATCATTATCACCAACATCGCCGTCATCATCGTCGTCTATGGCATTTTCTGCTTCCAGCTTGAAGAGGTCCTTTGTAGACTGGTTGAACTTGGCTTCTACCTCAGCCCCAATCAGCGGCACGAGGTCTGCCAACACGCCCTTCCTATCGTCAACCTCCAGTCTCGTGGAGAGGCGAACAGAATAGGTGTCCTCAGTGCCGTTCTCGGCTCGGATGGTGATGTTCTCGGCCACGGTGTCGACGGCTATGAGAGTGCCTTCAACCTCCCCTTCATCGCCGTCTTCGTTTTCCACTTTCAGCTTCAGGAGGTTGTTGGTCGCCTGGTCGTATTTGGCCTCCACTTCCGAGTCAATCAAGGGCACGAGGTCAGCGAAGATGCCGACCCGCCCATGAGAGAGCTTTAACTTCGTGTCAGGCTTGAAGAAATACACGGCCTCAGTGCCGTTCCTGGCCCGGATAGTCACGCTCTGGGCCACGCTGTCAACGGCTATGAGTGTGCCTTTAAGCCCGCCTTCGTCTATGTCCTCATCTTCAACTTCGACCTTCAGGACACGGCCGGTCTCGGTATCGAGTTTGACCTCCACCTCCTGGCCGATGCTCAGCGCGTCGAATGTGGCGTCCTTGTCATTGATGTCATCGATCTCGATCTTTGTCTCGGAGGCCACCGTCAGGGGGGACCCATCGTTAATGGTGATCGTCTTCGCAACCGGATCTATGCCCGTGATAATGCCCTCAAGCTCAGTGACGTGGGCCTTCAATGTTCTGACCTCATCGTTCCGGTCCATCTCCAACGTCACCGGGTCTCCTGTGCCCAAGGAGACAGCCCCGGCCCCTTGACGAAGCGCCTCTACATCTACGTCCTGCAAGTTCACGGTGACCGTACCGCCGTCCTTAAGCTGGATGGTCACCTCGCCTGAGACGCTGTCAACATTCTGTAAAAGGCCCTCCAACAGTTTCGCCTCGCTGGGGGTACAGGCTAAGGCCGCCAGCATCCCAAAGAGAAGCAGGAGCATGGAGAATTTGGTCTCCGCAACTAACTTGGGCAGGGACTTTGCCATAATCATTCCTCTTAGATGGCCCAACCAGCAAACGCTGTTGGGCAATTCATTACATTAAATGTTCCTCGCTATATATAACGTGTTAGGCCATGTTTAGTCAGCTTCGCCCCTGTTGGTGGCCCGCCTACGTGCGGCCAGACCACTCCGCCCTCGAGAGGGCAGGCTCCTCCCGTGTCATCACTTCTAGTAAAGCAGACTGACCCCGCTGGTTGGCAGCAATGGCGCGCCGGAGGGCCGGGGCGATCTCGGCGGGCTGCTCCACTCGCTCCGTAAAAAGCCCCAGGGACTCGCCAAGCTTGGTGTAGTTGCCGCCCAGCCGGTTGCTGCCGTACCGGTCGCTGGCGGATGGCATTCGCTGATAGTAGCCTCCCATCAGGCCGTTGTTGAGGACGATGGTGATGATGGGGGCCTCGGCCCGCACCGCGGATTCCAGGTCCAGCCCCACCATGCCTATCGCTGCGTCCCCCATCAGGTGCACCACCGTCTTTTCCGGGGCCGCCAGCTTCGCGCCTATGGAGATGCCCAGGGAGTATCCAAGCTGCGTCGAGTTGCCCCAGCCGATGTACCCCTTGGGAGATGTGGCCTCGTAGAACGGCGTGATCTGGTCCCTGGGGTTGCCGGAGTCATGGGTGACGATGGTGATGGCCCGATCCACTGTATGCATCAGGTCCCAGATAACCCTGTACGGATTGATGGGCACCTCCTCCGATGTGAGCTTTGGCATCCACTGTCGGAGCCACTCCTCCTTGGCCGTCTTTATCTCCGTGGCCAAGGCCTCGTTCTTGGGCTGGCCACCAGGGCCTGCCTGCCTCTTCACCTCTTCGATGAGCTGCTGGAGAACCAGCTTGACGTCGCCCAGGACCGCGCAGTCCAGGGCGTGCTCGTTGTTCAGGTCGCGCTCGTCGGCGGTGCACTGTACCATCACCTTGCCTGTCGGAATGGGCGTTCCCATGAGGGACTCGTAGAAGCTGGAACCTATGCCAAAGACCAGGTCGGCCTTGCGTAGGAAGTGGTTCACCATTCCAGTCGCTGTGGAGCCGCCGTTGCCTATGGAGAGGACATGGTCCTCAGGAAAAGCGCTCTTCCCCGTGGTGATGGTCATGACCGGTGCCTGCACCAGCTCCGCGAACTTCCGCAACTCGCTCCACGCTTCGGAGTCCAGCACCCCCTGGCCCACGTGGAGCACAGGCGCCTTGGCGGCCAGCAGCAGCTTCACCGCGGCGGCCACGTCCTGGGGGTCGCCCGCGCTCCTGGATCCCTTGACTGGTCGGTAGTAGAAGTCTGCCTCGTCTATCTCCTCGCCCGCCACGTCCGTGGGCACCTCCAGCATGACCGGCCCAGTGCGGCCTGTTCTTAGATTGGCGAAGGCGTGGCGCATCATCTCTGGGATGCGCCGGGCCATGTTAAGCTGCTCCACCCACTTGGTGACACCCTGGTAGTTCTGAACGGTGTTGAAGGTGGGGTGAACGCCGGTGCGCCGCCGCTCCGTGCCGGTGGGCAATAGGAGAATGGGGATCGAGTCGGCGTAGGCGTGGGCCACTCCTCCAAAGGCGTTTTCTATTCCAGGCCCGTACTGGGTGGCCACCACGCCCACCTTTCCTCCCCCGGCCATCCTGGAATAGCCGTCGGCCATGTTCACGGCCCCGCGCTCCGTGCGCGCCAGTATGGGCCGGATGCCTGCCACGGCGGCAGCCTCAATGATAGGGTTGGACGGAAAGCAGAAGAGGTACTCCACCCCTTCCATTTTCAACACGTTGGCGATGGCTGTGACACCTTTCATGGTTAGCCCTCCTTGTGAGTATGACCTCTGAAGAAAGCGCAAAGCTGACGAGATTTCGAAGGAGAGTTCAACTGATCTCGCTTAGCAGTTCACTGAGCGAATTGACCACCTGTCCTTGCCAGGCTTGTGCGCCAGGCCGATAGACGTAGGCCGGGTCTGTTTGCCCCGGCGCTGCCAGGAGAATGGGCAACATCCCGGCTTCAGCCGCACCTGACAGCTCGTTGCTGCCTCCGTCGCCAACGTAGACGCACTCGCTGGGAGTGACGCGCAGACGTTCCGCTGCCATCTGGTAGATCCTGGGGTCAGGCTTCTTTAGCTTTACTTCACAGGAAAAGACAGGCTCCTGGATGAGCTCCGCGAACGGGGTTCCTGGCCAGGCTTTTGGGACTTCATAGGTGGCATCGGAAATCAACCCGAGTCTAAGTCCACGTTGCCGCAACTTGGAAAGAGTATCCCTAGCCCCAGGATGGACTCGTTTCAGACAGCGTCTCGAATAAGCGGCCACCAAGTCTGCTGCTCGTGAAACCTGGCTAGTGGAGGGATGAAATCCCAGTTGATGACAGATATGTTCCACGTTCACCGCGACACTGGGGAAACTCCCAGACAGCCGCAAATCGTTCGTCTCGAACCATAACCGTCTGAAACTTTCGTGGTCCACCTGCAACTCTGCGGACATGCTGGAAATGGTAGCTTCAATATATGCCATAGGTGGACTTTCAATCAGGGTCCCGAAAAGATCGAAAACCACAGCACGACATTCCATTTCTCTCTCACAAAACATTAGGCATAGTCAGGACCACAGATGAAAACCGCCTTGACACCTGTGCCCAGCGTAGCGTAAGCCATGAGCATCGTCAATGTGGGATGAACTTGTGCACTCGGCCTCTGAGGGGCAGTTGACTCGCCGTCCGTTTTTGTACAGAATGCAGGGGCAGTCTAGCAGGACAATGGGAGAAAGCAGTATGCGCGTGGCCATAGGCGCCGACCATGGAGGATTCCCCCTCAAAGCAGAGCTGTTAGCCCACATACGGGACGCGGGCCACCAGGTGCAGGACCTGGGAGCACACACCCTTGACCCAGCCGACGACTATCCTGACTTCGCCCAGGCCGTGGCCCAGGCCGTGGCCGCGGGGCAGGCGGAGCGAGGCATCATCGTCTGTGGCAGTGGTGCGGGGGCTAGCATAGCTGCCAACAAGGTACGGGGTGTTCGGGCCGCCACGTGCCACGATACCTATTCCGCCCACCAGGGGGTGGAGCACGACGACATGAACGTGCTTTGCCTGGGGGCCAGGGTGGTCGGTGGGGAGGTGGCCCGGGAGTTGGTAGCGGCATTCCTTGCGGCCAAGTTTTCTTCTCACGAGAAGTACCTGCGCCGGCTGAGCAAGGTCAAGGCCATGGAAGAGCAAACCCGTTAGCCCTGAGCCGTCCGTTTATAGTCCGACAAGCTCACCACGAACGGTATACAACCGCCCCTGTCATTCTGAGCGCAGCGAAGAATCTTGATTGCCCTTAACGGTGTATCTTTGTTACAGCAAACAAGATGCTTCGGTCGCCCCGACGCAGTCGGGGCTCTCTCAGCATGACAACTTAAACCGTGGTTCGACAAGTCCGACTGTGTCGCGACTCTCTACCTTTGGTCGGAGCTCACCACGAACGTACGAAAACAGCCAGGATCAGGAAGCGTGCCTTCTGCTGGCAATGACGAGCTTCTGTATCTCGTTTGTCCCTTCGCCGATGACCATCAGCTGCTCGTCCCGGTAGTACCGCTCCAGGGGCAGGTCTTTGATGTGCCGTACCCTCCGTGGATGCGCATGGCGTCCAGGGTCACCTGAGCGCACATCTCGGTGGACGAAATACCGGACCGTGGCAATGGTCTGCTGCCGGGCCTCACCTAGTTGCTCGTTCATTTGCCAGTTTCCTCCAGATGCTCCCAGGCCCAGAGGGCTGCCCCTATTACGATGGCGTGGTTTCCAAGTCGCGCCTTCACGATTTCCACGGAATCTCGTGCTGAGGGCAAAGCGTGCCGCCGGACGCCATCTCTTGTCATGTCAATAAGCTCAGGAAGCCCTTCTATGACACCTCCGCCCAGGACTACCAGGTGTGGGTTGAAGGCGTTCACCGCCGAGGCCACGCCCGCTCCCAAGGCCTCGCCTACCTCCGCCACCAGTCGCTGCGCCAGAGGGTCTCCCCTGTGCGCCGCCGTAGCCACGATCTCCGCCGATATCGCCTCCGGCGCGTCTCCTGCCAAAGCCATAATAGCGCTGCCTGCCCCAGGGGCCGCCGCCACCGCCTGCTGTGCCCGCAACGCTATGGCCCAGCCGCCGGCGTGGGCCTCCAGGCAACCGGTGTTGCCACAGTGACAGGGCGGCCCGCGATAGTCGAGGACGGTGTGCCCCAGCTCTCCTGCGGTCCCGCTGGCTCCCAATTGTATACGGCCACCGGACACTACCCCTCCTCCTACGCCGGTGCCAACAAAGAAGCACACCATGTCGGACGCGCCCACTCCGGCTTCCAGCTTCCACTCGCCCCATGTAGCGGCCTGAACGTCGTTGATGACAAAGGTGGGCACCTGGATGGCACGTTCCAGCATCTCCTGGATAGGTGCGTTGATCCATCCAGGCAGGTTGGGAGAGTGGCGCACCGTTCCCGTGGCCTGGTCAACCTGTCCAGCCACGCCCAGCCCCAGGGCTATGACGCGCCTGCCAAATTCCCCTCGTCGCAGTTCGGCCACCCAAGCCGTCAGGTCGGCCACAAGCTGCGCAGGCGTCGTCTGGACTCCGGCAGGACGGCGGCTGGAGATCACGACCTTGCCCCGGGCATCCACTAGGGCCGCCTCAACCTTTGTGCCGCCGCTATCCACTCCCAGGATCAGAGGTTCTGCGTTCATATCGGTCAGCCTCATCGCTGTTCCAGGATGACGTAGGTGCCTAGGGCCTTGGCGACCAGGTTGCCCTCGCCATCGGTTACATCGGCCTCTCCCACCATCAGCCGGCTGCCATTGTGGATCACACGGCTTACGGCTACCAGGAAACCACCCCGGGCCGGCCGGAGGAAGTTCACCTTCAGTTCCGAGGTTGCCGCCATCTGAGTGGCAGAGAGAAGGGTGGCCACGGCGCGCCAGAAGGCAGTGTCCGCCAGTGTCATGATGACGCCCCCGTGAACAGCGTTGTTGGACTGCATGTGGTGCGCCCGTATGGGCATCCGCAGGCGCGCCCATCCCTCCCCAGTCTCCACCTCTTCTATACCCAGCACCTCCGCGAAAGAGCCTGGCGAGAAGGGACTCAGGCCGGGTTGTTGAGTCAACTTGTTTGCTCCAATAGATGTGGAATGGGTCGCCTGCGAGACAGCCGGGCCGCTGCTATTCTACCCCGGCGCCTGGCTAAGCTCCAGGGTGATGCCATCGGGGTCCAGGAAGTAGGCCACGCGGGCCCGTCCCGCCGCTCCCGATACGGGCTCTCCTCTAAATCGCACACCCTTGCCCTGAAGCTCCAGATACGTCCTGTCCACGTCATCGGCGTAGAAGGCTATGTGAGCGGTGCCCGGGTTGCATGTGGATGTGTCTACGGGACGGCCCTGGGGTGCCAGATACTGGATCAGCTCCAGGCGGAAGCTGCCCAGGAGCAGGTGCGCTATCTTCAGATGTGCATCAGGGAAGCCCGTGATCTGCTGGATGGCAGGCCCTTGTGCCTCAAGCGTGGTGTCTACAGTGAAGCCTATGACGTCACAATAGAAGGAGACGGAGCGCTCCAGGTCGCTCACGGTGAAGGCTGAGTGGTTGTGGGATGTGATCATGGGCTACTCCTGTCGAATTCCCTTTGGTTGGCCCTCGAGTGGTTCCATGAGCTCACCATGAACGGAGCCTAGTTAGCCAACCTACCTACTTAAGTCGGGGGGTTGGTATGCAATAACCCTTTACCCTGGCCTGGCTACATTGCAGCCCGATGTCACTCCGCTTGCGGCGCAGCCGGATTGGCCTGCCACGCCCTCTCCGCCATTCGCTTCATGGCGTACGGTAGCATGTCTTGCCCGCCGTTGCCCGGGCAAGGAGGTCCCAGGGTGCTATGGTGACGCTGGTAGCGTCTACTGTCCAAAGGCCGTAGTAGGATGTCACGGTTCTCGTCTCTGTGAACCTCTCGGTTACACCTCCAACAACCCTCTCCACCTCTACCTCAACAGTAATATCCTCCTTGCCTTCCACCAGCCAGCGTTGTGGATTGTCCACATACACCTTGAAACTGGTGCGTTTTGGCTTTGGGGCAATGCAGTCGTATATGGCGATCCAGACCCGAAGCTCCGCCTGTTCTCCCGTAACCGCCGCGGGGAAGGAGGCTGGGGCGGGTAGACTGCACTTGACCGCAGCCTGTGCGGCGATCTGGTCCAGAGGCGTGATACTACCAGTGATGCTGCCTACCTCCCATAAGCCATAGTGTGTGGTTGAGGATTTGCCCTCTACAACCCACTTTCCGGCGCCGTAGGGGTAGCCTATGAAACTTTCTGCCTCTGGAAATACGCCATAGCAGTTGTAGCCCGCAAGCCATACGCCGACCTCCGCCTCTTCCTTGGAGCCGAAAACCAGTGCTGGGGTTGGAGTAGGTGTAGAAGGGATAAGTATCTTGGGTGGGACCGGACCCTGAGTCAAGCTGGAGGCTGGCGCCGCGCAGGTTATGTCGGGTTGAAGGACCTGTGCGGCAATCACGTCCGATGAAGTTACCTCGCCGTCGTCGGAGACGCGGTATTCACCGAAAGTGATGGATCCGTCCCTGCTGATGACCTCAATGGACCACTGCTCTTCTTGTGAGGAGTAGTCGGTGATTAGAGCCAACTCGACCCTTTCCCCGTCTTCAGTCAGTTGGTCAGCGCACTCTCTAATCTGGAGAAAAACCATCTGTGTGACTTGCTCCGAGGTCAGTTTGGGGCGCGGCGTTGGGGTAGGCACGGGCGTTGGTGTACCCACAGGCTCTGAAGTGGGGACAGGCGTGGGGGACGCTGTGGGGGTGGGTGGAACGAACGGAACAATTACTCTGGTGGGGGTAGAGGTCGCCTCTGCTGCGAACGGGTTACACCCGGCAAGCAGCAATGCCGAAGCCAATAAGGTAGCTGCGCTAACCAATCGGAACCAAGTCGGGGCCTTCATAGGACTCCTTAATATGCCGGGTTTCCCATTTCAGCTTCTTGCATTGCAGGCAACGCTAAACCCCATCTTAGCTTAAGGCGCGGCGCTTCGGTTTGCAAAGGATCATAACGTAGACCAAGAGAGTGTTTTGGCTGACCATAGTCCAAAGGCTTGGTGCAAAAGGCGGCCTATTGGACAGCACGATTCTACCACTTGCTCCCGCCAACGTGCGAGTCCCTCTTGGGGCGCATGGAATACCCAAGCGAATGCAGACGCCTATGAGCCATGCCGTAAGAGCGTCGCCTCTACAGCAAGCCCGGCCTTCTCCAGCACCCGCTTCATGTACTGGCCGGTGTAGGAGTGGGCGACTTCGGCCACCTGCTCTGGCGTGCCCTTGGCAATCACGTATCCGCCCTTCTCGCCAGCGCCGGGGCCCAGGTCTATGACATAGTCGGCGTTCTTGATGAGGTCCAGGTGGTGTTCGATGAGCACAACGGTGTTGCCGGCGTCCACCAGGCGGTGCAGCACACCCAGAAGAGCGGCGCAGTCGGAGAATGAGAGGCCGGTGGTAGGCTCGTCCAGCATATACAGTGTCTTACCCGTGGCCCGGCGCGACAGCTCCGTGGACAGCTTGACCCGCTGGGCCTCGCCGCCGGACAGCGTGGTGGCTGGCTGCCCCAGGCGGATGTAGCCCAAGCCCACGTCCCGCATGGTCTCCAGCTTGGAGCGCACCTTCGGGAAGTTCCAGAAGAACTCAAGCGCCTCAGCCACGGTCATGTTCAGGACTTCCGCTATGGTCCTGTCTTTGAACCGTATCTCCAAGGCCTCGCGGTTGTACCTCTGTCCGTGGCAAACCTCGCAGGCAACGGTGACATTGGGGAGGAACTGCATCTCGATTTCGATGTACCCTCCGCCGGTACAGGCCTCGCAGCGGCCTCCTTTGACATTGAAGGAGAACCTGCCTGGAGTGTACCCGCGAACCCTGGCTTCGGGCACCGCTGCGAACATCTCCCGGATGGGCGTAAAGACTCCGACGTATGTGGCGGGGTTGCTACGAGGCGTGCGCCCTATGGGCGACTGGTCTATGTTTACCACCTTGTCTATGAGGTCGTAGCCATCCACGCCGTCGCAAGCGCCGGGGCGCTCTTTGGCACCATATAGCGTCTGAGCCAGCTTCTTGTATAGCACCTCGTAGATGAGGGTGGACTTTCCGGAGCCTGAGACCCCCGTGACGCACACCAGCTTGCCCAGGGGTATCGCCACATCAATGTTCTTGAGGTTGTTCTCGCGAGCGCCCCGCACGACCAGGGATTTGCTCTTTCCGCGGCGGCGCTTTGCTGGCATGGGTATCTCCCGACGACCGCTGAGATACGCACCCGTTACCGACTCTTCGCTGGCACAGACGTCGTCCATACTACCGGCGGCCACCAACCACCCGCCATGCTCCCCCGCGCCAGGGCCCAGGTCAATGATGTGGTCAGCGGCCCGCATAATGGCCTCGTCGTGCTCCACAATCAGGACGGTGTTGCCCAGGTCCACCAGACGCTTCAGTGTGTCTATGAGGCGCGAGTTGTCCACCGGATGCAGGCCCACTGACGGCTCATCGCAGACGTACAGCACGCCCATGAGGCCCGAGCCTATCTGGGTGGCCAGCCGGATGCGCTGCGCCTCGCCGCCGGACAGAGTGGAGGCGGTGCGGGCCAGGGTTACGTAGTCTAGGCCTATGTCCACCAGGAACTTCAGACGCGACTGTATCTCCTTCAGTATCAGGCGGGCGATGGCGTGCTCTCGCGGCGTCAATGGCTCCGCCGCGGGCGGACTCGCACCGTCCTCGTCACCCACGGAGCGCGTCCACTCCCACGCCTGCCCAACGGACTGGGTGGTCACCTCCATGATGTTCTTGCCGCCAACGGTGACGGCCAGGGACTCCGGCTTCAGCCGTTTCCCCTGGCAGGAGAGGCACGGGCGGCTGGCCATGTACCTCTCGATCTCGTGGCGGATGTAGTCGGAGGAGGTCTCGCGGTACCGTCTCATTAGATTAGGGATCACCCCTTCAAAGGTGGTTTCCCAGGAGTAGACGCGCCCGCTGTGGGTGGTGTGCTTCATCTCGATGGTGCTGCCCTGGTTGCCGTAAAGAACGAGGTTCAGGACATCCGGACTCAGACTCTTTGCCGGCACGCGGGTGGAGAAGCTGTGTGCGCGGGACAGGGAGTCGAGGAGGCTGGTATACCATGGAGCGGAGGAGCCGGCGCGGGTCCAGGGCTGGATGGCACCCTGGGCCAGGGATAGGTCACGGTTGGGCACCACCAAATCCGGGTCTATCTCCAGCCGGAACCCCAGGCCGGTGCAGTTGGGGCAAGCGCCGTGCGGGGAGTTGAAGCTGAAGGTGCGCGGCTCGATCTCTCCCAGGCTGACGCCGCAGTGGACGCAGGCGAACTGTTCGGAGAACAGTTCCTCCTGGTCGGTGTCGGCGTCCAGGATTGTCACCACGCCTGTGCCTTGCTTTAAGGCCGTTTCCACGGAGTCGGATACGCGGGAGGTCTCGGCCCCGTCGCCGATGACCAGGCGGTCCACCACTATCTCTATGGTGTGCCACTTCCGCCTATCCAGGGCGAAGCTCTCGGACAGTTCCCGTATCTGGCCGTTCAGACGGACCCGCACGAACCCGGCCTTGCCTGCCTCCTCGAACACCTCCTTGTGCTCCCCCTTCTTGTGGACCACTTTGGGGGCCAGCACCATCAGCCGGCGGCCCTGAGGCATGGCCTGGACTGCGTCCACTATCTGCTGCACGGTTTGCCTTTGGACCGGGCGGCCGCAGTTGGGGCAGTGGGGCCGGCCCGCCCGGGCGAATAGCAAGCGCAGGTAGTCGTAAACCTCGGTGACTGTGCCCACAGTAGAGCGTGGGTTGTGGGATACGCCTTTCTGGTCAATGGAGATGGCTGGCGACAGGCCCTCAATGTAGTCAACATCGGGCTTGTCCATGCGGCCCAGGAACTGGCGGGCGTAGGCGGAAAGGGACTCTACATAACGGCGTTGTCCCTCGGCGTAGATGGTGTCAAAGGCCAGGGTTGACTTGCCAGAGCCGGACACTCCGGTGATGACCACCAGGCAGTTGCGAGGGATGGTCACATCTATGTTCTTGAGGTTGTGCTCGCGGGCACCCTTGATGACGATGTTCTCCAAAGGCATGAGGGCAAATGCTCCTGTAGCTGCGCGGAGTGAAAAGGGCTAAAGGATATTGTATCAGGCGGGGGAAGCGAGGGGGAGGGTGGGAGGGGATAAATGAACAGGAAACACAAAGTCAAAACCGGAGTTTCCAGGGATCACTGGTCTGTATCAGGCGGAACATATGTATCTCATATATCTTGACACAACTAGTTCAAAGGTTCCCAAAGCGAATGATGGTTCATGTCCGCTTGGATGGGCAGCTTGTGCGGTCCATAGACATTTTAGCAGCCGAAAACAACTTGTACAGGAATAGCCTGATAGAGATCCTGCTGGACAAAATGGTAGGGATGGTAGATGAAGAAGTAGTAGATATCGACGAACTCATAGATGAATACGAGGCGGAGGACGAGGAAGAAGACGAAGACGATGAGTGACCAAGCAGGAGCAAGTCATTGGCAGCTTTAGAGCGTCCTACCAGGCTTCTCATCCGCGAAGGCAGCCAGCCAGACCAGTTTCTTGCCGCCTGTGACGAGGATGAGTTTCACAGCGTCAGGGGACTGCTATGGCTGCTATGCTACGACCATGAAGAAGGTGGTGACTCTATCGTCAAGGAGGACAGGCCCCCTATCGTATTCCTTCTATATCGTGACGAGCGCTACCTGATCAGACTATATCTGCCAGACCCAAGCACCGTCCAGGTCATGCGAATTTGGAGAAGGGGTGATGCCACCAGTCCAGTCTAGCTCGACTTGTGCCGTGACTTCCGTTCCTCCTCAATCTCTTCCAGGGTTTTCCATCGGCCAGCCTTCTCGCCCGCCAGAATGATCTTGACATCCTCATCCAGAGACCGCAGGTACTCCGAATTCGCCATGAGCTTGCGCTTGAACTCCTCCGCAGTTTCCTTGTGCTGTTTCTTCATAGCTGCCTCACTTCAACAGCCATTGTATCATACGCTCTAACTGGCAGGCGGGGAACCCTTATGTCATTCTGAGCCGCAGGCGAAGAATCCAAGGCATTTGCTATAGACCCTTCGCTGCGCTCAGGGTGACAAGGGGTGTGCTACCTCTCTCTCGCCGCGTAGAGCTGCCGGGTAAGACCCAGGTGGCCCAGATGCAGGCCGTAGTGCTCGATGGTGTGGAGAATGTTCCAGCAAGCGCTGGCTGGGGGCTCCCACGGGTGCGCCGCCACTTTGATCTGGTCCAGGTCCTCGCTGGACAGGCCCTACAGGACTTTACGAGCAGCCTCCCAGGTACTATCCAGCAAGGCTTCCAACTCAGTGACGCTAGATGCACGGACGACGAACTCAGCATCCCGGTCTCTGCTGTGTCCATGCCTCCTACTATCTCGCAGAGCCTGAACATCTCGGCGCCGGCCATGTGGGTGACCAGCACACATGGGGAGTTGGTATCGTCGGCCAGGGGGCCCAGTTAAGCTCCTCCTCACCCATGCCCTGGATGGCCCTCTTTACCTCGCCACGCAGGTAATCGAAATGAAAGATGTATGCCTGGATTTCTGGATTCATTGCCCCCTCCTCGCCGCGTAGAACTGGCGGGCAGGGCTAGTATGGGCTAGGTACGCCAGGCCAAGAATCTGAGCCCCCTTTTTTTAGCAGCCTGTCTGATCCTCTAGTCCGGCGCAGCGGCGTATGGTGTTTGGTCATGGATCCCGGCTTTTACAAACGCCGAGTGACGTTCATGGCATTTGTTGCACTCGCCGCAGTGTCTCCCGTCTATGGGGACCATGCAGGTGAGTGTCAAATGCAGCGGCAGGCCGCTATTCCTGGCGATGAGATCTCCTTTGCTGAGGTCGAGGTACGGTGATTCTAATGTAATCTCATGTTCCAGTCCCTTGGAAAGAGCGCTGCCAAGGCTCTGGAAAAACTCGGGAGTGGCGTCGGCGAATGGGTTTTCGTTCAGGGACGCCATGGCTATCCTGTGAATGCCCTGTATGCTGCACCAAACGGCGGTGGGGCAAATGAGCAGGATGTTTCGCCCAGGGATGTAGACGTTACTGCTGGGCTCGTCTGCTCTGGGCACTCCCTGGCCTGTCATGCTCCAATGGTCACTGTATAGAGGGCCCGCAGGCATCTGTAGGACGGTTATCTGTTCCACGTTGGGGCTGCGGATAGCTGCTACGAATGACCGCAGCGCCCTAAGCTCCGTTGCTTCCCAGGACAGACCCGCCTGTACGTAGATGGGAAAGACCTGGGAACCGCTGGCATATTCGGCTATGAGGACTGCGCTGTCCAGACCCCCGCTGGAAAGGACGGCCACCTTATCTATATCTATCATGCCCCTTCTCTATAAATCGCGCAGCTTGAAGGAGTTTCCCACAGCCGCACCTCTGATACGTTCAGACCAAGCTCGCGAGCGTGGAGGAAGATGAGCCGTGCGATGTTCTCGGCGGTGGGGTTTCCATCCATCAGATACAATGGCTCACCAAGCTGCTCCAGGGAAGATACCACAGGGTCGCTTATGGAGAGGAGCATCTTATGGTCCAGGTTGGTATCCACCCAGCCTTTCACCACATCGTTGACGAGTCCGAAGTCCACAACCATTCCCATGTCGTCCAGGACTGTTGACTCTACATCCACTTCCAGTCGGCCATTATGGCCGTGGAGGTAGCGACACTTGCCGTTGTGGTTCAGCAGACGGTGGCCATAGCAGAAGTCTATCTGGCGGGTAACTCTGTATGTGGACATCAGACCTCACCGTCCCTTGTTTCAGTCACTAGCCAGATGAGCTCCTGCGTCTACTCTTATGCATTCGCCTGTTATAGTCTCGGCCTTCAGGAGCGTCACCACCATTTCGGCAATATCATCGGTGGAGGATGCTTGCCTGAGAGGTGTTTTGGCTATGACACTTCTGTCCCAGGTATCCTGCTTTATGTCTGAGGGCCTCATGGTAGGCCCTGGACATATCGCGTTCACCAGTATGTTGTGCCTGGCTAGCTCTACCGCAAAGGCGCGGGTCATGAACCCGGTAGCGGCCTTTGCTGTCAAATAGGGTAGGTAGCTTCTGTAAGGATGCTCTCCAGCAGCCGAATCTCCAAAGAAGATAATGTGGCCGCGAGTTGGCCCAGGGTTTTTCATCATAGCCCGTGCGGCATGCACCGCCAGAAGGTAGCTGCCTTTCGCCTCGGCCATCGCGCTGTCCCAGGCCAACTCGTTCAGAGAACTGAATGGCGCCCATGAAAACTGAGAGGCCAGGTTGACCAGAAAAGAGATCCCTCCCAGGTTTAACGACGACTCGCGAATCATCCGCTTCACGTCCTTCTCCACTGATACATCGCCTTGGACAACGCACGCACGTTCTGTGTGGGCGGAGACCTTGCTACATAGCGCCTCTGCCTCCTTCCTGGAGGTCCGGTAGGCAATGGCCAGGTTCACTCCCTCTTGGGAGAGGCGCATTGCCACATCCTGCCCTATGCGTTTGGCCCCAACAATGAGGGCGTTTTTACCCTTTAGCTGAATCATGCTCTGACACTTTCAGGCGTCTATCAATGAGTTTCTGTGGCTGGGGATATTGATCACTTTGCAGGACACTTGTCTAGGGAGTCGCATGGGGCCACTTACCTGATGTTCAGCCGTGAAGAACCTTCGCGGGCAGGAGAGTTGATGCTCACATCCCGTTTAGCCGCTGGTCGGGGCGAGTAGCTTGACCCATCGGCCTCAGCGCCCAGATGTTGACAATAGGATACCCGCAATGCTATCGGCCCCTCAGAAGCCCTTGGGGGTGTGAACAAGTGACAGTCACCACTATAGCAGCGTCCCAGACCGTTGGCTATCACCGTGTACCCGCTGTTGGGTAGACTGGGGAGCGACATAGCTCTGTGGAGACACAAGCGGGCCGAATCAAGTCCATGCTGTGTTCACATGGGCGATTCCAGGAACAAGGCAACTCAGTTGGTCGTTCCTGTGGCCGAAGCTGTGCTCATAGCCGGCCGCACCGCCATGAGCACCATGCAACTGTACCTGGGACTCGCCCGACCCAGCTATGCCGGGGCCCGCGTCGTGGTGCAAGAGCGTTTGGACGGGCGTCTGCTTGTGCCCTGTAGGGGTAAGCGCCAGACTCCTGAAGATGCCCCATCGCTAGTCTCATCCCGCCCAGCAATAGGCGGCTCTAGGGAGAACGCCGAGTCCGCTACGCTATTACGTAGTGGACTGAATGATCGTAGATGGCGTGGGGGCTGCCCTCTCCTTAGTGCGGCTGATCCCTATGCGTCTGGCCAGTACCACCTTGGCGATGTTGCGGCTGCCCGCTCCGTGCTGGGCTTGAAAACTGGTACGCTGGAATACCTCTTGTATGCCACCATGAGGTGTTCGTGCGTCATGAGTTCCAAGTAGAGCATACATCTTCATCACATCCCGAGCTGTGGCGGTGTTACGGAGCCTGTGATTTCTCCCATACAGCGCATTCATAGCGCCCTCCCAGCTCATCTCATTCCTGTTCATGTACATCCAGTAGGACCGCCTGAGAAACAGGTCATCCAGATGCGCATCAATGAAAGCATCAATGGCCAACTGTTGGAGCACCGGGTCTCCTCCAGGATGCTTCCCTTGCCCCCTATTCTGTTGCAAGTAGCTCACAATGGAATCACCGATTTCGTCCCTGAAGAAAGCCCTTCCCCGGCCACCGTGGATTTGCTCTAGCACAGTGTTGGCAACCTGCCATCCGTTGTGATCATCTCCAATAAGATGATCCGCTGGTACTCGTACATCGTCCATGTAGAGGAAAACCTTGCGATTAAACTTGTCCTGGCCATGGACTAAATTCATCCATTGGATAGTCATCCCTGGTGCTGGATACGGTATCATGAAGAACCCAAGGTTCCTGTGCCGAGGAGCCTGTGGGTCGGTCAACATCGGGCCAAAGTACCAACTGGGTTCGGTTTCATGGCCTCCAGGGAATACTGCCGAACCGTTAAGAATCCATGAATCGCCGTCTCTTACAGCCTTGCTCTCATAACTGGCCAAGTCAGCGCCTGAATGTGGCTCGGTGAGCTTCTCCCAGGCAATCATCTCTCCCTTCACCAGAGGCGCCAGGAACTTCTGCTTCTGCTCCTCTGTACCCCAGACGAACAAAGGGGACGTTACCCCACTATTGCCTCCCCGGGCCACACCAGCACGTTGGAATTCTTCCAAGATTATAGTCTCGTGCTCAGCCTTGAGGCCCCCTCCACCGTACTCTTTGGGGTAGGTGGGATGAAGCCAGCCCTTGGCCCCCAGTTTACGGTTCATACCTCGCCAGAACTGCCACTGTTCCTCCGTTGGGTCAGCAGGGTCTACGGGGAGCCTCATATTCGAAGGGATATTCTCCTCCAAATAGCTCCTAACCTCTTTTCGAAATAGCTCCTGCTCTTCCGTATAGTGAGTAACGAAGTCCATAAAGTCCTCCCGTACAAATTTACTGCTCCAGACAGCATAGCCACACCTGGACTACCACGTTCGTCCATTATCGCCTACGAACCCTTTTGGTGTAGCGCCCCTATATTACCATGCCTTGTTGCTCCGTGAAGCATAATGGTCCGATCTCCATGCTTGACCAGGATAGATTCTCCCAGATGAGCGTGTCTCAGAAGTCTGGGCTGGTGATGGGATGTTGTTAGGTGTACATTCGGGGCGACAACAATTGAGGAGATGTTGAGATGCCGCTTCGAGATATGGACCGAGAGCAGATGTGGATGTTGCCGCCGACGCTTGACGAGTTGTTGCCGCTGGACCATCCGGCGCGATTCGCTATCACCCTCGTGCGCTATTGAGCGTATGGTTGTACGGCTTCATGACGGGAGTACGTTCGTGCCGGAAGCTGGAGGCGGCCTGCCGGGACCAGATATCGTATCTGTGGCTGACCGGGTGGCAGCATCCTGACCACAACACCTTGTGGCGATTCTACAAGGACACAGGCAGGCCATGAGGAAGCTGTTTGAGCGGACGGTTCGTACGGCGGTGACGATGAAGCTGGTGGACCTGGCGGTTCAGGCGGTGGATGGCACAAAGGTGGTCGCGAACGCATCAGTGAACAGGAGCTACGATGCCGAGGGACTGAGCGGGCTGTTGGCGCGTCTGGAGAGGGCAATAGCCGACCTTGAGGCTCAGAACGAAGCGGGAGAAGACACTGCTGCTGCCCATCTGGCCGACAAGGAGGTCTTGAGAGAGAAGATGAAGCAGGCAATGGACGATCTTGCGAATCAGGAACGCCACAAGCGCATCAATCTGACCGACAGAGAGGCACGGCTGATGAAGGGCAGGCAGGGCATTGTGGCTGGCTACAACGCCCAGGCAATGGTCTCACCCGTGGAGATGGCTGGGGGAGGGACCGGCATGTTGGTCACCGCCGTGGACGTGGTGGACGAAGCCAATGACAATGCCATGTTGGCACCGATGATGGAACGGGCCGAAGAGACGACCGGGACGAAATCACAGACGACGTTGGCCGACGCCGGATATTTCGCCGGGAGTCACCTGGCAGAGTGCTCCAGTCGCGGTCAGCAGGTGGTGGTGTCAGAGGCAAGACAACGGTTCCTCAAGGACCCGTATCACAAGGACCGATTCACCTATGACGAGCAGAGCGACAGCTTTACGTGCCCACAGGGGCAGACGCTCGCGTTCGTCCGCATACAGCATGCGAACGGAGTCCCATTGCGACTGTACCGGGCCTCTGGTGCCGTCTGCCAGGCGTGTCCAGCCTTCGGAGTGTGTACGAGGGCCAGAGAGATTGGCCGAAGCTTGGCCATAGGGCCGCACGATGCGGTGCTGCGCCGTCATCGCACCTGGATGGCCACCTCAGCAGCTAAAGAGGCGTACAAGCTGAGAAAGCAACTGGTCGAGCCGGTCTTCGGAATCATCAAAGAGCAGCAGGGGGCACGGAGGTTCCTGCTGCGCGGCCTCGTTAACGTGGCAGCCGAGTGGACCGTACTGGCCACAGCTTTCAACCTGCGCACCCTCTGGCGGGCCTGGCGCTCCCGCGCCTTCATCCAGCTACCCCACGGGCCGAATCTCCATCCCGCTTCCTGATCCCAACTGCGCCGCCAATCACCCTTCGCCAATCTATCGCCACCTTCAACTCTCCCGGCAAGAGTCGTTCAGTAAATCCCACCGGCTTAAGCCATCTGCTCCTACCTGCTACCCTCTACACCACTTTTGGGACAGGCTCAGATGGGAGGGCATAGTGTTTCAGGTCACCACCTTTTCCTTCTTGAGCGCCTCTATCTTTTCCTTGCTGTAGCCCAGTTCCTGCAGCACCTCCTCTGTGTGCTGGCCCAGGGTAGGAACGGGACGCCGAACCCGCCGGTCATCGAGGTGCTCAGACAGCTTGAATGGTGCGTTCACCGCCTGCACCCATCCCATCCCTGGTTGGTCAAACTGGATCATCATGTCGTTGGCTATGACCTGTGGGTCACTATACAGGTCCGCAATCTCGCTAAGCGCGGGAACATTCTGTTGTTCGGCTTTGAGCATGGCATCCCATTCCGCCGCGGGCCTTGTGACGAAGTGCCGGACTAAAATATCGTGAAGGGCCACTTCGTTCTGTTGACGCTTCTCTTGACTGTTAAACCTCGGGTCCTCCGCCACGGCCGCCAGCCCCAAGGCCTTACAAACGGCCGCCCACCTGGCACCTGCGACTGTGGCATGAACGTACCGACCGTCGCTGCACAAGTAGTTGCTGGGCAAACTGTTAGACCTGGCAGGACGGCCCTGGTCCATGCCCTTCACTCTAGTCAGCTGGATCGCCTGCAGGATCACAGCACTTTGCAGCAGATTAGTCTCTACCCGTTGCCCTTTACCAGTCCGCTCCCTCTCATAGAGGGCCAGCATCACCCCGCCAAAGGTCATCAGAGCCGTGGCCATGTCAAAATGGTACAGAGCCGTGGTGTCAGGGGGAGGGCCGTCGGGTGGCCGCCGAGCCATCAAGTCTCCAGACCTGGCCTGTATGATGCTGTCACTGCCTGGCTGGTCTGCATCCGGCCCTTCATCACCGTAGCCCGTAATGGAGGCATACACCAACCTGGGATTAATGGCCGCCAAATCTTCATAGGTCAGGCCGTGCCGCTGCCGTGCTCCCAATCGCACATTTATCACTAGGACATCAGCCTGGCGCACTAGGTTGCGGACTATCTCAAGCCCGTTGGGCTTCGTAAAGTCCACAACAATGGCACGCTTGTTACGGCTATAGGCGAGGATGCGCGAAGCCATCCCAGGGGTCTCACCAGGCGTACCCTGGCGACCGCCATCGCCCTCAGGAGACTCGATCTTGATGACCTCCGCTCCCTGGTCCGCCAGATGCATTGCGGTCATTGGCGCTGCCATGAGCTGGGCCATTTCCACCACCCTTATGTGAGAAAGCGGCAAACTCATGCTAACCTCCTATACCTTGACGGCTTGCTCATGTGGAACGTACACTATTCGAACATTTCAATACGGGGACTTCGGGCACAACCTTCCCCTGAAGCACCGAAGGCGAACTCCCTAGTCAGGAAGAGACCGTCCAATCCCTCAGCAAAAGCAGTACGAGTGCGTTCCACGGGAACAGTTCACGCCGTTAAATATTACCGCTTCAAAAACGCCTTTGGGCTCATCATGTGCCCCGTTGAAAGAGCCAATAGCACTGATAAGGGTTATTGAAGCGCTCTTCGTACACCTTGACGTTGCCTCGACGAAGTAGCCCAAAGCCATCCTCAAAGAGGTGCGTGTATTGACTATGTGGCCGATATCGGGCTGGGTTGTCCTTAAGGATAGTCCCCCGGAAGCGCCTGTAAAGCAACTCTCTCGAAAGAAGACGATCCCTCCAACTCCTGTCCACAGACGAATCCTATCGCGTAGCAATATCATTTGCCGGTCGTCAAGGTACATTAGAAGCCAATTCATGAATACAAAATCAAATGATTCGGGCTCGAATGCCAAATCCATGACATTTGCACAGTAATACGAGATGTTGCTGAATTGGGCGGTCGTTTTTCGATTTTGATCAAGGAATTTTTCAACGAAGTCTACTGCGGTTACATGACTAGCTATGCGAGCAAAATGAGAGGTGTATCTCCCAATGCCAGCCCCCAACTCCAGGATATTCATCCCATCTAAGGAGGGCAACTGAGCTAGAATGTCAGTCTTCTCTACCTGGCTCAAGTTGTCAGAATCGTCCCGGAGCAGCATACCGGCAACAGTCGCGGGCTTTCCTCCCCAAAAATTCATGCTTGTAGGTCCCCTCCGGTGTATCCTTAGCCGTCGGCGATTGTATCATGGAGTTATCTGACAGGACAATCTGCTCGTTTATAGAGTGATGACGTCACAGAACCCTAAGTTTGAAACATATGCGCACTTTATCCGACTAGGGGGTGAACTTCAAAGTTGTGGCGCTGAACGCCTGCGATTACAGGTACTTGGGCGATGGGTAGGTTGGGAACTTGATCGTTGTGCCCTTTGGGAAAGTTGAGAGTTTCCGCACGGCCAAAGGGTTGTCAGAAACCCGATCTGGCGTGGGGATTCTTTTGAAATGCATGGATACGGAAAAAGATGGAGGCTTCTCTGATGTCTGCATTGGCGAGGGCCATGAGGAGACTCAAGGAGCTTGAGTTTGGTCTGCTGAACGACCTGGAGCGTCTGGACCGGGCAGTCATTACAGAAGGAGAGTTCAACCTACGAAACGATGCAAAGCGCCGGGAGAAGACTGATCTGGAACCCCGGGAATCGGAATTGGTTCAGTGGGTCGAACACGTGAGGAGTTCAGAATCACAGATCGAGCGTCTGCCGAAGACCATCGGCCCGTTTCTTGAGGATTTCCAGAAGATGAATATTCGCTGGCAAAAATCCCAGCTTCAGACTATCTTGAAGGCAACTCACATATACCTGGACGGCAGGATAGAGCTGGAATTGGTCACGTCCCATAGAGTGGTGTAAGAGTACGTCATCCTGTTGATATCGTCTAGGCCGCTGCCTCTGCGAGTTCGGCTCTGGGTAGAGCTTCGTTGGAGGTGGTTACCTCCTGTGTCATGTATCGACGGCCGACGGCCCACTCGTCGTGCTGCTCAGCTAGGACGGCGCCGACCAGGCGACGGACAGCTGGGCGGTTAGGGAAGATGCCCACCACATCGGTGCGGCGCCGTATCTCCTTGTTGAGACGCTCCAGGGGGTTGTTGGACCAGATCTTCTTCCAGTGGGCGAGTGGGAAGCTGGAGAAGGCCAGGACGTCGGGTCCAGCCTCGTCCAGTCGAGAGGCGACCTGTGGGAACGGGTCCTGGAGCTGAGCAATCACCCGCTCGAGTTGGGCATGCACCTCCTGAGGGGGCGGCTGCTGGTAGATGGTGCGTACCATGGTGGCCACCCAGGGCTGAGCGCTCCTGGGGACCCGAGTGAGCAGGTTGGTCATGAAGTGGGTGCGGCACCGCTGCCAACTGGCCCCACCGAAGACAGTTGCGATGGCATCCCTGAGTCCCTGATTGTTGGGTGTCAGCGGTTTTGGACAGTTCTGGGTCCGAGAGATTGGGGTGAAGAAGCTCCTGGTTTGAGGGTTTCTCTGACCTCCTGATTGTACCGCCTCCGCCGGTCAAAAGTCTCTCGCTGTACCTCCTTCCTCTGGGCTAGAATTGCCTCCAGACGGCCTTCCAGCACGTCAGCCGGAGTTACAACCCTGAGCGCCTGATGATATCTTCGGTAGTTGTAGAACTCGACGAAGTCCCGGATGGCCGCCTCCAGGTCTTCCACCACCTCGTATGGCACCTGGTTAATGTCGTCTTTCAGGGTTCGGTGATATCTCTCCAGCTTCCCGTTGGTCTGAGGGTGATAGGGTGCTGCCAGGACGTGGCGAATGCCCACCACCCGCATGTACTCGCGGAAGGCCCGCGATACATAACCTGAGCCATTATCTGAGAGGAGCTTGGTCCGATCCTCCAGAGGTACATCAGTCATACCAGTAGAGTCAACAGCTTCCTGGACCACCTCTATGAGGGAGTTGGCCGTCATGTCCCGTTGCACCTTCCAGGCCAAGATGAACCGGGAGTAGTCGTCCATCACCGTCACGAGGTAGTAGTAGCCCCATCCCACTACACGGAAGTAGGAGGCATCGGTGGCCCACAGCTGGTGGGGCCCTGTGGTCTTGTGCTGGTACTCTTTGCTCGCTGCCAACTGGTATTCGATCCGTTTCACCAGACCCTCCCGTCTCAGAATACGATAGACTGTGGAGGCGGAGACCGATAGGCCTCTGTGGTCGGTGAGCGAAGCCGCCAACTGCCGGCTTCGCCAGGTCGGCATCCCACGGGCTGCCGCCAGCACTACTGCCTCCTCTTCTGGACGCAGGCGATTCCAGGGCCTCTCAGTTCCTTCCGTACCCTCCCAACTACCCTGCCGGTGCCTCCACCTCCACCAATAATACGTGCTCCTGGAAATGCCAAGCTCCCTGAGTCGCCTGTTCTTCCCTCTACCATGTCGCTCCACCTCAGCCACGACCTTCGATTGTTCCACTACGCTCATGCGACGGTGCCGTTGTCGTGTAGGGGCGGCAGAGCTGTTTTTTTGAAGCGGTGCAACTCCAGGGACAACTCACCCACCAGCTGCTTCAGTTCACTGTTCTCCCGCTTGAGCTGCTCTATCTCTTGCCGGGTCGCATCACGCACACTGTCCCGAGTCAACCTCTCCTTCCCAGCTTCCATGAACCCCTTCGTCCAGGCGTAGTAGGAGTGGGGTTTGATTCCTTCCCGTCGGCACAGGTCATTAACGGTAGTCTCCCGTCTGAACCCCTCCAAGACGATGCGGATCTTCTCTTCAGGGGTATACTTACGGCGGGTCGCTGCACGGACCTGACGCACGAAGCTTCGTGTCTCCTGGCTTCGCTCCTCAGCTTGGCTGGCCTGATCCTCTACCTGGGTCATCAATGACTCCTTTCACTTAGGGTTAATCTACCCCTCTGAAGGAGCCTCTACCACCCCCAACCTCTTCGGTTTTCTAGGCCTCAATAGTGTCCAATTGCGCTGACACCCTACAGTCCCTGATGAGCGTCCGATACCACCAGTTCCACCCCGCCGAGGCCCCTGGCGACCAGTGAGCGCAGGAAGGCTAACCAGAAGGCGCCGTCTTCACTGGTACCCACGTCCATCCCAACGATCTCACGCTTGCCCTCGCTATTGACCGCCGTCGCCACCACCACGCTGACGTTGACTATCCTACCGGCCTCTCTGACCTTCTGGGTTAGTGCGTCCAGCCACAGGTAGGGATATGATCCGCCGTCCAGCGGCCGACCCAGGAAGCTCTCCACCACCCCGTCCAGCTCCTGGCAGATACGCGACACTTGGCTCTTTGAGATACCCTCGCACCAAAGAGCCTTGACCAGATCATCCACTCGCCTCGTCGATACACCCTCCACATACGCCTGCTGGATCACCGCCAGCAGAGCTCGCTCGCTGCGACGCCGTGGCTCCAGCAGGCTCGGAAAGTAGCTCCCCTCCCTCAGCTTGGGTATCTGCAACTCCATGGTCCCTACGCGAGTGTCCCATGCTCGAGACCGGTACCCGTTGCGCTGGGTCACCCGCTCAGGGTTGCGTTCTCCATACCCAGCGCCGGTCCTCGATGACACATCAGCCTCCATGATCTCCTCGACCAGCACTCTCAGTGCCTCTCGTAGAAAGTCCACGTCACCGTCGACTCCCCTCTTGCGCATTAGCTCAAGCAGGTCCATCCTTTCCTTGACCACCGTTGTCCTCCTTTCTCAGGCTCGTCTTTGCCCGCTAAGGATGACGTGGTGGTCTCTCTTCATCCAGACCCTCTACTCTTGTTACACCACTTCCTGGGACTCTACTGGTAACATCCTCAAATGAGGCAACGTATGCTCTTCGGTAACAGTTTCTTTTGAGGCAATACGCACCATTGCAAAACATACCGTGAATGCCTATCATGGTGCCTATGGCGAATGATACACTCCCCCGTCCCGTTGGGCCAAGCCTTCAGGACCGTCTCCGGGTCATGCCTGCGGTGGTGGTGACCGGAGCCCCGTCAGACTGGGAAGAGCACCCTAGCCCAGGAGCGCTTATGCCGGGCGGACGGCGCTTCCCTTCCCTGGACGACCTCGACGTGGTAGATGCAGCCGCCGCGATCCCGAGGCGCTCCTGGGGGGCAGCCAGCAGGTGACCCTTGATGAGGTGCAGCGAGAGCGGACCTTCTGCATGCGGTGAAGCGGGCCATAGACCAGCCGCGCGTCGCCTGGTTGGGGCTGTCCTGGCCGAACAGCACGACGAATGGGCCATCGGCCGACGCTACATGACACCCGTGGCCTACACCATCGACGAAGCTCTACCCGAGGCGGACCTAGAGAAGGCAGCGGCATAGATGTGTTCAACAGGATGGCGCTCTCTCTTACACCACTTTACGGGACGTGACCCATCAGGAGACGAATAACCAAAACCGATGTCGTTGTCAGGAGGCAAGATGGACAAGTACGTACGTTTACCCGCTGGGATGGTAGTAGTTGTAGCGCTGCTAGTCATAGCTGCGTGTGGAGGCAACGAAGGAGAGGCCCGAGAGAACACGCTTGATGAGATCCTCGATCGAGGACACCTCGTCTGCGGCATCAAAGCTGACACCCCAGGCTTCGGCGTGCTCAACCCGGACGGCACGGCCCAAGGTAACGACGTTGAATACTGCCACGGGATGGCCGCGGCTGTCTTCGGAGACAGGAGCAAGGTCGAGTTCAAGGAGGCCACCTCCGCCAACCGCTTCGAGCTGCTCGCGGCAAAAGAGATCGACGTGCTCATCCGCACAACCACTTGGACCGCCAGCCGCGACACCGACCTCAACGTCGCCTTCGCGCCCACCACCTTCTACGACGGCACCGGCATCATGGTGAAGGCGAGCGCCGGACTGTCCAGCGCTAAGGAGCTCGACGGGGCCACTATCTGCATCCTGGACGGCACCAGCACCCAGGGCGCCGTCTCCGACTTCTTCTCCGAACAGGGGCTCACCTACTCTGAGCTCACCTTCCAGGCCAACCCGGAGCTCCGCGGAGCGTTTATCAACGATCAGTGTGACGCCTGGTCCTCCGATAAATCACAGCTGGGCGGTCACCAGTTCACCCTAAAGGCCGACGGGACCGACGCCATCGTGCTCCCCGAGACGCTCTCCAAAGAACCTCTCGGTCCGAGTGTACGCGACTACGACTCGGAGTGGGAAGACGTGGTGCGCTGGGTAGTGAATGGCATGATCATCGCCGAAGAGCAGGGGGTCACCTCGGCTAATATGGGTCAGATGGCGGCGAACCCGCCGAACAACACAGTGGCCCGTCTCCTGGGAGTGGGATTCGACGGAGGTCCTCCTACCAACCTGGGCATCGGACACGGCAAGATCGCCAGCACCTTCATGCAGAGCGTGATCGATCAGGTCGGCAACTACGGTGAGGCCTACAGCCGTACGCTCGAGCAGGTAGGACTCACCCGTGCCGGATCGTTGAACGCCTCCTATCTGGACGGCGGACTGATCTACGCCCCGCCGATGCGCTAAGAGCGCTTTCTGACAAAGACGGGACGTATGGGCGGGCATACCCTGCCCATACGTTGGGTCTCGTGTGATTGTTAGGCGATGATGCAGCGCCTGAAAGACACCTGGTTCAAGAGACGCTCGCGCTACCTCGCGGTCAATCTAATCGTCGGTGCCGCTTCCGGGATCGTCGTGGGCTACGTCAGCTATTCCATAGCCATCAACCTCTTCGATTTCGAGTTCCTCTTCGGGCCTTACGGCAGTCCGGACCGCAGCTCGATCTTCCATCTCTTGGACGTAGAGGCGAGCGACCCGAGATGGCTGGGGATGCTCAAAGGCGCTGGCAACACTATAGCGGTCGTGGTCTTTGCCATACTCCTCTCCTCCCTGTTGGGCCTGGCCATTGGCGTGGCCCGACTCTCCTCCAATCCCATGGTCAACCGGCTGGGCAAGCTCTACGTCGAGCTGTTCAGGAACCTGCCCCTGCTGCTGATCATGTTCTTCTTCGCCTTCGCGGTGTCCAGGGGACTGCCCAAGATAGAGGAGCGCTCAGGGTGGAGCGGTCTCCTCTACATCAGCAACCGCGGGCTGGCCATCCCCTGGCTCGAGGCCGCCAATTCGCTCTGGTGGCTGTGGCCCGTGGCGTTGCTCGGCGCCGCCACGGCCGCGTGGCTCGTGAGGAGGAGCCGTGCGCGTAGAGAGGCACGGACGGGCGAAAGCCTGCACCCGAACGTGTGGGGAACAGCTGTCTTTGTGCTCATAGGGGCGGTGGCATACGCCGCACTGCTCTTCCCGGTGCGCCTAACTCTTCCTGACGTGACTCAATCGGCGTCCGGGTTCTTCTCGTATACCGGTGGCAATCTGCTCGGGTTGGGTTATCTGAGCGCGCTGGTGTCGCTCACCCTCTACTTCAGCGCCTACATCGCTGAGATCGTGCGTGGCTCGATTCAGGCGGTTCCCCACGGCCAGACCGAAGCCTCCGCATCTCTTGGACTATCAACGTACCAGCGCTTCTCGCTGATCATCCTGCCCCAGGCCCTGCGGATCATGATTCCTTCTTTGAACAACGAATTCCAAAACGCCAACAAGGACTCGACGCTTGCGCATGCCATAGCCTACGGCGAGATAGTCCTGATATCCAATAGGATCATCAACAACACCGGGAACCTCCTGCAGACATACCTGTTCATATTCTTCGTTTTCGTCATCACGAACCTCATCATCTCGCTGATCATGAATACGATAAACCGAAAAGTCCAGATCAGATGACGACATCTGCAGCGTATCGCTCCATCGTCTCCAGCTGTCTGACCAGGGCAAGGACAAACCTGTTCAATTCATGGCGTAACTCCGTCCTCAGCTTAGCCACCATAGCGGCTGGCGGTATCGCCGGATTCCTGATGCTGAGGTTCGTTCTGTTCCAGGCCAACTGGGGCCTCGTCGCGATCAACCGAAAGCTGTTCTTCGTCGGCAGTTATCCTGCGGAGGACACCTTCCGGATATGGATATCCCTCTTCATCGTGGTAATTCTGGTTGCCCTTACCTATGGCGTCTGGATCGGAAGATTGCGGCCCTACATAGTGGCGATCGGTGTGGTGGCGGTGATAACTCTCACACTCGGCCTGGGGACCGATCTGCAGATCCAGGAGGGACAGTACACCCAAGAGATACAGTCCGCGGGACAGACCGCAACCGTGAGCGGTGTCCAAAGAGAACTGGTGTGGGAGCGTGGCTGGGCACCCCGCTGGCTCTACTCGCTCTCACTGGGACTCGCAATCCCGTTCGGTACATCTTGGCTGCTACTCGCTGGGCTCTTTGCGGTCCTGATAGGAGGAGCCTGGGCGGGCAGGCTCCTCTCCAGATGGAGAAGCAATCCGATACTGCTTCAGGCGATCGGCGCAGCGTGGGTCCTGCTCATCCCGATGATCGTCTTGCTCCAGTTGGGGGTGTCCAGCAGCCACTGGGAGAGCGCATTCCTCGACCTGCTGGTGTTTGCCGTGGGGGGATTCTTCTCATTCTTCATCGGTCTCGGACTGGCGTTGGGCCGCACCTCTCCGTACTGGACTATACGGTTCTCCGCCGTCGGCTACATCGAGGTCGTGCGCGCTGCCCCGCTGCTCGTCTGGCTACTGTTCGCCACGTTCCTCGATGACGAGTTCGGACCTATCGGCGAAGCGTTCAGCAACATCGACCTCGTATATCGAGTCATGATCGTTTTTGCCTTCTTCGGCGGGGCCTACATCGCTGAGGTTTTGCGAGGCGGACTCCAGTCCATACCGCGTGGCCAGCATGAGGCGTCTGAGGCGATAGGTCTTTCCGCGGCGCAGAAGTACATCTTCATCATCCTGCCGCAAGCGATCAAGGCGGTTATCCCGGCAATTATCGGGCGCTTCATCGCCCTATGGAAAGATACAGCGCTACTCGCCGCAATATCGCTCGTCAACACACTGGAAAAAGCGAAAAAGATCCTCGGGGGCCAGCCGGACATAGCGGAGGGTGCCTTCTTCGAGATATATATTGTGGTAGGGCTCATATACTGGCTGGTTTCGTATCTGTTATCCCGGCTTGGCGGAGCGGCGGAAACCCGATTAGGACTGGGCACCAGATAACGGACCAGGCTATAGAGAGGACCGACACATGGCCAAGCAGAGTGGCAAAGAGATACTCCGCCTAGAGAAAG